>NZ_GG700812.1 GCF_000160875.1 Lactobacillus iners DSM 13335
ACCTTTTGAAAGTTCTTTAATAAATTTATCCATTTTTTCATAATCCATAAAAAATAAATCTCTTTGCAATGGTTCCTTGCCATCATATATTGGCATTTTACTTAAAGCAGAATCTAAATTGTGGACTTTTTCTTGCAAGTCATTATCCCAAATATTCAATCTCAACTTTTCATTTATCCTATAGGAATCTGAACTTATGTAATTATTTAATGCTTGAATATCATCATCTGTAATTACCTTATCATACTTGCTATAACTTGTTTCATCTTTCCACCATGCTCCAATGGAACACCTGCAATTAGGATGTACTGGAATGTCTGGGCAGTCATCAACTTCATAGATACCTTCAAGAAGATTACCACCACTATTTGAAATAGCAATCTCTCGGCAGGCTTTACATGCTCCTGGTTCTATATACCACTTGCAGTATTTGTAATCATTAGTTTTTAATGAATCGAGTTAAGCTTTATACTGCACTCTAGCTGATTCAGTCCTTGCTATTCTTTCGGCAGCATAACGCTTATTAAGTACAGTTTCTTTTACTAATGGTTTTAAATACTTGATTAGCTCTCTGGGATTATCTCCCCTAATGATTGCTGTTGATAACAATCCATCAAGATTAGCCTTTAGTGTATCAACATTTGCCCATACGTTTTTACTAAAGTCACCAACAGTAACATTAATAGTTGCACTAACGTGAAACGATATCGATTTAGTTAATAACACAATATCAGTAAATAAAACGTTATCTCATGGTTTAGACAATCGATTAATAGTTGATAGTCCAAAAACTAAACAATCAAAGCGTACAATACCTCTTTCTCCTACTTTAAGGCAAGTATTATTAAATTACCGAACAGAACCAAAAATTATTTCTGACAAGATTTTTCACACCATTAGAGGTAATTAGTTATCATTGTCCCAACTTACTCAGTAGATCAATCAAGTTTATGAAAAAGATCATGAAATTAACGAAGAATACGCTAAAAAGTTTAAACTTGATACAAATTACGTTTTAAATAAAGACTTAAAGCATATAACATTCATGGATTTAGGCATACTTTTGCAACACTACTGATAGAAAATACAACTGTTAAACCTAAAAT
>NZ_GG700811.1 GCF_000160875.1 Lactobacillus iners DSM 13335
AATAGATAATATTTCTAATAACAATACTATTGGTAACGATTTAATGAATAATACTTCTGATTTAAACAATGAAGTAACTGAATCATCAACTGCCAATAAGCAAAAAGATTTATCCGCAACTGAAAAGAAAACTAATTCCAAAATTACTAAACGCCTACCTCAAACAGGTGAAAAAGAAAATTCTGTTTTAGGATTATTGATTATAGGGCTTAGTGGATTGTTAGGAATTGTTGATCGTAAAAAGAAAAAGGATAAATAATATAACTTATTAAACGAAAAGTCGGTAAATTAAAATTACCGGCTTTTTTGTTTGGTATTATCAATGAATATAATTGTTTTTTTGTATAAACAGAAATATCATATAATTTATATGTTATTGTTAAGGTGGTAATGTTGTATGAAACAAAAGGGAATGTTACTAGGACTTGTTTTGATGATTATAGGAATAGTATGTTGGTTAATGGTAAAATATGTTCTATATGATATTAAGGTATTGTATCCTGTAGGATGTATAATTTTATGTGTTGGTGGCTTGATAGTTACGATTAACTTATTTATTAATACCGTTAAGGACGATAAAATATTACGTAGTAAGATTGATCAAAAGAAGGAAAAAGAATAGAAAATGTTAGATTTGTTAGTATCGCCTGCTCAGTGGGCTTATTTTGATAATTGGTATAATTTTATATCACCAACTATATTTTTGGCTTTTGGAGCTTGTTTTATTTTTGTAGGATTGTTACCAATTAGTTGCATAAAAAATAAGATTACTATTACATTGTTTATAATCAATGTTTGTTTAGGACTTATCTTGGCAGCGGTTGTTTATGTGCATAATCAAAGTGCAAAAGAGTATTTTAAGGAATCACATTATGTCAGTGCAATGACGAGAACGTATAGTTTTCAATTATTTTCTAAACGATATTATGCTTATGATGACGTTGATACACTTAGATACATTTCTGATCCTAGTACACCATTAGCCATAAAATCAGTATATAAGGCTACTCAAGTAAAAGAACCAATTACATACTTGGGTAAAGACGATGGCTATGTTTATATAAAAATGCACAATCAAAAACTGAAGTTTGGCAAAGATATTTGTCGAAAAGTAAATGGTAATGTTGCATATATGACTGGTTATCGATTTGATATGCGATCAGCTGGATTTAGTAAAATTGGATTTTTAAAATTGCCAAATTATTTTAGAGATAAGTTAGAAATACCAGCCAAATTATGGAATACTAAAGCACCGCAAAAAGTAATTAATAATTATGATCGACCAGGATTGGTTGGACATTGGATAACAGATTCATGTAAATGATAATAGATTACTATTTTATGTATTTGATTAAAAAGGTGAGAATTTGTGTCAATAACTAGTATAACTGCTAATTTAATAGTCATTGGTATAGCTTTTTTGATAGCTATTTTTTTCGTAGTGTCAGAGTTTGCGTTGGTGCAAACACGTTCTAGTCAATTAGAGGATCTTATTGCTAATAAGCAAGGAAATATTAAGAAATTACACCGTGCTTTGCATATGGTAAAAAATCTTAATGAATATTTATCTACTACTCAGGTGGGTACTACTTTGGTAGGAGTCATTCTTGGTTGGGTTGGACAAAGCACTATTGAAAAAGGATTGACTAAGTTATTTGGTATGGCTAACTTGTTTGGCGGAAAAACTAATGCTATTTTAGGAGCAACCGTTGGTGTAATTTTGCTGACTTATTTGGAAGTTGTTATTACTGAGATAGTACCAAAAAATGTTGCTATAGATATGCCAGTTAAATGCTTAATGGCTATTGTCAATCCGTTAGTTATGTTTCATATAATCGTGTATCCATTCGTTTGGCTTTTAAATCATTCTGCTGATTTATTTTTAAAATTAATGGGATTACATACTGCTGGTGAAGAGAAAGAGGTTTATTCGCAATCTGAAATTTTGCGTTTATCTCAAAAGGCTGTAACTGGTGGATCACTTGATCAAGATGACTTACTTTACATGGAGCGAGCATTTGAACTTAATGATAAAGATGCTAAAGATATCATGACCGATAGAACTAGAGTTGAAGTTTTAGATGTTAAAGATAACGTTAAGCAGGCATTACATATGTATTTGGAAGAAGGTTATAGCCGTTTTCCTGTTGTACGTGATAATGACAAAGATGATGTTGTTGGTTATGTATACTCTTATGATTTAGTTAAGCAAAGTATAGATGATAGTGATGTTCCAATTAGTCGTTTAATTAGAGCAATTATTACTGTACCTGAATCTATGAAAATTCAAGATATTTTAAAATTGTTAATCAAAAAGCATACACCAATTGTTTTAGTGGTTGATGAATATGGAGGAACGTCAGGTATCGTCACAGACAAGGATATTTATGAAGAACTTTTTGGTAGTATTAAGGATGAAATTGATGATGTTGCTGATGAATACATTGTCAAAGATGAAACAGGTATTATTCGTGTTTCGGGAAAAACTACTCTTTATGATTTTGAACGTTACTTCCATACTAAATTAAAAGCATTTCAGGATAATGATATTATTACCGTGGGTGGTTATTTTATGGAGCAATATCCGGATTTGAATGCAGGTGAATTTGTTGAATTAGAAGGCTTTAAATTCAAATTGGTGGCAATAGAACAAGGTTTTATGCGATGGTTTGAAGTTGAAAAAATAGTTAAAGATACGCCAATTAACGAATAATATTGCCCTTTTTGTCAAATTTATGTGATATTAATACTGATAAAATGTTATAATCACATTATGTCAAAGGATTAAATGAATGGGGATAAGAAATGGCTAATTGCGACAATATTTCTAGTATTATTGATAGAAGATTGTTTACTGAAGAAGATATTAAATTGATGTGTAAACGATTGGGCAAGGAATTGACTAAAGAATATGCTGGCAAGGATTTGTTAGTTATCGGTGCACTAAAAGGTGCAGTATTTTTCTTAACTGATTTGGTTAGAGAAATGGATGTACCTTTGCAAATGGATTTTATGGATGTTTCTAGTTATGGAGATTCTATGGAATCTAGTGGCAAAGTTAGATTGGATGTTGACGTACAGACAGACGTCAAGGGCAGAGATGTCTTGATTGTTGAAGACATTGTCGATACTGGTCATACAATGAAGTATATGAAAGATTTATTGGCAAGTCGAGGTGCTAATAGTGTTAAGTGTTGTGCTTTATTGAATAAAACCGAGCGACGTGTAGATGATGTTGATGTAGAATATTATGGATCTATTGTTGAAAATGAATTCGTAGTAGGCTATGGTCTTGATTTAGCTGGACGGTATCGTAATTTGCCATTTGTTGGTGTATTAAAGCCAGAAATTATAGCAAAATATACCAAGTAATATAAAGATTGATAGTAATTTGACAGTACTTAGTAAATGCTAAGTGCTGTTTTTGATGTTTAAGTGGAATGTAATGTATTTAAAAGAGATAAGAGAAGTTTTAAACGACGAAAAAAAAGCTAGACCGACATTAATTCAAGAGCGAACATATGATGCTTTGAAAAACGGTGAAAGTATTGTAGGATTGGCTAAAACGGGGACAGGTAAGACCTTAGCTTATGGATTGCCTATTTTAGAACGTGCTAGAGAAATTGGCGGTCTTGCTGTTATTTTAGAGCCGACAAGTGAGTTGGCAGTGCAGACTAAAAATGTTTTGTTACCGTATGTTAAAGCCTTGGGCTTAAAATCTATAGCTCTTGTTGGAGCAGGTAATCGAAATCGGCAAATGGAACAGTTAAAAAAAGAAAAACCAAGTATTTTAATTGCTACACCAGGAAGATTATTTGATTTCATCTCTGCCAAAAAAATTAATTATCAGGACATTAAGGCATTAGTAATTGATGAAGCTGATGATATTTTAGAATTTGCTAAGTTAGATTTGCTATCAGCTTTGGGGCAGAATTTGTCCTCGGATGCTCAAATTGTATTATTTGGTGCTTCAGAGTCATCGATCACTAAAAATTGTGAAACAATTTTTGAACGGTCATTTTTCCTAATTGATGTACGTTCTGAACAAAAATTGGCAGTTAAACATTATTTCTTACAAGTATCTAATGAATATAAGATTCAATTTTTGCAAAGATTGACTAAACTAGATAAATTTAAAGGCTTAATTTTTTTCAGTTCTAATGAAAGCCAAATGCGTTTTGCTAGAATAGTTGCACATACTAAAATGCGATTTGCTATTTTGAATAATGAAATGGATAAGACAGTACAAAAAAATATACTGACTTCTTTTCAAAAAGGCAAAGTGAATTTGCTTTTTGTAACTGATTTAATTGCAAGAGGGTTAGATTTATCTGAAGTAACTTATGTTGTTAATTTTGAGATACCAGACGATGCAAATACTTATTTACATCGTAGTGGTAGAACTGGGCGGATGAATAATGCGGGTTATGTTGTTAACTTAGGTGATGATCACGATTTTCGTAAATTAAAGAAAATGATAGCACCAGTAGAAGTTAAGCAAGTATACTTTAAGGGTTATCAGCTAGTGACAGAAAAGCCCCTGCAAAAAGCCAAAGATAAAAAAGTGGTTTCGATGTCAGAAACTAAGAAAAAGGGCAAAAAGAAAAATAGATGGAAAAAGCAGAAAAATAAAGGATATCACGCAAAAAAGCAGGATAAATAAATCCTGCTTTTTGTATAATGATTCGGGTGAGACTCGAACTCACATCTACAGTTTAGGAGACTATCGTTCTATCCAGCTGAACTACCGAACCGAAACCATAGTCTATTATATAAAAAAATCTATGAGTAGTACAAGAGAAAGTTTATTTAAAAGCTGTGTTGAGCATAATGAAAATAAACGTAAAAATAAGTAGTTGGCAAATGATAGCAACAAATAACATTTTTTTACGCAAATTTGCATTTTTCTTTTTATCCATGCTAATAACTAGACACACACTAGCTATAACAATCAAAATACCTGTCAGATAAATTAAATAAATCATATCATTTCTCCTTAGCAATGTTGTTAATATAATTAAAACACAATCTTTACAATATTTCTTGTTCAAAATTAAATAAAATTAAGGTATAGTAGTATTGATTGTGGAGGTAATTATGAAGCAGATTAAAGTAATGACTGTTTTTGGTACAAGACCAGAAGCTATAAAGATGGCACCATTAGTATTAAAATTAAAAGCTGATGAAAGGTTTGATGAAGTTACTGTTGTTACGGCTCAGCATCGTGAGATGTTGGATCAAGTATTAGAAATTTTTGATATTAAGCCTGATTATGATTTTAATATTATGCATAAAAATCAAACTTTAGGTGAAATTACCTCAAAAGTTATGTTGGATTTATCTAAAGTTATACAAGATGAACAACCTGATATAGTTTTAGTTCATGGCGATACGACTACTAGTTTTGCTGCTGGGTTAGCTACCTTTTATGAACAAAAAAAATTAGGGCATGTTGAAGCTGGTTTAAGAACTTGGAATAAATATTCACCATATCCTGAAGAAATGAATCGTCAGATGACAGATGATTTAACCGATTTATATTTTGCACCAACGTCTTTGAGCAAGCAGAATTTGTTAAAGGAGAATCATAATTCTGATAATATTTATATTACAGGTAATACAGCAATAGATGCCCTTAAACAGACAGTTCAAAAAGATTATCATCATGAAGTGTTAGATAAAATCAAAGCTGGTAATAAAATAATTTTGGTTACTATGCATCGTCGTGAAAATCAAGGTGAACCGATGCGACGTGTATTTAAAGTGATGAAGCAGGTGGTTGATTCACATAATGATGTTGAAATTATTTATCCAGTGCATTTATCTCCACGTGTTCAAGCGGTTGCTAATGAAGTTTTAGCAGGAGATCCTAGGATTCATTTAATAGCTCCATTGGACGTAGTTGATTTCCATAATTTAGCTAAAAGATCTTATTTCATCATGACAGATTCTGGAGGCGTACAAGAAGAAGCTCCATCTTTAGGTAAACCGGTGTTAGTGTTAAGAGATACTACTGAACGACCTGAAGGAGTAGCTGCAGGTACATTAAAATTAGTGGGAACTGATGTAGATGTGGTTCGTAAAGAAATGATTACTTTATTGGAAAATAAGCAAGCATATGAGCAAATGGCTAATGCTAATAATCCATATGGTGATGGTTGTGCATCAGATAGAATTATTGAAGCAATAGCATCATATTTTGAACCTAATCTATATTGCAAGCCTTCTGATTTTAAATAGTGCCTTCTTGATTTTATAGATAAAAAAATTGACATATTCGGATTGTCCCGATTATGCCAATTTTTTTATTTTTTAAAAGCAGCGAGCATTTCTTTAGCTGCATTTTCAATTAAAATTACATCATGATCGTCAACAGCATTTTCAATTTTAACGGGGTTAGCAGCCTGTGTTGCCCCACATTTTTCAAATGCTTTTTTAAAGTCATCTACATTTTCGCAGTAATGTTCTTTATAGATTTTATCACCAGATCCCATGACGGCAAATTTTTTACCAGATAAATCGAGTTGGATAAGTTGCTCATAGAAATCATCTAATTCATCTGTAAAAATTCCTTCACCATATGTATAGGTGACCATAATACATAAATCTGCATCTAGGTAAGAAGTAGCATCTGCAAAACTGACGTCAGTATTCGTAACATCAAATCCCAATGTTGTTAACTCTTCGGATAAAATTTCTGCCATATCTTCGTTATTGCCTGTCATACTTGCAAAAACAATTTGTGCTTTCATTGAAAAGTATCTCCTTTAAGATTATCATCTTTATTAATTATACTAGATTAAATAATTAATATATAGAGAAAAACTTTGTAAAAAGCTTTATAATTAAAATGATTATAACATTCAATATAAGGAGAATAAATTTTGATTACAATCAAGTCTAAAAGAGAATTAAAAGGAATGCAAAAATCAGGTCGTTTGTTAGCCTCATTATTTGAGGAATTACGTGAGGTAATTAAACCAGGTATTTCCACATGGGAGATTGAAAAATTTGCTCAAAAATATGTTAAAAGTCATGGTGGTAGATTATCTGAACAAGGCTTTGAAGGATATAAATATGGAACTTGTATTAGTGTAAATGATGAGATAGCTCACGCCACTCCGCGAAAAGATAAGATTTTAAATGAGGGTGATCTAGTTAGTGTAGATGTAACTTGTAATGTTGATGGATATGAAACAGATTCATGTACTACATATCCAGTAGGTAAGATCTCGGCAGAGGATCAACGCTTATTAGATGTGACTAAAAGGGCTATGTATTTAGGTATTGATCAAGCTATAGTTGGTAATAGAATTGGTGATATAGGTTCTGTTATTCAAAAGTATGTTGAAGATGATAACCATTTTGGTGATGTTAGAGAGCTAGTTGGTCATGGCATTCAACCTACTATCCATGAAGATCCAGAAGTACCTCATTTTGGTAAAGCTGGGCATGGATTACGTTTGAGAGAAGGAATGACCATTACTGTCGAGCCGATGGTTGAAGCTGGCGGAGATTGGCGTATCTTACAAAAGACAGTTGAAGATCCTAATGACGATTGGGTTTATTATGCTACTCCTGATGGTTCTAAGGCTGCACAATTTGAACATACTTTTGCGATTACTGCTGATGGCCCTAAAATTTTAACATTACAAAAACCATATGATGGATTTGAAAAATATTTACCCCATTTTGATGAAGAGTAATAGATGAAAAAAGGTAGTATAAAACATAGTTGTAGTCATTTTATGTTGATTTTGACACAGATTATGACGCGTGGTGAAATTGGACAAACATCTATTATTATTGCATATTATATTTTATTTAGTATTTTTCCTGTAATAATGATTGTAGGTAATATGTTGCCATTATTACAAATCAATACTTCATCGATTGCAACTTATTTGAACGTTATTTTTCCTGAACAAATAGCACAATTTATTTTGCCAATAGTTAAAAGTCTTTTGCATCAACAATCTAATGGATCTATTTCTTTGGGTATTATTTTTGCTCTATGGTCATTTTCAGGACTAGTTAATTCAATTAGAATAGCTATGAATAAGATTTATGGTGTTTATGAACAGGAAAAAACATGCCCTTGGTGGTATTATTTCGTAACACGTACATTGATGTTGTTGTTATCAATTTTTATGATATATATTTTTTTATTGGCGATTTTTGTGGTAGCTTTTGGTAATCAAATTATGAATTTTTTAGGTGTTACGCTAAATTTTTCAGTTGAATGGCTCAATCAATTATTACATTATCGCTGGCCATTAATTATTTTAATGACTATTTTGTTTAACACATATATTAATTACACAATACCTAATATTAGTATGAAGTCTAGAATTACATTTCCAGGAACAATTTTTACTACCATATGTTGGTGTGGGCTATCATACTTTTTCGGATTGTATTTGCATGAGTTCGGCATCAGATGGGAAAATTATGGAATAATTGGCACTTTCATCATTTTTTTAATGTGGTTGAATTTAGCTGCTATCTTGTTTTTAATTGGCGTATGCTTAAATGCGACAATTAGTTATATTAAGTATGGTAATGCTCAATATAAGCTTAGACCCATTACAGATTATCTGAAGAGTTGCACATCCAAAGCAAATCGATAATAATATTCTGGAGGTCTTATTGTTTAGGAGGATTTATTAATGAAAGTAAGAAAAGCTGTTATACCAGCAGCAGGATTGGGAACTAGATTTTTGCCTGCAACCAAAGCTATGCCTAAAGAAATGTTGCCAATTGTTGATAAACCTACAATTCAATTTATTGTTGAAGAGGCAAAAAAATCAGGTATTGAAGATATTTTGATAGTTACAGGTAAATCTAAGAGACCTATTGAGGATCATTTTGATTCTAACCCTGAATTAGAAGCAGAGCTGAAAGCTAAGCACAAAGATTCTTTACTAGAACTTACCCAATCTATTACTAGATTAGGAGTAAATATTTATTTCACCAGACAACCGCATCCAGCTGGGTTAGGTGATGCTATATATAGAGCTCGCAGCTTTGTTGTTAATGAGCCTTTTGTAGTTATGCTGGGAGATGACTTAATGTCTGATACAGTTCCTTTAACTCAACAATTAATTAATTGTTATAATAGGACGCACGCTTCAACTATTGCTGTAATGAAGGTACCTCATGAAGAGGTTTCTAAATATGGTGTAATTGCACCTGATGATGAAATTGAACCAAATCTATATAATGTTAAGACATTTGTTGAAAAACCGAGTTTAGATGAAGCACCAAGTGACTTAGCAATTATTGGTAGATATCTACTTACTCCCGAAATATTTGAGATTTTAGCTAGCCAAAAGCCTGGACGAGGTGGAGAAATTCAGCTAACTGATGCTATTGATACTATGAATAAGACGCAACGTGTATTTGCTCATGTGTTTACTGGTGAGCGTCATGACGTCGGCAATAAAGAAGGATATTTGGAAACTTCGATTGAATATGGCTTAACACATCCAGAAACCAGCGAAGAATTAAAACAATATATTATCAAGTTAGCCGCTAAATTATCTAAATCAAAGTAAAAAAACATAGAAGCATGGATGATCAAACTTCTATGTTTTTATTTTAAAATTATTTGTTTCTTATCAGGTTGAATTTGCATCCCGAAGATGGAATATTCATGATTATTGATAGCAAAGTATACATTAACATTTTTATGTTTTATTTGGCAGCAGATAGTTAGTAGTTGGTAGATAGTACGTGGATTAATTGATAGGGATGTTAATATACACTTGTTCTGTGAGAAGATAATTTTGCTGATAGGATAATTGTTTGGATGGGTATCTTCATGAAAATAAATTTGATAATTTGAATCAACATCTTGCATTAATTGCAGCAAATTGACTAATTTCATAGAAAAAAACCTCCGTATAGCATATGAATAGTATTTAATGATAGATATAATATTTAATGATAACTAACAAGTATTAGGAGAAAGTTTATGCAAAAAAAACATCGAAAAAAATGTTATATTTGGTTAATTACTATTATAACAATGTTCTTTACATTATATTTAGGAGCTGGATATTATTTTTATCAAGTAGCTTTTGTACCAGGGCATAAGAGCTTTTTAAAAAAGCATAAAGCTTTAAGCAAGAGCGACCCTTTATATAAAGAAAAATTGTGGTATTTAAATTCAAAAAAGCAACAATATTCAATAAAATCTGCTGATAATAAATTACGATTAGTTGCAAATTATTTGCCTGCTTCTTCAAAAAGCTTCAAGACAGTTGTGATTTTACATGGTTATATGGGTAATAAAGATAAAATGGGGCAATATGCAGCTTTATTTCATCAATTAGGTTATAATGTCCTTTTGCCAGATGCTCGTAGTCATGGAGCTAGTCAAGGCCATTTTATTGGATATGGTTGGCCTGAGCGTAATGATGTCAAAAAATGGTCGCAATATATTATTAAAAAGCAAGGTAGCAATAGTAAAATTGTTATTTTTGGATTAAGTATGGGAGCAGCAACTGCAATGATGACTAGTGGCGAAAAGTTACCAACGCAAGTTAAAGCTATTATTGAAGATTGTGGATATACAAGTATTGAGGATGAATTAAATTACGAAGCTAATAAATTGTATAAATTGCCTTCGATGGTTGAGGTGCCAATCGTTAAGTTACTTAGTCTTAGTGTCAAGATTAAGTATGGTTATTTTTTAAGCGAAGGAAATTGTATCAAACAGCTTGAAAAAAATCATAGGCCATTTTTATTTATTCATGGTGAAAAAGACAAATTCGTTCCAATGTACATGGTATATAAAAATTATCGAGCATGTAGAGGACCTAAAGAATTGTGGGTAACTAAAAATGCGGCTCATGCTGAATCATTCCCCAAGCATCCCAAAATATATAAAAATAAAATAGCTCAATTTTTAAATAAATATGTTTAAGTTAGGCGTTGAAAACGCTTTAATAACTGACTATAATTTAATTGGAAGGAATGTTACCCATAGTTTTAATCTTCGAATTATAGTGTTTTTTGACAGATTCTCTTATTAAATGAATGACATAATATTTAGAAGGTATTTTCCTTCCGTGCCTTTTTTTAGCAAGTTGTGTATAACAACTTGTTTTTTTATATATAAAAAAACTCTTTATCATAGTGAAAAAGAGTTTTAATTATATCAAATGTCTATTTACGTAACACTAATTTTGCAATTCCTTCCCAGCGAGGTGTTTGCGGCATCATATCTACTGGCTGTATTAAACGAACATCATATGCTTGGCTTAATAGGACTAAATCACGTGCTAAAGTCGATGGATTACATGAAATATAAACAAAGTCTTTAGGCTTGCAAGTTAAAAGCGTCTTAACTAATTGCTTGTTTAGTCCAGTACGCGGTGGGTCTACAATTAAAGCATCTATAGCGATACCATCTTTTTGCATTTGTGGTAAGATTTTCTCTACGCTACCATTGATGTATTCAGCATTTTTTACATTGTTTAAACGACAATTAAATTGTGCATCTGCTATTGCTTCAGGAATGGATTCAATACCAATTACTTGTTTGACTTTTTCACTAGCTAAAATACCTAATGTTCCTACACCAGCGTACGCATCAACAAGAATAGAATTAGCATTTAGTTCGAGATAGTTTAATGCTGTTGAGTAGAGTACTTCAGTTTGCTCAGGATTTAGCTGGAAAAATGCTCGAGGTGAGAGAATAAATTTCTTATTTAATATCTGTTCGGTAATATAATTTTTCCCTATCAGCTTAGTTGTTTTATTACCCCAAACTAATGGGTTATTCCATTGGCTTTCATTTTGAAATACAGATACCACATTTTCTAGTTCAATGATTTTTTCTGCCAACTTATCTAAATTCTTAATATTCTTACCGATAGTAACTAATGTTACTTGAATTTCATCTGTAGCATGAGATTGACGAACAACTACAGTCTTAAGACCATCTTTTTTATATCGACTATCAGCGATTGCAATGTGCATTTTTTCAATCAATTTTTTGATAGCAAACTCTATCTTTTGTGTATTTTTTGACTGGGTAGGCATGATTGGTAAGTCAATTATTTTTTGGCTCTTTGGAGCATACATTCCTAATGAAATTTTATTTTTAATACTTTCAATTTGGTATTGAGCCTTGTTACGATAATACCATTGCTTGGGTGCAGGAATGGTATTTTTGACTTTTATTTTCTGATAATTACGTGGATGAAATTTTAATAAGCTGTCTTTAATCAATTCTTTTTTAAATAATAATTGACTGTCATAATCAAGGTGGGCTAATTCTAATCCACCAGTTTCTGGATTGACATTTTTAGGAAATGCAACTCGATGAGGTGATTTTTCTTTGATTCTGATTAATTCACCCTCTAAATATTTTGGAAAAGTTTCGGTGATTTTAGCTACAACTACTTCTCCTGGTAAAGCATTCGGAATAAAGATTATTTTTTTCTTATAGTATCCGATACCTTCACCGTTGATTCCTAGCCGTTTTATAGTGATAATTACATCTTTTTCAGATGTGATTTGATTATTTTTTTTCAAAATATGCCTCATTTCGTATATATTATATAAGGTAACTATATTAATGATAAGCTCTAATTAAATCTTGAACAAGAGCTTGAAGTAAAACTTTTTAGAAAGAAGAAAAAATGGCAATTATAACTAATGTTAGTACTCAGAAACAAAAAAAACGTTATAATATTTTTTTGGATGGTCAATATGCTTTTAGTGTTAGCGAAAACATATTAATAAAAAAACGGCTATTTAAAGGCACAAATTTAACCGATGAACAAATTGCAGAAATTAAACAAGCTGAATTAGATCAAAGGACTTTAAATTTAGCACAAGATTTTCTTAGCTATCAAATGAGGACGGTTAATGAAGTATGCATTTATTTGCGTCAAAAAGGGGTCAGTGAGACCGCTATTAAAGTTGCTATAGCTGATTTAAAAAAACTAAAGTTATTAGATGATCAAAATTATGTAAAATTATATGTTAATAATAATTTGCAAATTGGCAAGGAGGGTCCTAATAGTATTAGGCATAAGTTACTTAATAAGGGCGTAGACAATAAGTTGATTGAAAATGTATTAAGTAGTTATGATAATATAGATTGGGTTGATCCAGGAATTAGATTGGTTAAATCTATGTCAAATAAGTTAGGAAAATTATCTACTAAAGCTATTATTCAAAAAACTAAGTTAAAATTGATGCAACATGGATTTAGCTCGGATCAATTAGATTTGGTAATTGAACAACTCGATTTATCTAATAATAGTGATGAACAACTTGAAGCTTTAATTAAGGAGGGAATTAAAGCTTACAAGAAATATGCACAGGAGCCTGATTTTAAACGTAATCAAAAAATAAGGCGATATTTATTTACACATGGGTTTGATAGTACAGAAATAGATCAGTTTTTGGATGGGCAAATAATTGATTTTAATAGTCTTGAAGATTATTAAGTGAAAGGAATGTAAAAAAATGGAAATTATACAGAAACAAGCTTGTACGATGATTGGTAAAGTATTTTTACCTACTGATATTGATGAGCAACGATCATATGCTGCAGCTATTCAGCAAGTAGAAAATGATATTAATTTTGTTAACTTTTTAAAAGAAAATAATTTGGAACATCAACGGGCTGCGTTATATGTATTTGCTCCAGATAGTTTTATGTATTGGTATGGTGTAGTTGTGCACCAGCTTCCGAATGAGTTGAAGGGATTAAGACAATTTGGTCTACCATCTTGTAAGGTAGCAAATTATATAACTGAATCACAAAATTTAACTCACTTTTTGGCTCCAGTAAATCAAACGATACCAATGTTTTTAGATAAGTTAAATAAGGAAAATGTAACTTATCATGAAAATTTGGGTGAAAGTGATGTTCCATATATTTTAGAAGAATTAGATTTGGATACAAAAAAACTGACACAGTCGCTATATCTGGATGCCAGTGATTTAAGTAAATAAATTTTATATTGATAAGTTATCATACTCGATATACGCACCAATGCAGGTTGATATGAGCATGATTAACAAGATGATGCCAGTAACTTTATCGATTATAATTGATAAAGGTAAAATATGGCGAATAATAATAGTTGCTAATAAGCATAAAATGAAGTCTAAGGCGATATTACCTATCAAAAATATTTTGCGGCGTCTAATACTAAAAAAACGAAATATTTGTTTGAGTAGTTGGCTGGAAATATTTTCTGATACTAAATCTAGAGGTCGCTGAATAGTTGCTTTGATAGCAAACATAATCAAGGCACCAATAAATGCTCCTACAGCACTACGCCATGCATTTGCAGAATGATAAACTAGGGCATTATAGCAGGAACCGATAAGAGCTAGACTACAAAGATATGGTATTAGTAATAAAAAAACAAATACGAGATAAATTCTTACTTTTTTCATAAATAAAACCTCATTTCTTGACATCATTCTAACATATAACCTCTTTATGATATAATATTTTTAAACATTGAATATTTATTTTTGTACAGAAAAGAGAGAAAAAAACAATGAGTACAGACCCCGGTGCGGGAGATTTTTTTAGTAAATTACGAGCAAAGTTTCAAGCAGATGAAGATATTGATGCGGATCAAGAATTAACGTTGAAATTGGATGAGTTTTATAAGGCTCATGCAATTGATGAGCTTGAATATTCGATGATTCAGGGTGTTATTAATTTTAAAGAAAAAATAGCACGTGAAGTTATGGTTCCTAGAACTGATGCTTTTATGGTTGATAAGCATGATGATTTTCAAAAAAATTTAGTCGAGATTTTGCGTGAACCATATTCGCGAGTTCCCGTTTATGATGGTGATAAAGATAAGATAGTGGGGGTTATTCATATTCGCACTGTTTTAAGAAAAGCATTTGAATTAGGCTTTGATCATCTTAGTTATGAAGATGTGATGTTTGATCCGCTTTATGCACCTGAAACCGTTGAATTAAAGGATTTATTGATTGAAATGCAACAAACCCAACGTCAATTAGCTATTCTTACTGACGAATATGGTGGGGTGGTCGGACTTGTTACAATTGAAGATTTGATTGAAGAAATAGTCGGTAATATTGATGATGAAACTGACGTTGCACAGGTACTATTTCACAAAATATCAGAAAATAAATATGTTATTAGTGGCAAGATGACGTTAGATGATTTTAATGAGGAATTTGATACTGATCTTGAAATGGAAGATGTTGATACTATTGCTGGATATGTGATTACTAAATTAGGATTGATTCCTGGCAAGGGCGAAAAATTGAGTGTTAAGTTAGATGACGGTATAATTTTAACTACTAGAAGGATGAGGGGTTCACGATTACAAACATTGTTATTAACTTTGCCTAAGACAGATACAAAAAATACAAAGGAAGATATTGAGGATTAATGAATAAGTTAACAGAAAAAGTAAATTCACGTCGTACATTTGCGATTATTTCTCACCCAGATGCTGGTAAAACTACAATTACTGAACAGATGTTATTATTTGGTGGTATTATTAGGAACGCTGGAACTGTTAAGGCTCGCAAGAGTGGACATTATGCGACTAGTGATTGGATGGAAATTGAAAAAAAGCGTGGTATTTCCGTAACCAGTTCAGTAATGCAATTTGAATATGACAATAAAAGAATTAATATTTTGGATACACCAGGTCACCAGGACTTCTCTGAGGATACATATAGAACATTGATGGCAGTTGATGCTGCGGTGATGGTTATCGATAGTGCCAAAGGTGTTGAACCACAAACTAAGAAGCTTTTTAAAGTTGTCAAAAAACGTGGTATACCTATTTTTACTTTTATGAATAAGTTAGATCGTGATGGACGTGATCCATTAGATTTGACAGCAGAACTGGAAGATTTGTTGGATATCGAATGTGTTGCTATGAATTGGCCTATAGGAATGGGTAAGCAACTCAAGGGCTTATATGATCTTGCCAATAAACGTGTTGAACTATATCGTCATGAAGATGATTCAGATCGCTTTTTGCCACTTAATGAAGATGGCACTTTAGATAATAATATAGCATTAAGTCATGACAGTCTCTTTGAATCTACTTTAGCGGACATTGAATTGTTGAAAGAAGCTGGAAATAATTTTGATCTGGATAAAATATTAAGAGGTGATCAAACCCCTGTATTTTTTGGATCAGCTTTGGCTAATTTTGGTGTAGAAACATTTTTGAAAAGTTTCGTTGAGTTAGCTCCTGCTCCTAAAGAACATGAATTAATTGATAATACTACAATTGCTGCTGATGATGATGAATTTTCGGGCTTTGTTTTTAAGATTCAAGCTAATATGAATCCAAATCATCGTGATCGAATTGCATTTATCAGAATTGGTAGTGGTGAGTTTCAAAAAGGTATGGATGTTACATTAGCTAGAACTAATAAAGTTATTCGATTGAATAATGCTACAGAATTCATGTCAAGTAGTAGAGTGCAAGTTTCAGAAGCTGTCGCTGGGGATATTATTGGTTTATATGATACTGGTAATTTCCAGATTGGTGATAGTATTTATGCTGGTAAGAAAAAAATTGAATATCCAGAATTACCACAATTTACACCAGAAATATTTATGAGAGTTACAGCTAAAAATGTGATGAAACAAAAGTCATTTCACAAAGGAATGACGCAATTAGTTCAAGAAGGTGCCGTTCAGTTGTATCGTGGATATGCGACAGATGATTATATATTAGGTGCTGTTGGACAATTACAATTTGAAGTTTTTGCATTTAGAATGAAGAATGAATATAACTCGGAAGTAGAATTAACATCACTTGGCGGACGTGTAGCACGTTGGATTAATCCGGACCAATTAGATCCAAAAATGTCATCATCTCGAAACTTGTTGGTGAAAGATAGAGAAGGAGAACCTTTATTTTTATTTGAAAATTCTTTTGCTGAACGTTGGTTTAAGGACAAATATCCTGATGTGGAATTGACTTCCAAACTATAAGATTTATACGCAGTTAGAAATATAGAATGCCTTGATGTGTTTTATGTTTCTTTTTTTGCTCTAAATTGTAGGAAAATAGGTGAAAAAAATATAATATAATAAAATATGACAGCATAGTTTGTTAGAAAGTCAGATATTATGAATAAGTGTAATTTTAATTCTAAGCAATTTTATAATCAATTAGTTGATGAATTGATTGTTTCACAAAAAAATAATTCCCTGTTTTTTTTGATAGGTGCGGGTGTTTCAAATCAGCAAGGCTATGGTGATTGGAACGATTATGTGCGTAAGTTAGCTGAATATTGGGGACTTAGGAATAAGAGATATGCTGATACATTAAAATATATTTCTTCTTTGGCAGGCTTGAGTAATAAGCGTAAGATTGATTTTATCAATCAAATTATCAAAAAAATTTGCAATAGTGATGAGCAATTTAAGATTCGCTGTTTAGATTTTGAGAAAAAACATTTTGGCAATCATCAGTTACAAATAAATAATGACATATTGAGTACCTTAATTAAATTTAGTGCGATTTTTTTTACTACAAATTACGATTATGAAGTTGAAAATGCTATTGGCTCTAATTCCATTATTAAGGATTATATGGAATTGAGTGAAACAGATGAGCTTTTGCCAAACTTTGTCGTGCATTTACATGGTGAACCTAATGGAAATGTATCAAACTTTATTAATACATCTGATAAATATTTGAAATTGTATGCTAATTTAGATAATTTACAGCATAAACTTACGATGTTTTATAAGAAAAAGAAAAATCCGGTATTAATTATCATTGGATCTGGATTACAGGAAGATGAATTATTATATTCGATGTGTCCTGATAATGAAATTTCAGTTTATGCTTTATGTAAATATGATAATTGTGGTAATAATGATACGATTTCAGCTGATTTAGCAAGCATTAAAGAAAAATTTTATCTAGAAAAAAATATCAAAATTATTTGGTATGGTAAGGAATTTTCTGATTTAAGTGTATTTTGTAATCAATTATATGATGATGTACAACACAAGATAATGAAACGGTGTGGATTTATTACGCCAGATGAATTAATTTCTGAAGCTATCGCAAGTAAAGATTTTAGTGAATGTTATTGCCTGCATAAGGTTATTGAACAAAAAAATATGGATTTACTTGATGCATTTTTCACTAATATTAGTAATGATTATTTTAAAAAATTACTTAATGATAAGGTATTTATCGAGAACTATATAGCTAAAAATTATTTATCTTCTGTGTTTTTAGAAAGAAGTTTAGCTTTATTTAATCAAATTAATTATCATACACGAAAAGTAATTGAAAATTCGATTAAGTTAGGCAATACATGGGCTAATAAAAGTGCTTCTATCAATATAATTGTTGCCGAATCCAATAATTATGTTGGTACAGATAAAATCGCATTTATGGAAGAATATTTATGTAATATATTGACACAAATAACACGTCCAGATGAAATTAAAAATAGTGATGTTAAATGTTTATATTTATTGCAAATGCTACAAAATGACAAGATATTTTTAAATACTGAAGATTATGATTTATCAGAAGCGTTTTATAGTAGATTTTATCGTGTACTAATAAATATTGATCATTGTTTAAATGTAGATCAATATAGTTTCAAAGAATTGCGTGAACATTGTATTGTCAAGAAATTGTATACACTTCTTTTTAATAATAAGTTGAGATTTTGTCATAGTAAGGCTTTTCCAGAATTTTTGTTTAAAAGCAAACTTATTAGACGATTATTAATTAATATAGATTTGATTCATGATTTATCAAATACAAATTTATCAAATTTGATTAAATATTTTGATTATAATAAACAAATTCAAGGTTCAGAAGTAAATATATTTGTGACTAAGCATATTAAGCAAATCAAGACTGATGCTAAATATATTAATTTATCTGTTGCTATCAGGCAAAAAATACAAAATGGTAATTATTATTTAGATGGTAATATGTATTTTAATAATAATAAAGATATGATGAGATGGACAAATATAGATACATGTGCTCGATATATTGCAAAAGCAATTAATAATAATAGTTTTGATATCAATTGCTATCAAATTTTTCATAGTATAATTAACCAGCAAATAAAAGATGATTCTTTATTAAATCAATTATTATCGTTTGATATCTGGAAACTTAAATGTGATTGCTCGAATATAATTAATATTTTGAACTTTTTTGAGACTGATTTAGGTAGATATATCAATATATTAAATGAGTTGGAAAATACTAGACCGCAATTGCTAGCACAATGTCGAAGTAAAATTATTAATAATTTGTCCAGATTTAATAATAAAAATATTTGTGATTATTTACGAGGTAAGTATTTACCATTAACTGGAGCAAATATTAGATGTTCAGTTAATTACTTGGTGGGCTATGCACATAGTCATACCACTGCTGTTGATTATAAAGATGAAACAGTCTTTAAAGAGCCTGCAATTGTATTGGCTAATTGCACTTTCAATGATGACTATGCTTTATTAGAAATGATAGTTAAGATATTAATTGCGACTGCTAATCCTAATTGTATTGATTCGCAAAAAAATAATTCTTTATTTAATCGTAATTTAGATCGAATTGTATTGATTGTTTTGTTAAATTTCCATAAATTTTATATATCATATAAAAATCAATTGTTGGCTTGGATCGATTTTTTATGTTTGCAAATTGGCCTTGATAAATTTATTGAAAAAATATTCTTAAATATCAAATATTTGAAAAATAATGATTTAAATATACTTTTTGGTAATTTGAAATCGATTATTAATAATCTTGATTCTAATTTGATTAGTTTACAATGTCTAAATAATTTGACATCTTTGGATGATAAAGAACAGGTAAATATCATTATCCAGTTTTTAATTTATGCCAAAGCAAGTAATATAATTCCTTTCTCGGTAGACAATTCGTACATTTTGGCACATATGTTAGATTTGTTAAATAGATACGATTATGTGGCTGAAATGAAGAATCTATATGAATGTTTTGAAAATATTGTGCCCAACCATGATTATGCTTTTTTAGGCAATAAATATCATATTAGGACAAAATGTTAAAAGATTGCTAAAATAGCAATAGATTATATATGTTAAGGGAGACAAATTCTTTGAAAAAATTACTGCTTATTGATGGTAACTCTGTAGCATTCAGGGCTTTTTATGCACTATATAAACAATTAGATAAGTTTAAAAGCCCTGAGGGATTGCATACAAATGCAATATTTACATTTAAAAATATGCTGGATGTCTTATTGAAAAATATACAGCCAACGCACATGTTAGTAGCATTTGATGCAGGTAAAATTACTTTTAGAAATAAAATGTATGCTGATTATAAAGGCGGGAGAGATAAGACACCAAATGAATTATCTGAACAGTTGCCAATTATTAAAGAATTGCTTGCTTATTTAGGCATTAAATCATATGAATTAAGTAATTATGAAGCGGATGATATTTTAGGTACAATGGCTAAAATGGGCACCGATTTAGGCTTTGAAGTTACGATTGTAACTGGAGATCGGGATTTAACACAATTAGCTGGGGAACATGTTACGGTCATGGTAACAAAAAAAGGTGTCAATGACTTAGAAATCTATACACCAAAACATATGCAGGAAGTATATGGAGTAACACCCAAGCAATTTATTGATGTGAAAGCTTTAATGGGGGATGCATCTGATAATTATCCTGGCGTAGAAAAAGTAGGAGCTAAAACAGCTAGTAAGTTAATTAATCAATATGGTTCCGTTGAAAATCTTTATGAAAAAATTGACCAAATAAAAGCCTCAAAAATCAAAGAATATTTAATTAGGGATAAAAATAATGCTATTTTAGGTAAAAAATTAGCCACAATTGATTGCACATCACCAGTAGATTTAAAAATTGATGATGTAAAATTACAAGCCCAACAATTAACGCAATTACGTAGTTTCTATGAAAGATTAGGATTTAAAAAGTTTTTGTCAGAATTGCCTGATGTTGAAGAAATAGATAATAAAGTTCAAGATGAATGTCATTATGAAATTTTGGATAAAGATAATTTATCTGAAATTTTTGCCACTGATTTTGATCATATTTCTTTTAATTTGGAAATGATAGGTGATAATTATCATTTGGCTCAATATGCTGGTTTTTCTGTGAAGATCAAGCAAAAAATATATGTTTGTGATGATGTTACGTTATTGCAAGAAACACCACTAAAGAAAATATTAGAAGATAAGAATATTGCTAAGCAAGTTTTCGATTTGAAACGCAATTATGTAGGTCTACAAAGATTAGGTATTACTTTATTTAATGTTACAGATGATATAATGCTTGCATCTTATATTGCTGATAGTGAAAATAATGCAGGAGATTTAGGTGTATTAGCTAATTCTTATCAAGAATTTTATGTTCAATCTGATGAAATAATTTATGGTAAGGGAAAAAAGCAACATAGTGTGGATGTAGACACGTTGTATGCTCATATGGCAACTAAAGTTGATGTTTTAGATAAATTAAAAGCAAAAATTATGCCAGAATTGCAACAGCATGAACAACTGCATTTGTATAAGAATATAGAAATTCCTATAGCCGTAATTTTGGCAAAAATGGAAATAGCTGGAATTAAGGTTCAAGCAACCACTTTAGTTAAAATGAAAAATGATTTGGATGTGCGAATAACTGATCTAAAAAACAAAATCTATCAACTAGCTGGTGAAAAATTTAACATCAATTCACCCAAGCAATTAGGTGTTATCTTATTTGAGAAGTTAAAACTAACACCAGCTAAGAAAACAAAAACAGGTTATTCGACTTCTGTAGATGTTTTAGAAAAATTAGAATATCAAAGTCCGATAGTTGCTGATATTTTGGATTATCGCCAAATTTCCAAAATCCAATCAACATATATTAATGGCCTGTTGGATTATATTCAAGCGGATGGAAAAATACATACACGCTTTTTACAAACTTTAACTACTACAGGACGATTATCATCTGTAGAACCAAATTTACAAAATATACCTGTCAAACTTGAGGAAGGCAAGCAAATTAGAAAAGCGTTTGTTCCTTGTAAACAGGATAGCTATCTTTTTTCGTGTGATTATTCTCAGGTTGAACTTAGAGTTTTAGCACATGTATCACACGAAAAAAATATGTTGGAAGCATTTAAAGAGGGATATGATATTCATGCTCATACAGCTATGAAAATTTTTGGCTTATCAAATTTAGATGAAGTTACACCATTAATGCGTCGACATGCTAAAGCTGTTAATTTTGGTATTGTTTATGGGATATCCGATTATGGTTTAGCTAAGAATTTAGGAATTAGTCGTCAGGAGGCCCAAAATTTTATTAATAATTATTTTGAACAATATCCTCAGATAAAAGATTATATGAAAGCAGCTGTTAAATTGGCACGTGAAAAGGGATATGCTGAAACTATCATGCATCGTCGCCGTTTATTACCTGATATTCACAATAAGAATTTTAATATTCGTTCATTTGCAGAACGAACTGCAATTAATTCTCCGATTCAAGGTTCTGCAGCAGATATTATTAAAATAGCAATGATTAAAATGCAATCTGAGTTGGAACGGAGAAAATTGAAAACAAAAATGATTCTACAGATTCATGATGAATTGCTTTTTGATGTTCCTAGCGAAGAGCTAGATTTAATAAGGACTCTTGTTCCTGAGATTATGCAACAAGCTGCACAATTAGATGTTCCATTAATTGCTGATGCTAATTGGGGCCATAATTGGTATGAAGTTAAATAGAGGTGATCTTAAATGCCAGAAATGCCAGAGGTAGAAACAGTTCGTCGTACGTTGGAGCCACTGATTAAGGGAAAAATTATAAGTAATGTAACAATTTGGTATGATAAAATCATTGTGAATGATGCCGATTTTTTTCAAAGAAAAGTAGTAGGTCAAAAAATTTTGGCTATAGACCGATATGGTAAATATCTTTTAATAAGATTAACTAATAATCTGACTATAGTTTCACATTTGCGGATGGAAGGCAAATATCATTTTTTAGATAGTGATGCACCTAAGCAGAAACATGAACATGTACAATTTACTTTTTCTGATAATACATATCTTAGATATGATGATGTTCGCAAATTTGGTAGGATGCAATTGATTGAAACTGGTACTGAACGAAGAAATACTGGTATTAAGAACTTAGGATTTGAACCAAATAGTGAAGATTTTACCCTAGATTTTTTTCTAAACAGGGTAAAAGCTAGAAAAAGAGCGATAAAAAATGTATTATTAGATCAAAGTATTGTTTGTGGATTAGGGAATATTTATACAGATGAAGTTTTATGGCAGAGCAAAATACATCCCTTAAGTATTGCAAATAAAATTGCTCAAGATAGTTTGGTAGAATTATTTTATGATATAAACAATACAATAAAAATAGCTATTCAATACCATGGTACGACTTTTCATAGTTTCTTAGATGCTGATGGTCATACTGGTAAGTATCAATCAATGCTAAAAGTTTATGGCAAAAGTGGTGAACCTTGCAGCCGTTGCAATACTACTTTAGAAAAAATTAAAGTTAATGGTCGAGGAACAACATTCTGCCCATTGTGTCAGGTGGTTTATAAATGACATACTTTTTGGGATTAACTGGTGGTATAGCTACTGGTAAGAGTACTGCATCGAATTTCTTTAAAAAGCAAGGTATACCAGTTATTGACTCCGATTTGATAGCTCACCAGCAATTAAGTAAGAGAAATGTTATTGAAAAATTATCTCAATTGTTTGGAAATATGATTTTAACATCTAGTGGTCAGATTGATCGCAAAAAATTGGGAGCGATTGTTTTTAATGATAAAAATTCATTAGCTAAGTTAAATGCTGAATTACATCCATTGATTTGTCAGCAGATAAAGCTCAAGATAGCTGAATATGAACGGATTGGTTGTCCTTTTGTTGTTTTAGATGCTCCTTTGCTTTATGAACTTAAATTAGATAAAGTTTGTAATACAGTTTTGGTGATTAGTTTAAATTTTGAATTACAAAAGAAAAGATTAAAAGAACGTAACAATTTAAGCGACCTGGAAGCAGAAAAGCGGATATATAGTCAGTTGCCACTAGAAATTAAAAAAAATTATGCCAATTATGTGATTGAAAATGATCAGTCAGTAGAGATATTAGAAAATAAATTAGCAACTTTATTGAAAAATATAAGGAGATAAATTATGGAGTGTCCTAATTGTCATGAAAATGCCTCAAAAGTAATTGATTCTCGTCCTAGTGATGAAAATCGCTCAATTAGAAGACGGCGTGAATGCGAAAATTGCGGTTACCGTTTTACTACATTTGAAAGAGTTGAACAGACGCCATTATTAGTAATAAAAAATGATGGTACTAGGGAACCATTTAATCGTGAAAAAATATTACGTGGGGTGATGATGGCTGCTCAAAAAAGGCCGATTTCTAGTCAGCAATTAGATACATTGGTTGATCATGTAGATAACGCTGTACGTAAACAAGGTGTATCAGAGATTTCTTCTAAGGAAATTGGCGAGATTGTGATGGATGAATTGGCTAATTTAGATGATGTTGCATATATAAGATTTGCAAGCATTTACCGTCAATTTACTGATGTTTCTGGGTTTATGGAAGCAATGACAGATATGCTTAAAAAACAACATGGGGAGGACTAATACATGTATTCATGTACTAATCCTAAACAGCCGTTTTATGTAGCTAATAATGTTACGATTACTGCTGATGGTCAGAAAATATTATCTAGATTGTATCAACCATTAATTGGACATTTAGGTATGAGTATATATATCACATTGGCTAATGAATTTAATTCTTTACCTTTATCGATTGATTATAAAGTGTTATATCAACTTCAAGAGCAATTAGATTGTGGCTTGAAAGATATTTTTGATAGTATTCATAAGTTAGAAGCTGTCGGTTTAGTTAAAACATATTTAGGCGATAATCCTAGGTTAGGTTCAATAATTATTTTTAAATTGAGTGAAATTACTAATGCTCAGGAATTTTTTTCAACTTTTTTGTTGTCTAGTCTATTACAAGAAAAGGTAGGTATAGTCGCTTTTGATAATTTGGTAAAAGATTTTACGCCATCTATTTTTCAAGGATTAAATGATGCCCAGGATGTTTCCAGTGGATTTTTTGACGTGTTTAAGCTAACAGGTGATCATGCAATCGAACCTACTAAAGAAGTTATGGATGCTAAGAAGGTTATTGCTGCTGATAGTAATTCTAAGGTTGATATTAAGATGGGGAAAATGATTCAAAAAATTGATTGGCAATTTTTGGAAGATCTTTTACTTAAATACCATATTCCGGCAAATGAGGTAGATAGTCATAGAACTGAAATCGCTCAATTGATGACTTTTTATCAATTAGGTGAGCAAGATTTTACTAAGCTAGCTACAATGTGTTTGCATGCTGGAGATAAAAAATTGGATATGAAACTAATTCAGCGGATGGCTCATAATCAATTAGGACAACAAAAATTAGTGCATACTGTTGAACAACAACTATCTGAAACTAAGTCTGAAGATAGTTTAATACCAGATTTTGATAACGATGAAAAAAAGTTGCTAGAGGATGTTAATAGTAATCAACCACTAGATTATTTATATAAAATTAAGGAAAAAAAAGGTGGATATGTAACCGCCAATGAGAAAAGGGTTGTATATCGTTTGGAAAATGAATATCGTCTACCTAGTGAGTTGATAAATGTTTTGATCAAAACATGTCTTGATTATACATCTGTATTAACATTAAATTTAGCAGATAGAATTGCTAATAATTGGCTTCAAAATAAAATACATACAGCTCAAGAGGCTATTGCTTATACTAAAAAATGGCAAAAAAATAGGCAAGTACGTAGATTTAATAATAATTCAACAAGAAAACAAGCTAAAACCGATTGGAAGAATTATGATGTTGATAATGGTAAAAATACCGATGTATCATTGTCAAATGAAGAGTTGAATAATATTTTCAATAATTTTGGACGAAAAGAATAGAAAGAAAATAAGGCCAATGGAGAATATTTCTAGTATTTTAAAAAAAATAATCGCTAATCATAAATGTCAAATTAATCAAGATCAAATTATCGATTTAGTCTTAAATAATGCAAGTGTCCAAGAATTTTTACAAGTACATAAACTTAAAATTACTGATGATATATTTAAAAGATCACTAAACAATTTGTATATCTATATTCAAGAATGTGAGCATCCTTCTAAGGTAAATCAGGGATATGAACCATACTTATTCGTTAATGGCAACATGATAGATTTTGCTTATCGAGCAACACTTCAAAAAAGGATCGATGATCGTAAAAAGTATGTACAGAATTTAATTCATTTAGTAGATTTACCATTGTCATTAAAAAATGTGGAATTGTCAGCTGTTGATAAAACTCCTGAACGAATTAAAGCCTTGCAGGAAATTGGTTTATTCATTCAACAATATCATGTAGATAAACATGCAAAAGGTTTATATTTAGAAGGCGATTTTGGTGTAGGTAAAACATATATGATGGCTGGATTAGCTAATGGATTAGCTCAAGAAGGAAATGAAGTGGTATTTTTGCATGTACCATCTTTTATTGCGGGATTGAGTGATCATTTTAAAGATAATAGTCTTACCGATAAAATTATGAAAATTGCTACGGCTACTATTGTTATTTTTGATGATATTGGTGCTGAATCTTTAACCGAATGGTCTCGTGATGAAGTTCTAGGGGTTATTTTGCAAAGAAGAATGGATAATCAGTTACCAACCTTTTTTACATCAAATATGAACTTTGATGCATTAACGATTCATTTCGCACAAGTTAAAAATTCATATGATGATGTGAAAGCAAAAAGATTAATGGAAAGAATACGTTGCTTGAGCAAAGAAGTATTTGTAGGTGGAGAAAATAGAAGGCGTTAATTCTTTTATTTAATACTTGCATCCAACGTTTATGCTAGTATAATGTAGATAATAAGAGACATGACATCTGCACCTCAGAGATAAAGGCCAAGTTCTGGAAGCCTTTTAATTGTAAGATGTCCCAACTTTTATTTTGTTAGATTAATATGGAGGCTGGATACCTTTATCAATCTTAATGAGGAGTTTTTATACTCGAATTTGGGTGGAACCACGCTTTTAACGTCCCGGCATATTATTTATTGCCGGGATTTTTTATTTGGAGGTAAAAATGAGTTTAGTTATTACATTGCCTGATGGCTCAAAGAAAGAATTTAATCATGCATTAACTATTAAAGAAGTAGCAAGTTCAATTGCAACGTCTTTAGCTAAGTCCGCTGTAGCTGGTAAAGTTAATGATGAAATAAGACCGCTTGATTTTGTAGTTGATACAGATGCTAGAGTTGCTATTATAACTGATAAAGACGAGGAAGGATTACAAGTATTAAGAAATACTGCTGCCTTTGTGTTTGAAATGGTAGCAAGCAAACAATATCCATCAGTTAGATTAGGAACATCTGAATTAGAAGAAGATGGTTTCTTTGTTGATACTGATAAAGAAGATCAGATAAAAGCATCTGAATTACCTGATTTAGAAAAAGAAATGCAAAAAATAGTTAAAAATGGTGAAAAAATAGAATACAAAATAGTATCAAAATCTGAATTGTTAGATTTATTCAAAGATGATCCATATAAACTAGAGTTATTGAAAGAAGAAGCAGACGAAGTTGCAGTTTACAAATTAGAAGATTTCGTAGATTTTGGCTTTAATGCTCTTTTGCTGAATACTGGTAAATTAAAGCATTTCAAATTATTATCTGTAGCTGGTGCTTATTGGCAAGGTAAATCTTCAAATCCGATGCTTCAAAGAATTTTTGGTACAGCTTTCTTCAAAGAGGCAGATTTAAAGGCTGATTTACAAAGAAGAGAAGATATAAAGGAAAGAGATCACCGTACAATTGGCCGTGACTTAGATTTATTCTTTGTTGATCCCAAAGTTGGAGCTGGATTACCATATTGGATGCCTAAAGGTGCTACTATTAGACGTGTTATCGAGCGTTACATTATAGATAAAGAAGTTGCTGATGGTTACCAACACGTTTATACACCCGTATTAATGAACTTGGATGCTTATAAGACTTCAGGACACTGGGCACATTATCGTGAAGATATGTTCCCACCAATGGATATGGGAGATGGTGAAATGCTAGAATTACGACCAATGAACTGCCCATCTCATATTCAGATTTATAATCATCATATTCGTTCTTATCGTGAGTTGCCAATTCGTATAGCAGAATTAGGTATGATGCACAGATACGAAAAATCAGGTGCTTTGTCAGGTTTACAACGTGTTCGTGAAATGACTTTAAACGACGGACATACATTTGTTGAATTAGACCAAGTGCAATCTGAATTTGCTAAAATTTTGAAGTTGATCATGGAAGTATATCGTGATTTTGATATTACAGATTACTACTTCAGATTGTCATATCGTGATCCTAAAAACACTGATAAATATTTTGCAAATGATGAAATGTGGGAAAGATCACAAAAGATGCTTAAAGGTGCAATGGATGATCTAGGATTAGAGTATGTCGAAGCTGAAGGAGAAGCTGCTTTTTATGGTCCTAAGCTTGACATTCAGACTAAGACTGCATTAGGAAATGATGAAACAATGTCAACTATTCAATTAGACTTTATGTTACCAGAAAGATTTAATTTGTCATATGTTGGTAAGGATGGAGAAGAGCATAGACCTGTTATGGTTCACCGTGGTATTGTTGGTACTATGGAGAGATTTATTGCATATCTTACTGAAATATACAAAGGTGCCTTTCCAACTTGGCTAGCTCCATTGCAAGTAAAAATTATTCCTGTAAATAATGATGCACATGGTGAATATGCACAAAATGTTAAAGATCAGTTAATGAAATTAGGCTTTAGAGCAGAAGTTGATTTCAGAAATGAAAAATTAGGTTACAAGATTCGTGAAGCCCAAACTCAAAAGGTACCATATACATTGGTATTAGGAGATGACGAGTTGCAACATAATAGTGTAAATGTTCGTAAGTATGGTAGTGAAGATCAAGAATCTAAGGCATTATCTGAATTTGTTTCTGAATTATCTGCTGATGTTGCATCTTATTCAAGAAATAAATAAAAAAGTTTGACATAATTAAATTAGTCGCTTATAATAATTAAAGTTGAGAACAAGAAGAAGCACCCGCTTCTCGCCTAAGTTTTAAACCTCTAGGCTGATATGATCATTTAAAAAGCGGGCTCTTTTGCCCGCTTTTATCTTGTCCTCGAAAATTCAATGCGGAGGTGAATACCCATATCAAAGAATATAATCTTAAACGAAGAAATTCGTGCTCGTGAGGTTCGTTTAATTGGTGAAGATGGAGAACAAATCGGTGTTGTAACTAAGAGTGAAGCATTACAACGTGCTACAGAAGCTGATTTGGACTTAGTTCTTATTTCTCCTAATGCTAAGCCACCAGTTGCCAGAATTATGAATTATGGAAAATACAGATTCGAGCAACAAAAAAAAGAAAAAGAAAATCGTAAGAACCAAAAAGTTACTGCAGTTAAAGAAATACGCTTAAGCCCAACTATAGAGGGCAATGATTTTGATACTAAATTAAAGCATGTTCGTAATTTCTTAGCCAAAGGTGCAAAAGTTCGAGTTTCTATTCGTTTTAGAGGTCGTGCTATTACTCATAACGAATTGGGCAAAGAAGTATTGGAGAAAATGGCCGAGCAAGCTAAAGATTTATCATCTGTCACTGCAAGCCCAACCATGGAAGGTCGTTCCATGTTTTTAATATTATCTCCTTTGAGCGATAAGGACAAAAAGAAAAAGTAGTTAATTGGAGGATTTGTACATATGCCAAAGCAAAAAACACACCGCGCTTCAGCTAAGCGTTTCAAGAAAACTGCTAGTGGTGAATTAAAACGTCACCAAGCGTATACAGGACACCGTTTTCACGGTAAGACAAAGAAACAACGTCGTCATTTGAGAAAAGCTGCTATGGTTTCAGCAAGTGACTTAAGACGCATCAGACAGATGCTTTCCCAAATGCGTTAATTATAAATTGAAAAGACTTTTGAGGAGGAATTTTAGATGCCAAGAACTAAAGGTGGAACCGTAACACGTAAACGTCGTAAGAAGATTTTAAAGTTAGCTAAAGGTTATCGTGGTGCAAAGCACTTACAATTTAAAGCTGCAAGTACACAACTTTTTGTATCACGTAAATATGCTTTCCGTGATAGAAAGAAAGTTAAGAGTGAATTCAGAAGATTATGGATTGCTCGTATCAATGCTGCTGCAAGACAAAATGGTCTTTCATATAGCAAGTTAATGCATGGTTTGAAAGTTGCAGGTGTTGATATTAACCGTAAGATGTTGGCTGATATCGCTTATAATGACGAAAAGACATTTGCTGAGTTAGCAGCAACTGCTAAAAACGCTCTAAATTAGAATTATTAACACTCACGTAAATCACGTGAGTGTTTTTTTATCTTCTTTTGATTAAAAGTGATTAAAAATAATCATTATATTCAAAAATATGATTGAAATTGATTGCGTAAACGGTTACAATATTAATTGAAAGTGTGGTAGAAATGTTAACTCAAGAAAGACATCAAATAATTGTTTCGCATTTGAAGAGTAGAGGTATATGTAGTGTTAAAGAATTATGTTCTGTTACTAATAGCTCGCAAGCAACCATTAGGCGTGATTTATATGAATTACAACAAAAAGGAAAGTTAATAAGGGTTCGTGGAGGAGCACGGAGTCTGGATGAATTTTCCAGCGATGTAGAGCAGACAATTCGTTTTAATTTGCATGTAGAAGAAAAAAAGCAGATTGCCCAAGCAGCTGCAATGCATGTAAGAGATGGTGACAATATATTTATTGATGCAGGAACTACAACATATGAAATGATTCAATTTTTACGAGATAAAAAGGATCTCACAGTAGTGACTAATGGAATTGATGCTGCTATTGCATGCATTGAATTGGGCATTCGCACCAAAATTTTAGGTGGCACCATTAAGAAAAAAACACATGCTACTATTGGTACACAAACTTGTCAGCAGTTAATGCAATTCAATTTCAATGCGTCATTTTTAGGCTCAAATGGTTTAGGAAGTAATGGATGTTATACTACGCCAGATTGTGCGGAGGCAGATATAAAAAAGCAAGCAGTGGATTGTAGCAAAGTAACATTTATTTTAATGGATAAATCTAAAATTGGAATTGAGAGTTTTGTTAATTTTGCCAAAGTAGAATCGGTTACTCTAATAACAGATCAATTAACTGAGATGGATAAAAAGAAAATACCCAAAAAAACAAATATAGAGGAGATTAATTAATGATTTATACAGTTACTGTAAATCCAGCACTAGACTATGTTATTCAGTTGGAGAAATTTAACAACGGTGACATCAGTCGTTCTAATAATTGTAATTTCTTTGCTGGTGGCAAAGGAATTAATGTATCACAAATTCTTAATCAAATTAATGTTGAAAATACAGCTTGGGGATTTGTAGGTGGCTTTACTGGCAAGGAACTTGTTCGCCAATTAAATACTAAAAGAATTGTAAGTGATTTTGTAAAAATAAGTGACTTAACTCGAGTTAATGTCAAAATTCATGCCAAATCTGAATCCGAAATTAATGCTAGTGGTCCTAAAATTTTTCCAAAGGAAATTGAAGCATTTAAAATGCGTTTGGAAGATCTAACTAGCGAAGATATTGTTGTATTGAGTGGTAGTTTGGCTCCTAGTTTACCTGCAGATTTTTATAAGCAATTGCTACCAACTATAGTTGAAAAAGGTGCAAGTTTTGCTGTTGATACTACTGGTAAAGCCTTGTTAGAAACAATACCATATAAACCTTTAGTTATTAAACCAAATCATCATGAATTAGCAGATTTATTTGATATTAAAATTGAAAGCAAAGAACAATTATTTGAGTGTGCTAAAAAATTATTGGATATGGGTGCACAAAATGTGATTGTTTCCATGGCTAGTGAAGGAGGGTATTTGATAACTTCTGATCATATTTATCATGGTATACCTGCTGTTGGTAAGGTCGTTAATTCAGTTGGTGCAGGAGATTCTATGCTGGCTGGATTTGTAGGTACATATACTATGACAAAAGATGTAATCGAATCCTTTAAAGTTGGTATGGCTTGTGGTGCTGCCACAGCATTCACAGAAGATATTGCAATTAAAGAGCAGATTGATGCAATATATCCTCAAATTGGTGTTGAAACAATAATATAGTTAGTAATTTAGAAAGAAGGAATGAATATGAAAATAGAAGAGCTATTAAATCCTAAGTTAGCCATTTTAAATTTACAAGCTAATGATAAAGATTCAGCAATTCGAGAAATGGCTGATATGATGGCTGATCAAGGAATTGTTAATAATGAGGAAGAGTTTATCAAATCAATATGGGATCGTGAAAATCAAACTACGACTGGTATTGGTGATGGTATTGCGATGCCTCATGCCCGTAATAAAAATATCAATAAAGCTGCTGTCTTATTTGCCAAGAGTGAAAATGGAATTGATTTTAAATCACTTGATGGTAAGCCTGTGCATCTGTTTTTCATGATAGCAGCTCCAGAAGGTGCAGATAATGCTCACTTACAAGCTTTAGCAAAATTATCAAGCTTGTTAATCGATCCTGAATTTGTTAATGAATTAAAGAAAGCTACGAGTGGTGAAGAAGTAATTTCTTTGTTTAAACAAAAAGATGCAGCAATCACTAATGAAAAAAATAAAAAGCCTAAAATATCTTCTGAAAGACCATTAATTGTTGGTGTAACTGCATGTATTAATGGAATTGCACATACATATATGGCACAAGAAGCTTTGATTAAAGCAGGTGAAGCTTTAGGCTATAATGTACATATTGAAACTAATGGTTCTGAAGGAGTTAAGAATAAGCTGACTGCAGAAGATATCAGCAAAAGTGAAGGCGTTATTATTGCTTCAGATAAGAAAGTTGAAATGGCTCGGTTTGATGGTAAACCGCTAGTTTCTGCACCAGTTGTAGCTGGGATTAATAAACCGCAAGATTTGATTAAGCAAATAGCTGATCATCAAGCAAGCATCTATAATGCTGGAGGTCAAACTACTAAGCAAGCAGATAAAGCTGAGATTAGTGTTGGCAGTACTATATATAGAAATTTAATGAATGGTATTTCTCATATGTTGCCATTTGTTATTGGTGGTGGTATATTAATTGCTTTATCATTTATTGTTGAACAATATGCAGGTGGTGCTAAGAGTCCGTTATTTGTATTTTTAAATACAATTGGTGGTATGGCATTTACATTCATGGTACCTGTTCTGTCAGCATATATAGCAGAATCAATAGGTGATTTGCCTGCATTGATGCCTGGTTTTGTTGGTGGATATATGGCATCTAATGTTATTAATAACGCTAAGTCTCCCGCTGGATTTTTAGGCGGATTAGCAGCCGGTTTTATGGCAGGTTATATTACATTAGCATTAAGAAAAGTATTTAGTAAAATTCCTAAGTCGCTTGAAGGTATGAAACCAATGTTGCTTTACCCTGTTTTGGGATTACTATTAATTGCTGCTATTATGTACTATATAGTTAGTCCGATCTTTTCTGGCTTGAATTTTGCAATTACTAATTTCTTAAACCACATGGGTACAGGTAATTTAATTATATTAACCAGTATTTTAGGTGGTATGATGGCAATTGATATGGGTGGTCCTTTTAATAAAGCTGCATATGTATTTGCATCCGGAGCATTTGCTAATAATCCACATGATCCAGTTAACGCAATTTTAATGGCTGCAGTTATGGTAGGTGGTATGGTTCCTCCATTTGCTACTGCAATTGGTACAGTTTTGTTTAAAAATAAGTATACAGAATCAGAGCGTAGAGCTGGCATTTCTAATTGGATTTTAGGTTGGTCATTTATAACTGAAGGTGCTATTCCATTTGCAGCAGCAGATCCTGGTCGTGTAATTCCTTCATGTGTTTTGGGATCAGCTATAGCTGGATTTATTGTTGGACTTACTAAAGTAGGTATACCTGCACCTCACGGTGGATTCTGGGTTGCACCATTAGCTACAAACATTGTATGGTACTTTATCGCAGTGATAGTAGGATCTTTAGTTTCTGGTGTAGTGTTGAGTTTATGGAAAAAGGCAGTTAAATAAAGTGAAAATACACATAACGAAAGTTATGTGTATTTTTTAAGGAAATATATATACATGATTTTCTTATTTTTCCTTATAAATTCTGTTAATATATAAATAGACGATTAGGGAGATAATTATGATATTTAGACCAACATATACAATTGATTCAATTTATAATTTAGATATAAATGCTCTTAAGAATATGGGAATTAAAGCTATTTTTAGCGATTTAGATAATACACTTTTGGCATGGAATAATTTTGAAACTGATGATTCTTTACAAAAGCTTGAACGTCGGCTAGCTGATGCAGATATCAAATTAATTGTAATTTCCAATAATAGTAGTGAACGCATTAGTAAAGTATTAGATGTTTATCGTATTGAATTTGCAGCTAGAGCCAGAAAACCATTACCTATTGGCATCAACAATGCAATTGAAAAATACAAGTTGAATAAATCAGATGTTTTAATGGTTGGTGATCAGCTTTTAACTGATATAGTATCTGGAAATTTAGCAGGTGTTAGAACTGTTTTAGTTAAACCTTTAGTTAAAACTGATAAATGGAATACACGGATTAATCGTTGTGTAGAAAAGTTTATTTTTTTTGTTTTTAGATTTACTAATCCAATTAAGTTTGAGGAGCATTTAAAGTAATGTGTGATGAAGAAATAAGATGTATAGGCTGTGGTAGTATATTACAAGATAAAGATAGTAAGTTGTCGGGTTATATGCCACATTCAGCTTTTAATAAAATGATTCAAGAACCTGATACAAGTGTATATTGTCAAAGATGTTTTCGCCTAAGACATTATAATGAAATTACACCAGTTAATGAAAATAATGATGATTTTTTAAGATTATTGAATTCATTGGGAAATAAAAAAGCACTAATTGTTAATGTGGTTGATTTATTTGATTTTAATAATTCATTAATTACATCCCTTGATAGATTTATTGGTGATAATGAGTTTGTTCTGGTTGGAAATAAAGTTGACCTTTTTCCAAAAAATTCTAAAGAATCGAAAATAAAAGACTGGATGAGACAAGAGGCTAATAGAAATGGGCTGTTTCCTAAGAAAATATTTTTATTGTCTGCCATAAAAAAAAGAAATATCGATGAACTAATTAATTATTTAGCTACCAAAGGAAAAAATGAGGACATTTATTTTGTAGGGACAACAAATGTTGGCAAATCAACTTTAATTAATGCAATTATTGAGACACGCAGTGAATATAAAAATTTGATTACCACCTCTAAATTCCCTGGAACAACATTAGATTCGATCAAGATACCATTAAATGAGGGACATTATTTAGTAGATACGCCTGGAATTTTAAGTAAAAAACAAATGGCATCTAGGTTAACTGGCAGTGAGTTGGAATTAGTAGCTCCTAAAAAACAACTAAAGCCAGCTACCTATCAATTGTTGCCAGGGCAAACGATATTTTTAGCGGGATTAGGTAGAATTGATTTTATCAAAGGTCCAGCTAGCGGTTTTACAATATATGTTGCACGTGATTTATATTTACATCGAACAAAAACTATAAATGCAGATGAATTTTATTTAAAACATAAATCAGATTTATTAAATCCACCTTGTGATAATGATGATTTAGGAGCATTAAAAGGTCAACTTTATTCGACAAGTGAAAAAAGTGATATCTTATTTGGCGGTGTAGGATTTATTACTGTTCCTTCAGGAGTAGTTATTAAAGCTTACACGCCAGAAGGGATAGGATTAGGTATTAGGAGAGCGTTAATTTAATGTCAGAAGTATTTCTAAAAACAAAACCTAAGGTACTTTTAGTTCGGAAAAATCTAGAAGCTAAACAAATTGGAATTATGGGAGGAACATTTAATCCCATTCATAATGCACATTTGTTAATTGCTGATCAGGTAGCTAAAAAACTTAATTTAGATGAAGTTTGGTTTGTACCTGATAATATTCCCCCACTAAAAAAAGTTGCAGATAAGATAGATGCAAATGATAGACGTACAATGATAGAATTAGCAATAGCTGGTAATCCAAAATTCAGTGTTAAATCATTTGAACTGAAAAGAGGAGGTATTTCATATACTGTAGATAGCTTGAAATATCTTAAGAAAGCATATCCTCAATATAGATTTTATTTAATTATGGGATCTGATCAGGTAGCTCAATTTAGCAAGTGGAAGGAGCCTAATACAATAGCTACTTTAGCAACGTTAGTAGGTGTTAATCGGGCTAATTATTCTGCTAATACTAATTACCCTATGATATGGGTTGATTGTCCAAGTTTTGCAATAAGTTCAACACTGATTAGACAAAATATTAAAACAAACAATTCAATTAGATATTTAGTACCAGAAGCAGTACGTGAATATATTAAAAAAAAGGGGTTGTATCGTGAATAATTTTAAATTTGAAAAAACATTTTCTATTTTGACAACTGAACAGTTGGTAGAAAAAGTAAAATCAAATATGGATGAAAGGCGTTTTCAGCATTGCATTAGAGTAAGTGAAGAATGTAAAAAGTTAGCTAAGTTGAATGGATATTATGATATATATAAAGCACAAGTAGCTGGCTTTATTCATGATTATGCCAAGCAGATCAGTGTGGATCGCTTTATAAAAATTATTAAAGAGCAAGATTTTGATCTGGATTTATTAAATTATAATCGTGTAATTTGGCATGGTATAGTTGGAGCGTATTTTATACAACATGAGTTAAAAATTAATGATGATGAAATTCTGACAGCTGTTAGAAGACATACTACTGCAGATGTTGAAATGTCATTATTAGATAAAATTGTTTTTGTAGCTGATTATATTGAACCAGGAAGAGATTTTGAGGGAGTAGAAGAAGCTCGAAAAGTAGCATATGATAATCTGGATGAAGGAGTAGGATATGAATTAGCTCATACTTTAGCATATTTAGTAAAGCAACGAAGTAAAATTTATCCCAAAACAGTTTTAGCATATAACAAGTGGTCAGTTATCAATAGTAAAGAATAAGAGGTTTTAGTGTGGAAAATACAGAATTATTAGATTTAACATTAGAGGCAATTTCTGAGCGTCATGGTGAAGAAACAAAAGCGTATGATATGCGAGGAATCAGTATATTAGCAGATTATTATGTAATTACTACGGCAGGTTCTAATCGTCAATTACATGCTATTGCTAATTCTATTATTGAAAAAGTTCATGAAAAAGGTAAAAATGATTATCGTATAGAAGGATCCAGAGATTCTAATTGGCTATTAATCGATTTGGGAGATGTAGTAGTTAATATCTTTACTTTCGAAGCTAGAGGATTTTATGGCTTAGAAAAATTGTGGTCCAATGGTAAGCCATTGGATATTGAGGAATGATAATTATTGATGGATGCTGTAGGAATTATTGCAGAATATAATCCGTTTCATAGTGGTCATGAATTTCTTTTAAATCAGGCCAGATTAATATCACAAAATAAACCGATTGTAGTCTTAATGTCAGGAAATTATGTTCAACGTGGTCAGATATCAATATGTGACAAATGGAGTAGAGCTAAATCTGCATTGCTATCAGGTGCAGATTTAGTTTTTGAATTACCTTTTTCTTATGCTGTACAGCCTGCTGATATATTTGCCTATGGTAGTATGAAAATCTTGGAGCAGTTAGGTGTTAGTGATCTTGTTTTTGGTGTAGAAGACGATCAGATTGATTATATGAACTTAGGTGTGAAAATTTCTAAATTAGCACAATCGAGTCATATTTTTAAAGATTATACGCAAACGTATTCTACGCAATATAATCAAATGTTGATTGAGCAAATCGGTTATGATTTAACACAACCTAATATTACTTTGGCAGTTGCATATGCAGTGGCTAATTGTAGCTTAAGTAGACCATTACGTCTGCATGCAATTAAAAGATTTGGTAGTGGTGGACATAATGATAAGTATATTCAGGACATTGTAGCTTCTGCTACTGCTATTAGGCGACAAATTTTGTATGAACTAAATGGAGATTTTTCTAAATTAGAAAATTATTTGCCTAAAGAAGAATTATTATGGTTAAGTAAGCAAGCAGTTTTTCCTAATTGGGAGATGATGTTTCCATTTTTAAAATATCGATTAGAAAGTACAAACATTAATCATTTGCAATCTATTTATCAAATGAGTGAAGGATTAGAATATAAAATGAAGGCCGAAATCCATCAATCACATAATTTTGAGGACTTTTTACATAAAATCAAATCTAAAAGGTATACGTATGCCCGTTTAAGACGCTTATGTTTATATACTTTGTTAGATATAACATGTGATGATATTGAGGAAGCCAATCAAATTATTACTCCAATGTTATTAGGGTATAGTTTGCGTGGCAGAAAATATTTAAAAAAGATACGCAAATCGACAAATTTACCAATTATTTCCAAAGTTGATAAGAAAAATTCAGAAATTGGTAGTTTGCGATTACAGATTAAAGTAGATAGATTTTTTGAACAGTTAATAGGTTATGATCAGAATTTTGGTCGTAAGCCATTTGAGGTAAGATAGATGTTAACATATTCGTTTCTAAATATTGAAAATAGTAAAGAACCATTAGTTTATGTAGATCAAGATGTTAAATTTGAAGCAGATTTTTTTGATAGGGCTAAAGATTTTATTTTAGATATTAAAAATGTACATATTAAAGGGCAATTTTTTTATCAAGATCCATTTGTAACTGGAAATTTTGAAGTTGAATATGATGTTATTGTACCTTCAACTCGTAGTTTGAAGCCAGTATCTATAAAAAATAGCTTCACATTTACTGAGAATTACGCTGAGGTGCTTCCTAGTGAAGATGAAGATGCTGGTACTGTGATTTTGATAGAAAATGATATTATTGATTTGCAAAAAGCAGTTGAAGATAATTTATTATTAAATTTGCCTACTATTAATTTAACAGATGCAGAAAAAGAAAATGGCGAGTTTCCTGAAGGTGAAGGTTGGACAGTTATATCAGAGGAAAATTATAAAAATAGACCTAGAAATACTATTAACCCTCAATTTGATAAGTTAAAAAATTTATTTAATAAATAAAATTATTAAAAATGCATTGAAAAAATAGTATTAAAAATTTATCATTAATAATGAGATCGTTTAGATATGTTACTTTTAATGTGTACTGATTTAATGAATAGATGGAGAAATAAAAATGAGTAAAATTTTAATTATTGAAGATGAAAAAAATTTGGCACGTTTTGTAGAATTAGAATTACAACACGAAAAGTATGATACTACAGTAGAGTCAAATGGTAGAAAAGGACTAGATTTAGCATTAAGAGATAATTATGATGCTATTTTGTTGGATTTAATGTTGCCCGATTTGAATGGTCTAGAAATTGCACGACGTGTAAGACAAGAGAAGACAACTCCTATTATTATGATGACTGCAAGAGATTCAGTTATTGACCGTGTTTCTGGATTAGATCATGGAGCAGATGACTACATTGTTAAACCTTTTGCAATTGAAGAGTTATTAGCTCGTTTACGTGCAGTGCTACGTCGTGTTCAAATTGAAAAAAGAGCTAGTGGTGAAGCTGCAGGTGTTCAGCGTGTTATTCGTTTTAATGACTTAACTATTGAGACGGCTAATAGAATTGTACACCGTGGTGATAAGACTGTTGATTTAACTAAACGTGAATATAATTTATTAATGACTTTAATTGAACACAAAAATAATGTTGTAACACGCGAACAATTATTAAAGAAGATATGGGGATCTGATTCTAAGATCGAAACTAATGTAGTTGAAGTATATGTTAGATATTTGAGAAATAAGATTGATGTTCCTGGTAGATCTTCTTACATTAAAACAGTTCGTGGTACAGGTTATATGGTAAGAACAGATGAACTTGATGAATTTGATACATCATTATAACAAAAAAGAGACCAGGAGATCTTCATTAACACTTAAGTGGGTTGCGATTGTTGCTACTACAATCATGGTCTCTTTTGTTATATTTTCGCTAACGATATATTCATTAATTAAGAGTCAATCATTAGAACAAGAAAGTGATGTAACTAAAAATGTTGTACGTACTTTTGAACAACGATTAGTAAATATTAATGAACCCTTTCAAGTTTCTAATGTTGTAACTACTTTATCGCCTAATACTTTGCGATTAATTTCGGGAAATTCACCTAATTATAATAGAAAAGACAATGGTGTTTTTGATGATGATATTTTGGCTACATTAACTAATAAAGACATAAATATTTACATCTTTGATCCGCAAAAGAATCTCGTATTTTCAAATTCAAATTGGGTAAGTAATGAGGATTTAAAGTCTGTTAATCAAAAAAAAGCGTCCGAATTAATTTATAAGACCAGAGGCGGAATGCATTTTAGAAATGCAGAACGTATTTATTCTAATGATAATCGAAAATTATTAGGTACGTTGATAGTAGATAATCGGATGGTACAAACTAATAAATTGTTGAAACAATTACAGCAATCTATGGTGTTTTTATCAATTTTAGCAATTATTTTCTTTTTAGTAGCATCCTACTTTATTGTAGATGGTATTGTTAAGCCGATTAAGCGAATGACTAAGATTTCGCGTGAGATTGACCAAGATCCTAATGCTAGAGAACGAATGCCTAATATTAGACGTAATGATGAATTAGGTGAATTGGTTGTTAATTTTAATAAAATGCTGGATAGGATTCAGAATTATATCTTGCAACAAAAGCAATTTGTAGGTGATGTGTCACATGAATTGAGGACGCCAGTGGCAGTTATTCAAGGGCATTTGAATTTGTTAGAAAGATGGGGTAAGGATGATCCCCAGATATTGGAAGAATCTATTCATGCTTCTTTGCAAGAGACTGATCGTATGAAGCATTTAATACAGGAAATGTTAGATTTAACTCGGGCAGAACAAGTTGATATGCAATTTCCTGATAAAGTGTCAGATGTAAATGAAGTTTTAATCCGAACTGTTAATGATATGAAAATGATTCATAAAGACTTTACAATCAATTTGGATATAACTGACTTGAAACCTGATACAATTATTAGAATGTATAGAAATCATTTAGAGCAATTATTAATTATTTTGATTGATAATGCAATTAAATATTCGACGGATCGAAAAGAAGTAAATGTTAGTGCTTCAACTGAAAATAAGTCGGTAATTATAGCTGTTCAAGATTTCGGTGAAGGTATAGATAGCGTCGAACAAGAAAAAATATTTAATAGATTTTATCGGGTAGATAAAGCCAGAACACGTGAAAAAGGTGGTAATGGGTTAGGTCTATCTATTGCTAAAAAATTAACTGAAAGTTATCATGGTACGATTGGTGTAACTTCTATTTTAGGAACGGGTAGTACCTTTAGGTTAAAATTCCCTTTGCTTAAGAAAAAATCTTTAAAAGGTTCACAAGCAACTAAATAAAAATAAAAGATTCTATTGTTATGATTTGACCCCAAAAAGTTAGATTTTTGGACAGTCAATACATTAATAGAATCTTTTATTTTTTTATTTATTTCTATTTTGTTTGCCTGAATTACGTTTGCGTAATTGCTCATGTAAATTTGTTATCTCGTCAGATTTATTTTGGTTCATTTGATCAGATGATTCATTAAGTATTTGATCAATCATTGCCTGATTAATGACCTCTTTAATAGGATGTTTTGTCAATTCTTTATCAACATCAGCTCTTACTTTTGGCATTAAAATAAATGTAGCAATCAATTGTTGAATCACAATGACGATACCACCTACTAAAAAGTATAATCCCAAAGCACCAGAATACATGATTGAAAATACTAAAGTCATTAGTGGACTAGCAATAACTGTTATTAACATTGTTTGTTTTTGTTGCTCACTAATACCTATTAATGATAAATATCCTTGTATCAAGTATAAGATAGCAGCCACAACGGCAAAAACAATAGAGGGTTTACTTAAAGATATTCCCATAAAACTTGATGATGCTAAAGTTTTTGAATATGCTACAGCTTGATAGATACCAATCATAATTGGTAATTGGATAAGTAATGGTAAGCATCCCATTCCACCAATCATTGACATATTGTTATCTTTGTAGATCTTCATTTGCAATTGGCTTAGTTGCATTTGCTTGTTACTATTTTTTTTCATAGCAGCTTGAATTAAGCTTAATTGCGGTTGTAGCCTTTTAGTTTTTTCCTGTTGTTTAATCATCTTACTTTGTGAGGAAAGTCGTAATGGTAATACTATTAATTGAATTACGAAAGTAATAATGATAATTGCCCAACCAGCACCATTTGTACCACCTAAAAGGTTGCTAACATGTAACATTATATTTTGGAGTGGATGACCAAACAAATTGTAAATCCATGCATATGGTCCTACTAATGGAGGAGTCCAATTACCAGTATTGGTTGCACAAGCAGTAGTAATTATGGCAATGATAGCTATCAAAGCTGACGTGATTATATATTTTATTTTTTTCATTAAATTTAATATCTCCTTCTTTAACTGGTATCAGTTTACTATATTATATGTAATACAAGCAACTATGTATTATCACTATTAATATTGTTTTTAGACCTTACTTTATAAATTGTTAATTTAGTATAATAAATACGAGGTAGGTATGGATATGAAAGAAATTAATTCAGTAAATAATAGTATTATTAAGCAAATTCGTAAATTAAAGCAAAAAAAATATCGCAAAGATCAAATGTCTTATTTAATCGAGGGCTTTCATTTAGTCAAAGAAGCATTGGATATGGAGCAAAAGTATGAATATGTTATCGGTACTCAAGAGACGATTAATAAATTAAAATTGACAAATAAAATTTTTGATAAGTCAATAATTTTGGTTAATCAAGCAATTTGTGATCAGTTGTCTGATACGGAAAATAGTCAAGATATTTTTATGGTGTTACCGATTAATCAACCTCATAGTTTTTCTTTTAAGTTTGGAAAATGGGTCATATTAGATAATTTAACAGATCCAGGCAATGTAGGGACAATTATTAGAACAGCTGATGCTGCAAGTTTTGATGGTGTAATTTTGTCCAATCAAAGTGTAGATTTATATAATTCAAAAGTGCAACGAAGTATGCAAGGTAGTCAATTTCACTTACAAATTGTACAGACAGATATTGAGCAAGTTTTATTAGATTTTAAAAATAATGGCTTACCATTGTATGCAAGTGTATTAGATAAAGATGCAGAAATACTTTACAATTGCAAGGCAGTATCCCAATTAGGGTTGATTATTGGTAATGAAGCACATGGCGTTAGTCGTCAAGTTCAATTAGAATGTGACCATAAAATATATATACCAATTAAAGGAAAAGCTGAATCATTAAATGCGGCAGTTGCTGCTGGCATTATGATTTATTATTTTTCTTAGTTTGTATAAACATAAAATAGATATATAATATTAGCATATGTATTATTAGCACACGATTTTAAGGAGGATCATATGACTGACAAAAGTATGGAAATAACGGAAAATGCACAGCCGGATCCTAAAGATTATTCTTTATGTGGCCATTTAATTAATGCGTTCAGCATAATAGGTAAAAAATGGAACGGATTGATTATTAATGCATTATGTGATACTGAAGCAATGCGGTTTAGGGATTTAGCTCGTTGCATTAGTAGATGCAGTGATCGAGTACTAGTTGAGCGATTAAAAGAATTGGAACAAGAAAATATTGTTCAGCGGCAAGTTGATCACGGCATTATTTCGTATAGTTTAACTACCAAAGGCAAAGAGTTAAAGCCTGTATGCGAACATGTACATAATTGGGCTGATAAGTGGGCATAATTTAGTTGCAAGTTGATATGAAATGCATTAAAATTCTAAATGTATTATAAATGCTAAGATTGAGGCTAGTAGTATTTTTTATTTTCAAGAGAGGACTTTTTTTGCTGTGATAAGTTTAAATAAAAAATATGAAATTCACCTCAGGAGCAGAATCCAATCAATTCCGGTATTTTCCCGTTAAAGAAATAGAGTGTAAATTTTTATTAATTTGAAAATTTAAACTAGGGTGGTACCGCGGAGCTTCGTCCCTTTTAGGGGGCGAGGCTTTTTTTGTTAAGAAAGGAAAAATTATGAATTTATTTGAACAGCTTAAGTCTTTACAAGAGATAGGACTTGAAAAGATAAGAAACTCAAAAGATATTCAAGAATTAGAAAAAGTCAGAGTAAACATAGTAGGAAAAAAAGGACAACTTACTGAAATTCTTCATTCAATGAAAGATGTTTCTAAAGAAGAACGTCCTAAAATAGGTCAACAAGTTAATAAATTACGTGATATTTTTCAAAAAGAACTGGAAGAAACTAAGCAAAGCTTATTACAAGTAGCCTTGAATAAGCGATTAGAAGGTGAAAAAATCGATGTTACTTTGCCTGGTCGCAGAATCATGGCTGGTGCTAAGCATCCTATAAATATTATATTAGATGATTTAGAAGCATTTTTTATCGGTATGGGATATCAAGTAGTGCAAGGACCAGAAATTGAGACAGATCATTATTGTTTTGAAATGATGAATTTACCTAAAAATCATCCTGCTCGTGATATGCAAGAAACTTTTTATATTGATGAAGAAAATTTGCTACGTACGCAGACTTCTGGTGATCAAGCTCGTGTACTTGAGGTTCATGATTTTAGTAAAGGTCCACTAAAAATGGTAGGGCCTGGTAAAGTTTATCGTCGTGATGACGATGATGCTACACATTCACATCAATTCCAGCAAATGGAAGGATTAGTAGTTGATAAAAATGTGACTATGTCTGATTTAAAAGGTACATTAGAATTAATTGCTAAGCATGAATTTGGTGCTGATAGAAAAACCAGATTAAGACCATCATATTTCCCATTTACAGAACCATCTGTGGAAATGGATGTATCATGTTTTAATTGTAATGGTACGGGATGTGGCATTTGCAAAAATACTGGTTGGATAGAAGTATTAGGAGCTGGTATGGTTCATCCTAACGTCTTAAAAAATGCTGGTATTGATCCAGAAGTGTATGGTGGATTTGCATTTGGTGTAGGATTAGATAGATTTGCTATTTTGAAATATGGCGTTTCAGATATTCGTGATTTTTATACTAATGATATTCGTTTCTTAAGTCAATTTCGTAAGGAGGAAGATTAATGTTAGTTTCATACAATTGGTTAAAGGATTTTTTAGATTTAGATATTGAACCTAACGAATTAGCTGAAAAAATAACACGTACAGGTGTTGAAATAGCTGATGTAATACATCCTCAATCAGGGTTAAAGAAGATTGTAGTAGGACATGTTCTAACTTGTGATATTGTTGAGGGAACACATTTACATGTAACAAAAGTTAATGTAGGTGAAGCTGAACCCTTACAGATTGTTTGTGGAGCACCTAATATTGCCGCAGGGCAAAAAGTTATTGTGGCTTTACATGGGGCCCGAATTGCTGGAAATGAAAAAATAAAGCGTGGAAAAATTAGGGGCATTCAATCTGAAGGCATGATTTGTGGATTACAGGAAATAGGTTTTGATGACAAAGTAGTTCCTGCCAAATATGCAAATGGGATTTTTGTATTTGATGAAGATACTGATGTTCAACCTGGTGATGATATTTATGAAGCATTAGGTATGGATGATTATATTTTAGATTTCGATATTACGCCTAATAGGGCAGATACTTTATCAATGGAGGGAGCAGCATACGAGGTTGGTGCAATCATTGATCAAACTCCAAAGATAGAAGAAATATCGTTGAAAAGTGATGGTCAGGATTGGACAAATTCTTTAAAGGTTAGTGTAGATCCAGAGCTTGCAACTAAGTTTTATTTACGCAAAATAACTGGAATCAAGATATGTTCTAGTCCACTTTGGATGCAACGCCGTTTATGGAATGCAGGGATACGTCCCATAAATAATGTGGTTGATGTTACAAACTACGTTATGCTTCTTACAGGTCAGCCTTTACACGTTTATGATGCAACTACATTTAGTAATGGCTTATTAGAGGTGAGAAGAGCTCATGCTAGCGAGACTTTGCAACTTTTAAATGATAAATCTGTTGAGCTAGATGAAAATGATATAGTGATTACTGATGGAAACAAGCCTGTAATGTTAGCTGGTGTTATGGGTGGCAAAGCATCTGAAGTAACCGATCAAACGACTGACATTATTCTAGAATCTGCGATTTTTAATGGCTCATTGGTAAGAAAATCTGCATTAAGACACGCCAATAGAACAGAAGCCTCTAGCAGATTTGAAAAAGGTGTTAATTCAGATAACACAATGAAAGCCTTAGATATTGCTGCTTTATTATTGCGAAATAATACTGATGGAACTATTTTGAATGGTATCATTAAAGGTATAGATAAAATAGCAGAACCAGTAAATATTCGTACAACTATTTCATATATAAATAAAACTTTAGGCACGAATCTCAAAGATCATGATATTATTAAAATTTTTGATCGCTTGAATTTTCCAATTAAAGTTAATGGCGATGAATTAGTAGTAAATGTACCACATAGACGCTGGGATATATCTATTGCTGCAGATTTAGTAGAAGAAGTGGGGCGTATTTATGGCTATGATAATTTGATTTCCACACAACCACTTTTAGCCGAAACACATGGGGGATATAGTCCAACTGAATCAATTATTCGTCGCATAAAAAAGATAATTCAAGGACAAGGGATGCTGGAAGCTATATCTTATTCATTGACTACTTTAGAAAAAGCTACTAGCTATGCATTAAATCCCAAACCAACTGTCAAAATTGCAATGCCATTAAATACTAGTCGTTCTGTAATGAGGCAAAATTTAATTTGTGGTTTGCTAGATGCTGCAGCTTATAATATGGCTAGAAATCAAAGTAATATAGGAATTTATGAGCAAGGTCGTGTCTATTATAAAGATGACGGTAATTATATCGAACATGAGCATATAGCTGCTTTATATTCAGGCAATATTTATGCTGATAATTGGCAACATCTAGATCAAAATATTGATTTTTATTATGTAAAAGGTCAATTAACAAATATTTTTATAGCACTTGGTCTTGATTTGCATGATATTGTTTATAAGGCGGAAAATATCAAAGGGATGCACCCTACACGTACAGCAGCTATTTATTTGAAAAATAAGTATTTAGGTATGATTGGGATGTTATCTCATGAAGAATTGTATAGTGAAAAGGCACTTCGTGGTAATGAAATTTATGTCTATGAATTAGATCTTGATGTACTCATTCCTGAAATTTCTAAGGGTGTAACAGCAAAATCAGCACCTAAGTTCCCTGCAATTAATAGAGATTTATCATTGTTGATTGATGCACATATTACTAATGATGCTATCATTTCTAATATTAAGGCTAATGCTGGAAAATATTTAACAGACATAAAAGTTATAGATGTTTATGAGGGTAGTCAGATTGAAGCAGGTAAGAAATCAATAGCATACTCTTTGACATTTAGAAATGAGAAAGAAACATTAACCGATGAAGTTGTTAGTTTAGCAATTGCGGAGATTACACATAATTTAGAGTCAGAACTTGGAGCAGTTGTTCGTTAATATTTATTTAAGAGGTACAACAATTGTTTGATCAGGATACAAAAAAACAAAATAAGCTAAAAAAAGAGGCCAGTAACAAATTATTACGATGGATTTTTACCTTTTTAGGTGTTTTTGTCGTCTTGTTTATGTTGGTTGCAACAGTGTTTACAATTTATGCATTGCAACCTGTAGATTCGCAAAATCGTAGTCACGTAGTAGTACATATTCCAGTTGGTGCAGATAATAAAGAGATATCTAAGATATTGGAAAAAAAGCATTTGATTAGAAGCTCGATAGTTTTTAATGCTTGGATGAAGATTAAGTCTGTTAAAGGTTTTCAAGCTGGTGATTTCTATATTTCTCCGTCTATGAATAATAATCAAATTATCAACCAACTACAGGGTGCTGGCGGACGCGTTGCTCAGGACCATCTCCTTATTAGGGAAGGAGAGCAAATTGATGAAATTGCGACAGCTGTGGCTAGTCATACTAAGTATAGTAAGAGCAGTTTTATTAATCTGATGAATAATCAAGAGTTTTTGCAAGAATTAACTCATAAATATCCTAAGTTATTAAAGAGTTCAATGAAGTCTAAGAATGTTAGATATCATTTGGAAGGATATTTATTTCCAGCAAAATATGATGTTTATCAGTCTATGAGCTTAAGAGAACTTGTAGACAAAATGGTAGCGAAAACTAATGAGACACTTAAACCGTATTATACTGATATTAAAAAGCTAAAAATGACTGTTCACCAAGTATTGACTTTAGCTTCTCTGATCGAAAGAGAAGGCGTCAATAAAAAAGATCGACGTATGATTGCTGGAGTATTTTTTAATAGATTAGATGCACATATGCCCTTGCAATCGGATATTGCTGTTATGTATGCCTTAAAGAAACATAAACATCGTTTGAGCTTGAAAGACATCAAGGTTGATTCACCATATAATTTATATATTCATAAAGGCTTTGGACCAGGTCCATTCAATAATCCAAGTTTGGATTCAATTAGTGCTGTGTTGAATCCGTTAGAGCGAAACCGACATTATCTGTATTTTGTTGCAGATTTAAAAACAGGCAAAGTTTACTTTAATCGTAAATATATTCAGCATTTAAATAAAAATAATAGTTTAGGTCAATAAGACTTGACAATTGTTTGATAAAAACATAAGATTTTGTTTGCATATGAAAGAGAGATAGGAGTAATTATAGATATGGCAGAGAAAGTCTATCCTATGACGGCTGAAGGTAAAGATAAGCTTCAGAATGAATTGAAAAATTTAAAATTAGTTAAACGCCCTGAGGTAATTGAAAGAATAAAAGTAGCTAGATCGTTTGGTGATTTATCTGAAAATTCCGAATATGATGCTGCTAAGGATGAACAAAGTGCTGTAGAGCATCGTATTGCACAAATTGAGGAAATGTTGAAATATGCTCAAGTAATCGATGCAGGTAGTGTGGATCCTAATGAAGTATCTATTGGTAAGACAGTTACTTTTACAGAAGTTGGTACTGATGATTCTGAAATGTACACAATTGTTGGATCTGATGAATCTGATCCACTTAGTGGAAAAATTTCTAATGATTCACCAATTGCTAAAGCATTATTAGGCAAGAAAAAAGGCGATGTAGTTTCAATTAATACACCTGGTGGTTTATTTGAAGTTACTATTGATGAAGTAACTACGTCTGGTAAGTAGTAAGAGGGCTGATTCACTGAGGAATCAGCCTTCTTAGTTAGTGAGGGAAATTCTTTGAAAACATATAAGAGAAAAAATAGTTTAAAGAGTAAAATTGCAAGTACCTCCCTAAGATTAAATATTATTTTAGGAATTATTTGTGTTCTATTTTTATTATTAATAGGTCAATTGGCATATCTGCAATTGATTTATGGTGGACGTTTTCAAACAGAGGTACAAAAGACTGACAAAAAAATTGTTTGCAATAATGTCCCTAGAGGTGTTATGTATGATTCTAAAGGCAGAATCCTAGTAGGTAATAAAGCAAATAATGCTATTACTTATACGAAAAATTCTAATCTTACTACAGCTAAGATTTATGATATTTCGGAAAAATTAAGTAAATATATTAGACTTAACGATGAAACTCCCACAAAAAATCAGCTATTTGATTATTATTTGGCGAATAGTAAAAACGCACTGAAAATTAATCGCCAACTACCTAGAAATCAAAGATATGATGAACATGGTGATGCTTTAGATGATCATATAGTATATCAAAATACTTTGAAGTATTTGAGAAGCAAAAAACTTGTGTTTAGTAAAAGACAAAAAACAGCTGCTTTAATTTTTAATAAGATTTCAGGAGCATATACTTTGTCGACTATTTATATTAAAAATAAGCATATCACTGGTAAAGAATTAACGTTGGTTGGTGAAAATTTATCAGAATTGCCTGGTGTAGGAATCGGTACAGATTGGTCTAGAGATTATCCAAATGGAGAATCCATTAAAAGTATTATTGGATCTGTTTCTTCTGAGAAAGCAGGATTACCTAACACTAATTTGCAATATTATTTATCTCAAGGTTACTCTCGTAATGATCGTGTAGGAACTTCATATTTGGAAGAAAAATATGAACCATTATTAAAAGGAACAAAATCAAAATCACAGGTTATTTCTAAACATAAATCAGATAGTATTGATCAAACTAAAACTATATATAAAGGTGAAAGTGGAGCAAGTTTAATCCTAACAATTAATTCTAAATATCAAAAGAAAGTTGATAAGGCATTAAAGACAGTTTATAACGAAGCTCAAAGAGCGGGTGCTACACGATATTCTAGTGGTGCGTATGCTGTTGCCATGAATCCAAAAACAGGTGCCTTATTGGCGATCACAGGTCTTATGCATAATACTAAGAATAATAAGATTGTCGATAATGCATTGGGTGTAATAAATCAAGCATATGTAATGGGTTCAGTCGTCAAAGGAGCTATGGTATCTGGTGGTTTATTGAATAATGTTATCACTCCAGCGAATAATACATTACCAGATGTACCAATTTATTTGCCAGCGACACCAGTTAAGAAATCTGTTTATCCAATTGGTACATTTGGTGCCTTAAATGCTCCTACAGCATTAGAGGTATCTAGTAACATATATATGATGCAATTAGCTTTACGTTGGCTACATGCTAAATATGTGCCAAAATCGTATATTTCTGTGCCTAAGAATGCTTTTACTATTTTACGAAGAAATTTTGCTATGTTTGGATTAGGACAAAAGACAGGTATTGATTTACCAGGTGAAAGTCATGGTATTACAGGAAGATCATTTGATAAAAATGGTAACATCTTGTCTGGTTCTGTTCTTGACCTTTCATATGGAAATTATGATGCCTATACTCCTATTCAACTTGTTCAATATATTTCAACTATTGCTAATGGCGGATATCGTATGAAGCCGTATTTAGTACAGTCAATTGGTAAAACCGATCCTCACAATAATAAAATTTCTATTCTGTATAATACTAAGCCTAAAGTGCAGATGTGCATTCCATATAAAAAGGGTCAGTTAGATGTTATTAAAAAAGGGTTATATCAAGTGGTTCATGGAACTAATGGCTGGGGAACAGGACGTTTTTTGAAAAAAGAAAAACCCGCTATTGCTGGGAAAACGGGAACTGCTGAAACATTCTTCTTTGATCCAGAACATCCTGGTAATATTCATGCACCTGAAGTAATTAATTCTACATTTGTGGGCTATGCTCCTGCAGATAATCCTAAGATTGCAGTAGCAGTTGTCTTTCCAGGATTAAATCCAAATTTGGAAGGTACATTTACTTTACAGGTTGCTAAAGCAATGTTTAATAATTATTTTAAAATGTATAAATAAAATTATATGAGTAAAAATGGTGTACATATGGATGATGCAAAAGATAAAGTTGTATCTTATTTAAATCATGTTTCAAAAAGTATGACGACTGTAGAAATAGCAAATAGTTTAAATTTATCCAGATCTGTTATAAGCAATTATTTGAATACACTATTTAAAGAAAATAGAATAAAGAAAATAAGCGGAAGGCCAATTAGATGGAGCAAAAACTGTGCTGATGTAAGTGAACGTACAAGTTCTTTTTGCAATTTTATAGGATATGATGGATCTATGAAACATGTGATTGAACAAGTTAGTGCAGCTGTTGCTTATCCTCCTAATGGATTAAATATTTTAATTACAGGTAATTCTGGTGTTGGTAAAAGTTTTCTAGCTAAAAAAATTTATGAATATGCTAAAGAAATAAAAATTATTAGATCAAATTCGCCATACTTTGTTTTAAATTGTGCTGATTATGCTAATAATCCAGAATTAGTATCCAGTATGCTATTTGGTTATGTTAAAGGTGCATATACAGGTGCTGATTCTTCTCATAATGGATTACTTTTGCAAGCAAATGGTGGATACTTATTTTTAGATGAAGTTCATAGATTGAGCAGTGAAAATCAAGAAAAATTATTTAGTTTTATAGATAATGGGCTTTTTTATCAAATAGGTGATAATAGTCATCCAATTAAGTCAAATGTAAGATTAATTATGGCTACTACAGAAAGGCCAACAGATACTTTGTTGACTACCTTTTTAAGAAGAATACCTATTCATGTTACTATTCCTGATTTTTTAAAAAGATCTATCGATGAAAGATTAACATTGCTTAGATATATAATTTACCAGGAAGCAGTTAAGTTAAATAAAAAAATATATGTGAATAATCAAGTGGTTTCTGCGTTGGTTCAAACTAATAATCGAGGAAATATAGGTTATTTAAAAAACTTGATTCAAATTGCTTGTTCGATAGCTTATAAAAAGCAACATGGATTGGACCAAATTGATTTAAGTATGGATTCTTTATTAATAGATAAGTTGCCTAATTTTGAAGATTATGGTGATTTATTAATAGATGGTCAGGCCGCATTTATTTTTAATGAAAAAAATAGTTTAAAAAATGCTAAATTTGCTCAACTGATGACTGAATTTCATAAATTAACTGTTGATTTTTCGTCAGATAACGTCCAAAAGGTTAAAAGTAGTATTAGGAAAATAAATCAGTTGCTGGAAAATAGTTGTCAGAAGACAGGCTTATACTATAGGCATCAAGAATTATTTAAAAAAATTATTGAACAACAATTTGGATTAAATAAAACCTCATACTTAGAACCATTAATGTTTTTGTTTTATGAAGCAAAGTTTTGCATTGATAATCATGATCTTGAGCCGCTTTATCATCACATAAATATTTCGTTTAGTCGCTCATTACATGTAGCAGTCTGCTTCTATAAAAATATTGATATTGAAGATAAGGTCAAGCAAAGTTTGATTATTGTTTTGGCCATGCTTTTAAGTGATCACGTTGATGAAAATATTACTATTAGAGGATTAATGATTGCACATGGTAAAAATACTGCTACTAGCATACAAACGGTAGTAAATTCTTTGTGCGGCAATTATTTATTTGATGCTATAGATATGCCAATTAATGTAGGTGTATCTTCAATTATCCAAGAAGCTAATGCATTAATAGATACTTTTAATACCACTAAAGGCTTTATTTTGATGGTTGATATGGGATCGTTGAGTCAACTTTATTCTGAGATTAGCTCCCATATTAATGGTGATTTATTAGTTGTTAATAATTTAACAACAATAACTGCTTTAGATTTAGCATTAAAAATGCAGCAAAAAATGACATTTCAGGAGATAACTAATCGAGTAGATCAAGGATATCATATTGATACTCAATATTTTGAAGGTGTGTCGCAAAATATTAACATTTTAGTTTCTTGTGTTTCAGGGTTAGGTATAGCAGAAAAGATCAGCGAATTATTTCAAACGCTAATGCCAGATAATATTCAAATAGTACCAGTAGATTATAGTACGTTGAAATATAAAATTATGAATTGTGACTGGAATTATTTTAAACAGACTATCCTAGTTTTGACGACAGTTGATATTGATGATAAAATCCCATTTGATCAAATGAATATATATGATTTATTGGATGCAACAGGTGAACGAAAGTTAAACAAGTGTTTATCTCAGTATTTAAGTCAAGATAAATTGAAAAAATTGAACCAAAAATTATTACGATTTTTCTCCAAAGAAGGAATATCAGAAAAACTTAGCTTTTTAAATCCAGACGTTATTTTAAAAGAAGTAGAGGATGTTAATAGCAAATATGAAGATTTTTATCACTTGAAATTAGATGGAAAAATAAAATTGAATTTATATTTACATATAGCATTGATGATTGAAAGGCTAATTGTCCATAATACAAAAGATATTTCTATTCAGGCAATTAGTAATGAGGAGAAAGATTTCTTTAAAATAACTAAAAGTATATTTCAACCACTAGAAATGAAATATAATATACATATTCCTAATTATGAACTTTCACTATTATATGAATTGTTTAGGCAATTTATTAAGTAGTGTTTAAATGTCAAAACAGAAGTGTTTAATTATTAAACACTTCTGTTTTTTTGTTGATATAGCAACTGTAATAATACTTGGTACACTTTTTGCTAATAAATAAGTGAAGGAGTTAATCGGAGGTGAAAAATATGACAGATATTTTAATTGCAAGTCATGGACATTTTGCGAGTGGTTTAAAAAATTCTATCAAAATTTTAACTGGTTTAGATAGCAACATTCAAACTATTGATGCTTATGTTGATGAAAGAGATTATGTTGCTGATATCAAAAAATTTGTTAAAAATGCAAAAAAGCCTGCTGTAATTTTTACAGATTTGAAAGGTGGCAGTGTTAATCAAAAAGTTATGCTAGAAGTTGCTTCTCATGATGATATTTATGTTGTTACCCAAATGAATTTAGCAATAATCATTTCCATATTGCTAGATAGTGAGCCTTTAAATAAAGATAGGTTAAAAGAATTAATATCTCAAAGTCAAGTCGAGCTAGTTGAAATTAATAGCTCTGATAATTATCAAAGTGATGATTTTTTTAGTTAATTTTAAGGAGGAAAAAAATGATTGCACAATTAAGAGTTGATGATCGATTAATACACGGCCAAGTAGCCTTAGTTTGGACTAAAGAGTTAGATACCCAAGGTATAGTTGTTGCAAATGATAATGCTGCCAAAGATGCAATGGTGCAAATGACATTGAAGATGGCAACACCTACAGGCAAAAAATTATTAATTAGATCTGTACAAGATTCAATTGCAGTCTTTAATAATCCTAAGGCAGCGAATATGAGAATTTTTGCATTAACTAATTGCGTTGAAGATGCATTGGAGATTGCTAAGCATGTTTCAAATATTGAAGGTATTAATGTTGCAAATGTCGGTCGATTTGCTAATGGTCAGGGAAAAGTTACGCAATTAACTTCTACTTTGATGTTAAACGATGAAGAAATGGTGGCATTAAAGCAATTATCTGAACTTGATATTCCTGTATTTACTCAAGTAGTGCCAAGTAATGCTAGAACATCAATTGCATCATTATTAGCAGAAAAATAAAAAGGAGGAAATATATATGTTACAAATAGCATTATTGGCCTCATTATGTGTTTTCATCTGTTTTGGTGGAAATTGGTTATGGGGTCAAACTATGATTGAGCGACCATTGGTTGTCGGAGCTGTGGCTGGCTTAGTATTTGGAGATTTACAAACAGGTATTTTGATTGGAGCTTCTTTGGAAGCAATCTTTATGGGGGCAGTAGATATTGGTGGTGCATTGTCTGCAGAACCAGTTACTGCCACTGTTTTAGCTACAACTTTTGCTATTACATTAAATGTTAATATGAAAGCAGCCTTAGCTTTAGCTGTGCCAATTGGTGTATTTGCTGCATTTATTTCAATGTTTTTAAAGAATGTTGTTATGAATATCTTTGCTCCATTAGTTGATAAAGTAGCTGCCAACGATGACTCTAAGGGATTAACTAAGTTACATTTTGGGATGTGGTTTATTAATTATTTTGTTTTTTCATTAGTAACATTTTTCTCCGTTTTAGCTGGAGCACAACCAGTTCAACATTTGGTTAAACAAATTCCTGCAAATCTGATGGCTGGTTTGGCAGCAACAGGTGGATTATTACCTGCAGTTGGTTTTGCCATTTTATTAAGAATGCTGTGGAGCAAGAATTTATCACCATTCTATTTCTTAGGATTTATTTTAGCTGCATATGTTAACTTACCATCTGTTGCTATTGCAGCTATAGGTATTATTATCGTAATTTTACAGTGGAACCGTGATAAACAAATCATGGATTTTGAAAATAAACAAAAGAATATTAATACTACTCATGTTGCAGAGACATTAGACAACAAAGATCAAGAAGAGGAGGAATTTTTCTCATGAGATTTACAAAGAATGTAACGCCTGAAGACAGGAAAATGCTTAACAGAATATTTTTACGTTCCTTTACAGTGTTTGCTAGCAGAGCTGGTGCTACTAAAACACATGCTCCTGGTTTCATGTATTCAATTATGCCTGCTTTAGACAGATATTTTAAAGATAATAAAGCTGAACATAGAGCAGCTATGATGCGTCATACCACTTGGTATAATATTACCCAAAATGTGGGTACCTTTGTTATGGGACTTGTTGCTTCCATGGAAAAGAAAAAGGCAGAAAATAGTAAGTTTGATGCTGAGTCTACAGTTGCTATTAAAACTTCACTGATGGGTCCATTATCTGGTATTGGTGATTCAATCTTCTGGGGTGTTTTAAGAGTTATTGCTGCTGGAATTGGTATTAGTTTAGCTAGCCAAGGCTCAATTTTTGGACCAATTTTGTTTTTGCTAATTTATAATATACCATCTATTTTAACGAGATATTATCTTACATATGCTGGTTTTACATTAGGTGATACTTTTATCCAAGATATGTATGAAAGCGGTAGTATGAAGTTGCTTAATAAAGCTGCATCTACTTTAGGTTTGATGATGATCGGTTGTATGACTGCAACTATGGTTAAGTTCCAAACTAAATTATCTATTCCTATTAAGGGTGGAAAAGCGATTTTAATGCAAAGTTATTTGGATCAGCTTTGGAAAGGTTTAGTTCCATTAGCATTAACATTATTATGTTATTGGTTATTATCTAAGAAAGTAAATGTAAACTGGATTTTATTAGGTATTTTAGTTTTGTCATTAGTTTTAGGTTTAGTAGGGGTGGTATAATTGGAAAATTCGATAACACTTGTAGAAATTATTTTAAGATTATTTTTATCGGTAATGATTGCTGGTGTTATCGGTTTTGATCGTGAACATAAAAATCGACCGGCAGGAATTAAGACACATGCCTTAGTTTGTGCTGGAGCCTGCTTAATTGCCTTATTGCAAAAACAGATTGGTTTTGATGCATTACAATTAGCAATTTTAAGACCAGAATTATCCGGAATATTAAGAGCTGATGAAGCAAGATTAATTGCACAAGTTGTATCAGGTATTGGTTTTCTAGGAGCAGGCACTATTTTAGTCAATCATCGTGTTGTTCTAGGATTAACTACAGCAGCGAGTTTATGGGCTGTTGCAGGGATAGGACTATCATTCGGTATGGGATACTATAATATTGGTCTTGTTGGAGCTTTATTTGTTATTTTAGTACTAGTTTTTTCTAAAAAGATTATTCGTGTTAATACAATAAAAAAACTAGAAATAAAGTATAGACACAAATTTGAAACCAAAGAATTTATTCAAAAGTATTTTGAAAATAAGGGAATTATTGTATCAGACGTTAATTTTAAAGTAACTCAAGATGCTGATAAAATTATATATGTTAATGTTTATGAAATTGAAATACCACGTGATTTGAACTATGCCAGCATTATAGAGGATATCTCTATGAATAAGAATATTATGTGTATTCAAATGATAAGTATATGATAGGAAATGTTTGATGAAATATAAAAATGGATTATCCTTGCGATTGAAAGAATCGCTAATTACCAGATTGTTTTTATCCCCCAAGTTAAAGCAGGATCTGGATATATTATCTTATAATACTGAAGATTTATTAAAAGTGTTACATGATATAGCAGAAACCAATCCATTTATTGATTTAAAATATACTAATGCAAATACAACTACTTTAGATTGGGTGCAAGATCCGTCTCAAGATAGTTTAGTAGAATATTTAATTAAGCAAATTCAGCTTTCAGCTTGGTCGAATAATGATAAAAAATTAGTTACCTTTTTGATTTATAAGCTGGATAATAATGGTTATTTACGTTTTACATGTAAGCAATTAGCAAATGAGATAGAGTATAGTGAAGCCGATATTCAAAATGCTAAGAATTTATTACATGAACTGAGTCCATTAGGCGTAGGAGCTTATGATTTAAATGAATGCTTATTGATTCAGGCTAAAAAATTATTGCATTTTAATCCAATTGCATTAGCTATTTTAGAAAAACATCTATTAGAACGTCTTGCAGATACCAGTAGCTGGAATTCATTGCCTTGGAAAAAAGAAAAAATTTTAGAAGCATTAAAAGAGCTACGAAAATTAGAGCCCACGCCTGGTGCTAAATTTGATAATTTCACTAATATTCAATACCTTATTCCAGATTTGATTTTTGAAATAGATAATGGTCATGTTTTAGTTAAAGATTCTAAGTTTAATTTACCAGAGGTTGTTTTTAATGAAGTAGAATATACCAACTTAAAAGGATCTTGTGCTACAAATGAGGTAGAGTATTTTAATGCACAGAAAAAGCAATTTATGGATTTACAATTATCTTTAGAGAGACGACAAAAAACTTTAATTAGATTAGGTGAATATTTAGCTAAATATCAACTTGCATATTTAAAAACTATGGATAAGAAACAATTGAAAGCTTTAAATATGAACAATGTTGCTCAATCTTTAGGACTTTCAGTTAGCACGATTAGTCGAGCAGTTAAAGATAAATATTTTGAATGTAATAATAGGATTATCAGTCTCAAAATTATGTTTATGAAGTCGTTTAAAAATAATATTACTGCCATGAAGGTGACAGATACCATTGAACGATTAATAAATGAAGAAGATAAATCACATCCATTAAGTGATCAAGATATTTGCGATCAACTATTATTACAAGGAATCAATATTAGTAGAAGAGCAGTTACTAAATATCGAACGAAAATGAATATTCAAAATAGTTATTGGCGTAAGCTAAATGATTGTAATAAATAGTATGTTATATAAAAATGGCTTAATTTGATTTTTGATCAAATTAAACCATTTTTTGTTTACCTAATATATAGATTTATTTTTGTTGAAATGAAATTGAACACTTAGTTAAATCAATTTTGTATTCTTCGCTTTCCAATGGACGTTTAGTCATAGCTTGATCAGTTGAATAAATAATTAATGCTAGTTGACTGCCAGCTGGTATACGATAATAAGTCGGTTGCAGTTGAAATTCAAAATCATACATTGTATTTTCTTTTATTTGAGAAGCTTTTTTCAAGTCTGCATAATTTTGCATATTTATGTGAGCTTTAGTGATTAACTTAGCTGGTGTAGCTTTTGTTAAGGTAAACTCTTGTAACATTTGTGAGCCAAAACGATAACCAAATTCTTGATTTTGATCTCTAAAGAAGGATGGCGTATCAGTTAAACGTTTTCTAGTTCCTATTTCTACCAAGGCAACGGAAAGTTGGCCAGTGGTCTTGGAACATGAAGCACTAAGTTTAATTGTTGGTCGACCTGTGATAGTCGTTGTATGAATAAATTCATCAGTTGTGAACCTTAGTTGCTGATCTAGCCAGCGTTCGTTACCAGCAATAAATTCATTTTGCCATTGTTGTTCTGAAATTTTTGCTTGTTTAAAAATTTTTCCGCCTTGGTCGGTGAATTTTTGCTCTTTTGCTTGAGTATCAGGTGCTTTTTGTAATTCTCCATCTTGATGTAAGAAATATGTGCTTGTTTGACCATCTACATTATTCCAGTCTTTTTCCTGATGCCATAAATCAGCTTGTAAATTATCTTGAATCATTACTGTTGGCCATTGATTGTATGCATTGTTTTGCAAATTCAATAATTCATGACAGAACCATAAATTCATTAAATCTGTAAAGTCAATAGAAACTAAATTGTTCATATTGTAATGTGGCCCTTGGTGTAAGAAGAGGTGATGTTGGATTGGTAAATTTTTAACTTTTTGCCAAATCTTATATACATTCTTGGGCTTAACATTCCAGTCATTTAAACCATGTACGCTGATCCATGAACATTTAATATTATCTGCACGATGTCTGTAGTTACGAGCATCCCAAAAATCAGAATATTGACCAGTATTACGTTCAGATTTTTTCAGAAGATCTTGTTGCATTGCTTCATATTTATCTTTTATTTTTAAATAATTGCCAGCATCCCATAGGTTAGATTGACACGTCTCAGCCAATAAGTCTAAATCTTCACCTTGGCAGGCTTCAGGTGCTACAACAAGACCATGTTCGCGATAATAATCATACCAAGAAGAAATTGCCGCTTCGCTGACTACAGTCTTTAAACCAGCAACACCTGTGGTGGCAATTGCAATTTGTAAAGTTCCTAAATATGAACGTCCTGTCATACCAATTTTATGGTTACACCAATCAGCTTTTACTTCTGAAGTTCGATTGCGATCAGTGTAGGCAATTCGATCACCATGTAGCCATTCGATAATTGCTTTGGCACTTTCTGTTTCTTCAGGAGCACCAGTAATTCGTAATCCATCACTTCCACGAGTACCAATTGCACCAGCAAAGACACTAGCAAAGCCTCTTGCTAATAAATATTCATTTAATGCATAAGAAGATTTATGGATTGCTTCTTCAGTGGCTTGATTATTATCTGAACTTGGCTTGTTGGCAAAAACATGTGGTTTTGCAACATATTTTGGATAGTTGGATAATGTTGCATCTTCTAAGTTTTCGTCGACATTATGATTTTTAGCTTCGTTGGCAATAATTCCACCAAAATAGGGGCTGGCTGTATATAAGGCTGGAACTGGGATTATATTACTTTCGTCTGGTCGAAAGATTGTTGTCTGTAATAAATCAGGTTGACCATCTTCATCAGTATCCAGATCACTTTCAACATAGACAACCTCACGGATAACTTTTGAAGTATCAAAAACTGGTAGTGATTTGCCATTAAAGAATAAAAATTCATTTTTACCCCAAAATTGTGTAAAGTAACCCTTTGCGGCCATCACATCGATTAAGATTTGACCATTTGCTGAGCGAGTATTCAATAAACGATAGAATACCTCAGGTAATTCATTAAGAGTGAATTCTTTTTTATCAATATAAGGCAAAGCATGCTTATTCAAACAATCAATCGGGTTATTTAAATCGTAATCGTAAATAACATGATAACCTAATAATTGTAACGCTACGTTATAAAATTCATTTTTAGTTATTGCTTGCGGATTTTGGGCTAAGAAAGTAGTTAGCGTTTCATTTTCGTTAATAGCAAATTCTGAAAGTTTAGCTGTTTTTGCTTCCGGTGTTTTTGCTTCTGCTAATAAATTTTTAAATAAAGTACCTAATAAATCAGAAAAATTATATTTTTCAAAGTTTACTGGTAAAAAATTGATATTTTTTAATTCTTCTATTTGTTTTTTTGGATCGATTTCAACATAAGCGTATTGATTGAACTTCATCTTATTTCTCCTTAGGTTTATTTAATATTGATTTTACTAGTTTTAGACGTTAATTAGCAATAATATCAAAAATAAGATTACAATACAGTAGCAAAATTCTGTATGAATACTTATAATTTATAACTATAACAGATAAAATACGGAGGATAAATGTATATGGGGAAAAATAAGCGACTTTTTGATGTTTTTGTTCCAGAACATTATGATATTTTTTTGGATGTAAATAGAGAACATAAAACAATATCAGGTGTATCTACTATTACAGGAGAAGCTAAAGCTAATCAAATTCAGTTAAATCAAAAATATTTAACTGTTGAAGATGTAACTGTTGACGGTAAAAAAGTAGAGTTTAATTATAATGATAAAGATGAATTAATAACAATTTCATCTGATAAAATCGGTAAAATTAAGTTAGTAGTTACTTACAATGCCAAATTAACAGATACGATGATGGGGATATATCCGTCATATTATGAAGTTGATGGTGTAAAGAAACAATTAGTAGGTACTCAATTTGAAACTACTTTTGCTAGACAAGCATTCCCATGTGTAGATGAACCAGAAGCTAAAGCAACTTTTAATTTGGCTGTTAAATATGATGAAAAAGATGGCGAAACTATAATTTCTAATGAGCCAGAATTTAAATGTGAAAATGGTATACATTATTTTAAAGAAACTGTTCGCATGTCTACTTATTTAGTTGCATTTGTATTTGGTGATATGCAGAAAAAATTAACTAAGACTAAATCAGGTGTTGAAATAGGTGTTTTTGCCACCAAAGCACATAAAGCTAACGAATTAGATTTTGCTTTAGATATTGCTAAACGTTCAATCGAATTTTATGAAGATTTCTATGGAACACCATATCCTTTAGAACATTCATATCAAGTGGCTTTACCTGATTTTTCAGCGGGAGCAATGGAAAATTGGGGATGTGTAACTTATCGTGAAGCTTATTTATTAGTTGATCCTGATAATACATCGTTAGATATTAAACAATTGGTTGCTACTGTGATAGCACATGAGTTAGCCCATCAATGGTTTGGTGATTTGGTTACTATGAAGTGGTGGGATAACTTATGGCTTAACGAAAGTTTTGCCAATATGATGGAATATGTCGCTGTTGATGCATTAGAGCCTAGTTGGAAAATATGGGAAACATTTCAGACTATGGAAACAGCTGCTGCATTGAGAAGGGATGCAACTGACGGTGTACAATCTGTACATATTATGGTTAATGATCCAGCAGAAATCGATTCTATTTTCGATAGTGCAATTGTTTATGCAAAAGGTGCCCGCTTGTTGGTAATGGTGAGAGCCTTGTTAGGTGATGATGCATTAAGACAAGGTTTAAAGAATTATTTTGCAGAATATAAGTATGGTAATGCTCAAGGCCAAGATCTATGGGAATATTTAGGTCAAGCAAGTGGATTAAATATTGGCGATATTATGGATTCATGGTTAGAACAACCTGGATATCCTGTTGTTAGAGCTGGTATTGAAGATGGTAATTTAGTTTTAAGTCAAAAACAATTCTTTATTGGTACAGGTGAAGATCAAGGCAGATTATGGCAAATACCATTAAATAGTAATTATCTGCAAGTTCCAAAAATAATGAAAGACGAAAAGATGATTATTGGCAATTATGAAGAATTGCGTGCTAAAAATGGTGTTGCATTTAGGCTTAATGTTGGAAATAATTCTCACTTTATCGTTAAGTATGATCAACAATTATTGGATGATATTTTGTCTGAAATGGATCATTTGAACAATATTGATAAATTACAATTGCTCCAAGACTTAGGATTATTGGCTGAAAGTCAAGAGATTTCATACGCTGATGTTTTACCACTATTAGTCAAAGAGGCAGAGTCTACTTCAAATATTGTAAATAGCAAATTATATGGAACATTAGCCAAGATTAAAATTTTTGCAACACCTGATAGTGCAGAAGAAACTTCAATCAAACAATTTAGTAAGCAGTTGTCTGAAAGCAATTCTGAACGCTTAGGCGTAGAGCCACATGCAGAAGAGAGTATAGATGATAATTTAACTAGACCTTTAATTTTAAGTGCATCCCTTTATGGAGATAATCCGGTAATTATAGCTAAATTACATGAATTATATCTTGCCAATAAAGATAAATTAGCAGACTTAAATTCTGATATTCGCTATTTTGTCCTCTTAAATGAAATTAAAAATTTGGAAAATGAGGATCTATTTAAGATGCTATTTGACAAATATGCTAAAGAGGTTGATCAAAATTATAAGAGAGACATATGTTTAGCATTAACTTCAGTGAAAAATCCTGATTTATTGCAATTATTGATTGATAAATTTAAGGATGCATCTGTAATTAAACCTCAGGATTTATTGAGGTGGGTTGCAGGCATTTTGCGTAATAATCATGGACAGCAAAAAGCATGGGATTGGATGCGTCAAGAATGGCAATGGCTTGATAAAACAGTTGGTGGTGATATGTCATTTACAGCGTACATTTCAGTAGTTGCATCGACATTTGATACGCCAGAGAGGTTAGCGGAATTTAAAGAATTTTTTGATCCAAAAATCAATGTATCTGGATTAACTCGTGAAATTAAGATGGATACTTTAGTAATTGAAAATAAAGTAGCATTAATTGCTAAAGATAAAGTAGCAGTAAATAAGGCTATTAAGGCTTTGTTAGGCTAATTTATCAAAAAAACCAAATTATTTATAAAAAAGCTTTGACAAAATCATCTAGTTTTTTATATAATATTATTTGGTTCGGTTCGGTAGCTCAGCTGGATAGAGCAACGGTCTTCTAAACCGTGGGTCGTGAGTTCGAATCTCACCCGAATCATTGTTAGGACACTTATCGTAGGGTGTCCTTTTTTGTTGCTTTAAATAAAAATATCATGATTATATTGATTGGATAAAAAACATAATTGTACTTTTTTGAATATTTGATTTGTAAAATTAGTTAATAAATGGTATAGTAAAACAGTTAAATAAATATTATAGGTGGTGGAACAAATGGCAGAGCATATTATCCTTGAATGCACCGAATGTGGCGATAGAAGTTACTTGTCAGAAAAGAATAAGCGTAAGCATCCTGAACGTTTATCTTTGAAGAAGTATTGCCCGGTTGAAAGAAAAACAACACTTCATCGTGAGACTAAGTAATTCGTAACAACAGGTTCGCCTGTTGTTTTTTTATGTAAATTTTTATTATTTATAAAATGTTAATAAATAAAAATGAATTTCGCAAACAACAGTTAGCAAAATTGCGTGATTTTTCGCAATCTTATCAAAAATTGCAGGAGGATCAATTTTTACAAGAAAAATTGATAGCAACGTCAGATTTTAAAAATTCTGTATCTATAGGTATTACTATTTCAATAATGGATGAAATTGATACCAAGTTAATTATTAATACTGCTTGGCAATTTAATAAGCAGGTTTTTATACCTCGTTGTCTGCCTGGACGTAGGATGGAATTTACGCAAATAACTGATTATAACCGGCTTACTAAAAATAAATTCGGTATATTAGAAAATTGGCAATCACAGTCTACCATTAATAATGAACCAGATATAATAATTGTTCCAGGGTTGGCATTTAAGTCAGATGGATATCGATTAGGCTTTGGAGGTGGTTATTATGATCGTTTCTTAGCTGAACACGATTTAATGTCTATCAGTATGGTAGGATCTTTAAGATTAATTGAACAATCATGTTGGTCAATAAATGATTATGATATACCAGTAAAAAAATTAATTACTATCGAATAGGAGTTTGGCATAATTGATACATATTGGTATAAAACGAAAATATAGAAAATATACTAGTAGAATATTTACCTGGTCTATTATTGCAATTTTAATTATTGTATATGCAATAGAACTTTTTTTTGATGTCAATAATGATATCAATAAATTATTAGATTTTGGGTGTATGAATAATATTGCTGTAGTTACAAAGTTGCAATTCTGGCGTTTATTTACGGCACAGTTTATTCATGCAGGATTCTTTCACATCATATGTAATATAGTTATGATCTACTTTTTTGGAATGTTTCTAGAACAATTTTTAGGTCATATTCGTTATTTGACAATATATTTACTTTCAGGAGTCGGTGGAAATTTACTTTCTTTTGCTCTTGGTCAAGATAATGTAATTTCCTGCGGTGCTTCTACTGCAGTATTTGGACTAATGGGTTCAGTTCTTGCACTATATTTTTTAAATAATGATAATATCATAGCGATTATAATAGGCAGACAGGCATTTTTATTGCTAATTTGTAATATCGTTGTAGACTTTTTCATGCCTAGTGTTGATATAATAGGTCATATAGGTGGTACTATTACAGGATTTTTGTTGACAATTATTCTGGGTAGCATTTTTTTCAAAGATGCACCTTCTAAAATTAGAGTACTTTTCTGTGCAATTTTTATTATTTATTTGGTATATTGTTTACGTCAGGGAATGGTGATCAACCTTTAATGAAGAATTTGTACGATGTGCAACAACTATTGAAAAAATTCAATATTCTGGTTTATGTTGGTAAAAGAAAATGGGATATTGAATTGATGGCTCTAGAATTAGATAATTTACATAAAGCAGGTGTCATTAGTAATAAAAATTATATGACTGCTAAGCTGATATTAAATCATGAACATGAAATTGAAGTTGCTAAAGAGTCTGGTCAGTGTAAAGATTGATTTGGTTAAATAAGTAAATGGAGGGATATTAAAGATGGACAAAGTTTTGATAATTCTCAATGTGTTATTGACTGTTATTATTCTAGCTCTAGCTGTTAATTGGTTATGGTTAAGGTGGCAAGCAAAAAGACTTGGTGGTAAATTAACACAAAAACAATTTGAAGAAGGAAAAAGAAAAGCACAAATTATTGATTTGCGAACTAAGGATGCCTTTAAAAATAAACATATTTTAGGTGCTCGTAGTTTACCTTTTTCGATGATTAAATATCAATATAGTGAAATTAGATCTGATTTGCCCGTTTATTTATATTCAGATTCATTAATGATCAATATTAGGGTTGCTAAATTTCTCAATAAGAAAGGTTATCATAAAGTATATTGGTTGGAAGATGCGTTTGCAAAATGGGAAGGTCAAACTAAAACTTCTAAATATTAAAAAATAGAGGATTAAGATAATCCTCTATTTTTTGTAAAATAAGCAATTAACCAATTATGACTGATGTGCAGAAAAACTTTTTCTATTAGCTTTGCGGCGGTTATCAGCAATTCTTGAATCTTCTTTATCTTCAGGATCTAATACTTTCTTTTTATAAGTAAATAGACCGACAGCTAATGCACCTAAAGTTGTTAAAATACCAGTTGCTACACCAGTCCCAAATTTTTTGGACATCTTAAATTCCTCCTTAATTGTTTCTTATACTTAAATTTTATCAAGTTTATTCTTTTTTTAAAAGGAGAATGATTATGCAAAAAATAATAGTTATTGTTGGCCCCACAGGTATTGGTAAAACTGAATTAGCAATCAAGTTGGCTCAAAAGTTAAATGCGGAAATTATATCTGGTGATTCGATGCAAATATATCAGGAAGTTAATATTGGCACGGCTAAGCCGACTTCGGCAGAGCGTGCAGCAGTTAAACACTATCTTGTTGACCAACAATCAATTTTTACGGAATATTCTGTTAAAGAGTTTGTATCCCAAGCAAGTAAAGCGATAGATGAGATTACGGCTAAGGGCAAAATTCCTTTAGTTGTCGGTGGAACAGGTTTTTATATTAATGCATTAATAAATAAATTACAATTAGGCGAACGGGAAAGCTATAACGATAGTGTAGATTCAAGATGGCTTGAATTACTTAAATCTGAGGGTGAACATGCATTATGGCAAAAATTAAATGAAAAAGATCCTATCACTGCTGCTAAAATACCGTATCAAAATCATAGACGTGTGCTTAGAGCGTTGAGTGTTATTAGTAGAACTGGCAAACTTTTTTCTGATCAGCAAGTAGATATTGAACCTAGATACGATGCTTTAATCATCGGATTAAATAGTGATCGTCAGCAAGTATATGAGCGTATCAATAATCGGATTGATAAGATGATGGCTAGTGGATTATTGACAGAAGCTGAGATGATATATCACAATCTTGATAAATGTCATCAAGTTGTACAAGCAATAGGTTATAAAGAATTTTTTCCTTACTTTAAGCATGAGGCAGATTTAAGTTATTGTGTAGATAAGTTAAAGCAGGCTTCTCGTAAATATGCCAAGAGACAAATAACGTATTTTAGACATCAATTATGCGTTAAATGGTTGGATCCTCTAAAAGATGATCATATTCTTGATTATATGTTGATATTATCAAATAATTTTATTCATAAAAAATCAAAAAAATATTGACGATACCAATTAACACTGTTATTATTTTCGTTGAGTAAACAAACGGGTTTATATGCATTTCAAGGACTATACCAATTTTTGCTTTACTCTAGATTGGATGGATTATGAAGAGAATATTGACGGCTGATGATATTAAAATGAGTGTGAAGGATAACGATGTTTGCTTTTTGCGGTTAGCATTTACGGATATTAATGGAACAATGAAGAATGTTGAAGTTCCGACAAGTCAATTGGATAAAGTGCTAGCTAATGAAATTCGTTTTGATGGTTCTTCAATTGATGGATTTGTGCGTATCGAAGAAAGTGACATGGTTTTATATCCTGATTTATCTACATGGATGGTTTTGCCATGGCAGGATGGCACTTCAGGTCGGATCGGTCGTTTGACATGTAGTGTACATAAAGTAGATGGAACACCATTTGAAGGAGATCCTCGAAACAATTTAAAACGCATTTTGAATGAAATGAAGTCAATGGGATATACTGACTTTGAAATTGGATTTGAAGCTGAATTCCATTTGTTCAAATTAGATGAGAATGGTGGCTGGACTACTAATGTTTGTGATCATGCATCATATTTTGATATGACTGACAGTGATGAAGGTGCTAAATGCCGTCGTGAAATTGTTGAAACTTTAGAAGGCATGGATTTTGAAGTTGAAGCTGCTCACCACGAAGTTGGTAATGGACAACAAGAGATTGATTTTAAATTTGATGATGCATTAACAACTGCTGATCGTGTTCAAACTTTCAAAATGGTAGTTAGGACAGTTGCTAAAAAGCATGGACTTTGTGCTACTTTCATGGCTAAACCATTAGAAGGTGAAGCAGGTAATGGTATGCATACTAACATGTCTATATTTAAAGATAAGCGTAATATCTTTTATGATGCTAATGGTAAATATGGCTTGTCCAATGAAGCTTTATATTTCTTAAATGGTATTTTAGAACATGCTCGTGCAATTACAGCAATTGGTAATCCAACAGTTAACTCATACAAGCGACTAATTCCAGGATATGAAGCACCTGTTTATATTGCTTGGGCTAACAAAAATAGATCACCACTGGTTAGAATACCTGCAGCTGAAGAAGTTACTACTCGTTTGGAATTGCGTTCTGCAGATCCAACAGCTAATCCATATCTTTTATTAGCAGCAACATTGAAGGCAGGTTTAAATGGTATTAAAGAAGCTAAAATGCCTATGGAACCTGTAACAAGTAATGTATTTGAAATGTCTGAAGAAAAGAGAAAAGAACTCGGTATTAAGCCTTTGCCGTCTACACTTCATAATGCTATTAAGGCATTTAAGGCTGATAAATTAATTCAAGAAGCATTAGGAGAACATTTGACCAAGAGTTTCATTGATTCCAAGGAATTGGAATGGGCACGATATACTCAAAGTGTTTCTGAATGGGAGCGTCAAAGGTACATTAATTACTAAATTATTATTATCTTTACTAAGGTTTGCATATAAGCGTGTGCAAGCCTTATTTTATTGATATAATTAAATTGCATTCATTGTATCAATAGTAGGAGTAGTTAATTGAAAAAAACAAAGTCAATTTATACCATGGATGTTATCTTGGTAATGGCAGCATCCTTTTTATTTATGTTTTCTGTTATGTTTGTTACGCCTTTAATTAATGGTTATGCATTAAGCTTAGGTGCAGATTCGATTTTGGCAGGCATCATAACGGGTTCTATGAGCATTGTTTCAATATTTTTGCGTCCAATTGCTGGCAATTTAGTCGACCTTTATTCCAAATATTGTCTTTCATTAATTGGTGGAATATTAATATTGATTGGCGTATCTGGTTACTGGTTAGTTAATACTAGTGGATTATTAATTTTATTTCGTTTAATAAATGGTACAGGATTTGTCTTAGCAACGATATGTATGACAACGTGGCTAGCATTTTTAGTACCACGAAGGTTTGTAGGGGAAGCAATGGGTTTTTATGGATTAATGAATGCCTTAGCTATGGCTGTTGCACCACTGATTGCCATTAATTCATATAAGGTAATCGGATATCGCTATTCGATGATGATTGCTAGTTTAGCAGCAGTAATTATGTTAATTATGATTAAGTTTGTTAAAAATCATGCTATACCACAAAATAAGTTAAGCCTTAAAAATATTAAGCACATTAGGATAATACAAAAAGATACAATCCCCGTAGCCTTATTAATGCTTTTCTTTTCGATACCATATTTTGCAACACAAGCTGATTTAGTTGAATATGTTGCTATGAGAAAGCTATCTGTTAGTGTAGGATATTTTTTCTTGATATATGCACTGTCGTTGTTAATTATTAGAATATGGCTTAAACGTTTCTTTGATACAATTGCATTTGGTTTTTGGTTTTGGCTAAGTTTAATTGCTATGATTATTTTTCTAATTTCAATGGCTTTCATGAAAAATAATTTCATCATGTTAATTGCAGCAGTGGCACTATCCATTGGCTATGGTGTAATCTATTCAATTAATCAGACTACCGCATTATTGCTTTCTCCTTTAGATCAGCAAGGCTTAGCAAGTTCAACAGTTTATTTAGGATTAGATTTAGGAATGGCTAGTGCACCGATTTTAGGTGGTATTATTGCTTCTACAATACCTCATTTTTACTTTTACCCTATTATGTTGATAATGGTTCCTTTTGTTTTAGTTATATATTTTATTTATCGTAAAAAACTAAATGGTGCTATTCAAAATCATTAATATGTTTTATTTAATATAAAATTTTGTGTGGAGAATTATATGATAGAATATCAAAATGTTTCAAAAAAAATTAATAGAAAAACATCTTTGAAAAATGGATCTTTAAATATCAATAATGGAGATTTGCTGGTTATTGTCGGTTCTAATGATAGTTGTAAAAAAATAATTATTAGACTTTTGAATCGCCTAATCGAAGCTGATGAGGGTGATATATGGTTTAATCATAAAAAAATTACCGATTACACTATTAAGGATTTGAGATCCAAAATTAGTTACGTTAGTACACAAGCTAATTTGTTTAATAATTTAAATATTTACCAAAATTTGACTATTAGTTTAGATAAAAATATTTCTGGTCAAGATAAGCAAACCATAGCCAATACATTGTTAGAATTGATTGATATGGATAACCAATGTTTGAATATGAAACCGCACGAATTGACATATTTTGAACAAAAAAAGATTAGTTTAGCACGTGCTTTTGCAATTAATCCGCAAGTAGTTTTATTAGATGATAGTTTTGATGAAATGGATAAAATCAGTCAAATCAAACTTCACGAATTGTTGGTTAGGTTAAAGAAACATTTTCATACTACTATTTTGATGACAACTGATGATATTGCTGATGCATTAAAATTGGGTAGTTCAATTGTTATTGTTAATGATTCAAAAATTGAACAAGTAGGTACTGCACGAGATATCTCACAACATCCAGCAAATCTATTTGTTAAGCAATTATTAGAGAACAATCATATTGGTGTATCATTTGATTTGGAAACATTGCTAAAGAGTGAATTAGGTGTTAATCCACGTTATTATCCTAAAACTGATATGCTAGTTAGGTATCATGTATATAATTTTAAAGATCTAGTTAAAGATTGTTCAAATCATCCAGATTCTTTATTTATTGCTGAGACGGATTTTGGTGAATTCTTAATTGAACCAAAGCGTGTTTGGAATTTTCTATTAAAGAGGTTGTCTACCAATGATTGATAATATATTAAATTTAAAACAAACATCTATAGTTTTGAACTTTTTGATGGATGAGATGACTATATTGTTTGTTTCTTTTGTTGTTTCTAGTTTATTGGCATTATTACTGCATAAATGTGCTCGCTTGACTAAGGTTATTAATTGGTTATTTAAGTTAATTTTAGTTGTACCAATCTTTTTGCTTATAGCTTGGATCTTTATCAAACATAATATAGTTTTAACTATATATCTATATTGGATTATAGGATCGGCATTTGCGACCTGTGTGTTATTTCCAGTTATAAACAATGCTTTTACCAAAATAAATCCCGAATTAAAGACCACGGCGGTTGCTTTGGGGCTTAGCAAAAAGAAAATTTTCTTTAAAATAGAGTTGCCATTAGTTATTGCTGATATTATTGGCGGTTTAAAGAAAATAGTGTTTTATTCATCCATTTGGTTGCTGATAATCAATTTGATTAGTATTAGAAATTGTAGTCAAATTAGTTTAATTCATTTTTCCAAAATTCAATGTAATATAGCTATAGTTTTGACATTATCGGTTTTATTACTAAATTTCATTTTTTGCTTAGTTAAGCTTTTTAATGCAAAATTTCAGTGGATGTTTTTAATCATAGTTCTTCTTTTCGGTATAGTAAGTTTAGGAGCATATTCATTAAATAATATTAAAACTGTTGCAAATAGTGCAAAAAGTGAGCAAATAATCATTGCTAGTAAAGATGATAGTCAATTTGATATTATTGCTAATATGTACAAGATATTGCTGGAAAAAAATAAAAAGTATCATGTTACTTTTAGTAGAAGAAAAGATGATCGTCAGATTTTAAAAGAATTAAGAAATGGAAACATTGATATTTATCCTGAAGAAACTAGAAAGGTTTTTTCATTAATTGATAATAGCGACAAAAAATTTGCTAACATTGATGAATTATATCGTTATACAAGAGATATTTTGTATAAGCAAGATTTGATATATATGACACCGATGGCTTACCATAACAATTATGTTTTAATTGCAGATAAAGAATTTGCCAAGCAAAATAAGATTACAAAAATTAGTGATTTACAGAAATATAAATCTAAATTGGTAGTAGGGATGTTTAAAGATTTTGCTTATTCTTCTAATGGATATGAGGGATTGAAAGATGTTTATAAATTGGATTTTCCAAAAATGAGCGTGACAACAGCTGATCAATGTTATGAGAAACTAAGAAAGCGTCAAGTCAATTTAATTGCTGCAACGTCTAATGATCCAGAGATTAAGAAAAATAACTTATTGATTTTAAATGATGATAAATATTATTTTGTACCTTATCAAGTAGCACCGATTATTACTAAAAGATTTGCAAAAAAACATCATCAAGTCGTTAAAATAATTGAAAAATTAGCAGGAAAAATTACAGATGATGAGATGATACAATTAGAAACCCAAGTTAAACTTGAGCATAAAAATGCTGCTAAAGTAGCTAAAGCATTTTTGCAAAGAAATAAATTAATCTAGAGTGATGACTATTTATTAAAGAGCTGAGGCTCTTTTTTTTATTATAATTAATATATTGCATGGTGTATGCATGTGTATATAATTAAAGTAAGCGTTTTAAAAACTGAAGAAGGGTTTTTGGAAAAGGTTATGGAAAAGCATGTATTGAAAAAATTTTACGGATTAACTTCTCCTGAATTTGATAGAGAAAATTACTACGGTGGGTCTGATTTAGGACTTAGTTTTGAAAAAGACAAAGTTATCTTTAAAATATGGTCGCCAATAGCTGATACAGTTACTGTTAGACTTTATCATGATTTAAATAATAATAGTATAAGTGATCGTGAAATTACCCTGGATAAGGAAAATGCTGGAGTTTGGACTTGTATGATAAGCTCAAAATACATTGGTTGGGCATATGATTATAAATTCACATTTTGTGATGGCACTGTAACCTATGCTAATGATCCATATGCAGTTGCAGCTACGATCAATGGGGTTAGAAGTGTAATTATAGATATTGCTAAGATTGAAGTAAATGATCTAGTTAAGTTGCCGTCATTTACTAATCCTACTGATGCCATAATTTATGAAACCAGTGTACGTGATATTACTGCAGATAAAAATGGTGGTTTTAAATATCCAGGATTATTTTTAGGCCTTAGTGAAAAAAATACACATACGGCACAAGGTTATGCTACAGGTTTATCATATTTAAAATCATTAGGTATAACTCATGTTCAATTACTGCCTATGTTTGATTTTGGTAGTTTAGATGAAGCTGATCCTAATCATAGTTATAATTGGGGCTATGATCCAATTAATTATAATGTACCTGAAGGAACTTATTCGACTGATCCAGCTGATCCTGTATGTAGAATTAAAGAAATGAAATATATGGTTAATGAATTGCATCGGGCAGGAATAAGAGTTGTCATGGATGTAGTTTATAATCATGTTTTTGATATACATAAACAAGCCTTTGAACAGGTTGTACCAGGATATTATTTTAAGCATGATGAAAAAGGAAATATGATTGATGATATCGGAATGGGTAATGCTATTGCCAGCCAGCGATTAATGGTAAGAAAGTATATTGTCGATTCAATTATATTTTGGATAAAGAATTATCATATAGATGGTTTTAGATTTGATACAATGGGAGTTTTAGATGTTGACACTATGAATTTAGTAGTAGAAGAGGCACATAAAATTGATCCTGGTATTTTAATTTATGGCGAAGGATGGAATATTAAGCCAATTGAACGTCCATTAGAATCAGGACATGATCATGCAAGTTTGATGCCTAACGTCGGTTTTTTTGGTGAAAATCTTCGAAATGCTGTGATTGGTGAAAGTGGGGAATATGCTGACTATCGCCCCGGCTTAGTTCAAGGTAATTTAGCTGAAGTTGGTGCAAGTGGTAAAAAATATTATGAGCAAGATGTATGCGAATTTGTTAAGGGCTTTATGGGTAGTAATGGTTTTCATACTTACATAGCACCTCACCAACTCATTAATTATTCAACATGTCATGACAATTTTACATTATACGATGCTTTAATTGCTCATTTGCCTAATGCCAGTCGTCCAGAGATTATTAAGCGAGCCGAAATGTCTTTGGCTATGATTCTGCTTGCAGAAGGTGTCCCATTAATACATTCTGGTCAAGAATGTTTACGTACCAAAAATGGCAACGTAAATTCATATAATGCACCCATCGAGGAAAATAAAATAGATTGGTTAAGAGTTGAACAAAATCAAGATCTAATCAAGTTTTTTAAGAAATTAGTTAATATACGTAAAAAATATTCGATTTTCAGAATTGATGATTACCAAGAAATAAGTCGCATTGTACGACCATATGTTCTAAAACAAAATGGAATTTTTGCGTTTGAATATACTATGCCTACATGCAAATTGTACGTTTTGTTTAATATTAAAAATGAAACTCAGCTATTTAATCAAATTGATTTGAGTGGTGCAAAAGTCATATTGAGTAATGATAATGATTTGATCTTATCTCAACATTCTTCTCTTGGTGCATTAAGTACTTCCATTGTCATTGTGAAATAATAGTTTTAGTTTTTGACAGTTATTTTTTTGTAAATTACGTCAATAATTATTGCAGCTAATAAGCTAAAAAGAATTGCTAATCCAATTTCTGATAATGCTAATTGTTGAATGCCTAGACCCATTGCTGTTATTGTTAATGTAATGACTATATTGATTAATTGTGTAATATATACATATTTTGAAGGCAAGCTTTTCCAGAAATATGTTTTGGATCTAGTAATTAAAACTAGTAGCATAGCACTAAAAACTAAATATATATATATAATAGCTCCTATTTTGGCAGGGGCTATTTGTTTTTGAGTGCAAAAGTACAATAAAGCTAGACCTGACAACATAAAACCACTAGCTAGAGAGAATGCTCGTTTAGCTAATTTTAATATATCCCAATTTTCTGGATGATAACTTACATAGGTATTATCAGTTCCAATCATCATTGTGACCATATTATTCATGATTGTATATATTACCATTGCATTTAGTGCCATCGGAATATAATTTAAGCAAATAAAACCTATGGTTAAAAGCATTGTTAATTCTGCTGTTCTTGATAATTTGGTAAGTGACCAAGTAGTCATGCGATGATAAACTCGATGACCAGCATCTAAAATTTTAATAATCGGTGATAAACCGTCTTGCAATAAAACCATTTTGCTACTTTTCTTGGCAATATCGGTTGCATTATGCATAGCAATGCCAACTTCGGCTTGTTTTAATGCAGGAGCATCATTAACGCCATCACCAGTCATCCCAACTATAAAGCCTTTTTGTTGTAACAATTTTACTATAAATAGTTTATCTTCTGGTAATACATCAGCAATCCCGGCTAGTTCATGAATATTTAGATTTTCAGTGAAATTATTAATTGAGATTACTTTCCCTTGTAATCCAACTTGAGTAGCTATACTTTGTGCAGTTTTTTGATTATCGCCAGTTAGCATAATGGCTTTGATACCACGATTTTTAATTTCTTGTAATGTTGTGATAGCATCAGGGCGAATTGTATCTTTTAGGATGAAAATCCCAGCTAATTTATTATTGATTAAGAAAGCTACGCTACGTCCATTTTCAAAACTTATTTGACCAATTTTTTCAATTGACGTTGTATCCAATTGGGAAAGTTGTTTAAAAGAACCTAATTTTAAGTCTAAATTACCAACTTGAGCCTGTGAATAGCCTTTATCAGATGTAAATGAAATATACTTATCTGCTTTAATTAATTTAATATTTTTTTGCTTGAGAAAAGTAAATATAGCATCGTCAATAATCCCACTATTTTTTTCGTCTAAGGTAGCACTAACATATGATAGAACTTCTTTGTCAGCTTTTTGGCATAAGTTGTACCATTTAAAAACAGATGTTTTATTTTCAGTAATTGTACCTGTCTTATCCAATAAAAGTAGATTTAGATTAGCTGCATCTTGAATGCCAGTTAAGTCAGCTGTTAAAACACCTTCTTGACTTAATTTAGTAGCTTCAAAAGAGTTAGAGAGTGCAAATGTTGATGGCATAGCGACAGGAATAGAAGCTATAAACATCATCGCTAAGAAAGGAAGCATATCTAAAATATTTTTACCATGAATAATTGCAAAAAAGATTAAAATTAAAGTTAAAATCCCATCTAATAGGCAAAGATAATATATTATTGTGGTTAACAGTTTTTGTAAATGACCAGGAGCTGCGGAAGTGTTGATTAAGTTGATAGTTTTACCGTTTCGTGAATTTTTTCCTGTAGCAATAATAGTTGCTAAAGCTTCGCCTTTGATAACTATACTTCCACCAAAAATGGTTTCTGTTTCTTTTTTGGCAATTAGGTTGCTTTCACCACTTATGGCACTTTGGTCTACTTGAAGATTTCCTTGTACAAGTTTGGCATCTGCACCTAATATATCACCCTTTTTTAAACTAATTAAATCGCCAATAACTAAAAACTTTGCATCAATTTGTTTCCAAATATTATCTCTCTTAACGATAACTAGGGGATTTAATTTGTGAGCAATCATATTAAGTACTTTACGTGATTTCTTTTTCTGTGTAGCTCCGTTAAATGCTGCAAATAATAGCATTAAGAGTACAAAAAATGATTGGATCCATTTACCTAAAAAACATTCTAGTATTAAAGCAGCTTCTAATATCCAAGCAGATATATTCCATAATTTAGAAGCAAATGCTTGCCAAAAATTGTATTTTGGATCTGGTACATCATTTAGACCATCAATTTTCAAACGCTTATCTGCTTCTTTTTGTGTTAAACCTTTAATTTCCATAAAAACCTCAAACTTTTTCAAATGCATGACTATTAGATAAGTTTAACGCAGATTTTAATTTTTAACAAAAATCTTTTATTGCCATTTAAATGAAAATTGATATAATTGGTAGTGTCACACGTGGTGAGTTGGCAGAGTGGTAATGCACCGGACTCGAAATCCGGCGAACCGATTTTATCGGCGCGCAGGTTCAAATCCTGTACTCACCTTAAGATTTGAGGAGGTTATCATTTTGGTGTTAACCTCTTTTAGTTTTTTTTGCTAACTTTACATAAAAAAGATTATGTGTATATGGAATTTTATCATGGAATTATTTATATTGATTTTAGTATTTTTGCATCTTGTAATGTTGAATAAGATGCAAAATATGGATGATGTAACCAAAATGACAAAAGATGTAACTGTAAAATTCAAGTTGCTATGGAAAATTATAACTTATGTATTTTCGCCTATTGATATTATGTTATTTTGTATATTTGTCAGTACGATTTTATGGATAAATGGAAATTCGAAGTTAGCATGTTGGTTTTTATTATCGCTGATTTTGACTGATGTAGTAGGGATAGCATTAAAAATTGCAATCAAGCAAAAAAGACCGACCAATAGCATATGTCATAGGAAAGGTTATAGTTTTCCTAGTGGTCATGTTTTATCAGCTATGACTTTAATATATTTGCTGATTTTTACTTTTAATCTTGAAAAAAATATAATTTGGCTTTGCATATTTAATTTGCTGTTACTGGGTATTATTTCGTCGCGAATTTTTTTAAGGCAACATCATTTACTAGACGTTATAGCTTCTTTAGTTTTAAGCAGAATTTGTTTTTTGATAGCTATTTTTATATGGCGAATTTTGTAATTAATTATTTTAGCATTTACATATTGACAATCTAGGACTAAAATATTGACTGTAAGTTAAGTGGGTGTTAATCCCAAGTGACGATAGAATAGGTTGAACTTTGTATATTTTAATCTTTTCTTCGCCTCGATTATAAGGAGGACTTTTTAAATAATGTTAAAATCAGTAATTGAAAATGTTCATGGTAGAGAAATTTTTGATTCACGTGGTAACCCAACTGTGGAAGCACAAGTTACACTTTCAAATGGTGTTGTAGCTATTGCTGAAGTTCCATCAGGTGCTTCAACTGGTGAAAATGAAGCTGTTGAATTGCGTGATGGTGATTCACGTCTTGGTGGTAAAGGTGTTATGAAGGCTGTTAATAACATTAACACTGAAATTAATGCTGCATTAAAAGGTATGGATCCATATAACCAAGCATTAATTGATCAAACTATGATTGACTTGGACGGTACTCCAAACAAGGGTCGCTTAGGTGCTAATGCTATTTTGGGCGTTTCTATGGCTGTTGCACGTGCTGCTGCTTTAGATTGTCACCAACCATTATATAGATATCTTGGTGGAACTGATCTTGAAATGCCACAAACTTTCCACAATGTTATTAATGGTGGTGAGCATGCTGATAATGGTATCGATATTCAAGAGTTTATGATTACTCCTGTTAAGAAGACATCATTCCGCGATGGTTTTGAAAAGATTGTTAATACATACCACACTTTGAAGAAAGTGCTTGAAGAAATGGGTTATGAAACTGGTTTAGGTGATGAAGGTGGTTTTGCACCTAACATGAAGAACTCTGAAGAAGCATTAAAAGCATTGCACGAAGCTATTATTAGAGCAGGTTACAAGCCTGGTGAAGATATTGCAATTGCATGTGACTGTGCTGCATCATACTTCTACAACAAGGAAGATGGTAAGTATCACTTGGAAGGTAAAGTATTAGATGATGAGGAATTAGCAGAATACTACGATAAGTTGTTAGCAGAATTCCCAGAATTAATCTCTATGGAAGATCCTTATGATGAAAATGATGTTGAAGGTATGGTTAAATTTACTCAAACTCATAAAGATCGTTTACAAATTGTTTTGGATGACTTCATTTGTACTAACCCTAAGCTTTTAAACAAAGCTATTCATGAAGGTGCTGGTAATGCATCATTAATTAAATTGAATCAAATTGGTTCTGTTACTGAAACATTGGAAACTGTTCGTCTTTCACGTAAGAATGGTTACAACACTATGATTTCTCACCGTTCAGGTGAAACTGGTGATACATTCATTGCTGACTTTGCTGTTGCAGTTAATGGTGGTCAATTAAAGACTGGTGCTCCAGCTCGTTCAGAACGTGTTGAGAAGTACAACCAATTATTAAGAATTGAAGAAGAACTTGGTGCTGGTGAAAGATTAGCATTCTTCCCTGATAATGTGGATTTGGATTAATTTATAGCTTAATTAGTAAAAAAACTTCCTACTTTTAGTGGGAAGTTTTTTTTGCAATATTATTTTTATACCAGTATAATGTTAATACGTATATTGATGTTAATTACCATTTTTAGCAAAAAGGAGCTTTAATTATATGTTATCTATAGATGAAATACAATCTCCTGAGTTTGATATGAAATATTTTTATGATTTGGATGATTTGGGAGCTACATTTTACGATGATAAAATAAAATTACGCTTATGGGCCCCAACAGCTGAGAAAGTTTGTGTTAATTTATTTGCTAATTATCAAAGTGATGCACCTAAATTAGCTTCATTGGAAATGGCAAAGTCAGAAAAGGGCACGTGGCTTATTTTTTTAGATAAAAAATATTATGGAAAAGCTTATACATATTGTTTGACATTTGACAATTTTACCACTGAAACAGTAGATCCATATATTCAAATGGTCACAATTAATGGCAAATATGGTGTCTTATCTGATGCCAATAAGATAAAACCTGAAAACTTTGATAGGATGTCACCTTTTTCTAAGGCTACAGATGCTATTATTTACGAAACTAGTGTGCGAGATTTTACAATCGATGTTAATTCGGGAGTTAAAAATAAGGGTAAATTTTTGGGGATGATAGAGTCTGACACTGAAACACCATTAGGTTTATCAAGTGGGTTAGATTATTTAAAAAAATTAGGTATCACTCATGTCCAATTTATGCCGATATATGACTTTGGAAGTATCGATGAGTCTGTTCCTGATGCATATAATTGGGGCTATGATCCTGCAAATTATAATGTCCCTGAAGGTAGCTTTGCTTCAGATCCGGCAAATCCAGCTAGTCGTATTATGGAAATGAAACAGATGATTAAGGGATTGCACGATGCTGGCTTACGAGTAAGTATGGATGTCGTATATAATCATGTTTACATTCGGAGAATGCATGCCTTAGAAAAAACTGTTCCAGGTTATTTCTTTCAATATCGTGACGGAAAACCCACTAATGGTTCAGCATGTAGAAATGATGTTGCCAGTGAGCGGTTAATGTGTAGAAAATACATATATGATTCTGTTATGTATTGGGCTAAGGAATACAAATTAGACGGCTTTCGTTTTGATTTGATGGGTATATTAGATGTAGATACTATGAATCAAATTAAGCGTGGGCTTAATGAGATAGATCCAAGCATTCTTGTTTATGGTGAAGGATGGGATATGCGTCAGACTAATCATGAAATTGGTGCAGGACAATATAATGCAAATAAATTGCCAGGAATTAGTTTCTTTAGTGATGATTTCAGAGATAGTATACGTGGTTCTGAATTTGCTGGTGTAGAGCCTGGTTTAGTATTTGATATGGATCATTATGGATATTATCGAGCTTCTAGAATGTTTATTGCTGGTTTCTTAGGTGGAAAATTTTATAGTTCTTTATCAAACCATCCTTATCAGTCACCTATGCAGACCATTAATTATGTAGAATGTCATGATAATTATACATTATTTGATAAATTGAAATTATTGATGCCTAATATTGATGAAAAGGAAATTCATCGTCGAGCAAAGTTAGCTTTAGCTATGGCGATTTTGGCTGAAGGTATTCCTTTTATTAATAGTGGTCAAGAAGCTTTTAGAACTAAACAAGGAGATCCTAATAGTTATAGTAGTGGCGATCAGATTAATAAAATTGACTGGAATAGGATGTCAAAAAATAAAGATGATGTTTTATATCTCAGTGAATTATTAAAAATACGCAAGAAATATGATGTTTTTAGGTTAGATGATTATAGTGAAATTGAAAAGCGAATCAAGTTATTAATTGCTGGGCAAAATGGCCTATTTGCATTTAGCTATGATCAGAATATTATCGTTATTTTTAATGTGTTTAATGATCAGAAAACAAATTTAGGTCTTGATATGACAGGATTTAAGAAGATATTTTCAAGTGATGCAGATCAAGATTGTCACACAGTTGCACCGTTGTCTGTAAATGTATTTGTTCGTAAGTAGTAGAAGGAGAATAATATTTGATTACAGTTAATAATTTAAGCCTTAATATGGCAGGTCATACACTATATGAAGACGTTAATTTGAAATTCACTCCTGGTAATTGTTATGGAATTATCGGAGCTAATGGTGCAGGTAAATCAACTTTTTTGAAATTACTTGAAGGAAAAATTGAGCCAACTACAGGTAGTATAACAATTGGAGCAAATGAACGTATTTCTAGTTTAAATCAGGATCACTTTGCATTTGAAGAATTTACTGTTATGGAAACAGTTATTCAAGGTCATAAGCAATTGTACGATGTTATGAAGCAAAAAGATGCATTATATGCAAAAGCTGATTTTAGTGATGCTGATGGGGTTTTGGCTGCTGAATTGGAGACTAAATTTGCAGAACTCGATGGATGGAATGCTGAAGCAGATAGTGCTAAATTGTTGCAATCATTAGGCGTTGCTGAAGAGTTGCATCAAACTATGATGTCAGAGTTACCAGAATCTGTTAAAGTTAAAGTTTTATTAGCACAGGCATTATTTGGTAATCCTGATATATTATTGCTAGATGAGCCTACTAATGGTTTGGATGTTCACACTATTGAATGGCTGGAGAATTTTTTAGCTAACTATGAAAATATTGTTATGGTAGTATCACATGATAGACACTTTCTTAATCAAGTGTGTACACAAATGTGTGATGTTGATCGAGGAAAAATCCAATTATATGTTGGAAACTATGATTTTTGGTATGAATCAAGTAAATTAGCTACTGAATTAGCAAATAATCAGAATGCTAAAAAAGAAGAGAAAATCAAAGAATTACAAACTTTTATAGCAAGATTTTCTGCCAATGCATCTAAATCAAAGCAGGCAACATCACGCAAAAAGCAATTAGAAAAGATCACTCTTGATGATATTAAACCTTCTTCACGTAAATATCCATATATCAAATTTGATATGCATAGAGAATTGGGCAATGATTTGGTTAAAGTTGAAAATGTATCGTATAGTGTAGATGGTCGTAAGATTTTGGATAATGTTACATTTTCTGTACGTCCAGGTGATAAAGTCGCATTTATATCACGTAATACAGTTGCTATTTCGATATTATTGCAGATTATTGCTGGTAAATTAGAGCCAGATACAGGTAGTGTTACTTGGGGTCAAACTACAGCTTTTAATTATTTATCTCGAGATTTAAATGCTAATTTTAATGATAGTGAATTGACTATTTTAGATTGGTTACGTCAATATGCAAGTAAGGAACAAGAAGATAATACATTTTTACGTGGATTTTTAGGTAGAATGTTATTTTCTGGTGATGAAATAGATAAAAAGATCAAAGTTTTATCTGGTGGTGAAAAAGTTAGGTGTCAATTATCTAGGTTGATGTTGCAACCATCTAATGTCCTAATTTTAGATGATCCTACCAATCATTTAGATTTGGAATCTATTACTGCTTTGAACGAGGCCTTAAAGGCTTATTCTGGTTCGATTTTATTTACATCACATGACCATGAGTTTATTCAGACGATAGCTAACCATATTGTGGAAGTTGGATCTAAAGGCATTGTATCTAGACAAGATATTACTTACGATGAATTTATAGACCATGAAATTGTTCAACAACAGATCAAAGACATTTATTAATTTATATGCTTGACAGTATATTTTAAAACATGTAAAATAAATACAATAATTATTTTTAAACATTATGTTAGCAGAGTAGAAGTGATATTTGTTCTCAGAGAGCTTACGACTGGTGAAAGTAAGTAACGATTAGCTTCGAACATGGGCTAATAGAAAGTGGCAATAACGAATTTTTAGTTATTGACGGGGTTGTTTTCGTTAATCAAACAAGGTAATTCTCATATTATTGGGAGCTACTTGCTGAGATTGATTATGTGAGTAATCAGTAAATAAAGGTGGTAACGCGAGCATTCGTCCTTTTGGATGAGTGCTCTTTTTGTTTACTCAAATAAATACGAAATAATGGATAAAAATAAGGATTGATATTAAGGGGGATTATTATGGCAAAGCAAATTTCGTTAAAAGATATATCTGTAATTTTTGATGGAAATGTTGCAGTAGATAAAGTTAGTTTACAAGTTGAAAAAGGTGATATTTATGGTGTTATCGGATTTTCTGGTGCAGGTAAATCAACTTTAGTCCGTACTATTAATTTATTGCAAAAACCTACTAGTGGTTCGATTACTGTAACAAATGACATTTTGTTTGAAGATGGAAAACAGAAGATTGATGCTAAACAATTACAGGAGAAACGTAGAAAAATTGGTATGATCTTCCAGCACTTTAATTTGCTTAATGAAGCTAAAGTAATTGATAATGTAGCCTTTGCATTAAAGCATTCGCAATTATCTGAAAAAGAAATTCATACTAAGTGTTTACATTTATTAGAATTAGTTGGATTGCAGGATAAGGCAAATTTTTATCCTGCTCAACTATCTGGCGGTCAACAACAGCGTGTTGCAATTGCAAGAGCATTAGCTAATGATCCAGATATATTGATATCTGATGAAGCAACTAGTGCTTTAGATCCTAAGACAACCAATCAGATTTTAGATTTGCTATATGAATTGAATCAAAAATTACAATTAACGATAGTTTTAATTACACATGAGATGGATGCTGTAAAAAGAATAGCTAATAAAGTTGCTGTAATGGAAGATGGTAAATTAATAGAAAATGGTAACCTGCTTGATGTATTTTTACATCCTAAACAGAAATTAACTAAACAATTTGTAGGTGGTGCGTTAGAAGTTCAACATATTTTGAATACCTATAGCTTAAATGAAATTGCACCAAATGATCAATTATACCAATTAGTTTATGGTATCGATGATGTTACAAAGTCTGTAGTAGCTGATTTAGATGAAAAAGTAGGTACTAAAGCAAGCATCTTGTATGGAAATGTTGAAGTATTAGGCGGAAAATTAATTGGTACTTTGGCAATTTTGCTCAAATTAGATGCTAATAAAGAGCAAGAAGCTTTGCAATTTTTGAGAGATAGAAATGTAATTGTAACTAAATTGGATAAGGATGTGTTAAGAAATGTTTAATATACTTGAAAAATATTTACCTAATGTTGTAGCTCAAGGATGGAGCGGCGATGCCGGTTGGCAAACAGCCATTTTACAAACCTTATATATGACTTTTTGGTCAGCATTATTTGGCGGATTACTCGGTTTAGTCTTTGGTCTTGGTTTGGTGTTAACCAGACAAAAAGGTATCTTGGAAAATAAATTGCTTTTTAGCATTATTGATAAAACTGTTTCAGTATTTAGAGCAGTCCCATTTATTATTTTATTGGCCTTTGTTGCTCCATTTACTAAGGCGTTGGTTCATACTCAAATCGGCGAAACAGCTGCATTAGTACCATTAACTTTGGGTGTTTTTCCATTTTTTGCACGTCAAGTGCAAGTTGCATTAGAAAGTGTTGATCTTGGTAAAATTGAAGCTGCTCAAGCATTAGGTGCTACGACGCTCGATTTGATATTTGATGTATATTTAAAAGAAAGTCGCAGTGAACTAATTAGAGTATCAACTGTTACTTTGATTAGTCTAGTTGGATTAACTGCTATGGCAGGTGCAGTAGGAGCTGGCGGTTTGGGAAATACTGCAATTTCCTACGGTTATAATAGATTTAATAATGATGTAACTTTTGTAGCAACTATATTGGTATTACTATTAGTATTAATTATTCAATTAGTTGGAGATTATTTAGCTGTTAAATTTAATCATCAAGAACGGTAACGAGGTCAAGCTATTTTACGTAAAATAGCTTGGCTTTTTTATGTTTTATATAATAAAGTGTTAAGTCATTTCATTAATTTTATGTTAAAATTTTAAATGTAATAATTTATGTGAGGTGGCTAATGAGTAAGAAAAATAATAATATGAAACACGAAAATTGCTCCAGTAATAAATGTCATACCTTATCACATCATCATCATATGCGTATTAGATGGCATGAGTTTTTTACCAGTAAAAGTTCAACTTTAGCTAAAGAAGCAACATTATCTGAAAGGTCTGTTATTGTTGGTCATGTAGGTATGATGTTGCTATCGTTTGGAACTGGTGCATGGAGAGTAAGATCTGCTATGAATACCATGGCTCGTAACTTAAATATGACTTGTAGTGCTGATATAGGGCTAGTATCATTAGAGTACACTTGTGTTGATGAATTTGGTCACAGTTATACGCAAGCCTTGAGTTTACCATCTACGGGAGTTAATACTGCTAAACTTAATAAAATGGAAGCATTTGTCAGTCAATTTGAAAAAGATCATGGTAATTGGACAATAGAAAAAATTCATAATACATTAGAAGAAATTACTAAACAAAAAGCTTCATATCAACCATGGCAAGTGGCACTTGCTTCTGGAATTGCTTGTGGTGGATTCACATTCTTGCTGGGTGGTGGAATTTTTGAAGTTATTTATGCTTTTTTCGGTGCTATGGCGGGAAATTATGCCCGACGTAAGATGATTGATAAGCGTATGACTGTTTTAGCAAATGTAATAGTTGGAGTTTTAGTAGCATGTTGTGTCTATGCTTTAGCTTTTTATATAAGTAATCTTTTCATGCATGTCAGTGCTAGACATTTAGATGGCTATATCGGTGCTATGTTGTTTGTGATACCAGGTTTTCCTTTCATTACTTCTGGATTAGATATCTCTAAAGTTGATATGCGTTCTGGTTTGGAAAGAATGGCATTTGCATCTATGATTATTGTAGTTGCTACAGCAGTAGGATGTATAATTGCTCTTGTCTTACATTTGCATCCACAAGATTTCTTACCTTTAAACTTAGAACCAGTTATTTTAACTATCTTACGTTTATTTGCTAGTTTTTGTGGTGTGTTTGGTTTCTCGATCATGTTTAATACTGAAGTTAAGATGGCTATGCTAGCTGCTGTATTTGGTGCTATTGCGAATACTATGCGACTAAGTTTGGTTGATTTTGTAAATTGGCCACCTGCTTTGGCAGCCTTTTTAGGAGCATTTTTAGCAGGTATCTTGGCATCGATAGTTCGAAAGAAAATTGGTTATCCTAGAATAGCGTTGACAGTTCCAGCGATTGTTATTATGGTTCCAGGATTATATATGTATCGAGCAATGTTTAATTTGACTTTAGCATCGTTTGTGCAGGGTGAAATTTGGTCTATTAAGGCATTGTTGATTGTGATCAGTTTACCTTTAGGATTAATTACTGCACGTATTTTAACAGATCCTAAGTGGCGTCATGCAGGATAAATAAATCATACTTACTAAAAAAGCCTTTTTGTGCCTTAACACAAAATAGGCTTTTTATTTATCTAATAAATCACAAAAAGTTGCATTCGTGAGTGTTGCCAAATCGGTAGGGTTTAATTTAACGCTTCTACCAACTTCACCGCTTGAAACAGCAACTAATGGTTCATTTTTCATACTATTGTCCAAAAAAATCGGATAATGAAATTTTTCATAAATTCCTATAGGAGTATTGGCACCGTGAACGTATCCTGTAGTTGATAAAAGTTTCTTTAGAGGTAATAGTTCACATTTTTTATTATTTGAGATAGTTGCCAATTTTTTCATACTTAAATGTTCAGTAACGGGAACTACTGCTATAATAGGTGAATTTTGGTTACCTTCACAAACAAGAGTTTTGTAGACCAAATGTTCATCTTCAGCTAAAATAGTAGTATCAATCTGTTTAACATCACCATGTTGAGTAACATTGAATTGAAGTTGGCTATAAGGTATTTTATGTTGATCTAAGATTTTTTCGACCAAAGTTTTCTTTAAATTTTGTTTTTTATTTTTTTTCGACATTTTTATCACCACTAGCTATAATAAAACATAAATTAAAAAAAAGTCAAAAGGAAGTATAAAATTGCAATTAAATGGTGTTCAAATTATGTGTTCTAGTGAGTTGGAAGAGCCACTCACTTATTTTTTGCAAAGCGATTTAGCAGCAAAAGGAATTGAAGTGCGTCGTAGAAGTGATTTTGATGACGTATTAACTGCTAATATCTTAGCTCAAGATGCTAATGAAATTCCTGATGATATGGAATTGACAGCTTATTTTGCAATTGGAATTGAAATAAGTGACATAATTTCTCAAATAAAAGCAAAGTTATTAGAGCTAAAAAACTATGGGTTCAAAACTGATAACGTTGAATTTAAAGTCATTCAAGTTTGTGATAAAATGTGGCAAAATCAGTGGGAAAAATTTTATCATAGAGTTGATTTCTCACGTAGTTTAGCCATAGTACCTGAATGGGAATGTCCTAAACCATTAAATCCTCATCAAATTGTTATTAAAATGAATCCTAAGCAAGCTTTTGGTACAGGTACACATATTACTACCCAATTGATGTTGATGGTTATGGAACGTGTATTACTTAGTGAGATGTCTGTGTTAGATGTAGGAACTGGATCGGGTATTTTATCTATAGTTGCGTCCAAATTTGGTGCATCTAATGTTTGTGCTACAGATATCTCTGATGATGCAATAGCTTCAGCTAAAAAAAATCTGGCTTTGAATGATATTGACAATGTTGAATTAAAACAAGCCAATTTATTAACGGGCGTAAAGGGGAAATATGATTTAATTTTGGCTAATATGTTAGCAGAGATTTTGTATCAGCTAATTCCTCATTTATCTGATCACTTGGCTCGCAATGGTAGTGTAATTATGTCTGGGATTGATTGTGAGCAGCTATCTAGAATAGAAAAGTTACTATCTGAAAATGGATTTACTGTTAATTTGAAAATACAAGAAAAAAGATGGTTTTGTATCTTAGTAAGTCAAAAATCAAATTAAGTGATAAAATTATAAAAAAGAAAAAAGGTTGAGTGTATGAAAAAAGTTTTACATAAAATATCAGAAATTATATCTGTTGAATTTTGGCACAAATTAAATCAGAAAAGTTATATGTCTATTGTATTTTTGGCAATGTTTTGTATCATTTTAAGTCTTTTGTGTTCATTGGCACATTTAAGAAAAGTATGGTTAGTAGCACTTATTTTTCTTATTTTTAATAGTTATATATCATTTCAAATAGGGTGCTTGATTGACTTTCATAAACTTAGCAAAAAATGGTTATTATTTTTTCCAATTATTTTTGCCTTAATGGTTACTATTCATTTTGCAAAATATAATTATTTCTTTTGTTTAATTTATTTATGTTTTGAACTTTTTGGTTTATGGCATAACGATCTGTATCAGGTTAGAAAATAGGGTGATAAAATGTCTAAATATGTGGAAATGACACACGATGAGGTTCTGGCAGCGTGTAAAAAATATATGAATGAAGAACATGTAGCATTTGTCGAAAAAGCATATGCTTTTGCCAAAGATGCACATGAGGGTCAATTTAGAGAATCAGGGCAACCATATATAATTCATCCAACTCAAGTTGCTGGTACTTTAGCTAGTTTGGGTTTAGATCCGGATACAGTTGCTGCGGGGTATTTGCATGATACCGTGGAAGATACACCCGTAACTAATGAAGATATCAAAAAAGAATTTGGTAAAGATGTTGCTTTTATTGTCGAAGGCGTTACTAAATTAAAAAAAATAAAATATAAATCGAAAACTCATGAAGAGTATTTAGCAGACAATCATCGAAAAATGTTAATTGCAATGGCTAAAGACTTACGTGTAATTATGGTTAAATTAGCAGATCGTTTGCACAACATGCATACTTTGGATCATTTGCGACCTGATAAACAACGACGCATTGCTGATGAAACATTAGATATTTATGCCCCACTAGCTGATAGATTAGGTATTGGAACAATTAAGTGGGAATTAGAAGATATGAGCTTGCACTATTTAAATCCCCAACAATATTATCGGATTGTTAATCTCATGCAGTCTAAACGTAGTGAACGTGAAAGATATATTTCTAGTGCTATTTCTACCTTAAAGGCTAATTTAGATGATTTAGGTATAAAGTATGAAATTTTTGGTCGACCTAAACATATATATTCAATTTATAAAAAGATGGTCAACAAACATAAAGAATTTAGTGAGATCTATGATTTGTTGGCAGTTAGAGTTATTGTAAAAACCGTTCGTGATTGTTATGCGGTTTTGGGAGCTGTGCATACCAAATGGACACCAATGCCAGGAAGATTTAAGGATTATATTGCAGTGCCTAAAGCTAATGGATATCAATCCTTGCATACTACGATTATTGGACCTGGTGGTAAACCGCTAGAAATACAAATTAGAACGGAAAAAATGCATCAGATTGCAGAATATGGTGTTGCTGCACATTGGGCATATAAAGAAGGTGTACAAACTGCAGTAGCTGAAACGCCATCAAGTAAGAAAATTGATATGTTCCGTGAGATTCTTGAATTGCAAGATGAAACTAAGGATTCTCATGAATTTATGAATAGTGTTAAGACTGATATTTTTTCTGATAGAGTTTATGTTTTTACTCCTAAAGGTGATGTTTATGAACTTCCTAAGGGATCTGTACCATTAGACTTTGGTTATATGATTCATTCGGAAGTAGGTGCCCATTCTGTAGGAGCTAAAGTTAATGACAAAATAGTTCCTTTGGATTACCAATTAAAAAATGGTGATGTAGTAGAAATGCTGACGCAAAGTAGTGCCACACCATCTAGAGATTGGATAAAATTAGTAAAAACTTCTAGTGCTCGTAATAAGATAAAACGATTTTTCAAGTCTGAAGATCGTGAGAAAAATATCGAAAAAGGTATTGAATTGGTTGAACAAGAGTTACAAACACGTGGTTTATCATCCAAAACTTATATGGATAAGTCGCACGTCAATACTGTAATTGAGCATTTTAATTATCATAATGAAGAAGAATTATTTGCAGCAGCTGGATTTGGTGAGATATCACCTGCAAGTATCGTTAATCGGTTGACACAAGATTTACGTAAACGTGAAGAAAATGAGCGTAAACGTCAATTAGAAGCAGAAATTATGAATGCCGGACAGCAGAAAATTAATCCGGTTTCTGAAAAGCACGAATCTTCTAATGGAGTTATGTATATTAAGCATAATAATGGTGTAATGATTCAAGGCGTTTCAGATTTAATGTTGCGGTTAGCAAAATGCTGCAATCCTGTTCCAGGCGATGAAATTGTCGGTTATGTTACTAAGGGGCGTGGTGTTACTGTCCATCGAGCTGATTGTCGCAATATTAATGGAGTTGCTAAATCACAAGGGCGATTAATTGAAGTTGCTTGGGAGAATATCGGTGAAAATAATACAGCAGAAAACTTTAATGCTGATATTGAAATCTACGGCTTTTCTAGATCTAAATTTTTAAGCGATGTGATTAATGCTCTAAACTCTAAGACCAAAAATATTATCAATATTTCAGGTAAAACAGATAATAATAATATGGCACATATTTATGCGACTGTTTCAGTAAGGGATACCGCACATTTAGAGGAAATCATGGGACGATTACGTGATATCGCAAATGTATACGAAGTAAAAAGGTCTGTTAATTAATGAGAGTAGTAGTTCAAAGAGTTTTACAAGCAAAAGTAGAAATTGATAAAGAAGAAATAAGTTCAATTGATAAGGGGATGTTACTTCTCGTAGGAATTGGCATGGATGATACGAGAGATATTGTTAAAAAAATGGCGGCTAAGATCTCAAAAATTCGTATTTTTGAAGATAATTGTGGTAAAACTAATTTAAACATCCACGAAGTTAATGGGAAAATCTTAAGTGTTAGCCAGTTTACTTTGTTAGCAGATACCAAGAAGGGCAATAGACCCAGCTTTGTTAATGCTATGAAGCCTCCAATGTCCTTAGATTTGTTTAATTATTTCAATGAATGTTTAGTTAATGACGGTAATGTTGTTGAAAGAGGGCAATTTGGTGCGGATATGCAAGTAAGTCTAATTAATGATGGTCCTATGACGATAGTTTTAGATTTATAAAAAATGTCTTGATGTTTGACATTAGTACATAAAAAAAGTAAGATAATTAATAATTATTAATGACGAAGAATGAGACTAGCGGTATTGCAGAGAGTACTTGTTTGGTGAAAAAGTACATAGCATGAGTCGTGACCCTTCAACAGATAATGTCGTATGGCGAGCGTTAATCGTAGCATTTTTAGAGGTGGTACCGTGCATGAAAGCACCCTTGTCTTGTAAGGGGTGCTTTTTAGTTTGGAGGTAATAATGCGAGTTCAAAAACCAAAAGGAACAGTTGATATTCTACCTGATACATCATATCAATGGGATAAAGTAGAAAATATAGCTAAAAATTTTTTTAGAAAAGCTAATTATCAAGAAATAAGAACACCTATGTTTGAAAATTATGAGATATTTTCACGTTCCAGTGGGGAATCATCTGATGTAGTAGAAAAAGAAATGTATGATTTTATGGATAAAGGTGATAGACATATTGCTTTACGACCTGAAGGTACAGCAGGTGTAGTAAGAGCGTATGTTGAAAATAAACTTTACGGACCTGAATATCCTAAACCATATAATGTTTTTTATATTGCTTCAATGTTTAGATACGAACGACCACAGGCAGGTAGGCAACGTGAATTTCATCAGATTGGTGTAGAAAGTTTTGGCTCTGATAATGCCTTAGCAGATGTTGAAACGATAGTTTTAGCACATGATTTGCTTTCTACTTTAGGTATAAAAAAGTATGAGTTACATATTAACTCTTTAGGTAATGAAGCTGTCAGAACGGCTTATCGTCAAGCCTTAGTAGATTATTTTACTCCTATTAAAGATAAGTTATCTGATGATTCACAGCGTAGATTAAAAACTAATCCATTGAGAATATTAGATTCTAAAGATGAAGAAGATATAGAATTTGTAAGTAATGCACCGCGAATTAGAGATTACTTGGATGATGAATCTAAGAAAAATTTTGAATTTATCATTAGGACATTATCTGAACTAAAAATTGATTATGTGTTGGATGATGATTTGGTGCGTGGATTAGATTATTATACAGGTGTCATTTTTGAGTTTATGGTTGAAGACACTTCATTATGGCAGTCTAAGACTACCATTTTGGGTGGTGGTAGATATAACCATTTAGTTGAGGAATTTGATGGACCTAAAACACCAGCAGTTGGTTTTGGTATTGGTGAAGAAAGGTTAATGCTTGTATTAAAGGCTCAAAATCCTGAGCTATTAACTGATAGCAATATTGATTTTTATATTACCAATATTGGTGAAGAAACAATTACTAAAACTGTTGAAATAGCTAGAGAATTGAGAAAGCAAGGTCTCAAGGTTCAATATGATGTTGAACAAAAGAAGTTAAAAGCTCAATTTAAAAAAGCAGACAAAGCTAAAGCTAAGTATGTTATTACCTTAGGCGTTCAAGAAATTGAGGAGAATACATTAAATATTAAACGTCTTAGTGATGGTAAGAGTTATGCATTTAACATGGATGAGATTGCAAATGTGAATGATCTTTTGCAAAAATTGGAGAGATAATTATGGAAATGAGAACGGATTATTGTGGTAATATTACCAGCAAGTATGAAAATCAAAATGTGACTATCTATGGATGGGTACAACGTGTTAGAAAATTAGGTAAATTAATTTTTATTGATTTGCGTGATCGAGAAGGTATTGTTCAGGTTGTTGTTAATCAAGATTCTGGTGATGCTTTAATGGATGTTGCTCAAAAGTTGGGCAATGAATATGTAGTCGAAGTACAAGGTAAAGTAGTTAAAAGATCGAATGTTAATAAGGAAATCAAAACTGGTGAAGTAGAAATTAATGCTACTAACATAGTTGTTTTGAATGAATCTAAGAATCCACCATTTGAAATTAAAGATGATGTAACAGCTGCTGAACAAACTCGTTTGAAGTATCGTTATTTAGATTTGCGTCGTCCATCTTTACAACATTCAATTATATTACGTTCAAAAATTTTGCACGCAATTCATGATTACTTTGATCAAGAGGGATTTGTTTATATTGAAACTCCTACATTAGGTAAATCAACACCTGAAGGTGCTAGGGACTATTTAGTGCCCTCTCGTGTTTATCCTGGCAGTTTCTATGCTTTACCACAGTCACCACAATTATTTAAGCAGTTATTAATGGGTGCAGGCTTTGATAAATATTATCAAATTGCTCGTTGCTATCGTGATGAAGATTTACGTGGTGATCGACAACCAGAATTTACGCAAGTAGACTTAGAAACATCATTTTTGGATGAAAAAGGTGTTCAAACATATACTGAGGGATTACTTAAAAAAGTAATGAAAGATGTAATGGGGATTGATATAGTCACTCCAATTAAACGTATTACTTGGGATGAAGCCATGAATAAATATGGTTCTGATAAGCCAGATATTCGTTACGATATGCATTTACATGATTTAAGTGACATATTTAAAGATAGTGAATTTAAAGTATTTGCTGATACATTATCAAATGGCGGTGTCATAAAAGGAATTGCTGTAAAAGGTGGAGCTGAGGCATATTCACGCAAGAAAATAGAAGAAAAGCAAGAATATATTAAACGATACCACGCTAAAGGTATAGCATGGGTTAAATATGAAAATGGAGAATTCACTGGACCTATCGTAAGATTTTTAACTGAAAATCAAAAACGTGATTTGATATCTGAATTTGAACTGACTGGTGGAGAATTGATCACTATCATAGCAGACATTTGGAAAGTAGTTACAGATTCTCTAGATTATTTACGTAGAACATTTGCAAAAGAAACAGGCATCATACCTCAACATGAGTTTAAATTTGCTTGGGTTGTAGATTGGCCACTTTTTGAATATGATGAGGGTGATCAAAGATGGATTGCTGCACACCATCCATTTACTATGCCTGATGATAAAGGAATTGAATTGTTAGAGACCGAACCACATAAGGCACATGCTCGTTCATATGATATTGTATTAAATGGTTACGAATTAGGTGGAGGTTCGATTCGTATACATAAACGAGAAATTCAAGAAAAGATGTTTAAGGCTCTAGGATTTACTAAAGAACGTGCATATGAACAATTTGGATTTTTACTAGAAGCATTAGATATGGGATTTCCACCACATGCTGGTCTTGCTATAGGTTTGGATCGGTTTGCCATGTTATTAGCAGAAAAAGATAATATTCGTGATGTTATTGCCTTTCCAAAGAATGCTTCTGCCTCTGAACCAATGATGCATTCGCCTGCACCAGTTGCTGATAAGCAATTAGCTGATTTAGGAATAAATGTTATGTCAGAGCATGTTGAAGCTAATGCTGAAATTGAAGCAAGATTGAAGAAAGAAGCTAATGATTTAGCCGACAAAAATCGTACTTGGTAAATTATCAAGCAAATCATTTGCATTTTTTAATTAAATCATTCAAAGTAAAAGTATTAGAAGAGAAGGATGGTTAATATTTAATGAAAAAAGATGTTGTTGTGTTAGTTGGTAGTTTGCGTGAACAATCTTATGCTCGAAAAATTGCTAAAAATGCTATTGATATGTTTAGCGATGAATTTTATGCAGAAATTGTTGAAATTCGTGACTTACCTTTGTATGATGCAGATTATGATGATATAAATAATATAAATAAGCCATTACCTGAGTCATATGTACAATTTAGAAAAAAGATTAAAGATGCTGCTGGAGTATTATTTGTTACTTCTGAAAATAATAGAACTATACCAGCCTGCTTAAAGAATGCAGTAGATGTTGCATCAAAACCTAAAGGCGATGTTGCGTGGACCAATACACCTGTAGCTGTAATTAGTCATTCTGTAGGTGCTATGGGAGGTTATAGTGCAAATAAAAATTTACGTTTAGCTCTTTCATATTTTACGATGCCTACAGTACAACAGCCAGAAGTATTTTTAGGACATTCTCCTGAGCTTTTAGATGAATCAGGCAAATTTAACAATGAAGCTACATTCAATTTTGTTAAAAAATATATTGAACAATTTGAAAAATTAATCAAGGATAATCCTAAGGATTAGAAAAATAAGTACTCATGTTGAGTACTTATTTTTTATGTCATCAAATTCTTTTTTAGTTAAAACTTGTTATTATAGCGTAATATCTTTAAACTAGTATTAAAAACAAAAAAGGGGTTATTTTGATATGGATCATTTCGAGCGCTTATCGAGAAGACACAATTTTATTTCCAAACTATCTGCAGCATTTTTTTATGCATTGGCTGTAGCAGTAGCCTTAAATTTCTTTTGGCATCCCGGTAAAATATACGCATCAGGAGTTACTGGATTTTCGCAAGTATTGGAATCTCTGTCTAGTCGGTATCTGCCATTTACACTAACTACATCGTCTATGTATTTTGTATTAAATATTCCACTATTTATTTTAGGTTGGTTGAAAATAGGGAAAAAATTTACTTTATTTACTATCATTGCAGTTATTTTGGCATCAATTATGATGAAATTAATTGCACCAATAAAGCTTAGTTATGATCCTATCATTTGTGCTATTTTTGGTGGTGTAGTTAATGGTGTTGGTACAGGTATTGCATTAAAATCTGGCATATCTACAGGTGGTATTGATGTTTTAGGCATAATTTTGAGAAGAAAGACTGGAAAAAGTTTTGGCCAAATAAATATCTTTTTCAATTTAATTATTGTAATATGTGCTGGATTTGTTTTTGGTTGGACACGTGCTTTATACACTGCTTTAAATATTTTTATCAATGGTCGTGTCATTGATGCAGTCTATACACAACATCAAAAAATGCAGGTAATTATTGTAACTGAGCATCCAACAGAGATTGTTGAACAGATTCAGGAAAAAATGCATAGGGGAATTACAATTCTACATGATGCAGAAGGTGCATATAGTCATAATGAAAAGACAGTGTTAATAACAATCATTGATAGGTATGATATGTATGATATTTATAATATTGTTTCCAAAAACGATCCATATGCATTTATGAGCATGAGTGAAGTATCTAAGATTTATGGTAGATTTATTGAGCAAAAACCAGTGTAAATAAAAACGGTGTATTCATTGAATATACCGTTTTTGTTATATAGATATTAACTATTTTGAAAAATTGTCAATTCCCAAATGCGACATGATTAATGCAGCTGTTTCTTCTATAGATCTATGTGCAACATTAATAACATAACATCCCAACTTATCATATAATTGTTTAGCTGAATTAAGTTCTGCATTAATAGAATCCATATTAGAATAAGTAGTATCTGGATTTAAACCATATGAAATCATTCTTTGACGTCTGATTTCATTTAAAACTTCTGGATCGTTAGTTAAACCAATAATTTTTTTAGGATCAACTTTATAAATTTCATCTGGAATATGTGTTTGTGGTACAAGTGGCAAGTTAGCAACTTTGATATTTCTATTTGCCAAGAATAGGGAAAGTGGTGTTTTAGAAGTTCTTGAAACACCAAGCAAAACAACATCAGCTTCCAAGAAACCTTTAGGATCTTTACCATCATCATACATTACAGCAAATTCCATTGCAGAAATACGATCGAAATAACGTTGTCCCATATGGTGTACAGCACCAATAACATGTTTAGGGTCTTCCTTAGTTATTTCATGTATCTTATCAATAATGCCTGATAATAAGTCAACATGTTTCATATTATGTTCACGAGCAAATTTAATTATCATTAATTGCATTTCTTCATTCAGAAGAGTGAACGCAATCAGAACATTTTTATATTGCACTATTTCATTGAGAACATTTTCTAATTTTTTAGTATCAGTTATAAAAGGATAGCGACGATAATTAAAAGTTGCATTAGGATATTGAACAGCACCAGCTTGTACCATATTAAACGCTGTATCTCCAACTGCATCAGAAATGATAATTAAATTGACTTCGACTTTATCTTTATTGCACATAATTTTCACCTCAAGTTAATTTTAGCATAGAAAAACCATAAGAAAAAATCTTTATTTACAATAATGTTAAGGCTTACATAAAAAGGCCAAAAAATGATAAAAAATAATTATTTCTATTGACCACCATAAGTGTCTTAGATATAATATATACTATATTGTTAGGCACAGTGTGTGCTAAGAAATGGAAGGAGGGATCTCACTATGGCAAAGACTATCGTTCATGAAAACGAGTCTATTGATGATGCTCTTCGTCGTTTCAAACGTTCCGTTTCTAGAAGTGGTACTTTACAAGAATACCGTAAACGTGAATTTTACGAGAAACCTAGTGTTCGTAGAAAATTGAAGTCCGAAGCTGCTCGTAAGCGTAGACATTATTAATATGATTGCTCTGGTAGGAATTTTTTCTATTCAGAGCTTTTTTTATCTAAAAAGTTTACAATGTGATTAGAATATATAAAGTTAGGAGATATAAAGATGACTTTAATTGAAAGTTTAATGAAAGATATGAAAGCTGCTATGAAAGCACAAGATAAGGAGACACTTACTACTATTAGATCTTTAAAAGCAGCTGTTATGTATTACAAGATTAAGCAAGGACATGAATTAACTCCAGAAGATGAATTAACGGTTTTGGCTAGTGCTATTAAAATGCGCAAAGAATCTTTAGAAGAATTCAAAAAAGGAGGTAGAGAAGATTTAGTTGAACAAACTGAACACGAATTAGCTATTATTGCAAAATATATGCCAAAACAATTAAGTGAAACTGAATTAGAACAGGTAATTATAGAAACTATTTCAGAAGTTGGTGCGTCTGGTAAACAAGACTTTGGTAAAGTAATGAAAGTATTGATGCCTAAAATAAAGGGTAAAGCCGATGGTAAATTAGCTTCTGAAATTTTAAAGAAGAAATTAAGTTAGAATATGAGGAAATTTTGTGGTGATATCTAACAATGTAGTTACCTTTACTCCTAGCGATCCAAAAAATATTGTTAATTTGGTAGGAATTAATGATGCAAATCTTAAATTGCTTGAAGAAACTTATGATATTAGTATCGTTGAAAATGGCAATACAATTCAATTATCAGGTGATGAATCTACAGTTGCTAGTGCAGTAGCAGTATTAAATGCTCTAGATAAAGTTATTACAGATGGTATTATGATTTCAGCTACTGATGTAATTAGTGCTAGTAAAATGGCTGAAAAAGGTACTTTAGAATATTTTGGAGAGCTATATAATCAGGTATTAATAAGAGATTCTAAAAAACGACCAATCAGAGTCAAAAATATGGGGCAAAAACGCTATATTGATGCTATTAGACAATACGATGTAGTTTTTGGAATGGGACCTGCAGGAACAGGCAAGACGTTTTTAGCGGTTGTCATGGCTATATCTGCTTTTAAAAAAGGTGAAGTATCTCGTATCATTGTTACTCGTCCTGCTGTAGAGGCAGGTGAATCATTAGGATTTTTGCCAGGAGATTTAAAAGAAAAGGTAGATCCATATTTACGCCCTATTTATGATTCGCTTTTTACGATTCTAGGCGTTGAAACAACTAGTCGCTTAATGGATCGTGGATTAATTGAAGTTGCTCCATTAGCATATATGCGAGGTAGAACATTAGATGATGCTTTTGTAATTTTGGATGAAGCACAGAATACAACACATGCACAAATGAAGATGTTTTTAACTAGATTAGGATTTAATTCTAAGATGGTTGTTAACGGTGATCAGACGCAAATTGATCTACCTGGTCGTGCTAGGAGTGGACTTTTAGAATCTGAAAAGATTTTAGCTAATGTTGATCAAGTTAAATTTATTAAATTTAGTTTTAATGATGTGGTAAGACACCCTGTTGTTGCTAAAATTGTAAAAGCATATGAAGAAGAGGAAAATCGATGACCGAGATAGATATATCTTTTAATGATGAAGTTGATTTCTTAAGTGATACTCGAAAAAATTGGAAAACTTGGATCGAGGAATTGATTTTAAGTGCCAAAAAGAATATCAAAAAAACTAATCGGCAAGAAATGAGTATAAATTTTGTTGATATTAACAAAATTCATGAGATAAATAAAAATTATCGTGGTAAAGATAGACCAACTGATGTAATTTCATTTGCCATTGAAGATGGAACAGATAATGACTTGTTTGCACAATTTATAGAAACACCAGACTTCGTTGAGGATATTGGTGATTTATTTATTTGCCCAGAAGTTGTTGAGAAGCATGCTACAGAATATGAGACGGGATTTTATAGAGAATTTGGTTATACTTTAGTTCATGGCTATTTACATTTAAATGGTTATGATCATATTAAAGATGATGAAGCTGAAGTGATGTTTGGGATTCAAAGTAAAGTGCTTGAAGAATATGGTCTGCCATTACATCCTGATCAGGAAACACATGGTAAACAAATACACTAATTAAGGGAAAATGATATGCAAAATAAAGAATATAAGTCAGGTTTCGTAGCTTTAGTTGGACGTCCAAATGTAGGAAAATCTACATTGTTGAATTATTTGGTTGGTGAGAAAGTTGCCATTATGTCTAATCAACCACAAACAACTCGTAATAAGATCTCAGGAATTTATACTAATGATAATGAGCAAATAATTTTTATAGATACTCCTGGTATCCATAAGCCGAAGAATAATTTGGATGATTTTATGGATAAATCATCTTATTCTGCATTGAATGATGTCGAAGCTGTATTATTTATGGTTGATCCTGAACCAGCAGGTAAGGGAGATATGTTTATTATTGATCTATTAAAGAATGTAGCTTGCCCCGTATTCTTAATAATTAATAAAATAGATACTGTTCACCCTGATAAATTATTACCTATAATCGATTCTTATAATAAATTAGTTAAGTTTGCGGAAATAATTCCAATATCAGCTCGTCAAGGTAATAATATCGATGATTTAATTAAAACATTAGTTAAATATTTACCACAGGGTCCTCATTATTATGATAGTGAGCAATTAACAGATAAGCCAGAATATTTTATAGTAGCTGAACTAATTAGGGAGCAGATTTTACAACTAACCCATGCAGAGGTACCTCATTCTGCGGCAGTATTAGTAGATAAGATGTCTGATTTTGATAAGGGAAAGCTACAAATATTTGCTACCATTTTTGTTGAAAAAGAAGGGCAAAAGGGCATTATTATTGGTAAAAATGGACAAATGCTCAAAAATATTGGTATGCATAGTAGAGTAGAGATTGAAAAATTATTAGGTGATAAAGTTAATTTACATCTTTGGATTAAAGTGCATAAAAATTGGCGATCTGATCCAGTATTTTTAAAGAAAATTGGTTATAATGTAAAGGATCTATAATTTGTGAGTAAAGAACTGATTGAAGTTTCAGGTTTAGTTTTTAAACAAAAAAAATATAAAGACTTTGATGTTTTATCCAAAATTATGACAGCGGAGAATGGCATCTTTACTTTATTGATAAAAGGCGGATTAAAACCAAAGTCACGTCTTTTACCTGCCACAATTAATTTTTCTTACGGAAATTATTTAATTAATACAAATTATTGCGGCTTAAGTGTTTTGAGAAATTACAAAGTTGTCCATCAATTAGAACATATCTATTTCGATTTTAAAGGAAATGCTTATGCAAATTATTTGTTGGATTTAGTGGATCATGCCTATGCGGATTATCAACCATTAGGAAAAAATTATTATTTAGTTTTTAATGCACTAATGAAGATAAATGAAGGTATAGATAATGAAATTATATGTCAAATGGTAGAATTGAAATTGCTATCTGCCTTTGGTACAATGCCAGAGTTTAGGCATTGTGTTTTTTGTGATGCTAGCCAAGGTATATTCGATTTTTCTTTACAGTTGGGTGGCATTGTTTGTAAGAATCATTTTGGGAGTGCAAACACGAGGATGTGTTTAGATGCTAAAACCATGGGTCTTATTAGGACATTAGCCTTGATTGATATTCAGCAGCTTGGTCAAATAAATATTAGTGATAACTTGAAGCAGCAGAGTAGAAAATTTATAGATATTCTTTATGGACAATATTTAGATTTACACTTAAAGACCAAAAAGTATTTAAAAGAAGTTCTTTGAGTGGATTATATCTATTTTTTTAATGATATTAGTGTTAAAATATAGCATGTATTGGCAAGTGAAGGAATAGAAAAGTACTAATTAAGCGAATGTGGTTTGGTGTGAGCACATTTAGGAAAAGGCCCTTCAAAGCCATTAATTAAGTGCAGGAATTTTTTTGTCCTGAATTAGGGTGGAACCGCGAGATCTATCGTCCCTATGCAATTTTTTTTGCATAGGCTTTTTTTATAGCCTATGTTTGAGGAGATAATGTTATGGAAGAAAAATTGAATGTTCAAAATATGATTTTTAAGCTGGAACAGTTCTGGGCTTCTAAGGGCTGTATGATAATGCCTTCTTATGATGAGCAAAAAGGTGCTGGAACTATGAGCCCTTATACATTTTTAAGAGCCGTTGGCCCTGAGCCATGGGCAGCTTGTTATGTAGAACCTTCAAGAAGGCCTGCTGATGGAAGATATGGTAATAATCCTAATCGTTTATATCAACACCATCAATTTCAGGTTGTTATTAAGCCATCTCCTAAAGAAATTCAGCAATATTATTTGGATAGTTTGCGTATTTTAGGTATTGAACCTTTAGAGCATGATATTAGATTTGTTGAAGATAACTGGGCTAATCCTTCTATGGGATGTGCTGGTGTTGGTTGGGAAGTTTGGTTAGATGGCATGGAAGTATCGCAATTTACATATTTCCAAGTTGTAGGTGAATTAGACGTAAAACCTACCATGAGTGAAATAACATATGGTGTTGAAAGATTAGCATCATATATTCAAGATGTAAATTCTGTTTTTGATTTGGAATGGGCTGATGGTGTTATATATCGTGATATTTTTAAACAACCTGAATATGAACATTCTAAATATGCTTTTGAAGCCAGCAATCAGGCTGAGTTATTAAAATTCTTTGACACATTTGAAGCTACAGCTAAGGAGTTATTAAACCAACATTTGATACATCCAGCTTATGATTATATTCTCAAATGTAGTCATACATTCAACTTATTGGATGCTAGGGGAGCTGTTTCAGTAACAGAGCGTGCAGGGTACTTAGCAAGAATTCGAACTTTAGCACATATGGCAGCTAAAGGTTTTGTGGAAGAAAGAGAAAAGCGTGGTTTTCCTCTTTTAAAACATCAAGAAGAAAGTAAGAAGGAAGATTAATATGACTAAAGATTACTTATTCGAAATTGGTACCGAAGAAATGCCTGCACATGTTGTTGCTAAAAGTGTTAAGCAATTAGCAGATCGTACAGGAAATTTTTTAAAGGACAATGGCTTATCCTTTAAAAATATCAAAACATTTTCTACTCCTAGAAGATTAACAATTTTAGTTCAAGAATTAGCAGAAAAACAAGCTGATATTGATGAAATCAAAAAAGGCCCTTCTAAAAAAATTGCATTAGATAAAGATGGTAATTGGTCCAAGGCAGCTGAAGGCTTTGTTAGAGGCCAAAATATGTCTGTAGATGATATCTATTTTCAAAAAATAAAAGATGTCGAGTATGCATATATTCATGTTAAAAAAGAGGGCAAAAAAGCTACCGAAATTTTACTAGGTATGGATCAAATAGTAAAAGAATTAGCTTTTCCTACAAAAATGCGTTGGGGAAACTATGATTTAGAATTTATTCGTCCAATTCACTGGATAGTATCATTATTTGGTAGTGAAATAATTCCAGTAAAAATTCTTGATATAGTAGCAGGTCGTAAAACATATGGACATCGCTTTTTGGGTGAAAGTCTCGTTTTAGCAACTAGTGATGATTATGAATCAGCTCTGAAAAGTCAATTTGTGATTGCGGATGCTAATCAACGTAAAAATATGATTTTATCGCAAATCAATTCGTTATGCGAAAAGAATAATTGGCAAGTTAAAATTGACAGTGGCTTATTAGAAGAAGTTACCAATTTAGTTGAATATCCAACTATTTTTTCGGGTTCATTTAATGAAAAATATTTAAATATTCCCAAAGAAGTATTAATTACATCTATGAAGGATAATCAAAGATATTTTGAAGTTTATGATCATGAGGGCACTTTAATTAATCATTTTATTGCCATCAGAAATGGAAATAGTGATTATTTAGATAATGTTATTGCTGGTAATGAAAAAGTTTTAGTAGCTAGATTAGATGATGCTCAATTTTTCTATGACGAAGATAAGAAATATCCGTTGTCACACTTTGTAGAAAAATTATCAAGCGTTTCATTCCATGATAAAATAGGTTCAATGGCTGAAAAAATGCTTCGTGTTAAGCTGATTGGTGAATATATAGGTAAAAAAATAAATCTATCCTCCAGTGAGCTAGCTGATTTTGATCGTGCAGCAGATATCTATAAATTTGACTTAGTTACTAATATGGTTGGTGAATTTGCTGAGTTGCAAGGTATTATGGGAACTCATTATGCAGAGTTAGCAGGAGAAAGAAAAGCTGTATCACAAGCTATTAAAGAAAGCTATTTACCTTCAAGTGCTGATGGTGATTTACCAACTACCAAGATTGGTTCATTACTTTCTATAGCTGATAAGTTAGATACTATCATTGCCTTTTTCGGTGCTGGCATGATACCAAATTCTTCAAATGATCCGTATGCCTTAAGAAGAAGTGCGTATGGTATTGTTCGAATTTTAATTAATCAATCATGGAATATTTCTATTGAAGATGCTTTGAAGGATATCATTGCTTTATTAAAAGGAAAGACAGTTGCAAAATTGCCTAATGATGAAGCAACGCAAGCTGAAATCTCAGACTTTATCATTAATCGTGTTAAACAATTATTACAAGTTAAAAAATATTCATATGATGTTATCGATACAGTTTTAGCATCTAATCAACAAAATGTTGCAAATATTTTGTCGATTGCCGATATTTTGCAGGAAAACCACGATGATAGCAAATTTAAGAAAGTAGTAGAAAGTTTAACAAGAATTGCAAATATCTTGAAGAAAGCTGATTTTTCAGAAGCCGAGCAAATTAATCCCGATTTATTTGAAAACAATAGCGAAAAAGCATTGTACGATAAAATTAATTTGTTGTTAGATAAATCATTAGATGTCAAAACTTTATATAGTGAATTTGTGCAGCTACAACCTGTGATTGATGAGTATTTTGACAGCAATATGATCTTAGACAAGAATGAAGCTGTCAAAATAAATCGTTTATCGCAATTAAAACTTATTGATAAGCTAGCTTTGGAATTTGGTGATTTATCTAAATTAGTTATTAAATAGTTATAAAGAAGGTTAATTATGGCAGGGCATATACCTAGTAATTTAATTGATGAAGTACGTAGTGCTGTCAATATCGTTGATATAATTAGTCAATATGTTTCTTTAACCAAAAAAGGTAAGGATTACGTTGGATTGTGCCCTTTTCATCAAGAAAAAACACCTTCATTCACCGTCAGTGAATCTAAGCAATTCTTTAAGTGCTTTGGATGTGGCAAGGGCGGTAACGTATTTAAATTTTTGATGGATAAAGAGAATATATCTTTTCCCGAAAGTGTAATATCTGTTGCCAAGATTGCACATATTACAATTCCTGGTGAATATAATAATGATGCGATCTATAAAAAAAATCCTATTAAACAAATTTATTCTGATGCAACAGAATTTTACCAACATATTTTGTTAACAACTAAATTAGGTGAAGTTGCATTAAAATATGTTCAAGAGAGGGAATTAACTAGTGAGATAATCTCTCATTTTAAGATAGGGTATGCACCAAAAGCAGATAACATTTTGTATATTTTTTTGAAACAAAAAAATTATTCTCAGGATCTATTGGAACAAAGCGGATTATTTATAAAGAATGAAAAAGGGAAATTATTGGATCGCTTTCGTGACAGATTGATGTTTCCATTGTGTGATGAATTAGGTGATCCGATTGCTTTTTCAGGTAGAAGAATTTCAAATGATAGTCAAATCGCCAAGTATGTGAATAGTCCAGAAACTCCATTATTTACCAAGTCTAAATTGCTTTATCACTTTTCAGAAGCCAAGCATGCGGTAAATGCTGAAAATCATTTGATTTTATATGAAGGATATATGGACGTAATAGCAGCATATAAGTGTGGAATCAAAACTGGTGTCGCCTCAATGGGAACTAGTTTAACTTCACAACAAGTTTATATGTTGCGACGAGTAACACCGAATATAATAATTAATTATGATGGTGATGATCCAGGTCAACATGCTATGGAACGTGCGATTAAATTATTTAACTACCCTAATATAAATCTTGGCATCGTATCTTTACCAGAACATTTAGATCCAGATGAATATGTAAAAAAATATGGTCCTGAAAAATATGTTAATGAAGTTAAAGCAGCAATTACTTCAACGGAATTTTTGTTACAAAGGATGTCCAAAAAGTATAATTTGTTTAATGATAGGGATAAACTTGATTTTATTAATGAAAGCATCGCTTTAATCGCTAAAAATGATGACCCTATAGAAATTGATATTTATATCCAAAAATTGGCACAAAAGTTACAAGTATCTGTAGAGTCATTGAAAGCTCGCCTATTACGTGAACAAAGAAAAATCCGAACTGCAATCAATCATCAAAAACAAATACAAGCCCTTTATCCAACTGATGAAGTTACACCTAAACAATTAGATAATGTTCATAGTTCTTCAGTTAGTTTTACTGAGCAAAAGCGATTATTGTTTTTATTTATACATAATGATAATGCTAGGCTTTATTTGTTGACAAAAAAATTTATTTTTCCTAATGAAAGTTATCAGCAATTAGCTGATTTATGGTTAAGTTATTTAGAAAAAAATCCGAATCCTAATATTTCCGGTTTTGCAGATTTTATTCCTAAAGACTTACAGAGTATAATTGTTAATATGGAATTAACTGATATGCCTTATACTTTTTCAGAAGGAGAAATTGATGACCAAATTGCGTCATTAATTAAACAAAAAACTATCTTGGAAATGCAACGACTATATGATCAAATCAAGGTCGCACAGCAGAAGAATGATAGTCAATTAATAATTCAATTGACACAAAAGATTATAGAATTGAAAAGAAAGATTATTTGAGGAGGCTTATCATGGCAGAAAACAATACTACCAATAATGGAAATCAGAATTTACAAGCTTCAAAGGCTTCCACCACTACCCTTAGCCAGGTAGTTAAGAATATTATAAAAGAAGTTAAAACTAGCAAAGAAATAAAAGAGGATGATTTCGTAGCAAGAATGGTTAAGCCATATCAACTGGAAGGAAAAGCCATTGATCAATTAGTTCAAGAATTTGAAGATAATGGTATCTCTATTGTTGATAATGATGGTAACCCTTCTAATTTATCTTTGAAAAAGCAAAAAGATGTTGAAAAAGCCGAATTAAACGACATGACTGCACCTTCTAGCGTCCGCATGAATGATCCCGTGAGGATGTATCTAAAAGAAATTGGTCGTGTTCCATTACTTAATGCTGATCAAGAAATCGATTTAGCTAAAAGAATCGAGAACAATGATGATGAGGCTAAGCAGGAATTAGCTGAAGCAAATCTTAGATTAGTTGTTTCTATTGCAAAACGTTATGTAGGACGTGGCATGTCATTTCTAGATTTAATCCAAGAAGGTAATATGGGTTTAATGAAGGCAGTAGATAAATTCGATTATCGTTTAGGGTTTAAATTTTCAACATATGCTACATGGTGGATAAGACAGGCAATAACTCGTGCAATTGCTGATCAAGCTAGAACCATTAGAATTCCAGTCCATATGGTTGAAACTATTAATAAATTGATCAGAATTCAAAGACAGTTATTACAAGACTTAGGTAGAGAACCTACACCAGAAGAAATTGGTGCGGAAATGGATATGTCTACAGATAAGGTTAGGGAAATACTAAAGATAGCCCAAGAACCAGTATCTTTGGAAACTCCAATTGGTGAAGAAGATGATTCTCACTTAGGTGATTTCATTGAAGATAAAGATGCAACTTCACCAGAACAACATGCTTCTTATGAATTATTAAAGGAACAACTAGAGGAAGTTCTGGACACTTTGACTGATCGGGAAGAAAATGTTTTAAGATTGCGCTTTGGATTAAATGATGGTCGTACACGGACGTTAGAAGAAGTGGGACGTGTATTTGGTGTTACTCGGGAACGTATTCGTCAAATTGAGGCTAAAGCATTACGAAAATTGCGTCATCCAAGTAGATCTAATCAGTTAAAAGACTTTTTAGATTAAACAAAAAGAACTTACTTTTATGTAAGCTCTTTTTTGGTATTTTACATTCAGGAGTTAGTAATGGAAGAACGATTAAAACAGATAGCTTCATTAGTTGATGATCAGGCAAGAATAGCCGATATTGGTACCGATCATGCATATTTACCAATAGAATTAGTAAAAGATGCCAAAATATCTTTTGCTATAGCAAGCGATATTGCACAAGGTCCGCTAAATAATGCCAAAAAAGATATCTTAGCTGCAGGTTTAGTTAATCAAATCGAGACTAGATTAGGTTCTGGTTTATTAACGATACATCCTGAAGACAAGATTGATACAATTGTAATGGCAGGGATGGGTGGCACCTTAATGGTTAACCTACTAAATGCTTCGCCAACGCAATATCCGACATTGATTTTAGAACCCAATGTAGGGGAAGCAAATGTCCGTTTATGGTTGATGAATAATAATTATCGGATTTTAGCAGAAAAAATAATTGAAACGGCTGGCCATATTTATGAAATTATAAAAGCTGTAAAGAGTACTACAGCAGTTCCATTGACAGAAATTGAGATTAATTTTGGTCCAGTTTTGATGCAAAATAAAAACAAGATTTTTTATAAAAAATGGTCAAATCAATTATTATTCCAACAAAAATTATTACATAATTTGAAAAAAGCTAAAGTTATTGATGATTTAAAAGTTAAGCAAGTTACAAAGTTAATTATGATGATTGAGGAAATGATTAAAGATGATGAAAGTTAAAGATATTATTACTATATTAAATAAAGCTTTTCCTGAAGATATTGCTAGTAAAAATGATCCTGTAGGACTACAATTAGGCTCAATTAATAATACTGTTAGTAAAATAATGACTACTCTTGATGTTAGACCTGAAGTAGTAGATGAAGCTGTCAAAAACAAAGTGGATTTAATAATCAGTCATCATCCATTAATGTTTTTCCCTGCAAAAAATTTGGATTTTGCTAATCCTCAAAATGCGATGTACGCTAAGCTAATTGCAAATGGCATAACTGTATATTCGATTCATACAAATTCAGATAAGGCTCTGCATGGCTCTAGTGAGTGGCAAGCAGATCAATTAGAATTACACGACATTCAGCCTTTTTGCTTGGATGACGATTCGATTGCTATCGGGAGAAAAGGTAAATTGCCTGAGCCGATGACTGCCTACAAATTTGCCTATTATGTAAAGCAAAAAATGAATATCAAAATGGTGAGATTAATTACAGCTAATAATGAAAAGCTAATTAATAGTGTGGCTTTCATTTGTGGAGATGGTGGTAAATATTGGAGACAAGCCTTAATTGAAGGTGTAGATGCCTTTATTACAAGCGATATTTATTATCATGTTGGTCATGATATTATTTCATCAGGATTAACCGTAGTAGATCCAGGTCATTATACTGAAGAACTATTTAAATATAAAATAGCTGAGCAATTAAAAACTTGGTTAGCAAATGCAGATAGTTCTATTTCTATTATGGTTTCAAAAACTAATACTAATCCTTTTCAGGACTTATTTTAAAAAAGTGGGGGTTTATATTATGGAATATCCAACGTTATTACCAAGATTCTTAAAATATGTGAAAATTAATTCACGTTCAGACGAAAATAGTCAACGTTTTCCATCTACTGAAATTGAAGAAAAGTTTCAAAAGATTATTTTAAATGATTTGAAAGAATTGGGGCTACAATGTTATTACAATCAAAAGAGTGGTTGTGTAATCGCAACAATTGATAGCAATGTAGATTATGATGTACCTACCTTTGGATTACTGGCACACTGTGACACTGCCGATTTTGAATCAAATAATATTAATCCGCAAATAACTCATAAATATGATGGTGTATCTAAAATTAAATTAGGTGATACTGATTTTTATTTAGATCCTGCAATTTTTCCTCATTTAAAAAAATATAAAGGGCAGACAATTATTTCAACGTCAGGTGATACACTTTTAGGCGGCGATGATAAATGTGGCGTCTCAGAATTATTAACTTTTGCAGAGTATTTAGTAAATCATCCTGAAGAAAAACATGGTGAAATAAAACTTGCATTCACTCCTGATGAAGAGATTGGAACAGGAGCTAGTCATTTTGATGTAGAAGATTTTGGTGCTAAATTTGCTTATACGGTAGATGGTGAGGGACCTGGCAAATTAGATTGGGGTACTTTCTCAGCTGCTCAATTTTCACTTGATATCCAAGGAATTGATGTTCATCCTGCTCAAGCAAAAGATAAGATGATCAATGCTATTAAACTAGCAATTGATTTTCAAAATCAGTTGCCACAAAATGAAGTGCCGGAAAAAACAGCAGGTGAAGAAGGATTTTATCACTTATTAAAGTTTGAAGGAACAGTTGATCATGCACATTTAGAGTATATCATTCGTGATTTTAAGCGTGATAATTTGGAAAAACGTAAGGAATTGGTACAAAATATTGTCAACAAAATTAATGACCAATTTGACCAAAAACGTGTAGTCCTTAAGATGGCAGACCAATATTATAATATGGCTGATGAATTAAAGAAGAATATGGAAGTCGTAGATTTAGCAAGAAATGCCTATAAAGCATTAGGATTAACTATCAATGAAGATCCTGTTAGAGGTGGTACAGATGGTTCACAATTAACGTATATGGGATTACCTTGTCCTAACTTATTCGCAGGAGAAGAAAATATGCATGGTAGATATGAATATACTGTTCTGGAATCAATGTGGTTGGCTGTGGATGTCTTAAGAAAAATAAATGAATTACATTTAAAAAAATACCAAAAATTAATTTAGTGAAACTTTTTTACCGATTTTAGGCAAACAAAAAATATTAAATTTAAATTTTGAATGAATAGAAGTACTGATATAACAATACTTCTATTTTTTTAAAATTAAAAATATTATAAATATAGTTTTGCACTAAGGTAATCAAATTACATATGATGCGTGCTTTTTACTTTTATATCAACGATTGTACATTTTTTTCTGATAGACGTAACAAATATATTTATATGTGAAACAAAAAATGATATTGACAATAGATAGTATTGTACTATACTATCAATATAGTACAAGGTAATAATAGGAGCGTGGTATATTTAATATAAAATTTGAAGATAATCTACCAATTTATTATCAAATAGAGCAACAGCTTTATTATGATATAGTTTTAGGAAAGCTACAGCCAGGTGAAAAGATGCCATCGGTGAGACAACTTGCACTAGATTTTACAGTTAATATCAATACTGCACAACATGTATTATCTAATATGCAAGATAAGGGAATTATTTATTCTAAACGTGGCTTAGGTTCATTTGTAACTGATGACGTTAATTTGATTTTAGTTTTAAAAGACGAAATTATCTCAAAAATGTTCTCTGATTTTTTGTCAAAAACTAAGAAAATAGGTTTATCAAATCAAGATACGATAGATAAATTACAGACTTTTGTTTTGAAAGAAGGTCCAAAAAATGAGTGAGATACTGAAAATCAGTAATTTGAATTATAAAAAAAACAACAAGATTCTAATCAAAAATATCAACCTTACAGTAAATAAACCCGAAATAATTGGTTTATTGGGAGAAAATGGTGCAGGTAAGACAACGCTTTTCCGACTGATTGCAGGTCTAGGAAAAGGGTACACTGGCAGCATAGCAGTAGCCGGAGAAACTTCAATTGATAAAATCAAGGAAAATATATCTTTTAATGATAAATTAGATGCTTTTAATTTATACACCAAATTAAAAGAAATCAAAGATTTTTATGCTAAGTTTTATAAAGATTTCGAACTCGAAAAGTTTGACAACATAATTTCGCTCTTGGACATAGATATGTCTAAAAGGTTAGGAGAATTATCTAAAGGTAAAAAAGAAGGCTTTATAGTAGCGTTATCCATTGCACGAACAGTCAAAATATACTTATTAGATGAACCTTTTTCTGGCATTGATCTAATGTCTCGAAAAAAAATACTACAATCTATTATCAAATGGTTGCCACAAGATGCAACAGTTTTCCTTTCTGATCATAATATAGAAGAAGTACATCAAATTATAGACAGAATTGTCCTAATTAAGGATAAAACGATTGTCGCTGATGAAACTGCAGAAAAAATCAGATCAAATGGTGAATCCATTGAAGAATTTTATCTAAAATTTTATTAATATAGGAGCTGATTATTATGTTTAACAAATTATTCTTTTACCTATTTAAGCAGAAAGCTAAAACCGTTTTATATTGCCTTTTATTGAATATCATATGTACAGTTGTTATTGCATTAACTGCAACTCATAAGATTGACTATTTAATTATTGTTTTTATCTTAACATCTTTCTTTATGAACTTAGGATTTTTAGTAAATTGTTCAGTGACTGCAAGTAAATTCCTTAAAAAACAAACTTACAGGTTGTTGCCTATGAAAGATGGTTATTTATATCTAGCTAATACAGCATCTGACTTTTTAAATGGACTATTATTAATAGCAATAGAATCAATAATTGGTATATTAATAGTACATTTTATTAGTTTTAACTTCTCAAAAGTGTTAATTGGCTCATTTAAATTATCAGTAAATACAATGTCTATTGTACTTACTACTATCTCTATTTTGTTATTAAGCTCATTTATGTTATATTGCATGCTTATCACTTGTTTATTACTAACCAAAATATGTATGGACTTTTTACCTATCGTTTTGCAAAATATCCGCAAATTTATTAGTGTAATCATTTATATAATTATGTTATTAGTGTTTAGCCGCATCATAGAGTACTTTAAATCGTTATTATATAATGAGAGTAATCAATCTACGTTAGTATTTTTTTACATCATAGGCATAATTATTATTATTGGTATTAACTACTTCATCTTTAACAAATATCATGAAGCTGATGTAAATAATTAAACAAGACCCCGAAATTCGAACAAGGATTTCGAGGTTTTTATTATGTTCAGAAATAATTTACAGCTGGTATAATGTGATTAACTATTTAATTTTTGGGGTGTAACTATGAAAAATAGTAAAAATTTCAACCTTTTTTTAATGGATGGAGAAGTTACAGGCAGAATAAAATGTACCTTATCGAATTGGACAGGTTTAGCATATAAAGTTCCAAGATCATATCTTGAAAAATGTAAGGATAGGCAAGATTTAAAGCAAAGTGGAGTATATTTTTTATTTGGCAAGAATGATGACGGAGATAATGAAGTATATATTGGCCAAGCAGGGATACGAAAAAATGGTGAGGGAGTTTTATTTAGAGTAACAGAACACCTCAAAGATGAAATTTATTTTTCAGATGCAGTTATGTTAACTACTCAAAACAATTCATTTGGCCCTACAGAAATTTCATATTTAGAGAATAAATTTACCAATATGGCAATTGAAATAGATAGGTATCAAGTAAGAAATGAAAATGATCCAAACCCTGGAAATGTAACAGAAGAAAAAGAATCGGAGTTAGAAGATTTTATAGAGTATTCTAAAATGGTTCTTGGAGTCTTAGGATACAAGATTTTCGTTCCTATAGTAAACAAAGAATGGAAAAAAGAAGATAAAACAGATGATAACGAAATACTATATCTAAGTACTAAAACAAAAAAATCAGAAAAAAAGATAAATGCCAAATGCCAAAGAACAAGTGAAGGATTTGTTGTATTAAAAGATAGTATGATAGAGCTCATAGACTCAAAAAGCTTACCAAAGAGTATAAAAGAAATGCGAGATAAGTGTAAGGCTAACAATGAAATAATCGATGGAAAAATAACAAAAAACTATTTATTCAATAGTCCATCATATGCCGCAATGTTTGTACTTGGGATGAGTAGAAATGGAAAAACTGATTGGAAAACTAAAGGTGGAACTACATTAAAAGCACTAGAAGAAAATAAAATTCAATAAAATTTTGGTCTTAAGATGATAATCTTAAATATTATTAATTCTTATCTAAAATCAGCAAATATTATAAATACGAAGCCTTGAAATAGTAATCTTATTTGTTTGTAAACTCTGTCATTCAACGATGCACGCTAAGCGTGGCTTCCCGCACAGAGTTTGTTAAGAACTTCTTTAAGCAAATAGATATCAAGACCTCGCTTTTTGATGCGTTTGTAGTCCTTACGAAACTTGGATGTCGTTTTAAGTGGAAGCATATAACCTAATCCTCTGCATTGAGTGCTTTAATGAGCTCATCTGTAGTTTTATAGGATTTTGCTTGAATCTTACCGGACATGATGTCACGTGCTTCTTGCATTGCTAATGTTTCAGCATTAAATCTTGGTTTCCTGATCTGGAAAGGGAAACCACCTTCCATAATAGATGTATGCAAGAAAATATTGATGGCATCTGTTACAGAGATACCAAAGCTACCAAAAAGATATTCAGCTTGTTGTTTAACTTCAGGTTCAATACGAATGTTAATGTTTGCAGTTTTAGCCATAATTTTGCACCTCCTACTACTTATATGGTACTTCAAAAGTGAAACAAATGAAGTCAAAATGATATATTGCACCCTGAAAAAGCAATTATCCTGATGAAATACGAGCAAGCGAAACAGTCTCTTTATGATTACTTGGAATTATACGTTGCAAAAGCAATAGAAAATAAAACTTGCTATATACAACAATTTCTTGCAATATGGGTATGACGAAGATAAGATTTATAAAGAAGTAGAAGACATCTTTAACATTATGGAAAGGCAACAGGAATATGATCAGTAGAACGGCGGTGATTGGTGGTATTGAGGTGAAGATAACTAAAAAATCAACTCTAAAAAATCTCTATATTAGGATAAATCCGCCAAAAGGAAATGTTACGATAAGTGCACCGCTGCATTATCCTGATGATGATATCAGCTTATTTGTACTGAAAAAACTACCTGAAATCAATGCAGTCCGAGCAAGAATGCGTTCACAGTTAATACAAACCAAACGAGAATTTATTTCAGGCGAGAGCCATTATTTATGGGGCAAGCCATATCGCCTTGATGTGGCAGTTGGCACTAAAAAATACAGTATTGAAAAAATGCCGAATAAGATATTATTTTCAGTTCCTAAAGGAGCAAGTACTGAGAACAAAGAAAAAGTATTCAATGAGTGGTATCGTAGCGAGTTAAAAAGAGTCATGCAAAGTTTGATTCCAATCGTCGAAAAACGCATGAATCTTAGTGCCAATGAGTATCGCATCAAGAACATGAGAACAAGGTGGGGTACGTGCAACATTGATAAAAAACGCATATGGATCAATCTGCAGCTTGCCAAAAAGCCAATTGAATGTCTTGAATATGTCTTGGTGCATGAAATGGTTCATTTGCTGGAAGCAAATCATACGCATAAGTTTCACGCTCTTGTTGGCAAATATTATCCTACATGGAAAGAAGCCAAGAAGACATTAGAAAAGATGCCTCTGGATTACTTAAAATAATAACAACCGCATACAAAAGATCCTACCTTTTTGGGTCACATCAATTTACCGATTTGACATTTCTAAAAATATCTGTTATAGTTTCAGAAAATAAATGAGGTGTCCCACTACCATTAAAGGTGGAGCATTAAAGTTAACAGAGAGGATAAAACCTCTCTGTTTTTTTAGGAGAAGGCAATGGCAGAATTCTGGAATAATTGAAACTAAAGGTGGAACTACATTAAAAGAAATAGAAGAAAAAGAAATTCAATAAAATTTTAGCCGTAAGATAATAACTCTAAATAGTATTCATTCTTATCTAAAATCAGCAAAAATTATAAATACGAAGCCTTGGAATATTAATCTTATTTGCTTGTAAACTCTGTCATTCAACTATTTACGCTAAGCGTGGAGATTTTTAACATAACAAAAATGGCCAGCTCAAGTGAGATGGTCATTTACATGTTAAATAGGTCAGCGTGGCTCCCCGCACATAGTTTGTCAAGAACTTCTTTAAGCAAATAGATATCAAGACCTCGCTTTTTGATGCGTTTATAGTCCTTACGAAACTTGGATGTCGTTTTAAGTTGAAGCATATAACCTAATCCTCTGCATTGAGTGCTTGAAGAAGCTCATTTGTAGTTTTATAGGATTTGGCTTGAATCTTACCGGACATGATGTCACATGCTTCTTGCATTGCAGCTATCGTTTCAGCATTAAATCTTGGTTGCCTGATCGTGAAAGGGAAACCACCTTCCATAATAGACGTATGCAAGAAAATATTGATGGCATCTGTTACAGAGATACCAAAGCTACTAAAAAGATCTTCCGCTTGTTGTTTAACTTCAGGTTCAATACGAACGTTAATGTTTGCAGTTTTAGCCATAATTTTGCATCTCCTACTACTTATATTGTAGTTCAAAAGTTAAACAAATGAAGCCAAAATGATGTATTGTAACCTAAAAAAGGTGGGGTACGTGCAACATAGATAACAACCGCATACAAAAAATCCTACCTATGCATGTGCATCTGGTAGGATTTTTATTTTTTAATTCTTTTCGATATATTGTAAAATACGATTCATATCATCGTCTGATATGTTATTATTGCCAGTAGTTTTCAATTGATGGATTTTTTCAACTGATATGTGACTTTTAAAGGCTAAAGTATTATCTGTTAAATTATGTTGCAACTCATAATTGATAATAAGATCTGCTATATTTTGGTTAAGCATTAATATCCACCTCACTTATTTGAATATTTGTATTCTGTTGATAGGGAAATAACGTAATTTAACTTCACCAACGATATCCTTTTTCTTAATAAATCCGATAATTCTAGAATCTTTAGATATATTTCTATGATCTCCCATAACAAAATATGAATTTTTAGGTACTCGTGAGACATTAAAAAGTTTCTTAAGGCTAAAATTGTTAGTATACAACTGACCTTTAGGTAATGAATTTTTATATTCATCTAAATATTTTTCACGTAATGGTTTACCATTGATATAAGTGATATCATTTTTGGATGATACAGTATCACCAGGCATTCCAATAATTCTTTTAATATAAAATGCTCCAGGATTATCTGGTGCTTTCAAAATAACTACATCACCACGTTGTAAATTAGTATGTCTTACAGCGATTAATCTATCATTATTTTCAAAAGTTGGTTGCATAGAAAGACCAGATACTGATTCATTTGCTAATACAAATGTAAATAATAGGTAATAGCATCCTAAAAAAATAGCTGACAAAAATATGACTTGTAAACAACTTTTGTAAAAAGGAACTGCCTTTGGCTCATCTTTTTGATTATTTGAGGCATGCTTTGCTTGATAATTATTCATTAAATGACTCCTAACTAAGTTAATATATATATTATAACTTTTTTTTAGGCAATTGAATGTTAAAATCTAACTATGGAGAAAATAAAAATGACTAGCTATTTAAATAAAATTATATCTTTAGTTGAAGAACTACATTTACCGATTGTTGATGAACAGGTGATAGAAATAAAATTTATTATTAAGTGTCTTGATGCTAAAATACCTCTACCTAGTGCACCTAATATGTTGGGAATTGAACCTGATGTGATGGATTTTTATAAGGAAAAACTTAGTGCAATAGATTATCAAAAATTAGAACTAGTTAATCAATTATTAAATAACTTTCGGAGCTATATTTCCAGAAAATATGGTGTCTGGTCATTAGCAAATTTAAATACAGCCAAAGAAATTGTCGATAAATATAATGTTCATAGTATTTTAGAGATTATGGCAGGTAATGCTTATTGGTCGGCTGCATTTAGTAAATTGGGAGTAAAAGCAATTGCTACGGATAATTTGGAGTGGGCTAAGGGATCATGTACTGGTGATTTATTATTCTTTCCAGTAAAAAAATTATCTGCTGTTGATGCTATACATAAATATAGGGATGTTGATATAATAATTGGTTGCTGGGCTCCTAATTTTGGCTCGGCTGATATGGATATTATAGAGGCTTATAATGCCATTCAGGGTAAAAAACCTAAGTTGTTATTTTTAGGGGAAAAGAATGGTGCTACCAATACAGCTAGATTTTGGAAATCTGCTAAATTTAAGAAAAGCTGCGAATTAAATAGTATCAATCATACTATTTCGTCATTTGACTTTATTGATGAGAGGTTTTTTGAAATTAAATAACATGAAAAAATTTTTATTAATCGTAACAATATTTTTAGCATTCGTAGGACTTGCATTTACTATATCGATCAAGCAATCACAAAATGCCGACATAATTTTAACTAATAATGGTCTTAGTTCATCTTATTGTGTCTATCAGCCAAATTTAAAATTAAAAATCCGCAAGCTTTTGCAATATTTGGACAAAAATTGTAAGTCGAGTAAACTCCAAGTACAATTAAAATCAAAATATGATACCGATGAAATCTTGGTTTGGGCAAACTATAATATCAAAGGACAACCTGTAATAGGTGATAATGCTAGATATTTTAATAAAGCAGAATTTCAAGGTAATGTAACATTTGCAGTTATTTCGGCACATACACCAGTGGCAAATATTGTGACGTCGCAGAATAATCGTTACTTAAAATATGAAGGGCAATACATTTCAATTATTGGACAATTAAAAGCCAATGATCAAAGTGAGATACAACAATCTGCATATTATTTAACTACTGGTATTCAGCAACAAACTGGTAATAATACCTTAAATAATTACAAAATTATTGTTGATGGCTTGAATAAAAAGCAGGCCAAAAAAGTAGGACACTTTTTGAAAGCGAAAGCAATATGGGTAAATTTTGCTCAAACATATAACTTAAAACATAGAATAAATCCTACAAAAAAATTAGTGTTTGGAATTATTTGTATACTATTTATATGGGGAATAAGTGCTATGATTGCCTATAACTGTCATTTTAATAGACGAGATCTAGCAATAACAAAAGGTAAGCATTCAATGATAGTGAATATCTTACAATTTAATATAATCAATTTTATCATGATATGTATAATCTACTTCATCGTTCCTATGGTTTGGTTTTATAGTAATTCAAGTGCAGTATTAAAATTATTTATATTCATATTTATTATTCAATCTGCTATATACGACGGTATAATATTTTTTCGCCCAAAAAGGAGACAATAATGTATAAAATTCCAACAGAATTTATTGATAAATTTACCCACCTTTTAGGTGAAAAACATGCTTCAGAATTAATGTCGGCTTATCAAGAAAATCCTAAAAAAGGGTTCAGACTAAATCCGCTAAAGTATGATTATACTAATGTTAAATACAATTTAGATCATAAAATTCCCTATATAGATAATGGCTATTATGGCGAAATAAGCGGAAATGATAGTGAATGGATTGGTGGTTATGTGTATTCACAAGATCCATCTGCGATGTATCCTGCTACCATAGCTGATATTAAGCCCGGAGAATATGTTTTAGATTTATGTGCAGCACCTGGAGGCAAATCTACAATTATTGCTAGCAAGCTAAAAAATGAAGGTGTACTTGTAGCAAATGAAATATCAAGCAAGCGGGCAAAAGAGTTGAGAGAAAATTTGGAAAAGTGGGGAACAAGTAATGTCATTATTACTAATGAATCACCCGAAAGACTAGTAAAGAAGTTCAAAAATTTATTTGATACTATCATTGTCGATGCCCCATGTTCAGGTGAGGGGATGTTTAGAAAAAGTGATGATGCTATTAAATATTGGTCACAAGAATATGTCTTAACTTGTCAAGCTCGTCAACAAAATATTCTTAATTGTGCAGTAGATATGCTTAAAAATAATGGTAAATTGGTATATTCAACTTGTACATATTCACCTGAAGAAGATGAACAAATTGTATCCTGGCTGATGAAGGAAAAAAATCTAAAAATACAAACTATACCTAAGAGCCAAGGGATTTCTGATGGTCATCCAGAATGGACAATTGAAAAATTTAATGACATAAAAAAAGCAGCTCGGTTTTGGTTACAGGATAAAATCGGTGAAGGTCAATTTGCTGCTCTTTTAAAAAAAGAGACAGCTCAATGTATTAATTCCAATTTAGATATGATAACATCACCAAGCAAAAAGATACGGTCTAATATCAAAAATCGGATCCAAGTAATTAGTAAAGATGATTTTAAACTGATTAATGATATTTTGCATCAATTTAATTTGCCACTTTATTTAAGTAAACAGTTAGATAGAGCAATCAACAAAAATAATCATATAGTGATACCAGCACTTTCTGATGAGAAATTAAAGTCACTTCACGTTATCAGCAATGGGATTGAATTGGGTATATTGAAGAAAAATAGATTTGAGCCGTCTCATCAATTAGTTTATATTTTAGCTCAAGTTAAGCAAAATAACGTATATAATATCACGAATGAATCTGATTTTAAAAAGTATTTGCATGGTGAAACTTTGCAAGTTGAGCATCACATTACGTATGGTTACGTATTAGTTGCATTTGAACACCATATTTTTAGTTTTGGCAAAATTGGAAAAGATAGTATTTTAAAGAATTATTATCCGAAAGGGCTACGCAGATAAAAAAAAGTTTGTACTTTTATATAAGTACAAACTTTTTATATTTGATTTAAAAAATTAGTTAGTTCCAGTGATAAATAATATTTAACTTTTTTTACATCGTCTAATTTATTTATCCCAAATAATGCCATTAAGATAATTAATTGGTATTTTAACTTTTGGATTTCGCTAATAAGTGCGGTACCATTTTTATCTTGCATAGATAAATGTAGAAAATGGTTAGCAATTCCAACATACTTGGCACCTAAAACCAAACTCTTGAAAATATTAATGCTACTATTGATACCACCCGAAGCAATAAAATTTACATGAGATATTTCCTGAAGGTTACTCAACAGGGATTTTACTGTCGATAAGCCTAGATCATCTAAAAACAAATTATCTTTATTAGCAGTCCGTTGATTTTCTATATGTACAAAATTTGTACCACCCATACCACCAACATCAAAATAATTGATTCCTAGTTTGGCTAATTTTTTGACACTAAAGGGATCTAAACCCATACCAACTTCCTTAATGATTAGTGGCACATTAATAAGCTGCTGGATTTCTAGAATATTATCTAGCCAGTAAAAATCACGATCTCCTTCGGTCATAGCTGCTTCTTGAACTGCATTCAAATGAATTTGCAATGCATCAGCTTGTAATTCTTTGATTATCTGTTCGGCCACTTTTGGTTTAGTTAAAGGATTAATATTAGCTAAAAGAATCCCAGTTGGATTTATCTCTCTAGCTATCACAAAACTTTTTAATTGCTCAGGTTCTTTTTCTAAAATGCTAGCAGAACCTAAAGCCATCGCAATATTTTCCTCTTTAGCACAGAACGCTAGCCGACGATTGATTTCATAACTTTCATCACTGCCGCCAGTCATGGCTTCAATAAAGAATGGTGCACTAGCAATCTTATGGAAAAAAGTAGTTTTAATCGAATCAGAAGATATTTTGCTTTCTGGTAGGGCAGGGCGTATAAGATTAATACCAGAAAAATCGGCATCAGGATGGGGTAGATAATATTTATTTGCTAAATCAATATGATCTTTCTTTCTTTGTGAACGCTGTGACATATAGTTATTACCTCACTTGATAGAATGAATTACAAAATCTAAGGGCTTAATATCATTAAGAATCCACATTTCTTTTAATTTGCTGATATTCGTAGAGCTATCTGCAATAACAATACCGCAGTCGCCATTACCAGCTCCTGACGTTTTAGCTGCTCCATTATATTTTTCTGCAATTTCAATTAAAGTTGTTAGTTTAGGGATTTCAATTGAAATATTATTCATCCTAGCAAAGTTAGCTAAAATCTTACGATTTTCTCTGATATGTTCTTGAATAGTTTTAATATCGCCTGCATTAAAGGCAGCAATCATCTCAGAAACACAAATCCTTGAATCATTAAGAAATTGGTTATATTTTTCCTTAATAAATTTTTTCTTGGCATTAGTTTGATCAACTAATTGAGCTGTAGAAGCTGGCTGTTTACTCCAACCGATTAAAAGTTTCAATTCTTTAGGTGGAGTTAAGAGCTTGATATCCAAACCAGGCCATTGTTCTTTAACTATCTTGCTAAGCTTATTATTTTTTAGTTCGTCTTTAAGCCACTGCTTATCAAATGTTTGATATGCTAACCAACCACCATAAACACTGGCAGCAATATCTCCAGCAGATCCATTTCCTTGAACAGTATAATGTGCAATAGCAGAAAGTTTAAATATCAGAGATTTATCTAACTCTATCCCATAAAAGTGCAAAATTGCCTTTACAGTTGCTACGGTTACTGCTGCAGAAGAACCCAATCCAAATTTTTTTCCGTCAGGAGAATCTAATTCAGAATTGATGTGCAAATCATAAATAGCTAATGTAATACCTTTTTCTAAACAATACATTTCAGTAAATTTAATAGCAGATAAAATGTATTCGAAAGGATTATCTCGATTATTGATAATCATCTTATTACCACGACGAGACCAATAAATGCAATTTTGAGAATACTGTTTTGAGTGGATCACTCCCGTCGAACCCTGGCTTTTATTAATAGAAACTGTTACAAATTCATTTAATGCAACTAAAATAGCGGGACAATGTTGCTCTAATACTGCATATTCACCTGCAATATACAATTTTCCAGGAGCTTTTTCTGTAATCAATAATAATTCCTCTAATCATCACAATTAATTATTTGAACACCTGGTCCAAATTTTGACTTTATTATTTTAACACTATCTAAGGTATTATGAATAGCTTTACAAATATCTTCTACACTTTTATCTTGACATAATATTTTTACATTAGGTCCAGCATCTATAGTGTAGTAGCATTCTATGCCATTCTTTCTTAAATTGCGAACTAAATTCATGATAGTAATAGTTGTAGGTTGAAAATATGAAAAACTTTGCATAGCGGTTAAATTTAAGCTATGCATTTCGTTTGCAGATAACTCACTAAGTTCACCTAAACGTGTAAAATTATTATTTTTGATAGCTGATTCCATTTCAGAAATTTCTTGTTTATTGCGATTTAGCCAAGTCTGATAAAAAGGGGAAGTCTGGGCTATTTTCATCCCACAAGTAGAAGAAATATCTTTTTGACTTACATCTAATTCGACTGCTAACATCGTAAGATCCATTTGAGGATGTTCATTTATTGGAAAAGCAAATGAAGTTTGATCATCATAACCTTTTTGCCATTCAACAAAACCACCAAAAATAGATCTAGTAGCAGAACCGGACCCAAGTCTTGCAATACGTGATAATTCCTGCCGATTCAGATTCAAGTTATAGCTAGCAGCAAAACTAGTTGCTAATGCAGCAAAACCAGATGCTGAAGATGCTAATCCAGCGGCAGTAGGAACATGATTTTCAGTTTTTATACAAAAATGATCGTTGAAACCATATATATCCTGTAATTTTTTAACATAATTAATAATTCTGTAACTGGCTTGGTCATTAACTGCTTTTCCATTCATAATGACCATATCGTTTGCTAAATCAACATTATGTGTAAATTCAGTTTCTGTATAAAAAGCATCTAGTGTCATAGATATACTTGACATCAAAGGGATCTTTAATGAACTATCAGCTTTGCCCCAGTACTTAATTAAGGCAATATTAGTATGAGCACGTGCAATTATTTTCATATAAAATATCCTAACTAAATTTCTTCAATCCAATAATTTTCATAATTATTTATAGCAAGTTGAGCAATACTAGATGCAACTTCTTGATTCGGACATAAAGCTATCACAATACCTCCTAAACCGCCACCTGATAATTTACAACCATATGCACCATTTTGGTTAGCGATGTTACATAAATTATTGATACGAGTCGTAGATAGGCCAAAGTTTGCAAGAATATGTTGAGCTTCATTAAAGATAGTTCCTACCATTGGTGCATCTTTTTTAAACCAATAATCTTTTGTTTGATCTGCTAAATAACCTAATTTATCAATAGCTTCTTTTTTAGCAATATCGTGTTCTATTTGATATTTAACAGATGATACAGCTTCTTTAGTATTACCTAATTCACCAGTATCCATAATTAAAAGGGTAGCACCTAATTTTTCAGATAAAACTTTTGGTCCCATATTTTTGTTGAAAAACACTAAATAATCAGACTGTACTGTAGCTGCATCCAGACCCGAAGCCTTACCATGATTAATAGTTTCAGCTTCATTAGTGATATCAGTAATTTCTTTAGATGTCATCTTTAGTGCAAAATATTCATTTAAAGCTCTAGCAGTACCCAATGCTACAACAGCACTTGATCCCAATCCTCTCTCCATCGGTATTTCTCCAGTATATGTAATTTTGATCGAGCAGGGCGTAGGTATTTTGGATAGTATTTTTTTGACGACATGTTTTAAGCCATTATACTCTGCAGGTGCAGTTAAATATGGTCCTTGATATCTTAATGTATCCATCCAAATTCCATCATGATAAGCTTCCACGCTAGTATCAATATTTAATGCATGAATAGGCAAAGCCATCGCATCTTTTCCATAAACTACAGAATGTTCACCAATTAAAATTACTTTTCCATGAGTTTTTACTACTACTTTTCTTTTATTCATAATTTTTATATATTCACCTTTCTATAAGCAAAGTATATGCTAAAATACCGAATGAGGAGATTAAATATATGATAAATATAATAACTAGTACACAGGCATATGATTTACAAAATGAAATTTTAAATATGGCTGTAAAGACATATCTAAATAATAAAACCAAAAAGACATTTGTTATTGTACCAAATCATGTTAAGTTTACAACAGAAATAGATACTTTGAAAAAAATAGCTAACATCAATAAGCAAGATAGCGTATCAGTAACAAATTTACAAGTATTATCCTTTTCACGACTTGCTTGGTATTTTTTGCGTAATCAAAAAATAGCTTTACCAGAAATCATTGATGATGCTACTAGCTTAATGATTTTAGAAAAGATAGTCAAAAATAAAAAAGATGAATTACTACTCTTCAATAATTCTAATAATGGTAGTTTGAAGCAAATTTATGAGTCAATTATTTTAATTCATCAAGGAAATGTAGATTTGAATTCTATTAGTCATGAAGCAGTCACTGAAGAGACGAGTAGGAAATTACATGACTTACAAATAATATATGACGAATTTATCCAGATGCTTGGTGATCATTTTACTACCAAAGATGGTATTCAATTAATATTAAAGACAGTAATGAACAAAAAGTTGTCAATTGATAATATGAATTTCTTTTTCTGCGGTTTTTCATATTTTTCATTATCAGAATTAAATATTGTCAAAATAATAGCTAAAAAAGCCCACTTGAGTGTATTTGCTTTCAAAACAAAGGATGCTCAAATTAATGATAAAGTGATGGAAGGCGATTATGATTACATCGTTCAAAGTACTATTGCTAAGTTAATTAATTTTTTTAACGTAAACTCATTAAAATTTTCTACTAAAGAATATGGTTATAATATCAATTTAAATAATAAGGAAAAACTCAATGCTATTTGGACTGGAAATATTCCGCAACAAGGATTGGATTTAACAAACTATGTGCATTTAATTAAAGCTGATTCACGTTATGCAGAAATTAATTTTGTAGCTCAGACTATTTATCAGCAAGTTGTCTTTAATCATTACCGATATAAAGACTTTTTGGTTTTAGCACCTAATTTAAGTGAATATGAAACATATTTAACGCCAATTTTTAGCCAAAACAATATTTCAATGTTTAATGACTTACAAAAGCAAATGAAATTTCATCCCTTAGTGGTTATGATTGAAAATATTGCTGATATTAATGATATGGGATTTAAAACACAAGATATAATAACTATATTGAAGACAAGGCTGTTAATTCCAGAATGGTATACAGATGATATAAAATTTATAGCTGATGTTGATTTATTAGAAAATTTTGTTTTAGCTCATAATATCAACCATCAATTATGGAAAAAGAGTTTTTATGACTTTGTTGACAATAATATCAGTCATTTAGACCAAATCAATGAAAAAGTTGAAAAGTTAGATAAATTAAGACAATTCATCATTGAAAATATAGATAATTTGATTACTCAATTACATAAACTTACCAATGTACAAGAAGCTGTGACATTATTTTGGAACTTTTTATTAAAGAACAAAATAAATAAAAAACTCGAAAAATGGCGTAATACTGCTATTAACAACGGAGATTTGCAACTTGCTCAACAGCCTGAACAAATCTGGGCACTTTTGAACAAGCTACTGAAAGACTACGTTTTGATTGCCGAAGAATTTAATACTGAGAATTTTTTTGATATTCTTATTTCAGGATTTAGTGAAGCTAACTTTTCTCAAATACCATCAGTTTTGGATGCAGTAACAGTTTCAGAAATTGGAATGGTGCAAAATAATTCATTCAAACAGGTATTTATTATTGGAGCTGTAAATAATTCATTACCTAAAATTCAAAATAAACCTGGATTTTTAAATATCGAGAATATTAATGAACTTAATAATTCAATAGCTGATGAGCAACAGTATATTGAGAATAATCAAGAAGTAAACAATTTGGATCAAACTTATCAATTTGGTGATGTATTAAGTTTAGCTAGTGATGGTGTATATATATCGTACCCAATTATCAATGTATCCAATGAAAAAATGGAAGCTTCGATTTTTTACCAAGATATTAAAAATACACTTAATCTGACAGAATATGTACAACATGATTTGCCTGAAAATCAACAACAGTTATTATCATTCATTACTACACCTCAAGCTAGTTTAGGATATATAGTTTATTTAAAAAATAAAACTAATGATGATATTAGTAACTTGCTAGCTTTGACACCATCTAATCAAGCTCTTTTATTTGACAATGTCATTCAAGCAAGTTCATTTAAAAATAAGCCTGTTAACTTAACTCCAGCGTTAGCACAAGAACTATATGGCAATAATATCAATATTTCCATTTCTCAATTAGAGACATTTTATGCTAATTCATATGAATATTTTTTAACTTACGGTCTACATTTACATAAACGTTTTGAAAATGAATTAACAAATATCCAATCAGGTAACTATTACCATGAAACCATGGATAGATTAGTTAAATATCTAAAGCAGCATAAGTTGGATTTTGCAGAGCTCACTAAAGAAAAAATATCTGTCATTTTAGCTAATATTCAGGATGAATTAAAAACAAAAGGATCTTATAGAGAATTATTAGGTGATCCCTTTAATGAATTTTTATTTAAGTGCTTAGATAGGACAACAAAAAAAGTTGTCAATTATTGGCATCAAAATATGTGTCAAACTAAATTTTCCCCATTATATTCTGAATTAAGTTTTGGAAATAAGGAGTATATTGCAGGATTATCATACCAATTTATAGACAAACAACAGAAAACACATCATATAAGCCTCAGAGGAAAAATAGATCGAGTAGATCTTTTAAAAGATTGTGATAATGAAATCTTACAATTGATTGACTATAAATCATCTGCTAAGAAATTCGATTTTAATTTATTTAAGAACGGAATTTCGATGCAAATGTTGTCATATTTATCAGTTTTGCAGGATAATAGTCATATTTTCTCAACTAATCCAGTTAATATATTTGGTGCATTTTATCAAACGATGACACAAAAAGTTGAACATCTAAATAATAAAGCAAATATTTCCAGCTCATTTGTTACAAAACGGACACCTGATGAATCAGTTAATAAGCTCAAATATAATGGTTTATTTATTTTGGATGATGATCTTAATATTAGTCAAATTGATGCTAATTTAGATACACCATCCACATATTCCAAATTATATTCGAATTTAAGAATCAATAAAGACAATAATCTAATTTCTGCGAATGGTATCAGTCGAAATGATTTCAGTTTACTAGAACGATACAATAAATTATTAATTATTAATGCTGCCAAATCTATTTTAAATGGTGATATCAAATTAAATCCGTACAAATATGCTGATACAACTCCTCTAACTTTTTCTGACTATAATGATATTTACTTTTTTGATGATATGTTACCAGAAAATAATTACCATCATATTTTAAAGGCGGATAAAAAAACAATTATCAGTGAGATCGTTGATGAGATAGAAAGGAATAAAACTAATGACTAGTTTTACAAAAGAACAAGAAAAAGCCATTTATGACAGTAATATCGATATTTTGGTATCAGCATCAGCAGGATCAGGTAAGACTACAGTTCTAGTTGAACGAGTAATTGAAAAAATATTACACCATCAATCTATAGAAAACTTATTAATCATTACATTTACTAAAGCTGCGGCTAGTGAAATGAAATTGAGAATAAAAAATGCTATCAAAAATAAAATTAAAGAACAACCAGATAATTTGTTCTTAAAACAACAATTAGCCAAAGTAGATATTGCAAATATTTCGACTATAGATTCTTTTTGCCTAGAAGTAATACGTAAATTTTATTATGTAATTAATTTAGATCCTAATTTTTCAATAATGACCGATGATACGCAATTATCCTTACTAAAAGAAAAGGCTTTATTGAATACAGAAAAATATTTTTTTGAAAATAAGGATCAAGAATTCATAGATTTTTATAATAACTTTGCAGGAGATAGAGAAGTTGAGGCGGCAAGATCAATGCTCTTAGAACTATATTATGTCACCTTAGCTCAACCAAACTATGAAGCATTTTTAAAGAGATTAGATTTTTTCTATCAAATAGATATCAATAAAAATGACATTATTTCTTCCAACTTGTGGCAAGAAAAAATTAAGCCATTGCTTTTGACAAATTTGCAAAATATTATCAATAAAATTAGCCAGTACATAACTGAGGCGGAACATAATTTTAGTGATTTGAATAAGTTAATCGAGCAATTAAATCTGTTCATGAAATCACTTAACTATTTGCTTGCAGGTATTGAGCAAAATTTAAATTATGATGAAATTAGATCAAGGTTTAGTAATTGTAATTTCGTAGGTCGTTTAAGACGAAGCTCTAACTGGGATGAATCATCTACAAATTTATATCAAGAAATTTCTGAATTCAAAGCTAAGTGTCAAGATCAATTAAAAAAACTCTTTGCTAGTTTTTTTATAACGGATGAAAAAGAACAACTAGAACTTTTAGCAAAAGCTCAAAAATTAGTTAAGACCATTTCTAAAGTAGAACTTACATTTATTAATGAATTTGGCAAATTAAAGCGAAAAAATAATATCATTGATTTCAATGATATGGAACAATTCGCGTATAAAATTTTAACTTCTAATTCAAATAATTCAGATTTAGCACGAAGTTATTACCAAAATAAATTTTCAGAAATTCTCGTTGATGAATACCAGGATGTTAACGAATTACAAGAGCAAATTATTCAAGTTATCAAAGAAAAAGGTAAAAACAATTTATTTATGGTAGGGGATGTAAAGCAATCTATTTATGGATTTAGACAAGCTCAACCTCATTTGTTTTTGCAAAAATATCATCAATTTAGCAATGAAGTACAAAGTGAACGTATCATTTTGTCTGACAATTTTCGCTCAAGTAAAAATGTTACACAAATAGTTAATAATATTTTTGATGCATTACTGACTGAGAACTTTGGTGGAATCAATTACCAAAAAGAAGGTCGCCTACAATATGGTGCTACATATTATCCTGATGATTTGGGAACATCTACAGAATTTATTTTTTCAACTTCAAATGATGATAAACCATCAATTGCTGATGAGGAGGAAGAAGTTAATGATCTTGATGAAATAAATTTAGTAATTACTAGAATCAAAAAATTATTTAAAGATGATTATCAAGTATATGATGTCCATTCCAAATTAAAGCGATCAATCAAATTTTCTGATATAGCTATATTAACAAGGACTAAGAGTGAAAATTTGAAGCTCTTTCAAGCTTTTGCCAATGCTAAATTACCACTGTTTGTTAGTGATATTCAGAATTATTTTAAAGCGTTTGAATTGGTTATAATTACTAACTATCTAAAAATAATTGATAACCCTCAGCAAGATATACCATTAGTTTCTGTGATGCGATCACCACTATATGGTTTTACAGAGCCTGAATTTGCAAAAATCAGAATTGCCTCACGATCAACTTCTTTTTATGATGCTATTATTAATTATATTCAAACCTCTGATGATGAATTAAGCATTAAGTGCAACAATTTTATCAATGAACTATCACACTTTAGAAATTTTTCGATTGATCATAGAATTTCTGAATTAATATGCGATATTTTTCAAAATACACATATTATCGAACTAGTTTCTGGGATGGTAAATGGGCCACAACGTCGGGTTAATTTGGAATCACTTTATGAAAGGGCACAAGCCTTTGAAACATCAGGCTTTAAAGGTTTATACCAATTTATTAATTTCATTAAAAGAATGCAAAAAAATAAATACGATTTTTCGCAACCTTTATCAAGCAAAGATGCTCAAGATGCCATTAAATTGATGACGATACATGGATCAAAAGGTTTGGAATTTCCAATTGTATTTTTAATAGGTCTCAATCATAAATATCAACAAGCAGATACCACTAATAATTACGTAATTACAACTAAAAGTGGCTTAGGATTAACTATAACTACAGCAGATTATAGAATTGATTCCTTAGTTAAGAGCTACTGTAATTTTGAAAAAAAATTGCAGAATTTAGAAGAAGAAATTCGAATTTTATACGTCGGATTGACCCGTGCTAAACAAAAGTTAATTATGGTATCTACAATGGCTAATGAAAATATAATACCTGATTTTCAAAATAAATTAGATGCTCATAACCAGCTACCTTTTATTGATAAAAGTAATGCTATATCACCTATGTCATTTTTAGGACCTGAATTATTTGCTAATCAAGTTAATACTTTATGCTTAAGCGATATTGATAGGGAACTTGATAAAGAAGATAAAGTACACTATATCCAAGTTATGCAATTAAAGTCACAAGCAAGTGTTAAGATATCAAATCAGTCTCGTTCTGATCTTAGTGATAAATTATTGGCTACTGTAAAAACACTTTATAATTTTAATTATCCTTTTCAAGCTGCTACTACAACTACATCATATCAAGCAGTTTCTGAAATCAAAAAAGCCTTTGAATATCCTAATGATAAAGAATCGGATAATTCCAAATTGATTAATTCTGCAAATAAATATTTAATGCCAATAAGTGATCAGCCTGCGTTTTTAAAGAAAGCCAATTTTACAGGAGCTGAAATTGGAACAGCTATGCATTTGTTATTACAGTATTATGATTATACAATAGAGTATAGCCCCACAAATGTAGATGACTTAATTGAAAATTTAGTCTTACAAAATAAATTAAATCCTGATATCATCCCTCATCTTTCTAAACATGATATTAATTGGTTCGTAACTTCAAATTTTGCTAAAGCATTTTGGGAAAAAAGCGATAATTTATATCGAGAAATAGAATTTTCTAGTTTGATATCTGCTAATAATTTATTTCATAATTTTAATGACGTTAATGATAAAATACTGGTTCATGGTACGATTGATGGATATTTTATAGATGATGATGGTATTATTTTATTCGACTATAAAACAGATTTTGTAGATAGATCCAATTTGGAACTAGCTATTAATAATCTTAAGAAAAAATATGCTGGTCAATTAAGTTTATATGCCTCAGCATTAAACAATTTATCAGATAAAAAAGTTAAAGCGAAATATTTGATTTTATTAAGTATAAACAAAATAGTGAAAGTTGATTAAGTCTTTAGGGAGGAATGGATATAATGGTGAGTAGAGCATTCGAACATGATGTTTTTGCTGTAGTGGATCTTGAAACTACTGGCACTCAAATTAAACAACACGATCGAATTATTCAATTTGGGTGTGCGATTATTAAAGATAGAAAAATAACAAAAACATATTCTTTTTTAATAAATCCTGAAAAGACCATTCCTCGAGCTGTAGAAAATTTAACTGGTATTAGTAACCAAGAAGCATCTAAAGCACAGACATTTTCTTTTTATGCAAAAAAAATTCAAGAAATATTGGAAAATACAATCTTTGTAGCTCACAATATTAACTTTGACTTACCTTTTCTAAATTATGAACTAATAAACGCAGGCTTATCACCATTTGCTGGAAAAGCTATTGATACAGTTGAATTAGCACAAATTGCTTTTCCAACAATACCATCCTATAAGTTGCAAGATATAACTAATACTTTACATATTAAACATGCTAATCCACATAGAGCTGATTCTGATGCACTAGTAACAGCCAAAATGCTATTAAAGATAATTGAGAAAATAGAAATGTTGCCCACTGCAACTTTGAATTCATTGACTTCTATGTCAAGAGGATTATTGAGAAACACATATTATATATTTTCACAAGTTAGTACTTATGCTCGTCAAGAAAAGCGACCATTAAATAATGACCTTATCCAAATAAAAAATATCGTAATTAAAAAACAAGATAAGATTTTAGGAAAAGAAAAAGTTAAAAATATAGCATTTCCTAAAAGTGATCTTGAAAAAAGAAAACTATTTAAACATTTCATCAAATTTAGGAGAGGTCAAGTGTCTCTAATTAATCGAATACATGAATTCGTTATCAATGATAGTGAAAATAACTTGATAGTAGAAGCTCCTAGTGGTAGTGGAAAAACTTTTGCGTATTTAATGGCCTTTGCATATAATCTATATTCAAGTCGAAAGTTAGTAATTGCTGTTCCAACTAAAATCTTACAAAGACAACTGATTTCGCAAGAAATTAAGCAACTACTAAAGATCACAAATTTAGATTTGAACGCTGAAGAAGTGAAGTCTAGTAGACACTATTTAGATTTAGATGGTTTTTTCAATTCTATTTATCAAACAAGTAGTGATAGACAGACATTAATATTACAAATGTCAATATTAGTTTGGCTAACTAGCACTGAAACTGGTGATTTAGATGAATTACAATTAACTAATTATGATGCTCAAATCTTTAATCAAATTACACACCCTGGGGATGCAAGAGTAGGTACCACTTTTTCTGATTACGATTTTTGGAATCTGGTACGTTCTAAACAAGAACAAGCTGATATTTTAGTGACTAATCATGCATATTTGGCCAATAATTACAGTGATTCAATCTGGGGACAAAATCCTTTTTTGGTAATTGATGAAGCACACAGATTTATTGATAATTTTAACAATTCTCGTAGCAATAGCCTCCAATTCGAATCTTTTTGGGGTGCATGTACCCATCTGCAAAATATTTTATTTTATGATAAAAATTGTATTGATAATCGTTTTAGCAATGATTCACGATATAACATTTATTTAGAAAATCTTAAATATGCAATTGTTGATTTAATCCATCAAATCAATCAAATACAGACCGAATTATTTGCTAGGATAGCTTACAGCCAATCTAGAGTAGATAAAGGTAATAATCGGGTAGATGTGATATTTAATGGTAGTGAGTTATTTTCAGATGTAGCAACATTTAAACGGTTATTTAATTTATTGCAAAACAAAATAGAAGTGGTTAGAAAAAATACTAATGAAATATTATTTTTGTTATATGAACAAGAAAATAATATTGTAAATACTGATGAAGCAAATATTTTAGAATTACAAGAATCAATTGACCGCTTTGACTATTATTCTGAACAAATATATATATTACTTGATCAATTAAATACGAAACTATCTTTGGAAGAAGAAGGCTATGTTTTACAAATTAGCAATATAAATGATCCATTAACTACTAATATCAACTGGTTAATGGTTAATTCAGTATCTGAAATCAGCTTATTGTATTCTTATTTTACAAAGAAGCTATTTATATCTGCTACGATGTCTCAAAATAATAATTTTGATTACATTAAACAAGACCTATTTTTAGCAAATGATACTAATTCTTATTTAGCAAAGAATACCTTTGATTTTAGCAAAAGGTTAAATATTATCGGATTAAAAGATTCGCAAGTAGCTAGTGATCCAAATTCAGCGGAATTTACTGATTTTATCGCTAAATTTATTGCACACTCAGTTCAAAAAATGGATCATATCCTTGTATTATTTACTAATTTAGATACAATCAAAGAAGTATTTCTGCAAATCCAAACAGCAAATGAACTTAAAGATTTTGAAATTTTAGCACAAGGATTAACAGGATCTAATGAAAGACTAGCAAAACGATTTTCTATTGCCAAACGTTCCATTCTTTTGGGTGCTAATAGTTTTTGGGAAGGGATAGATTTCAAAAATTGTAATATCAATCTAGTGGTTGTTACTAAATTGCCTTTCGAATCTCCTGATCAGGCCGATATAAAATTACGTGAGCAAAAATTAAGAAATATCATGACACCTTCTCAGATTTTCGAAAATAGTACTTTACCACGAGCTATTATCAGATTTAAACAGGGGTGTGGCAGATTAATCAGAAATGAGTATGACAAAGGCACTTTAGTTATATTGGATCAACGTTTATGGTTAAAAAATTATGGAATAAAATTTGTAGAAAACGTACCAGTTACTGTAGAATACAAGACATTTAAAGATTTACAGAAGGCTTTGAGCAAAGATAAATGATAAATAAAATCGATATTAAATTTAAAATTAAAAAAGCAATTATTATATGCATCAGTACATTGTTATTAATTAGTTTAATAACATGCTTATTCTTTTTTATTAGTGGACATTCTAAGCGAAAAGCTGCCCAAAATGCTATTAAAATAGCATTAAATAAAACACCGATTACTAAAATAGATGAAGTTTATCATTTAAGTAGAGATATTACTAGCGATAGCGTATCGGGTAGAGATAAACATAATCATCGCTATTATTTTGTATATATTCCATCGAAAAAGAAAGCATATTATTATTCAGCAAAAGAGGGGATGAATAAAGCAAAAATATCCTCATTATTTGAGTATTTACATCCTAATCAAAATACGTATAAAATAAACTTTGGCTGGTATAAGGACTTACCAGTTTGGGAAATATCATATAAAAAAAATAATGGTAATTATGGCTATGCAATATATAGCTTTAAGACTGGTAAGGAAATTTTTTTCGTTGACAATATATAAACGATATTTTTCTTAACTTTAATTAATATTTTAAGTATAATAGTTATAGTATATTCAAAAAGGTTGGTTAATGATGACAAAATTAATTTCGATTAAAGATGCACCCAAATATGTAGATCAAGAAGTTAAGATGCATGTTTGGCTTACAGATAAAAGATCAAGTGGTAAGATAATGTTCTTACAATTTAGAGATGGTACAGCATTTTTTCAAGCAGTATTGTTAAAGAAAAATGTTTCAGAAGAATTATTTGAACAAGCTAAAAACTTACGTCAAGAAGCAAGTTTATATGTAACAGGAACAATCAATAAAGATGAGCGATCACATTTTGGTTATGAATTGCAAATTTCAGATTTTCAAGTTGTAACCAATAATGATGGTTATCCAATAGGCAATAAGGAACACGGTATTGATTTCTTATTAGATCATAGACATCTATGGTTAAGATCTAAGAGACCTTTTGCTATTATGAAAATTAGAAATGTTGCATTCAAGGCAATTGTAGATTACTTTGAAGATAATGGTTTCATTAAGTTTGATGCACCTATTTTAATGCATTCAGCTCCTGAAGGAACTACCGAATTATTCCACATCGAATATTTCAATTCAGATGCTTATTTATCACAATCTGGTCAATTATATGGCGAAGTTGGTGCCCATGCATTTAGTAAAATTTTTACATTTGGTCCTACATTCAGAGCAGAAGAATCTAAAACACGTAGACATTTAACAGAATTTTGGATGATGGAACCAGAAATGGCTTGGATGCATCAGGATGAATCTTTGGAAATTCAAGAAGGTTTGTTAAAATTTGTTACTAAGAGAATTTTAGATAATTGTGAATATGAATTAAGTATTTTAGGTAGAGATCCTGAGAAATTACGTCCAACTACTGAAGGTAATTTTGCAAGATTGTCATATGATGAAGCTGTAAAAATGTTACAAGATGCTGGTCGTGACTTTAAATGGGGTGATGATTTTGGAGCACCTGATGAAGCATTTATTTCCGAACAATATGATCGTCCTGTCTTTATCTTAAATTATCCTACAGCTATTAAGCCATTTTATATGAAGAAAAATCCTGAAAATCCTTTAGAATACTTATGTGCTGATGTTTTAGCACCAGAAGGATATGGAGAAATTATTGGTGGTAGTGAACGTGAAGAAGATTACGATACTTTAAAAGCTCAGATTGAAGAAGCTGGCTTAGATCTTAAGGATTATGAATGGTACTTAGATTTACGTAAGTATGGATCTGTGCCACATTCTGGATTTGGTATTGGTTTTGAAAGATTCTTAGGTTGGATTTGTAAGTTAGATCACATTCGTGAAGCTATACCATTCCCTCGTTTGATTAATCGATTAGAACCTTAATAGTAATATTAATTAAAAGTTGAACTCACATGAGTTCAACTTTTTTAAGGAGAAAATAAATTGGTCTCATTTGCAAAATATCAAAAATTGGGCTTTACTACGGTATCAAATGCCTTACTACTTTATTATCATAAGCTTAATATTAATGAAGTAGAATTAGCTTTATTATTACACTTGGAGTCTTTTAATCAAAAAAATAATCGCTTTCCCAGTGATGAAATGATAGCTAATAGAATGAATTTTAATGCTATTCAAGTATCACAATTAATTCAGCAATTAATAGATAAAAAATTAATAGAGTTAAAGCAACAAAGAGATGAAAATAAGCGTATTACTAACTATTACGATTTATCTATGTTATACGAAAAATTAGATACAATAGTTGATAAAGCAACATATGATCAAACTATAGATTCTGTGCAATTAGATTACCAAACAACTGATAGTCCACTACAAAATATTATCAGACAGTTTGAAATTGAATTTGGAAGGTTACTTAGTCCAATAGAAAAACAGCAAATATCATCTTGGCTAGTTATTGATCATTATAAGCCTGAAATTATCAATTTAGCTTTAAGAGAATCAGTTTTATCACAGGTTTATAATTTTAAATACATTGATCGTATTTTATTAAATTGGCAACGCCATAATTTAACGGATATTAAGCAGGTAAAGGCTTTTTTAACTAGATATTAAGATAGAAAAGAGCTACATTTAAAAAATGACTTCAAATAATCTAGTAAGCATTTCAGAAGCTAGGCAAATTTTATATAAAATTATTAGTTTGTTCCCTGATGCTAAAGGAGAACTACGATGGGGTACACCTTTTCAATTACTTTGTGCAGTTTTAATGAGTGCCCAAACGACAGATAAAATGGTTAATAAAGTTACACCAATTTTATTTAAAAAATTTCCAGATTCTAAGTCATTAGCAGCTGCTAATATTTCTGATGTCGAAGCTTGTATCAAAAATATAGGTCTATATCGCACAAAAGCCAAGCATCTTAAAACTACAGCTACCTTAATTGAAAATAAATATCAGGGGATAGTTCCAAAAAATAAAAAAGCACTATTAACTCTGCCGGGTGTAGGTATTAAAACTGCTAATGTTGTACTAGCAGAAGCTTTTGGTGTACCATCTATCGCTGTAGATACACATGTTATGCGAATAGCTAAACAGTTTAAGATTGTGCCAAATAATGCAGATCCATCTCAAATAGAGACAATACTTGAAAATATAATGCCACAAAAAGATTGGATAAAACTACACCATGCTATGATTGCTTTTGGAAGATATAAAATGCCTGCTAAATATCGAAATGAAAATCCATATAATTTTTTAAAGTAAAAAAATCCTACTTGTTTTATTACAAGTAGGATTTTTACATGCAATTATTTTAATGATTTACTGATGAACTAGTAGAAGTAGAGTCGGAATGAGTGTCAGTAGTAGTACTGCTACTATCCGTTGCATTAGAATTATTTTTGTCACTATTACTGCTACTACTACTATTTTTACCTTGGTCACCATCACCTTTATTACCATCTGTTTGATTGTCATCATCTTTAACATCATTATCTTTATCTGCATCTTCATCAGCAGTATTAACTTTGTCATCAGAATCGTCTATATTATCAACATCCTCATCATTATCATCTGGTGCTGGAGCATGACCCTTCACAAATAATTGCCAAGTATAATTTTTGCTATGCTTAGGTGCAACTTTGCGTTCTGTTCCATTAACAATCCGACATCTAACCACAGTAGATGGTTTTTTCCAATTGCTATTAGCTTTATTTTTCATAAGGTAGGTCATCATTTTTTTATAAAATAGTTGAGCTGAATTTTCACCAATGCCTGAAATAGTTCCATCTTTCAAATTATCATAACCTGTCCAAATTCCTATAGAATAAGCCTTAGTATATCCAATAAACCATGAATCCTTAGGAGTATGTGCATAAGATGGGAATTTAACTAAATCTTCATCGGAATATTTAACGGTTCCTGTTTTACCAGCTTCATAAATATTATCACACTTAGCCATTGTACCTAAGCCCCGAGTCAATACTCCTTTTAACATATCAGTAATCATATAGGCAGTTGATTCTTTCATGACTTTTGTACTTGAGCTATCATAATTTCTCGTGATACCATCAGGAGTTTCTATTTTTGATACAAACTGAGGCTTGTAATAACGACCATTATTAGCAAAAGCTGCATACGCACTAGCCATCTGTAAGGTTGATGCGTTAGCACCAATACCTACAGAAAGACCAGAATCGGAAGGAATATTGATGCCCATTTTTCTAACAAAAAGTGACGCACGAGCTAAACCAACTTTTTTGAGTGTTTTAACAGCTGGAACATTACGTGATTGCTCTAATGCACGACGAATACTCATTTTTCCTTGATATACATTATCCCAATCATATAACTGTATTTTTGTACCTGGATATATATATTTACTATCATTAATAATATGTGATGTTGACCATTTCAAATATTCAATAGCTGGAGCATAGTCCAAGACTGGCTTTATAGTTGATCCTGTTGATCTAGCAGTTTGTACAGCTCGATTTAGTCCTAATTGAACTGCAGGTAATTTTCTACCACCCAAAATAGCAACTACATGACCATTATTTGGATCGATTATTGTAGCACCAATTTGCATTTTATCATTGGTAAAAGGTACCTCTCCATTATTAGCAAGATCATACAATTTCTGTTGAATATGTTGATTGATATTAATAGTAATTTTTAAATTATCATTGTAAGGATTAAATCCTTTTTCCTTAACCTCATTGATTACTTCTTTGATGTATGGATCATCAACTTTACGCAAATTAGAGTTAACTTTATCTTTTTTCGAAAGCAAGCCCTCAGTAATTGGTACTTTTACTGCAGCATTATATTGAGCAGAACTAATCTTTTTATTTTTTAGCATGGAATATAAGACAATATCACGACGATATTTTGCTTTTTTCGGATAAACATATGGATCATAGCTAATAGGAGCATTAGGCATACCAGCAATTAATGCCGTTTGAGCTAAATTCAAGTCTTTTAATGGTTTGCCATAATAAAAGTCTGCAGCCGTACCCATGCCATAATTTCCATAGTTCATATAGACTTTGTTAATATAAAATTCTAATATTTGCTTTTTGGAAAATTCTCGCTCAACTTTCATAGAGAGCCAAGCTTCTTGTGCTTTACGCTTCAAAGTTCTTTGCGACATTGCAGTAGAAAAAACACTTAGTTTAACTAATTGTTGAGTAATAGTAGAACCACCAGCTGCAACACCTTTAGCTCTAGCATTAACTAAGACTGAACCAACTATTCTAACTGGATCAAGACCAAAACCTTCACTATAAAATCTTTTATCTTCTACAGAAATAACAGCATCTTTAAGTTTTTGGGGTATATGTTTATCATCCACATATATTCTTTTTTCTGATCCGAGAGATAATAGAAACTTACCATCAGTCGTATATAAACTGGAAGTACCACCACTTTGCAGCTGTGCTTTAGAGATACTTGGAGCATCTTTTGCATAATAAGCAAAAAGTCCAACTCCTGATACAATGATTACCACTACAAATAATAAAATTAGTTTTAAAACTAACCAACCAAGATGTTTCTCCTTTTTATTTTTATGATATTTACTTGATCTAGTATTGCGTTCTGATGAATTTTTATTTTCAGACATAAAATCAAATCCTATCTATAATAAATTTATCTACACCGTCCAAATAAGAAAGGGTAGGATTATATCCACTTTTTATTTCATATGAATTATTTATAATATCTATCAAACTAAGTGACTTCTTACTATTACTGTACCACATTCTAATAAGGTAGCTAGCAGGAGTAATAAAATATCGATTTAAAGTGACAAAACGGATGATCGCAAAACAGATACCTTTTTGTTCTAAACACTTTTGTAAATGAATTATTTGATGTTCATGAAAATTTTTTAACGGAAAAGATTTTCTATTTTTTGTTTCCTTAGCTTCAAAATCTAAATAATAACCACGATATACACCATTATAATCTGTCGTAGATGCTTGTCTAAAATACGCTTCCTTGATAACTGCACGAGATCTTCTGGGATAATCAACCTTAACAATTTGGATAGGGGTTGGTTTTTTATGAATCACAGCAATATTATGATTTAAATAATATTCATTTGATTCGTTAATTTGCTGTTCCAAAGTCATTCCACGATCAGAAAAAATAATCTTATTTTGATGTGATATACTATGTTCAATTGATGAAAAAATACCTCGAGGATAATTTACCATATTTATTTAACCTCCTTGTGCACATTATACCAATAATTGTCAAAAAAATATATTATAGAAAGAAAGCTAAAAATGCACTGTATATGGATTTCTGGATATCGAAATTATGAATTAAATGTTTTTAATAATAATGATCCCAAAATAAAAGTAATCAAAATTGCAATTAAAAACTATTTACAACAGAAATTGGAAGATTGCTGTTTAGATTGGGTAATAGCTGGACCTAATCTGGGTGTAGAACAGTGGTCGCTGGAGGTTGCTAATGATTTGCGTAATTTTTATTCTGATCTACACACTGCTTTAATTTTTCCATATACTAATTTTGGAAATAATTGGACTCCATCTAAGCAAGAACATTTATCAAATTTGCGTTCAGATGTAGATTTTTATACAGAACTCTCATCGCAGAATTACCAAAATCCTAAACAATTTATCCAGTTTCAAGAATTTATGTTAAAACATACTGAAGGTGCATTATTAATTTATGATTTAGAACATAAAGGTAAAACTTCCTATGATTATCAAGCAATTCAATTTTATCAGACACAAAAAAATTATTTTTTAGATATCATTGATTTTTATGATTTACAAGATATTGCATCTGAATCTTAGTAAGATTTTAAATACTTTATATTTATTTGTAGCAATTATTTTGATAGTATATACAAGTAAAGAGAGGAAATTTTTATGACTAGCAAGCAAAATATACAATTATCAGCAGAAGACATTTTAAAAAAAGAATTTAGTACAAAATTAAAAGGGTATGATCAAGAAGAAGTTAATTCATACTTAGATATTATTATTTCCGATTATGAGCATTTTAACCAAATAATTGACGATCAACAAAAACAAATATCAGAATTACAAGAAGAAATTAAGAATTCTGAATTAAGAGACCGCCAAAATCCTTACGAAAACTTAATCAAGACTGAAACGACTAATGTATCGATGATTCAGCGAATTTCAACTTTAGAGAGAAAAGTCTATGCCCTCGAACAACGTCTTAATATGAATAATCAAACATATTAGCTTTAAAATTTTTTATAAAGTATGTTATAATAGGACACGCAAGTTTTGAGCAATCGCGATTAACTGATGTTAGTTGAGGAAAGTCCACGCCCGCACAAACTGAGATGTTTGTAGTGATTGTACTCAGCCCAATAAGCTGGGGGATTTGTTTAAATTACGGCGGAAAAAATGCTAAATTCTCTATGAACATGCATTAGTATCCTGAAAGTGCCACAGTGACGAAGCATTAGAGGAAACTCAAATGGTGGAACGAGGTAAACCCTGCAAGCGGGCAACCCAAATTTGGTAGGGGCGTTTCGTCTAAGAAAATGAACTAAAGACGAAATCATTAATATGAAGATAGATGATTGCTAATTGTTAAAAATACCATTTTAACATGAACAGAACGTGGCTTATAGAAACTTGTTGGTAGAGTTGAGCACAATTGGGCTCAACTTTTTTATTTGATGATTAGTGAGTAAAATTTAAGTTATGAAAAATTATGATTTATATGCAACAATGGGCACTGGTTTTGAAGCCGTAGTTGCCAAAGAATTACAAAATTTAGGTTATAATACTACTACCGAAAATGGACGGGTGTTTTTTAAAGGCAATATAGGGGATATTATCAAGACCAATATTAATTTAAGAACAGCAGATAGAATTAAAATTTTGCTAAAAGAATTCAAGGCCTTGGATTTTGAAACCTTATATGACCAAATATTCAATTACGATTGGGCTCAATTGCTTCCTGTAGATGCCAAATTTCCTGTTTCTGGACGCAGTGTCAAAAGTAAACTACATTCAGAACCCGACATTCAGTCTATTGTCAAAAAAGCTATAGTTGACAAGATGACACAACAGTATCATCGACGTGGTTTTTTGCCAGAGACTGGTAATTTATATCATTTGGATATTTATATAAATAAAGATATAGCTAGAATAAGTTTGGATACAACAGGAGAAAGTTTGTTCAAAAGAGGCTATCGCGTAGAACATGGTGGTGCTCCTTTAAAAGAAAATTTTGCAGCAGGGTTACTAAAATTGACCCCTTACAATGGAACGCATCCACTAATTGATCCATTTACTGGTTCTGGTACATTGGCTATTGAAGCTGCATTGATTGCACGCAACATTGCTCCTGGATTATGGCGTAATTTTGCCTTTAATAATTTCGATTGGGTAGACAATAATTTATACAAACAAGAAATAGAAAATGCGAAATCAAAGATAAGCAAAAATCACGCACCAATTATTGCTAGTGACATAGATCAATCTATTTTAGAAATTGCTAAAGTTAATGCAAATAATGCTGGAGTATTAGACGATATTCGCTTCAAACAAGTTGCAATTAAAGATTTTGCTACAGATTTAACTAATGGAATAATAATTGCTAATCCTCCTTATGGTCAAAGACTAAAAGATAAAACTTCTGCTAGAAAAATATATCAAGAGATGGGCAATGTATTAGGTAATTTATCAAGTTTCAATCAGTACTACTTGACTTCTGATGTTGAATTTGAAAAATATTTTGGTAAAGTAGCTAACAAAAAAAGAAAACTATTCAACGGAAATATTAGAACTGACTTTTATCAATATTGGCACACTAAAAAATGATAAGCAAAAATGATCTAAGCTTATAAATAGCTTTTATCATTTTTTTTGTTATAATCTAATATAGTTATTTTAATTGATAAGGATAATGATCTATGAAAAAACATTTTATTTTTTTGGGAACTAATGGATTAATATACTATTCATGGTTATTTATTATCTTGTTTATGTCGATCATATTTCAACAAGAAACCAGTAAAAATATTAGTTTAGCTTGTATTGTTTTAGGGTCAATTTTTATAATTTCTCTAATCTATACATTGCTTTTTTCATACATTGAATGTAAGAATCAGACTTATTTTTTGAAATTACCATATCTTAAAAAAAAGCGGGTGTTTAAACCAGAATTTATAAATCGGTATTTAGGTTTATCATTCTATAAAGTAAATGTTGCAAATAGTAATTATTTTATAGTGATTGTTGAAAAAAGGAGTAATGCTTAATGTATTCAGATATTGAAATTTCACAAAAAAACAAACCAATTAAAATTACAGATATTGCACATAAGTTAGGATTATCTGGTAATGATTTAGATTTATATGGAAATTATAAAGCTAAAATTCATTGGGATGCTATAAAAAAAGCTAAGCATAATTCCAAATTAGGTAAACTTATCCTCGTAACATCTATTTCTCCTACACCAGCAGGAGAAGGGAAGACAACGATTTCGATCGGATTAGGTGATGCGATAAATAATCAATTACATAAAAAGACTATCATTGCTCTTAGGGAACCATCATTAGGCCCAGTTTTTGGATTAAAAGGTGGAGCTACTGGTGGAGGATATGCACAAGTGGTTCCAATGGAAGATATTAATCTTCATTTTACTGGTGACATGCATGCACTAACATGTGCAATAGATACTCTAGCTGCATTAGTTGATAATTATATATATCAAAATAATGAATGTAATCTTGATCCTAATAGCATCCTACTAAAACGGGGAATAGATGTTAATGATAGAACTTTGCGTAAAATTATAATCGGCCAAGGTTCCAAGTTTAATGGTATCGAACGACCTGCAAGTTTTGCTATCACTGTAGCTAATGAGTTAATGGCTATTTTATGTTTATCAAAAGATATTAACGATTTGAAATACAGAATTGGTAACATCTTAGTCGGCTTTTCAACAACAAATAAACCAATATATGTACACGATCTAGGATTTGAAGGATCAATTGCAGCCTTATTAGGTGATGCTTTAAAACCTAATTTGGTACAAACTCTTGAAAAAACTCCTACCCTTATACATGGTGGACCATTTGCTAATATTGCACATGGAGCAAATTCTATAATTGCAACTAATTTGGCACTACACTTAAGTGATTACGTTTTAACTGAAGCAGGGTTTGGAGCTGATTTAGGCGGACAAAAATTTATGGATTTTGTTTCGGATCATCTAGAAAAAACTCCAGATGCAGTAGTCATTGTAGCAACTGTGCGTGCTTTAAAATATCAGCATGAAAAATCTACAACCAACTTGGCTAATGAAAATATAGAAAGTTTGACAGCAGGATTTGTTAATTTAAAGCGTCACATGCATAATATGAAGCGATATAATATTCCTGTCATTGTTTTAATAAATAAATTTGATACTGACACTGATGCCGAATTAAGAACTTTACAAGAATTAATTAGAGCAGAAGGATTTGAAAGTGAAATTGTTAATTACCATGATTTAGGCTCAAAAGGTGGAATAGTAGCTGCACAAAAAGTAATTGATCTAGCAGATAATAATACCAAGGAAATTATTAAAACTTATGATCCAACAGACAATATTAAAGCAAAAATTGAAAAAATAGCTAAAAATATTTATCATGCAACAAATGTTGTCTATTCAGAAAAAGCTGAAAAGCATCTAGAAAATATCAAAAAATTAGGAAAAGATGATCTCCCACCTATAATGGCTAAAACACAAATATCATTTACAGATGATAAAAAGCAATTGGGAGCACCCGATAATTTTACACTACATGTCAAAAATCTTTCATTAAAAAATGGAGCAGGATTTATTGTAGTATATACTGGAAATATTGTTGATATGCCAGGTTTACCTAAGAAACCAGCAGCCTTAAATATCGACATCGACAATGATGGAAAGATCTCAGGATTATTTTAAATGAAAAAATACCATATTATTGATAATTGTAAATATCTTATTATTAGCATATTAATAATTGTTTGCGATCAAATTTTAAAAAGATATATAATTGATAATTTCAAATTAGGACAAAGTCGAGAAATCATTCCTGGTTTATTATCATTTACTTATTTAAGAAATACTGGTGCAGCATGGAATTTGTTAGCAGGTAAAATGAATTTATTTTACCTAATCAGTATTTTGGCGTTAATAGTAGTAATATATTATTTATTCAGTTTGAAATACTCGCACCGAATTTTTAAATTTGGTCTCGCCATGGTATTAGGTGGCATAGTGGGTAATTTTATTGATAGATTAATATTCAAATATGTTATTGATATGTTTGACTTAGATTTTATCAATTTCAATATTTTTAATTTGGCAGATTGTGCTATTACTTTTGGAGTTATTTTTATTTTTTATTATTTTGTCTTTTTAGTAGAAAAGGAAAATTAATTAGTAGATGAATGATAATATATCATACAATTTAGTTGTCAAGTCTGAAGAAAGTGGGGTTAGACTTGATAAATATATTGCAACACATATTTCCACTATCAGTCGAACACGTGTGCAAGAATTAATTAAGCAAAAACTTATTACGACAAATGGTTTACAGACCAAATTGTCTTATAAAGTTAACACTAACGATAAAATAAATATTGAAATTCCTTCTCCGCAACCTTTATCATTAGATCCAGAAAATTTAAATTTGGATATTATCTATGAAGATGACGATGTTATTGTAGTAAATAAACCGCAAGGAATGGTAGTTCATCCATCTGCAGGTCATCCAGACCACACATTAGTTAATGGCTTGATATATCACACGAAAAATTTAGCTGAGTGTGACGAAATATTCAGACCGGGTATTGTACATAGAATTGATAAAGATACATCAGGTTTGCTGATGATTGCAAAAAATGCAACTGCTAGGATATCATTAGAAAAACAATTAGCTAATAAAATAAATAAAAGGGAATACATAGCCATAGTACATGCTAATTTTAAACATAGTAGTGGGGTAATTGATGCCCCGATTGGTAGGAATCCATATCAAAGACAACAAATGGCAGTAGTAGCATCTGGAAAGAAGGCTATTACGCATTTTACTGTATTGGAGCAATTTCCTGGTTATAGTTTAGTTAAATGCATTTTGGAAACGGGCAGAACTCATCAAATTCGCGTTCATATGTCATATATTGGTCATCCCATTGCAGGTGATCCTCTTTATGGTCCAAAGAAAACATTAAATGGAAATGGTCAATTCTTACATGCAAAAACTCTAGGTTTCTATCATCCAAAAACCAATCAATGGTTGGAATTTTCTATCTCAGAACCTCAAATTTTTGCAAAACAGTTATATTTATTGAGAAAAAAGTTAACAAATAACTTGGTATAAAAAAATGGCAAGATATTTAATTTTAGAAGATGGTACAGCATATAAAGGAACAGGTTTTGGATCATTAACAATATCTACAGGTGAGTTAGCTATCCAAACTGCTAATTTCGGTTATCAAGAGGCAATATCTGATCCTGCAAATTTTGGAAAAATACTAGCTTTCACTACTCCTATGATCGGTGGCAGTGGAATTAATGCGATTGATTACGAATCTATTGTTCCAAGTATTAAAGGCATCGTTGTTAATGACCTAGCTCCTCAAAGTTATTTTGAAGGAATTGATACTTATCAATCATTAGATAATTTCCTAAGTGAGAAAAAAATACCTGGTATTTATGGCATCGATGTAAGATCATTAGTCCATAAAATAAAAGAGCATAAAACGATTAAAGCATCTATTATGGATACTGATGATAACCATGCATTTGATCAAATTAAAGCTTTAGTATTACCTAAAAATAAAACTGCTCAAATTTCAACCAGCAATGCTTATGCAGCACCAAATGTTGGAAAAACTGTAGCAGTTATTGATTTAGGTATCAAGCATTCTTTGTTGCGTGCTTTGTCACTGAGAAAAATAAATTGTGTTGTATTACCATATAATGCATCTATTAATGATATTAATAATATCAGACCTGACGGAATTATTATTTCTAATGGCCCTGGTAAAGTTGAAGAATTAATTAACTACATTAATCCTATTTTCGATTACTTTTATAAGAAATTACCAATTCTAACAATAGGATTGGGCTATTTGCTGTTGAGTAATTATTTGGGCTTGGAATTATTTGATATCTTTCCACCTTATAATGGATCTAATTTCCCAGTTATTGATCAAAATACTCATAAAATCTGGCAAACATCCATTAATTTAAATAGTTTAGTTATGCCAGTTGATACCAAACTTTCTTTTTCCAATATATATTATGATTTAAACTCCGATTTAATCGCAGGATATTCTTTATTACAAGATAAAGCTATCGGTGTAGCGTTTAATCCTGAAGGATCTCCTGGAACCTTTGACGCTAAAAAGATTTTTGATGATTTTACAATGATGATGGAGTAGAATGACATGCCTTTATCTAGAGAAATAAATAAGATTTTAATTTTAGGTGCAGGAGCAAATATAGTCAACAAAGTTTCCGATTTTGATATTTTGTGTCATCAAGCAATTCAAGCATTATGTGAAGATAATGTACAAATTATTTTGATTAATCCTAACCCCGCCACAATTCAAACGGATACTTGCAAAAATATACATGTGTTCTTAGAACCACTTACTACAGATTTCGTTAAAAGAATTATCCGCATGGAAAAGCCTGATGCAATTTTAACAGCATTTGGAGGAACACCAGCAATCGAATTAGTAAAAAAACTACAAAAAGATGGCATCATTCAAGATATGAATATTAAGTTATTAACTATTAATGATCTCTGCTTAAAGATAAAAGATGCTCAATTTCTGTATGATTTTTTATCAGAAAACCAAATTCCAGTTGCAGATCAATGGCTATTACATAGCGTTTCTGATTTAAGTAATGTTTTAAAAAATGCTCAGTATCCACTTCTAATAACGAAATCAGTAAAGTATCGAACAGATAAAGTTTGTTCTGTTAACAATTTTGGAATGGTTAAAGACTACTTTCAGCAAGAAGCTGAATCAACTAGGTTTTACCTAAAAAATTATAGAATTAATGAAGACCTATCTTCATGGGAAGAATTGATTTTTGATGTAATAAGAGATAACACTGGAAATTGTTGCTTTATTAATTCTATGAGTAGTCTTGAGCCAGTAAGCGTGAACTCTCATGATTCTATTTTAATTGCACCAATTTTAACTCACAATAATAATCAGATACAGGAGCTAAGACATTGTTGCAATAAAATAGCTAATCTCTTAAATATCAATGGCATATTAACTATTCATTTTGCAGTCAAAAAAGAGGGAGATAGCTTTGTTTATAAAGTGCTAAGTGTCAAACCTCGATTAACACACACTAGCTTAATTTCATATAGAATTAATATTTATAGTGTAGGCTATGTAATTGCAAAAATTGCTATTGGATATAACTTAAATGAAATAATTGATCCACAATCCGGATTAAATAGTGCTATTGAGCCTATCAATGATGCATTCGCAATTAAAATGCCTTATTGGTCATTCACTGAATTGAGTAGCAATTATTATGAACTAGGAAACAAATCTACATCAAGTGGATTAGCACTAGGCATCGGTAGAAATTTTGAAACTGCACTTATGAAGGCTATTCAATCGACTACCAACATAATGCAGAACAAAAGAATTTATTTTAATACTTTAAATAATGCTTCCGATGATGAAATTATTAATAAATTACAACATGTTGATAATCATCATTTACTAATGCTAATTGTAGCTATTTCTAAAGGGATATCCTTATCAGATATTCAATTACACACTGGTATTAATTGTATTTTTCTACAAAAAATTGCACATATAGTTAATGTTGGCAAAAAGTTCAAACAAAATCCTGAACAAGTCAATAATTTAATAGCAGCTAAAAAATGCGGATTCTCAAATAAATTACTATCGATGATAGCTAATATAGATGAAAATCTTATCGATGAACTGTTAGATAAGCATAATATTAAACCATCTTATATTGGAATAGATGGTACAGCTGGATTACATGCACCTAAAATTAACGCTTATTATTCTGGATATGAGGTAGAAAATGAGATTATACCTTTATCCCAACAAGACAAATGTCTGATTATCGGCTTAAAATCATTTCAAATATCACAAACAGGTGAATTTGATTATATGATTTATCATGTCGCCCAAACATTGAAGAAACATAAGATGCAAACAGTAATTATTTCAAATAATCCAGAAAGCATAAGTAATTCTTATGATCTATGCGACAGGGTATATTTTGAACCAATTACCTTAGAAAATATTTTATATATTTGCAAAAAAGAAAATATTAAATATTTAATTACTCAATTTTCTGGCAAACAAATTAATCAGTATAGACAGCGATTATTAGCACATGGCTTAAAACTACTAGGACAAGATAATTTAAGTGACGTTTTACAACAAGATAGGAAACAACAAATAATTAATGCTAACGTTAACCCAGTACCAGCACTGATTACAACTAATCGTAATGAAGTTTTATCATTTATCGAAACATACAAATTTCCAGTATTAATAGGTGGATTTAAAAATGATAAAAAGCAAAAATCCGCTGTAGTATTTGATAAACCAGCATTAAATCGTTATATCGACGAAAATGATTTAGATAAAATTTCAATCTCGCAATTTATTGAGGGTAACAAATACGAAATTACTACCATATCTGATGGGAAAAATGTCACTATCCCAGGTATTATTGAACACTTTGAACAAACTGGCTCTCATGCATCTGATTCCATAGCTGTATTCAGACCTCAAAATCTGACCAGTAATAAGCAACGCTTGATTCGTGACGCTGTAGTTAATATTGCTCAACAAATACATTTAAGAGGTCCTATTAATTTACACATTTTACTAGCTAATGAACAAATATATGTTTTACAAATTAAAACGTATGCTGGTCATAACGTCGCATTTCTTAGCAAATCATTACAACAAGATATTTCTGCAATTTCTACTGAAGTCTTGCTAGGCAAAAATTTAGATGAACTAGGATTAGCTAATGATGTTTGGCCTTCCAACAATTTAATTTATATCAAAATGCCTGTATTTTCTCATCTAAGTTATAATAGCGTTAATACATTTGATTCAAAAATGAAAACATCAGGATCTGTAATGGGGCGTGCTAATCGCTTACCATTTGCACTATATAAAGGATATGAGGCAAGTAATTTAACGATTCCAAGTTATGGCACGGTGTTTATATCTGTTAAGGATTCCGATAAGAAATCTGCTATTTCTGTAGCTGCACGCTTTCATAAGTTAGGTTTTCAATTATTAGCGACTGAAGGTACGGCAAATATACTAGCAGAAGAGGGTATAACCACTAGTATTGTTGAGAAGTTGCAAACTGGTAATAATAGTTTATTAGAAAAAATTGCTCAACATAAAATCAATTTGGTTATTAATGTCACAAATTTATCGGACTCTGCAAGTCATGATGCCATAATGATCAAAGATCAAGCATTAAATACCCATATCCCAGTATTTTCAAGTATACAATCAGCTGAAAATATTTTAAATGTTTTAGAAACAATGGCAATGTGTACACAACCATTATAAAAGGCACATAACCATAGAAACGAAAAGTATTTCTATAGTTAAATGCCTTTTTTCTTTATTAAAATTTTTAATTATCTCGTTTACAAAGGATATTTTCTTTAATAGGAGTAACCGATATAGATTTTTGGCCAGTATAAATAACAAATCCTGGTTTAGCTCCCTTAGGTTTTTTTATTTTTTTAACGGTAATATAATCAACTACAACATTAGCAGAATACCTTGCCTTAGAAAAATATGCAGCAATTTCAGCGGCCTCTTTAATGTCTGCCATCGTAGGTTCAATATCTTGTAAAATTACATGCGATCCTGGTATGTTTTTAACATGTAACCATAAAAATCTTTTATCTGCCTTTTTGAGAGTTAACCAATCATTTTGATAATTATTTTTGCCGACCCATACTTTCTTGCCACTAGTTAATGTGAAACAAGCAATATTATCTGCTGTAATTTTCTTCTTTCTTAAGTTATTATTTTTATTATGCTGTCTAATATATCCTTGATTAATTAATTCTTCGCGAATCAAAGCAATATCCTGTGGCTCTGCATTATTAATGGCTGTTTGTATGGTATCAAAATAAGCTAAATTATCTTGCGTTAATTTGATCTGTTCTTTAATAAACTTTATGGAATTACGTAATTTTTGATATTTTACAAAATATTTTTGAGCATTTTTAGCAGGGGACAAAGCTGGATCTAATTTAATATTAATTGGTTTATTTTCATCATAATAATTTGGTAATGAGATGGTTGTTATTCCAGGCTTAACGCTAGATAAATACACATTTAAAATTTCACCTTTAATTCTAAATTCAGTTGAATTTTCGGCAGAATCTAGCTGCTTCTGCAATTTAATCAATTTTCTAGATAATTTCTTATTCTCATTATTAACGACATTTTCAACTGCTTTGGCTTTTTGGCGAACCCATTCTTTATTTGCCATATCTTGATAAAAATCATCTAGTGCCTTATTGATATCTTCGCTTTGCAATACAACATATAAATTCAAATAACGGGGACGATAGCAAAAAAATTTATTTTGATGATTTACTGTTTGTAATACATAACCTTGTGGCTTATCAAAATTACTCATAAATAGTTTTAAAGCATCGAAAGAAAAATCATTATTGAAATAACCTAATAACTCTTTCTTATCATCACTGTCTAAACCGTTAAATTTATTAACCATATCTAAAGGGGTAGTATATTTTGCCAATAATCTGCCAAATTCACTTTGTGTAATTGTTGATCCATCAATACCAGTAATAAGGGGAGGTAATTGATAATCTGCATGTGGCAAAAGTAGTCTAACACGGTTATCTTCAGGATTAATTCTTTTTAATAAATCAATTATTTTATTTGTCGCTTTGTTATACAAAATAACGTTACTATGTCTTCCCATTAATTCCACTGATAACACAAAATTAGTTTCATCACCAAATTCATTACGATTGGAAAAATATAAATTAATAATTCGTTCCATTCCAACTTGTTTTATTTCATTTAAAATAGCACCTTCAAGATATTTTCTTAATACCATAACAAAAGTTGAAGCAGTATCTGGATTAATAATATTTTTAGTGGTGATATGCATTCTAGGATGTTGGGCATTAATGGAAATTAAGAGTTTATAATTGATACCTTGATTTCTAAAAATAAGAATCAAATCATTGTCAAAGGGCTGATAAATTTTGCTTAATCTTGCCTTTTTTAAATTTGTAGTTAATGTTTTTAATAAGCTATGAATAAATAATCCGTCAAAAGGCATAAGTTATATCTCCTTTAAATTAAAAAAGCTTTTATACAAATTAGGAACATAAATAAGCATATCACATTAATTTTTATTAGTATAATATAAAATGATATTTAAGCTCTTGCAAATTAGTTTTTGTGGTATAATTTTTACATATATAAAAATCTATGCACATAGAAAAATAAGATCAATAAAGGAGTTCCTTGTAGTGAAAATTGCAATAGTTACTGATAGTACTAGTGATATCACGGTGCAAGAAGCAAGTGATAACAACATATCAATTCTACCTATTCCAGTTATAATCGATAATCATACATATTTAGATAATATAGATATATCTACCAAGCAATTATTTGATATGCAAAGAAATGGCTCGGGATTTCCTCAAACATCTCAACCTGTTTTAGGAGATACTATGGCATTGTTTGATAAATTACATAATAGTGGATATGATGCGATAATTGTGATTACTTTAGCTTCTACTATTTCTGGTTTTTTTCAAACAGTTAACACTATTTCAAGTGAGCATCCAGAATATAATATTATCCCATATGATTCAGGTATAACTGTCAGATTAATGGGATACTTAGCTCTAACTGCTGCACGGTTAGCAAAAAAGGGAAGCACTCCAAAAGAAATTATAGATCATCTAGATGCACTTTCATCAACTATTGATGAAATATTTGTAGTAGATGATCTCAAGAATTTAGTGCGTGGTGGTAGATTAAGCAATGCTAGTGCATTTGTAGGATCTATGCTACAAATTAAGCCCTTACTAACATTTGATGATCAATCACATAAAATAGTAAGTTTCGATAAAGTTAGATCCATGAAACGAGCTCTAAAGAAAACTATCTCGCTATCAGAAGATAAAATTAATCAGGTAAACAATAATCAAGATTTAAGGATAATGATTTATCATTCTAATGATATCCAAGGTGCTGAGTATTTGTTTGAATACTTTAAAGAAGCTTATCCTCAAAATAATATTGAAATCCAAGAATTTGATCCAGTTATTGCTACTCATTTAGGTGAAAAAGCTCTAGGAGTTACTTGGATAAAAGATATTGATAAAATGTAATGCAAATAAAAAATGCAATATTTTCCAATGTTGCATTTTTTATTTTAATATAACTTTACATAATATATATTATACGAAGTAATACTTTTAATTCTGTTCTTCTACTATGTTGATTATTTTGATATCTTCAAGAGGCTTATCATTAGCACGATCTCGCGGAGCCTTAGCAATTTGATCAACAACATCCATCCCTTTGATTACTTGACCAAAAACTGTATGACGATGATCTAGCCACGGAGTTCCGCCATTTTTATATGCATTAATAATTTCATTAGGATATCCAGCGGATTCCATATCCTTTAAATAACGTTTAGGCATTGTCTTATTTTGAACAATAAAGAATTGACTGCCATTAGTGTTAGGACCAGAATTAGCCATCGATAATGCACCTCGGATATTAAAAAGAACATCTGAGAATTCATCTTCAAATGAATGACCCCATATACTGGTTCCACCAGTTCCATTTCCTTTGGGATCACCACCTTGAATCATAAAGTCTGATATAACACGATGAAAAATTGTATTATTATAATAGTCTTTTTTGGCTAATTGTAAAAAATTGTCAACAGTCATAGGGGCTTCTTTTTCAAATAACTTAATTGTAATATCACCATAGCTAGTTGTAATACGAACAACAGGACCTACTTCTTGTTCTGGTGCAATTTGTGGAAATACGTTTTCTTTTGACATAAATATAAAAACCTTTCAAAAAAACACTTTGCTTATTTGCTACATAAATAATATATAAACATCAAAAGAAAAGTGTTTTTTACTTAAATTAATTTAATTCAATACTTTAACTCAAAACTTTTAATTTGCAAAAGCCTGCGTTAAAGGTGGAACAACTTGTTTTTTACGAGAAACTACTCCTGGTAAAGCTACAGAGGAATCAACCAATTTTTTATCAAAAGCCTTTTCAAATAAAAGCTTGCATTCATCTGTACCGACAACAATTGCTTCAGAATTAGAATCTAAAATATTAGTGATAACAAGCATAAACATTTCATAATTATCTGATGCACTAGCATTTTGCATTTCTTTCATAAATGCTGCTTTTCTTTCCATAGCTTCAGGTAAATCTACAGTATTAATTTGTGCAATTCTAACAATATGACCATTTAATTCAAAACTTTTAGCATCTAAATTAATTAATTCTTTTTCAGTCTTAGATGCAATATTGGTACCAGCCTTTAGTAAGCTCAAACCATACTCTTGATAATCAACACCAGCTACTTTAGCTAAAAACTCGACAGCATTTTTATCATCTTGGGTAGTTGTAGGTGATTTTAATAATAATGTATCAGAAATAATAGCAGATAACATTATACCAGCTATATTAGCAGGAATTTCTACACCATTTTCCTTATACATTTTCCATACAACTGTACTTGTACAACCTACTGGCTCAGCACGATAGTATAATGGGTTAGCAGTATTGAAATTCATAATCCTATGATGATCAACGACCCAACTAACGTTAACTTGATCAATATCAGCTACACTTTGTTGTGGTTCATTATGATCAACTAGCATAACAGAATCCACTTCATTTTTAACTGTTTTTACTACCCTAGGTGCTTTAAAGCCAAACTTATCTAAGGCACATTGCGTCTCATCATTTGGATTACCTAATGCTACAGCTTCAGTATCATAACCTAATTTATTTTGTAAATATGAAAATGCAATGGCAGTACCAATCGCATCAGTATCTGGATTTTGGTGTCCAAAAATCAATTCTTTTGTCATATTGAAATTACTCCTTTTTTTAACGATACACTATTATTTTAAAATAACATTCAACTAACGTCTAGTAGAGATAATCAGCTAATCAAATAAATCACTAACATCATGCCCAAGTTCTTCGGCTAATGGCATACCTAATTTTAGAGCAACAGGTACACCATCAGAAGTAGTATCAACTACAAATGAGCCATTAGAATACCTATCTCCTACTGGATAATCGTTAGTTCTGATCTTAATCGTACGATCACTAGATGTTTTTATATTAATATCATGATTTTGAGTATATATAAGTGCAGCTACTATTCTATGTGGTTTAGTTTTGAGTTCACGCAATATCATACTACCACGTTTAGCACGCGTAAATTTATTTACCAAATCAACTTGCAATTGCTTAAAAGCTCCTCTTTGAGTAACAATTCCTAATTTGAGTGAATTCAAACATTTGGGATCAAAAGTTATAGCACTAACAACATAATCATCATCGTTTTTTAAATTAATTGATTTTACACCAGCTGCTCTAGGACCAACTAATGGAACTTCATTAACATCAAATCTTAATGCATATGCATTGTTGGTTACTAGCAATATTTCATTATCACTATCAGATTTTAATTGCTCTACCATTAATACATTGCTATGATCATCTTTTAATTTAATCACCATAATAGCTCTTGATTTATAAGTTCTAGTAGGTTGTAAATCGCTTAAAGCAACTTGCTTAATATAGCCATCATTAGTAGTAATTAAAAATGTCAAATCACTATTTAAATTATTAATATCAAATACACTGATGATTCTCTCATCATTAGTTAAAACTATTTCTTGAGATAAATGTTGTCCTGTCTCTCGCCATTTTGTATCAACTAATTCGTATACAGGCCTATAAATTAAATTGCCTTTATTGGTAAATATGTATAAATTACTCAAAGTTGATACAGTTTTATCAAAAATAACCTCATCACCACTAGGTAACCCATTATCAGCACTATCTGTCGATTGATAAGAACGCAATGATGAGCGTTTCAAGTAACCATTGGCACTAACTAATACACGAACATCTTCTTCACTAAGCAATGCTTTTTCATCAATCTCTATTTTTGTGTATTGCTCAACTATTTGTGTTCTACGTGCTGATCCAAACTCTTTTTTTACATCTTCAAATTCTTTAACTATTACTGCTTCCAGTCGATTTTTATTATTAATAATATCTAAATAATCTAAAATATTATCTTCTAATTGCTTTTTTTCAGATAGCAATTGATTAACATCTGTATTGGTCAATCTATATAATTGTAAAGATACAATTGCTTCTGCTTGTTTTTCTGTAAAGCTATAGTTATTCATCAAATTAACTTTTGCATCTTTTTTATCTTTAGATGCTCGAATAGTTTTGATGACTTGATCTAAAATGTTTAACGCATAGATTAACCCTTCAACTATTTCTAATCGTTGTTTAGATTTTACTAAATCAAAATGTGTCCGTTTTAATACAACGCTTTTTTTATGTTCCAGATATGAAGATAAAATGCGTTTCAATCCTAATTGAACAGGTGCCATGTGATCAATAGCCACCATATTAAAATTATAAGAAATTTGTAAATCTGTAGATTTAAATAAATAATTAAGAATATTTTCGCTATCTACTTCCTTTTTCAATTCAATAACTATTGATAAACCATGACGATCAGTTTCATCTCTAACTTCAGTAATACCATCAACATCTTTATTTAAACGAATTTCATCTATTTTTTTGACTAACATAGCCTTATTAACGCCAAAAGGTATTTCGGTAATTACAATTTGTGGTTTTTGTCCTTTAGTTACTTTAATCTTAGTTTTTGCACGAACTTGTATTCTGCCTCTACCAGTTTCATAAGCATCTTTAATGCCTTGATTACCAATGATTAACCCACCTGTAGGAAAATCTGGTCCTTTTATATAAGTCATTAATTCATCAATTTTAGCATCAGGATGTTTTATCAAATAAATTAATGCATCAAGAACTTCAGATAAATTATGAGGCGGAATTTCAGTCGCATAACCAGCTGAAATTCCAGTAGATCCATTTACCAGTAAATTAGGAAAATGGGCAGGTAAAACTGTCGGTTCATACTCTGTATCATCAAAGTTTAAAACCATTTGAACAGTATCTTTATCAATATCCTTCAGTAATAAGTTAGATATTTTGCTTAAGCGTGACTCTGTATAACGCATAGCTGCCGGTCCATCACCATCCATAGAACCGTTATTTCCATGCATTTCAATTAATGTTTGTCGCATTTTCCAATCTTGAGACAAATGTACCAATGCACCATAAATTGAACTATCTCCATGCGGGTGAAAATTACCCATAACATTTCCCACTGCTTTAGCAGCTTTCTTATATGCTTTGTCAAAAGTATTGCCATCTTTGTACATAGCATATAAAATTCTCCTCTGTACCGGCTTAAGTCCATCCCTAATATCAGGAAGTGCACGCTCTTGAATAATATATTTTGAATAGCGACCAAAGCGTTCACCCATAACTTCTTCTAAAGGCATTTCTTTAATTCGTTCATTAATTTTAGTATTAGTCATTAAAAATATTTATCCTCTTAAAATATTATTGATTTTCTAAAATAGATGCATCTTCACCTAATTTAAACTTGACATTTTCATCTATCCATTTTCTTCTTGCAGCTACTTTATCACCCATTAATGTAGTAACTCTACGCTCTGCTAATGCAGCATCATCTATCTTAACTCTAATTAAAGTACGAGTATTAGGATTCATCGTTGTTTCCCATAGCTGGTCAGCATTCATTTCACCTAATCCTTTAAATCTCTGTAAAGAATAACCTTTACCAAATTCTTTAACATCCTTTTGCAACTCTTCATCTGTCCAAGAATACTTAATCTCTACATTCTTTCCTTGGCCTTTTTCTAATTTGTATAAAGGTGGCAATGCAATATATACACGTCCCGCCTCTATCATTGGTTTCATATAGCGATAAAAGAAAGTTAATAAAAGAATTTGAATATGAGCACCATCAGTATCTGCGTCAGTCATGATAATAATTTTATTGTAATTCGCATCAGCTATTTCAAAATCAGGTCCTACACCAGCACCTATGGTATGAATCATGGTGTTTATTTCTTCATTTTTAAAGATATCTTGTAACCTAGCTTTTTGCGTATTCAATACTTTTCCACGCAACGGTAAAATAGCTTGGAATTTTCGATCACGACCTTGTTTAGCCGAACCTCCAGCTGAATCCCCTTCGACCAAGAATAATTCATTTTTTTCAGGATTTCTAGATTGAGCGGGAGTCAACTTACCAGATAAAACTTCTTTCTTTTTTCTTTTCTTACCGGATCTACTCTCATCTCTAGCTTTTTTGGCTGCTTCACGTGCCTCCCGTGCTCTTTGAGCTTTTTGAACTAATTTTTGAGCAAATTCACCATTTTCCATCAAATAATATGACAGTTGCTCATAAATAATATTATCAACTACACTTCTAGCTTGAGGTGTACCTAATTTTCCTTTAGTTTGACCTTCAAATTCCAATAATTCTTCAGGTATTTTAACAGATAAAACAGCACTAAGACCTTCTCTATAATCTGATCCTTCCAAGCCCTTATCTTTTGTCTTTAACAATCCTTGCTTCTTAGCATAATCATTAAATGCTCGTGTAAAGCCACTACGTGCTCCTGCTTCATGACTGCCACCATCAATTGTTCTAACATTATTAACAAAAGATACAACATTCTCAGAATAACCATCATTATATTGACCAGAAAATTCAACTTTAATATTGTCGATCTCGCCCTCAAAATAAAAAATATCACCTATAGTATCTTTATCTTCATTTAAATAAGATACAAATGATTTGATTCCATCATCATAATAAAACTCATCTTTACGTTGAGGATCACGTTCATCAGTCAAAGTGAAACGAACACCTTTTAAAAGGAATGCAGCTTCTCTTAATCTCTCCTGAATAGTTTCATATTTATAAATTGTAGTCGAAAATATCTTGGAATCAGGTTTAAAAGTAATCAATGTACCTGTTTTATCAGAAGTTGCTCCTAATTTTTTTAATGTTCCTACAGGCTTACCACCATCAACAAATTCTTCTTCAAAAGCTTGACCATCACGAACTACTCTAACTTTTAACCATTCTGATAGAGCATTAACTACAGAAGAACCTACACCGTGTAATCCTCCTGATGTTTGATAATTCTTTTCAGTAAATTTACCACCTGCATGTAACACTGTTAAAATAACTTCAATAGTAGGTAACCCTGATGCATGCATTCCTGTAGGCATTCCACGGCCGAAATCCTGTACCGATACTGAATTATCTGGATGAATAGTCACATTTATTTCCTTGCCATAACCTGCCATAGCTTCATCAACAGAATTATCTAATATTTCATATACTAAATGATTAAGACCTTGTCGATCAGTCGAACCTATGTACATACCTGGTCTTTTTCTAACTGCTTCCAATCCATGAAGTATTTGAATTGAAGAATCATCATACGTATTATTTAAATTAGTCAAACAATTTTTCCTCCATTTCAAATCAAACTCAATTAATTCTACACAATTTGGATAATTTTATAAATTTTGATAAAATAGTTTTATGTTTAATTGAGGTTGATGATAACATTATGTCTGTATTTAATTCTAATATTATATTATTTATTTTAGCATATTTATTAGGTTCATTTCCTAGTGGACTAATCGTTGGCCTAATATTCTTTAAAAAGGATATTAGAAACTTCGGATCAGGAAATATTGGTACAACAAATACATTTCGAATCTTAGGTCCTAAAGCAGGAATAGCTGTATTATTCGCAGATGTCTTTAAGGGATGGTTAGCAGTAAATCTGTTTAAACTATGCCATATCCATGTTGTAAATTTGGTTTTACTGATAACAGGTTTATTAGCAATTTTAGGTCACACATTCTCCATATTTTTAAAATTTAAAGGTGGAAAAGCTGTAGCAACAATAGCTGGTGTTTTGTTTGCATATAACTTTAATTTTGCTTTAGTATGTGCAACTATTTTTTTACCTATGATTTTTATCACTAGTTGCATTAGCTTATCTGCTCTAATATCTATTGTAATTATTTTTATTTTATCCTTTTTATTTCATGACATTTATTTATCTATATTATTAGGATTTCTGGTTTTACTAGTCTATATTAGACATAGATCTAATATTATCAGGTTAATAAATGGAAAAGAAAATATTATCCCCTTTGGATTATTTTATTGGTATAGAAAAATAAAATAAAAAATTCTACTGTTCATCAGTAGAATTTTTTATTATTTTGTTTCATCATGAAATGCCATTGAAAATCCATTACTCCACGTTTGACCGGCAGCAACTCTATTCATACCTATTTTATCTTCTAATTTACCATTAGTATCTTTGGTATCTGCAATTCCCCACCATGGCTCTATACAAATATAATCGGCTGTAACAGGATATTGTGACCATAACCCAACATAAGGTGCATTATCGATGTGAACATTAATATGGTAATTACTTTTATCTGTCTTAATTGACACTTTTGTAGGATGATTATCTAACTGAAAAATCCAAGCGTCCTTTTCAAAAAGTTGATCATTAATTTCAAATAAAGAATTAGTAGAAACAAGTGATCTGTTCTCCCAATCTAGTAAAGGAGCTTCCAAAGGAATTCTTACATGATCAATTGAAGGATCAAATTTAAAATAATAGTCTTCCTTTTTCAAACCTTGGTTAGTTGGTAAATTAAATCCAGGATGACCACCAACACCGAAAATCATTTCTTCACTACCTGTATTAGTGACGATAAAATCTTCCTTAATCAAATTGTTAACTAAACTGTATTTAACCCTAAATTCAAAATCAAAAGGGTACTGTTTTTTAGTCTCTTCATCAGACTTTAATAACAAAGTTATTGATGTATCGTCTTGTTGATCAAGCTCAAATTCCTTTTTATGAGCGAAACCATGTTGTCCCAAATGATATGTTTTATTCTTATAGGTATATTGATCATTCTTTAATCTACCTACTATCGGGAATAAAACAGGTGCGTGCTGTGGCCAAACTTCTTTTTTAGCAGTCCAAATATATTCACATTTGCTATTATTGTCAACAACACTCTGTATCTCAGCCCCTAAAGTTGATACAGTTAAAGTTAAAAAACTGTTTTTTAATTGATATTCCATTACATTAACACCCTCTTTATAATATGAATTTCGTTAAATCCTTATTAGTAATAATATCGCCCAGTTTTTTATCAACATACTGTTCTGTAACGGTGATTTCACCCTCTGACATATCAGGACCATCAAATAAAATATCTTCAAGTAGTTTTTCTAAAATTGTAGCTAATCTACGTGCACCAACATTGTCTGTTCCTTGGTTAACATCATAAGCTATTTTAGCTAGTTTACAAATGGCTTCTTGCGTGAAAATAAGATTTATACCATCAGTCTTCAATAATGATTCATATTGCTTCAACAAAGAGTTCTTTGAATCTTTTAAAATCCTAACAAAATCAGATTCTCTTAAAGGATTTAGTTCAACTCTGATAGGGAAACGTCCTTGTAATTCAGGAATTAAATCACTTGGTTTGCTTTCAGCAAAAGCTCCAGCAGCAATAAATAATATATGTTCAGTATTAACAGGTCCATACTTTGTTGAAACTATTGAACCCTCAACAATAGGCAAAATATCTCTTTGAACACCTTCACGAGAAACTTGACCAGTAGTATTTTTATCACCTGCCACTGTTTTATCTATTTCATCTATGAAAATAATACCATTTTGCTGAGCTTGTACAACAGCCTTTTGATATAAACTATCATAATTAATAAGTTTTTTTGCTTCCTCTTGAATTAAAAGTTCGCGTGCATCTTTAACAGATAGTGTCCTTCTAACGCGTTTTTTAGGCATCAAACCACCCATTAAACTAGACATATCCATTCCCATTTGCCCTATCATGTCGTTCATTTGATTAGCTTTAGTAGCGGATTCAACATAAAGTGTAACTTCATGATTTTCCAACAAACCTTTTTTAAGCTTATCTGCAACAGATGCTCTTTTATCTATAATTTGATCATCTAATTCTTCATCGTCTTCATCGTCATCTTCATCATCCAAAGTGTCGGAAAAAAAGTCAACCCATCTCTCTGAAGGATCATCCTCTTCCTCTTCATCTCCGAAACCTGGCACTAATAATTTTATCAATCGATCATTGGCATGTTCAGTTGCTTCAATTTTAACTCGATCAAACTCTGCTTGTTCTGATATTCGGACGGATTCTTCTACCAAATCACGTACCATTGATTCAACATTACGTCCAACATATCCAACTTCTGTAAATTTTGTTGCTTCTACTTTTACAAAAGGTGCATTAACAATCTTAGCTAACCTACGAGCAATTTCTGTTTTACCAACTCCTGTGGGTCCCGCCATTAAAATATTTTTAGGTGTAATTTCTTGTTGCAAATCTTTTGGCAATTGCAATCTACGATAACGATTATATAATGCAACTGCTACAGCTTTCTTGGCAGAATCTTGTCCAATTATATAATTATCTAATAACTCTACTATTTGTTTTGGGGTTTTTACCATATAATCTCTCCTAAATTTCATCACTAGTTATTTTATCGTCTGTAAATACATCTATTCCTGCTGCAATCAAAACTGCTTCTTTAGCTATGTCACAAGCATCCATATCAGAACTATGTCTAATCATTGCTAATGCTGCAGCTTGTGCATAATTGCCACCTGAGCCTATAGCTACTACATCTTCATCTGGTTCCAATACTTCACCATTACCAGAAATTAATAGTAGATCCTTATCATTAAATGCTATCATCATAGCTTGTAATTTAGCTAAGGTAGGATCTTTTCTCCAGCCTTGAGCCATCTCAACAGTAGACCTACGTAAATCTCCAGAATAAGTCTCTAGCTTACCCTCTAGCATATCTTGTAAACTTACTGCATCAGCAACACCGCCAGCAAAACCAACTACAACTTGGTTATGATATATACGGCGTACTTTTTTAGCAGTTGATTTCGCTATAACCTTTTCACCTAAAGTTACTTGACCATCTCCAGCAATTGCTATTTTTCCTTTATGTCTAACTGCACATATAGTTGTCATTTTTTATTTCGCCTCATTTTCTTTATTATCTCTAGGAAAATACTTATGATAAATATCACATAAATGTTGTTTAGTTACATGAGTATAAATCTGTGTTGTAGAAATAGATTCATGTCCTAATAATTCTTGAACAGTTCTCAAATCTGCACCATTATTCAGCATCTGCGTAGCAAATGTATGCCTCAACATATGTGGATGAACACTAGCAGATACACCAGCATTTAAAAAGATATTTTTAATAATATATTCTAGTCCTCGACTGGTTATCCTATTGCCATTAGAATTCAAAAAAACATATCCATAATCTGTTTTATGTAATAAAAGTTTTTTTCGAGCTTCCACAAGGTAGTTATTTAGAGCAGTCTTTGCTTCTTCTCCAAATGCAACATATCGATCCTTATTTCCTTTACCATGTACCAATATTAAATTCAATTCAAAATCAATTTGATCTAGTTTCAGGTTTGAAATTTCACTAACACGCATACCAGTTGCATAAAATAACTCTAACAAAGCCATATTACGCAAACCCAATGGCGTAGTCGTCGAAATAGATTTTAAAACCTTGACCATTTCGTCACTATACAAGAATTCAGGTAATTTTTTATGCTCTCCCCTTAAACTAATTAATTCTACAGGATTAACGGGAATTATATTTCTCTTATTAAGAAATCTGTAAAACGAACGTAAAGTTGAAATTTTTCGACTTTGGGTGCTACGCTTATCTTTTTTTTGTGCTAAATATTGTATAAAAATTTCAATATCTCTTGATGATAATTTTAGCCAATCAATAAAACCACCATTTTCAACAAAAAAGGTTCGTGCCTCTGACAAATCGTCCATATACGCCTTACAAGTATTAATACTATAATTTCGCTCATTTTTCAAATAATTATAATATAATTTCAAAAAATCATCTGCTTGTTTCAACTTTATAGCCCAACTTTATTTTTAAACTCGTTTAATTCATCTAATGCTATCTTAGATTGCATTAAATGTCTTTCTTGTTTGTTACGAATCTTTTTTTCCAACTGTGGCATCAGCGAATAAGATGCATTCATTGGTTGGAAATTTTTAGCTGATGTAGATGTAATATAATTTGCCATTGATCCTATTGCTGTATTTTTTGGAAAAACAATAGGTGATTCACCGATAGCACGCAACGAAGCATTAATTCCAGCTACTAATCCAGAACCTGCACTTTCAACATATCCTTCTACACCTGTCATCTGACCCGCAAAAAATAAATTCTTACACAATTTTGTTTCATAAGTAGAATTTAAAACTTCCGGACTAGAAATATATGTATTACGATGCATCTTTCCATATCGAACAAATACTGCATTGGCTAACCCAGGTATCAATGAAAATACTCTTTTCTGCTCACCAAATTTCAAATGCGTTTGAAAACCAACAATATTATACATTGAAGCAGAAGCATTATCTTGACGTAACTGTACCACAGCATAAGGTAATTTGCCTGTTTTTGGATCTTCTAACCCTACTGGTTTCAATGGGCCAAATAACATCGTTTTTTCTCCACGCTTTGCCATTACTTCAATAGGCATGCATCCTTCAAAAACATTATTTTTTTCAAACTCATGTAATTCAGCAGTCTCTGCAGTAATTAAATTGTTATAAAAATTAACAAACTGTTCTTTATCCATTGGACAGTTTAAATATGCAGCTTCGCCTTTATCATAGCGAGATTTTTTATAAACAATGTTATAATCTATCGATTCTGCAGTAATAATAGGAGCAGCAGCATCAAAGAAATGCAATGACTCACTACCACAAAATTCTTTTATTTTCGCTGCTAGCGAATCAGATGTTAGCGGACCTGTAGCAATAATATTAATTCCTTCTTTAGGAATATCCTTAATTTCCTCATTATGCACATGTACATTAGGCAATTCATTAATTATTTGCGTAATCTTTTTACTAAAACTATCTCGATCTACTGCCAAAGCACCACCGGCTGGAACAGCAGTTTCATCTGCTACTCTCATGATCAAAGAATCTAATTGTCGCATTTCTTCTTTTAATAAACCTACCGCATTAGACAACTGATTTGATCGCATAGAATTTGTACAAACTAACTCGGATAAATTGCCAGTTTCATGAGCAGGTGTCATTTTAACAGGTCTCATTTCATATAAGTCAACTTCAATTCCACGCTTAGCCAATTGCCAGGTTGCCTCACTACCAGCTAATCCGCCTCCAATAACCGTAACCTTTTCAGGCATAAACAAATCCTTTCTACCACTAATACCATATCAATCAAAAATCTGGCAACTAGTTACTTTCTTCTTGATCTTCCCTATAATCACCATTAGGACATAAAACAAGCAAGCCTTTTTTAGTTTTCTTTTGAACGAGAAAATGACCATCATTTGGGCAAGTTCTAGCAATAGGCTGATCCCATGAAACAAAATCACAATCAGGATAATTGGAACATCCGTAAAACTTGCGATTTTTTTTGGATTTTTTCTCAATAATATCGCCCTTACCACACTTGGGACAAACAACCCCAACTTTTTTAGTAATAGCTTGTGTATTCCTACAATCAGGGAATCTTGAACAAGCATAAAATTTACCATACCTACCTAATTTGATAACCATAGGTGCACCGCAAACTTCACAATCAAACTTAGCATCTTCATCTTTTATTTGAATTTTTTCCATTTGATCATCAGCTTTAGCTAATTCTTCGGAAAAAGGTTGATAATATGCATCAACAATCTTCACCCAATCTTTTTTTCCAACTTCCACACTATCAAGATCATTTTCCAGTTGTGCCGTAAAATCGACATTAACAATATCTGGGAAAAATTTCTCAATTAATTTATTAACTATCTCTCCCAATTCTGTAGGAACAATAGATCTTCCTTCTAATTTTACATAATACCGTTTTTGAATAGTATCTATAGTTGGTGCATACGTAGATGGTCGGCCAACACCATTCTCCTCTAACGTATGAACCAAACTAGCTTCAGTATACCTTGCAGGAGGTTGCGTAAAATGCTGATCTGTTGACATTTTAACTAAATCTACTAACTCTCCTTCTACTAATTCAGGCAAATCTTTGTTTTTTTCGGAATTGGAGTCATAAACTTTAGTAAAACCTGAAAATTTCAATTTAGAACCAGTAGTTCTAAATGTAACATCATTTTGAACTATATCAGCTCTTACGGTATCATAAATTGCTGCATTCATCTGGCTAGCAATAAATCTAGACCATATCAAATTATACAAACGATACTCTTCTGGTGTAAGATAATCTTTTATAGATTCAGGTGTTCTAAAAGCAGAAGTTGGTCTAATAGCTTCATGTGCATCCTGTGCATCCCCATCATTTTTGAAATTTTTAGGATTATGTGCAGCAAAAGCATCCCCAAATTCACTTTTAATAAAATCAGCTGCTTCCTGTTTAGCAACGTTAGCAATACGTTTTGAATCAGTTCTCATATAGGTAATTAATCCTACACTACCTTTACCCAAATTAATTCCTTCATAAAGTGATTGAGCAATTCGCATAGTTCTATGTGTTCGATAACCCAATCTTTTATTTGCTTCTTGTTGCATTGTTGAAGTAGTAAATGGTGCGGCTGCTTGCCTCTTGCGTTCTTTTTTGATCACTTGAGTAACTTCAAAAGGCTGTTTTTTGTCAATTTTAGCTAAAATTTTTTTAACATCATCATTATTGTTCAAATCAATTTTTTTACCAGCTAATCCATAAAAATCACCATTGAACGTTGATTTTTGCTCAGCTTTTTTGAAAGTTGAAGAAATAGTCCAATACTCTTGAGGAACAAAATTAAGAATTTCCTTTTCTCTATCAATTACCAATTTTAATGCAATGGATTGAACTCGTCCTGCTGATAAGCCTTTTTTAACTTTTGACCATAAAATAGGAGATATAGAATACCCTACAAGTCTGTCTAAAACACGTCTAGCTTGCTGGGCATCTACAATATTCATATCAATAGCCCTGGGTTCTTTAAAAGCAGCTTTAACAGCATCTTTAGTAATTTCATTAAATGCTACACGATTCATATCCTTGGGATCTAACCCTAAAATATGTGAAATATGCCAAGCAATCGCTTCACCTTCACGATCGGGGTCAGAAGCCAGATATACATTTTTAGCTTTTTTGGCTTCAGCTTTTAATTCCTTAATTGTAGAACCTTTTCCTCTGATAGAAATATATTTGGGTTCATAATCATTATCAATATCAACGCCCATTTGAGACTTAGGTAAATCACGTACATGACCCTTAGAGGCAATAACATGATAATTACGTCCTAAATATTTTTCAATTGTCTTAGCTTTGTGCGGTGATTCAACTATCACCAAATTCTTCTTTACTTTAGCAGTAGGCATACTCCTAATTGACCTTCCCTTAATTATATTCTATAAACTATAAATTACCAGAAAACTATTTCTTGTCAACTATATAGTATCATCCAAAAAATAATCAATAACTGGTACAGCACCAGCAGCAATTAATTCGTTTGGTCCTTCAGATAAATTACTATTTATAGGTCCTGGAACAGCAAAAATATTACGATTAGCTTCTAAACCTAAATTAGCAGTTATCAAAGAGCCGGATTTCTTTCGTGCCTCTGTTACTAAAATATTTTCACTCAAACCAGCTAATATCCTATTTCTTTCTGGAAATCTAAATGGTAAAGGCGGTGTATCTGGCAAATATTCACTTAATACTAGTCCCTTTCGAAAAATTTCTTGTTGGAGACCTTCATTTTGATGAGGGTAAAAATAATTAAGTCCATTACCTATTACAGCAATAGTATCTCCGTGATTAGCTAAAGTTAATCGATGAGCTAATTCATCAACTCCTTTGGCCAATCCACTAGCAATTACCCAACCATCTTGTATTATATTTGGTATTAATCTCTGCAATACCTGATCACTATACTTAGTAGGTGTCCGAGAGCCTACTATAACAGTAATTCTCCTCTGCAATAAATCTAAATTACCTCTAGCAAATAAAACTAAAGGTGGATTATATATTTCTTTTAAGCATTCAGGATATATATCATCAAATATAGTTATAACATCACATTGACTACAAATTTTATCTATTAATTTAGAATAATTTTCATTATCAAACGCAGATAAAACAAGACCTCTTAATTCAAAATCAATATTTAATTCATTAATTAGTTGATATGTTATTTCCTTTTCTGAACTAAGTTGAAAAAGAATCTTATACATATTTTTATAGCCAATCTTTTTTTGCAACTTTAGTCGTAAACACAATTCTTTAATATTCATAAAAACCCCTTAAAATATTTACGCTAAAAAGTGGAGTTTTCATTTATATTATCTATAAGAACTAACTGGTTCAAAACTGAAACGATGGATAGGTGTAGGACCATATTGTTTTAATGCAGACAAATGTTTGGCAGTACCATAACCAGCATTATGAGCAAAATCGTATTCCGGATAAAGCTCACCATACGCATCCATCAAACGATCACGAAAAACTTTAGCTACAATACTTGCTGCTGCAATAGAATTTGACTTACTGTCTCCTCTAATCAATTTTAGTTGTGGTAAATCTATAGGGACATCCATAGCATCTACCAATAAAGCATCAGGTTTTACCTTCAATCCTTTAACTGCACGTGCCATAGCTACCCTATCCGCTTCGTATATATTGATTTTATCAATTAAATCGTTATTAGCTAGACCAACGCTCACACACACTGCCTTGTCTAAAATCATTGGAAATAATTCATTACGTTTTTTAGGTGTTAATTTTTTAGAATCATTAACATCTATCAAATCGAAATTTTTATCCAAAATAACAGCAGCTGTCACAACTGGACCAGCTAAAGGTCCTCTACCAACTTCGTCTACACCAGCAACTAATTTTTTTTGACACCAAAATTCTTTTTCATAAGAAAATCTTGTTTCAAATTCTAAAAATGCCTTTTCTTTTTTAGCCTTTTGCATTTTGTAACTTTTAACTAAACGTTGGACGCCTTTTCTGGAATCATTCTCTAATTTTATTAAAAGATCAGTAGACACATCACCAGAAGACAACAATGTTTTTATTTCATCAATTGTCATGGTAAATCAAAAGTTATCCTCCCTATTTTGCCTTTACGTAGACGTTGCAAAAAGAAAATTGAAAAACGTTCATAATCATCACGCATCCCAAATAGCTGTGTCATAGCTAGCAACAAATCAATATCATTTATTTTTTCTATTTTTTCGGCACTAGTTTTACAAAAATCAACTAATAAATTTAAATATTGTTCTCTTAAGTATTTTAAAACAAAAATTGATACATCATCAGCATGAAATACACTATCTTTAATAGCACCACAAGCAGCTAATTTTAACCCTATATTTCTATCATCAAATTTTGGCCATAAAATACCAGGAGTATCTAATATTTGAATATTTGTATCTGTCTTTAACCAATTTTGCCCCCTAGTAACACCAGGTTTATCACCTACAATAGTTGCATTTCTACCAACCAATCGATTAATAATAGTTGATTTACCGCAGTTTGGAATTCCAGCTATAGCAACTTTAATCACAGGTTCTTTAGCTCCCTTGGCTATAATTTTATCTACCTTATCTTTTGTAGCAATTTTAATCAATTTAATCAAACCAGACATATTATTACTATGCTGTGCATCCATAGGTAAAACAAGTATTCCTTGTTTCTGAAAAAACTTCACCCATGCTTTGGTCTTAATTGCATCAGCTAAATCTGCTTTATTCAAAATTATTATGTGAGCCTTATTAGCAATCAATTTGCTAATCATGGGATTTTTGGAAGACATCGGCAATCTTGCATCTAAGACTTCAATTATGACGTCAATTAAATCTAATTTATCTTCTAATTGATTTTTTGCCTTATTCATATGACCTGGATACCACTGAATATTAGCCATTATCATTCTCCTTTCATAATAAGTATAAAACTAATTTATTACACAAGATTTTATTTTATTTAAATTAAATCAAAAAATAAATGACTACCATAAAAAATAGTCGAACATTGGATATTATATCATTTATTTTTTACTTTGTCTTTTATTAAGCATTATAGCTAACGCAACTTAATTATATTATAAAAGAATCTCAAGTAAGCCCTTTACTTTAATGGAAATTAAAAATCAATTGATAACGCTTTGGATACAGTCACATCATCATTATAAAATTTATTATATGCTGCTACATAAAGAGCATATCTAATATCTTTATTCACTATTCCAGTAACTTTAAGATTATTGTCTTTTTGAAACATTTTAACTGAATTCAAGGTAGCATTGTCATACACACCAGTTAAATTATTAGATAAGTAACCTAATGCCATTAAATATTTTTGCAAAATTGCAATATCCAACCCCATCATATTGTATTTTAGCAAGGTATTAGTTTGAAATTTAGGTAGATTTTCAATATCAGAAACAGGTGTCTCATAAGTAGGCTTAATACCACGCTTATTAATCCATTTTCCTCTAGGTGTCAGCCATTTGGCGATAGTAAACTTATACTCAACATTATCATCGACTCCAACTTGTTGTACTGTACCCTTACCAAAACTATGTTGACCAACAGTAACAGCACATTGATTATCCACTAAAGCTGCAGTAAAAATCTCACTAGCACTGGCTGTATGCTGGTTAATTATAATTATCGGTTTTAATTTTGTTCTAAAGTTATTCGATAATTTTTTATTTGAACGAATAATTTGGTGCTCATTTCTACCTTCATATTTCATTATAATTTTTCCATATGGTACAAAATATGCCGCACAAGTCATAGCCTGCTCCATAATACCACCTGGATTATTACGCAAATCAATAATTAGTTTTTTTGAATGTAATACTTTTGCATTCTTAAGTGCTTCCCTTAGATCTTTAGCTGTATTAACATCAAATTGTGATATAGCAATGATTGTAGCTGAACCTTTTTGTCTAACTGATACTGTAGATTGCTTGATATTGGCTCTAACTACAGTTACATCAATTTTTTTATTATTACGTATCAAAGTTAGAGTAACTTTAGTTCCTATTTTGCCTCTAATCATTTTGGATAATTCCATGAAATTTCTAGCATCTACACTTTTACCATTGACGCCAATAAGTTCATCATTGACCTTAATATGAGCCTTAAAAGCAGGTGTATCACGTAACACTGAGCAAATAACTATTTTATTATGAAAAACTTGCATCTCTACTCCAATGCCACCAAAGCTATTACCAGTCAAAACACCATTAATTTGCTTTAAATGATTGCCTTCTAATTTTTGTGAATATGGATCACTTAAACTATTAAGCATTCCGTCAATTGCACCAGATATCAATCTTTTATCGGAGATATCACAATAGTATGTTTTCTTTAATTTTTGATAAAAATTATTTATTTTACCCAAAGGCGATTTTTGCTGATAAATAGTCATTGCACTGTATGTAGATATACATCCCAGAAAAATTCCTATTAATCCTACAATAAACAAATACTTATATTCAGATAGCTTTTTTTTCATAAAATTACATCATCTTTTCCTGATACATTTGATAAGCCCGATCAAAAATAGTCATACTAACCAGATAGGTTGCATTAAATTCCAAATATTCCGATAATTTTTCATAATCCTGCTCTTGTCTAGGAAAACTACTGTCAAATTCCGCATTATTGGCAAATTGCACTACTTCATCAGTAGAATTATGATCTCGCAAGGTCATTAAAAACCTATAAAAACTTTCCCGATATGGCATACACATACCTACTCAGTATAATAAATAATTGCAATAGCACCACTACCAGCATGCGAACTTATTATCGGACTAGTAATATTACTTAAAACATTAATATCTGAATTAATTAAATGTATCCTCTCAGCAATTTCTGCTGCAATATCAGGAGTATCAACGTAAGATATACCCACTTCAGAAATTTGATTTTTATTTGCCTCGATATCTGCTAATACCCTTTCTTCAAAATCTTTAAAGAATTTTTTTCCACGACCTTTTTTATATACAGATAATTTTCCATCTGTCATCTGCAAAACTAATTTAATATTTAACAATGTTGCAATCTTACCGGAAATAGAGCCCAATCTTCCACCCTTGATTAAATTATCTAAATTAGACACCATCATTTCCAAATGCTGATTTTTCTTAATAGTTTCAATATGCAATTTTATTTCTTGTAAATTCTTACCTGCTATAAGATCTTTAGCAGCAGCTAACACTTGTAGCCCTAATGCACGGTCAGTCAAGCCTGAATCAATAATAGTAATATTATCACCAAGATTCAGCAAATCAGCTGCTTGTTTAGCAGCGGAAATAGTGCCACTTAAACTTTGAGTTAAAAAAATACCAAGTATATGACTACCATCAGATGCTAAGTCCTTAAAGACATCTTCAAATAATCCAATAGAAGGTTGACTTGTTTTAGGTAGTTCATCCGCAGATAACATTTTCTTTACAAAGTCTTCTCTACTGATGTCAACACCATCAGTGTACGTCTTATCAGAAAAAGTTATTGATAGTGGAACTATATGGATATCATATTTATTAATTTCATCTATTGTCAATTGAGCAGAGGAATCTGTAACTATTTTTATTTTTTTCATCTAAGGTCCTTCATTTCGTAACATAAAATGTATTTATGTCAATATATTATGTTAAAATTTATCTATCGATATAACTATTAGTATATCAAAAAAAAAGATTTTAAGTGAGAAAGGTGGAATAATTTTATGACCTTCAAAAAACTATGGGAGGAACCTAAAAACGTATCAACAAAATACTTTATTTTAAATAATGTTTTTAGTGCAATAACTCACTGTATAGGTTTTGGATTAGCAATTGCAGGATTAGTCATTTTAATAATACGATCAGCAAGTACAGGTAATGCGATAAGAGTTGTCTCATTTACTATTTTTGGTACTAGTTTAGTCATCTTATATTTATTTTCTACTTTATATCACAGTCTAGTATTTACTAAAGCAAAAAGAATTTTTCAAATATTTGATCACTCTTCAATTTTCATTTTAATTGCTGGTTCTTATACACCATATGCATTAGTAATGATCGGTGGCTTTAAAGGCTGGCTTTTATTTGGAATTATCTATACGCTAGCAGTAATCGGAATTTTATTTTGTATATTTAACAAGGGTAAGCGACCATTAGGCGAGATAATTTTATATATCGCTATGGGATGGACAGCATTGACATTTGGTAATACGATTTTCCCTCTACTTGGAAAAAGTGGATTTTTACTTCTATTGTCAGGCGGTCTTGCTTATACTATAGGTGCTTTATTGTACACAATGAAAAGAATTCCATATATTCATGTCATATGGCACTTATTCGTCATATTAGGTTCGGCATTAATATATTTTTCAATCCTATTATATGTTTGATTTAAGCTATAAATGAAAAAAACTTGATCAGCTATGAGTGACTCTCCTTATAATCATAAGGTTGAGATAACATCACTACATGCTTTTCAAGCTTTTTTTATTTATTATTCAAGAAAACATCTATTGCAGAAATATTATTTTCTAATTTTCTTTCTAAAATTGCTTTCTTTATTTCAATTAATAACTCTCCTATCCTAGGTCCAGCAGGTATTCCTTTTTTCAATAAGTAATTACCATCTATTACTAATTCTGATTCATTTTTCAATGGTAATGCTTCATATCTATCTATTATAGCTTGACTATTAACGGGTTGACCTAAGATATTAGACAAATCAAGCGTTTGCATAATAGTATCTAAATTAGTACTAAATAATTCATAATTTGACGGAATACGATAACTAAGTAAATCAAAGAAAGTCACTATATCATAAACGCAGTGCTCCATGGCATTAGAATTTTTCCAAGCACGCATAAATTTAGCTATTTCATTATTAGGTAGCTTTAATAAAATAATTATAGTTGCCCAAAATGTTTCCTCCGTAACAGGAGAAAAATTCAATTTAGAAAAAACACTTAGCTGTTCTTTCTTATGTTCTAAATATGGTACTTCATTATACAATTCTGTATCTAAAAAGACTTCAAAAGCACGCTTACTAGACTTACCGACACCCATTTTAACAAATTCATCACGAATGCGTTCAATGGAAATTTTACTCAGCAATTCATGATTATCAAAAATTGCTTTTTTGGTATCCAAATCTAATTCAAAACCTAATTGGCTCATGAATCTAACAGCCCGCATCATTCTCAGTGCATCTTCATGAAATCTATTTTCGGCTTTACCTACAGCTTTAATATTATGAACAACTAAGTCATTCAAGCCATAAAAATGATCTATGATTTTGCCTTCTGCATCCATAGCTAATGCGTTAATAGTAAAGTCTCTACGCTTTAAATCTTCAGATAAATTTTGGACAAAAGTAACCTTATCAGGTCTACGATAATCTTGATAACCAGATTCAGTCCTAAAAGTAGTTATTTCATAGCTTTGACCTTCATATAAAACTGTAACTGTACCATGTTTAATACCAGTATCTATTGTTTTCTCAAAAATTTGTTTAATTTCTTCAGGATATGCACTTGTTGCTATATCAATATCATGAATATGCCGATTAAGCAAAAGATCGCGAACACATCCACCAACAAAATATGCTTCATAACCCACCTTATTTATTTTATTTAAAATAGGTAAGGCTGCTTTAAAAACATTAGGTAATTCAGTAATATTCATTATTGACTTCCTTTCATAATCACTATTAAATTTTACCAGATTTAAGGCTAAATTTGGTAAAATAAGATAATAACTATTAGTTTTAGAAAGGAAATGATATATATTCATGAATTTTTTGCAAAATAATTCAAAAACAAATTTTTCAAAATCCATTATTAAATCTATTTTAAATACTAAAACCATAAAAGATTTATTCTTCATTGCACTTGGTGCTTCTATCTATGCATTTAGCCTTGATGCGATAAATATCAAAAATCAATTAGCAGACGGTGGTATAAGTGGTGTAACATTATTACTACGATATTGGTTTAAAATCAATCCTGGCATTTCTACCCTTGTTCTCAACATTCCATTAATCATTATTGGTTATAAGTATATGGGACGAAGAATGTTGATATTAACTATCTGGGGAACATCCTGCCTATCTTTTTTCCTAAATTTTTGGCTACATACGCCTTTTATTCATCAAATAAACTTAGATCATGATCTTTTTTTAGCTGGATTATTAACAGGATTGTTATCTGGTCTAGGTATTGGAATTGTATTTAAATTTGGTGGTACTACTGGTGGAACGGATATTATTGCCAGAATATTAGAACTAAAATTAGGTATTCCAATTGGTAAAACATTATTAGGACTAGACGTTTTAGTACTTGGTATTTCATTATCATACTTAGATACCAAACATATGCTATATACATTAGTAGGTAGCTACTTCTTAGCTAAAATCGCTGATTATGTTCAAGAAGGCTCTTATGCAGCTAAAGGTGTAATCATTATTTCAGATAAATATTTAAATATAGCTAAAATGATAAATTTAAACCTAGACAGAGGTTATACATATTTATTAGCTGAAGGTGGATATCAAAATGACACCAAAAAAATTATATATTGCGTTGTCTCACCACGTGAACTTTCTAATTTAAAGTCTATAGTTCTTAATGAGGATAAAAAAGCCTTTGTTTCAATTATTGATGTTCATGAAACATTGGGAGAAGGTTTCACTTACTTACGGAAGAAAAATAATATATTTCAACAATTCAAATAAAATAAAGTAAAAAATACTAACCATGTAGGTTAGTATTTTTTTGCAATTAATGCCTTCTTATACCTTTTTATCACAATGAAACTATGTGCGTTTTTAATAATCCATGTTCTTCAAAATCTTTAGCTACTTGCAACAAACGATATTCATTACCTTTTAAAGATGAAATTTGTACTCCTATAGGTAGACCATTAATCGTTTCATAAACTGGTAAACTTATTGCAGGATCTCCAGTCAAATTCATTAATTGTGTAAAAGGCGTCCACCTATAAGTATTATCAAAAGCTTGTATAGCCACATCACGTTGTTCCCTAATAGACATGCTTTGAAGATTTGATAATAAATTTTTAAGTGTCTGAGGCAAAGCACACTCTGTTTGTTTTGGAGCAACACTTATTGTAGTAGGTGTCAAAAATAGGTCATAATTTTGATAAAATTTAGCATTTTGCTCTATCAATATATCTTGATCTTTAAGCATACCGCTATATTCATAAGCAGAAATTTGTGGTCCTATCTTATAAGATAGCCAAGCAAGATCACCTAAATCTTTGCATAATACCCTATCACTCTGATCTTTAAAATTAGCTAAGTTTCGTCCTGTTTCTACTAAACACGTTATATAGTAAAAATGAAATAGTTTTACTATATCAATAGCTGGAGCATCCTCTATTACTTCATGCCCCATCACTTTCAAATAAGAGACTATACTTTTGATGGCTTTAATAGCATCGCTTGACGTAGGCTCATCAGACAAACTTTGAACACTATAAGCAATCTTTAAAGGTTTAGTTAACGATTGGATTTTTTCTTCTTTTATAGTCGGTAAACTACACATTGCATAAGGACTATAAACTGATGCATTTTTTAACATGGTAAATACATCTCTCACAGACTTAGCTAAGGCAAACTGTGTAGATAAACTATTAAAGCCCCGATAAATACCGGGGCCTGAAGCAATGCGTCCCCTTGAAGGTTTTAAACCAATAAGGCCAGTGTATCCTGCTGGAACACGAATGGATCCTCCAGCATCACTACCCATTGCAATAGGTACTATACCTGCTTTAACTGCAGCTGCTGCCCCTCCACTTGAACCACCAGGATTACGAGTTATATCTTGAGGCAAGCAAACTGCACCAAAAGCATTAGAATCAGCAACAGTCTTTAATCCAAATTCTGAAACATTGCTACGTCCTATTGGTATAAAACCCATCTCTAAAACTTTTTGTACATAAGCATCTGTGCGTGAGCTCACTTTATCACGCATCAAGGCACAGCCATTAGACGTTACTGTCCCTTCCCAAAATTCTGTCAAATCTTTTAATAAAGTAGGAACGCCATAAAAAGGTGGCAACTTTTGTCGCTCATCCTCTGTTAAATACTGTAATTGCCGATCCATCTTTTTTGCTTGACATAAGGCCTTATCAAACCAAGTAATTGTCATACAATTTAATATAGGTTGAAGTTTAATGGCATTGTCGATAGCATATTCCACTAATTTTAAACAACTTATTTTTTTATTTTTAACAAGGTCTGCATAATATGTCGCATCTTCTGTAAATAACATATAGCCTCCCTTTAATTAATAACTCTCTTTTTTAGATTTGATATTATAATTCAGTTAACAAATCTTGCATTTCAATATCTTCAGGCACCATCTCAATATATTTTTTCAAAACTAATTTAAAGTCATGAGTATCTCCTATTTCATGGAAGAATAAAGCCAATTGACGCAAAAAGTCAGCATTATTTTTAAAATTTGGATAAGCTAACAAAAATTGCTCTTTGGCCTTTTGATAATTTTCAGTCCTTTGATATGATATAGCTAAATTCCAAATCAATTGTGGATCGTGTTGATTATCATTATCATTATCATGAGACAATAATAATATATTGTTCTTATCTTGATTGGTTATGATATATAGATTGGATAAATCTAATTTTAAATCATCATTATTAGGTAATATATCAACACCTTTTTCTAAAATTTGCTGTGCCTGATCATAATCCTTCAAAGATAAAGCTGCTTTAGACCCAATTCTATATAAAGAAATATCATATTCGTTATAACTAATGCCTGCATTAGCAACGTCAAGTGCCTTATTTAATTCACCAATATTAAAATATGCCTTTGCTAAATTTGGATATACATTAACATAATCGGGTTGACTATCAATAACTGCCTGAAACAATTTTATAGCCTGCTTCCAATTGCTAGTAGCCATCATAATTAATCCAGCATCATATTGGCTATCAATATTTAGTAAACTATCCATATTATTTTGTATGACTTCAGCTGCTTCTTCATATTTCCCCATCTTAGCTAAACATGACATAATTCTTTGAGAAATTGCAACCTCACCAAAGGTTTTGTTACCTTGATCTAATAATTCCTGATAATATTGCATAGCACTATCATATGAACCTTTTAAGTAATTAATTTCAGCACAGCCAAAAATAATAGCTGGTTCATCTTTTCGCAATGCTAATGCCTGCTTTAATTTGTCTTCAGCCACATCAAAACATCCATTTGTTTGATAATAATCTGCCTGAGCTAATAAGCTTTCAATATAACCACTACTATTAGGTTTAATATCATATAGTAATTGTAATCCTTGGTCCTCATCACCATCATTTAATAATATTTCTGCTAAATAAACCTTAAATACACCTTCATCTGGGAATGTTTTAATTAAATGCATATATACTGTTTTAGCTAAATCTGTAAAGCCAAAACCTAATAAATTTTCCGCCAAATCTATTAATACATTATTATCATCATTCTGCAAAGCTTTTTTCAATAGAATATTATTATTTGAAAAATTATGTTTCTGTATCTCATCTAATAATTTTTCTGAATATGACATATAAATTCACCCGTTTAATATATTTAAAATTAATAACAAAAACATCAGACCATAAAAGATCTGATGTTTTAAATTGAAGGAAAATCCAATTATTTAACTGCTTCCTTAAGAGCCTTACCAGGCTTAAATGCAGGAACTTTAGAAGCTGGAATTTCAATTTCAGCTCCTGTTTGAGGATTACGTCCTTTACGTGCAGCACGCTCACGTACTTCAAAAGTACCGAACCCAATCAATTGAACTTTTTCATCTTTAGATAAAGTCTCTTTTACAAAGTTAAAAACTAAATCTACAGCATCAGCTGCTTCTTTTTTACTTAACTTAGTATTTGATGCTACCAAAGAAACCAAGTCAGCTTTATTTGCCATTTGCTTTCACCTCCTGAAATTGAACTTCATTTAAAAGTTCAAAAATTCATCTCCAAACGGGATAAATGAAGAATGACGAAAAATAAACATCATGCCCCTGCATTTAAAAATAGCATATAAAGAGCATAACGACAAGCTTTTTTTCCTATTTTCTTTTTCTAGCCAATATTTTAATGGGAGTTCCTTCAAAATTAAAATTCTGTCTCATTTGATTAATCAAAAAACGTTTATATGAAAAGTGTAATAGTTCAGGATCATTAACAAAAACAACAAATGTAGGTGGAACAACAGCTACTTGCGTCATATAATATATTCTTAATCGTTTACCATTTACTAATGGCGTAGGCGTAATTCTAGTTGCATCTAATAATAAATCATTTAAAACACTGGATTGAATTCTTCTTTGTTGATTTTCTTTAACATTTTTAACTAAAGAAACAATATCTTCAATTCTTTGTCCCGTTTTAGCTGAAACAAATACAATTGGAGCATAATCTAAATATTGAAATTCTTGTCTAATAACCTTAACAAAATCTTGCATGCTTGTGGTGGTCTTAGAAGGCACATCCCATTTATTAACAGCAATAATTACGCCTTTTCCAGCATCATGTGCATATCCAGCAATATGTTTATCTTGTTCTATAATACCTACACTAGCATCTATAACGATAATTGCAACATCACTTTGTTCTATAGCAGATATAGACCTCATAACTGAATATTTTTCAACTTTTTCATATACCTTACCTTTACGTCTTATTCCGGCTGTATCAACAATGGTATACTTTTGACCATCTTTTTCAAAAATAGTATCAATAGCATCTCTCGTTGTACCTTCCATGTCAGCCACAATAACCCGATTTTCACCTAAAATAGAATTAACTATAGAAGATTTACCCACATTAGGTCGTCCAATGATGCTAAAACGTATATTATTATCATCATCAGTCGTATTATTTCCATTGAATTTTGAAACAATAGCATCCAAAAGATCACCTAATCCCGTACCATGACTACCCGATACTGGAATCGGATCGCCTAATCCTAAAGAATAAAAGTCATATATATCATTTCTTTGTTCTGGATTATCAGCTTTATTAATAGCTAGTATTATCGGTTTCTTAGCTTTATATAAAATTTTAGCAATGGTTTCATCCAAATTAGTCACATGTCCAGTAACATCACTTAACATGACAATTACATCAGCTTCATTGATCGCAATCTCTGCTTGAGTCTTAATTTGCTCTTCAATTACATTATCTTCAAAAGTAATACCACCAGTATCTACTAAGACAAATTGCTTACCCATCCATTGAGCATTAGCATAAATTCTATCTCTAGTAACACCTGGTTGATCCTCTACAATAGCTACACGTGAATTTATAATTCGATTAAAAATCGTTGATTTTCCTACATTAGGTCTACCAACCAAAGCTACTACAGGTAAAGACATATTATCTCCTCCTTTTAACAAAAAAAAGAACTGAAATACATCAGCTCTATTTTAATGGTAAATAAGACCTAATCCTTCAATTGATCTCCAATAAGATCTCCTAAAGCAAATCCATTATCACCATCACTCATATACTTTTTAGCAACATTATCCTCATGACGTGGACGAGATTCATTACTCTTATTATCTGATTCAGTTTGCTTAATTGAAAGAGAAATTCTCTTATCACTAGGATCGATACCTAATACTTTAACCTTAACAGTTTGACCAACCTTCAAGAAATCACTAGGCTTTTCAACACGCTTATTGGAAATTTCTGAAACATGTACCAATCCTTGAATTCCACTAGCAACTTCTATAAAAGCACCGAAAGAAGTCAAAGATTTAACTTCTCCATCAATAACATCGCCTTCATGTAACTCAGAAGTTGCTTCTTCAAACGGAGATGGTAAAGTTTGCTTAATTGAAAGGGAGATTCGACGTCTATCATCATCAATGCCAATAACTTTTACTTTAACTTCTTGGCCAACTTTCAAAACATCACTTGGCTTATCAATATGCTTGTATGAAATTTCTGAAATATGAACCAAACCATCTACACCACCAACATTGATGAATGCACCAAACCCTGTTAAACGTGATACTTTACCTTCTATAGTATCACCTACTACTAATTGATTAGCAACAGATTCAAAAGCCTCTTCACGTTCTTCTTCAATTAAATCTTTTCTAGAAAGAATCAATCGGTTCTTATTAGGATCAATTTCTGTAATCTTTAAGTTCATCTTCTTACCGATATATGGCTTAAGATCAGAAACATAACGATTAGAAATAAGGGATGCAGGTAAAAATCCACGAGTTCCAACATCTACCAACAAACCGCCACGTACGGCACCTGTTACAACACCTTCTACAGTGTTACCCTCAGCATAAACTTTCTCAAGTTCAGAATATGCTTCTCTTTCTTTCAATCGTGTAACAGAGAAGAAGAACTCACCATTTTCTTTATCACCGCCAGCTTTTCTAAGAACTAAAGCTTTAAACTTATCACCTGGCTTAACCAAGCTTTGCAAATTGGCATTACGATCTGCAGTGAATTCACGCTTGATGATAATACCTTCTACACCTTCATTAACAACACCAACAGTAAGTTGACCGTCTTCCACATTTAGAACTTCCACTTCTACAATGCTTCCAACTTCAACTCCTTGCATTTGCTTCAACGCATCTAAGAATTGATTACTATTATCTGACATATTTACCTCCCAATATCATCTTCCATTTTATAGGAAAACGAATGTTTTTTCTACACTTTTATTTATTTTTTTTATTTTTTTTAATTATTTGGGTCAACTTGTTAACAACTTGATCAATAGACATATCTGTCGTGTCAACCTGATATGCATCTTCAGCCTTTCTTAAAGGAGATATTTGCCTATGCATATCCTTATAATCTCTATCTGCAATATCTTTCTCAATATCAGTTAGATTTTGATTAATGCCCTTTTCTTTAAAATCCAAATATCTTCTTTTAGCTCTAGAAGCTACACTGGCAATCAAAAATATCTTAACATCAGCATTAGGCAAGACTGTAGTTCCAATATCTCTACCATCCATAATTATATTATTCTCACCAGCAATTTTTCGTTGAATTTCTACCATTTTCTTTCTAATTTCTGATAATGCTGAAACTTGCGATACATTTGCAGTTATCTCCGGAGTTCTAATATCAAAAGAGACATCTTTATCATTGATATAAACTCTTTGATCATCATTTATATTTTTAAAAGATATAATATTATTATTTAAAGCTTTCAAAATTCCACTTTGATCATCATATGCTAAGTGATTTTGTTTAGCGACTAAAGTACATGCACGATACATTGCACCTGTGTCTAAATAAATATATCCCATATTCTTAGCTATTATTTTAGCTACTGTACTTTTTCCTGCAGATGCAGGTCCATCAATTGCTACTTGCATTAACTAAAACACCTCATGTTATTATCTAGTTACTGATTTTAACATAAATATATGGAAAAATATTACAATTTTAAAAACAAGTTATCATTAACAATTTTTTTCTATAAACTTTTGCAAAGTAGGTATTATTTTGTTGGATAATATCAAAAATAATATACCATTAATAATTCCCTTTATAAGATTAAATGGAGCTATTAAAAATAATATGTAAGCCATTAAATCATTTATTCTAAAATTAACCAGTTGCATATACAAAGGAAGCAAAACATAGTAATTAATTATTGACATTGATATTGTCAACCCACATGTACCTAAAAGAATACCTATGATTTTATGCTTTAACATGTACATTTTATTTTTAGACCAACAATATATGGGAAAAATATAGCATAAACTCGCTACTAAAGCTGCTATTTGACCTAATAATGCTATTAAATTAAATCCCCCTATTATTAAACATAATATCCCCCTAACAATAGCTACTGTAGATCCTACAATAGGATTAAATACGAAAAATGAAACCATAATAATAATGTCTGAACAATCAAGTTTCAAAAATGATGCCCCAGGAATGATCGGAATAGATATTTGCATAACTATAAAGGAAAAAACTCCTAACATCATCGACAATAATAGTATTTTCAATTCATTAATATTATTAACTTTTTGATATCGCTTCATAAAAAAAACCTCCTAAATAATAAAAAGTCCGTCGTCCAAAGAACAACAGACTTTAATTACATATACTAAGTAGGTAAAAAAATGTCTGTCTTCTTTCATCTAGACTATACTATCGGTATCCTTGTGGATTCTGCTAAAAAGCTCGCGGACTGATTTACCGCCGGTCAGGAATTTCACCTTGCCCTGAAGACAACATACTTTTTTTATTATAATAATATATATTTCAACAAATGTAAATTAAAAGTGTGCAGATGTACTGCACACTTTCGATTATTTCTTATTTTCAGAAGACTTTTCTTTCGACTCTTTTTCCGTATTAGATGATTTAGCACTATCTGACTTTTTATCATTTGCATTGGATTTCTTATCATCTTTTGCTTTGTCATCTTTTTTACTACCATTATCTTTGCCTTTTTCAGATCCTTTGTCGGCTTTTTCATTAGATTTTGGTTTTTCATCCTTTTTACTACCATTATCTTTGCCTTTTTCAGATCCCTTGTCGACTTTATGCTCGACCTTGGCCTTAGAAGTTGCAGCCTTACTATGACTAGCCTTAGCACTCACACCTTTATGTTGATTTACATGAGTAGTTTTAGTAGATGCAGCTGAACTATTACTGTTATGACTACTATCTTGGGTATTATTAGATGCTGTAGTGGTTGAACTGTCATTACTTTTTTCATTAGATGAATCGTCACTAGACGAATCATCCTTATCTGCATCATCATCATCATCAGACTTTTTCTCGTGTTTTTTCTTTTTATGACTGTCTTTTGAGTCACGGTTATGCACCAATTCCGACTTTTGACTATCATTATCAGAACGTGATGTAAAATGTGCTATAACTAAAGGAACACACACCAAAAATAATAAAACTAATGTAGCTAAGACCAATATACTGCGTCTTTTACTTTTTCTCTTAGCAACTGTAGATGAAGGAACAGATCGTATTCTGCGTTTAGTATTTCCTGCCGATGAAGTTTTCTGCACACTACCTCGAGGAGTACTTGGTCTTTCATAATGTTTAATAGGTTCTTCTGAGTCTTTATTCATAATAATATCTCCTATATAGACTTAATCTCCCTTATATTTTAACACATACAAAAAATATATATGAAATTAATTTTCACTATGTTTTAATTTGTTAATTTCTTCATGTGTCAACTCTCTATATTCACCCGAAATCAATGATTTCAAAGTTAGAAAAGCATAACGTTCACGTGATAATTTATCAACCAAATGATTAACTGCTTTAAACATATTTTTTACTTGATGATAATGACCTTCATGAATAGTCAACTGAACCAACTGAATATTGCGATTCTTATCTGTTTTAATGATTTTGACTTTAGCTGGTGCTGTCTTCCTACCATCAATTGTTACACCATGTTTTAAATCATATATCTCACTAGCAGTTAAAAAGCCGCTAATTTTAGCTACATAAACTTTTTCAATTTCATTTTTAGGATGCATCAAACGGTTAGCAAGTTCACCATCATTAGTCATTAATAACAAGCCAGATGTATCATAATCCAACCGCCCTACTGGATATAATCTATAAGGTAAATCTTTAAAAAAATCGGTTACTGTTTTTCGACCCTTATTATCACTTACAGTTGATACAACATTACGTGGTTTATACAAAAGATACGTATGTAACTGTTCTTTATGGATAGGAACTCCATTAACTTCAATTTTATCGTTATCGTCCACTTTAGTTCCCAATGTCGTAACAAGATTTCCATTTACTGTAACTTGGCCCGAGGTAATAAGTATTTCAGCCTTTCTTCTTGATGCTATTCCTGCTTCAGCAATAACTTTTTGCAATCTTAATTTCATATTTACTCCTCTTATTAATTAAATATCGTCACTATTATTAAATAGTTCTACTTGTTGACTATCTATAACTGAATCTGAAAAACTTTCTATCAAAGGCAGATCGTCTAAAGATTGATAACCAAAATATTGCAAAAAATATTCAGTAGTAACATACAAATTTGGATGCCCTGCTACTTCTTTCTTGCCACTGATTTCGACTAATCCTCGCCATATTAATGTTTGAATTGCACCTGCAGAATTAACACCACGAATATCATCAATCTCAATTCTTGTGATTGGTTGTCTATATGCAACAATAGATAAAACTTCTAAAGCCGATTGACTAAGGTTTTTATTTAAATCTTTTTGGAAATATCTACCTACAATGTCTGAACACGAATTTTTTGTTACTAATTTTATAACATCATTAACCCTTAAGATACTCAACCCACAATCGTGATCATCTTCTAATTTATCTTTGGTCTTTTTTATTATCTCATGTAATTGCAAAGCAGGAATATCTAATAATTGCGATAACTGATCTTCTGTAATACCTTCATCTCCTGCTAAATACAATATTGCTTCTAATTGTGCCTCTTTACTCATTTTATGCAACTAAACTTTCTATCACTAAATCTTCAAAATCACTTTCTTGATACACTTTAATCTTTTGATTTCTACATAACTCCAAAATTGCCAAAAATAATGATATTAATTCATCAACTGTGGTTAGTTCTGCACTTAATTCAAAAAAACTTAAGTTATGTGCAGAATGTAATTTAGAAGAAAGCCATAGAACCATATCTTCAATCGATACTTCTTTAATATTAACTTCACCAACATTATTTTTGTGTTGAAACCGTTGCAAAACAACAAAAAAAGCACGAGCTAATTGCTTACTGGAAATTTCTCCAAATGGCAATAAACTAACTTTCTTTTGCGAAGCAACAGATGGCTCTTTAGCTACAGTAATAGGTGCACTTTTCTGTCTTTCATCTAAAAATTCTGATATTTTCTTAAATATCGAATATTGTACTAACTGTTCTACTAACTCTTCTCTAGGATCGTCATCTTCTATTATTTCATTATCAAAATCATTTTTAGGCAACAAATATTGCGATTTAATTTTAAGCAATGAAGAAGCCATCACAAAATACTCACCAGCAATTTTTAAATCCAAAGTTTGCCACTTACTTAAGTAAGCTAAATATTGACTTGTAATCTTAGCTATCGGAATATCATAAATATCAATCTTCTGTGATTTAATTAAATGTAGTAACAAATCTAACGGACCTGAAAAATTAGGCAGTTCAAGATTCAAATTAGTATCATCTATCATGTATCAGATTCCTCTATATATTTCATTAAATATGCATAATCAGGCATCGTACATAATAATCTATTTTGATATAATTCATGCAATTCCTTCATAATCATTTCTATTATCTTTTCACGATCATAGCTAGGATTAATAGATACATATCTAATGACAACAAACTCAGCTTCCACTTGCACACAAACTACGCCTTGAAAATCAACTGTGGGATTACTACGATATAAATAAACAGTATATATATCACTTTCATTATACAATTTTATTTCTGCAAGCAAATTTTTTAAAATCTTAAACTCATCAAAATAGGACAAATATCCCATAACTATTTTTTCATAATTGTTTTTATATTTATATAACATAGCAACTACCTTAAATACGAGGATGTGTACGTTTATAAACATCCATAATATGTTTTTGAGTTAAATTAGTATAAATCTGTGTGGTAGAAATATCACTATGGCCCAAAATTTCTTGAACAATACGCAAATCTGCACCATTTTCTAATAAATGTGTTGCAAATGTATGGCGTAATGTATGTGGAGTAACATTTTTATTGATCCCTGCTAATTGGCAATAACGTTTTATCATTTGCCAAACGGCCTGTCTAGTAATTTTTCCTCCCCTACTATTTAAAAATATTGCTTTTTCAAATTTGCCAGATTCTAAGAGCGTTTTATTTCTCACTGTAATCTGATACTTTTTTATCCATGACATGGCAACATTACTGATAGGTATGAGTCTTTGCTTTGATCCCTTACCAAATACTTTAATTAAATGCAATTCTTCATGAATACTATCCTCATTTAGATTAATAACTTCACTTACTCGCATACCAGTAGCATACAAAGTCTCTAAAATTGCACGATCTCTAATTCCTAAATCTGTTGTAGTATCAGGCATATTAATCAATTTAGTCACCTCTGTAGTACTCATAGCAGTAGGTAACCTTTTTTCTTTTTTCGGAGAATCAATTCTCAAAAGAGGATCTTGTTTAATCAAATTTTGTCTAAACAACCATTGATAAAATTTTCTCAAACTTGATAACATACGACTAATACTTGCAATAGCTTTTCCTTTATCACGCTCTTGTGCAAAAAACGAATCGATAATTAAAGCGTCTACTTCCCATGTAGTAATACCCAATGATTTTAAAAATGAGAAATACTCCAATAAATCTTGCCGATAGGATAATAAAGTATTATTACTCAATCCACGTTCAATTTGGGCAAAACGCAAATAATCTTCAAGACTATCATTCATCATTTTCAACCTTATCAAATAAACTAATAACGCCAGCGTCATTATCAACAGTAATTAATTTTGCTTTCAGCAAATGACCTAAAGCACGCTTAAAGGCTGATTTAGAAATGCCAAAATGTTGTTTAATTAAGTTAGCATCTGATCTATCACAAAATGGTAAGGACTTTGTGCTTTCACGATTTAAACTAACCAAAATCATCTGTGCATCATCATCTATTTCTTCATAATTACGTGGTAACACACTCATATTTAACCTACCATACTGACTATTACCAATTACCCGTCCAGTAACTTGTTCTCCTAGACGTAACGGTCTATATGATTGTGATTCATGAATAAACGCTAAATAAAAATCGGTTGTTATTAAAAAGGCACCAATTTCATATGTCAAATACACTGTACCAGTTAATTCTTTATTCATCAAATTATTGGGATAATTAGCAGCTAGTTGAGTAAATACATCACCATCAGCTAATTTTGCCCATATTCTATCTTTATGGTCTGTCTCTAACCTGACTAATAAACGGTCACCTTTCTTAGGCCATCTACTTTTATCTAATGGCAAATCATCTAACGAAAGTGCAACATCCTTATCTTTCAATCCTATATCTAAAAACACACCCAAATCTTTTCTAACTTCTGTAACAGTTGACCATCCATATTGATCTTCTTGAGCAAAAGGATAAAATTGCGTCATCACATGCTTATGATTTTTATTTTCATAAACAAATCCTTTAACTATGTCACCGAGTTTTAATGGTTCTTCTTGTGTAAGTTCAACATTATTCAACTCAAAGGTCACACCTGAAACCTGAACAAAAAATGCATTAGTATTTTTATCAATTACTTTACCAGAAACAATTTTTCCAAGCATATTACTCCTCATCTTTACATAATCATTATTATGATAAGTATAAATTAAAATCAAGAAAAATAAAAGAATCTAGACAACATATCTAGATTCTTTATTATTTTAAATTACTCTAAATTTAAATATTTGAGGCTTCGCCTAAGTATACTGCTCCACGACGTGCATCAACAGTGATCTTAGAACCATCTTTAACCTTGCTTACAGCATCAGTAGCACCAACAACAACAGGAATTCCCAATGAAAGTCCTACAACTGCTGCATGACTAGTTAAACCAGATGCTTCAACTACTAAAGCAGATGCTTTCTTAATAGCAGGTAAATAATCTTTGTTAGTAGTCTTAGCAACTAAAATATCGCCTTCTTGTACTTTGTTATTTGCATCTTCTGCAGAATCAACAACAACAGCACTACCTATAACTGATTGTTCACCTACACCTAAACCTTTAACAAGTTGTGTACCGATTAATTGTAATTTCATCAAGTTTGTAGTACCAGTTTGACCCAAAGGCACACCTGCTACGATGATTACTAAATCACCATCTTTAGCAAGTCCAGATTCCTTAGCCAATTCTGCAGCTTTATCAAACATTTCTTCAGTAGTCTTTGGCTTTTCAACCAACATTGGTTTAACACCCCAAACAACTCCCAATGAATGTTGTGTCTTTTCGTCAAATGTCATAGCAATAATATCTGCATTTGGACGATACTTAGAAATCATACGTGCAGTATAACCTGATTCAGTAGCAGCGATAATAGTCTTAACGCCCAATTCTTCTGCAGTTCTAACAACGGATTCACCAATTGCTTCAGTAACATTAGAACCTTGGTATTCTTCAAATCTTTGAAGAGCCAAGCTATTACGCTCTGCAAGTTGCTTTTCAGTACGCATATCAATATCAGCCATAGCTTTAACTGAGTTAACAGGGTAAAGACCATTAGCAGATTCACCTGAAAGCATAGTAGCATCAGTACCATCCAAAACAGCATTAGCAACGTCAGTAACTTCAGCACGAGTTGGACGTGGATGTTCTTGCATAGAGTCAAGCATTTGAGTAGCAGTTATAACTGGCTTACCTAATCTGTTACACTTCTTGATCAATTCTTTTTGTACAAATGGCACATTGATAAATGGAATTTCAACACCCATGTCACCACGAGCAATCATCAAACCATCTGATACTTTCAAAATTTCATCAATATTGTCAATACCTTCTTGAGATTCAATCTTAGGGAAGATCTTTACATATTCACAATGACCTTCTTCAAGTAATTGTCTGATATCCAAAACATCTTGTGCTTTACGAACAAATGAAGCAGCAATAAAGTTAATACCTTGTGTTAAACCAAATTTGATATCATCAGTATCTTTTTCAGTAATACCTGGGAGGCGGATTTCAACACCTGGTGCATTAACACCTTTCTTAGAACCAATTTTACCTGTGTTTTGAGCTTCACAAACAAGTTCTTGATTAGCTTCATCTTTTTCTAAGATAAGCAAGTCTACTAAACCGTCATCGATTAAAACATGACCGCCAACCTTAGTATCACTATATAATCCTGGATAAGTAACATGAATCTTGTCTTTGTTACCTACTTTGGTAGCATCCATTGAGATTCTAATCTTATCACCAGTATTGATAATAAACTTACCGCCTTCTTGATCAGTAGTTCTAATTTCAGCACCTTTGGTATCAAGAAGAACTCCTAATAATAAGCCTGTTTTCTTCTCAATTTCACGAACCATTCTCATACGTTCAGCATGTTCAGGGTGATCACCGTGTGAAAAATTGAAACGGAAAATGTTTGCACCAGCTTCTGCCAATTTGGTAATTGTTTCAATATCATTTGAGGCTGGTCCTAAAGTACTAACAATCTTAGTTTTCTTCATCTATAAAATCTCCTATAAAATATTTATTAATGCAAAATTACTTAGCCATATCTTTATTTAAAGAATATAACGAATAATCTCCTTGATGCTTAGCATCAAACAAGTCTAGTATACTATGTGCAATTAACTTGTTATTTTCGATACCGACAGCTAAACCGCCTTTACCATCGAGCAATAACTTAACTGCATAAGCACCCATCTTGCTTGACAATACACGATCACGAACAGTTGGATTTCCACCTCTTTGCATATGTGCTAATACATTAGCACGAGCATCGAAATCACCATACTTCAAAAGTTCATTTTTGAAGTCTTCTGCATTCATGACACCTTCTGCAACAACAACAAGACCATGTTTCTTGCCATTAGCAAAACCTTGTTTCAAAGTTTCAGCAATTTCTTTAATGTCATATTCTTCTTCTGGAACTACAATAGCATCTGCACCAGTAGCAACACCTACATGAAGTGCAATATCCCCACAATCACGACCCATAACATTTACAACAAATACACGTTGGTGACTTGTAGCAGTATCACGAATCTTATCAATAGCTTCCATTGCAGTATTACATGCAGTGTCAAAGCCAATTGTATAATCAGTGTAAGGAATATCATTATCAATTGATCCAGGAAGACCTATGGCATTATAACCATGTTCTGTTAATCTTAATGCACCATGGTATGAACCATCGCCACCGATAACAACAAGTGCTTCAATACCATGTTTCTTTAACTGCTCAATTCCCTTTAATTGCACTTCTTTTTGTGCAAATTCTGGGAAACGTGCAGAATAAAGAAAGGTACCACCACGCTCAATTTTATCTGCGACAGTTGCAGAAGTCATTTGAAATATATCACCAGCTACTAATCCTGCATAACCATAACGTATTCCAAATACCTCTACTCCATTAGCTAAAGCTGTTCTAGTAACTGCTCTAACTGCAGCATTCATACCAGGAGCATCACCACCACTAGTTAAAATACCAATTCTTTTCATGAATTCACCTCTACGATAATTCTGAATTTTACTCACATCATCTTTATATTACCATTTTTTTTGATAGTTGTCTTATACTATCTAAAAGTTGAATTTTTATGTTATCGGTATCATTATTACATTATTAAATAAATCATACTATTTAAGATCAATTTGTTTAACTGATAGCAATATAAACTTGAATTTATTAGCATTAAACTTATCAGTTTGCGTTTCAATTTTCAACAAATAAACTTTTCCAACAGACAAAATAGACTTAATAGATTCATAAACTGCTGGAAAAATAACAAAATCAACAGTTTCATGCAAATCGTTAAATTTTGCAAAAGCCATTTTCTTATTATTTTTGGTAGTAATTACTTTAATATCCATCATCTTTCCAACACTAACACCTTCATCATAAAAAGTGAAGTCTGAGAAAGGCTTAAAACCATACTTTTTAGCATATATCTGTGCAGCTAAAATAGGATCGATTTGCGGACTAAACCCCAAAACAGATGTCTCCCACTCTTCTTTTTGAGCATTAGAAGGCATTTTTATATCTAATTCCTTAGGTTCTAAAGCTTGAAATAAAACATTATTACCACCTGACATTTTAATGCAAATAAGTAAATCCTCGTAACTAGCTAACAAGGCCGAGCGATTTTTATGTAACTTATCAAAAGCACCAGATTTAATCAAATTGCCAATCATATCAGGCGATAAATATTTAGTATCAATTTTCCATAAAAAATCAGTTAAGGATTTAATAGGTCGTTGCAAGTTCATAATTTGCTCTACAAAATCCATTCGCAAGCCTATAATAGAATCCAATCCCGTAACAATTTCACCTTTATCTGATATATAGAAATTTCTTTTTGAATAATTAATATCAGGCAGGGTAATTTTAATATTATCCATTTTCAGATCCATAATATATTTTGTGACCTTCTGTTTATCATAAATATTACTATTCAGCAATGCCACATAAAATTGCTTTGGATAATGTACTTTTAAATAAGCAAGCAAATAGGACATTTTACTATAAGCAACAGAGTGCGACTTATTAAATCCATAATTTGAAAATTTCAAAATATATTCAAATATTGATGACGCTGCAGAAGCTGAATGCCCCTGCTGTACAGCTCTATTCACAAAGTCAACACCGATTTTCTTCATTTCCATAGAATCTTTACTGGAAATAGCTCTTCTTAATAAATCAGCTTCACCTAATGAAAATCCTGCATAAATTTGTGCAGTTTTCATAACTTGCTCTTGATAAATAATAATGCCATAAGTTGGCTTTAGTAAATTAATAAGTATGGGATCTGGATATACCACCTTTTCTTCCTTATTTTTTCTTCTAATGTAACTATCTATATTTTTAATAGGACCAGGTCTATATAAAGCATTCATAGCGACAATATCATCAAAACTATTAGGCTGCATCTTTTTCAAGGCATTTCTAATGCCTTGAGATTCAAATTGAAAAATATCATCTGTCTTACCTTTTTGAAAAAGTTTGATAGTGGCTGGATCGTCTAAGGGTATCTTATCCATATCTAATTTTATACCCGACATTTTTACTTCATTGAATGCATTATCCAAAATAGTTAAATTACATAATCCTAAAAAATCTATTTTTAAAAGTCCTAAGGCTTCAACATATTTTTTGGTTTGCTGCGTAACCGGAATGCCTAACGACCCATTTTGCAATCCAACCGTTTTAGCAATAGACATATCACTAATAACAAGTCCAGCTGCATGAATAGAATAATGTCGAGGCAGACCTTCAATTTTCTTTGCAACTTCAAAAAATAATTTATTACTTTCTGTAGCATTAACCAACATCCGAAAATCTTTAGATAATTTGTATGCATCAGATAAAGTGATTTTCGACTTACTTTTAGGTATAGCCTTTTGCCAGCTATTAATAGTAATTTTATTAAAAGAAAATGCATTGCCAACATCGTGTAAAACTTGTTTTGCTGCAAAAGTACTAAATGATAAAATCTGTGCAACATGATCCATACCATACTTATGGAACATATATAAAACAACTTCATTTCGCCTATTATCTGGAATATCTAAATCTATATCTGGCATTTGATGACGTGCAGGATTAAGAAATCGTTCAAAGAGCAAATCGTACCTCAAAGGATCAACTCGCGTAATATTCAAACAATATGCAACCAAACTACCAGCAGCTGATCCTCTTCCTGGACCAGTTAATATACCTATACTGTGGCAGTAATTAATAACATCCCATACAATCAAAAAATAATCATTAAATCCCATTTCATCAATAATTTTCAACTCATATTTTAATCTATTCAGATATTTGGCTGGGATATCATGCTTATTAAATTTAGCTTGTAGTCCTGTCATAGCTAGATGATGCAAGAACTCATAAGACGTATCAAATTTATGCTGAATAAACTTAGGTAATTGAGGCATAGTAAATTTAATCTCAACATTTGAATCATCAAAAACTTGTTTAGTATTTCTTAAGGCCTCTAAAATACCTAAAGAATTATAAGACTCACATAATTTATCTTTGGTTTTTAAATAATGGTTGCCCACATGTTTTAACGTCAATTCATAGCCATCTCTAATAGACTGATTATCATCTATAGACTGCAAAACTTCTTGTAAAAAAACATCATGTGGATCAATATATTGAACGTCTTCCACAGCCACTAACTTAAGATTAAACTGCTCACTCAATGACTTAACTGAATTAATATAATTTGATTCACTTTTATCAGCAAAAACACCTAGATAAAGATTACTTGATTGGGGCAATATTTTTGCTAACTTCCTGATATAATCGGGCATCAAATCAAAGTTATGGTAGAACAAATCACGCAACTCACTATGTTGGTTGGCAGTAGTGATAATATGTAAATTACCTAAATATTTTTGAAGCTTATTTAAGGTAACATCTATTTCTTTTTTTCCATTTTCTGTAATTAAATTCACCGCACTAGATAATCGCATTATATTTTGATAACCGACATTATTTTTAGCTATAACAATTAAATCAAAATTTTGGTTTTCATTAATTAAACCATTAATCCGCAATTGCATACCTAATAATGGTTTAATACCCTCAGATTTCGCTATTTTATAAAAATCTATTAAACCATAAGTAAAGTTGATATCCGTCAACGCTATAGCCTTATAGCCTCTTTTTTTAGCTGAATCTATAAGCTGTTCGATACTTATTGGACTTTTTAATAATGTGAAACTTGAAATATTTTGTAACCCAGCAATTTCCATCTGTCAGTATCTCCTTTCACATTCAATATGAATAATTCATATTACAATTATAATACACGATTTTAATTAATAATATCTGCAGATAATGAGATCTTTAAAGCGAAATAGTCCCCCACATGTATAAATTTCGAAGATATTGTTAACTTATTCTTGATAAAAAACATTATTTTTGTTAAGATACGAACGGAAGAAGGTATTTTTATGCGTTATATTATCACCACGGTATGGGCCGTAATTTTCGTCGAAATAATTGGATTTATTGGATCAAAATTAACACAAATGGCATTTAATCCCTGCGAATCAGCTTTAATAGGTGCTGCATTTGGACTATTATTTACAGCAATTATTCCTACAGTTGCAATTATCAAAAAAAATGATAGTAAAAACGCATCTAATATAGTTAAGTAAAATTTATAATATTAATAAAAACTTCGAATTAGTAGAATTTCGGAGTTTTTTTGTATACTTAAAAAAAGAAAAAAAAAAAAAAAGCACCTTAGTAAGGTGCTTTGAAAATTACTCGTTATCTTCTTTTTTTGTTTCGTTAAGAACTTGCTTACCTTTGTAGAAGCCCTTAGGTGAAACACGGTGACCCAAACGGTATTCACCAGTAGTTGCATCATAATGCATTGCAGGCACACTCAATTTAATGTGACCACGACGTGAACGTTTCTTTTGCTTAGAAGTTTTTCTTGCAGGAACTGCCATTGAATAGATCTCCTTTATTATAGAATTGAGATTTACGGACCTATGTTAAAGGTCACTTATACTCACATAATTAATATAATACATATATATACCCGATAAATCAAGCATAATATTCTATTAGTGCTATTTTTTACTTGCAAATTTAATGCTAGCCCAATCACCTAAGGTTGGACACAGCTGATATAATTTAGCTAATGCTGCTAAACTAAAGGGAAGATTTAATTCTCTAACAGAACAACCGAATAATTTTACAACACGTTTAGCAACATAATCAGAATTCAACATAAATCTATCAACGTTGCTTAAATAATTACCACTTTTATCAGCAATATTGAAAAAATTAGTTTTCACTGGACCACAATTTACTGTCAAAACTTTAACATTAAATGGCTTCAATTCTAAACGCAATACGTTAGAAAATTGAATAACGGCTGCCTTAGTTGCACTATAAACTGCTGATTTAACAGTCGGGACTTTACCTGCTAACGAGCCAAAATTTATAACTTGACCATTTCTTTGATCAATCATCATTCCCGCCAGCAAACGAGTTAAATACATCAAGCCAATTACATTAGTTCGAAACATATCTTCACACGTATTAATGTCCATATGCATAAAATCTTCAAATATGCCAAAACCTGCTGCATTAACCAAATAATCAACTCTACCAACTACATGCTTAATACGATCAACCGTCATATCTATCTGATCAACTTTACTAACATCCGTAGCATATACATATACTGGTGCCTGAGATAAGGATTGTACAGCTTTTGCTACGCTATTTAATTTTTCTACACTTCTAGACATAAGAATTAAAGTTGCTCCATTTTTCGCACATTCTAATGCAATTGATTTACCTATACCACTAGAAGCCCCAGTAATAGCAACCACCTTATTATCTAAAGTCTTTTCCATTTAATCAATCCCTCGCTTTAATTTCATAAGAATCAAAATCATTAGCCAATTTAGTATTAGAAAAAATCTTCTGTGCTTCTTTTTCAAGAATTCTTGAATTTTTACCTATGTAACGAGCTGATATATGAGTTAAAAATAATCTTCTGACATTATGTTGAAGTGCCACTGTAGCAGCATCTACACAAGTAGAGTGATAATATCGATGTGCCATCTTACTATCTATTCCACTAAATGTTGATTCATGAATTAAAACATCAGCATCTTCTGCTAATTGACCTATTACATTTGTAGGCCTAGTATCATAAATTATGGATACTATACGTCCTAACCTAGGTTTTCCTAAAAAGTCTTTGCCATTTAACACGTGACCATTATATTCGACTGTTTCACCTGCTTTAAGCCTGCCCAAAATGGGGCCATTAGGTAAATTATACTGCTTTAATTTATCCATTTGTAGCTCTCCAGGTCTAGGCTTTTCTACAACCCTAAAGCCATAACTTTCAATTCTATGATCTAACTTAGCTGTAAAAACGGCAAATTGTTTATCTTCAAAAATAATACCATCATCCTTCAAAATCACATATTTAATTGGATACGTAATTTTAGTTTTAGAAACTTTTAGCGATATTTGCACAAATTGTTCAATACCAGCTGGACCATAAATAGTAAGACTACCACTATCTCCCTGAAAAGATCTTGATGATAATAATCCTGGCAAGCCAAAAATATGATCTCCATGATTATGAGAAATAAATATCTTAGTAATCTTTCTAGGCTTAATATTTGTTTCTAAAATTTGATGTTGCGTGGCTTCACCAACGTCAAAGAGCCATATTTCATTTAATTCGTCTAAAAGCTTTAATGCTGTACTTGAAACATTTCTACCCTTAGATGGTTGTCCAGCACCTGTACCTAAAAATTGTATTTCCATAATTTATTAAAACTTTCCATGTTCAACAAGATATTTAGTAATCATTACCGAATAATACTTAGAGCCTTCCACATTCGGATGTGTATGATCAGCATATAACAATTTACTATGATTTTTTGCAAAGCCATTCCAATTAATTATATAAAGATTTTTATATTTTTTCTCTGCTTGAGATAACAACTGATTGACTGGTTGTTGCCATGAACGAGAAGGAACATACACATTAACCCAAAATACTCTGCGTTTATCACCCAAAATCCTCATCAAATTATCTACATCACTCATCTTAAATGGACCGTTGGTGCCTAAGCCGATCAATACATTTGGATATAATGCTCCATTTTGTTTATATTTTTCAAATAAATTAATAGTAGGAACTAATTGTCTAGAAACTGTAGCATCAACAAGAGAACTAGGAATCATTTTTTTGAGATTTTGGCTGGAGCCTGCCATCACTGAATCACCAATTGCAGTTACACATAATTTTTGAGCTAATTGCAAATCCAATTGTGATATACCATAACGCTCAAAATCCTTGTTAACAATATTGGCTTTCATTCTCCTTTTCGCCCAATTAACAATTTTTTCTTTACCAGCTAGTTTCACCTTATTTGCTTTCGCTTTGGCTATTATTTTTTTATTATCTTCCAATTGCTTACGTCTATTTTTCTTAATTTGTCTAGCAAGTGGTGAATTATCTGCATTTTTAGCTTTTACAGTCGGAGCGGTAAAAATTGCTATTGTGCCCAATATAAAAATAATTAAACCCACCATAGCTACTAATTTTTGGCATAAGTATCTTTTATTAATTGTCAAAATTTTTCTCGTAAAATCATGCACTTGATTCCACTTCAGACTGCCAAATGGTTTTTCAATCAAACGATATGAGAGCTCTGAGATAAGCAAAATTAATATAATTTCTGAAACTCTGTAAAAGAAAACATTATACGCTAAATTTTTGGCTTGGCTTTCAAAAAAAATCATAATAGGAAATTGATATAAATATATTCCATATGAACGCGAGCCAATCCAATTAAAAATGGGGTTAGTTAATACTAAATTCCAATGACTATGAGGGTTAGCTATAATTGCAACCATTATTGCTGTCAATATTGAAAATATAAACATACCACCCATGTATGGAAATGCCTGCATTGGGTTCATACATTGATTTGTAGCTAGGATAAACATTCCTATAAAACTAACTGCACCTAAAGAATCTAACAAAATGGTATTATTTTTCTTAATACCTATTCTTAGTCTATTTGTAGGACAAACAATTGCTAACAACGCTCCTATACCTAGAGCAAAAAATCTAGTATCTGTTCCATAATAAATTCTACTGGTATCTACGCCTGGCTTATATAATAGTGCCATTTCAATAGCAGACAATATAGTTAACACAGAAATCGTAATAAAGAGCTCTTTTTTTGTTCTCAATTTATAAACTAAAATGTACATTATAATCGGCCACAATAAATAAAACTGACCTAGAATTGACATTGTCCAAAGATGTATGAATGGCGATTCGTTAGATGCAAAACGCTCAAAGTAACTTTGACCATTAAATATCTGCCAAATATTATATACATTAAATAAATTAGCTAAAACAATCTCATTAAATTTGGATAGAATATCACGCTGAAAAATTAAAATATAGGCACCAGATATCCACAAAACTGAGATTAATTGCGGATATAATTTTTTTATTCTTTTTAAATAAAACAGTCGATTCGAATATTTACCATATGTTTGATAGGAAAATAACATATGATCAGTAACCAAATAACCAGATAAAACGAAAAAAATCAAAACACCAAGGTATCCACCAATGAATACATTAGGATTTAAATGATACAATATCACACCAATAACAGCTAAACTTCTCAATCCAGAATAACCAGTAATAAAACGATTTTTATTTTTCAAAGTAATACTCCAATATTTATTCTACAAACTCAAAAGTAAAGTTACCAATTGTAACCTCATCACCATTCTGAGCACCTTTTTCTCTTAATGCATCATCGATACCCATTCTTTTAAGTTTGCGAGCAAGCATCATAACACCATCTGTATGATCAAGATTAATTCTCTGAACAAGTCTTTCTAATTTATCTCCACTTATCACAAAATAATGTTCATCAACTTTTTCCACTACAAAACTATCATCCAATTTCTTATAAACATATTCTTGTTCACCTTTATCAGCTACAACTGGAGCAGTTTCAACTTGATCATTTGCAGCATATACAATGTCTGCTGCTTTGATCATTAAATCTCTTACGCCCTTATGAGTTATGCTAGAAATAGGGTATATAATTTTGTCATTTAATTTTTTCTTTAATTCTTGTAATTTTTCTTCACTACCTGGAATATCCATCTGACTAGCTACAACTATTTCAGTTTTCTTAGTTAAATCGTTAGTATATCCAGCCAACTCTTGACGAATAGTCAAATAATCTTCATAAGCATCCCTGCCATTATTAGGATCCATAGAAATTAGATGTAGGATAACTTTTGTTCTTTCTACATGACGCAAAAATTGAATTCCTAATCCAACACCCTGACTTGCTCCCTTAATTAGACCAGGTAAATCAGCCATAGAAAAATCTCGACCATCCTCTAAAACAACCATACCTAAGTTAGGTGTAAGTGTCGTAAATTCATATGCAGCAATTTTAGGTTTAGCTTTAGTTACAACTGATAGCAGTGTAGACTTACCAACAGAAGGAAAACCAACTAATCCAACATCAGCCAAAACCTTAAGCTCTAAACGTAATGTTCTAAATTCTCCTGGTTCACCATTTTCTGCAATCTCAGGTGCAGTCCTAGTAGAGGTAGCAAAGTGAATATTACCACGACCACCTCGACCACCACATGCTACTCTTAACTTTTGACCATTGCCAACCAAGTCACCCAACAATTCATTAGTATAAAAGTCATATACTGCAGTTCCCATAGGCACTTTTAAGAAAACATCTTTAGCTCCCCGACCATATTGTGATTTAATACGACCATTTTCACCATTGTCAGCCTTGAATTTACGTCTAAATCTAAAATCCATCAACGTACGTAATCCAGAATCTGCAACTAAATAAATACTGCCTCCGCGGCCACCATCTCCACCAGCAGGGCCACCTAGTGGGGCATATTTTTCATGACGAAATGCTACAGCACCGTCTCCACCATTTCCTGCTTGAACTTCAATCTTAGTCTGATCAACAAACATATATTACCTCCTTCATCAATAGATTTTTTTGCATAAGATACTTTACTATAATAACATATGACTATTTATATTAAATATAAATTTATCTTAGTTTTGACTATTTTCTAATACCAATTTTACGGACTGTGCTTGCGTTAAAGTTAATCCTACACCCTTCAGGTCTTCAATACTTGCTTCTCGTATTTTTTTTAATGAGCCAAAATTCTTTAACAATTTATTTCTACTTTTTGGACCAATACCTTTAATTTCATCTAATTTGCTAGCTAGAGAATTTTTATTATGAAGATTTCTATGAAATGTTATAGCAAAACGATGCACCTCATCTTGGATACGTGTAATCAAATAAAATGCTTGCGACTTGGAATCTAATGATATAGTACGCAATTCTTCACCTACAGTAGGATCACCAAAAATCAAATGATTAGTCCGATGGCAATTATCCTTAACCATACCTGCAACTGGAATATTAACATTTAATTCGTTTCTTAATACATCTAAGCATGCATCCACCTGTATTTTTCCGCCATCCATCAAAATTAAATTGGGTAGCACAAGATGCTCTTTTAACATCCGACTATACCTACGCCTTACTACCTCTCTAGTATTTTTAACTTCATCTGCACCATTTTGATGTTCTATTTCACCTTTTAATTTAAACTTACGATACTCATGTTTAGCAGGCATACCATCAATAAATACTACTAATGCAGAAACAGGATCCGTCCCTTGAATATGTGAATGATCAAAGCTCTCAATTCGGGATCCATAAGGTAACCCTAAAGCGTTAAAAATTTCTTCTTGTGCTCCCTTAGTTTTAAGATTATTCAACTCTAACAATCTTATTTTTTCATCCAACTTAATTTTGGAATTTTCATATGCCATATCTAATAAAGCCTTTTTCTGCCCTCTGCTAGGTATTTTAACTCTAACCTTTAATACAGCTGCAAGTGAACTAGCATTTACTCCCTTAGGAACTAAAATTTCATTGGGAAATAATCTATTTTTTGCATTATAAAATTGTACAATAAATGATTCAAACTCATCTTTTGCCTTATCAATATCAGTCAAATTAAAAATCTTCGTCTCACGTCGCATTAATTTAGATTGTCTAATAAAAAGAATCTGAATAGATATCCATCCTTGGCTTACATAAAAATTAAAAATATCACGTTGTAGTTTATCATTTAGCATTATTTTTTGTTTTTCTACAGTCTGTTCAATGTAAGATAATTGATCTCTATATTCACTTGCTCGTTCAAACTCCAAATTATCAGAAGCAATTTGCATTTTTTTTATTAATTCAGTTTTAGCCTTAGTAATATCACCATTCAAAAAACACTTAATCTGCTTAATTTGATGATCATACCTATCAGATGATACTTCCTTAAAACAAGATCCTAAACACTGACCCATACTATAATATAAGCATGGTCGTCCCAATTTACCACTACACCTTCTCAAAGGCCACATTTTTTGAATAAATTTCAATGTTGCTTGAGCTGCATAGACATTAGGATATGGGCCAAAATAGTATCCCTTATCTTTTTTTATTATTGATGTTAATTTGACTTCAGGGTCTCTTTCATTAGTAATTTCAATAAATGGATACCCCCCACCATTTTTTAATTGCACATTATAATATGGCTGATATTTCTTTATTAAAGTAATTTCTAAAAGAAAAGCTTCTTTATCAGATGAAACTACTATAATTTCAAAATCATTAATGTCTCTAACAAGCTCTGCTCGTCGTCCAACTTGTTTGCTTTTGAAATAAGAACGAACTCTATTTTTTAAATTTTTAGATTTACCAACGTAAATAACTTTACCATTTAAATCTTTCATCAAATAGCAACCAGGACAGTCTGGCAATAACTTTAACTTATTTTCAATATTTTGATTAGCCATTTGAAATCACCTTTCTCATCTGTTACTCAACATTATAATATTCATATAGACTTTTGTATTTTTTTATTTTACTTTTAGCTCAATTACCTTAAAATAATACTTAGATATAGAGAAGGGATAATGCATATGAAAAATATATACTTTAACCATGATGGAAATATAGACGATTTAGTATCATTACTAATTTTATTACAAGCACCCGATATTAAATTAATAGGTGTTTCAGCTATAGATGCTGACGGCTACATTGAGCCAAGTGTTGATGCATGTAGAAAAATGATTGATCTTTTCAATCTACGCAATGATAATTTAGAGGTTGCCAAATCAACATCTCGAGCTGTTCATCAATTTCCAAATGAATGGCGTATGGCTACATATTCATTTAATTATTTTCCAATGCTTAATGAATCTGGAACAATTAAAACTCCAATTGCCAAATTACCTGCACATTTAGACATGGTAGATAAAATTAAAAAAGCTGATGATATGGTAGATTTAATCATGACAGGTCCTATCACCGATTTGGCACGTGCATTAAAAGCCGATCCTTCAATACAAGAAAAAATCAATAAAGTATATTGGATGGGAGGTTCATTAAATGGGCACGGAAATGTAATGTCAGTAGATGCTGATGGCACACAAGAGTGGAATGCTTTTTGGGATTCTCAATCTGTAGCAACAGTTTTAGAGTCCGATTTAAAAATTCAGATGGTTGGACTAGAAAGCACTGAAGAATTACCTTTAACAGATGAATTAAGAATGCATTGGGCTAAAATGCGTCAATTTCCCGCTATTGATTTAATAGGTTTGGGCTATAGTTTGATTGTTTCTATACCTGGTGCAGAGTTATACCTTTGGGATGTTTTAACTACCATGTCAGCTTTATACCCTGAAGTAGTAACTTCATCAATTGAAGCAAAAGCCAAAATCATCACCTCTGGCTTAGCTGATGGACGTATGTACAAAGCTGATGACGGAAAAAAGTTAACATTAGTTACTAGTGCAAATAAAGAATTATTCTTCCAAAAAATGGATGAAATATTGAAACGTAGTTAGGAGTAATAATCATGGGATTAACTATGAAAAGCAACAATGAATTAGAAAAGTTATTTAATAAATTTGCTATCCTGCCAGATGACAAAGACAAGAAAAAAAATAGCAAAAATAAAGATAATAAGAAATAATTGTTACCATAATCTTAGTAAAAAAGGATGCTCACTCTGTTGGCATCCTTTTTTTATACTTACTTCAAATATGATAAAGCTACTTGCAATTGTGCTAATTGATTAAGTGCCAAGGGAAGTTCATCTATACTTACTTCCATAAAAAATTCCCCAGTTTCCTCATCAATTTCAAATCCAGTACCGATTATAATATCCACTGCTTGATTATAAAAATCCGAATCACTCATATCAGGATCAAGTTTAAACAAAAACCAGCCGCCGTCACTTATTAAATAGTATTCATCCTTTTTAATAATAAAACAATATATATTCTGACCGAATGAATCTATTAATGGTGTTTCAACTTCTATTGTTTGACTGTCCATTCGATAAAAATTAAGATTATTTTTTAACCAAGCTACACTTTGAGCTTTCATTTCATTTAGTTCATTATCCATAGTTTACCACTTTACATAATTTAATTTATGTTTGTACTAATGTACACCTAATATCATTTTTGCTTCTCTACTTAATCTATCTGGTGTCCATGCAGGCTCCCATATAAATCTAACGTCAACATTTTTTATTTCCGGTATATTTTTTAATTGCTTAATAACCATCTTTGCTAATACATCTGCTAGTGGGCAACCCATTGTAGTGAGCATCATTTGCACTAAGCAGATACCATCTTCATCCAAATCAATAGCATAAACTAATCCTAAATTAACAATATCTATATTCAATTCAGGATCTATTACTTTTGCTAGTTGAGCAACAATTTCATCTTTAATAATATTAATATCCCGCATTTTATACATCTTTTCCAAAAATTTTTGCCTTTATAGCTTGTCCAGTAGCAGTACTTGCTAACCCACCAAGGCCTGTCTCTCGCAATTCTTCGGGCATTAATTTACCTACATTTGACATCGCTTGAATACATTCGTCAGGTGGTATTAAACTCGTACAGCCAGCCAAGGCTAAATCTGCAGAAATTAATGCATTAGTGGTACCAATTGCATTTCTTTTAACACATGGAACTTCAACCAAACCAGCAATCGGATCGCATACCAGACCTAACAAATTAGAAATCGCTATAGCAAGTGCTTGAGCAGATTGTTCAGCACTTCCTCCTGCAACTTCTACTGCTGCTGCAGCACCCATGGCAGATGCACTGCCAACTTCGGCTTGGCATCCTCCAGTAGCCCCTGCTATACCTGAATGGTTAGCTATAACTAACCCTAATCCACCAGCTGTAAATAAAAATCTTAACATTTGTTCTTGATTTAAATTAAGTTTTTTCTTTAACAAATATAAAACACCTGGCAATGTTCCAGAAGATCCGGCTGTTGGCGTCGCACAAACAACACCCATTGCTGCATTAACTTCATTGGTTGCCATAGCTGCTTCTACTGCAATCATCATATCATCACCAGATAATGACTTATTCAATTTTCTATATTTTTTGACTTTAACAGCCTCCCCTCCCGTTAATCCTGTTTTAGAAAATACGCCCTGACCTTGAATACCACGTTCAACACTAGCCAGCATAACTTCTAAATTACACTTCATTTTTTCAAAAACTGCATCACGTGTTAATCCAGAAAGGGTACACTCTTGTTCAATTATTAATTCAGAAATTGGTTTTTTAGTGGACAAACTATTCGCTACAATTTCGCTAATACTATCATACATATTTTGTTCACCTCTATTTTTAAAGACAGATAATGCCTGGATATTTTTTATGTAATGAATTTACTATTTTAGGCGATATGTAATTAATAATATCAAACTCATACAAAACAAAACCTGTACCATTAAATGATTGTTGTTTATTATAAGGTGCAACTTTATTTAAATAATTCATTAATTCCGTCGCACAATATAACTTATTGGACGGAATTTTATAAATAATGATGGGCAAAGGACCAGCAATATCTATTTTAATTCCAGATATCTCTATACCCCTAATTTCAATTGTACCTCCACCTATAGAACAACCAATCAATTTCACCCGGTGATCATCTGTTTTAAGATCTAACAACGCTGTGTTAGGATGTCCAATTGGACTATTACCGTCTTCTTCAACAAACCTGATATCTATACCTCGTTTACGAGCTAAATTGATAGCATTAGGAACACGATAATCATCAGCAGCTAATCCCATAATTCCCGCAGCTATAGCATAATCTGTACCATGACCTCTATGTGTTTGTGCAAAAGAGCCATAATAATAAACAGTTACTTTTTTAGGAATACCACCAAAAAGTTTATTACCTGCCTGCCCTATAGCTACTGCACCAGCAGTATGCGAACTCGACGGACCAATCATAATCGGCCCAATAATATCAAATACACTACGATATTTTTGATTCACAGAATCATTCACTCCAATTTAAATTTAATTATTAATCAAACACCAATATAAGTATTATACTAAAAAATCATCTATAATCATTACAATTGATTATTATGTTTTTTCAACAAAATGACAGCAATCCAGGCAGAAATAAATGATGGTAAGATCATCACTACAAAAACGTCTGGATTTAACAAATTACCAACCTTAATGTATACGTCAATATCTTTGACTTTTTTCAAATTCTCAAAAATAACCTGATAAATAGTCACATAAATTAATGTCCATTGAATATAATATTCAATTATTGATAAAATAGTTGAATTAAGTGGAAATATCCAATTAAGCAATAGTAAATATAAATATAAAATTAGGCCAGACATGATTATCATTAATCCGAGTAAAATAAATAAATTACCAGCCTTCAATCCGTTATCAATATTGAGAAAATTATATTCTAAAAGCAAAAAAACAATAAAATTAATGGTACTACCAATTATTAAAGCTAAAAATAAAAATAGAGCCTTTAAAAAAATAAAATGATTTTTATTTCTAAATAAGGATACTAGAAATATAATAATTAAAATAGCTCCTAAAATTATATTAAATATTTTCATAAAATAAATACATCCTTTTACAATATAATAAAACGCTATCATCTGTATTATAGCAGCTGTAGCGTTTTTTACTATTTTATACTGTTTTCAATCCATTTCCAAAACTTATCAATATTAATTTTAGTTTCACTAGAAAAAGGTAGAAAAGTAACTTGACTTTGTGTTAAATCTAAAGACAAACCAATTTTTGACTCCAATTGCCCAATTGCAGACTTTTTCAATTTATCAATTTTAGTAGCAACTACCAAGATTGGAATATTTAAGCATAAAGCATAATTAAACATATTAATATCATCTACTGTTGGATCATGTCTTGCATCAACTAATAAAACCAATCCTTTTAAATCTGCTCTAGTTTCTAAATAATCTTGAATCATCTCACCAAATTTTTGCCGTTGTTCTTTAGATACCTTGGCATATCCATATCCTGGCACATCGACAAAATATAAATCCGTATTTACTAAATAGAAATTTAATGTTTGTGTTTTACCTGGTTGTTGTGAGGTTCTGGCCAAATTTCTCCTATTTAAAACAGCATTGATCAAACTTGATTTTCCAACATTAGAACGTCCAGAAAGTGCAATTTCAGGCAAATCATCTTGAGGATATTGCTTATCAGATACTGCACTAATTACAAACTTACTATTATTAACCTTCATCAATAAGTTCTCCCTCATCAGTTTCTAAATCGTTATTAGTTTGTCTATCTTCAAACACTATAATAGGATCACTAGCTTTAGTTATAACTGATTCTGTGACAATAACTTTGGATATGTTCTTCTCACTAGGGATGCCATACATAATATCCATCATTGCATTTTCCATGATTGATCTTAAGCCACGTGCTCCCATATTTTTATTTAAAGCCATTGTAGCAATTGCATTAAGAGCATCTGTAGAAAATTCTAACTCTACTCCATCAAGATTCAATAATTTCTTATATTGCTTAACAAGAGCATTTTTAGGCTCTGTTAAAATTCTAACTAGATCATCTTCAGTTAACTTATCCAAAGTTGTAATAATAGGCACACGACCAATAAATTCAGGAATAAGACCATATTTTACTAGATCATCAGTAGTAAGATGCTTTTGCCAGTTCTCAATATCAGCAATACTATTATTCTTTGAACCAAAACCTATAGTTTTCTTTCCTAGACGATCATTAACAATATTTTGAATTCCATCGAATGCTCCGCCAACAATAAAAAGTATGTTGGTAGTATCAATTTTTATCATTTCTGCTTGAGGATGTTTTCTACCACCCTGTGGTGGCACAGAAGCAACTGTTCCTTCCAATATTTTAAGTAAAGACTGTTGCACACCCTCTCCTGATACGTCACGAGTAATCGACAAGTTTTCTGATTTTTTAGATATTTTATCTATCTCATCGATATAAATTATTCCTCGTTGGGCTCTATTAATGTCATAATCTGCATTTTGAATCAATTTCAATAAAATATTCTCAACGTCTTCTCCGACATAACCAGCTTCAGTCAAGGTAGTAGCATCTGCTATAGCAAAAGGTACATTCAAAATACGAGCTAAAGATTGTGCCAAATATGTTTTTCCTGAACCAGTTGGACCAATCAATGCAATATTAGATTTTTGTAACTCAGTATCAGAATAAGCATCTGTGTCTATTTGACTAATTCTCTTATAATGATTATATACAGCTACAGACAATACTTTTTTAGCACTATCCTGACCAACCACATAATCGTCTAAATGCTTTTTAATATCAATTGGCTTAGGTATATCTTTAATTTCATTAACTGAATCGAGTTTTAACTCTTCATCAACCAATTTTTTCGAAATATCAATACATTCGTTACAAATGTACACATCCTGGCCGGCTATTATTTTACTAACTTGAGATTGTAATTTACCACAAAAAGAGCATCTAATCTCCTCGTTATCTCCTCGTCTATTAGTCGACATTTTTCCCTCCATTACAATAATGCATACGTCTTACCTAAATATGATTATATCAAACCATGCAAACAAAAAAGACGACTAAAGAGCCGTCTCTGTATCTATAAGATTTATTACTTATCAGAATCTTCTGAAGTGGCTGTCTTAGTTGAACTCTTCTTAGCAACTTCCTTAGCGTTATCAACTACTAAATTTATTGCTTTTCTAATAGAAATATCGTGCTTGAGCATATCATCAGATAGAGTACGACGAACTACTTTTTCATCCATATTATAATCTGTTGCTAAATTCTTAATCTCTTGATTAATTTCTTCTGCTGTAACTTCAATGTTTTCTGCAGATACTATTGCTTCAAGAACTAAATTAGTCTTAACACGCTCTGGTGCATCAGTTGCTAATTGTTGACGTAATTGTTCTTCAGTAGTTCCTGTTAATTTGAAATAAGTCTTAGGATCTATACCTTGACGTTGCATACCACCTAAATATTGTTTAAGTTGATTATCAACATCTTCATTAATCATTGCTTCAGGAATCTCATCTACAGAAGCATTATTAACTGCTTCTTTTACTGCAGCCTCTTGAATAGCATCTTCAGCTGCTTCTTCCTTTTGCTTCTTTAAATCGGCTTTAATCTTTTCTTTTAATTCGTCCAAAGATTCTACAGAATCATCTATATCCTTAGCAAATTCATCGTCAATCTTAGGCAAATGCTTAGATTTAACTTCATGAATTTTAGTAGCAAAGTGTGCTTCCTTACCAGCTAAATCCTTAGCACTGTAATCTTCTGGGAAGGTAACAACTACATCAACTTCATCACCAGCAGTATGATTCAATAATTGATCTTCAAATCCTGGAATAAATGTCTTAGAACCCAATTCCAATGAATAGTTCTTAGCAGATCCACCTTCGAATTTGGTACCATCAACAGTTCCTTCGTAATCAATAGTAACTGTATCACCTTCAGCTGATTTGCCATCTTTCAATACTAATTCAGCATTTTGTTCTTGACGCTTCTTAAGTTCAGCATCAACATCCTTTACCAAAACACGCTTATTTTGTTTTGGAACTTCAACACCTTTGTAATCACCAAGCTTAACTTCTGGCTTAGTAGAAACAATTGCTTTAAAAGTCCATGCCTTACCTTTTTCCATGGATACAGGCATAATTTTAGGTTGTCCAACAACTTCAGCTTTAGATTCTGCTATAGCATTAGCATAAGCTACTGGCAAAACTGCGTTAACAGCATCTTCATATAAAGCTTCTTCACCATAAAATTGATCAAAAACAACACGAGAAACATGTCCCTTACGAAAACCAGGTACACGTAAATTCTTTTTAACACGCTTAAAAGCAATGTCTAATCCCTTACTTATCTCTTCTGTTGAAATTTCAAAAGTTAATTCACCGGTAGTTTTTCCGGTTTTTTCCCATTTTGCAGACATTAATTACTACCTCCGATGTCAAATTTGGGTTTGTCTTGCACACTCAATTATCTTACCTTAAATTGACAAAAAAAACAAATTTTAAATAAAAAAAAAGCATGTCACAAAGACATACTCCTTTTTATATTAATCAACAATGTCAGTAACCTGACCAGCACCAACAGTTCTACCACCTTCACGGATAGTGAACTTAGTACCTTTTTCAATGGCAACTGGCTTGATCAACTCTACAGTAAACTCTACGTTGTCTCCAGGCATAACCATTTCGGTTCCTTCTGGTAATTCAATCTTACCAGTAACATCAGTTGTGTGGAAATAAAATTGTGGACGATAATCTGAGAAGAATGGAGTATGACGTCCACCTTCATCCTTGTTCAAGATATAAACTTGACCCTTGAATTGTTTATGGGTTTGAATTGAACCTGGTTTAGCTAAAACTTGACCACGTTCGATTTGATCACGGTCAATACCACGAAGCAATACACCAACGTTATCTCCGGCTTCACCTAAATCAAGTGTCTTACGGAACATTTCCAATCCAGTTACAGTTGATTTTTCAACTTTATCAGTCAAACCAACAATTTCAACTTCGTCACCAATCTTAACAGTACCACGATCGATACGACCAGAAGCAACAGTACCACGACCAGTAATTGTAAATACGTCTTCTACTGGCATCAAGAATGGCTTATCAGTATCACGTACAGGTGTTGGAATGTATTCATCAACAGTATCCATCAATTTCTTGATAACTGCTTCTTGTTCTGGATCGCCTTGAAGTGCCTTCAATGCTGAACCACGAATTACAGGTACATCGTCACCAGGGTAACCGTACTCTGATAACAAGTCACGTACTTCCATTTCAACCAAGTCAATCAATTCTGGATCGTCAACAAGATCTACTTTGTTCAAGAATACAACTATATAGTTAACACCAACCTGACGTGCAAGCAAGATGTGTTCACGAGTTTGTGGCATAGGACCATCAGTTGCAGCAACAACCAAAATAGCTCCATCCATTTGTGCAGCACCAGTAATCATGTTCTTAATGTAGTCTGCGTGACCTGGAGCATCCATATGTGCATAGTGACGCTTTTCAGTTTCATACTCAACGTGAGCGGTATTGATAGTAATACCACGTTCCTTTTCTTCTGGTGCAGCATCAATACCTGCATAATCCTTAGCTTCTGCTAAACCTTCTTTTGCTAAAACAGTAGTGATAGCTGCTGTTAAAGTCGTTTTACCATGGTCAACGTGGCCGATGGTACCAATGTTTACGTGCGGCTTAGTTCTAACGTAATGTTCTTTTTCTGCCATTAAAATGACCCTCCTGTATATTTGCAAGAAGTCCGTCTACAAGTAACGGATATTTCTTTCTTTTATTATTATACTACTTTCAAAGATAAAAGCATAGCAATTACCGCTTTGAAAATATCCTTAACTGATATTATCACACAGAATTTAATTGGGCAATAGTTATATCTTATTAATTATTTTTTATTTTGTAATTGTAATTAAACCGATATAATTCTGCATAAACATCATTTAATAATTTAGTATATTCATTGATATTATCAGATTCTCCATTTATATAATCTATAAAACACCTAGCAAATTTATCTGCATCGGTAATATAGAGTTCTATACACGGAAAAATAACTTCACAAAAAATTGTAATTTCATTGACTAATAAATTCAATTTACTTGGATTATTTTCATAGTGATGCTTCAAGAATGAAATTAAATATCTATAAATAGAATTTTGATAAAAAATACTAGTATCGGCAGGCACAAAAAACCGCATTTGACCCAAAATTCTAATATTAATTTTTTTGCTTACTCCAAGCTTGATAAAATCATTACACAAAGTTGCTTTAACTATAAAGTCAGTAGTGGGATCTAACAATAAACTTTTTGAAAATTCAATAAATGTTTCTTCATCTAGACTATACAATTTAATATAATCTTCTTGCGTAATTATATTAAGCTTATGAAAATCCGACATTATTTTATCTGCATCAAATCCTACAATAGGCACTATTTCAATAGCTAGAGGTTTACCCAGCAAATAGGATACCTGTTTAGCTTCAATATAAAAATGTCGTTCTTGAAGAACTTTCAAATAAAATTTAAATAGCATATCATCAGAAAAAAGATCAGATTCATCTTTTAAAAGTTTATAAGCTTCATCTGGTCTTTTTTCTTGTAAAAATATATTTCCCAATGCAATAACGCACTTTATATCATGTTGTACACTCAAGTATTGTAAATAACAATTCTTTGCACGTTCTAAATCACCTATAGTTAACGCTTTTTGTGCCAACTCAATTAATTTTTTTAGGTCTGAAACGGACATTTTTTATATCCCTTTTTATCTTAATTTTTCTATTATTAAATTTATATTTGGAAACTGCAGCTGAATTACTATATGTGCCTTTTTTAACAATCTGACTAATAACGTTTAAATTAGAATTAGCTTTAACAGCTTCAATATCATCATGATCAGCAGATACATTTGCTTGACGTCTTACCATAGCACGATGTCTATTTTGATTTACTTCCATCACTATGGGTAAAACAACGGGTCTACGTCCAGTTTCCTTATATAAAAATTTCTCTAAATTAGTATGTAAATCTTGTTTTAACTCTGTCCAATCAAATTTCTTATGATTGAAATTATTACTTATAGTCGTTTTAATTACATCCGATGCTCCATCCATCACATCATGACTTTCCTTAATATAAATGAATCCTCTGGTAGAAACTAATGGTTCAGCAACGATTTTTTTCTTTTTTCTGTCAATTGTAACAGCTGCAATAAAAATACCGTCATCAGACAATATTTCTCTATCTCTCAAAACAATATTTCCAACATCACCAACACCCGAACCATCTATCATGGTATCTTCTGCAGGTACAGGATCTGTCAAATAAAACTTATCATCATCAAGTAATAAACAATCCCCATTTTTTGTAATATATATATTTTCAGGATCCATGCCAGCCTCTACAGCTAAGTTTTTATGTATTTCCAATAAGCGATACTCACCTATTACTGGAATTAGATACTTAGGTTTTAACGTATCAATAAGCATCTGTAAATCTCTACCCGTAGCATGACCACTAGTATGCTTATCATACCCTAATTGCTTAACAATACCACCCGATCTATAAATAATATCACTAGTTTGAGCAACCATAGTTTCTACAGAATGTGATGGTGTAGTAGCTATAAAAACTAGGTCTCCATTTTTTATTTTGATCATTCGATGCCTATTAGTTGCCATTTTTTGCAATGACTTCAACGGCTCGCCCATCCTACCTGTTTCTAAAATTAATATATTTTTGTCAGGTATATTTTTTAGATCTTTACCATGAATTAAGATATCTTTTGGAACATTTAAATATCCCATTTGCATGGCAGTATAAACGATTCTACCAATATCTCTACCTGTCAAAAATACCTTTCTTTCAGTAGCTGCTGCTGCTTGAAAAATCTCTTGTACACGTACAATATTAGAGGCCTTAGATGCAACGATAATCCTACCATCATGGTTTTTAAATACATTCAAAATATATTTTTCAATATCTGGTTGTTGATCATTCTGCAGAACAGATTCAGAATTGGTTGAATCACTTAATAAGGCTAATACTCCCTTACGTGAAATATCAGCTAATCGAACAAAATCCATTCTGTAGTCTTTTTTAGCAGACGGATCAAATTTAAAATCACCAGTATAAACTATTTCACCTTTTTCAGTAGAAACGTCAATTCCTAAAGAATCTGGCAATGAATGCGTTGTTTTGAAAAATGAAATAGTAACATTATTGAAATCAATCTCAGTATCTTCATCGATAACATGAAATAAATCATCATTACATTGTTTGTTTTCATGTTGTACTGCAATCTTAGCTAATTCAATTGTTAATTTAGATCCAAAAACTGGAATATCATAATCACGCAAAATATATGGCAATGCTCCAATAGCATCTGCATGACCATGCGTAAGAAAAATACCAGCTACTCTATCTCCATAATCTGCAAAAAATTGCAAATCTGGTATAACAATATCTATCCCGAGCAAAGAACTATCTGGATACTTAAGACCTGCATCAAGTACAAAAATTTCATCATCAACTTGTACACCATACATGTTCTTACCATTTTCGCGTACTCCGCCCAGCATCATTATTTTTATTTGTTGTGTCATATAATTTTCTTCCTTTTCAGATTGATAATATATTTGGATCTAATAGATCAAATTGATTATGTTCACGACCATTTTAACATATTACACAACTATTTTAAAAGATTAATGATTTTTGATTATTTATCGCAAACAAAAAAGTCCAATAACATCAATGACGATGATTATTAGACTTATATTATTCATGTATTAACGACGTAAACCTAACTTAGTAATCAAATCACGGTAACGTTGAATATCCTTACCCTTCAAATAACGAAGTAAGTTACGACGGTGACCAATCTTCTTCAACAAACCAACATATGAATGGTGATCTTGCTTGTTCAATTTTAAATGATCATTAAGATTGTTGATATCTTCAGTCAACAATGCGATTTGCACTTCTGCTGAACCTGTATCGCCTTCATGACGTGCAAATTCTTTAACTAACTGATCTTTCTTTTCCTTTGTAATTGCCATAATAAATACCTCTCAATTATAAAATGCCATTAACAACGTTGAGCGATGGCACCGCTTAACAGCGCTAATGGTTCTAACAAATATTTATGTTACTAAATTTTTTTTAGAAATGCAAGTATATTTTTTCTTGCACCATACTTAACTATTTAGTACAATTAACAAGTAAACCTATATTTAATCGAGGTGATTTTGATGCCACAAATTAAATCAGCAATTAAACGTGTAATTACTAGTGATAAGGCTAATAAGCGTAATGCATCTGACTTAAGTAAGTTAAGAACACAAGTTAGAAAGTTTAAAGAAGCTGTTGCAGCTAATGCAGATAACGTAAATGATTTGCATATTGAAGCAGCTAGAGCTCTTGATAAAGCAGCTTCTAAAGGTCTTATTTCTAAGAATAAGGCTAATCGTGATAAGTCACGTTTAACTAAGAAAGTAGCTAAATAATTTAGATGGTACTAAAAAAACAGATAATATATTGATATTATCTGTTTTTTATATGTTTAATAGATATACTTTTAAAAAGGATTCACCTGTATAAGTACCATTTTTATATCCATAATCTAATTTTATCGCATACTTAATACTCTGCTTTAGACGAGTAATATCTAACCTGTTGTTTAAAGCATAATATATTCTATAAGGATTGGCGTCTAATTCATCAACAATTTGATCTTTAATCCATCCTCTTTTTTGTAAAATCTTAACACACAATAAAAATTCCAACTGGCTCTCAAAAATTGCTAATAATGCAATCGGTGTCAGTCCATTATTGATTTGGTCGTCTAATCTACGATTAGCTTCAACATAATTTTTATTAAAGATAGCAGTCATAATCTCAAAAACATTTTCAGATAAAGACTGATCGATATTACTTTTAACAACTTCAGGTAATATTTCTTTACCTTCAACAATATTTTTTAATTTTAAATAATTATTTAAAGCTAGCGAAAAAACATTGTCACTTCGCTTAATTAATTCCGTAAATGCATCCCCAATAAATTTTATTTTTTCTGCAGCAGCAATAGATTTCAAAATTTTAGCCACTTCTTGAGCTTTAAAATTGGTTTCGACAACATTTACATTTTTAATTAACAACTTAACAATAGCTTTACGTTTATCAATTTTTTCATAATTAGCCACAAAAACTATCAAATCATCTAAAATAGATAAATTATCAATTAACTGCTTTAATTTTTCTAATTGTTTAGAATCCTTAACTACAAATTTAGTACTCAAAAATATTGGATTTTTAACAATAATTAGCCTTTGCAAACTAAATAATGAGGACTCACTAATTGTGGCAATTAATCCATCTATCCCAGATTCTAAAACATCAACATATATAAGATCGTAATTGCTAAATTGTTTTTGTTTAACAAAATCTGTCATTATGTAATTATTAAGTAAATCATTGGTACCATAAATTAAAAGATGGTTTTTATCTTTATTAGATTGTTTAAATAATGATATTAATGTCATAACCTACCCTTGTTGAAACATGTCTTAATTGTTTTCTTATTCCATAAATAATGCCTAAATATGATTGTACCATTATCTTGCGTATTCAAATATGGAATTTTACATTCATTTAATGTTTTCAGCGTTTCCGCATGAGGATGACCAAAACGGTTATTTCTACCAGAAGAAATAATTGCTAACTTTGGTCTTATTTGCCGTAAATACTTAGGATCAGTCGCTGTTCTACTGCCATGATGGCCTAATTTAATATAATCAGCTTTAATATTAAAGTTATTAATAATTTTGACCTCACCTGCACGATCAAGATCACCAGTAAAAATCCAATTATCACCTGATAGGTTAAACATCAAACTTAAAGAATCTTCATTCTTACCAACCGATTTTTCAAAAGGGTAAAGAATATGAAATTTAATATTTGCTTCTTGAACTAAATTACCTACTAACAAATTAATTAACTTAGTATGTGCTACTTTTCCAGCTATCCTTCTTTTAAAAGAATTATTATCCAATAACCCATCACCAAAATATATTTTTTTAACTCTTATATAACTTAAAAGATCTCGCAAATTTCCAACATGGTCAGCATCTTGGTGAGACAAAAAAATACCATCTATTTTATTAATTCCTTGAGAATACAAAAATGGTAATAATATTTTTTCAGTTTGCGATATTCCGCTATTACCTTTCTTACCGAAATTAACTTTTCCTCCTACATCTATTAAATAACATTTGCGATTGAGAGGTGTAGTAATTAAAATGCTATCACCCTGCCCAACATCAATGAAAGCAACTTGCGAATAGAGCGGAAAATGTATCAAAATGAAAAATAGCAGATACCCTAAAGATAGCCAATAGTAGATACGTAATTTAAATAAAATCATTTTAGGTTTAATGATTAATATAAACGTTAATATCAACAAAAGTATAGTTTGCCACCAATTTATTTGTCCAAATATAATTATTCCAATTTTAGCACGTGCTACCGTTTCTATAACCTTAGTTATTATTTGCATTATCATTTCAAATAAAAAAGATAACTTAGGGATAATAGCAAACGTAACTAAATTTATAAAAGTTATCGGCAATAAAACAAAATTAAAAATTGGTACAATAAGGAAGTTAAATATAATCGTTAGAATATTCATCTGGAAAAAATAATGCAACAAAATTGGCAAAATAGCTAGATTAACAAAAATATTTTGCATTATCATTGAATATTTTTTGGTCGCTATTATTGCAACTACCAATAAATAAGATAAAATAGCACCGACATTTAATAACAATGAAGGTTTCAAAAACAAATGAAATATAAAAACTAATGATAATATATCTAACAAACTTAAAGGTATTTTTTTACTTTTAAAAAATGAACTTAATAAAAAAGTTAAAGTCGCTCTAAAAAAGCCTGGTTGAAAAGCAGATAAAAAAAGTTCCACGAATAATATTACTGTACATAAGATAAAGCACTCTCTTTCAGTTCGTTTTATTATAGAACAAAACTTACTAATAATCATAGTATATAGACTAACATGCAGACCTGAAATACTTAATAAATGAATAACTCCTAAATTGCGATAACTATTCAAAATATCTTTATTATTAACTTTATCTGGATTTTCAGCCAAAATTAACTCATGTGAGAAAAAAGATAGTAAACGTGACATTTTACTAAGATATTCTTTTATTTTATAACGTATCAAATAAAACAAATCATATATACTTGGTTTTCTATTTACAATTGTGAAGTGTTTTATCTGAATTTGTTGTTTTATCTCTCTACATAAGCCCCACTTTTTAAAATTAAACTGTCCTGGAACTGTATTAGGCATTAAGCTATTAATTTTACTATCATCAACTTTTATCCAAAAAGGAATACCTTTTTTAAATTTCTCAATGAATTGCTGATTAGAATTTATACTTATATATAAATTACTATTTTTATATTTTGCACAACCAAAATATAGATTTTCACTATGAGATAATTTATCTGGATACACTTTAATTGGACTATCTATCTTCTTATATTCACTTATATTTTTTCTATAAGAGCCCCATAAAAAGAAAACCAATAATATGCAAAGTATGGTTAAAAAAGCTTCTTTAAATTTAAAATAAAATACAAATAACAAATATGCTATAAAAAAAATCGAAACTAAAACTTGCCAAATATTTGTTGCCAAAAATAGTGCTATAGATTCTATAGCCAAAATCAGTGCTAATAAGAATAATTGCCCATTTTTTAAATTATAAAACGAGATGTGGTTTAAGCTTTTCAATAGTTTTTACACCTATTCCTGACACTTGTTTTAAATCATCAATAGACTTAAATCCTCCTATACGCTCACGACATTCAATAATTTGTTCAGCTCTTTTTTGACCAATACCAGATAATTTTTGTAATTCCTGTGCAGTAGCAGTATTTATATTTATTTTATCTTGCTTATCATCAGAGTTAACATTATTTGCTTCGGCAGCTGTATCAGCTACCTTCTCTGTTTTATCTGGAATATAAATCTGATCCTGATCTTTTAAAATACGTGCTCTATTAATTGCACGTAGTTGTGCATCTGATCTTAATCCACCCGCTTTTTTAATCAAGTCATTTAACCTAGAACCAGATTTCAAAGTATATACACCGCTTTTATTAATTGCACCTGAAATATCACAAGTTATAAATTTCGAACTGTGTGACGAATGCTGTTTATTATCAGAATTAGTTTTCTTTTGGTTTGCATTTTGTTGCACCAAAGGTTCATTTTCAATCATATTGTCATCTCTTACTTGAAAATAAAGAAAAATACCAAATAATATTAATCCCCCAATAACACATATCGTCTTTTTTTCATCAAAAAATTTCTTAATTTTATCAAAAAACACAATTTTCACCTCGTAACTTATATACGAAAAATTGTGTCTTTTTTATTTATTATTTTTTAAATAATTGATAGCATCCCTAAAATTATATACTGGAACAATTTTCATCTTCGTCTTTAACTTTTTAGCTGTTTTCAATGCTATTTGATAATTAGTTTGTGATTTTTTCTCACCTTGCAGGCATTCAGCTGGTACTAAGAAAATATCTGCATTTGCACGTGCAGCAGCTATCGTTTTCTGCTTAATACACCCTATTGTACCAACATGACCATCTGCTTCGATTGTACCAGTACCGACGATTTTTTTATGCATACTTAATCTTTTATGTGTAAATACTTGATAACATGCTAATGTAAACATAAGACCTGCTGAAGGTCCACCAATGTCAGGCGTACAAATTTTTAAGGGAGCCTTCGTTATAATCTCAGTATTATCGAGCAAAGTTATCCCTATACCATGTTTTTTAAGACGAGGTATATTAATTAATTTACCATCAACCTGCTTTTCTTTTTTGTTACGCAAAATGGTTAATTTTAGTTTTTTATGTAATGGATATTTTTTCAAATATTCAATCAAAGCTGCACTCGATCGGATATTCTTTTTATTGGCTTTAATAATCATGTCGCCAATTTTTAACTTAGAATAAAATCGTGACTGAGGCAAAACTTCCAAAACCTTAACACCTTGATAACGAATTTTAAACTTTATTCCTGCGGATTTAGCTGCAACATAGATAGCATTGTTTTGACTAGATTTCATATAACATTTTTGCATTTGATCATATTGATTATCATTTGTATCGCCCATGATCTCTTTAGAATAAAATCGTGATTCATCACTACGCAATAAAGATAGCAAATAATCAATCATATTAGCTTTGCGTCCATAAACAGTTACTAAATATAAATTATGGCTTACTTTATTTTCTTTTGTAACTAAATAATCACTTACTCTATCAACTTCTCCAGGTGATTCAATGTAATAATTGGTTGGCCAAATAAAAAATATCAATAAAATTACTAAACAAAACCCGATAATAAGAAATTTTACCTTTATATTAATTTTCTTTTTAAACATATTATTTATTCAATTTCTTCTTTAACGCTTCAGACACTATATCGGGTACAAGTTTGGTTATATCGCCACCAAAAGTTGCTGTCTCCTTAATCATAGTAGAAGAAATGAAACTATTTTCCGGTCCTGTTAACAATAATATTGTATTCAATTGTGGTGCTAAAGTTTTATTAATTGCTGCTATTTCCCTTTCATAATTAAAATCTGCATCATTACGTAAACCTCTTACAATCGTATTGGCACCCAATTTCATAGCGACATCGACAGCTAATTCTTGAGGTCTAGCTATAACTTCAACTTTTGAATTATCTTTAAAAACAGTTTTAGCTATTTCCAAACGTTCCTCTTCAGTAAATAAATATTTTTTATTAGTGTTGGTCATAATAACAAAAAACACTTTATCAAATATCGTTGTAGCAATATTAACTGTCTCTACATGACCATTTGTCAGTGGATCAAAGCTACCAGGAAATATCGCTTTTCTCATATTATTTTCTTTCATAAATTTTAAACTTAGTTCTTCCTAAATGATGTCTATTTATTAAACTATAACCCTCTACATCAGGTAACTCTACATTTTCATCAGTTTCTGCTACTATCAATGCCTTTTCATTCAAAATATTTGCATCAAGCATAATTTTCATTACCTTGATTATTTTTTCTTTAGCATAGGGGGGATCTAAAAACACCAAATCAAAATGATAATTTCGAGATGCAAGAATACTGATAGCTCTTAAATCACTATTTTTAAAGATTTCAAATCTTTCCTTTTCCTTAGTCAACAAAATATTTTTTTTAATGATTTCACATGCAGCATAATTTATATCTACAAAAACTGCACTATCATATCCCCTAGAAACGGCTTCTAATCCTAAAGCACCACTACCAGCATATAAATCTAGCACACGACCTCCACTAAAAAATTGACCCATTGCGTTAAATAAAGATTCTTTTACCTTATCACTCGTGGGACGCGTTGAATTGCTTTTTAATGTAAATAGGTTTCTCCTAGCATATTTTCCAGAAATAATTCGCAAAATTAAAATTCCTCACCATTCTTTAACTTGTTTTCTGCTGTTGTTTTTAAATTCTTCATTAGCTCAGTTGTATGCTCAGAAGAAAAATCTAAATCATTATATTTAGAAATTTCAACCGATTTAACAAATTTATTTTCAGTCAGCATTGTTATAATTTTTTTTGCTTTAGATTCACTTATATACATGATAGCATAATCATTTTTGGGGGAAGCGTAGATTAGATTCCCGAATTTATATAAAAAACTTTTTTCATAGTTTTTATTAAGATACACTACAATAGCAACTCGATCACTTATTTGCTCAACTTTATTTTTATCTTGAAAAACTAACCCCATTCAGTATATCCTTTCTTGCACGCATGATTTTTTCATTTGCTTCAATATTTAAAACTACAGCTACTGCAGCAGTTAATGCCATGATAGATGATCCACCATATGATATAAAAGGTAAAGTAACTCCTGTTATTGGTAACATTCCTAATACAGCACCCACATTAAAGAATGTTTCTGTAAATATAATTGTTGCAATACCAAAACATAATAATGAATTAAACTGATTTTGAGTATGTAATCCTACTTCCGTTATACGCCAAACCAAAAAGAATAAAATAGCGACAACGGCAATTCCACCAATTGATCCTAATTCCTCTGAAATAATAGACAAAATGAAGTCAGTATACGGTTCTGGCAAATATCCTCTTTTTTGCATAGAATTACCTATTCCTACGCCAAATAAACCACCATTATGAATTGCATAATAAGAATTAACTAATTGTCCTCCTGAAGTTTTCTCTAACTCAAAAGGATGTGCAAAAGCCAATAAACGTTGAAATTGATAATACTTTGTAATAAAAGCAGGTTGAAAATGTAACAAAAGAAACACAATAGCTAATACAGAGAAAAATAAAATCAATAACCCACCTACAGCATATTTAATAGGCATCCCTGAAACTGAGTACATTATACAAACAATTAAAAACAAAATAGAAGTACCACCAAAATCAGGTTCCAATATTGTTAAAAACAACATTAACCCAACTAACATAGTCGGTTTCTTTAAATTTTCAATAATTTTACCTGGTATTAAATATCCATCTTTCCTAGATAAAACAAAAGCCAAATAAAATATTAATGCTAATTTTGCAAATTCAACTGGCTGCACATTAATCGGCCCTACTTTAATCCAACCAACAGCACCATTAATTTCCGCTTGACCATGAGATATTATTTTTAAAACAATTAGAAAAAATAACATTGCTATGGAAATAACAAGAAAAAAGAATACAAAATTTAGTCGTTTTAAAAGTTCTAATTTTATAGTAAAAAATGGTACACCCAAAGCCAAAAATGCAAGTATAAAATTAATTATTTGTTTACGCATATATACCATTGGAGAAAATCCATTAACTAACAAAATATCCGAACTGGCCGAATATATCATAACAATACCAAATAAGGATAAAAGCAAATATGGTATTAGAATGCTATAATCTAAATATTTCAGTTTCTGTCTCATGCTAAATTCTCCCTAACTCATATTTATTGTATTATATCACTTAAACATAGATCATTTATATTGTAACGAATATCTTAACTCAAAAAAACACCACACAGTCAATCATTATCATGTGTGGTGTTTAATTTGTATAATATCAGATATTAATCTTTGTCACGTTTTTTATCTGCTTTTTTACGTTCATTAGTATTCAAGATTTTCTTACGTAATCTAATACTCTGAGGTGTTACTTCACAATACTCGTCATCATTTAAGAACTCAATAGCTTCTTCCAAGGTTAATGTTTTCGGTGTCTTAATTGCTGCAGCATGATCCTTACCAGCTGCACGTGTATTTGTTAGGTTTTTACCCTTAGTTACATTAACTGCTATATCACGTTCCCTTGAGGATTGACCAACAATCATTCCTTCATAAACTTCAACTCCCGCACCAATAAATAATTGGCCACGTTCTTCAACTGATTGTAGAGAATATGTAGTTGAAGGACCTTGGTTAATAGAAACTAAAGCTCCATTTCTACGACCTGGTGCCCAATTCTTAATTACAGGACCATATTTTTCAAAAGTATGGTTAAGAATACCATATCCAGCAGTTTGTGACATAAACTCGTTGTTATATCCTATTAATCCACGAGATGGTACTAAAAATTCCAATCTGGTTTGACCATTACCAGTTGATTCCATATTTTTCATTTCTCCTTTTCTTTGAGAAATTGAATCAATTACAGAACCAACATATTGGTCAGGCGTATCAACTTGCACAGCTTCAAAAGGCTCACACATCTGTCCATCAATTTCACGATAAATAACTTTTGGACGAGACAATTGCATTTCAAACCCTTCACGACGTAATTCTTCGACAAGAATAGACAAGTGTAATTCTCCACGACCAGAAACTGTCCAAGAATTAATTTGATCGGTTGATTCAACTTTCAAAGAAACATCGGTTCTTGTCTGTTTAATCAATCTATCTTCCAACTTCTTTGGAGTAACTTGTGTACCTTCCTTGCCTGCAAATGGTGAATCATTTGCTACAAAATTCATTTGCAATGTAGGTGGATCAATATGTAATGGTGGTAAAGCTTCAGCATCCTCAGCAGACGCAATTGTTTCACCAACAAAAATATCATTAATACCAGATATCGCAATAATATCCCCTGCTTTGGCCTCTTGGATTTCATTTCTATTTAACCCGAAGTAACCAAATAATTTGGTAACACGGAAATTTTGCTTAGTACCGTCAATTTTCATAACGGTAATATTATCTCCGACTTTTACTTTTCCTCGGTAAATTCTACCAACTCCAATTCTTCCTACATAATCATCCCAATCTAACATAGTAATCTGGAATTGTAATGATTCATCAGAATTATCAACTGGTGCTGGTATATTTTTACATATAGTTTCAAAAACAGGAGCCATAGTTTGTTCCTGCTTAGCTGGATCATCTTCATATGAAGATGTACCATTAAGAGCACTAGCATATACAACTGGAAATTCTAGTTGATCATCAGATGCACCTAACTCGATAAACAACTCTAATACTTCATCTAGCACTTCAGCTGGACGTGCACCAGGTCTATCAATCTTGTTAATAACAACAATAGGTTTTACGCCGGCTTCCAAAGCTTTTTTCAAAACAAAACGCGTTTGTGGCATAGTTCCTTCATAAGCATCAACTAATAGCAATGCACCATCAACCATATGCATAATACGTTCAACTTCTCCACCAAAGTCAGCGTGTCCAGGTGTGTCTAAAATATTAATTGTTGTATTTTTATACTTAACAGCTGTATTCTTGGACAAAATAGTTATACCACGTTCACGCTCTATAGCATTGGAATCCATGGCTCTATCTGCTATTTGAATATGCTCTGGTAAAGTATCTGATTGCTTTAATAATTGATTAACCAATGTCGTCTTACCATGGTCAACATGGGCTATAATAGCAATATTTCTAATGTCGTCTCTTCTTTGCAAAAGATATTCCTCCCTAAAACTAACGAAAAAGCCGTGACTCCAGTCACAGCTAATAAAAATCATGCATTTCGATGAAGCTTTACATTAACTATAGTTACGTTATGGTATTTTAAACAAAAATTTAGCAAACGTCAATATAAAATGAGCATTTACCACATAAAAATATTTTATTTATATTGCAACAGGGTTGTTGTATAATAATCATCTGATATACATATTTATTAAAATTTTTAAAAGGAGATTTTTTCATTGATACTCATGCACGATATTGTACGTGATGGCAATCATGTACTTAGACAAGTTGGTAAAGAGCTAACCTTTCCATTAAATGATAAGTATAAAAAACTAGCTGAAGATATGATGCAATATCTAATAAATTCTCAAGATCCCAAAATTGCTGAAAAGCATCAATTGAGAGCTGGTGTAGGATTAGCTGCACCACAAGTAGGTGAAAGTGTCCAAATGGCTGCCCTACTAGTTCCCGATGACCAAGGCAATATTATCTTCAAAGAAACTTTTGTTAATCCAAAAATTATTTCAGAATCAGTTAGACGTACCTGCCTATCTGAAGGAGAAGGTTGCTTAAGCGTAGATAAAGATATTCAAGGCTATGTACCTCGAGCATACAAATTAAAAATAAAATATCAGACAGTAGATGGCGAGCAAAAGCAAATATCTCTCAAAGGATATCCTGCAATCGTTGCTTCCCATGAAATTGATCATTTAAATGGTCATTTGTTCTACGATCGTATTGACAAGAAAAATCCGTTTTCATTAGATGAAGATACTGTTGTAATTTCTTAAACAAAGAGCTGCTTGAGGCAGCTCTTTGTTTAAGCTTAATTTGTATACTTATTTGTACATTTATGATAAAATTTTGTTAGCTGTTGGTTTTATCCAACATTTAGACGTTTATTAAAATTAAAAAGGAGATTACATAATGATCTACAAAGTTTTATATCAAAAAGACCAGATTGTTAATCCAAGAAGAGAAACAACACAAACTTTATATTTAAAAGCAGATAATTTAGTTGAAGCTCGCAAATTGGTTGAAGACAACACCCCCTACAACATTGAGTTTATCCAAGAATTAACGGGCAATTCCCTTGCTTATGAAAAGCAAAGTCCGGATTTTAAGCTTTCAACTTTTCCATCAAATAATTAATTAAAATCTTGAAATTAAAAAATGATGAAGTAGGCATTTTCGCCATAGGGGGATTAGGCGAAATTGGTCGAAACATGTATTGTGTACAATACCAAGATGAAATTATCATAATGGATTGCGGAATCAAATTCCCTGAAGATGGTGAAATGGGAATTAACTATATCATTTCTGACTATTCATATTTGATTAAAAATAGAGAAAAAATAAAAGCCTTAGTGGTTACACATGGACACGAAGATCATATTGGTGGGATTCCATTTTTACTCAAAAAAATACCAGAAATACCTGTATATGCCACTCCTTTCGCACTTGCATTAATAAGGGGTAAATTGGATGAACATGGTATTTTAAAAAATAGTGTGCTACATGAAGAATACGAAGATACAGTTCTACAATTTTCAAAATTGTCTGTAACCTTTTTCAGAACAACACACTCTATTCCTGATACATTAGGAATTGCTGTTCATACACCACAAGGTACTGTTATCTTCACTGGCGATTTTAAATTTGACCTTACACCAGTAATGGATCAACCAGCACCGGATTTTCAAAAAATGGCTAAACTAGGAGAAGAAGGCGTACTTGCCTTACTTTCTGATTCAACCAATGCAGAAGTAGCTACATTCACAAAATCTGAACGATTTGTTGCAAAATCCCTGCATAATATTATAACGGGTATTAAAGGACGTATTATTTTCGCTACTTTTGCTTCAAATCTGTATCGTGTATCTACTGCGATTAAAGCTGCTGTAGCTACCGGACGCAAAGTGGCTATATTTGGTCGTTCTATGGAGAATGGTATTCAAAATGGTATAGATTTGGGTTATCTTGATATACCTGAAGGTACAATTGTTGAAGCATCTGAAATTAATAAATTACCTCCTGAGAAGGCTATGATATTATGTACAGGTTCGCAAGGTGAACCCTTAGCAGCACTTTCTAGAATTGCCGACGGTTCACATAGACAGATTAGTATTAAACCAGGCGATACTGTTATCTTTTCTTCAAATCCAATACCAGGAAATACCACTAGTGTTAACCATTTGATTAACAAATTATATGAAGCTGGTGCCGATGTTGTGCACGGAAAAATACACAATGTTCATACTTCTGGACACGGTGGTCAAGAAGAACAAAAAATGATGATCGAGCTAACTAAGCCTGAGTACTTCATCCCTGTACATGGTGAATATCGTATGCAAGTAATACATACAGAAACTGCCCAAGCTACAGGAATGGCTAAGGATCATACTTTTGTACTTGAAAATGGTGATGTACTAGCGTTAACAAAGACTAGTTCTAGAATAGCTGGCAAAATACAAATACCAGATGTTTTCGTTGATACTTCTAGCACATCTGAAGTTGGTGACATAGTAGTTCATGACCGTAAAATACTTGCAGAAGAAGGCTTAGTGGTAGTGGTCGCTACGATTGATTATCAGCATCAACGAGTTCTTGCAGGTCCTGATATTTTAAGTCGTGGTTTCGTTTATATGCGTGAATCAACTGACTTAATTACCGCTGCACAAAAGCATATATATCACCTACTAAGAGTAGAAATGGCCAAAGAAACTAAATCTGATGAGCGTGAGTTAAAAAAGAATATTATTGAAACTTTACAAGATTTTCTATATTCCAGAACAGAACGTCGTCCTATGATTTTACCTATGATTATTGAAAAGAAGTAATAAAAAAGCAATTGCGAAATAACTCGCAGTTGCTTTTTTTATATATCACTCAATCGAACATCTTCCATACCAATCATTGGATCAATTTTATTAGAATATATCAAATCAGGCGTTAAAATATAATTTTCAGAATGATTATCAGCATTATCAATCTCATTTTCTTGTAACTCAATATCATTTTTATTGAATATACACTGAATTTTACTACACAAATCAGTTTGTCGATCATTGCCTTCAGTTTTTAATGCCATTTGATATGCTTGTTCTTCACCAATCATAACCAAATTTTGTTGAGCACGGGTAATCCCAGTATACAATAAATTCTTCTTTAGCATAATATAATTTTGCATCGTTAATGCTAAGATAACCAGTGGAAACTCAGAACCTTGTGATTTATGAATAGTAATAGCATATGCTCTTGTTAAATCTGATAAATCATTAGATGTAAGCATTACTTCGCGATCATCGAATCGAACAATCAATTTGGCTGATTTTTGTGAATCATCAATACCAACCACTTTACCGATTTGCCCATTATAAATTTCTTTTTCAGGATTATTTTGTAATTGTAAGACACGATCACCTATTCTAAAAAATTCATTATGCACTTCTACTTTTTTGGAATCAATCTTAGCAGGATTCATTATATTCTGTAACAAATCATTTAAGCTATTTATACCACTTACACCATTATACATAGCTGTCAAAACTTGAATATCATCAGCACAAAAGCCCTTTTCTAATGCGATATCAACTATTTTTTCTATAGCATCAGCAATACTATTAGGCTTGCAAGATATAAAGGAATAATTAGGCGTTTTAGTAAATATATTTGCTTGAGCATTATTCTGATTAATCTTATGTGCAAGATCGACAATAGATGAATCATCACTCTGTCGATGTATCATACTCAATTTTGTTGTAGGAAAAGCACTAGAAGCTATCAGATCACTAAAAATATTTCCAGGCCCTACTGAAGGTAATTGATCTTTATCACCAACAAATACAATATGTTTTAGTTGAAAAATAGAACTAACTAAATTCTTAAATAAAAACATATCAACCATAGACATTTCATCTATAATTAAAATTTCTCCATTTAGTTCATTCATATTTTCTTGATTTAAATCAGATATGCCTAATCCTAATAAGCGATGTATCGTTTTAGCATCTATACCTGTTAATTCGGACATTCTTTTTGCAGCTCGACCAGTTGGAGCTGCCAATAAAAAAGGAGGATCATCAGTATAAAGGACATCATTTGGAATCTTTTCAATTTCCTGCAAAGTAGCTAAAATACCTCTAATAATAGTTGTTTTGCCTGTACCAGGTCCACCAGTCAGAATAGAAATTGAATTATTCAATGCAGTTTTTATAGCCTTTTTCTGCGTATCATCGTAACTTATATCAAACTTTTGTTCAACGTGCTTAATAGCAGAATTTAAGTCGTCATCTAGATATGGGATATCCTTTTTATTGCTATCACTAATTCTTTTTAAATCATTAGCAATATCTTTTTCTATCGTATACATATTTGTTAAAGATACTTTATCATCAAATATGACTACTTTGTTATCTTTTTTTAAATTATTGACTTCATTAGCTAGCAGATCGAAATCATCTATATAAAGCAATTCACTAGTATTTTCTAGCCACTTATCCATCAAAAGATATGTATTTCCATCTTTTAGAGCCGAATCTAATAATACCTGCATAAGTGCACCCTTTAGACGCCTGCTATCATCCGCTTTAAAGCCTAATTTATTTGCAATACTGTCTGCAATTTTAAAACCATAGCCACGTGTTTCAGCAATTAAAGCATATGGATCTTCTTCTATCTTGGATAATGTCTCACCTTTATATTTATTATACAAATCAGTAATAATACTTTTATTAATCCCATATTGCACCGCTTGAGTTAATATCTCACCCAATTGATCCATATGCAAAATTCCATTTAACAAGCTTTGACGTTGCTTATCTGTTAATTTTAGATCTTCTACAACCTTGTTATTATCTTTAATTTTGGTAAAAAGATCTTCCCCCAATTGTGAAACTATTTTTTCAGCTGTTTTTTTTCCTATTCCTGCAAATTTATCTGAAGCTAAATAATCTACAATCGCATTATATTCCGCAGGCATTATGGCTTGATAACTTTTAGCCTTAAATTGCATACCAAATTTTGAATGCTCAATTATTTCACCTACAAACTTATATCGAATTGACAGATCCATCTCTCCGAAATTACCCATAACTCTAATAGAATCATGATCATATCCAGCTATTTTTCGAATTATATGAACATCCAATATTTTAAACAATTCTTCATTGTTTTCATAAATAATTCCCTCTACCATTCCTATTAACTGTAATTCTGCCATATTAACTCCTAAGAAATATATTAAATCTTATTTTTTAATCATATTAACAATCGAATTATATTGTTTCTTAGCTGAATAAAAATATTTTTCATCCTGCTTTTTCGAACGTTCAAAATATTTTTCTGCTTCAGCTCTATCTTCAGGAAAGTAGGTAACACCCAATAAAAAATTAATCTTAGCCGATCGTATCGAGGCCTCTATCTTTTTATACTCTAATCTTGCTTCGACTAACTTACCCTGACTTAACCAGCAATCTCCTATTAATTCATATGTACGCATACTAGGTTTTTTAATAGTAATAGCATACGCCAAAGCTTTAGCATACTGACCACTTTTTATTGCAACTAGGGCTTTTTGATAAAGAGTCGCATCATTATTAGGCATGCTATCTAAAATTTTACCAGCAGCTTGATAATCCCCTAGCATATAAAAGCAAATGGCAATATTGTAGTCCAGCGACGAGGTATCATCATTAGTACATGCTTTAGCCTTTTGCAACAATTCCAAAGCCTGTTCTGGAGAATTATTTTCTATCAAATATGCAGATAATTCTAAATAATTATTTACATCACTCGGAGCTGCATCTATTTTACAAATCAACGAATGAATGTACGCTTCTTGCTTATTTGATGGTAATACTTTTCTTATTTTCTTATTCATTATATTGAATCTCTACTAGTAATTTTTCTTCCTAAATAAGATGTCTCATTCCATCTTAATTCATTAAAATTAATACTATCTTTAGTTTCTAAAATAGTTAAACTAGTATTAATTAAACCTCCACGCTTACGCAAATCAGCTAATCGATAACCTTCCAAACTTCTAATCAATGCACATAAAGCAGCACCATGACTTACTAAAAGAACCTTATCATTATTGCCACTATACTTAGAAGTTATTTCGTCAATCAAAAGTTTTCCTCGCTTAATCATATGACTAAAACTCTCACCATGAAATTTACGAGGATCATACAAGTCAGGTTCATATCTAAATGCCTTAATTTGATCAGGATATAATCTCTCAGCTTCGGAAAATTTCATTCCCTCCAATTCTCCCAAATCAAATTCACGCAATCGATTATCTGCAATCACAGGAACATCTATATTCATATTTTCTTTAATCTTTAATGCGGTTTGCAATGCACGCTCCAAAGGACTAGCATAAAAAGCTACAAATTTCGTATCCTTTAAAAAAAGAGATAACCGTTTAATATCTTCATAACTTTCGGGTAACAAAGGAGAATTACCATGGCATCCCTGATACCTACCCTCTAAATTCCATTCTGTTTTACCATGTCTGACAAAATATAATTGCATACCTATTCCTCGATAACTAAAAATAACCTTATATTAATTGCAATTGATGATTACCTCTATATGCCTTATCAATGATAGCACCACCTAAACATTCTTCGCCATCATAAAAGACTATTGCTTGACCAGGAGTCACTGCTCTGGCCAATTCATCAAATTCAACATGAACAGTATTATTAGCCTTATTATAATTCATTGTAACTGCAACATCTGGTTGTCTATATCTGAATTTTGCAGTGCAATGAATCGTAGTATCATTAGAAGGCAACCCAGTAAAAAATGAGACTTCACTGGCATCTAAACTAGATGCATATAATAAGTCACTATCATATCCTTGTTCTACAATCAATTCGTTTTTTTGTAAATTCTTGCCCACAACAAACCATGGTGCACATGAACTTTGATTCCCGCCTAATCCTAAGCCAGAACGTTGCCCAATAGTATAATACATAAGACCACTATGTTTACCAACAATACGACCGTCTGAAGTTACAATATTACCGCCCATAGCTGGTAAAAATTCACTGAGGAAGTTTTTGAAATTTCTTTCGCCAATAAAACAAATACCTGTAGAATCTTTCTTTTTGGCTGTAGCTAAGCCAGCTTGTTCCGCTATCATTCTAACTTGCGGTTTACTTAAATCAGCTAAAGGGAAAATTGCCTTTTTCAATTGCTCTTGAGTTACCTGACTTAAAAAATATGTTTGATCTTTATTACCATCTTTTGGTCTCATCATATGGACTACACCATTTTCATCAGTAACAGTTTTCGCATAATGACCCATAGCAATATAATCAGCATCTAATTTCATTGCAAAATCTAAAAAAGATTTAAATTTTATCTCCTTATTGCACATAATATCTGGATTAGGGGTACGTCCTCTTTTATATTCACTTAAAAAATATTCAAATACCTTATTCCAATATTCCTTTTCAAAATTAATAGAATAATATGGTATCCCTATCTTATCCGCAACTCGTTTAACATCTTCAAAATCCTCTGTAGCAGTACAAACACCAGAATCATCGGTATCGTCCCAATTTTTCATGAAGACACCTACTACATCATACCCTTGTTCTTTTAATAAAAGTGCAGATACTGATGAATCAACTCCACCACTCATACCAACAACGACTCTAATATGACTGTTATCTGTCATTATGTTCCCCTTAATTTTCTACTATAATTTCTTTTTCTTCCAAATCTTTCAAAACAAATTGTAGTAATTCGACCATAGATACCAACTGCTTGTTTTTAAAAATATTTACTTTAGTTAACCCATTTATATCTGTTACTACCATAGTTAAATGATTTAACTCTTTATTAATAGTCATTTTCAATTTAGCAGTAGCATTATATGGAGAATCTTTATATAAAGGGTGCTCATAGGTATAATTACCATTCACTGTTTTTTTAAATCCTGCATCAATTAATGCATATATCTTGATATTTGAACTTAATGTATATTCTTTATTGCTACCATTAATTTTTACTGTATTAGACATAGTATCTCCTTACTTATCAAAAATACTAACTTACAACTTAACATACGTTAAAAAACTATAGTTATATTTATTTTTTGTATCTTTACAAAAATCTTCTCTATTTATTAACTTATACCTATTATAATCAATAATTGCCATTTTAGTATCAGCTTTAAACCTATTTTGAATAATCGTTTGTTCTAATCGATCTGGTATGTCTTTTAAAGCATCAAATAAAGAAAAGCCACCAATTATATATATAGTTTTTTGCTCATTTAAAAGCCATTTACGCAAATCAGTTAAACTATTAAAAATAGTTATTTGATCATTATCTTTATAATAATTAGTAAATTCTGCGTCTGTTGTTAAAATCACATGGTGTCGATTCTTAAGTAAGCCCGGAAAACTATCAAAAGTTTTTCGACCCATCACTATAGTATGATTTTCCGTCAATTTTTTAAAATGTTTTAGATCAGCTGGCAAATGCCATGGTAATTTTCCCTTATTACCAATATTGCCAGCTAAATCCTCTGCCCAAATAAAAACAATCACTAATATACTTACCTCTCACAATTAAACTGCAACTGGTGCTTTAATAGTCCCATGATGATTATAATCTATTAACTTTATATCTTTCATTTCAAAATCTAAAACTCTGTGTTTCAATGGATTAAGCCATAATGTAGGAGAATCATATGCATTCCGTGATAATTGCTTGTTAACCTGATCAAAATGATTCTTATAAATATGTGCATCACCCAAAGTATGCACAAATTCACCTAATTCCAGTCCAGTTTCTCTAGCAACCAAATTCAATAATAAAGAATAACTTGCAATATTAAATGGAACACCTAAAAACATGTCACCGGATCTCTGATACAACTGCAAACTCAATTTATTATCATTAACATAAAATTGAAATAAAACATGGCATGGTGGCAATGCAACATTAGGAATATCTTCAGGATTCCATGCACTAACTATTAAGCGACGTGAATCTGGATTAGTCTTAATTTGTTCAATAACATTACCTAACTGATCAATAGTATCACCCCTACTAGTTTGCCAACGCCTCCATTGAGCACCATAAACATTACCCAAATCACCATATTTTTTGGAAAATGTTGCATCACTTAATATTTTCTCGGTAAATATATTCATTTGTTCTTGATATTTTATATTAAACAATTCATCGGTTTGTTGTCGCAAGCCAAAATTTGTCATGTCGGGGCCATTATATTCAGTAGAACTTACCCAATTCTTAAAAGCCCACTCATCCCAAATATGATTTTTGTGTTCCAACAAAAATTTTATATTAGTATCGCCCCTTAAAAACCATAACAATTCACTTTTTATTAAACCAAAAGGAACATGTTTTGTGGTAATTATAGGAAATCCCTCGGACAGATCAAAATGCATTTGTGCACCAAAGATGCTGCGTGTGCCAACACCTGTGCGATCAGACTTATCATGCCCTTCCAACATTATTTTTTGTAATAAATCTAAATATGGCTGTTCAAGCTTAGTCAATTCAATAATCCTCCTAAAAAAAAATCTAAGCATTTATTAAACTTAGATTCTTAGAAATAATATTTATTCGCCGTGATATTTAACTAAAGAATATATATCAATATCACTAAATTTTTCTACGCCTTTTAAATCAACAAGTTCAACATAAAATGCTGCACCTACTACTTCACCACCAAGTTCTTTTACTAATTTGACAGTTGCATGCAATGTTCCCGCAGTTGCCATCAAATCATCACAAATCACAACTTTTTGACCCGGTTTAATTGCATCTATATGCATTTCCAAAGAATTAGAACCATACTCTAAGTCATATGAAGCTTTTTTAACTGCACGAGGTAATTTATGTGGTTTACGTGCTGGAACAAAGCCAATACCTAATTCATTTGCTACAGGACATCCTACAATAAAACCTCTAGCTTCAGGACCTACAATAACTTCTGCACCCTTGCTCTTAGCAAATTCTGCCAATTCATGTGTTGCAGCTCGATAAGCCGTACCATTTTGTAAAATAGGTGTTATATCTCTAAAAATTATTCCTTCATTGGGAAAATCCTTAATACTAGCTATATATTTTTTAAAATCAATTGCCATAAAATCACAAACCAACTTCCTATATGCAATAACATTTACTCACACTATATGTAAAAGTATTATAACATTCTACTTTTTGTTTTAACAAATTCATATTATAAATTACTATTATGATCCTTAATATATTTTAACAAACTATCTGAAGACATGTTTTTTAACATATCTGTAAATGTCAATCGTTGACTAATCGCCTGGAAATACTTAGAATCAGTAATTTTAGTAACTTTAGGACTAGTTATAGCCTTAATTAGCTCATTTTTAACATCATAATCAATCCAATTCAATTCCCAAAATACACGCAAAACAAATTTGATACAATCATAATTTATACCTAAGTATGTAGCAACTAGCTTATAATCAGACAATGATAAATTTGGATGATTAACAATATAGTTGAATATACTTTCAAATAATTCTCTATCTGGTAATTTTGATATTGGATATGGATCAATCAAAAAACGTAAATATATTTTGTTAAAATCATTGTTAAGCACCCTATCGAATTGTTCTTTACTTGTAGGAGTATCTAAAAAAACAACACTCTCATTATTTTGCATATAATCAGCTGCCAAAATAATTTTATCAGATGATATATTATCAATATTATTAGCTATTTCTATACTATTTTTGTCAAAAAGCAGATATCTATCTGCAAAGCCCATAATATAATTTTCATTACGTAAATCGACAATTCTAACACTCGTCAACGATGGCGGAGCAGCAAAAATAAAATCGCTGATAATTCCCTGTAATTTAGCTTTATTATTCCACTTATTTATGCCTAAAGTTACCATAATCATATGAACATATGGCAATATATTTGTATCTAAGTAGCTCCTATCAAATCCTATTAAATCAAGCTCATTGGAAAAGTTGCTCACACACATTTTAATATGATTTTTATTCTGGCCTATTTTAATTAATTTAGATATATGTGGATTAGTTATAGAAAAAACAGGCTCTGGATTATCCGTTCCAAAAGGACCTACTTTAACCATTTGACGGTAAGTATCCAATGTCAAATCGTTAAGATTTAACTCATCATCATACATTTTTACGAGTTCACTAGTAGCAACAGGCTGAAAAGAACTCTCAAAACAATTACGCAATTTTACTAAAGAATCTTTTTTTAATGAAAGACCACATGCAAACTCATGACCACCAAATTTTGTTAAAACTGTACCTTTAAGTTTTATAAGTGCATTGAATAGATTGAATCCTACAACAGACCGACCTGATCCTTTTAATTCACCATTATCGGCTTCAGTTAGAATAATAGTCGGTTTATGATATTTTTCCGCTATTTTATTAGTTACTAAGCCCAATACTCCTTCGTGAAAATTATGATCGTATAAAACTAATGTCTTTTTAGATTGCCATCCATATTGCTGAATTTGCTTTTCACATATCTCAAATATTTCCTGAGTTAATTGTTTACGTTTATCATTCAATTTTTCAACTATTGATGCCAATTTTTCAGCTTCTTCTTCGTCATCACACAGCAAAAGATTTACCGCTAAATTTGCATCTGCTAACCTACCTACAGCATTAATTCTAGGACAAATAGCAAATCCAACATCACTAGCATCAATAGATCCCAACTCTAATCCTGCATTTTTGATCAATGCACGTAATCCTGGCCTTTGAGTATTATTTAAAATTTCAAGCCCTCGCTTAACTATTATATGACCTTCACCAGATACTTTAACCATATCACCTATGGTACCTATCATAGCTAAATCCAATAACTCAGACATATTATCAGTCATTAGTGCACGACAAATAGTATATGCTACACCAGCACCACAATAATCATCAAATGGGTAATCTTGATTAGGATAATTACAATGAACTATTGCATATGCATCAGGAATTTCATCTTGAAAAATATGGTGATCAGTCACAATAGTATCTACCCCACATTTTTTGGCATAATTCACTTCTTCAATTCCTGTTACACCATTATCTACTGTAATTATCAACTTAGTACCATTATTTACCAATTCCTGATAACGTTCCAAACTAGGTCCATATCCATCATCAAACCTATTTGGAATAAAAAAATCAACATCAGCTCCTAAGATACTCAAAGTTTCGACCATAATACTTGTCGCAGTAATACCATCAGCATCATAATCGCCATATACTGTAATTTTTTCACCCTTATCGATAGCCTGATTAATTCTATTGACTGTCTTTTTCATATCATGCATTAAAAATGGATCAGCTAATTTACTTTCATCGTCATTTAACCAAAAATCTAATTGTTGATCAGTATTGATGCCTCTAATCGCAAATAATTTAGCTTGTATAGGACTTAATTTATACTTTGCAATTAAATCTTTATCTAAAGATTCTGCTTGTTTTTTCTTCCATATCATTGTCGTAACTTAAATATCCTCAATTTTTCATCAGTAGCTTTAACTGTTTTTATTAAAGACCCTCTGATAGCCCATCGATTAGCTCCCCAATCAGCACACGTTATTAATGTAACTATATTTTTTCTAGTATCATCCACTAACCATACAGCAGTAGGTGGAACTTTTTTCTTCATATATATTTTATAAATATAAACTTTTTTTAAATCTGTTAAATATATTAATTTGCCCTTTTTTACTGATTCTAATGGTGAAAAGAGGCTACCATTAGCAGTCATGTAATGACCAGCTAATGGATAATTACCATGACCCATTTTTTGATCTGGACGCATAGTGCCACCACCTGTAGATAATGAATCATTACTTAATCCTTTTAGAATTGGTAAATACATATGGACACTTGGAATTGCAATAGCACCCACTGCTTTAGCATTATTTTTGATCCGAGATTTAGTAACCTGGGCAAAATCAATACTTTTAACCTTGGAAAAATCAAATTGACCTTTAGATTTCTCATTCTCTCTAATCTTATCTTTATTAAGATTATGCAATACTTCATTTTGGGACTGTTTGGCAATAAATGATGTTATTTGTGGACTAAAAATTAAAGCTAGACCTACAATAAAACAAATAAATGCTAAAATATAACGTAAATTTATATTTCTACGTGTTTTTTTATCTGCCATCTTATTTTCCTTTTATATCGTCATCATCCATTTTCAATACAGCCATAAATGCATCTTGGGGAACTTCTACTCGTCCAATAGCTTTCATTCTTTTTTTACCTTTGCGTTGTTTTTCTAACAACTTGGCTCTTCGATCTGGATCTCCAGTATGAATCTTCCATGTAACATCTTTACGATAAGGTTTAATAGTTGCTCTGGAAATAATCTTAGCACCGATAGCACCTTGAACATCAACTTCAAAATTTTGACGAGGAATAAGTTTCTTTAACATACTCGTCATTTGTCGTGCTCTGGTTTGTGCTTCATCATTATGTGCAATAAAACTCAATGCATCTACTGGCTCATGATTTAATAACATGTCTATTTTTACTAAATTTGTAGATCGATAGCCTATAATTTCATAATCTAAGGACGCATAACCTTTTGTGAAAGATTTCAAATCATCAAAGAAATCATAAATTATATCAGCTAATGGCATTTTATAAATAACATTAACCCTAAACTTATCTAGATAATCCATAGTCTGAAACTCGCCATGTTTTTTTTGACATAATTCCATAACCGCACCTACAAAATCATTTGGAACCATAATTTCAGCTTTCACAAATGGTTCTTGAACATCTTGATATTCACCCGCATCAGGTAAATCTGAAGGATTATCTATCAACTTTACAGATCCATCATTCATAATCGCATGATAATCTACACTAGGTGCCGTCATAATCAATTGCATCCCGAATTCCTGCTCTAATCTCTCTTGAACAACATCCATATGCAATAATCCCAAAAAGCCACATCTAAAACCAAATCCCAGTGCTTGAGAAGTTTCAGGCTCAAATTCTAATGCAGCATCATTCAATTGCAATTTTTGCAATGCTTCCTTCAAATCATCATATTTTTGATTATCAACTGGATACATACCTGAATATACCATAGGTGGAATTTGTCTATAACCTGGTAATGGTGTAGCCGTAGGATTGCAACTACTAGTAATAGTATCACCTACTCGCGTTTCACGTACTGATTTAATATTGGCAGTAATATAGCCTACATCCCCAGCAACCAACATTTCCTTTTTTACAGGATATGGACTAGAAACACCGACTTCAGTAACTTCAAAATCCTTGCCAGTATTCATAATCCTAATCTTATCACCTGGCTTTACAATTCCATCTTCTATTCTTACAGATAATACAACTCCACGATAATCATCATATTTTGAATCAAAAATAAGTGCCTTTAATGGTGCCTTTAAATCACCTGAAGGAGCTGGTATATCTTGAACAATTCTTTCCAACAAATCAGGGATTCCTTTACCGGTTTTACCTGAAACTTCAACAGCTTCAGTGGCATCCAACCCCAACATTTCTTCTATTTCATCCTTACACATATCTGGATCAGCTGAGGGTAAATCAATTTTATTTATAACTGGCAAGATTTCCAAATCACTATCCATTGCTAAATATGTATTAGCTAAAGTTTGAGCCTGTACACCTTGTGATGCATCAACAATTAATAATGCACCTTCACATGCTACAAGTGATCGCGAAACTTCATATGAAAAATCTACATGTCCTGGGGTATCAATTAAATGAAAAAAATAAGTTTCTCCATCCTTAGCACAATATTTAACTTCAACAGAATTTAGCTTAATGGTAATACCACGTTGTCGCTCTAATGGCATATCGTCTAACAATTGATTTTTCATTTGGCGTTCACTAACAGTATCTGTTAGTTCTAAAATTCTATCAGCAATGGTCGATTTTCCATGATCAATATGTGCCACAATGGAAAAATTTCTAATATGCTTTTGATATTCTTTCAATTTATCAAGATCCATGTATTCACCCGTTTAATTCTTTCTATCACTAGGAAATTATTATAGCAAATAAAAACATTAATTAAAATAAATAATAGTCTTAGATAACAAACTTCACCTTTAACTACAAAAGGTCTGATTCTGATTATTTAATATCAAAATCAAACCTTAAAATCTAATACTGTATCTCAGTTACTATCTTTAAAAACTTTATGATAACTTATCTTTCAATCTTTCAAAGAAATTTTTTTCCTGAGGTGTAATACTTCCACCACCAGCTTTAACAAAATCAACAAGGGCTTCTTTTTGTTTATCATTAATTTCTTTTGGTATCACAATATTAATCAGAACTTCCTGATCACCATTACCCTTACCATTCAAGCGAGGAACACCTTCACCACGCAATTTAAATCTTGTATTTGGTTGTGTACCTGCAGGTATTTTTAAAGAAACCTTACCATGAACGGTATCAACTTGAATATAATCACCCAAAGTAGCTTGTGCAAAGGAAATCTTAGCTTCAGAATAAATTGTGGTACCTCTACGTGTAAATTCAGCACTTGGTTTTACTTTAAACACAATATATAAATCACCATACGTGCCACCATTTTTACCTGCTTCACCTTGTCCACTTAGCCTAATTTGTTGCCCATTATCAATACCAGCTGGAATATCAACCTGCAAAGTTTGTTCTTTATCTATGCATCCCTTGCCATGACAGGTATTACATGGATGTTTAATAATTAATCCTTTTCCTCCACATTGATCACAACTAGCTTGCTGGCTAATAATGCCAAATGGTGTTTGACGAGTAATATTTATAACACCCATTCCTTTACATTTTGAACAAGTAATTGGATGAGTACCTTTTTCTGCTCCATTACCGTGACAAGATGAACATATTTCACTTCTAGTATATGTAATATTTGTTTTCTTACCTTTAATAGCATCCATAAAGTCAATTGTAAGCGTATAATCCAAATCTTGACCACGTTGCGGTGCAGTAGGATCTACATGTCGTCTACCTGTACCACCAAAGAGATCACCAAAGATATCGCCAAAACCATCAAAGCCACTAAAATCACTATACTGAGTGCCACCGCCGAAACCGCTGAAACCACTTTGTCCATTAACACCAGCATGTCCAAATTGATCATATTGAGCTCTCTTTTGCTTATCATGCAAAACTTCATATGCTTCGTTAACTTCTTTATATTTTTCTTCCGCACCCTGTTCATGGTTTATATCAGGATGATATTTTTTAGCTAATTTTCGATACGCTTTATTAATTTCAGCATCACTAGCAGTTTTATCAACCCCTAAAATATCATAATAATCACGTTGTGACATTTAATTACTCCTTAACTATCAAAAGAAAAGAACTACAACATGGCAGTTCTTTTCTTTATAATCGACAACTATTTATCAGGATCAACCTTGTGGAAGTCACCATCTACCGTTGAATTACCATTACCATCCGTACCTTTATCATTACCATTACCATTTTCTTTAGTACCAGATTGACCTTGGGTATTTTGTTTTTGATACAACTTAACTGCTAAATCTTGTGCAACCTTTGACAAAGCATCTTTCTTTTCCTTCATTGCTACAAGGTCATTATCTTTTTGAGCTTTTTTCAAAGCTTCTAATGCATCTTCAACCGGTTTAATATCATTGTCACTAAGTTTACCTTTTACTTCTTCCAATGTCTTATTAGTACTAAAGATAACTTGATCTACTTCATTACGTAAATCTGCTTCTTCCTTTTTCTTTTTATCTTCTTCTGCATGTTCTTCTGCTTCTTTTTGCATGCGTTTAATTTCTTCATCAGATAATCCAGTAGAACTCTTAATAGTTATCTTTTGCTCTTTACCAGTACCCATATCTTTAGCAGACACATTAACGATACCATTCTTATCAATATCAAACGTTACTTGAATTTGTGGAACACCACGTGGTGCAGCAGGAATATCAGTTAATTGGAATCTTCCTAAAGTCTTATTATCTGCTGCCATAGGACGTTCACCTTGTAGAACATGAACATCAACGGCAGGTTGATTATCTGCAGCTGTGGAGAAGATTTGACTCTTTGAAGTTGGAATAGTAGTGTTTTTATCAATTAACTTAGTAAATACACCACCCATAGTTTCTATACCAAGAGACAAAGGCGTAACATCAAGCAACACAATATCTTTAACATCACCAGTTATTACACCACCTTGAACAGCAGCACCCAAAGCAACAGCTTCATCAGGATTAATAGAATGATCAGGATCCTTCCCAGCCCATTGCTTAACAGCTTCTTGAACTGCTGGAATACGAGTTGAACCACCATTTAAAATTACTTTATCGATATCCGAAACTGATAAGCCTGCATCCTTCAATGCATTGTCAAATGGTATCTTAGTTCTAGCAACCAAGTCATGTGTCAATTCATCAAACTTAGCTCTACTTAAATCAGCTTCTAAATGCAATGGGCCTGATTCTCCAGCTGAAATAAATGGCAATGAAATATGTGTAGATGAAATACCTGATAAATCTTTTTTAGCCTTTTCTGCAGCATCTTTCAAACGTTGTAAAGCCATCTTATCGGATGATAAATCAACACCATTTTCCTTCTTAAAGTTTTCAATTAACCAATCGATAATGGCATTATCAAAGTCATCACCACCAAGATTAGTATCACCATTTGTAGACAAAACTTGGAAAACGCCGTCGCCTAACTCTAACACAGATACGTCAAATGTACCACCACCAAGGTCATATACTAAGATCTTTTCATCTTTTTCATCTTTATCTAATCCATATGCTAATGAACTTGCAGTTGGTTCATTAATAATTCTTTGAACATTTAATCCAGCAATTTTTCCAGCATCTTTAGTAGCTTGTCTTTGAGCATCGTTAAAGTAAGCAGGAACAGTAATTACAGCATCCTTTACTGGTTCACCTAGATAATCTTCAGCAAACTTTTTGATATATTGCAAAATCATTGCTGATATTTCTTGTGGAGTATATTCCTTACCATCTACCTTAACTTTATATCCTTCTTCACCCATATGACGCTTAATTGAAGAAATAGTATTTGGATTAGTTATTGCTTGTCTTTTAGCTACTTCACCAACTTGAATTTCACCATTCTTAAAAGCAACAACTGATGGTGTAGTACGATTACCTTCAGGATTAGTAATAATCTTAGGTTCTTTTCCTTCCAACACAGCTACAGCTGAATTAGTAGTTCCTAAATCTATTCCGATAACTTTTGACATAAATTAACTTCCTCTCTTATTTTGTTACAACTACCATAGCAGGTCTTAAAGTTCTATCTTTGTACAAGTATCCTTTTTGCAATACTTGTACAACATGATCAGGTTCCTGATCTTTCACTGCATCAACAGTTTGAACAGCTTGATGTAATTTTGGATCAAATTTTTCACCATCAGCTTTAATTTCAGATATTCCATGATCATTCAACGCTTTAATCAGTGCATCTAATGTCATTTGAACTCCCTTTTTTAACTGAACAGTCACATCGCTATCACTTTTGACCATTAATGCACGTTCAAGATTATCCAATGCAGGAAGAATATCTTTAGCTATACTTTGTGACTCATACTTTATCAACTGTGCACGCTCCTTGGAATAGCGATTTTGTGCATTTTGAATTTCTGCTTCACTACGTAGATATTTATCTTCCAATTCCTGATTTTTTAACTCCAGCTCTTGGATCTTTTTAGTGTATTTGCTTACATCTTCTTTGTTAGAAGACGTTTTTGGTTTGGTATTATTTTTTTCTTTTTTACTATCCACTGAATTATCTTTATGTTCTTTCACAACTTACCTCCTCACTTAAAATCACCATAATACTCCAATAACTTATTAGCTAACTCGTTTCTAAAATATTCAAGTAAGCCTATCATCTGCGAATATGGCATATTACTTGGACCTAACAATGCTATAGTCCCTGTACCATGTTTGCCAACACTATAATCTACAGTCAATAAACTGCAATCTTCTAATAACTTTGATGGCATCTCAGAACCTAAATGGACTCTAACATTAGTATGTGAATTATGATTTATAATCTGATTAGTATCAAATCCAATAAAATCTGACATTAATTGTTTTTGATCTATCAACTGATAAAGCGATCGTAATTTATTAAGATCATTAATCCCAGAATTATTTAACAAATTTATTTGACCATTTACATACATTTGCTCACTAGCTGCATCTTTTATAACGTCTTGAAGCAGATCTAAAAATATTGTAGCAGAGCCACGAGAAACTAACTCTTTAGCAATTTGATTTAAACAGCCACTATTGACATCAGTTAATGTTTTACCAATTAACTGCTTATTAATTAAAGCAACAGCTTTTTCAACTTCGTCACCCGAAGTATGATGTGGCAAAGTATATATTTGATTTTGAACATTTCCATCATCAGTAACTAAAATGGCCATCACCCTGTTGGCAGACAATGGAACAATCCTAAACCCAGTAATATAAATATCAATATTTTCAGGACCCGCAGCAAATGCTGTATAATTAGTCAAATCAGATAAAATTTTTGTCGCCTCTTCAATAATTTCATTTACTTGATGAAAAGGTTGATCCAATTGATTAATAATTTGGTGATATACAGAATCTGAAATTTCTATAGGATCTACCAAATAATCTAAATAATATCTATATCCGGAAGCAGACGGTACCCTACCGCTAGAAGAATGTGTTTTTTCCAAAAATCCAAAATCTTCCAATACAACCATTTCATTTCTAATTGTTGCACTAGAAACCTTGATAGGTAATTGTAACATCACCGTTTTTGATCCTACTGGTTCATGCGTCTGCGTAAAATCATTAATGATAGTCTCTAAAATTAATTCTTGGCGTTCGGTTAACATCTGATCCCCCCTTTTAATTAGCACTCAAGATGTTATTGTGCTAACAATTAATATAATACTAGATTTTAGCATTTTTTCAAGTAAAGTATTCAATTTTTTCAAAAATTATTTAACAAGGATTACTAATTGCTGTTAAACTAAGTCAACATCCAAATAGTGTGTCATAAATATCAAAAGTTTTGCAATATAAAAAACTGACCGCTCAAAAAATGGCTGAAGGTCAGTTTTATTACATATATAAATAATACATAAATTATAATTATTTATTATTTTTAGTTTTACTTAAATTCATAAACAAAGCAACAATTGAAATAATGGTCAATATCAAAACGATAAATAAAAATACTCCCAACATTTTTCCACTATTTACAGCATCTGCAGCATCAGTAAAAGTAGACATTAAACTACTAAAAGAATACTTTCCACCTAATATGCTGAAATATTTATGACAAACTACGTGCATAAGTACTGTAACTACAACTGTAACTGCTGGAAAAACAAATGCTGCTTTTTTCCACTTGTTTCCATCTTTTAACTCCAAAAATTTAATTACAAGTGCAGCAATAGCACAAAATACTACAAAATTTTGAAATGCAAATGCACTACTAAGATTTGATAAACAACTTAACGCAGAACCTATACTTGCTTCGCATTGTGAACTAATATATAAAATATAAATAATATTTAAGCCCAACACTGAAAATATAGCGAGCAATATCTTGTCAAATAAATTATTGACATCGTATTTAACTATATTATCTATAAATCCTTGCACCCCTTCATCACTTGAAATTTTGTTAGTAAAGTCACTAACTTTATCTGATAAATTAGAAGTTTTAGGTGCTTTTTTAGAAAATATCTTCTTATCGCCCATTTCATACATTTCAAATTCATCACCAACATGAACAGAGCAATCAAAATCCGCAATAGGAACTTCTTTGGCTGTTCCATCAGGAAATCCTAAAATTACACTCTTCTCCGTTACTTTTATTGCTTTAATCATAATTTAACCCCTCATATTATTATAATTAATTAATATTATACGACATATTCTTTAAAAGCAAAATATAAAATAAAGATATTATATATATTTTTAAAAAAACATATATTTTGACTAAAGATACTTCTAGCCATCTTTTTTGGGTAAAAAAACTAAAAAGTAAACCCCCCTTATATAATTATTTTACCTAATATTTATGTTTAGTGAAACTATATATTCATGTACACAGTAGAATGTTTGAAAAACCATTTTTTAATTTTATATAATGTCTAACTACTTAATTTTGTGCAAAATAAAACCACCTTATTTAGGTTGGTGGTTAGTTATCTTGCTCTTGTAATATTTTAAGAACTTCTTTTAATTTTCTTCTTCGTTCTTCTGCTAGCTTTCGTTGTTCTTCGGTTTCTGGTTGCCGCATTTCAGAATCATATCTTGCCTGAATAATAGCACCAACCTCTTTGGCTGTGAGTTTATTAACATCTTCTGCCATCTCTATCTCTTCCTTCTTACAATATACAAACTATCATCTTCTAATTTTGCTAACTCTAGCCCTGTATTCATCATGAATTCTCGCTGGCTTTTAAACTTCCCGTGACTTAACAATTCAACGTGAGCTCCTAATGTGCCTTTAGGAACAATAATTGCAATATTATGGTTACTACCAAACACTCCCTTAGTAGTAACTGAGGTACTAAGAAATTTATCAATAGCCTTTCTAGG
>NZ_GG700810.1 GCF_000160875.1 Lactobacillus iners DSM 13335
TATTGAAAGACTGTTGATATAAATCAATGGTCTTTTATTTTTCAAAAAATCAAGGAGTTAGGGACATGTATACATTATATAGAATTAAAATATGGTTTATTCAAACATTCTGCTGTGTACACGAATGGGAAGTTGTAGTTAAGGATATACCTTTTCATGGAACATTGTATAGATGTAAAAAATGCGGTAAAGGAACCACAAAACCATAATATTAAAATAATCGTGAGTTAATCGTGTGAAATAAAACTTCCTAATCAACTCAAATGGCTATAAATAGCCAAAATAAATAAAAATAATCGTGAGTAATCATGAGTGAATCGTGCGAAGTCGTGTAAACGGCTTTTTATTTTGCTCAATTTTAGAAAGGAGGGCTAGTATGGCGAAGGCCCAGTACCAGAAGTGGCTAGAGCCTGAGAGCCTAGTCCTTCTTACAGGTTGGAAAAGAAACGGCCTGAAATTTTATTTGGAGCAGGGTGTGTACCTTTAACAAGCTTTCGATGTCTTGCTGCTCTTATCCCGCAAGGGAAATTTTAATAGAAAAAAACAAATAATTTTCTTAACTAGTGTATACTAAAAAGATACGCTTTTTTTATAAAAAATATCTCTTTTCTTATTGATTATGTGTATTATAGTGTGTATAATATAAGTACAAAGTTAAGAAAGGAGGTAAGAATATGCCAATCAAACCTTCGAAAATGGTTCGATTGCTTCTAAAGGCTGGCTTTAAAGAGGTTCCAAAAGGTGGAGGACATAGAAGGTTTAGACACCCTGATGGACGAATGACAGAAGTCCCTATGCACGGCAAAGAATTAACGCCATATACTCAAAGGAAAATTCTTGAACAAGCCAAAATTAAACTTTAGGACCAGAGCAACGAGCTAACGCTCGTTTTTCTGGCATATTCTAAAATATATGAGTAATAATTTGTTAATATATCCAATTATTGTAACTGAATGCCATGATGAAGCAGGTCATTATTATGGTGCCATTTCACCAAATATCCCCGGAATGGTTACTGATGGTCAAACTTTACAAGAGTTGGTTATTCATGCGGAAGATGCTATTGCAACTATGATTAGTGGAACTAAGTATCCCGAAGTGCAAGACCTTAAAGAATGGACATTAGGACCAAATGATTTTGTGGTCTATGTTACTGTTAATATGCTAAAATGGGAAGCACAGCATGAAAAAACTGTTAGACGCAATATTACATTACCTGAAGGCTTAAATAATTGGGCTAAAGACAATAAGATTAATGTTTCTAAGGTTACTACAGAAGCCCTTAGAAGTATGCAGAATACTAACTAAAGATTTACAAGCTAATGAACATTGTTTCATTGGCTTTTTATTTTATATTGAAGGTGGTGATGTTACTTGTAATGGGTAGAGCGTTGTATAAAGAGTGGCTGGATAAAGATAAACTGGTACTTCTGCAAGGATGGAAAAGAGCGGGTCTTACTGATGTACAAATTTCACAAAATATGGGAGTTAGTGTTTTTACTCTCGATAAGTGGAAAAGAAACTATTCGCAGATAAGGCAGGCTCTAAAAAGAGGACGCTCAGAAATCAACTATATTGTAGAGAATGCGTTGTTAAAAAAGGCTTTAGAAGGTAATATCACCGCTATGATTTTCTTTCTTAAAAATAACTGGCGTGACAAGTACAACGACAGCCAGCTATCTAAAGAGGAGCGTGAACTCGTACTTGCTAATATTCAAAAGACTAAAGCCGAAGCTCGTATTAAAGAGGCTAAAGCGATTATTGCTGAAAGGCTTGGAGATGAAAGCAATGCCAAATTGGAAGAGTTGTTAAATAAGATAGTACAAGGTGATAGCAGTGGCACTACAAGATTTACTGACAAAGAAACAAATTAAAGTATTGCATAGCTACTTGGCTGATGATTGGAAGATATTAATTAATGCGGGTGCAGTTCGATCGGGTAAAACATACATCAATAATTATCTATTTTTGCTAGAGTTAAGGCGTATTGCAAAGCTGGCAATGGAGAATAATGACGAACATCCTCAATATATCATTGCTGGATTTAGTTCTAACTCTATATTTAATAACATAATTAATTCTATTGGTAGTCAATTTGGAATAATGCTAACAGCTGATAGACACGGTCACTATCACTTGTTCGGTGTAAATATTGTTCCTGCATACACAGGATCATTACGAGGTATAGGCGGTATTCGTGGTATGACATCTTATGGTGCTTATATCAATGAGGCGAGTTTATCTACACATGCTGTCTTTCAAGAAATAAAGCAACGTTGTTCTAAAGAAGGTGCGAGAATAATTTGTGATACAAACCCAGATATCCCTACACATTGGCTGAAGACTGAGTACATTGATAACGTAGATTCTAATGCAGGAATAAAGTATTTTATGTTTACGATTGATGATAATCCTACTTTGCCAAAAGATTATGTAGTGTCATTAAAAGCGTCAACTCCGAAAGGAATGTTTTATGACCGTGCCATTAAAGGATTATGGGTGACAGGAGACGGTATTGTATATCGTGATTTTGACAAAGAAACGATGATTGTAGATAAAGTGCCCCAGAATTTGAATTATTATGTTGGTGTTGACTGGGGATTTGAACATAAAAACGCTATTTTAGTTTTTGGTGATGATGATAAGGGCAATACATATTTAGTTGAGTCGCATACTGGTAAACATCAATATATTGATTATTGGATTAAAGTAGCAAAAGACATCCAGAAACGATATGGCAGAAATATCAATTACTGGTGTGACTCTGCTAGACCAGAGCATGTATCGGCTTTTCAAAAAGCGGGGTTAAAAGCTAGAAATGCAAATAAATCTATATTAGCTGGAATTGAAAAAGTATCCGAACTTATGACGTTAGGAAACTTTTTTATTTTACACTCAGCGTCAAAAGATATTCTCGATGAGTTGTACCAGTATGTTTGGAACGAGCAAACAGGTGAACCTATCAAAGAACATGATGATGATATGGATGCTATGCGATATGCCATCTATAGCCAGCATATCAAGAAGGAAGCTAAAGTAATTAAATCATTTATTTAAGGAGGTACAGCGGTGAGAAAGTTAGATACTGGGCAAGATAAGGTTACAAAGAATGACACTTTTATTTTCCCACGGGGCAATAAATTAAATGGCAATGAACTAATAGCTTTTATCGGGTACAATGAAACAGTTCTTAACAAGAGATATATTACTAATATGAATTATTATCTTGGAAAGCATGCCATTTTGAGTGAAAATAGTTTCAAATCAGACAATATTGACAATAGAATAGTTGATAACAAGATTAAACCATTGGTAGATAGCTACAATGGTTTTTTTATTGGCATTCCACCAACAATTACTGCAACTGATGATAGTGTTAATGAAGAGGTTCAAACATGGAACAATGAAAATTTAATACAAGATCAGTTAAATGAAATTAGTAAGCAAACGGATATCTATGGAAGATCGATTGCTTTCATTTATCAAGGTGAAGATAGTAAACCACATTTAAAATATTCAAGTCCATCACATGCATTTATTATCTATGATGATACTGTTGAGCGTAGACCATTAGCGTTCGTTAGATATGAACTAGAAGATGGTGAAACCTATACCGAAGCGTATGGGCAAATTCAATATGCTGATAAAATATACAAATTTAAAGGTAGTGAAATTAGTGACGATACTGATACTAATGAATATGCTGCTAATCCGTATGGTATAGTTCCAGCAGTTGAATTTTATGAGAATGAGGAGCGACAAGGTATATTTGAGCAGATCATTTATTTACAAGATGAATTAGATCACGCCATGAGTCAAAAAGCTAATCAGATCGCTTATTTTGATAATGCATATATGTACATGTTTGGAATTAATTTGTCCGAAGATGAGGATGGGAATCCTGAATTTAACTTTAAAAAGAATAGATTGATTTATTCACCAAATATTGATCCAAGTACAAAACCAGAGATTGGGTTTATCTCTAAACCTGATGCTGACGGTATGCAAGAGAACATGATTGACCACTTACAAAAGTCAATATATGAAAATACTGGCATTGCTAACTTGAGAGATGAAAACTTTGCAGGCAACTCTAGCGGTATAGCTATGCAATACAAATTATTATCCATGAAAGATAAAGCAGACAGCAAAGAAAGAAAATTCACTCAGTCATTAAAAAAAATATATCAGATTGTCTTTGCAACATTATTTAATGATAAGACTAAGCAACAAGCGTGGTCTAATTTGAAATTCCATTTTACTCGAAACTTGCCTGATGATATTGCAGCGTTGATTTCATCAGCTAAAAATGCTGAAGGTCTGGTTTCTCACCAAACTCAATTATCACTATTACCTTTTATTAAAGATCCGCAGGCTGAGCTAGATCAAATATCTAAAGAAAAAGCAGAAGCAATTAAGCAAGCTCAACAGAGTATGCAGTCTGTTCCAGATTATTTGTTAGAGGATAAGCCTGATGAAAAAGAAGACTAACCGCTACTGGGAAGATCGTGCTGAAGATGAACGTAAATGGCAATTGGAGCAATTCAGGGTAGATGAAAAGTTCAATAAAACACTCGATAGGTCATATCAAATTGCTGTTGATAATATCAATAAGCAGATTGAACACGAATTAGCCAGAATTGGTGGCATTCAAAAGTTAGTTACCCCTGAACAGATGAGTGAGTATGAAAGAATGGCACAACAAGTAGTTGCTAGAGCTAATAATTTACGTGCTGCTGGTCATAAAGTATCATATAAAGATTTCCCACAGGCGGTTAATGATAGATTAAAGGCTTATAATGCTACAATGCGTATAAGCCAACTAGAATTAATGAAGTCAGAAGTAGGGTTGCCACTTATCAATCTGGGCATGGATTTAGAATGTAGTATAGGCGATAAGGTATATTCTGACTATCTTAAGGAAAAGAAAAGACAAGCAGGTATTATTAGCAAAACTCTAGTGAACAATGAAAAGTGGGCATCTAGAAAAACTGTTGATAGTGCAACTGCTAATGTTACAGTTGGTGACTTTAGTAAAAACGTATGGGCAAATGTTGATACACTAAAGGCTAATCTTGATGGATTGTTATCAACAGCAATCATTAGGGGAGATAATCCCAGAGAGCTAATCAAGTATTTAAAACCATTAGTAAAAGAAACTGTACTTAATAAGCGTTATGCTGCCGAAAGAATAGCAAGGACCGAATCAGCTAGAGTGCAGTATAAAGCTCAACTCGATTCATTAAAAACTAATGATTACAAATATTGCAAGTGGTATATAGAACCAGGAGCATGTAAAGCCTGCCGAGAGATTGCTATTTCAAATAGTGGTGGTAATCTTCCTGAAGGTATCTATTAAGTTGATGATTGCCCAGACATTCCAGTACATCCTAATTGCAGGTGTTCCATTGGAGCATGGTGGAAAGATGAAACAAGTTATAGTAAGTATGATAAAGGTTTATCTGAGGATAAAGAACCAACAATAGATAATAAAGCATTACAATCATTAGCTTATAGTAAAGCGTTAGAGCTTGGTTATTCACCATTGCCACCTAATAAAGTTGTTCAGATATTGCGAGAAGAATCTAGGAAATGGATACGCAAGTTAACTACAGAAGAAAAGCGAGCTATCACTAAATATACTTACAACGGTAAGGATAAAGATGGGCTAAGGCTGTTTGAGAAGATTAATGGATATTTGGGCGGTTATTATCAGCCTATTTCACAAAGTGAAGGTGAAATGCTAGATTACATGGTATCCAATATTCAAAACGGTTTATTTAAAAACAATTTGCAGAGAGATATAATTGTTTATAGAAAAGATTATCATGTTAAAGATTTGAACAAGCCTATTGATAAATTATTGAGTACTTCAGTGACTACTAAAGGAGTAATCGGCGGTGTGCCAAACGTAGCTATTATCATTCCTAAAGGAACTTCAGGAGCTTATATTGAGTTACTTAGTCATATTGATTATAAAAAGCAACGAGAATTTTTAATTAATAGTGGATTTAATCTTGACAAAATATCAGACGATAGAGGACTATTAATTTATAAAGTTAGAGGTGAAAGCAATGAAACTAAGTAAAAAAGAAATAGAAGAAGCTTATCTTGCAAGATTAGAATCTGAAACACGTCAGCCAGAAACTGAAGAACAACGGAAGTTAGCGAAAGAAAGAAGGGCAAGAATTAATAAATTGTCATATGAAAGTTTGCGAAAACAAGGCTTTTATGAAGCAGCAGAACGTTTAGGGGGTAAATAATGGCAGAAGATGTTAATAAACTCACAGACGAAGAGGTTGGTGCTATTATTCAGGCAAGGTATGATTCTGAAACACGTCAGCCAGAAACCGAAGAACAGCGAAAAAAAGCCAGAGAAAGAATGGCTAAAGTTAATAAATTATCTTACGAGAGTTTAAGAAAACAAGGTTATTACGCAGAGGCAGAACTTGTTGGAGGACATAATGGCAAAAGATGATTATGATGTAGTTGTTTTTAAATTGTTAGTTTACTTTTACGCTTGTTTAAAGCGTGTTACGGTATTCAAACAGGCAGAATTTGATTTGATCACTAAAAAAGCTGGAGTAGATGAGCGTTATTTACTGGATATCTTGAGAATGATGCAAGACGAGGTCTTAATTGAGGGCTTAGCTTTTACTAAGGCTTGGGGTGAAGAGTTAATCTTGCTTGGAAATGTTTCAGACGCTAAGATTACTGCTGAAGGAATTCATTACCTGCAAGATAATGGACGAATGAAAAAAGTATTAGCGTTTTTAATAGATAAAGCTGATACAATAATTGGTTTAGTAAAGCTTGTGGCTTTGATGCAATAACCGCCACCTAATCGGCCGGTGGTTTTATTTTGCACAAAATTAAGGAGTAGGAGGGATTGAATGGATAAACCCTTAACAATAAATGTTGCTGGGCTAAATTATAAGGTTGTTGTTACAGAATATTTTAAGGCTAGTGACGATGACCGAAATTTATGGGGTTACTGTGATTATGGTGACTTAACTATTTATATTAGAAAATCATTGAGTGAAGAAAGAAAACAGCAGACGTTAATTCACGAACTAACGCATGCTGTTTTTTCAGAAGCAGGATTTACTGAGCAAGATGAAGAGACTGTAACCAGATTAAGTTCCGTCTTGTATCAAGTTTTAAAACAGAATCCTCACATTTTTACTTTTCAATCCTAACGCCTTTAAAATTACCGCCAGTTGTTTTAACGTCCATAAATTTACCAGTTTGAGTGTTTCTTTTGGTGTATAAATTATTTTTAACTTGTGAACGAGAACAAACAGCACCCTTTCTCCCACCGCCTTTGGGACCATTTTTAGCCATAATCTCACCTCCTTTCTGGTTAAATTATATCAGTTTGTTAGTTTTACTATTTAAAAATCAAGGAGTTAGGGACATGTATACATTATATAAAATTAAAATATGGTTTATTCAAACATTCTGCTGTGTACACGAATGGGAAGTTGTAGTTAAGGATATACCTTTTCATGGAACACTGTATAGATGTAAAAAATGTGGTAAAGGAACCACAAAAACATAATATTAAAATAATCGTGAGTTAATCGTGTGAAATAAAACTTACTAATCAACTCAAATGGCTATAAATAGCCAAAATAAATAAAAATAATCGTGAGTTAATCGTGCGAAGTCGTGTAAACGGCTTTTTATTTTGCCTTTTCCCGTGTGTGCAGGCAGTAAAGAACACCATGTGTCAGTTTCCCGGAACTTTAAAATGTGTGTTATAGAAAGGACATTTAAAAAATGCCAAAAGATGTGCGACAAGCTTTAGAAGAAAAAGAAAATGGCAAGCAGGTTTCAGTTAATGAAGAGAGTAACGCTGCAGAAACTCAAGAACAAGAAACTGCAAATACTGATGTTGAAAAGATTGATGCTGATAAGATTGTGCAGCCTTATATTGATCGAAATAAAAAAATATTTTTCAGAAAAGGCTTGCTTGTAATAGAAATATATAGTAATATAGTTATTGCTGATGCGTTATGTGTTAGTAAGCAACTGGTACTGATAAAAAGGTGTTGACAATGTTTTCAATTGCTGATAAAATTATTTAGTACTTAAGTTGTAAAAGACCCGTTGGTCAAGTGGTTAAGACACCGCCCTTTCACGGCGGTAACATGAGTTCAAATCTCGTACGGGTCATTGCCTTAAGGCATTAATGGAGGATTACCCAAGTCCGGCTGAAGGGAACGGTCTTGAAAACCGTCAGACGGGTTCTGCCCGTGCGTGGGTCCGAATCCCACATCCTCCTTAATAGTTATCGCGGGATGGAGCAGTCTGGTAGCTCGTCGGGCTCATAACCCGAAGGTCATAGGTTCAAATCCTGTTCCCGCAATTGGTCCCTTGGTGTAGGGGTTATCACGCCTCCCTGTCACGGAGGAGATCACCGGTCCGAATCCGGTAGGGACCGTAGAATGGCTCGGTAGCTCAGTTGGTAGAGCAAAGGATTGAAGCTCCTTGTGTCGGCGGTTCGATTCCGTCCCGCGCCATTATTTCGGAGGAGTAGCGAAGTGGCTAAACGCGCCGGTCTGTAAAACCGTTCTCTCTGAGTTCAGTGGTTCGAATCCACTCTCCTCCATAATAGGGATATAGTATAAAGGTAGTACATCGGTCTCCAAAACCGCTAGTGTGGGTTCAATTCCTACTATCCCTGTTTATAAAATTACGGCGGAATTGGTGAAGCGGTTAACACTCCGGTTTGTGGATCCGGCATGCGTGGGTTCGAGCCCCACATTCCGCCCTAACATTGGGATATAGCCAAGTGGTAAGGCAATGGACTTTGACTTCATCATGCGCTGGTTCGAATCCAGCTATCCCAATTTGTTAACAATCAGTAGATGATGGCGGTGTAGCCAAGTGGTAAGGCAGAGGTCTGCAAAACCTTAATCATCGGTTCAAATCCGATCACCGCCTTCGCCTGAAGTCCTGATTAAATATTTATTTTATGGCGGTGTGGCGGAATTGGCAGACGCGTCAGACTCAAAATCTGGTGTCCCTTGGGACGTATCGGTTCGACCCCGATCACCGCTATTTTTTCAGACATTCTGGCTGAATATGACGTGAGGATTCTCACGTCTTTTTTTTATTCAAATTGCATGAAATGCTTGTAAATTTTATAATATCCCTATATGGAGGTATTTTAATGAATATAGGACTTTTTTCAGATACATATTTTCCGCAAATATCAGGTGTTGCCACTTCTATTAAAACTTTAAAAGAAGCGTTAGAACAACAAGGGCATTCTGTCTTTATTTTTACTACGACTGATCCACATGTAGATAAAAATATTGTTGAACCAAATATTTTTCGTGTTGCCAGTGTACCATTTGTATCTTTTACAGATAGGAGAGTAGCTTTTCGAGGTTTATTCCAAGTTGCTAAAATTGCAAATGAGGTTAAGCTTGATATTGTACATACGCAAACAGAATTTTCAATGGGACTCATTGGTAAGTACGTTGCATATTCTTTAAAAATACCGTCTGTTCATACGTACCATACCATGTATGAAGATTATTTGCATTATGTGCTAAATGGTCATTTGCTAAAACCATATCATGTTAAGCAATTTACAAAGGCTTATTTATATCATATGAACGGCGTTATTGCACCAAGTAGACGAGTAGAGGACACTTTATTACGTTATGGTGTTAAGACACCGATTAGAGTAATTCCTACAGGTGTTGATATAAGTGGAATCAATGCGGCTCCAGTTTGTGATGTGAGAAAACAACTTGGATTATCAAGTAGTGACTATGTAATTTTAACTTTGTCTAGAATAGCTGCTGAGAAGAAAATAAATAGAATTTTAGATTGTTTAGCTATTTTAGTGGATGAATTTCCAAATTTGAAATTAGTTATTGCTGGCGATGGACCAGACGTAGGGCCATTAAAAGATCAAGTATTAAGGTTGAATCTAGAAAAATATGTAATATTTTCTGGTAACGTTGATCATAGTAATGTAGCTAATTTTTATCGAATGGCAGATTTGTTTGTATCAGCAAGTGATACAGAAACACAAGGTTTGACATATATCGAATCTTTATCTGTAGGCACACCTTGTGTTGTTTATAACACAGACTATACAAGAAATATTTTTGATTCATCTTCATTGGGTTCTGTATTTGATACTAAGCAAGAAATGTATGATTTAATTAGATCATATATATTACGTACACCAAATAAAGCAGATGATAGTATTTTTCAAAAAAAATTATCAGAGATTTCAGCTGAAGCTTTTGCAAAAAATGTAGCAGAATTTTATGATGATGTTATTATGCAATACAAAAGGATAAAATAAAATGATAAAAATTAATATGTTTTCAAAAGCAGATACTGTACAAGGACAAGGTGTAGGTTCTGCTTATAATGAATTAATTGGTCTATTAAGGAAAAATTTGTCTAATGAATTTCAAGTAACCATTAATCAATATTCACAAAGTGATATTACACATTACCATACTATTAATCCGACTTATTTTATAAATAGTTTTTCCAAAAATCGAGGACGAAAGATTGGCTATGTTCATTTTTTACCTGAAACATTAGAAGGATCTATCAAATTGCCTAGTGGTGCCAAAACTGTACTATACAAGTATGTGATAGATTTTTATAAAAGAATGGATCAAATTGTAGTTGTTAATCCTATCTTTATTGATAAATTAGCAAATTATGGAATTGATCGATCCAAAATAAAATATATACCTAATTTTGTTTCGAAAAGTGTTTTTTATGAACAAACTGATGCTCAAAAAAAGCAATTTAGGGAAAAAGTTGGTATACCAGATGATAAATTTGTTATTTTTGGTGATGGCCAAGTTCAAGTTAGAAAAGGTGTCGATGATTTCGCTAAGTTAGCACAAGCTAATCCAGATATACAATTTATATGGGCTGGTGGTTTTTCATTTGGAAAAATTACTGAAGGATATGATCGATTAAAGAAATTAGTTGCTAATCCGCCAAAAAATTTATTATTTACAGGGATTATTACTCGTCAAGAATTAGTTAACTATTTGAATATTGCTAATTTATTCTTATTGCCATCATATGATGAGTTATTTCCGATGTCTGTGTTAGAAGCTTTTTCATGTGGTACGCCTGTTTTATTAAGAAATTTAGACTTGTATAAAGCTATTATCGATGGATATTATATGTCTGGTAATAATTTTGATGATTTTAATCAAATAATACAGTCAGTTTTAAGTGATCCTGAAAAATTAAAGAGGTATCATACGTTATCTTTAAAAGCCAGTGATGAATATTCTGAGGCCAATTTAACTAAAGTCTGGCGTGAATTTTATTTAGAGCAATATAATTTGGGTAAAAAAATGGGACAGATAAAATAATGAATAAAAGACATATTATTGGTATTTTATTTGTACTATTGATTAGCTGCATAGTTATATGTAAAGAATTAAGTACGATTAATATTGCCACGTTAATTAAAGATGCTAATTTCATAAATGTTTTTTATTGTGTATTAATATTTGTGACTTTAGCTTTTAGCTTTTTGTGTGAGTCATTTATTTTAGTAATACTTAATTACGAACAAAATTCTTTAATCCCCCCTTTTTGGTCTTTTGTTAGAGTATCTCTAGTGCAATCTTTATTTAATGCTATAACGCCCATGTCTACAGGGGGACAACCTGCACAAATTGTGGCTTTAAAACAAATGGGTATATCGGTAGGAAAAGCTACATCAGTTTTATTGATGAAATTTATTATTTATCAAATATCTGTTTTTGGTATTTATATTTTTGCGTTTGTAACGTGTTTTCAGTCAATATTAGCTAAATTTGATGGTATAGCTGTTTTCATTTTTATCGGTTTTATATTACATATAAGTTCAATAATATTTTTGCTATTTATTTTATTTGCACATAATTTTACTGTTAAATTGACTAAAAAAATTGGTAACTTTTTGTTTTATTTGATTAAAAGCAAGAAATTGAGCAATTGGCAAAATAATGTATTAAATCAGATAAATAATTTTTATGTAGAGGGAGAAAAATTACGTTCTAATAAAATGAAGTTATTTTGTTGCTTCTGCTTAACTCTTTTACAATTATTGTGCTTTTATTCAGTACCTTTTTTTATTTTGCTAGCATTGAATTTGAATTGCTCTTGGTTGGCAGTTACTAAAATTAATGTTATGAATACATTATTTATGTCGATTGTACCTATTCCGGGAGCTGAGGGCGGAGCTGAATTTGGTTTTCAGAAATTATTTTCCACATTCATTGATTCCAAATCGTTATTGGTTCTCGCCTTGTTTTTATGGCGTTTTGCGACATATTTTCTAGAGATTATTTTAGGCTTAATATTTTGGACAATAAAACCTAAAAAACATTATTGAAATTTATTCTATACGTAGTAATAAGTAGTATCATTAAAAGGTAAACAGGAGGAATTTGATGGCTCGATTAAAAGCTTTGTTTAATTGGTTAACCAAAACAAAAATCGGTTATTTTATTATTTTATTAACCTTTTTTTGGTTAAAAAATTATGTAGTTTATTTGACTAAATTCAACCTAGGTGTTGTTGGATCTACACAGAATTTTTTGTTGTTATTTAATCCCATACCTGCAGGTATTATTTTGCTGGGAATATGCTTATTTTTCAAAGGTAGAAAAGCGTATTGGTTAGCCTTGTTGGTTGACACTATATTATCAATGTGGCTATTTGCAAATATTTTATATTATCGTGAATTTTCTGACTTTTTATCTGCTTCTATCATAAAAACGTCAGGTTCAAGCTCCGATAATTTAGGCAAAAGTATTGCAGGCATCTTGCATTTTAGTGATTTTTTCGTTTTTTTGGATGTAGCAATAATTGCTATCTTACTTATATTCAAAATAATAAAAATTGATGTTCGCAATCTAAAATTTAAGATTTCTGCTCTTGTCGAACTTTTAGCAATTGCATTAGCAGGTTTAAATCTTACTATGGCACAAAAAGATAGATCAGGTCTTTTGACGCGTACTTTTGATAATAATTATATTGTTAAATATTTGGGACTTAATGCTTTTACTGTATATGATGGTATTAAGACGGTTCATACTAGCACAGTTATGGCTAAGGCTAATCATAATGATCTGAAATCTGTGCAAAAATATGTACAGAGGCATTATATTGAGCCAAATAATGAATATTTTGGTGTAGCTAAGGGAAAAAATGTACTGGTTATCCATTTGGAAAGCTTCCAGCAATTTTTGATTGACTATAAAGTTGATGGTAAGGAAGTTACTCCTAATTTGAATAAATTGTATCATTCTAAAAATACTTTGAGTTTTAAAAATTTCTTTAATCAGGTTGGACAAGGTAAAACATCTGATGCGGAAATGATGTTAGAAAATTCAATTTATGGGTTACAAGCTGGTTCTGCAATGTCAAGTTATGGTACGACTAATACTTTTGAAAGTGCTCCTGCAATTTTAAGACAAAAGGATAACTATACATCAGCAGTAATGCATGGAGGAGCAGGTTCTTTTTGGAATCGTGACAATGCTTACAAATCATTTGGCTACGACTATTTTTTCCCATTATCTTTTTATAAAAATAAGAAACATTATTATGTTGGGTATGGATTAAAAGATAAAATCTTTTTGTCACAATCCGTTAAATATATTGAACATTTGACGCAACCATTTTATTTGAAATTGATAACTGTAACTAATCATTATCCTTATGAAATTGACAAAAAAAATCAATCAATTGATAAAACAGATACAGGTGATAAAACTGTTGATGGTTATGTGCAAACTGCACATTATTTAGATCAAGCTATCGGTGAATTGCTTGCTTATTTAAAGAAAACAAAATTAGATAAAAATACTTTACTGATGCTATATGGAGATCATTATGGTATTTCAGGTAATCATCATCGAGCTTCAGCACAATTACTTGGCAAGAGTAGTTTTAATAATTTTGATAATCTACAATTCCAACGCGTACCGTTGATGTTTCATATGAATGGCCTCAAAGGTGGCATTAAGCACACTTATGGTGGAGAAATAGATGTTCGTCCAACATTATTTAATCTGTTAGGAATTAAGGACAATGATTTAATTCAATTTGGTCATAGTTTGTTATCGCCTGATAATCCACAAATAGTAGCACAGCGTAATGGAGATTTTGTTACACCAGAGTATTCCAAAGTAGAAGGAAGTTATTACTATACTAAATCGGGTAAAAGAATCAAGCATTTGACTGTTGAACAAAAAAGAAAAATTAGTTTGATTAATAATATTGTGACTAGTGAATTATCCTTATCAGATCGAATAATAACTGGAAATCTGTTACGTTTTTATAAACCTGACTGGTTTACAACAGTCAAGCGTAAAAAATATTCATATAAGAAATCTGACACCATGAAAGAATTAAAAAAGCGAGAAAAAAAGAGAAAAAATTCTTTGTGGTATTTAAATAACAAAAAAACAACCCAGAGCATGTTTAAAACAGATGCTCCAGAACTTGATAAGTGAGTTTATCCTAATGCTAGTTATATCTATAGCTAACATTAGGATTTTTTTGATA
>NZ_GG700809.1 GCF_000160875.1 Lactobacillus iners DSM 13335
ACCAAAAGAGAGTAGCAATTATGTAATTGCTACTCTTTTTGTATACAATTGTGATTATTAAATAATATTACGTAAAAAAAGTATATTTTTTGGTGGAAGTGCTTACATGCGTAAGCGAATTGTGTTAAAATATCAACGTAGTCTTAATAATAGACATAGTAAGGGGGAAAAAATATGGTAGGAATAGTCCTTGCAAGCCATGGTGGATTTGCTGATGGAATCTTTCAATCTGCTGAAATGATTTTTGGCAAGCAGGAAAATCTTGCACATGTTATTTTAAAGCCTGATGAAGGTCCAGATGACATAAGAAAGAAAATGGAAGATGCCATTGCTTCATTTGATGATTCTGAGCAAGTGTTGTTTATTGTTGATTTATGGGGTGGTACACCATTTAATCAAGCCAACAATTTGGTTAAAGAGCATGAAGATACTTGGGCTATAGTATCTGGTATGAACTTACCAATGGTTGTAGAAGCACTTGGACAAAGATTGGCTTCAAATAATGCACATGATATTGCTAAAGCAATTGTTAAACCTGGTCGAGACGGCATTAAGACCAAACCTGAGTCATTAATGCCTGTAGAAAAGGCAGAAAGTAATGTTTCTGCTAAACACCAAGTTGCCATTCCTGAGGGAACTGTTATTGGTGATGGTCATATTAAATATCTGTTAGCTAGAATAGATTCACGTTTATTACATGGTCAAGTTGCTACTAGTTGGACCAAATCATTAGCTCCTAATAGAATAATTGTTGTATCAGACAGTGTTTCTAAAGACAAAATTAGAAAGACTATGATACGTGAAGCTGCACCTTCTGGTGTACCTGCTAACGTCGTACCTATTGATAAGATGTTAGAAGTTACTAAAGATACGCGTTTTGGTGGTACTAAGGCATTAATTCTTTTTGAAAATCCTGAAGATGCACTAAGAGCTATAAAAGGCGGTATGGATATTAAGACATTGAATATTGGTTCTATGGCTTATAGTGCAGGTAAAGTTAACGTTAATACTGTATTAGCAATGGATCAAAAAGATGTTGATGCATATCGTGAACTTGAAAAATTAGGTGTCAGTTTTGATGTACGTAAAGTGCCAGCAGATAATAAGCAAGATATGAATGAATTGCTTAACAAGGCACAAAAATTAATTAACGAACAAAAATAATTTTGTTTATATAGGAGGTTTTTTAAAATGAATGCTATTCAGATGATTCTGGTAGTGGTCGTTGCATTCCTAGCTGGTATGGAAGGTATTCTTGACCAATTTCAATTTCATCAACCCTTAGTTGCATGTACTTTAATTGGATTAGTTACAGGTAACTTGGAATTAGGATTATTATTAGGTGGATCATTGCAAATGATTGCTTTAGGCTGGGCTAACATTGGTGCCGCTGTTGCACCTGACGCAGCTTTAGCAGCTGTTGCATCAACTATTATTTTGATCCAAGGTGGTCAAGGATCTAAAGGTATTGGTGCCGCTATTGGTATTGCTATCCCATTAGCTATTGCTGGTTTGTTCTTGACTATGATTGTGCGTACAATTTCTGTTGCTATTGTACATATTATGGATAAAGAAGCTGAAAAAGCAAATTGGCGTGCAATTGACGTATGGCAATGTGTTGCTATTGCATTGCAAGGTTTGAGAATTGCTATTCCTGCTGCTTTGTTACTATTTATACCTGCTAGTGTTGTTAAAGCAGGATTGGCTGCAATGCCTGCATGGTTGAATGACGGTATGTCTATTGCTGGTGGAATGGTTGTTGCTGTTGGTTATGCAATGGTTATTAATATGATGGCAAGTCGTGAAGTATGGCCATTCTTCGTCATTGGTTTCTGTGTGGCAGCATTACAAGGTTTGACTTTGATCGCCCTTGGTGGTATCGGTGTCTCTCTCTCTATTATGTACCTTGCTTTGGAAGGCTCCGGTAGCAAGAGCTCAAATAATGGATCTGGAGATCCTTTAGGCGACATTTTAGATAATTATTAAAATAAGACTAAAGGAGGATATATCATGTCTGAAACTGCTAAAAATAAGATTATACTTAGTAAAAAGGACCGTTGGAATGTTTGTTGGCGTTCTACTTTCCTTCAAGGTTCATGGAACTATGAAAGAATGCAAAATGGTGGATGGGTTTATAGTTTAATTCCAGCTTTAAAAAAATTGTATCCAAACAAAGAAGACTTGTCAGCCGCTTTAAAGCGTCACTTGGAATTCTTTAATACTCACCCATACTTAGCAGCACCTGTTATTGGTGTAACATTAGCCTTAGAAGAGGAAAAAGCTAATGGTGCAAAAGTTGAAAATGCTGCATTGCAAGGTGTTAAGGTTGGTATGATGGGACCTTTAGCCGGTGTTGGTGACCCTGTATTCTGGTTCACTGTAAGACCTATTTTAGGTGCTATTGGTGCGTCACTTGCATGTGCTGGTAATATTTTAGGACCTATTTTGTTCTTTGTTGTTTGGAATGCCATTCGTATCGGTTTCTTGTGGAATACTCAAGAAATGGGATATAAAGCAGGTACCAAGATTACTGAAGACGCTTCAGGTGGTTTGCTTCAAAAGATCACACGTGGTGCTTCTATGATGGGTATGTTCGTTTTAGGTGCCTTAATTGAAAGATGGGTAAATATTTCCTTCAAGCCAATTGTATCAAGTGTTAAATTAGCTAAAGGTGCATATATTGATTGGAATCATATTTCAAGTGGTGCAAAAGGCATCCATCAAGTTTTAACTCAATGGAATATGGGCAAAGGTTTGTCCTTGGAACCAATTAAGGTTACTACTTTGCAAGGTAACTTAGATTCATTAATTCCAGGTTTAGCTGGATTACTTCTTACATTCTTATGTATGTGGTTATTGAAGAAGAAAGTTTCCCCAATTGCTATTATTTTAGGAATCTTTGTTGTCGGTGTCCTTGGTCACGTAGTTGGTTTATTATAATATGGTACAATCTATTAATACCAAAAGTGAATATCATGTTGATGCTACGTGGTTTCGTGGCATGTCGGTGTACGGTCAAGTTTTGATTGGTGATGTAGGTTTTGAATTTTATTCTTCAAAGAATGTGAATGATTTTGTTCAAATACCTTGGACAGAAGTGAAATTAGTGATTGCTGACGTATATTTTAAAGGGAGATACATTCCTAGATTTAAAATACAAACACGTAATAGTGGTGATTTCATTTTTGCAACTAGACATCCTAAAGATACATTAAGGGCTATACGTACACATGTTTCCGATGAGAAAATGCGGAAGTCACGTACATTTTGGCAAATTATTAAGAACTTTTTAAAAAGATAGACAAAAAAAACCAGAAAATATATCATTTCTGGTTTTTTTGTTTATGAGGATAAGTGAGATAATTTTTTCTAATTCAATTAATTAATATAAAGACTTAAGAGTTTTACTTTTAAGTCTTTTGATTTTTATAGGTATGTTTAAAATTTGCGAAAAATAAGTGTTTATTTTATAATTCAATAAGACTGTTTGTATCTCATGAGATAAATCAATTATTAGGATAAAATTTATGCAAAATAATTCAAAAAAAATTCAATTAAAACGATCAATGACTGCTGGTCAAATGGAAATGATTTCCTTAGGTGGAGCTATCGGCGTTGGTCTATTTATGGGGTCTACATCAACTATTAAATGGACAGGACCTTCAGTATTGTTGGCTTACATGCTAGTAGGACTAATTTTATATATTGTAATGCGTGCATTAGGTGAAATGCTTTATGTTAACGCTACTACAGGATCCTTTGCTGATTATGCTACACATTATATATCCCCTTTAGCTGGATACTTAGCTGAGTGGTCGAATATTTTTGAGTATATTATGGTGGGTATATCAGAGGTTGTAGCTGTTACGGAGTATCTTAAATATTGGTGGCCTAAAACTCCAACGTGGATAGCTGGTATTATTGTTATCGTATTTTTGGTATTGGCTAATTTAGCCAGTGCTAAAGCGTATGGCACTTTAGAATTTTGGTTTTCTATGATTAAAGTGATTACAATTGTACTTATGATTGTAGTTGGGTTAGCCGTTATTTTGTTAGGTCTTGGTAATAAAGGTGTTCCTATTGGCTTTTCTAATTTATGGTCACATGGTGGTTTTTTTGCACATGGTATTAAGGGATTTTTCTTCTCTTTAGCTATTATTGTTGGATCATATGAAGGAATAGAATTGATTGGTATATCGGCTGGTGAAGTTATGGATCCTCATAAAGCCGTAGTTAAAAGTGTTAAGTCTGTTTTATGGCGTATTTTGATATTTTATGTTGGTGCTATATTCATTATTGTGTGTATATATCCTTGGAATGAATTAAAAGCTATCGGTTCTCCTTTTGTAGAAACATTTACTAAAGTGGGCATTCCTTTTGCTGCTGGATTTATTAATTTTGTAATTTTAACAGCTGCTTTGTCGGGTGCAAATTCAGGCATATATTCTTCAAGTAGAATGCTATTTAGATTAGCACATGAAGGTCATGCACCTAAATTTTTTGGTAAAGTATCTAAAAGAGTTGTACCTAATAAGGCTATTTTGGGAATTTCTGCCGGAATATTAATTGGATTTATTTTAAATCTTATTTTTTCAACTATCAGCAAGTCCGCTAGCAGCTTATTTGTATTGATTTATAGTTCTTCTGTTTTACCTGGTATGGTACCGTGGTTTGTAATCTTGATAGCTGAATTAAAATTTCGAAAAGAAAATCCTAAGCAAATGGCACAACATACATTTAAACTTCCGTTGTATCCTTATTCTAGTTATTTTGCTTTTAGTATGTTATTTTTGATCATCATATTTATGTTTATCAATCCTGAAACAAGATTATCAGTAATAGTAGGAGCAGCTGTTTTATTATTTGCTACAATATTATATTTTATTAGGAAGAAAAAATAGTTAAATAAAAAAGTCTAACTTTTTTGTGTGGGGAGTCACATCAAAGTCTTACAGATAATGCTAATCAAAAATATAAATAGCATTTAAAAAAGTGTTGACAATTTAAAATCATGATTTTATAATTTGCTTAATTTAATTTTAACAAAATACCCAAAGGGTTAAACTAATAATTTCTATTTGGGGAGGTATTATTTATGTCAGATTATAAAAAGATCAATTCAGCCGTAGGTGGTTCTGAAAGAAAATTAGAAAAGGAATTTCAATCCTTAGAAGATATTATTCTTTAATTAGATATGTAGGTTATTTTATGCGTGCTGTTCTAAAAGAGCTTAATAGCAAGTACAAGTTTGAGTATTTTCTTTTTTTAGGAATGAATATTATTAATACGTGTATAGAGACATCTAATATTTTTTTGGAAGGTATGTTAATAAATTCACTAGTATATAAGGCTGATAGAATATCATTCATACACAATGTAGTAATTATAATAGCTTTAAACGTTATAAGACTTTTTTTGTCTTTTTTTATAAATAAAATTCAAATTCTAAACTACAGAAAAATAAACATAGATGTAAACGATACGATAATAAAGAAACTATATTCAAAAGATACGTTAGAGGTCTTAAAACTTGATCCTATTCAAACTGCAGATAGAATTACGGAAGATACTAATGAAATATTGAATTTCTTGTTTCAAACAGTAAATCAAATAATTTCAATTATTATTTCCTCGATTATAATTTTTGTTTATATTATTAAAGCTAAACCTCACTTTTTCCTATTTATAATGATTTTGCTACCAGCATATATTATTTTGTACCTTATTTTGAAACCTAAAATATTCAAAATAAACTTAGAATTAAGACAAGTTTATAATGAATATTTTTCAGGATTTGCTGAATGGTTGAATAGATATGTTGAAATTAAAGGCAATAGACGCGAAGAGAGAGAATATAAAAGGTGGAAAAAGACCCAAGCATCTCTTTTAAATATTACAAGAAGAAACTTCTTTCTTAATTTGGGCATGTCTACTGGTGAAATCGTCTTACAATTGATTTTTCAGTTAATATTGTTTATTAATGGCGGATTGGCAGTAATATCAGGAAGTATGACAATAGGCTCTTTTTCAGTTCTTTTCCAATATTTTAATCAATTATTAGGACAAGTAGATGCACTATTTTCTATTTTATTTGATTTTGAATCTTTTCGTGTTGCATATATGCGAATTGATCAATTGATGTCTATCATGAATGAAGTAGACGGGGAAATAGTTATTACTAAGGTTGAAAATATCCAAGTGCATAATTTCAATATTAGTTTAGATGCACAAAAAACTTACATGTAGTTTTAATAATTCTGGTCTTTATGTTGTTAGAGGCAGAAATGGAATAGGAAAATCTACTTTTTTAAGGACGATAACAGGACTGTATACGCCAGCCAAAAAAGGTACAATTTTAATAAACAATATAGATATTGACTTAATAAACAAGAAAAAACTTAGAGAAGATAATATAAGTTGTTTATTCCAAGATACGATTCTTCCCAATTGTGTTGTAAGAGAATATTTAGATATGTATGTAAACGAGAGTAATGAAAATTGCATTTCTGGATATCAATATTTTCCAAAAGTATTTAGCTCTTCTCAATTTAATATAAAGAAAGTGTTAGATAAAAAAATGACTGAACTGTCAACGGGTGAAATACAATTAGTGAAGCTTTACACTACTATTTTGAAAAACGAAGCCCACTGTTTTTTATTAGACGAACCCTTAGCTAATATTTATCCTGAGTTGCAATCAGATGTATTAAGCTTGTTGAATGAAATAGCACAAAATAATCTAGTTATAATCATTAGTCATGATCTTGGAATTGAAGAAAAAACTAAAAATATAAGGATAAGATAACTATGAACACATTGTTGTAATTAACAATGTATATAAAATTTGGAATGTGGACATATATTTCAAAATCTTACTCTTGTGGCAACATATCTAAATATAGGTTCTGTATGCTCAGGTGGCTTTTCTGAAAAAGAAGATAAATCAAATTTTTAAATTTTTGTTTGAAAATTAAATAGTAATGGAATATTTAGCAAGTGGCTATAGATTAAATGATAACGTTAAACGTGTTATATCTATTTCGTAATAAGTTATAAATTAACTCAAAAAGCATTACCTAATCGTTACAAGAGGTAATGCTTTTTTAAAACTTGATGCATCTTATCATGTTTTGAGGGTTCATATCCAATATCATCTTTGTAGACTTTTTATAATTATAGTCTTTATAAGAGATGAATATTATTTTTCTCGCATTGATCAGCCATTTCCTTAGGCCATATGCTTGCTTGGACTTCACCTATATGTACTTTGGCTAACAATAACATACATAGACGTGATTGACCAATTCCACCGCCAATTGTATATGGTAAATCTCCATTTAACAACATTTTGTGAAATGGTAATTGTTCACGATCTTGTGCATTAGCTTTAATTAATTGTTCTTTTAATGAGGTTTCACTGACACGAATACCCATAGATGATACTTCTAATTTACAATGTAAAGGCTCATACCAGAATATAATATCACCATTTAATTGCCAATCATCGTAGTCTGGAGCACGACCATCGTGTGGTTTACCACTTTTTTCTAGCTTATCACCAATTTTCATTAAGAAAACTGCCTTTTGCTCTTCAGCAATCTTGTCTTCTCTTTCTTGTGGAGAAAGTTCAGGCCATCTATTTTCTAATTCTTGTGTAGTAACAAAGCTAATTTGATCAGGTAATCTATAAATTGAACCTGGATATATTTTACGTACATATTGTTCTGTTTGCTTAATAGCAGCAAAAATTTTACGTACAGTATTTTTTAGTGTTTCTTCAGTACGTTCTTCCTTCTTAATTATTTTTTCCCAATCCCATTGATCGACGTAGATAGAATGAAAGTTATCTAAATCTTCATCTCTACGTATTGCATTCATATTAGTATATAAGCCTTCGTGCATAGGGAAATTATATCTCTTTAAAGCAAAACGCTTCCATTTTGCCAGTGAATGAACTACTTCAATTTGATCATCTGGAATATTTTTTATATCAAAAGAAACAGGTCTTTCAATACCGTTTAAATTGTCATTTAATCCAGTGCTTTTTTCAACAAACATAGGAGCCGACATTCTTTGTAATGTTAATTCAGTGCTAAGTTTATCTTGAAATGTTTCACGAATGATACTGATTGCAGCTTCTGTATCTCGAATGTTTAATTTAGGTACATAATCTTTTGGAATTATTAATGGCATAATTTGTCTCCTTCAAAAAATATTTGAAAGCAGAGAAAAAAGCCCTCTGCCCCCATTAATATCAGGACGAAAGGCTTTTTTCCGCGGTGCCACCTAAATTGTTTAGCTTTAGCTAAACCCACTTTATGAAACACAAACATGTCTCATCGGTAAGGTAACGTGCCGAAAACGTCTCCACCTACTTTAAGTCTTATCATGGCTTATTTAGGTAAGCAGCATTAAGGAAAAAGTGTTATTCGGTAAAAAAGAGCCTGCTGATTTTTCACTACCATCAACTCACTGCTTGGATTAATTACTTACTCATCTTTTTCATAGCTTTTAAATTTATTCATACATTAATGTTATTTAACTACTTTTCTATTTGACTTTCAAGCATTTTTTAAAAAAATTTTGAAAGATTATGTGTAATATAGACAGTATCTGTTATTATTGATAAAGTAGTTAAACACTGGAGGCCAAAAAATGAAACAACAAAAAAAATTATGGATATTTTTAGTAATCATATCTTGTAATTTGTGGGGGATATCAGGATTATGTGCTAAAAGAGTGTTTGATCTTTCTACCCAGGTCAGTCCAATAACTATCACACAAATAAGAATGCTTATTAGTGGGTTGTTTTTACTTTTACTAGCACAACTTACTGGCAAAAAGCCGATTAAAATTCTATATTCTAGAAAAAATATTATAGATATTATCCTTTATGGCCTATTTGGACTAATACCTATACAGTTGTTTTATTTCATTGTAGTTCAAAAATCTAACGCCTCTATAGCGACAATTTTGCAATTTATGGGTCCTTTCTTTATTATGTTTTATATGGTAGTTTTTGAACATCAATTTTTGCGAAGGTTAGATATAGTTGCAGCGTTAGTTGCATTCATGGGAATTATCTTTATTGCAACACATGGTAATTTTTCAAAAATATCATTATCACCTGAAGTTTTATTTTGGGGATTTTTATCTGCGTTAGGAGTAGCAACAAATACATTAATTCCTAGGCCATTACTTAAACGGATGGATAGTGTAACATTGATTGCGTGGTCCATGATAGCGACGGGGTTAATGATGCTGATTGCTTATCCTTCGCAGATTTTAATTCCAAAAGATTCTAGAGTCATCATCCTGCTGGTTGTAATAATAATATTGGGAACTATTTTACCATTTTATTGTATGTTAAATTCTCTCAGATATATTAAACCGTCTACTGCAAGTATTTTAGATGCTTTTGAACCGATATCTGCCACTCTTGGTTCAGTCTTTGTGTTCAATTTAATTTTAAAACCAATTGATTGGTTAGGAACAATATTGGTAATTTTAGCTGTTATAGCAATATGTTATCAACCAAAGAGCAAAATCGAATCGATACAAAAATAACAAAAAAATAGACAAAGCTCAATTAAGGTTTGTCTATTTTTATTTTGTATATATTTTTTTCTTGCTTTTTTGCTTTATATAAACTATACTGTACCTCAATGGTTGCTATTTTATAATATGCATAGTTTATTTTAAATAGCCATTGATAATATACATTATGTATATAATTCGGAGAGGGAAAAGTATGAAGAAAATAAAACAGAAATTATCTCAGCATAATCTGGTTTTTATTATTATGTTTGCGGTAGCTATATTGGCTCCAGTACTTTATAGTCTATCTTTTATTAAATCGGTTTGGGATCCTTATGCGGGTGCCAAGAATTTACCCATTGCTGTGGTGAATAATGATCAGGCAGTAAACTACAATAACAAAAAATTAGCTGTAGGCGATAAGATAGTTTCTCAATTAAAACATAACAAGCAAATGAAATGGTTGTTTGTAACTGAAGAAGAGGCTAAAAAAGGTTTACAAAATAGAAAATTTTATACGGTAGTAACAATACCTAATGATTTTTCTAAAAATGCGACAACAGTTTTGACATCGCATCCTCAAAAAATGAAGTTGTATTATAAAACTAATGACTCGTTGAATTATCTGGGCAGTACAATGAGTGATATGGCATTAATTAGATTAAATGGCAAAGTAAGATCTTCAGTTACTAAGGCCTATGCAAATGCTATGTTTGATCAGTTGCGTATTTTTGGTAAAGGTATGCACAAAGCTGCTAATGGTGCTAAACAAATTAGTACTGGCATGATTAGTTTGCAGGATGGTAGTAAAAAATACGTTGCTGGTGTGTCTAAAATATCCAATGGTATGCAAATTTTAAGGGTATCTGTGCAGCCACTAGCTACAGGATCAAAAAAATTAGTTGAAGGATCAAGCAAATTATATACGGGTATTAATAAATATACGAATGGAGTATCTAAGTTATACTTAGGTTCCGAAAAATTAATTAATGCAACACCAATATTGACCCAAGGTATTAATGAATTCAATACCGGATTATTTGCTTATACTTCTGGCGTTGGTCGTTTATCTTCAGGATTGTCGAAATTAAGTGCCAACTCTTATCGCCTCAGGGCAGGAGGACGTTCCCTATTAACTGCTAGCGATAATTTTGATTTATTAAATGTTGGTAGTCAAAAAGTAAATGCAGGTGTTTCCGCATTTAATAGTAAGCTATCTGATAGTAATTTGTTAGGAACCTTAAATGGTGCTCTTTCTTTACAAGGTCAAGTTTTCCAATTGGAAAGTCAATTAGCAACTGTTCAAGAGACGTTGAAGGTATTAAAATCATTAGATCTTTTAAGTATTGTTAAAAGCATGGCAGATATTAAGCAATATGCCGAAAACTTGTCGCAGGCTAAAAATATTGATCAAGCAATAAATTATAGTGATCAAAATGCAACTAAGGCAGACAAAATTGCTCAACTTGTTAACAGCGAAAGTCAAATAAATGAAAGTACTAAGCAAAAGATTCTAGGATTAGTTAAGGATATAAAAACTAATGCTCAGGCTGGTAATGCTAGTTTAGAGGCATATGTCGGTGAATCTGTAGTGCCACTTTTGCTATCGCTGGAGGGGATGCAATCTAAGTTAAGTCCTGCTCAATTGCAAGGGTTATCAAGTCAAATTGCAAATATAGAATCTGCATTAGTGGGTGCTAAAAAATTACTTTCAGAAACCAAAGGGTTATTATCTAAAGTATCTGATAATAAGGATATGTTGAATAACATGCCAGATAAATTAAAGAAATTATCAGCTGCTACATCACAAATTGCTGCTGGTACGCAACAATTAGTAGATTCAAAAAGTAAAATAAAACAATTGGTATCAGGAATTGATGAATATACTGATGGAGTAGATATGGCAATGTCTGGTGCAGCAACTTTAGATGCTAATTCAGCTAAATTGTTGAGTGGTTTTGATAAGCTTAAGTTAGGATTTAGCCAATATGCTGGTGGTATTGTTCAGATTAATGGTGGGTTGAAATTATTGGATTTGAATAGTAAAACGCTACTATCTGGTTCGAATCAATTAAATGTTGCTTTAATTCAATTAAATGAAAAAGTTCCCGCTTTATTATCAGGTATTGATCGCTTAGCTAATGGCTCCAGTCAATTAAATAGTAAGTCCTCAATTTTATTGCAAGGAATTAATAAATTACGCCAAGGCAGTGGAACATTATCTGATAAATTATCACAAGGAGCAGATAAATTGAATTCTACACAAGCTGCTGATGCCAATAGCGATATGTTTTCTGATCCAGCAGAATTAAAACATGATACAGTTAGTGTGGTACCTAACTATGGACATGCTTTAGCTCCATTCATTATGGCTACTGCATTATTCATAGGTGTATTAATCTTATTAGTGGAATTTCCGGCTAATCGAAGAATGACAGAAATTACATCATATAGATCATTAATCCTACGTGAATTTAAATTAGCAATTATTGCATGTTTAGGTATGGTGCTAGTTCAAAATATTATTTTAATCGTATCAGGATTAAAAGTTTTCAACGTAGTAGAATTATTTACTATTTGTATAGCATATACTTTAGCTATGTTGGGTATCATGCAATTGTTGACATTTATGTTTGGTAGATGGGGTCTGTTACCTGGTTTATTACTATTTGTTTTGCAAATCGGTGGAGCTGGTGGAATGTTTCCAATAGAAGTAACTAATAGTTTCTTCCAAACTATACATCAATTTTTACCTATGTCATATGCTATTGCTGGTTTAAGACAAGCGATAACTAGTGGGTTAGGTACTGGATACTTTATGAGTAATTTAATGGTATTAATATTACTAGCTATTGTTGCTTATGTTGGATTGGTAATAGCTATTGTCTATAAATTTACTAATACAGCTACTGAAACTGTAACTAATTAAATATATTGTAAAATAAACAATTAGGTTTATATATAAAATTAACCTCTAGATTTGCATTAAGTCAAAGCTAGAGGTTTTTATATTTTTAAAATTGACAATTTATTTTGTATAAATAAAAAGATGTAGGTAATTTATATCCTACATCTATGATCATTTAATTGTACTGCAATAAAGCATTCAATTTTTCTTTAAAAAATATATAAATCTTGGAGTTAGAAATTTTGTGGATGAATGTTTGATCATTAGGCTGTTTAACTTTTGCATGATAATAATCAAAATTATTGAATTTTTGATTATTAAACGAAACATACATATCTTTGTCTGCTGCTACTCTGCCTGTTTGATAGTCAAACTTGTACCCAGGTTGGACATTAAAAATATAGACATTAAAATTTAGGGATTTATCTGTTGAGATAGCCTGTAAATGAACACCTCGAGCCATCAATTCACTACCGCGAAAAATAGGTTTTGCTTGATATATTACTTTTTTATCTTGCATGAGTGCGGTTCTAACCTTATCTTCGAATATAGTTTGTAATGCTTTATTTGAAAAATCAGTTTGTGTGAAAAGATTTTTTCTATTGTTTTGATCACCTCTTTGGAGATTAGGGCTATATTTTCCCATTTTATCCATTCCTTTAGATAATGAATAAGCTATAAAGTGTCCACGATTATAAATTTTTTGATCAGGTAGATTGGGATGCCAACCTGAAGGGTTAATATATTGTTTAACTCTGCCTTTAGATAATGAATCTATATTTGATTTAGATAAAAAGGCAGTTTTGGCACCAGTTGCTCTATTAAATTGATCTATACGTTTATAAACTATTTTATGTTCTTGCCAATCATTAGGGTTCAAATTAGCATGATTGTTATTCAGTTCTATGATTGCTTGATTTCCTGAAATAAAATCTAGACTTTCTAACTTATAGTTTTTTATTCCGAGTGTTTGTGTTCTTATATCTTTTGTAGCAGAAATCTCAGTTGCATTAGCTTTGTGAGTTAATGTCAAATTGTGACCTGCTGAAAGCATCAAACCTGTTGATGCAATACTTAATAAGGTAACTAATTTATTTATCTTGATTTTCACGGTAGTACTCCTTTCATCTTGTTAATTAAATGCTTGATTAATTTTTAGATAGAATAATGATTAAAATAACAAATCTTATTTTTGATTATAACTTATGTTTGAAAAAAGTACAGTAAGAATAGTTGTATTTTTATTTTTTAAACTAACAAAAAGAGAAGTAACTTATGCATTAGTTATTTCTCTTTTGAAAAATTTGTTCAGTTATTTGATTTGATTAATTTTACTGTGCTTGTAACCATACAATAGGTAGATAAGAATGCCAATGCTAAACCATATGCCTGCAAACATAAATGTTCTTTTTGATAAGAAAGTCATCATACCAATGCAACATATGCCAGAAAGTAAAGGAATAAAAGGATAAAGAGGTACTTTAAAAGTACCTGATGGTATATCGGTTCTTCTTCTAATTAAAATAACACCAAACGAAACAAATGTGAAAGCTAACAAAGTTCCTATGGAAACTAGGCTAGTGAGTTCATCTAGTGAAAACAGACCACCCATCAAGGCAATAATAATAGTTACAACTATCAAGGCGTTTTTGGGTAATCCTACTGTATTGATTTTTCCTAAAAAGTTTGGCAATAATCCATCACGTCCAATAGAATAAATTAAACGTGAACTGGAATATATCATAGATAGCATCATAGTACTCATTCCTATTATTGCACCTATTGATAAACAATCGGCTATCCAACCTTGGTTCACAGATTTGAGTGCAAAAGCTACAGGATTGGCTACGTCCAACTTGTTGTATGAAATCATACCAGTTAATACGATAGAAACTCCTATATATAATAGAACTGCGATAATTAAAGTACCTATAATGCCTATAGGCATATTTTTTTCTGGCTTTTTAACTTCTGCTGCTGATGCAGATATAACGTCAAAGCCCAAAAAAGCAAAGAAAACTGTAGTTGCTCCTTTAAATATACCGGAAAAATGGAAAGGAAAGTATGGTGTATAATTTTTAGGCTTGATATAAAAAAGTCCCACTATGATAAAAATGCAAATAATTCCGATTTTTAGCAGAACTGCTATATTATTAAATTTTAGAGATGATTTCATACCTTTCGATAACAAGGCTGCAATGAAAATTACGCTTAAAATTGCTAATAAATTAACATATGTTCCTTGTGCTGGATTAAAGGGACCGGAAAGAAAATGAGGTAGTTGCCAGTTAAAACTACTCAATAAGGAGTTGCAGTAAGAAGCCCATCCTGTAGATACTGCAGCTACTGATAGCATATATTCTAATATTAAAGCCCATCCTAAGATCCAACCAATAAATTCGCCATATAATATGTTACCGTAGGAATATGCACTACCTGCAATAGGGATGCTAGCTGATAATTCAGCGTAGCACATGCTGCATAAAGCACAAACGAAGGCCGCAATAATAAAGGATATAGTGACAGCTGGGCCTGCTTTTGTTGCGGCTACAGTTCCAGGTAGGATAAAAATTCCAGTGCCAATTACAGAGCCAATACCTAACGTCAGTAGTTCAAAAGCCCCTATAGTTTTAACGAAATGTTTGTCTGTATTGATATACCGGCTTAGGTTTTCTTTTCTTAATAAATTATAGGGCATGCTCTGTCCTCCTATGATATCGTGTAATAATTTTATCAACTAATGCATTGGCAATATTTTCATTTTTGAGTAGGGGACCATGAGAATAAGATCCAATAAGATTTTTATATCTCATACCTTCAACACCATCTTGGGGATTATTGCCATATCCTTCGATCATTTTCCCTAAAGGTTTTAACTTATCATTATCAAAGTATGTTTGTCCGGAATGATTTTCAAAAGCTCTAACCTCACCCCATTGTGTTATGTAATGTGTATCGCCGATCATTCTTTTGTCAGCTTTAAAAACTGTATGTATTGGAACGATATCTAAGCCTTTAATGGTGATACCAGCATTAGTTTTATAATAAGAGCCTAATAATTGATATCCGCCACAGATGCACAACATAGGATTGCCAGATTCAATATATTTTTGTAAGGTTTGTTTGTGTCGTGGTAAATCTTTAGCAACTATCGTTTGTTCTAAATCTTGCCCACCACCAAAAAAGACAAAATCATATTTTGAAGCATCAAAATTAGTGCCTAATGATACATTGTCTACTTCAGTTTCATAGCCGGCTTTTTTTAATAAAAATTTTATAATTTTAACATCGCCTGAGTCACCATAAGTATTCATCAGATCTTCATATAAATAAGCAATTTTGATTGAACTTTTATTCATAATTATATGCCTTCTTTGTAAATATAATAATATTATTGTAAATAATATTACTATAAAAATCTACTAAGTGTTATAAAATTATATGTAATAAACATATTTATGAATGCATCCAAAATAGCATGTTTTTAAATATTAATATATTATTAAAAAGAGGAGGATTATTTTGTATGAATGATAGACTTATCATCTTGGATGGAGCTGTGAATTTTAGAGATCTAGGTGGTTATGTAACAGCTAATGGTCGATCAGTTTGTTGGAAAAAAATATATCGTTCTGATAGATTAGATAATTTAACAATGCAAGATATGGAAATTTTAGCTCAAAAACACATAGTTACTGATTGTGATCTGCGTACTAGTTATGAGCAATCATATTGGCGGGATAGATTATGGGATGGTGTAGCTCATTATGATTGCCATATTTATAATGAAGAAGATATTACTTATGAAAATCAAATAACTACAGAAACTGTCAATAATTTAATTAATAGTCTTCCAGTTCCACAGGGTATTGTAGGACGACGGTATCAAAAAATATTGTTGGATAAAACTGGTCAGATGGCTTTAAAGCGGGTATTTCAAGAGATATTGTCGCTTGATGAAAACGATGCTCTTGTTTTTCATTGTACTGCAGGAAAGGATCGCACTGGATTAGTAGCTGCGGTTATTTTGCTAGGATTGGGCGTTAAGGAAGAAGATATTATTGCTGATTATTTATTAAGTAATGAATTATATCTTTTTTCAATTAAGCATACTTTACCTACAGATGATGATTTACAAAATATCATTGAGCGGATGAACTTAAATGGAGTTGATGCACTATCTATTCAGACAATTATTCAAACTATTAATCAGGGATTCGGCGGATTTGATAATTACTTTTTAAAAGTTTTAAATTTTAGCAAAGCAGATTTAAGTGAGTTTCGCAATAAATTGACAGTGTGATTTATTCAGTAACTGACTTGTATTTAAATGGTAATTGTTGATAACATACGTTAGAATAAAAATATAGATTTATTGTATTTTTAGGAGGTAATTGTGGTCACATTGTCTGATGTTGCAAAAGAAGCAAATGTTTCAAAAATGACAGTTTCTCGTGTTATTAATCACCCAGAGCAAGTAACTAAAGAATTAAGATCTTTAGTGGAAAAAGCAATGAAAACTTTACACTATAGTCCCAATTCAGCTGCACGTGCCTTAGCTAAAAATCGTACAAATGTAGTTAAGTTTATAATTTTAGAAAATATAGATACTACAGAACCATATTATATGAATCTTTTGTTTGGTATTACACAAGGATTAAATCGTCATCAATATGCGTTGCAATTGCTAACTAGTGTTGATGAAATTACTAAAGGCAATGCTGATGGCTATATTATTACAGGTGCTCGTTCCAGTGATTCTGAATGGCTAGATAAATTAGATAAACCATTTGTACTCTTTGGTGAGAATCGCTACGGGTATGACTATGTGGATACAGATAATAAAATAGGAGAGCAGATAGCTACTCAATATGCATTGAATAAAAATTATCAGTCAATTATTTTTATAGGTATCAATGAAAAAGAAGCGTTCGAATATTCCAGAGAGGCTGGTTATATCAACACTTTGCAAAGTCATAATAAAGTTCCTAAAATTTTTAGATTACCTAATCATAGTCATAGTGCACAGCATTTTATTGATGAACATTGGAAGGAATTTGCACATAATACTTGCTTTATATGTGCTAGTGATAGATTAGCTACTGGTGTTGTGAGAGCTATCATAGCTAAAGGTGGCGAAATACCCAAAGATTTTGGAGTAATCGGTTTTGATGGTATTTTTTTAGATCAAGTTTCACATCCAAAATTGACGACAGTAAAGCAACCTATTATAAAATTAGGTGAGTTATTATCTGACATGTTATTGCAAAAAATATCACAATCAGGTGCTCAACAAGGTGAATTACTGATAGAACCTACATTAATAAAACGAGATACAACAAGAAATTAACACATTTATTAAAAACCTGTTTTCAAAAAAACAGGTTTTTTGTTTGAATTATATTTTTAAAAATAAGTTTATATTCTTTTTTGATAGCGGTAACATATTAATTGGGGCTATATTTACGTGATAACTCTTGTTAAATTGATATTAGTAAAAGAAAGGAGATAATCATGGCTAATTGGTATGATCGAGCAATTATTTATCAAATATATCCCAAATCATTTCAAGACAGTAATGGTGATGGGATTGGTGATTTAAATGGTATTCGCCAAAGAATTCCCTATTTAAAGAGTTTAGGTATAAACGCTGTGTGGTTAAATCCAGTGTTTGTTTCGCCGCAAGTAGACAATGGATATGATGTGTCTAATTATTATGCAATTGACCCAAGTATGGGTACTATGGAGGATATGGAGAATCTGTTATCAGAATTACATGATGCAGGTATTCGTGTGATAATGGATTTTGTTTTAAATCATACTTCATATCAACATCCTTGGTTTCAAGATGCAATCCATAATAAAGATAGCATTTATCGTGATTACTATATTTTTGCTAAGGGCAAGGATGGTAAGGAACCTAATAATTGGGGTAGCTTTTTTGGCGGCAGTGTTTGGGAGAAAGATCCTGCTGGAACAGATGAATATTATTTTCACTTGTTTGATAAAAAAATGCCTGATCTCAATTGGAAAAATCCTGAAGTTAGACATGCTATGTTAGATGTAGCAGAGTTTTGGCTCAAAAAAGGCATCGACGGATTACGAATAGACGCTTTTATTCACATTGGCAAAGCAGATTTACGTCAAAATTATCCTACTGATAGTGATGATGATCAGCCAATTGTTGCTGAACCATTTTTTGCTAATTTATCACAAGTGCAAAAGTGGTTACGCCCATTTTGTAAACAAATTAAAGCTGATTATCCAGATACCTTATTATTAGGTGAAGCTGCCAGTGCTAATGTTAATTTGGCAGTAGATTATACTTTGCCTCGCAATGAGCTAATGGATACTGTGATTACTTTCAGATATTTTACTGAAAATTTGACAAAACTTGATGAAAGCTTTTCTACTAGGTACCAGCCACGTGATTTGGATATTCCTGCGTTTAAGCAAAATCAGGTAGTATGGCAACAAACATTGAGTAATGTTTCGTTACCAACACTGTATTGGAATAACCATGATATGTCACGTGTTGCTACTCGATTTGCCAAAGATGAACAGCAAGTTAAGGGCTTAGCAATGTTGATGTACTTGCAAAGAGGTATACCAGTAATTTATTATGGTGAGGAGTTAGGTCTTAAAAACTTACATTTCGATACAGCAGAACCATTTAATGATATAACTGTTGATGAGTTTTTAGCTTCGGCAATTAAAGCAGGGAAGACTAAAGAACAAGCTCTTGAAATGGTAAGTAAGATGCATAAACTCGCAGCTAGAAATGTTATGCCATGGGATGATAGTGATAATTCCGGGTTTACAACGGGTGAGCCATGGAATGTCGGGGTACCAGCCAATGCCGATAATGTTGCTGGCGAAGAAAATGATAACAATAGTGTATTAAATTTTTATCGTCAATTAATTGACTTAAAGAAGACTGATTTATTTACTAATGGTACTTACTATCTTTTTGATACTAATAGGTATACTTATGTATATGAAAGAGATTTGGAAGATGAAGTAGGCATTGTGGCAGTCTCTTTGAGCTCAAAAAAAGAGATGATCGAGCTTCCTATTGGAAACTATGATATCAAGCTCAAAACCGGTACCTGTGAGCTGGTTAACAATCAATTAACATTAGCTCCAGGATCTGGTGTTGTATTAATTAAAAAATAGGATGGAATATTATAATGCAATTATCAGCTATAAGTCATCGTCCTGATAGTGAAGATGCCTTTTTGTATGATAAAGATCATTTACGTATTAGGTTGCATACTGCTAAAAATGATATTGCTAAAGTTACAGTATTTTATAATGATCCATATATGTTCATGCCTGATAAAGAAGGTAAATATATTTTTCATTATCATATTAAAAAGATGCACTTAATTAGTAAGGGACAAGTTCATGATCACTGGGGGGTAACTTTAACCGCCAAATATCATCGAATTCAATATTTATTTGAGATTCAGGATACATCTGGTAGAAAAATCTTCTTAACTGATAGAGGGTTTAGAACCGCATGTAAAGAAGGATTGAATAAAACTCAGAATTATTATCGTTTGCCATACTTTCATGAAATAGATATGGTTAAAACACCAGAATGGGTTAAAGGTACTGTTTGGTATCAAATTTTCCCAGAACGTTTTTCTAACGGTAATAAATCTAATGATCGTCCAAATGTAAAAGATTGGGATCCACAAACTCATCCTGGACGCGAAGATTTTTATGGTGGTGATTTACAAGGTGTAATTAATCATTTAGATGATTTGCGTGAATTGGGTGTTAATGGACTATATTTCTGTCCAATTTTTAAAGCAAGTTCTAATCATAAATATGATACGATCGATTACAAAGAAGTCGATCCAGATTTTGGTGATAAGGGATTGTTTAGGCAATTGGTCCAAGAGGCTCATAAGCGTGGCATGAAGGTGATGCTCGATGCAGTATTTAATCATATAGGGGTTAATTCACCACAATGGCATGATGTGATTAAAAATGGTTCTAAATCAAAATATGCCGATTGGTTCCACATTAATTATTTCCCAGTTGAACCATATCATGATCCTACTAAAGGACAAGGTGAACCACCTTATGATACTTTTGCTTGGGAACCACATATGCCTAAATGGAATACGGCTAATGTTGAGGTTCAAAATTATCTTCTAGATATTGCAAGTTATTGGATTAAACAATTTGATATTGACGCTTGGCGTTTGGATGTAGCACCTGAAGTTGATCATAACTTTTGGAGGTTATTTAGATCTAAGGTTGATAGTTTGAAGAAGGACTTTTATATTGTTGGTGAGATTTGGCATTCAGCACAATCTTGGCTTGATGGTGATCAATTTTCCTCAACAATGAATTATCCTTTTACTCAACAAATTGAAGATCACTTTTTATTAGGCACCAAGACATCACATCAAATGGTTGAATTGCTTAGTGATCAATTAATGTTATATCGTGCCCAAACAAACCAAGTTATGTTAAATACTTTGGATTCGCATGATACACCACGTATATTAACGATGGCTAATGGAGATAAAAAGCTTGTCTATCAAACGATTGCCTTTACTTTTATGCAAACTGGTAGCCCATGTATTTATTATGGAACAGAAATGGGTATGACTGGTGGACCAGATCCAGACTGTCGTAAACCGATGGATTGGAGCCATAAGGGCGATGAATTTTGGCAAAAAATAGCAGGACTTGTTAAATTTAGGCTCCAAAATGCCCGCATTTTAGGAAAAGGTAACACTAGAATGAGAGTTACTGAGGATGGTTTAATTAGAATTAAGCGTACAGAATCAGGACAGTCAATTTTAGGATACTTTAATACAACTGATAAACCAGTAAGTTGTAAGATGAAAGCGGTTCTTAGCCAGAATTTTGCTAATGATATATTAGAGCCTCATGGCTTTGTTATTGGGTATAATTAATTTTGATAACGGTAACATCAAAGATGGTATTGTAAAGCGTTTTCAAAAACATAATAATAGACTTATAGAGATTAAGCCAGTTAATAGCTGGAGGAGAAGACAAATTAATGAAACGTATTTTTGAAGTAGATCCTTGGAAGGTAACATCACATATATTTAATCCTGAAGACAAACGTCTTCAAGAATCCATGACTGCCATTGGTAATGACTATATGGGTATACGTGGTAACTTTGAAGAAGGATATTCTGCAGATGGGTTGCAAGGAACTTATCTTGCAGGTGTTTGGTTCCCTGACAAAACTAGGGTTGGCTGGTGGAAGAATGGCTACCCTGAGTATTTTGGTAAATCACTTAATGCACCTAGCTTTATTAATGTTGAAATTACAGTTAATGGTGAAAGAGTTGATTTAGCTAAGTCTAAGTTTTCAGATTTCTATTTATCATTAGACATGCATCAAGGTTTATTAACTAGAAGCTATGTTTATGAAGGCAAAGACGTTAAAGTTAAGTTTGAATTTAATCGTTTCTTGAGTAATAAAATCAAAGAAGCTGCATTAATTGATATCAAGGCTACTGTTTTAGAAGGTAGTGCAAAAATTAAATTTAATGCCAAGATCGATAGTAACGTAGTTAATGAAGATAGTAACTATGATGAACATTTTTGGCAACCTTTGGGTGAAGATGGTGAAGGTAGAACAGTTCAAGTTATTACTAAGCCAAATCCATATGAAGGTGTTCCTCAATTTACAGTTTTGTTAAAACAAGGCTTAAAAGCAAATGGTGAAAAAATCGAAGGCAAAGTTACTACAACTACTGGTGTGCTTTCCGAAACAGTTGAAGTTGAATTAAATGAAAACGACACCTACGAATTAGAAAAAGATGTTGTTGTTGTAACTAGTCGTGATGTTGAACCAGCTGAGCAAGCTAAAAAAGCTACAGACTTGTTAGATGCTGTTCAATCTGAAAGTTTTGTTGATAACTTAGCTGATCATACTGCTATTTGGGAAAAACGCTGGGAACAAAGTGATATTGTTATTGCAGGTGATGAAGCTGCACAACAAGGTATTCGCTTTAATATTCTTCAATTGTTTATGACATACTATGGCGAAGATCGTCGTCTTAACGTTGGACCAAAAGGGTTCACTGGTGAGAAATATGGTGGTGCAACTTATTGGGATACTGAAGCATATATCGTCCCAATGTATTTGGCTGTTACTAAGCCAGAAGTTACTAAGGCATTGCTAGAGTATCGTCATGAGCAATTGCCAGGAGCATATCATAATGCTAAACAACAAGGCTTGAAGGGTGCTTTATTCCCAATGGTGACATTTAACGGTATTGAATGTCATAATGAGTGGGAAATTACCTTTGAAGAAATTCACCGTAATGCGGATATACCTTTTGCTATTTATCAATATACTAATTACACAGGTGATGATAGTTATGTCAAAGACGAAGGTATGGATGTATTAGTAGGTACTGCAAGATTTTGGGCAGATCGTGTTCACTTCTCTAAACGTAAGGGTAAATACATGATCCATGGTGTAACTGGACCTAACGAGTACGAAAACAATGTTAATAATAACTGGTTCACCAATACTATGGCTAGATGGTTGATTGGTTATACTTTGGAAAGACTTCCTAAGGCAACTGCCGAAGCACAAAAGCGTGTAGCTGTTACTGATGAAGAAAAAGCTAAGTGGCAAGATATTGTTGATAATATGTACCTTCCTGAAGATAAGGAATTAGGTATTTTTGTTCAACACGATACTTTCCTTGATAAAGATTTGAGACCAGTTAGTGAAATTGAAGATCAGCGTCCAATTAACCAAAACTGGTCATGGGACAAGATTTTGAGATCACCATTCATAAAGCAAGCTGATGTATTACAAGGTATTTACTTCTTGAATGACCATTATACAATGGAACAAAAAGAGAAGAACTTTGATTTCTACGAGCCAATGACTGTGCATGAGAGTTCATTATCACCATGTATTCACTCCATTTTGGCAGCTGAATTGGGTAAGAAAGAAAAAGCTGTTGAATTATATGAAAGAACTGCTCGATTAGATTTGGACAACTACAACAATGATACAGTTGATGGATTGCACATCACTTCAATGAGTGGTTCTTGGTTAGCTATTGTTCAAGGCTTTGCAGGCATGCGTTATGATGCAGATCATTTGAAGTTCAATCCATTTGTTCCTGATAAATGGAATCATTATAGTTTCAAATTAAATTATCGTGGCAGATTGATCGAAGTTTATGCTGATCATAAAGAAATTAAGGTATCACTTCTTAAAGGTGCAGATCTTGAAATTATTGTAAAAGGTGATAAAGTACAACTTAAGGAAGGCGAAACCCAATGCTTAAAGGCTTAATTTTTGATTTAGATGGTGTGTTGACAGATTCAGCTAGGTATCATTTAGCAGCCTGGAGTCAATTAGCAGAAAAGTTAGGTATCCATTTAGATGCTAAGGCGGGTGATGGCTTAAGGGGTTTGTCACGAATGGATTCACTTAATCTTATTCTTAAGTTTGGACATCAAGAAGATAAATATACAGCAGCCCAAAAGGAAGAATTTGCTGCTGAAAAAAATAGTTTATATGTTGAATCTATAAAAGCTATGACAGCTAGTGATATCTTGCCAGGAATTGAGCAGTTGTTGACAGATGCTAAAAAACAAGGTTTGAAATTGGCAATTGCTTCTGCTTCAAAAAATGCTCCAACAATTTTAAATCAATTAAATATTATGGATAAGTTTGATGCAATTGTAGATCCAAGTACATTGCACAAAGGTAAGCCAGATCCTGAAATATACCAAAAGGCACAGGAACTTTTGGGATTAGAATCTGACGAGGTTATTAGTTTTGAAGATGCTGCAGCAGGTGTTGCATCTATTAAAGCGGCAGGTCAATTTGCCGTTGGTATAGGTGATAAAAAGGTCATGGCGGCTGCAGATTACATAGTTTCTGATACTGGTAAATTGCGGTTAGAGGAGATCGAAGCCGCATTTGATCAAAAATAGAGAAAGCAGGTAAGGGCAAATGGTTGAAGTTGATTTAAACCATATCTACAAGAAGTATGAAGGCAATGACAGATATTCTGTTAATGACTTCGACTTGCATATTAAGGATAAGGAATTTATTGTATTCGTTGGCCCTTCAGGTTGTGGTAAATCAACTACGTTGAGAATGATTGCTGGGCTTGAAGATATATCAGAAGGAACATTTGAAATTGATCACCAAGTGATGAATGATACTGCTCCTAAGGATCGAAACATTGCTATGGTTTTCCAAAACTATGCTTTGTATCCACATATGACAATTTATGATAATATGTCATTTAGTTTAAAATTAAAGCACTATGCCAAGGAAGAAATTGATAAGCGTGTGAAACATGCTGCTAAGATTTTGGGCTTGGAAGACTATCTAACAAAGCGTCCATCTGAATTGTCTGGTGGTCAAAGACAGCGTGTAGCTCTAGGACGTGCTATTGTGCGTGATGCACCTATCTTCTTGATGGATGAGCCTTTATCCAACTTGGATGCTAAGTTGCGTGTTACTATGCGTGCTGAAATTGCTAAGTTACATCAAAGATTAGGTACAACTACTATTTATGTTACTCACGACCAAACAGAAGCCATGACTTTAGCAGATAGAGTTGTTGTTATGTCAGTAGGTGAAGTTCAGCAAATAGGAACTCCATTAGAAGTGTATAATAAACCAGTGAATATGTTCGTTGCTGGATTTATTGGTTCACCTCAAATGAACTTCTTTAATGTCCATTATAAGGATGGATATATTTCAGACGGAAAGGGACTTAATATTGAAGTTCCTGCTGGTAAGGCAAGCATGTTGGAATCTAAAGGCTATGCTGATAAAGATCTTGTATTTGGTATTCGTCCAGAAGATATTCACTCAGAGGAAGCTTTCCTTGAAACTTGGCCTCACGCTGTGATTGATTCAGAAGTTGTTGTTTCAGAGCTTTTGGGTGCTACTATCCAACTTTACCAAAAGGTTAATGGTACGGAGTTCGTTGCTAATGTTAATGCACGTGATTATCATAAACCTGGTGATAAAGTTAAGATGGGCTTTGATGTAAATAAAGCACATTTCTTTGATAAAGATACTCAAAAAGCTATTCGTTAATCGTTGTTTTTATGCTAATACTTGCAACGATGTAGAAGAACGTCGTTGCAAAAAAAATATCTATCTATTCTTTGTCTAGTTGAAAACTAGGAGGAAATATATTATGAGTTTGTTGAAAAAATTAGGTGTAAGTAGTGTTGTTGCTTTAGCAGCTGTTTCATTGGCTGCATGTGGTAGTAAAAAAGATGCTGATAAGTCAGCTGAGAGTAGTAAACCTTTAACTTTGTGGGTAGATACTCAACAAGTTGGTTACTACAAGAAGATTGTTAAAGAATTTAATAAGAAGTATCCAAAAATTAAAGTTAGAGTTACTCAAAGCCCTAATGGATCAGCACAAGCTAAGACTGATGTTGGTAAAGACCCTGCAAAAGCAGCTGATGTTTTTGAAGTTCCAAACGACCAATTAGGCCAAATGGCAGAATCAGGTTATATTAACCCACTTTCTCCAGATGCAGTAAAGCAAATTAAAGCTGACAATGTTCCAGAAGCTTACAAAGGTGTTGAATGGAAGGGTAAGGTTTACGCATATCCATTTGCAGAACAAGCACAAACACTTTACTACAACAAGTCTAAATTATCCGCATCTGATGTTAAAGACTGGAAGACTTTAACTTCTAAAGGTGTAGTTGCTACAGACTTTACTAATGCATATACTATGTTCCCAGTATTCTTTACTGCAGGTAACAAGTTATTCGGTGCTAATGGTGAAGATCCTAAGGGAAGTACAGTTGCATCTGAAAATGGTGTTGCAGCATTGAAATGGTTTGCAGAACAAAAAGGTAACAAGGGTGTAATGCAAACTTCTAACGGATTGAACCAATTGAAGAAAGATAAAGCACAAGCTATCTTAGATGGTCCTTGGAACGCAGCAAACATTAAGAAGATTTTAGGTAAGAACTTTGCAGTAACAGTATATCCAAAGATTAATGTTGCTGGTAAAGACGCTCCAATGCAAGCATTTTTAGGTATTGAAGGATTTGCTGTTAACTCACATACTTCAAACGCAAAGAACGCAACATTGTTAGCTGCCTTCATTACTAATAAAGCTGCACAATTAGTAGCACACAAAGAAGCAGGCCAAATTCCTGTAAATAAAGCTGCTCAAGCAAGTGATGAAATTAAGAATGATGACGTTGCTAAAGCTGTTATTGCAATGGCTAAGAAACAATCAGTATTAATGCCTAAGTTATCACAAATGGCAATCTTCTGGGATGGTGCTAGTCCTCTTATCAGTGGTGCATACGATGGTAAGATTAAAGCTGACCAATTCAAAGCACAACTTGATAAATTTGCAGCAAAAATTTCAAAGAAAAATTAATTTAAGTTGATAAGTATTATTTGTTATTAATTTAACAAAACGCATAAGCAAAGGTTGATAATATGTTTAAGAAAAAGCATGTAGCTCCTGAGGCAACGTTTGGTGAGACATTTGCTAAGGGTGATATAGCTACGAAATTGTCATTTTTCTTAATGGGTGTAAATGCTCTAAAACACAAACAATGGGTTAAAGGGCTTTCATTCTTAGTTACTGAGATCGTGTACTTTGTATGGCTAGTATTAAGTGGTATTAGTGCATTAAGTATGCTAAGTAACTTGGGAAAAATAAAGAAAAAGCAAGTCGTTTTTGATAAGGCACAAGGAATTTATCTCACCAAGCAGCCAGATAATTCAGTTTTGATACTTTTATTTGGTATCCTTGCTATCTTACTTACTATTGGATTTATTTATTTATATTATGTAAATTTAAAGTCTAATCGTAATTTGTACGTATTAGATCGGGATCACAAGCATATTCCGACTAATATGGAAGAATTGGCATCTTTGTTAAATACTAGATTACATTCGACTTTGATGTTTCTTCCAATTTTAGGTATTTTATTGTTTACAGTTTTGCCGACTATCTTCATGATTTCCATGGCATTTACTAATTATGATTCGCATCATTCTATAGGATTTTCATGGACGGCATTTAGTGCATTTGGTAGTGTTCTTAGTGGTGATTTGGCTGGAACGTTCTTCCCAGTTTTAGGATGGACATTGATATGGGCTGTTGCTGCTACTGTTACTACATTCTTCTTCGGTGTGTTATTAGCTTTGTTAATAGAGTCGAAGGGAATCAAGCATAAGAACTTTTGGCGTACAATATTCGTTATAACATTTGCGGTACCACAGTTCGTTTCGTTATTGATGATGGCACAATTCTTGGACTTACAAGGTCCGTTGAATTCCTTGCTGAAAATGGTAGGTATTCATGCTATTCACTTTATCGACGATCAAGCATCGCCATTGGTAGCTAGAATAACTGTTATTGTTGTCAATATGTGGATAGGTGTGCCAGTATCTATGCTAACATCTACTGCTATTATTCAAAACTTGCCACAAGATCAAATTGAAGCAGCTAAGATTGATGGTGCTTCAGCTGTACAAATTTTCAGATACATTACGTTCCCTCAAATTTTGTTTGTTATGTCTCCAGCTTTAATTCAACAGTTTATAGGTAATATTAACAACTTCAATGTTATTTTCTTATTGACTGGTGGTAAACCATTTAATAACAACTATAATGGTGCTGGGTCGACTGACTTATTGGTAACTTGGCTTTACAAGTTAGTTTTCGGTCAGCAACAAAGGTATAACGCTTCAGCCGTTTTAGGTATTTTGATCTTTATTATTAGTGCTACAGTATCATTGATTGCATATCGTCACACTAATGCATTTAAGGAGGGCTAAAGATAATGTCTAAAAAAATGAAATCATATTCTGCACAAAGAAGATTATCATTAGCTTTGCGTTACTTGCTCTTAGGATTTTTAGCTATTCTTTGGATTTTACCAATCGTTTGGATTATTTTAGCCAGTTTTTCATTCAACAATACAGGATTTGTATCAGAGTTCTGGCCTGAAAAATTCACATTGGATAACTACATTGGTATCTTTACTAATAATCAATATCCTATAGTTAACTGGATTATTAATACGTTATTGGTAGCCATTGCCTCTGCCATCTTGTCTACATTTATTACCATTTCGGTAGCATATGTTTTGTCAAGATTACGTTTTGGATTCAGAAAGCCATTCTTGCAAATTGCATTAGTATTAGGAATGTTCCCTGGCTTTATGTCAATGATCGCATTGTACTATATTTTGAAAGCATTAAACATGTTGAATTTAGTAGGTTTGTTGCTTGTTTATGTTGGAGGATCAGGATTGGGATTCTACATCGCCAAAGGATTCTTCGATACAATGCCGCGTGCTATTGATGAGGCCGCTGAAATTGATGGTGCTACCGCTTGGCAAGTGTTTATTCACATTGGATTGCCACTTTCTAAGCCTATGATTGTTTATACAGCATTAACTACATTTATGGCACCGTGGGTTGACTTTATTTTCTCAGGAATTATCTTATCAACTTCAGGTAATTCCAAGAATTACACGATTGCGTATGGATTGTATAATATGCTTACATCATCTAAAGGTGCATCCACTTCTAACTTTGCCCAGTTTATTGCTGGATGTGTAATAATTGCTATTCCTATTACGATCTTATTTATGATTATGCAAAAATTCTATGTTAGTGGAATTACTGCTGGATCAGATAAAGGTTAATGATTTAATTTGTTTTATGCGTGAAAAGCCTCTTGCTTTAAAAGCAAGAGGCTTTTTTGGTATTTTAAATTAAAAAAATTATTTACTAAGAATATATTTTGCGGCTTGGATCGCTGCTTCTCTTCCAAAAACGATAGTTTCAGTAATTGAGTTACCGCCTATTCGATTATTTCCATGTAAGCCACCTGTTACTTCTCCTGCAGCATAAAAGCCCTTAATAATATTACCAGATATATCTAGTACTCTAGCATGTTGGTCAATATGAATTCCGCCCATAGTATAATGAATAGCAGGATGGACGTGAATAGCAAAGTAGGGTGCAGTAGCAATAGGACGTTCCAACCCTGTCGTTCGATGATAATCGACATCATTATTTTGGGCGATAGCTTGATTCCAACGCTGGATGGTCTTTATTAATGCTTGAGGACTAATAGAGATAGCATTGGCTAATTCAGATATTGTTTGTCCTGTTTTGACTAAACCTACTGCATCATAAAATTCAAGTGCTTTGACATGATTACGAATTTCCTGATCTAAGATTAGCCAAGCTCCGTCTTCATGTAAATTTGTGATGGCATTTGCTACGATTTTTCTGGTATCGAGTTCATTTACAAACCTAGCGGCTGCTTGATTAATTAAAATAGCTCCTTCGCCACGTACTGCTTCACCTATCAAATATGTGTGTTTATTATCTGTTTGAGCAGTTGGATGAACCTGTATAAAGTTCATCTGGATAAGTTGAGCACCTATTTTAGTAGCTAATTTGAGGCCATCACCGGTAGTCCCATCTTGATTTGTTGTTTTATATGATAATAAATCTGGTCGATATTTTTTGATTATTTCTTTTGATGCACCAAAGCCACCAGTTGCTAAGATAACGACTTTAGCCGAAATAAGCTGTCCATTTTCCAATTTAATAGCAAAATCTTGGTCCTTGTGTATTAACTCAACGACTTTGGCGTTGTTAAAGACACTTATATGTTGCTTTGTAATTTCTTTTAGAAGATTGGTAATTAAAAAATTGCCAATGGGTTCTTTAGAAGCAGGCCGATGTGTACGTTTAATCGTCATACCACCAGTTATGGTGAGTTCATTTAATAGAATATTGTGGTCTTTTAACCATGCAATAGCTAGGGGAGCATGTTCTACAAAAAAATGTAGCATATCTGGATCATTAAGTTGACCGCCACCTTGTAATGTTTCTTGATAAAACTTGGTCATGCTGTCAATAATTCCTTGCTGATATTGAATATTAGTTTCAGCAGCATTCATTCCCGAGGATGCTCTGGCAGTATTTCCTCCCAGTTTATTGTTTTTCTCGAGTATTGCAACTTTTAATCCAAGTTCATGAGCTTGAATAGCAGCACTAAGTCCTGCACCTCCTGATCCAATTACGATAGCATCATAATATGACTCAAGATTATTTATAGAATTAGTTTTAAAAACGAAATTAGACATTTTGTCTCCTTATCTAATAAATATTATAAATTAGGATCAATTTTGAAACTTAAAGGAGAGTCAGCTGTTTGTAAGGTAATTAGTTGCGAAATCAATTTTTTAAAAGCTTTAATTGCTACTTGGGCCATTTCTTTATTAGCCTGATTAACTATATCTATAACTTTATTTTGTTGAGTTTCGTTAACCAACTTTTGATCATATTGATATCTAATTTTTTTCAGAGTATAGCGAACTTCTTTTTGTGTATTAATCAAATATGGTGAATATTTAGCCCAATTTCTGTCTACAAGAGTTCCAGCTAATTTAAATACCCAATATGCTGAGTTGGCAGAGTATTCTTTTTTGCCATATTTAAATAAGTTGGGAACAATAGTACCTTGAGGATAAAAAGGAATATATACACTTTGTGATGCAATACCTAAAGCAAGCCATTGTGTCATATTCTGATCTTTTAATTGTAATAAATGAGATTCTTGTGTAGTTGCTATACTAATAGGTCTAAAAGTGGAATTATTGACATTCTTTGCCTTCGTTAAGTCATACGGTGTGCCGTTATAATGATCACTTAAGACTCTTTGGGCATCTTCAATAGAAATAGGATGATCAGGTTTTTGAATAAAAGGCAATTCAAAACTTTGAGGCTGGTTGCTTACCGATGGTGTTAAAATTTTCTGACCTATCCAAACACGTGGGGTATTGTAGGTTAAATCAGAATCATCATGCGTTCCAAAGATACGCCTAAAGTCAAAGGGTTTATCTTGTGGCCATAAATTATGATCAATAACAAATTGGTTGATATTGTTGGAATACATAAAATTATCTGAATCATTAAAGTCAATGATTTGGATAGATAATTGATTAGCTACGACAGCATACGAATCATCAGGTATTCTTTGAGCTACCCAGTGGTGACCAGAACCAATTTCCATATACCATGCTTCATTTTTGTCAGCAAATAAAATACCATTGGCTTCTGCTGCACCATGAGTTTCTACTATGTTACCTAATCGTTTAATACCATCACGTGCTGTTTTAATATATGGAAGAACAACAGTAATCATAGCTTCTTCCAGAATACCTGTTTCTTCATTAAAAGGATCACAAGCTAGTACACGTTCATTGGCATAGGCACTTTCTGTTGCACTCATTGCTACATGATATTCATTAAATCCATCTTCTTCAAAGAGACCATATTGATCTGTCCATTCAGGAGTAGATGAATATGAAAAAATTTCGCTAGGCAAATCAATTGTAAATTTATTAGCCTTTGATTTAAAAATATTATTGATTTTAACTTGATGTTGGTTAAATGCTAAATGTTTTGGCCAAGCAGTCTTGCAGTCTTCATTGCGACCAATAATAATACTTTGATCTATTGTTGCTTTTTTACCAATTAAAATTGATGTACATGCTGAACGTCCCACTTTTTTTATCATAATTTTCCCTTTTCCATGTTTTTGTAATATCATATATAATTGTAGTATAAAGGCATTATGGCAACAATCATAAAATTAAAAAGTAGAAGGTACAATTATGGAAGATAATAAAAAAACAATAGTTTTAAAATTTAATACTGAAGAGCATACTATCGATATGAATTTCTCACCAGATTTGACTGATGAAATGGAGATAGGTTATATCTTATCGTCTAGTTTTTTGTCCTTTGCGGCTCATCAAGGTGTTAGCAAAGAAGTATTACATGATATTATAGATGATCAGTATAGTGAATTTTTGTCACAGAATAATGAAGATTAAGGAACTAAGTTAATGAAAATAGTTGCTTTAGTCGGTAGTAATGCTAAGTTTTCTTATAATCGAGAATTGTTAAAATTTATTCAAAAACATTATATAGATAATTATGAGATAAAATTAGCTGAAATTAAAAATATTCCTTTGTTCTGTGAGGGTTTAGCTGAACCTGATAGTGTTAAAAATTTAGCTAACCAAATTCTTGATTCTGATATGGTGATTATTGCTACATCAGAAAATCAGCATTCTGTATCATCTGCTTTAAAAAGTGTTATTGAATGGTTATCATCAGTAGAACATCCATTTTTGAATAAGCCAGTAATGGTAATTGGAGTTTCTAGTCAACATACAGGTTCTGCTAGAGCACAAGTTCGATTGAAGAATGTTTTAGCCTCCCCTGGCGTTGGAGCTATTGTTTACAATGGTAATGAATTTATGCTAGGTAATGCTTCAGAAAAATTTGATGAAGATGGGAATCTAGATTCAGCTACAGTTGAATTTTTAGATAAGTTTTGGCATCAGTTTATGGATTTTTATCAAACAATTAATGGAAGGAAATTAGATAATCAATGTTAAAATTAATAGCTATAGTAGGAACTAATGCAGAATTTTCCTTTAACCGTTTTTTATGTCAATATATTGCTAAACGTTATGGGGATAAGTTTAACATTGAAGTTTGTGAAATTAATGACTTGCCACTATTTTCCAAAGATGATTATCCTAATGAAGCTGTACAAAATTTCAGAAAAAAATTACGTCTAGCTGATGGTGTAATTATTGCTACACCAGAGTACGATCACGCAATTCCAGCCGCTTTAAAGAGTGCTATGGAATGGACAGGAAAGCATTCATTAGGTAGTGGTAATGATGTTATGCGACTTAAACCGACAATGGTAGTAGGTACATCATATGGTGTACAAGGTGCATCTCGGGCTCAAGAAGATATGCGTGAGATTTTATTATCATCTGATGAAGGAGCTTTAGTTTTACCAGCCAATGAGATTTTGATTGGTTATGCAGCCACAAATTTTGACAAACAAAGTCATGATCTAATTAATAAAACAATTATTAAACAACTTGATGTTGCTATGGATAATTTTTATCAATTTATTAATCAATGGAATAAATAAAAAATGAGGAGGCATATATGCAAGAACCAATTGTTTTAGATCATATTAAAATTCCTAATGCTCGTGATTTAGGAGGCTATCTAGGTGCAGATGGTCGAAAAATTCTAAAAAAACGTTTATTGCGAACAGGAAAGATAATTGATTTATCTAATGATGATAAAAAGTTTTTAATTAATTATGGAGTGAAGACGGTGATTGATTTACGTACGCCGTCTGAATATAATGTCAACCCTGATACTCCAATTGAAGGTGTAGAGGATGTACATATTCCAGTCCATAGGGATGCAAAATTAGATACAAAATTAATAGCTATGAGACAGACTTATGATAAGATTCAATATGCAGGATTTAAGTCTATGTGCTACCAATATCGTCGTAGCATCACGGAACCTTTTTCGCAAAATGCGTTTAAAAAGATATTAGAGACTTTGGCCTCCCAAAAAGATGGTGCGACTATTTTTCATTGCTCTGAAGGAAAAGATCGAACAGGATTAACTACTGTTTTTATTCTATATTTGTTAGGTGTTAACTGGGAGACAATTAGACAGGATTATTTATATTCTAATTTTACGTTGAGAGACTATCAGGCTGCTATGGATAAAAAAATTATAGCTGAGGGTGGTAATGATATTTTACGTTCTAATATTAGATCACTAGCCGGTGTAGCCAATGAATATTTAGATACGGCTTTATTAACCATTAAACAAGAATATGACGGAATAGACAATTTTATTCATAATCAATTAGGATTAGATCAAGAATTTATTCAAGAATTTCGCAATTTATATTTAGAAGTAAAATAAAAGATTCTTCAATTAATTTTGAAGAATCTTTTTTTTAGCTTAAGGTTTGACTGATACCAAAGATGCTCTTGAACATACCATTTGATATCAAAGGCGTACTATAAATAATAAATCTGAGGAATGGTGCATCGATTGTTTGCTGGATAAACCATGGATTTTCGAAAAATTCAAACATAGATAGTATGATATATACAAAGAAATATGCCGCAAAAAATGAAATACAAGCTCCTAATATACTATCTAGTAATCCTATCAAATGATGTTTACTATGTTCTCTCTTTGGGAGTCGTTTTTTGATAAATCTTTTGATTATTTTACCAATGAATAAGATAATGAAGAATCCGATGAAATGATATAAGATTAAATCAGAACTATTATTCGTTGAGTTAAGATTGGGTGTTTTATTGGAAAACTCCATAAAAAGCCAATCTCCTAGTGGATTTTGAAATATGACTGCTATAGAAAAAATGATGGCAGAAAAAACCAAGTTAATAATGCGTTGTGCGAAGCCAATCTGAAATCCTTTCTTGGTTTGATAGATTAAATATGCTAATACTAGTAATAATATAATCATAAGCTTGTATCAACCTCCTTTAGTGATATTAGAACATATTTTAATGATTTATGCAAAAAGTTTCATAGGTAAAATGGTATGTATTATGTTGCCCTAAAGCCTAAATTGCGGTAAATTATAAGTTGTGTAACAGTAGTTTCGTTGGGGTGAAAAATGAATTCAGACATATTTAAAGAATTACTATTAAAGCAAGGTATAGAGCTTAGTGCTAGGCAACAAGAACAGTTTAGGACATATTATCATCAATTAATTGTTGCTAATGAAAAAACAAATCTTACACGAATTACTGAAGAAGACGAGGTGTATTTGAAACATTTTTATGATAGTTTGACACCAATTATCAAATTCAGAGAAATGATATCCAATGCTGAATCTTTATGTGATGTTGGTGCTGGTGCTGGCTTTCCTTCTGTACCTATCAAAATAATATATCCTGATATAAAATTAACCATTATTGATTCTTTAGGCAAGCGTCTTACTTTTTTGGATAAATTAGTTAAGCAATTAGGCTTAGATAATATTACTTTAGTTCATAGTCGTGCTGAAGATGCAGGTAGAAATATCAAATTGCGGGAAAACTTTGATGTAGTTACAGCCAGAGCAGTAGCAAGAATGAGTGTTTTAAGTGAATATTGTTTGCCTTTAGTTAAGGTTGGAGGCTATTTTGTTGCTTTGAAGGGACCTAAGCTATCAGATGAGTTATTTGAAGCACAAAATGCTTTAACAATATTAGGTGGTAAGATAGAAAAAACATGTGAGTTTACTTTACCAGATAGTATGGATGATAGAACACTAGTAGCTGTTAAAAAAATCAAAAAAGTGTCTAATAAGTATCCTAGACAAGCTGGTATACCTAATCGTAAACCCCTTTAATTTTTCGGAGGTAATTAATAATGTCATTATTTTTTAGTCACAAAGATAAGTTACCGGAAAATAAAAAAATAAAAGATATTGATTTGGATAATATTGTTCCTAATCGTTATCAGCCTAGAAGAGCATTCAATGATGAAACGATAGCACAGTTGGCCCAAACTATTCAGGAACAAGGATTATTACAACCAATTGTTGTCAGACACATATTAGATTCTGATAAATATGAAATTATTGCCGGTGAACGTCGATATCGTGCAGTTAAGCTGCTTAAATGGGCTACAATTCCAGCTATTGTCAATTCAATGGCTGATGAACAGGTTGCTTCTTTAGCTTTGATTGAGAATTTACAACGTGAAAATCTTAATCCGATTGATGAAGCAAAAGCATATGCACAATTGATGAAAATTAATAACCTTACTCAGGAGCAATTGGCACATCAGGTTGGTAGGACACAGTCATATATTGCTAATAAGATCCGATTATTAAAGCTTACTCCTAAGGTACAAAGTTTTTTAGTTGCTCAAAAAATCACACCACGTCACGGTCGTGCTTTACTTACATTATCTGCATCTGATCAAGATAGGGCAGTAAGTGAGATAGTAAAAAAAGATTTAACTGTTAAAGAAACAGAGAATATGGCTCAAGATATTGATCGTTATTTTAGTAATATGGGTCAAGAAGGTGCAACTAAGGCGAAAGCTTCAAGAAAAGTTACTGTAAAAACAGGTAGTGATTTTACAGTACAAATTAATACTATTAAGCAGGCTATAAAGATGGTTAAAGATTCAGGTATGATAGTCAAACAGCATGAAAATAAATCAAAAGATTCATATAAAATTACAATTGAAATATTAAAAGGGGAGTAGTTATGGCACAAGTAATCTCAATAGCCAATCAAAAAGGTGGCGTTGGTAAAACTACAACGACAATTAATTTGGGAGCTAGTATTGCTATTCGTGGTTATAAAGTATTAATTATTGATACTGATCCTCAAGGTAATGCCACTTCTGGACTGGGTATAGAAAAGTCATCTGTTGATCAAGATGTTTATAATGTGTTAATTGATGAAATATCCATGTCCAAAACAATACATCATACTTCAACTCCAAATTTAGACATAGTACCTGCAACTATTCAATTAGCAGGTGCTGAAATAGAATTAACATCATTGATGGCTAGAGAAACTAGACTTAAACAAGGAATAGATGAAATTAGTGATCAATATGATTTTATTCTTATTGATTGTCCACCTTCTTTAGGACAACTCTCAATAAATGCTTTTACTGCTTCGGATTCGATTTTGATTCCCGTACAAAGTGAATATTATGCTATGGAGGGATTAAGTCAGCTACTTAATACTATTAGATTAGTTCAAAAGCATTTCAACAAAAATCTTGGTGTCGAAGGCGTTTTATTAACGATGTTGGATGCTCGGACTAATTTAGGTGCAGATGTAGTAAAAGAAGTTAAAGAATATTTCAATAAAAAAGTGTATAAAACTATTATTCCAAGGATTACTAAATTAGCAGAAGCACCAAGTTTTGGAAAACCAATTACAGAATATGCACCCAAATCTAGAGGTGCTCAAGTTTATGATTCATTGGCTAAGGAGGTGTTAAAATCTCATGGAAAAAAGATCTAAAGGTTTTAAGAGCTTAGGTAGAGGATTAGAAGCACTTTTTGATGATGGCCCAAAAATAAAAGACGGTGAGGAGATTAGGGACATAAAATTAGACGATATTCGACCTAATCCTTACCAACCTAGAAAAAATTTTGATGATAAGGGATTACAAGAACTAGCTGAATCAATAAAAGAAAATGGCGTTTTTCAACCAATTATTGTGAGAAAATCTGTTGAAGGATATGAATTAATTGCGGGTGAGAGGCGGTTCCGTGCTTCTAAAATAGCTGGTAAAGAAACGATACCAGGCATCGTTCGTGATTTTGATGAAGCAAAAATGATGGAAGTTGCTATTTTGGAAAATTTGCAACGTGAAGATTTAACGCCTCTAGAAGAAGCACAAGCGTACGAAACACTTCAGAAAAATCTGGGATTAACACAAGAAGATGTCTCTAAACGTTTAGGTAAGTCACGACCATATATTGCAAACTATTTACGTTTGTTAACATTGCCTCCCAAAACTAAAAGACTACTACAATATGGTAAGTTATCAATGGGGCAAGCACGTACACTTTTAGGCTTAAAAGATAAAAGTCAGATTGATAGTTTGGCTAAAAAGGTAGCTGATGAAGGCACAACAGTTCGCAGATTAGAGTTACTAGTTAATAAGATTAATACTAAAAGTCAAGAAAAATCTAGAAAAGTTACTAATAAGTCGAAATTCATTGCTGCCAGTGAAAATAAGCTTTCGGATAAATTTGGCACAAAAGTTAACATTAGTTCCAGCAATCGAGGAAATGGTCATCTATCTATTAGCTTTAAATCAACGGAAGAATTAAATCGTATCTTAGATGTATTAGGTATTGATTTAGATAAAGAATAGTGGGAGTGATTTTAATGTATCAGTTAGCTGATGTGGTTCAAATGAAAAAACCACATGCTTGTGGTGAAAATCAATGGGAAGTTTTGCGAATTGGTGCAGATATCAGAATAAAATGTCTCGGATGTGGTCATCTAATTATGATGTCACGTGCTGATTTTAATAAAAAACATAAAAAAGTTTTGCGTACAGCCAAAGATCCAGTTAATTTAAAATCTGAATTTTATGTACCAAAAGATAAAATTATTATTCCAAATATAAATAACTAAGGGGAGAAAAAAATGTCATTAACTGCAGGTATTGTAGGATTACCTAATGTGGGTAAATCAACTTTGTTTAATGCTATTACTAAAGCGGGTGCCGAAATGGCCAATTATCCATTTGCTACTATTGAGCCAAATGTGGGGATGGTCGAAGTTCCAGATAAACGTTTAGCTAGAATTCAGGAATTAATCCCAGCTAAAAAAGTGGTGCACACTACTTTTGAATTTACAGATATAGCTGGATTAGTAAAAGGAGCTTCAAAAGGCGAAGGTCTAGGTAATAAATTCTTAGAAAATATTAGACAAACGGATGCAATAGTACATGTAGTTAGGGCATTTGAAGATGATAATATTACTTCCGTCACTGGTAAAGTTGATCCTGAAGAAGATATTAATACAATTAACTTGGAATTAGCTATTGCCGATTTAGATGCTGTTAATCGTCGTATTGCCAAAGTTCAAAAAGTTGCACAACAAGGAGATAAAGCAGCTAAAGCTGAAATGGCTGTCTTAGAAAAATTAAAACCTGTACTTGAGGAAGGAAATGCTGCACGTTCTATTGAATTTAATGATGACGAGCAACAAATTGTTAAAGGGTTATTTTTGTTAACGACTAAACCAGTAATTTATGTAGCAAATATTGCAGAATCATCCATGGCGGATCCAGAATCAGATAGTTTATATCAAATAGTTAAAAAGCATGCAGAATCAGAAAATGCAGAAGCTTTAGGTATTAGTGCTGCTACTGAAGAGGAAATAGCATCTATGGATGAGAGTGATAGACAGGAGTTTTTGGAAGCAGAAGGTGTCGAAGAATCTGGGCTGGATCGCTTAATTAAGGCGGCATACCATATTTTGGGATTGCGTACATTTTTTACTGCTGGTGGCACAGAAACTAGAGCTTGGACTTTTCGTGATGGTATGAAAGCTCCGCAAGTTGCTGGAGTTATCCATTCTGATTTTGAACGAGGCTTTATCCGTGCTGAGGTAGTTTCTTATGATGATTTAGATAAATTTGAAACTATGCAAAAAGTCAAAGAAGCTGGCAAATTACGACTTGAAGGTAAAGATTACTTAGTTCAAGATGGAGACATTATAGAATTTAGATTTAATGTATAAAGGAGAAAAACATGAGTTTAGAGGAAAAAAATGCTGAAACAATTAAGGCACAAAAACTCCATTTGCAAAAGCAGGCAATGCAAATTAATAAAGTTAATGATATAGAGCATGCTAGTGCAGATGATCTATATGAATTACTTAGTAATAAAAATAGAGACTATGTTTTTAAGTTAAAAAAGCAACTAGCAGATCAAGGAAAGCAAACAGAAGAACAAGTTGCTATTCTGATCGATAAATTATTACCAGAAATAGTTGTTGCTCAAAAAAAAGGAGTAACGGCAGTCAATTATTATGGAAAATCTCCTATTGAAAAAGCATATGAATTGCTACATCCAGTAGAAAAGCCTAAAGAAACTTCATTTACTATGTTAGTGTTAGATAATATTCTCTTATATTTAACTTGCTTTTTGGGCATGTTTGGTTTGATCCAAATGTTTTCTAACCAAAAAAATAATAGTCAAAATATGGGGATTATTACTATTATGAGTGTTGGTATCATCTTTGGTATTTTAATGGCCTATTATAATCGAATGTTAGCTATGGATAAAAAAGACCGACCAGCTGTATGGAAATTAATAGCATATGGTATTGTCATGTTGGTAGGTGTGTATGTATGGATAGCTATTGTATCTGTTGTGCCAATTTTTAGACCAATTAATATTGTTTTGCCAGCTGTAGTTAATGTTAGTATGGGTGTTATTGCATTTGTTTTGCGAATGTATCTTAAGAAAAAATATAATATAATTGATCCATTAAGAGCAAAGCAATTATCTAAATATAATAAATAAAAAATAATCAAGGACACATGATTGTGTCCTTGATTATTATAAATTTTAAAAGTTAAATGATTTGAGCTCCTAAGCAAGTTTTAAAGTGATTTAGTGCCCACAAGTGTCCCTCTGGTGAGAAAGATCCTACTGCATTTTTATGAATAACAAGATTATAATTTAAGTTATAAGCATCAACCGCAGTATGTAGAACACAAATATCGGTGCACACTCCTGTCAAATGTAAAGTGGTGATATTTCTTTCCCTTAAAAAAAGGTCTAGAGATGTGCCACAAAATGATGAGTAGTGACTTTTGTCAATCACTTCTACGCTATTACTATCTTTGTTGGTTTGGTACCAGTTTTCTAGTTTTCCATAAAATTGTCTTCCCCAAGTATTAGCTAAATTGTGTGGTGGAAATAACTTACTTTCTACAGTATATGGATCATTTTTGATATGCAGATCTGTTGGAAGAATGATAAAGTCGCCCTGTTGCAAAAACTGATTAGCTAATGAAACAATTTCATTTTCTAAAATTTGCCCAGGTTGTTTGCAACTTAACGCCCCATGATCATCTATGAAATCATTGGTATAATCTATGATTAACAAAGCCTGTTTGCTCATTGAAAACTCCTTAATTTAATATGTATTTACAATCATTATATTTATATTTCCCAAAAAATACTAGCTTTTAGGAGGAATATGTATGAAAATTATGATAACAGGATTTAACCCATTTAATGGAGAAAAAGTTAATCCAGCTCAAGAAGTATTAAAATTTTTACCTGATACCATAAGGGGACATCGTCTTGTCAAATTAAATGTAGAGACAAGTTTTGAAAAGGCTGCATCTCAAGTTTATGATGCGTTACTTGCTGAAATGCCAGATTACTGTATTAATATCGGGCAAGCAGGTGGTAGAAGTGGTATTACACCTGAAAAAATTGCTATTAATTGGGTGGATGCTTCTATTGCTGATAACACGAATTATCAACCTAAAGGTCAAAAAATTGTTGCAAAGGGTATGGATGGTTATTTTACGCAACTACCTATTAATGCAATTGTCAAAAATATTCGAAATTCTGGTCTTCCTGCTAAAGTGTCAAATACTGCTGGTACATATGTTTGCAATTATTTATTTTATAAAGTTCAATACTGGCGTAATACAGAATTTCCTAATCTTAAAGGTGGTTTTATACATATTCCTTATTTACCTTCTCAAGTTTTACAAAGTAATCAACCTTCTATGTCATTAAACGATATAACTAATGCAATGATGATTATGCTGAAAACAGTTATTGATTACGACGGTTTGAAAGATATAACAAGTTTATATGATTAATAAGATGCAATTATTTGTTAGAAATGTGATGGATTATGGAAGAAAAAAGAAGATTATCTAGAGTTGAAATAAATCATCAAAGAGAAAAGAAAAAAAGAGTTTACAGATGGATCAAATATATTATCGGAATAATATTTTTGTTTGCTTGTATTTATGTTACTGCAGTTTATTTAAAAACTAAAAATGCTTTTGACAAGACATATGATCCTCAAAATTCTGTTACGCAAGCAGGTTTTAGTAGTAAAAAAAAGTTTGCTGTACTTTTACTCGGGACAGATACTGGTGCTTTAGGACGTCATGAGAAACGTGGCAACACAGATACTATAATTGTTGCAACTGTCAATCCCAATGATAAAAAAGTATCTTTAATGTCGATTCCGAGGGATACTATGGCGGAAATGATTGGTAGTCCCAGATTTAGTGTTCATAAAATTAATGCCGCTTATAATATCGGGGGTCCAAAAATGGCTATGGAGACAGTAAGTAAGTTACTTAATGTACCTTTGAAATATTATATTACTATCAATATGGGTGGTATGACCAAATTAGTAGATGGAGTTGGCGGTGTTGATGTAGTTCCGCCTTTAACATTTACCTATGATGGTTGCTCTTTTACTAAGGGTGTTAAAACACATTTAGATGGTAAAAAAGCATTAGCATATGCACGTATGCGGTATGATGATCCCCGAGGAGATTATGGTAGGCAATTGCGACAAAGACAGGTAATTATGTCGATTTTGAAACATTCGATTTCTTTTGATACAGTGAAAAATTTAGATGAAGTTTTAAACACTGCATCAAATAGTATCAAAACTAATATTCGCTTTGATTCTTTTATTAGTATTTTTAAAAATTATCGTGATTGCTCTAACAATATGTCAAATGATTATTTGCATGGCAATGGTGCAATGATAGGTGATGCTTCATATCAAGTGATGAGCAATAAAGAATTGAATAGAGTATCAAAAATTTTACGTGAACAATTAGGATTAGAATATGTTGAGTTAGATAATAATGAAACGTATCAAAATAGCAAGAATAAGCAATTTGATTGGTTAAGTGGTAATCAAAATCAGCCTTATTATATCTATGAACCTAATAGTAATAAATTATGGCATGGGTGATAGTAATGTATAATTTAATAGCACTTATTGTAGGTTATCTATTTGGTAATATTTTATGTGCATTTATTGTTTGTAAAATTAAATTTGGTATGAATCCTACTCAAATCGGATCACATAATCCAGGTACTGCTAATGTTGGTAGTATTTTTGGCAAGAAATGGGGTCTGTTGACATGTGTAGGTGATATAGTTAAAGCGATCTTGGCATTGATATTAGTTCTAATTGTTTGTCCTATGCATATTTCTCTTGCTTATTGTGGCTTGGGATTGATGCTAGGTCATGCTTTTCCTTTTTGGAATAAATTTAATGGTGGAAAATGTGTAGCAGTATCATTGCCAATTGTAATATTTTTTGATTGGCAATGGGGAATTTTTTGTATCATCATTGAATTGTTATTGATGATAATTTTAAAGAATTTAGCTGTTTCACCTGTAATTAGTTTATTAATTTATAGTATTGCAATGTTTGTGATATATAGTAACTGTGCAGGTATATTATTTCTCATTGGTTGGTGTGTAATGTTATATAAATTTAGAAATGACTTGGTTGCATATTGCAAAGGAGAAGGAAAAAGGACAGACATCCTATTTTTATTTAAGCGAGTATTAAAACATAAATAAGTTGACAAATAGTTAATTCTAAATTATTATCTAGCTAAGCAAGTAGTGTATAGATTCAGTGTTCAGAGAGCTAGTGGTTGGTGTGAGCTAGGCAGGTCTATATAACGAAATACAGATGGAGTAGTTGCCTTATTGACTGTAAAGACGCTGCAAGCGTGAATACGGGTGGTACCGTGGTTAAAGTTGATTTAATCGCCCCTGATCTAATTTGTTGGATCAGGGGCTTTTTTGGAGGAAAAAATGGATATTTTAGAAGATTTAAAATGGCGTGGAGCTATTAATCAGCAAACAGATGAGCAAGGGTTGAGGGAATATTTACAACAGCATAAGGATTTAACTCTATATTGTGGAACAGATCCTACAGGTGATTCGCTTCATATAGGACACTTGATACCCTTTATGATCTTGAAACGTTTTCAAATGGCAGGATACCATCCGATTATTTTGATTGGCGGAGCTACTGGAGCTATTGGTGATCCGTCAGGTAGAAAGACTGAGCGTGTTTTACAAAGTGAAGAACAAGTAAGACATAATGAAAAATGTTTAACATCTCAAATGGAAAAATTGTTTGGCACTGAAAATTTTGAAATTGTCAATAATGCTAGTTGGTTGAGCAAGTTAACTTTATTAGATTTTTTACGTGATTATGGTAAGTTATTCCAAGTGAATACTATGCTAAATAAAGATATTGTTGCAAGTCGCTTGGCCACTGGCATTTCATATACTGAATTTACATATCAAATAATGCAGGCTATAGATTTTTATTATTTGAATAAAAATAAAAATGTTACTTTGCAGATTGGTGGTGGAGATCAGTGGGGTAATATTACAGGCGGAATAGATTTAATTCACCGTATAGAAGGGGCTGATCATCCAGCATTTGGATTAACTATACCATTAATGCTAAAAAGTGACGGGACAAAATTTGGTAAATCTGCTGGTGGAGCTATCTGGCTTGATCCTGAAAAAACCAGTCCGTACGAATTTTACCAATTTTGGATTAATCAAGATGATCGTGATGTCATTAAATATTTGAAATATTTCACATTTTTATCTCATCAAGAAATAGAAGATTTAGCCATTAGCGTAGAAAAAGAACCGTGGAAACGATTAGCACAGCGAAAATTAGCGGAAGAAGTTACAAAATTTGTACATGGTGAAGCTGGATTGAGGGATGCTCAATTTATTACTAATGCTCTATTTGAAGGCAATATCATGGAATTGTCGGTTAAACAAATTGAACAAGGATTTAAAAATGCTCCTTACGTTGAAATTTCCAAAGAATCTAAAAATTTGGTCGATCTTTTAGTAGAAACTGGAATTGAAAAATCTAAGCGACAAGCTCGTGAAGATATTAATAATGGTGCTATTTATGTAAATGGATCTCGCCAAAATGATTGCGATTTTTTGGTAGATGTGCCTAACAGTTTTGAAGGTAAATTTGTGATTATTCGTCGTGGTAAGAAAAAATATACTTTATTAAAAACAAAATAGTAAAAAAGACATGCGTTTTAAGCGTATGTCTTTTTATTTATGCTAATATTAAATATATGCTGTTTTAGCTCAGTAGGTAGAGCACCGCCGTGGTAAGGAGGAGGTCCTCAGTTCAAATCTGAGAAACAGCTTATTGGCTAATTTTATTTTGTAAAAGATATATTAACTATAGTGTAATATAATGATGATGAGCTAATATTTAAAGAGGTTATACTTGTGATTTATACGATTACTTTGAATGATGATAAAAATAATACTTGTTGTGGAACTTATGTATCATTATTGCTTAAGAAAAAAGATATCGAGTCAATTGCGTTAGGAATTATTCCTAATGATTATCAAAAAGCAGAAAAATTATTGGATGATGCAGATATTAAACATGATTTTATAAAAATTGATGCCACTCAATTAGATCTTTTTGGAGAAGATAAACAAGTTGCAATTAGTGCACAACAAAAATTATTAGATAATTTAAAGTGCCTAAACAAGGGCGATATTTTAGTTATATGTGGTAGTTTTGCTAAAGGAATATCACCTGTTTATTTATCCGATATGGCTGCTATTGCACATAAAAAAGGAGCATACTTGGTTGTATCTGTACCATATGCAACTGTCATGGATATTTTACCTTTGCAACCATTTTTAATTCAGTTGACGGGTCAAGATATAAAGAACATTTTTGATAAAGTAGCAGGCAGGCAATTACTATATCAATCAGCTCACTATATGGTAGCGAAAGGGGCCAGTCATGTTTTATGTACGTTGGATAAGCAACATATAGCCGTAATTAATATGACACAAGGTTTTGTGGCTGAAGTGCCAGATGTTAAAAAGGTTTCAGGAGTAGGATGTCAAGAATCCTTATTAGCGACCTTTTTAACAGGTATTTTAAAGAATCATATGACTATTACTAATTTAGCCAATAGTGTAGCTGCATATGCTGATTCTTTACAAAAAGATGGGTTGACGGACTATAGCAATAATTTAGCTCTTCAGAGAAAAGTTATTGCTCAAAAAATTATGTTTGATGATTAAAAAAATAATGCTAATTTATCAAAATTAGCATTATTTTTATTTTTGCTTTCTAATATCGAAAGCTGATTTGACAATATTTTGTGGAATAGCTAAAGTATCATGTTGACCAAATTCGTCATATATTGCATGCCAACTGCATGTGTAATCGTTACTAAAAACAAAATCTGCTGCTAAATCTATCCGAACAATTTTATTAGTATGTTTATTTATGATATAAACAAAATTGATCCTAGTTGGTTCAGAAACCTTTACTGCCCTAGCTAAATTCATATTTTGTGAACCAGGTGTATTTAAAGCGTCGATAACTAAATTGTTAACTGATCTCCAAGCAGAAGTATCCGTCTTTGAATAAGTGAAGATGTAGTTACCATTGCTAATTTTGATTTTAGCTTTATTGGTCATCACTTTGTTTAAATTGGAGAAATTTTTGGCATTAAAGCGGTTAAATATTTGATCAGGACTAAATTTATCGTTAGTGTTAGTATTTTTAATCCATTTTCCTTTGTTTTGAGGTAGCAGTATGTATACCATATTATTATTTAGCCAAAATTGTTCACTATTAACCTTATTTCCTTGATTTAATGAATATTTTATATTGACTAGATCAGGTTTAAATAAAGCCGTCATTGAACTATCCTGTTTCATTTTTTTAGATTGAACTGTTTCTATAAAATGTCCACTGTTAAATGATTGATTAAAAGCATGTTTTAATGTGGTCGTAGCTACTGTTCGTATATTGTCGTTGCTTGCTTGGTTGTCAATTGCTTTTTTGGCACATCCTGAAGTCATACAACAAACTAACATTAATGTAAATAAAAGTGTGTGTCTTTTATTCATTGTAAACCCTCCGATATATTATAGATTCGATGTAATAATTTTACTCTTATTATTTTTGAAATGTAATCTATCTTTTTTTAAAGATGATATGTAAAAAATTTTTCAAACGTCTCCATTTCCATTGGTAATCTTTGGTAGGTTGTGTTACCTCGACGCAACCAATGTAGTCACCGCTTTCATTGTGTAAACTGTAAAAAGATACATTGATTGGTTGATTTTTGGACCAACGTTTGGACCAAAGATTAATTGAGAGACTTTTTCTTTCGTTATTATGCATTTGTTCGAGCACCCGCTTAACGTGAGGTTTAGATTTTTCTGCGTGTACATCTAAAACATTTTTACCTAGGTTTGCGGTTGTTCTTTCAAATAATCGACCTTCATTCATTGAAGACCAAACGATAGTATCATTTTCGTCGACTACGTCAAATTCCTGTGGAATAGTTTTAAAAATAGCATCCAATTGTTCTAATGTTAATGAACCTCCAGACAAATTTATTTTGTTATTTGGCATCTAAATAAAACTCCCTTTCATGACTGACTAATGAATATTGTAACATGATATTTATCAATAATTAAAATATTAACTATTAGGAACATATTTGGGTTACTTTTATTACAATAATTTTCTTTAAGCTATTAATTTATCTAATAAGTGTGTAAAATAGACATTGAATGATAATTTTAAAAGGAGATAATTTAATGTCTAAATTAGTTTTAATTCGTCATGGACAAAGTCAATGGAACCTATCAAACCAATTTACTGGTTGGGTAGATGTTAATCTTTCAGATAAAGGTGTTGAGGAAGCTAAAAAAGCTGGACGTTTGATTAAAGAACACGGTTTACAATTTGATCAAGCATATACTTCTGTATTAACACGTGCTATCAAAACTTTGCACTTTGCATTGGAAGAAAGTGGCCAACTTTGGATTCCTGAAACTAAGTCTTGGAGATTAAACGAACGTCATTATGGTGCTCTTCAAGGTTTAAATAAGAAAGATACTGCAGATAAGTATGGTGATGAACAAGTTCATATTTGGCGTAGATCTTATGACGTTTTGCCACCTGTTATTGAAGATGACTCTGAATATAGCCAAGCACATGATCGTCGTTACGCTCACTTAGATCCACATATTGTTCCTAAGGCAGAAAACCTTAAGGTATGTTTGGAAAGAGTTATGCCATTCTGGGAAGATCATATTGCTCCAGATTTACGTTCTGGTAAAAATGTTATTATTGCAGCACATGGTAATTCACTTCGTGCCTTAACTAAGTATATTGAAAATATTTCAGATGAAGATATTATGGGCTTGGAAATGAAGACTGGTGAACCAGTTGTTTATACATTTGATAATGAATTAAATGTAGTTGACAAAGAAAAGCTTGATGACTAATTATATAGTTATTAAAAAGGTACTGACTTTAAAAGTCGGTACCTTTTATTTTTTGAGGATCTTGTAATGAATTATTGTTGATATAACTTTGAAATTCTGAATAAAGTGGTTGAAATAATTGCACATCTCCCAACGACTTGATCATTGTTTTAGGGAAAAAGAAACGTTCATCACCTTGTACAGTGCCATTTAATGCTTTTACTAGGGGACTTAGTTCTGAAAGTTCGACTAAGGTACCATCATTTTCCATAATTTCTATCGGACTATGTGCATTTTTCCCTGTAGGTTTATAAGCATCATAAGGTTCATCAAAAGCAGAATTAGTAGCAGTATAGTATTGTGGATCAAATCCTGCATTTTTAATGAGCTCATTTAATTTAGGTATGAGGTACTTAGTTTGATTGTTAACTTTAACACTTTCAAGGGGATGCCTGTATAAGTAACTTCCTGCTAAATCTGCTAAAATTTTGTCTCCTGATTTAGTCCAAAGCATAAAATTAGTTTCCATTACGCCATCATCTAAGGCTAAATAATCTTCAAGACTCCATTTATTGGCCAAAAAAGCTTCCAATTGAGGAGTTACAGTGAAATCTTTGATATCATTTCTTTGATAAATTTCTTGTGCACGTTGTAATAAATGATGCAAAATGACTTCCATTGAACGACCTATTCGATGGAAGTAAACTTGTTGATACATTTGATAGCGACTGATAATATAATCTTCTACTGCATGGATCCCTTTATCTAAAAAACAGATGCCATTCTTATAAGGTCTAATAACATCCAATATTCGAGTTAAATCAAAGGCACCATATGATACGCCTGTAAAATATGCATCGCGCAGTAAATAATCCATTCTGTCGGCATCAGCCTGACTAGATATTAACTTAACTACTTGTGGATTGGGATAAGTTTTGGCAATTACACTTGCAACTTTTTGTGGAAAATCTGGTGACACTTGTTTTAAAATTTTGTTTATTTGTGTATTTTCATCCAGAATTATTTTTTGCCCCATTAATTCATGATTAGTATTAAATAAATGCTCGAAAGTATGCGAATATGGACCATGTCCTAAATCATGTAATAATGCTGCACACTCTACGAGCAAATTATTACTAGGATCCCATAATCCATCATCACTTTGCTGAGTAGCATATTTTTGAGTGAAAATATTACATATTCTTCTAGTTAGTTCATAGACGCCTAAATTATGCTCAAATCTGGTATGTGTAGCACCAAAGAAAACAAATGAGGTGGGACCTAATTGCTTGATGCGACGTAATCGCTGAAATTCAGGAGTGTTGACTAAATTAAAAATTATTGGATTCTTAATATGAATATATGTATGTACGGGATCACGAAGTACTTGTTCGTGAAAATTGTTTATGTTATTAATATCTCTCATCATGTTCATCTTTTAAAAAAATTCAATGTTAAAAACTAAAATGTGTCTATTCTAAATTACGAGCATATTGTAACATATTATAGTAAGAACCATGATTATTTAAATCAATTTATCTAAAATTAGTTAGAAGGGAGCAGTTATGAAAAAAGTTAAAGTTGAAATAACTAGTATTATCAAGCAAGAAGGGCAAGTTGAGCATTTTAAATGTACTGGTTGTGGTACATTGAGCTGTGACAATGATACTTATCGAATTGAATATATGGAAAAAAATCAATCAGCTGAGATTCCAGTAAAATTACTTTATAAAACTGATGAGTTAATTATGCAACGTGGTACTATTGAAAATAATAATTACAATATGATGAAATTTATGGCTAATGAAAAGAAAAATTGCCGATTAATTGCCGCAGGAAAAATTATGGATCTGACTAGTTTTACTAAAAGTATTAATTTTTTAAAGAAAAATGCAAATAATATCCAACTAAAAGTTGAATATCAACTATTTTCTGATATATACTTAATAGGTGACTATAAAATTAGCATTGATTGTTTTGAAGATACGCAAAGTTAGATGAAAGGACGTGTCATTAGTGGGATTAGATGATTTTAAAGACCAGAAAAGAGAAGAACTATCGATGATTGAAGTAGCTCGTGCTATTTTGCAAGATAGTGGTAAAAGAATGGCCTTTGCTGATATCGTTAATGCTGTTCAACAATTTTTGGGAAAGAGTGACGAAGAAATTCGTGACCGTTTGCCACAATTTTACACAGATTTGAATACTGATGGTGAGTTTATCTCGATGGGTGATAATGTATGGGCTTTAAGATCATGGTTCCCATATGAATCTGTAGATGAAGAAGTTAATCATCCTGAAGATGAGGAAGATTTACCACGCAAAAAGAATCATAGAAAAGTTAATGCCTTTATTGCTGATTCTGATAGTGATGATATTATTGATTATGATTCTGATGATCCAGAAGATGATGACTTATCATTGGATGAAACGGATGCTGATGATTATTCAGATGATAGCGATTTAGATGATGCTGACGATGATGATGAGCTTGATGATGGATTAGAAGGTCAATTATCTGAGTTACACAAAGATGATTTAGATTCTGATGATGAAAATTAAGTACTTGACGTATTGCTGATTAGCATTTACCATATAATACGGGCACTTTGTGCATATAGCTCCCATTAGGGGAGCTTTTTTATTGTGTATTGGAAAGGAATTATTGCATGACTAAGTATATTTTTGTAACTGGTGGCGTTGTATCATCTTTGGGAAAAGGTATTACCGCATCGAGTTTAGGACGTTTATTAAAAAATCGTGGTTTAAAGGTAACTATGCAAAAATTTGATCCATATATTAATATAGATCCAGGTACGATGAATCCATATCAACATGGTGAAGTTTATGTAACAGATGATGGAACTGAAGCTGATTTAGATTTGGGTCATTATGAACGATTAGTAGACGTAAGAACTAGCAAGTATTCAAATGTTACTACTGGTAAAATATACCAAGAAGTTTTAGAAAAAGAACGTCGTGGCGATTATCAAGGTGATACTGTACAAGTTATTCCGCATATAACAGATATGATCAAAAAGAAAATAATGCGTGCAGGGTTAACCACTGATTCTGATGTAGTTATTTCTGAAATTGGTGGTACTGTAGGTGATATAGAATCTACACCATTTATGGAAGCTATTAGACAAATGCGTCGTGAAGTTGGCGATGAAAATGTAATGTATATTCATTGTACTTTAGTTCCATTGCTACATGCAGCTCATGAAATGAAAACTAAGCCAACACAACATTCTGTAGCAACTTTACGTAGTATAGGTATTCAACCTAATATGTTAGTTTTACGTGCTGAACAATCTATCAAGCAGGAATTAAAGAATAAAATTTCTAACTTTACTGATGTTCCAGTGGAAAGAATTATGGAATCAATCGATGAACCATCTTTATTTGATGTGCCATTGTCTTTCCAAAAACAAGGTATGGATCAATTAGTATGTGATTATTTACATCTAGACAGTCCAAGAAAAACTGCGGATATGGAATCTTGGAAACGTTTAGATCAAAGAGCTAAGAATTTAGAGCATACTACAAAGATTACTTTAGTTGGTAAATATGTTGAGTTAGAAGATGCATACATTTCTGTAACAGAAGCTTTGCAACATGCAGGTTACTTATATAGTACTAAAATTGAGGTTGATAAAGTACAAGCAGAAAATATTACTGAAGATAATATTGCAGATATTATGCGTGGTTCTGAGGGATTAATTGTACCTGGTGGTTTTGGCACAAGAGGTCTTGAAGGAATGATTACTGCAATTAAGTATGTCAGAGAAAATGATATTCCATTTTTAGGAATATGTTTAGGAATGCAAATGGCCAGTGTAGAGTTTGCACGTAATGTTTTAAATATGAAGGGTGCAAATACTACTGAGGCAGATCCAAAAACCAAATACAATATAATCGATATTATGGCTGATAAACGAGACGTTGAAAATATTGGTGGTACTTTGCGTTTAGGTCTTTACCCTGCAACTTTGAAAAAGGGTACTAAAACTAGTGCTGCCTATGATGGCGAGTCAGTAATACAGGAACGTCATAGACATCGTTTTGAATTTAATAATGAGTATCGTCAAGCATTTGAAGATGCGGGCATGATATTTTCAGGTGTATCACCAGATAATAGATTAGTAGAAATTATTGAGATACCTCAAAATAGATTCTTTGTTGCAACACAATATCATCCTGAATTTTTGAGTAGACCACAGCGTCCAGAGGGCTTATTTAAGGCATTTATCGGTGCTGCAAGTGGTTTACCTATTTCAGAATTTAATTAGTAGATATATAAAATGCAAGAAGTTCGAGTGAAAATGCTTTCTCTTCTTGTTTTTTTGGCTATTTTTCTATATCATGTTTTGTGATACAGTTATGTATTACAGTAAAAAATTAGAAGGAATTGTTCCCTATAATGAAAAAAATGATTATTCATGGTGGAAAGCCCTTAAAGGGCGACGTATGGATAGGTGGAGCAAAAAATTCAACAGTAGCTTTAATTCCAGCGTCAATACTTTCTCGTACGACCGTTGTTTTAGAAGGTGTACCTCGTATCGCTGATGTAGATAATTTGATGGATTTGTTAGGTGAAATGGATGTTAAATGTAAATTTGAAGAAACTACATTGACCATTGATCCTGAGAATATTAAGCGTAGTCCATTGCCAGCAGGCAAGATAAAGTCTCTACGTGCATCATATTATTTCATGGGTGCTCTTTTGGGTCGCTTTGGAAAAGCTGTTGTAGGATTCCCAGGTGGGGATGATATTGGGCCTAGACCGATCGATCAACATATCAGAGGATTTGAAGCATTAGGTGCTAATGTGGAAAATGAAGATGATAAAATTATTATTACAGCTCCTGAAGAAGGGTTAAGGGGTGCAAAAATATCTCTAGCTATGCCTTCCGTTGGTGCCACTATGAATATTATTATGGCATCAGTAACTGCTAATGGACAAACTGTAATAGAAAATGCAGCTAAAGAACCTGAGATTATTGATTTAGCCATATTTTTAAATAATATGGGTGCAGTAATTAGAGGAGCAGGTACTGATACGATTAGAATTAATGGTGTCAGTCAGTTAAAGGCAAAAGCTTCACATACGATTATTCCAGACAGAATTGAAGCAGGTACATATATTTCTTTAGCAGCTTGCATTGGTAATGGTATCAGAATTCATAATGTAATTACGGAACATTTGGATAGTTATCTTGCTAAGATTGAAGAAATGGGCGTTGTAACGGATGTTGATGAAGATTCAATTTTTGTTTATCCAGCAGGCGATCTTAAGATGGTTCAAATCAAAACTGAACCGTATCCTGGTTTTGCTACAGATTTACAACAGCCAATTACACCACTTTTATTAACTGCTAAAACTGGCGAGGGTATAATAATTGATAATATATATCCTAAGCGTGTAGGGCATGTGCCCGAGTTGCGAAAAATGGGTGGCGAGATTTGTGTGGAAAATAATATTATTTTGATCCACCCTAGTTCTAAATTAAAAGGTATGGATGTTAATGCTGGTGAAATTCGTGCTGGTGCTGCTTTAATGATAGCAGGCTTGATGGCTGATGGTGAAACTGTTATTCATAATGCAGGCAACATTTTGCGAGGATACGATCGTGTTCAAGATAAGATTCGTAAGTTGGGTGGCGATATAACTGTTGTTGAAGAATAATTAAGCTTACGAGTAAACAAATCCCCTATTTTCTAAAATTTTTCGAGAGGTAAATATTATGTCAGAATTATTAGGTGAGTTCTTCGGTACTATGGTCATGGTGGCTTTAGGTGTTGGTACTGGAGCAGCTGTTAATTTAAAGAAAAGTTATGCTAAGAATGCTAATTGGTTTTATATTATTTTTGCGTGGGGTTTAGCTGTCACATTTGGAGTTTATGTTGCTGCTAATTTCGGCTCTAAAGCCCATTTGAACCCTGCTGTTACTCTTGGTATGGCGGTTGGTGGTTATTTCCCATGGGACAAAGTTTTTACGTATATTGTAGCTCAATTTATAGGTGCTTTTTTTGGCGGATTGATTCCATACATACATTACTATGCCCACTTTAAAGAAACCAAAAATGAGGCTGAGGGTAATCATGTAGGTATTTTTGCTACAGGTCCAGCTACTAATAGTCCAATCTTTAATTTCATAGATGAAACAATTGATACTTTTATTTTTGTATTTGTATTAATTCATTTGGGTAATTTCGGAGAAGGATTAAAACCATTTATTGCAGGATTTTTAGTTATTGTTATTGGATTAGCCTTAGGTCCTACTACTGGATTGGCTATGAATCCAGCTCGTGATTGGTCACCAAGATTAGTTTATACAATTTTCCCAGTTCCATATAAATCTACAGCTAATTGGAGTTATGCATGGGTTCCTATGTGTGGTCCCCTTTTAGGTGGTATTTTAGCAGCTCTCTTGAACTATAGCTTGCAAAACTATATTTTATAATTTTATCTAATAAAAAAAGCAACATTTTAAAATGCAATGTCATTAAGTTAAGATATTGACGAAAATAGAGCTTGATGAACCGAATAATTTTGATTCGGTTCTTTTTCTTTTTAAAAGAAAAGTGAGCAGAGTTTTTGTCTTTCTGCTCACTTTCGTCATATCATTGGTCTTTCATAGAAAATTGTGGTTCTTATGAAATACCTTCACTTAACTATTATTAAACATATCGATAAATGCCTTGAAAAGCGTTGCTGAATTCGTCAATGTCTTTCTTGATGTAAGAAAGGTTATAGCATGGATTTTTTTACTTGCATAGATTTTTTTGAAATTTTATTTTAATTTTGTAGTGCTAGCACTAATTAGTGTTTATACTATAGAATTTCAGTACTACAGAATAGATCTAAACTAAATGTATTTCTCTATCAAAGAGACTGTACATTTCATCATTAAAATTATGAGCTATAAAGATCACAGTATATGGACTATTTAATAACTTCTTTAAAATATCGAGCGTTGCTTTTTTATCTATAGCACTAGTGCCTTCATCAATTAAAATAAAATCGTCATCGTGAATGCAAGCCCGAGCTAATACTATTTTTTGTCGCTGACCTCCAGAAATATTTAATTTTTGCAAATTTAATTTTGTCTTTAGGCCTAATGGCATTTTTCTAATATCAGATTCAAAAGAAACGTCTTTAACATAATCTAATACTTTATTTTTCAATTTCGAATTGAACATTGTAATATTATTTTCGATACTATCAGGAAATAATATTGGATCTTGTGGGATATATCTTATCTTAACCTTATTAATTTTAATATCAGCACCATATTTATTTTTAAAATTGATCGTACCAGTATGAAGTTTAATTTTACCAAGAAGTACTTTAAATAGAGTGGTTTTTCCAGTTCCTGAGTCACCAGTTAATAAAACTTTTTCACCAGATTTTATATTCAAATTGGGAAACTTTATTATTTTCCCATTAGAAAATTTTACTGACACGTTTTTTGTAGTCAAGCTAGCTGGAGACTGTAAAGTACCTATATGCTCAACTACAGCTGTATCCGCATTAACCTCATTGCTTAAACTATCTACTGAATGAATCTGTCCTAATTCAGTTGCAAGCATTTTAACTGACATATTGATATAGGAGCTAAAGCTTTCAACAGTTACTATTACACCAAATACAACAGTATGGTTTGTAACTAATACGGCCGTAACTGCTAATAAAGCAAATTGCAGCAGTGCTGAAGTAGCCTTATTCAATACAGCTAAACCTTGCATAGTACTTGTTCTTGCTATATTTGCACTTTCTAATGTATCAGATGCATTATCCATAATCCTAGAAAGCTGTGCACCCACTGAAAACCTTTGAAGTACCGACAGACCATCTAACCATTTTTCAGCTGTATCTAAATACTGCTTATTTGCTTGAGATAGCTTTAGAGCAGCTGCTTGCATAGCGGGACGAAGAAATTTAGGCAAATAAAAGCTGAGCGTTCCCAATATCAAAACGACAATTAATAGACTCCAATGAAACAGCAACAGCCCAATCGAGGCAAAAATAATTTGAGCTAAATAGTATGGAATATCTGTATATACTGCTAGCTTTGAATCTTTTATTAAGTTCAGATCGTTAGTTAAGCGATTCTGAACTTCGGCAGCATTATGTGCTTTATTATCATAAAAATAATGGTTTACTATTTTAAATCTTATTTTATGATTATATTGCTGAATTTGTTTTTCAATCCAATACTGACAAATATTAAGACTAGCATAACTTATAATAAATAAAATTAAAGATAGAGTAATCAGAAAAATAAATTGTTGCCATTTTCTGTTTTTAATGGCCGTTATTTGATATGTATTAATATAGCTGACCCCAATTATTAAACCAGAAGTTAAGAATTCTAGAACTAATAGCGATATCATTCTTATTCTATTAACAGCATATATATCTTTAAAAGACACTTATAATCACCTCTTATTATTTACAAGCTAATCTTTCTACTAAATAGTTTTTCCATATCTTGAGTTAAATTATGAGCTATTACAATAACTGTCTTATTCGATGATACTAAGTTTTTTAGAATACGATAGCTACTTCTTGAATCTATTGCACTAGTTGCCTCATCAGCTAAAATAATAGAAAAATTATGTATCTCATTACGAGCTAAAATAATTTTCTGTTTTTGCCCTCCAGAAAAATTAATCGTGTCTAAATCAATTTTTGTTTCAAATCCGTTTGGCATACTAGCTATATCTTTACTTAAATCATTGTTTTCAATAGAATTTTTTACCTGCTGTTTCAACTTATTATTGAACATAATAATATTGTTGATAATAGAAGTAGGAAAAAGCTTACCATCCTGAGGAATATAACCAATTTGAGCATAATCTGGACTAATTTTTTTACCATATTTATCTTCAAAAATAACTTGTCCCGTAGTTGGGTACATTTTATTAAGAATTAATTTAAATAGCGTAGACTTACCAGTACCACTATCTCCACTAAGCAACACTTTTTCGCCTTTTTTAATACGAATATCTGGGAAGTGTATTGTTTCTCCATTTTTAAATGAAATGCTTAAATCATGTGTACTAATTGAGTATATTTCATCAGTATTAATTTCTTTATGAGAGGGGATTACCTTTTGGGACTCAACAATTTGTTTGTTAAGCTCTTGAACTGATTGAATTCGTGTTAACGATGTAGTAATTGGCAACAAACAATTTAAAATCATAGAGGAAAAGTTACCGGCTGCTATTATTACTCCGAAGGTTACTTGATGATTAAAAAATAAGATTGCTGCTAACAGAGTAATCGCAATTTGAGAGAAAGAATTGGCACATCCGTTAAGAAAATCTGCAATAGAAATTACTTTTTTTCTTTTTACGAAGCTTGTTTCTAGATTTTTACTAACTTCTTGCATGACTAAGTTTAGTTTATTAAAAGCAGTATACTTTCTTAATTCTTCTAAGCCATTAAACCATTCTTCAATAGCTAACAAATATTTACTATTTCTATTAACCACTTTTTGCGTTGCATTAGAGGCTCTTTGTCTTGTAAAACGAGGAATGTAAAGTGTAATAACTGATAGAATTAATGCCAATAATGTAAGCATCCAATTCATTAGAAGAAGGCTGCCAATAGACGTAACCAACAAGAAACTTGATTGAATAATACTTAAAGACTTATCGGCATAATTTTTAGTAAGCACTTGTAAATTACCATTTAATTCATTTTCCATTTCAGCCACTTTAAGTGCCTTGTCATGAAAGTATTTGCTTATTAATTTATGTCTAATACTGTGAATATATTTTTGAGTTTGTTTACTAAAAAGATAGGTAGCTAACGAGCTGAAAATGTAAGAAACGAATGAAAGGAAAACACTACTGGCAATAATTATCAAAAAACCTATGAGAATATTTTTAACTAATTGATTATAGGCAAATTGTATAATATATGAGCTTGTTGCAGATCCTGCTGCAAATAATAGCTCTAAAACAATTATTACAAAGAATAAGAGTAAATTAGTTTTAATTAATTTTTGAAAACTCATCTTTAATCACCTAGATCCTATAATTATTTTTAATAATATCGGCTTTTTCTAAGGGGGACGGATAAATATATATCTGTCTTTTTAAATCAGCTTGCAATTTTGAAGTTGATACACCAGATCTATTAAAAGAATCTAACATTTCAATTTGTCTAGCAAAAGGATCATCAGAATGATTTGCTAATAAATATTGTTTCTTTTCATTAGCCTTTTCCATAAAAAATACTTCCTTCCAATAAAAAGATATTTCTTTCTAAATGGATGTAGTTCATTTGGAAATTAAGGTAATAATATTGCCTTTTTATTAATTAGTCAACGCATTTTTTAATTTTTTATATTATTCTTCTTCATTTAATACTTGTTATTTGCTAAAAATGATTTTAATTAAGTAGTGCTAGCACTATAGAATATTACCAAAGAAAGTTTCTTAGTTCATAATAATTTTTGTAAGAAATTGAAACTACTGTGAGGTGCAAAATGACTAAAATTATAACCTTTGGTAACTTCCATTCACCCAATGCAACGTTTAAATTACTATGGAGTAACTGGAATTACTAATGACAGTTGTTACGATGAAAAAAGTATTTGAAGTTTATAAGCAAGTTGTAAATGATCTCTATTATGACCACCAAAATGTAAATCTAGTCCTTTAATTTCAAGTTTATTTAAACTTCCGAGTTGCTTTTTAATTTCTTGACGTTGTTGCTTAGTTAAAGTGAGTGGCTGCATAAAAATAACGTAGCAGTCATATAAACTGCTACGCTAAAAAGTCTAACTTTTTGGGGTCACATCAATTTTAAAATGTTGCTTTTTTTATTAGCTACAAGCGAATTATTTTATTGTTGATCATCTTTTGCTTCAATTTTGGATATTTTGATTTCGTTAGTAGGTGTTTCAGCTTGTTTTGATGGTTTTTTAGCTAATTTCTTAAGATTTTTAAAACTAACTACTATTTTTCCATTAAGATCACTAACATTTGTTTCATCTTCTGGTTCATAGGATGTAATAGATAATAATACTGAGTTTTCGTATATTTTTTCTACTTTACCTTCAAATGGCTTGGATATTTCTTCATCAGATTTTGCACCTACGATAGAATCTATTTTGATATCGCTTTTTTTCATGAAAAACACTCTTTCCTTATTAGTATGATATCGTATACAATAGTGAAATAATATTATAAAAATCAAGCAATTTCAAGCAATAGGAGTATATTTTGAAAAAAATCATTATCATTGCTGGCCCTAGTGGTGCTGGTAAGACCACTATATCTAATTATTTGCAGGAAAAATACAATATACCACGAGTTTTAACACATACTACGAGACCGCCGAGGGCAGGCGAACAAAATGGCAAAGAGTATTATTTTGAGACCGATAGTAGTTTTAGTAAACTTCATCTATTTGAAAAAGTAGAATATGGCCATTATCAATATGGCTCAAGTCAGGAGTCTCTACAAAAAGCTTGGAGTCAACATGATTTAGTTTCTATCATACTTGAAACCCAGGGTGTCAATTCGTATTTTCATAAGCTACCGATTGATAATATTTGTTTTATTTATATTACAATTAGTGATCATTCTAAATTAATGCAACGTTTGATTGGGCGAGGGGATGCTCCTATTGAAATAAATAAAAGGATTAATAGTTCAGAATTTAAACGTGATTTGCAATTGCATGGCGTTTTAAAAAAGTATGCTCATATTGTAGTCAATGATAATTGGCAAGATACTAAAGGAACTATAGCAAAGTTGATTGATCAGATACAACATTAGTGGTTTTTTGAAATATTTATTACATAATTTTGTAATCAATGTGCTTTAATTCTGTAACATGGATGTAATACTAATCAGATACAATAGTCATTGTAATAAATTAAGATTTTAAAGCGACAGAGAGTCGCAGGAGGAACCTGATTTGAAACCACTTATGTCTAGATTATTTAAATTCACTTTGGCTACAACTATTGCTGTGACTGGTGTTGTAGTATCTAATTCTTTAAAACCAGTTAAAGCAAAAGCTGCTGGTGTTATAGCTAAGGTTAATTATGTACCTGGTTATGGCATAGCTGTCTGGAATAATATAAATGGCGGACATACTACTGGTCAGTATTTACCTCATGGAAGTAGATGGGTAGTTGTTAAGACTTCTTATGATAAACAAGGTAGATTATGGTACGATTTAGGCCACAATCATTGGGTATTAGCTTCATATACTGTTTCTGATTCTACACCTGTTTCTCAATCTGCATCAGCTAACACTAGTGTAAAAGCTAGTGCACAAGCTATAATTAATTTTGCTCTTAAACAACAAGGCAAGCCTTACGTATATGGTGCTGCAGGTCCTAGTGCATTTGATTGCTCAGGCTTAACTTCATACGTTTATAAGCAAGTTACAGGTCGTTATATTGGTAGAACTACTTATAATCAATTGAATGCTGGTACACGAGTTAGCGTTAGTCAATTACAACCAGGTGACTTAGTATTTTGGGGTAATTATCATGTTGGTATTTACATCGGCAATGGACAATATATTCACTCACCACAACCTGGACAAAGTGTTACTGTAGCTAATATTTCTAGTTATTACTACCCTTCATACGGTGTTCGTGTACTTTAATTCTTAATTGCATATATTTAAAAGGTATCAAGTTGTTGATGCTTTTTTTGTTTTCTTAGTGCTTCAATTTATGACTACTAATTTTTTATATATAATAATTTAGCTGAACTACGTGATATAATAACTTAATAGAGTAAGGCAGAGGAAGTAATTATATGCGTAAAAAAGCACGTAGCTATAAATTTAGTCTGATTATTTTGCTACTTCTTTCTTTTTTATTGGTTATTTTTTTATTAATTGCAAATAATAAAAGAAAACATAATCGAATTAAGCAAATCAATCAAACAGTTATATATAATAAAACTCATTTTAATCCATGTGTAAAAATATATGGCGTAGATGTTAGCAAATTAACAATTGATCAAGCATATAGAAAAGTTAATAAAAAAGCTGTTAATGCATTAATGATTGACGGAAGAGATATAAAGTTAATTAGAAAAGATTTCGAAACTATTACTCGAAAAAAAGTTGAAGATTATTTTAACGAACAAAAGACAAGATTGCCTAATTATCAAAAATATATTTTTCGTAATAAAGAATTATTGGATTTAAAAGGTAAAGCCAAAAATATAGCTGATGCCAAAGTAGTATTTGAAATTTTGGGTAAAAAATACATTTTCTCAAGAAAAAAATATTATCCAAAAGTTGAATGCTATAATAAGGCATTTCATTTTTTAGATGATAGTTTACTGAAGGCTAGGATAGAAAGACTTAATCAAGAGTATAGCACTTTGCATAAAAAGTATCATTTTGAAACTCCTGAACATGGTATGATTTTGGTAAGAAATGAGAGTTATGGATGGGCCATTAATTCTAAACAGTTAATTGAAGCTATTAAATCTGCATATATTAATAAACATTCTGTATTAAAAGGTCACAATTTTGTTTATGGTATTGGATATAGCTCATATGGTAAAGGATATGGTAAAGGTAATAATGGGTTAGGCAACACATATATTGCTGTATCTATCCCTAATCAAGAAGCATGGTTTTATAAGCATGGCAAGTTAGTTCTTAAAATTAACAATATTGTCACAGGAACTGCTGCAAATAAGTTAGATGCGACTCCAAAAGGCGTTTGGTATATTCATTATAAGCAGTCACCTAGTGTATTGCGTGGTAAAAATAGTGATGGAACACCATATGCATCTCGTGTTAGATATTGGATGCCATTTACTTTGAGTGGATGTGGACTGCACGATGCTGCTTGGCGAACCGATTGGAGTAAAACTGCTTATATAAAAAATGGTTCACATGGATGTGTTAATATCAAACCTAGCTTGATAAAAGCTGTTTGGAATGTAGTTGAAAAGGATGAACCTGTAGTTATTTATTAGAGAGTAGGATAGTGTTGGTGGAATATTTTTTTAGACATGTACCTGATGGAACAACGAATTTTAACATGGCTTCTGTTTGGATAGCATTATTTATATCGGTTTTATTGGTTCATAAATTTCGTTATAGTAAGCTTTTGCTAAATTTTGTGTTTGGTTCTATGCTTTGCTTACAATTATTGTTGATATATTGGTATTACGGTGAGCCTAGTACCTTTTTACATGAAGGATTGCCTTTATTTCATTGTAGAATTGCTGAAATTATGATTCCTTTAATGTACTACATGAATCAAAAAAAGATAGCCTTTTATTTTTCATGGTTAGGCATAATAGGAACTACTCTTGCGTTTACAATACCTGATCCTTCTAGGTATGTTTGGCCACATATTACTAATGTTACATATATTGGTTCACATATATTATTAATGTGTGCAAGTATTATGGTAATTGAAAATGTCGAAACTGGGCTAAGAAGTATTGATATTATGAGCATCACATTGGCAATGAACACTTTAGTATTAGCAGTAGATTTGTTACTTAAAGCAAATTATTGCTACTTGATGCAATTGCCATTTAAGTTATGGTTTACGCCTAATGGTGTCATAATTTTTATAATAATGACATTTTTATTGATTTGTAGTATATCTTTTCTACAAAAAGAATATGAAATAGCTTGTAAAAGAAATCTAGCTAAAAAAGCTACGATAAAAGATGATACAGATTACTTACAATAATAATAATGTAATCAGTGTAAGCCATTGCCCTAAGAATAAAAAGGGCAAGAAAGGTAATGATCTATTATTTTTATTGTGAAATATTATATATATTAAGGCAGTGCAACATGCGATTAAAAGGATATGTAGTGATATACCTACTCCATATATTCCGCAAAAAATAATGAAGTAAAATAAATCGCCACTGCCTATTTTTTTACTCAAAATTAAGATAAAAAATACGAAAAACAAGATGAGGAAAATTTTCCATTCCCCTGCAGTGAAAGCACCAAAACTATTTTTCCATTCTATGATTAAGCTGATTATAGGGATGATAGCTAATAATAAATAAAATTCTTGGTTAAAGAAATCACTGATAATAGCGTATGAAAAAAATCCCGTAGAGAGGATTAATATTATCTTGGAACATAAAATATAAGGTAGTGACAGCCAAATTATACTTAATTGTCCTAATAGCAGAATCAGAATTAAAATATTATTTTTGTAGTTATTTTTCATAAATTACCTCGTTATCTATAATGCATAATTTATTACGCAAAATTAGTATAAATATATAAAAAAGTGTTGACATATTAGTCTCACATGCATTATTCTATTAATTGTGCATATATTATGTTTGGGGGTTAAAAAAGAAACTCCCGGATGTGTGAACAATTAGGAGGAAAAATTAATGCCAACAATTAACCAATTGGTTAGAAAAGGCCGTCATTCTAAGACGACTAAATCAAAGTCACCAGCTTTGAATTATGCTTATAATAGTATGAAAAAAGAAATGAATTATGATCCAGCACCACAAATGCGTGGTGTTGCAACTCGTGTAGGTACTATGACACCTAAGAAACCTAACTCAGCTTTGCGTAAGTACGCTCGTGTGCGTCTTTCTAACTTAGTTGAAGTTACTGCTTATATTCCTGGTATTGGTCACAACTTACAAGAACACTCAGTTGTATTAATTCGTGGTGGTCGTGTAAAAGACCTTCCTGGTGTTCGTTATCATATTATTCGTGGTGCATTGGATACTGCCGGTGTTGACGGAAGAAAACAAGGTCGTTCCAAGTACGGTGCAAAGAAAGACTAATAGGAGGAATAATCAATGCCTAGAAAAGGTAATATTGCTAAGAAAAATGTTTTAGCAGATCCAATTTACAATTCAAAATTAGTTACTAAATTGATCAATCACTTAATGGTTGATGGTAAGAAGGCTAAAGCTTCATCAATCCTTTATGATGCATTTGATATCATTAAGGAAAAGACAGGCAAAGAACCAGTAGAAGTCTTTGAAGAAGCAATGAACAATGTTATGCCTGTATTAGAAGTTAAAGCACGTCGTATAGGTGGTTCTAACTATCAAGTTCCTGTAGAAGTACGTCCTGAAAGAAGAACAACTTTGGGATTAAGATGGTTGGTTTCTTATTCTCGTTTGCGTAATGAACATAATATGGATGAGCGTCTTGCTAATGAAATTATGGATGCAGCAAACAATACTGGCTCAGCAGTTAAGAAGCGTGAAGATGTGCATAGAATGGCAGAAGCTAACCGTGCATTTGCTCACTATCGTTTCTAATCAGTTAGTTTTTAAAAGGAGTAAAAAAATTTATGGCTAATAAACGTGAGTTCTCTTTGGAAAAAACACGTAATATTGGTATCATGGCTCACATTGATGCTGGTAAAACAACTACTACTGAACGTATTTTGTACTATACGGGTAAGATCCACAAAATTGGTGAAACACACGAAGGTGATTCACAAATGGACTGGATGGAAGAAGAAAAAGAGCGTGGTATTACTATTACATCTGCAGCTACCACTGCTCAATGGAAAGATCACAGAATCAACATTATTGATACCCCAGGACACGTTGACTTCACTATAGAAGTAGAGCGTTCTCTTCGTGTTCTTGATGGTGCTGTTACTGTTCTTGATGCACAGTCAGGTGTTGAACCTCAGACAGAAAATGTTTGGCGTCAAGCTGAAACTTATGGTGTACCACGTATTGTTTTTGTTAACAAGATGGATAAAATTGGTGCAAACTTTGACTTTTCTGTTAAAAGTTTACATGAACGTTTGAATGCTAATGCTCATGCTGTACAAATGCCAATTGGTGCCGAAGATCAATTTGAAGGTGTCATTGACTTAATCGAAATGGTTGCAGATGTTTATGATGAAGATCAACTTGGTGCTAAATGGGAAACTATTCCTGTACCTGATGAGTACAAAGAAGAAGCAGAAATGCGTCGTGCAGAGTTGATTGAAGCCGTTGCAGATGTTGATGATAACGTTATGGAAAAATATCTTGGCGGTGAAGAAATATCAAATGAAGAATTAAAGGCAGCTATTCGTAAGGCTACTTTAAACTTGGAATTCTTCCCTGTTTTTGCTGGATCAGCATTTAAGAACAAAGGTGTTCAAATGATGTTGGATGGTGTTATTGATTACTTGCCATCTCCAGTTGATGTTAAACCATACGTTGCTCATGAACCAAAGACTGGTGAAGAAGTTGAACTTCTTGCAGATGATGACAAGCCTTTTGCAGCACTTGCATTTAAGATTGCAACTGACCCATTTGTAGGTCGTTTGACATTTATACGTGTATACACTGGATCATTACAATCTGGTTCTTATGTATTGAATGCTTCTAAAAATTCTCGTGAACGTGTAGGTCGTTTGTTACAAATGCATGCCAATACACGTCAAGAAATTCCTGAAGTTTTCTCAGGTGATATTGCAGGTGCTATCGGTTTGAAGAACACTACTACAGGTGATTCTTTAACTGATCCTAACCATCCACTTATTTTGGAAAGTTTACAAATTCCAGATCCTGTTATTCAAGTTTCTATTGAACCAAAATCTAAAGCTGATCGTGACAAAATGGATGTAGCTCTTCAAAAACTTACTGAAGAAGATCCAACATTCAAAGCTGAAACTAACCCTGAAACTGGTCAAACTTTAGTTGCTGGTATGGGTGAATTACACTTAGACATTCAAGTTGAGCGTATGAAACGTGAATTTGGTGTTGAAGCTACTATTGGTGAACCTCAAGTTGCATATCGTGAAACATTTACTAAAGTTGCATCAGCACAAGGTAAATTTGTTCGTCAATCTGGTGGTAAAGGTCAATATGGTGATGTTTGGATTGAATTTACTCCTCAAGAAGAAGGAAAAGGTTACGAATTCGAAGATGCCATTGTTGGTGGTGTTGTTCCTCGTGAATACATTCCAGCAGTTGATGCCGGCTTGCAAGAAGCTATGAAGAATGGTGTATTAGCAGGTTATCCATTAATTGATGTTAAAGCAAAATTATATGATGGTAGTTACCATGAAGTTGACTCCTCTGAAGCTGCATTTAAAGTTGCTGCTTCCTTGGCACTAAAGAACGCTGCATCTAAAGCAGGTGCAGTTGTGTTGGAACCAATTATGAAAGTTCAAGTTATAACTCCTGAAGAATACTTGGGTGATGTAATGGGTTCAATTACTGCTCGTCGTGGTACTATGGAAGGTATGGAAGATAGAGCTGGTGCTAAGGTAATTAACTCCTTTGTTCCACTTTCTGAAATGTTTGGTTACGCTACTACTTTACGTTCTTCTACTCAGGGTCGTGGTACATTTACTATGGTATTTGATCACTATGCACCAACACCTAAGTCTATTCAAGAAGAGATTATTAAAAGCCGTGGCGGTAATGCCTAATGATGTTTAAGAAGCCTAAAATGCTTTTTAAATAAAATTATTAAAAATACACGATTTCTTTCGAAAAGTTGAGATCGTGTATTTTTTTATAAAATATTACCTGAGGTGGATTTTATATTTCTTAAATTGCATATAATGTGTTAAAATTGTATGCAAAGTTTTATATGGTATGGGTGAATATTTTGACAAAAAAATCAGAGCAACAAAAGGAACAAGAGCATTTAGATCATGTTTTATCTCTAATTCAGGATCGAATTAAAATAGTTGAAAAATCAATAAGTGGTGCACAATCTGAGGCACAAAATTTAAATGCCCACTTTTTTGATGATTTAAAGTTAGACTACGATGGATATTCTACTTCGATGGAAACAGCTTTATCTATTCATCAGCAACAACAATTATTGGAAGAACGACAAAATGCGTGGCAGCATGCTACTAAGCAGTTATCTACATTACAGCGATTAAATAAAAGACCTTATTTTGCGAGAATTGACTTTCAGGAACAGAATGAGAAACCCGAAACTATATATATTGGCTTAGGTTCGTTTGCGGATAAAAATGATCAATTTTTAATTTATGATTGGCGAGCTCCAATATCATCTATCTATTATGATGGAAAATTAGGATCAGTTACTTATTATGCTCCTGATGGTGAGCAAGAAGTATTGATGACTAAAAAGAGACAATTTTCAATAAAAGATGGACAAATAATTAATATGTTTGATACCAATGAATCGATTGGCGATCAAATGCTAATTAACGTTCTGAACGAAAAATCTTCTACGCAAATGAAGTCTATCGTTACAACCATTCAACGAGAGCAAAATAAAATTATCAGAAATACTACTGCTGACTTATTATTTGTACAAGGCTCAGCAGGTTCAGGTAAGACGAGTGCAATTTTGCAGCGAATAGCGTATTTGCTTTATAGATATCGTGGTAATTTGGTATCGAGTGATGTAATAATGTTTAGTCCTAATCAATTGTTTAATGACTATGTTAAGAATGTTTTGCCAGAGATGGGAGAACAAAATATGGTGCAGATGACATATAGGCAATTTGTCTCGAGAAGGGTACCAGCTTTTAAAGTTGAATCTTTATTTGATCAATTTGAAGATCAAAATAAAAATCCTAAGATTGCTAAATTAAAAGATTCTTTAGAATTTTTTGAGGCAATTAATCATTATAGTAAACATTTGATCAAACATGGTGTTGTTTTTAAAAATATATATTTTAAGGATAAAGAAAAACCCTTTTTTGACAAAGATTATATTAAAGATATCTACTATAGTTTCAATGAAAATTACAATTTGCGTAATAGAATCGAAGCTACTCGTGAAAAATTAGTTGCTAGGTTAAATGAAAGTATATCAGCTGAAGCTAAAAAAGCCTGGGTTGCTAAATATTTAGAATCAATTAGTAAAGAAGAGCTCAATAAATTATATGATAGACCAGATCAAGAATTTGCATCTAGTACAGAAGAAGAGCGTTTTTTATCTAAGAAAATCGTTATAAAGAGTCTTAAGCAGGTATTGCGTAAAGTCAATGCTAATAGTTTTTTCAATATCCGAGCTCAATATTTAGCATTTTTACGTGCTATCCCTAAAATGATAGATTTACAGCAATATGGAATTTCGGAAAATGAATGGTACGATCATATTGAATTAGTTAAACAGAACTTTGTGCATAAGCAAATTAAAATTACGGATATATCATCATATCTATATTTATATGATGTAATAACAGGCCGCAGAGTAAATTATGAAATGAGATATGCTTTTATTGATGAAATTCAAGATTATACACCATTTCAATTGGCATATTTAAAATATAATTTTCCACGTGCAAAATTTACGATGTTAGGCGATTTAAACCAAGCTATTTTTACTAAAGACGATAGCTTAACCCTGTTAGATAAAGTCAAGCAATTATTCATATCAGAAAAAATAGAATTAATAAAATTAACCAAGTCTTATCGTTCAACGAAACAAATTACAGATTTTACCAAACAAATTTTAAAATCTGGTGAATTAATAGAAGCATTTGATCGTAATGGAGCTAAACCAACAATTTGGCATTGTGATAATGCAAGTGCAGTACATAAAATAAATGACATTCTAATAGCTAATAATCAGGAAAAATTGACCACGGCTATTATTACTAAGACTCTTGAAGAGGCACGTGATTTAACTACTAAATTAAAAAGTGAATCAATCAAGGTGACATTAATTGCTACAGCTAATCAAAGATTAGTTCCAGGTGTATTAGTTATTCCTTCATATTTAGCTAAGGGATTAGAGTTTGATGCTGTAATTGCTTGGCAAGTTAATAATACTAATTATCATAAAGAGGATGAACGGCAGTTATTGTATACCATTACATCTAGAGCTATGTATAAGTTAGATTTAATTTATACAGATGAATTGAGCGATTTGTTGCGGGAGATAAAAGCTGATACCTGTAAATGGAGTTAATTGCATCAGTTATCAGATAAAATAACTTTTATTTTTCTATTTTATATGATAGGCTAGATTAGGTTGGTTTCAAAAGAAGGTGAACTATTGGAAGAGGATTATATAAAAATAACTCCTGAGATGTGGCGACATTGCGTGTCACCAGGGGCTAATAGTTTAGATTTTTTGATTTTACTGATTGAAAAATCTTATACCAATTATTTAAATAAACAAAAGAATAATTTGCAATTTGTAACCAAATCAATAGTTAATCCACCTTTTGTAGTAGCAGTTACAGGTTCAGTTGCATCGGGAAAGTCTACTTTGAGTAAAAAGCTAAAGCTTGCCTTGCAAGAAAAATATGGCAATGATAATGTAGATCTTGTTTCTATGGATGGATTTATTATGTCCAACGCAGAGTTGGATGATAAGGGGTTAATGTCTCAGAAAGGTTTTCCTAGCTCGTTTAAATGGGATGCTATAGTTAATTTTTTGACTGAGATTAAACGAAGGCGTCCCAAAGTACCATATAGATTATATTCTCAGACTATTTCTGACTTGGTGCCAGATAAAATTGCTTATGTTAAACAGCCAGATATATTATTGGTTGAGGGAATAAATTTATTACAAACTTATGGTAAACAAAAAGTTTTGACGGATTTTATTGATCTTAGTATCTATTTAGATGCTGATGAATCATTACTTGAATCTTGGTTTATGGACCGCTTTCATCAACTTTTAGTAGTTAATGCTAATAGTCCTGATAATTTCTTTTATAGGTGGGTTAAGATGCCCACTACAGAGGCTGACCGATTAGCACATCAAGTTTGGCGTGATGTAAATTTGAAAAATCTACATGAATATATTTTACCAAGTAAAGAACGTGCAGATTTAATTGTTAAAAAATGTAGAGATCATATAATGACTGATTTTTATATAAAAAAATATTAGGAGAAATGTATAATGACAACAGCAATAGAATTAAAAAAAGGTATGATTTTTAAGCAAGATGGTAAATTGATAGAAGTATTAGTAAGTAACCATCACAAGCCTGGTAAGGGTAATACAGTTATGCAAATGGATTTACGTGATGTAATGTCAGGATCTGTTGTACATAAAACAATGCGTCCAAGTGAAAAAGTTGAGTTAGTTCATGTTGATTTAAAAAAAGCACAATATCTTTATGATGATGAAGTAAACTTTATTTTTATGGATACTGCAACATATGAACAATATGAAATTCCTAAGGAGCATTTGTCAGAAGAAAGTAAATATTTATTACCAAATATTAATGTTGATTTGAAATTTACAGATGAGGGTCAATTGATAGGTGTTGGTCTTCCAACTACTGTTAATATGAAAGTAGTTGAAACTCAACCAGGTATTAAAGGTGCTACTGCTGCTAGTGGTGGTAAGCCTGCAACTATGGAAACAGGATTAGTTGTGACTGTGCCTGATTTTATTAATGAAGGCGATGAGTTGATCATCAATACTGATACTGGTGAATATAAATCAAGAGCGTAATATATTTTTAAAAAGTGAGTTCCAAAAATTTAGATTTTTGAGCTCACTTTTTTGTAAATTGATAGAAAAAATAGTTTTATATTAATATTTGACAGGTGCTATATAATACATAATATAAATATTTTTCTATTTTGAAATAATATGGGGGAAGATGCTATGAACGATATTGACACTGCATATATAGAGCAAAAATTTGTTGAATATTGTAAAGTGAATACACGCTCAGATCCAAATAACAATTGTGTACCTACAACTAAAGGGCAAGTAGAATTGTTAATGATTATAAAAAATGAGTTGCAAGAGTTAGGTTTAACAAATATATCATATAGTGCTAAAGATTCATATTTAGTCGGATTACTACCTAGTAACACAGCTACGTTAACTACTGCAGTTGGTTTTGTAGCTCATGTAGATACTGCTGATTATAATGCCGAAAATGTAAAACCACAAATTTATCGAAATTATGATGGTAAAAAAATTTATTTGGATCCTCAAAAAGATAGAGTGTTAGATCCTGCTGAGTTTCCTAGTCTTAAAAAACATATAGGCGAAACTTTGATAACAGCTTCTGGTAGCACTTTATTAGGTGCTGATGATAAAGCTGGTATAGCAGGATTGTTGGGTATGTTGAAATATTTTAAAAATCATCCTAATGCTGAACATGGTGATATCTGGGTAGCATTTGGTCCAGATGAAGAGATAGGACAAGGAGCTAAGCGGTTTGATATTAGTAGATTTCCTGTTGAATTTGCATATACATTAGATAATGGTGATCCAGGCGATATTGCATATGAAACCTTCAATGCAGCTAGTGCCACATTACAATTTAAGGGAACGATTGTCCATCCTGGAGAAGCTTACGGCTTGATGGTGAATGCCACTACTATGGCTAGTGAATTTATTGAATCTTTACCTAAAGATCAAGTTCCGGAAAAAAGTAAAGATTTTGAGGGATTCATGATGGTTCTTTCCAATAGCGGTGATGTTGGTTATGCCAAAGTTGAATTGATTATACGTGATTTTGATACTGATTCTTTTTTAGCTAAAAAGCAAATGCTCATAGATTTGGTTGATGCATTTAATAAAAAATATGGTGAGAATCGTGTAGAAATTTCCATGCATGATCAATATAAAAGTCCAGGTGATCTGATTAAACAATATCCTTATGTAGTTAACTTGGTGTTGCATGCGTATGAAAAAATGGGGTTAGTTCCTAAAATAATCCCATTTCGTGGTGGAACTGATGGCGATTTTATTTCTGAAAAGGGCATACCAACTCCAAATTTGTTTAATGGTGGTGCTAATTTCCATGGACCATATGAATATGTAAGTGTTGAAAGTATGTCTTTATTGTCAAAAACTTTAATAACAATAGTTCAGTTGCATCTAAAAATGTGTGATCATCGTGATAATACGCCTTTAAAAAGAAAATACTAAAATTATGGAGGTGAATTAAATGGCACGGAGAAAAAAACCTCAAAAAAGAAATGATTTATCTAGGTCTATATTTTGGATAATATGTATTATTTTAGCTTTTACTTTCTGGGGTACTAAACGGAGTGCTTATCATACACATACTGATAATTATCGTACACAATTTAATAAACAGGTACCATCTTCTTCACATAGAGATAATTCGCCCAAAATTAATGCAACTTCAGAAATTCCAGCTGCAAAAATTGCTAAATCAGCATATGGTGGGTTAGATGATAGTGATTATCAAAAATTAGCTGCATGTAATTTTAAAAGTGGGGATGCAGCTTATGTATATGTTAATAATAATCACTCGACGCTAATCAAGAATGCATGGAAAATTAATAAGGTTATATACTCAAATTTAGATTCATTAAATCGGACATCTCATTCAAATACCGCTTTTTTAGAATCCCGAAATGTTGCTAATGATAGTTTGCGAGTGAGACAATTTATTAATCCAACAGGATGGCATTCGAATAGACAAAATACTATGCGGACTCAGATATATAATCGTGGTCATATGATAGCATATTCTGTTTCTGCTGGTATTGATCAATCAGGAAGATATAATCCTAATAATCAATCAGGAGATCAAAATAATATAAAAAATTTGTTTACACAAACAGCATTTTCTAATCAAAAAATTCAAACTATTTTTGAAAGTAAAGTCAGAAAAGCCTTGCGGATGGGGCAGAAAGTTATTTTTCAAGCAACCCCCATTTTTCGTGGTAATGAATTAATGGCTCGAGGTATTAATTTACAGGCTATTTCAGTCAATGGTTGGTTAGATTTTAATGTGTATATTTTTAACGTTCAGCCAGGGTATACCTTTGATTATGCAACTGGTAGAGCAAAAGTTGCTCGTGATTTTTCTGTTGGTTGGGTAAAATAAAAAACATCCTAATGTTGATATTAATTAACATCGGATGTTTTTTTATATAAATAACTAAGTTTATTAGTTTTTAGAACTAGTGAAGTAGCGGTAGTCTTTACTCTTATCGTAAATTACACCACGTGCATTTTCTCCATTAGATACACTAAATACAGCATCAGGATATTGTTCTTTTACTTCATCTTCCATAAATGAGCGAATCATTGCATTATTAGATAATACAGAACCTGTTAAAGCAATGCGCATTGGCTTTGGATCCTGATATCTATCTAAACACATTAAAATATCACGTGCTAAAAGATGTGCTTGTTCTTGAATGATATCACGTGCTTCTGCATCTCCGCTATCAGCTAATTTAGCAATTTCTACTGCATAAGAAGCTACTTGAGGGCTAGTCATTGTATAGAATTTAGCAGGTGCATCATTCATATTATCCAAATTCCAAATTTTAATGAACAAATCAATAAGTGAACTTGGTTGACGTTGATCCCATTTTGAAAGTGCAGTGACTAATGCGGCTTTAGTGATAGCATAACCAGAACCTTCATCGCCAAGCAAAGAACCATATCCACCTACTGTAATCAATGAGCCATTTTGACGACCATTGACAACAGAACCGGTACCTGCAATAACTAAAGCTCCATCGGTACCTTCTAAGCCGTTATATAAAGCTAATAAAGAATCTGTTATAGCACGGGTAGGAATATTACCAACCATTGATGAAATTGTAGCCGCAACTTCTGGTGCATTACCTACTACTGATAGACCGGCAATACCAGCTAATATTTTGATACAATCTCCATCAATTTTATTACGTAATTCATTAATTGCAACAGTTATATTTTTAATACCTAAGTTGTAATCATTGTTAATTTGACCAGGACCAGATTCAGCTCGCCCAAGTTCTTTTCCTTGTTCGTCGTACGCAATAGCAGTACTATGAGTACCACCTGCGTCTATACCTATCATATATTTAAACATTTATATTACCTTATTCTATAAAATTTTTTTGTTAACGCATACACATTATATTACATCTTTCTAAGATAGGTCTAGTCTATAAAAATTTTCATAAAATGTTACCGATAACCTTTTGAAACTTTTAGCTATGTACATGTTAGAATATTAGTTATAGAAGCAAAGGAGCCAATAATGAAAATCAAGCGTATTTTAGTAGCAATTGCTATTTCCTTTTGTAGTTTTATTTTGTATATAACAAATGTACAGCACTTAAAAAGCATGAAATTGATTGTTTCTAAACCTAAAAGTGTGCAATTACATAATAGTTCATCTTCATCATTGGCTACGAAAAGTCAATCCGAAGAAGATTTTATTGTTGCCAAAAATAGTGATCACCAGTTGATAGAACCTATAAAAAATAATGTTGACCTTATGACGCCATTTCAAGTTGCAGTTCAAGGGTTAAATTTTAACAAAAAGGCTAGCATCTATAATAAAAAAAATTCTTTGGAAGTAGGCAACATTTTAAAACTTTTTATTTTGTTGGCTTATCATAAAGCATTACTGGAAAAAAATCCAAAATTAACTAAGCCATATAAAGTAATGGCTGGAGACGTCAAAGGCAAAGGATTAGTAGTCAATACATCATATGCTTATCCATTTTTAATACAACAGATGATGTATCATAATAGCAATGATGCAGCGAATATTTTGGTTAAAGTGTTAAAGTTAGAATATATCAATAAAGTTGCTGCTGAATTAGGAGCTAAGTCTACTAAAATCATTAATTCTTTCGACCAAAAAGATGTAGGGCAAACAACTGCTAATGATATGATTACTATTTTCACAAAGTTGTATCGCCGACAAATATTAACGGTTAATGATTGCAATTTAATACTTAGATTATTAAATACTTATCCCAATAAGGGCCTAGCTGCAGGTATTCCAGGTATTTGTCATTATATTTCTGATGATAATGCCAGTTGTTGTCTTGTAAATAAAAATGGCAAAGTTTACATTATAGCCGCTATCGGGGGAGATAAAAATAGATTTAATCAACTAGGTAAGGACGTATACAACGTAATAGCTATGCATAAGTAGAGATATTTTTGGAGGATTAATATGCACGAAAATAGTGAAAATAAAAAAGAAAAACAACAAAATGATACAGTATTATTGATGGTTGAGTGGATAAAGCATAATGCTGTTTTAGTTTTTGTACTGGGCATAGTTTTGATGATTATTACTAGTATTATTGCTTTTATGGGTTGGGCTGTTTTAGTTTGCTTATTAATGCTTTTATACTTTACATGTGCTAATGAAAAAATAGCTGAAGAATATACTGTAGATCGTAAGCTGGAAGAAAAGGTGGATGTAGTTGGTTCATCTTTGGTTAATAGTGTTGAAAATAGTCGAATTAGTAATAGATATCGTCGCTATAGACAAAGTACTCGTGAACCGCGTACATGGTTGCAATGGGGCGTGATTGCTATGGCCTTAATATGTTTGGTTACTATTTTTTATGGTCCATTTGCATCAGATGCATTGTCAGTTGTCCAAGGTCATACTATTTCCAATACTTTGTTATTTGCGTTTAATAGATTTTCGGCCCTACACTATCGCTTGATTGCATGGGTTATGTGGTTATTTATTGTAGCTATTCCAATTACTATTATTATTATCACACTTAAAAATATAAAACATAATCGTGAGTTTGCCTTTGTGCTCTCGCTTTTAGAAACTATCGTCTTATTAATTTGGTTATTTGAACTGGTTTTCTTAAATGTTGGTATTAAAGTTGGTTTAGGAACTATTACTGGCTCAAGATTATATCGGATTCAAACTAATATAATTAGTTTTGGTGTTTCAGCTTATTTACTAATTGTAGCTAGTTGTATTACAAGTGTAGTGACCTTTAAGAGTTGGTTTTCTTATATAAAAGATAAAAATAAAAATACAAAATAAAAGAGCTAATTACTTAATTTCATTAGCTCTCTTATTTCAATGTAATAAAAATTCGATAGATTTATCTATATATTTATTTGCGTAGCCCATCGCATGTTGATCACCAGGCAATAAAATTAAATTTAAAGCCTTGTTTTGTTGGGCTAATGTTTTGGCAAATTTCAAAACTGAATCAAGCGGTGTTAATTCGTGCTCAGAATTAATCATCAGTAAGCGATTAAGCTTGTCTAAGTCATAAGTATATGCATCCATCTTCTGCAATATTGATGGGTCTTCACCACCAGCATAACTAACCGTGAAAAATTTATAAAATGAATCTTTTATTTGTCTAGGGTTGGTTAAATGCAATTCAGATGCAGCATCAGTTGAGGCAACTGTGTCTTTATGATTTTTAATCCATTCGGAAAAATCTAGCGGAGCGGACCAACATACAGTATCAAAACCAAATTGACCAGCTATAAAGAGGGCCATAGTTGCTCCTACACTAGCTCCGATTTGATAGATTGGCTGCTTCGATCTCGGCATAGTTACATATTGAGAATTAAGCAACCATTCAACAAAAGTTTTGCTATCTTGGTGAGCTCCTGGGAAAGTTGATTGTGATGCCAAACGATATTCAGGAATCATGGTAGTAAATCCAGCTTTAGCAAATCTTACCCCTAATTCTTGGCAAGCTTCCTTGGATCCTTTGATCCAACCACCACCATGCCAAAAAATTAATATTTTATTTGTTGTACTGGTTTGTTCAGGAAAATATATATCAGTAAATAAGTTATTGCGATCATCGTATTTGATATCTTTAATAATTGAAACCATGAAAATGTCTCCTTTTTTATGAATAATACTGTCTCTTATAATATACAGTAAAAAAATATAGTTGAGATAATCAAATGTAAAAAATTGTAGCTTGTACATATATTTTTGGTATGATTATATTATGTTAAATGGGAGGAAAGGTGTATGTCAGCAAAAGATAGTCGTAAGTTAATAAATATTATAACAGTTATATCAACTATTTTAATGATATTGTTAGGCATATATTGGTACAAAATGGGCATTTTGACTGATCAGGTCAAAATGAAAGAATATCTTTCTGATAAGCAGGTAATTGGACCTTTAATTTTTGTTTTTATTCAAATAATACAAGTAGTAATTCCAATTATTCCAGGAGGTGTTTCCCTAGTTGCAGGTGTCATATTTTTTGGACCGCTATGGGGTTTTATTTACAATTATGTTGGTATTGTAATTGGTTCGATTATTATCTTCTTTTTAGCTCGTTTTTATGGTAAGCCATTTATCTTACACTTGGTATCAGAAGAGACTTATAACAAGTATATGAAATGGACAGTTAACCAAAAAAAGTTTAATCATATCTTTGCTTGGTGTATCATTGCTCCAGTAGCACCAGATGATATTTTATGTATGATAGCAGGACTGACAGAAATGAAGGTATCAACCTATATCATGATTATCATTTTCGGCAAGCCATGGACAATTTTAGCTTACAGTTTGGGCTTGGTATATGGTAGTAAATGGTTTTTGAAAATTTTAGGCAAATAAAATATGTCTCGGATATATTTACGAAAAATAATTCCCTCTGATATAAAAACTTTATATAAGTGGGGGCAGGATCCCTTGTATCATAACACTGCATGTTTTGAAAAAATGACATCTATGGCTCAAGCTAAGGTAGCTACGGATTGTTATATGGCTAGAAAATATAGTTATGCTATTGTGCTAGCAGAATCAAAGCAAATGGTCGGCTTGATAGAATTATATAATCACGTTCCTTTTAATGGAGCTCAACCTATTTGTGAAGTGGGATTTTTGTTGCAAAAAGATTATTGGCATCAAGGGCTCATGAAAGAGGCAATAGATAAAATTATTAATTTTGCTTTTAATAAATTAGAATTGAAGCAAGTATGGGCTGTTACGTTTGCAGATAATAGGAATGCACAATCTTTTTTAGAAAAATATGGCTTTGAATATGTAAAAACTGTTGATACTTTTATTGAAGAAATTTTTAGGAAAGAATTATATTTTGTGTTAACAGATAGATAATGTCATGATATAATCTTGTTAAACACGAAGTCCTAAGACAGCTTAAGAGAGTCCATGGTTGGTGAAAATGGATGAATGTCGTTTCCAGATTTCTAATGTGGGTAGGTAATTCTACACGATAGAGCATCGTTATAGCTTATAATGAGTGTAGCTTTTATGCTGAACTTGGGTGGTACCGCGAATTTATATTTAGACCGATTCGTCCCATGAGGGACGGGTCGGTTTTTGTTTACAGGAGGATATTATGTTAGATATAAAAGTCATTAGAGAGAATCTTGATTGGGCTAAAAAAAAGTTAGCTACCAGAGGAATTAAGCCTGAAGAGCTAGATGAGTTGGTGGCTATCGATGTTAAGCGTCGAGAAGTATTAACTAAAACAGAGACTTTAAAAAACAAACGTAATGAGGTTTCTGCACAAATTGCTCAAGCAAAGAAAAATAAAGAAAATGCAGATGATGCCATAAAAGAAATGCGTGAAGTCGGTCAAGAAATCAAAGCACTTGATGTCGAAGTATCAGAATTGACAGAAAAGCAAAAGTATATATTATTGCGTTTGCCTAATTTCCCAGATGATTCAGATCCTATTGGACCTGACGATAGTTACAATGAAGAAGTTAGAAAATGGAATGAACCAACTAAATTTACTTTTGAACCTAAAGCACATTGGGATTTAGGTACTGATTTAAATATTCTTGACTGGGATGCAGCAGCTAAAGTATCTGGAGCACGTTTTGTTTATTATAAAGGTGCTGGTGCATTATTAGAACGAGCTGTATTTAACTTCTTTTTAGATGAAAATGTTAAAGCTGGTTATACTGAAGTGATACCACCTTATTTGGTTAACTATGATTCTATGCAGGGAACAGGTCAATTCCCTAAATTTACAGAAGATGTTTATACCATTGTGGATAATGATGATCCTGATAAACCACGTGAATTGACATTGATACCTACTGCAGAAGTACCTTTAGTTAACTACTTTAGAGATAAAATTCTAGATATTAAACAATTACCTATTAATGTGACTGCTATGAGTCCTGCTTTTAGAAGTGAAGCAGGAAGTGCAGGTCGTGATACCCGTGGCTTAATAAGAATGCATGAATTTAGAAAAGTAGAAATGGTAAAAATTTGTGATGAAGATAGTTCATGGCAAGAATTAGATAAATTGACTAAAAATGCTGAACATTTGTTACAAAAATTAGAATTACCATATCATGTAGTAGCTTTGTCTACTGGGGATGCAAGTTTTACTAGTGCCAAGACTTACGACTTAGAAGTATGGATGCCTGCTCAAAATCAGTATCGTGAAATTTCAAGTTGTTCAAATTGTACAGATTTTCAAGCTAGAAGAAGCTTAATAAGATATCGTGATGAAGCTGGTAAATTACATTTAGCTCATACATTAAATGGCTCTGGATTAGCTGTAGGTAGAACAGTTGCTGCTATTTTAGAAAATTATCAAAATGAAGATGGTACAGTGAATGTTCCAGAAGCATTAGTACCTTACATGCATGGTATGACTGTTATTAAGCCTGAGCCTAAATTTGGTGAATAATAAAAAAGATATGACTACTTAAAGGTCATATCTTTTTTATTGTACTATGTTGACACGGTGTCATAATAGATGTTTCAAAAGTTTCAGTTATTCTTTTTTATGTGTTTAATTGATTAATATAATGAAATATTACATCATCGGTTAATACCCATTTATATTATTAATTTTGAAACATAAAACTGTTGTATCCCACTAAAGTTTTGATTAGTAAATGAAATAAATTTCAATATTTGACAAAGATTTTTGAATAGTTGAAATAGAATTCTTAAGTCAAGAAACCGCTTTCTTCAGTAAAAGATAAGTGGTATAAATAATATGTAAGCTAGCTGAGAGGAAAAACAAGTAAAAATTTTTCAAGATATATCTTAATTTAGAAGAGAATCACAAAAGGGGTAAAAGTTGTATGATGAAAGATAACCGTAAGTTTTCAGTTGTTATTGCTGGTGGTGGTAGTACATTTACACCAGGTTTTGTACTGAACTTATTAAAGAATCAAGATAGATTTCCATTAAGAAAGATAAAGTTTTACGATAATGACGCAGAACGTCAGAAAAAAATTGGGGATGCAGTATCAATCATTATGAATGAGAGAGCTCCAGAAATTGAGTTTGAGTATACTACTGATCCTAAAGAGGCATTTACTGATGTTGACTTCGTTATGGGATCCATTCGTGTTGGTAAATATCACATGCGTAGCTTAGATGAAAAAATACCATTAAGATATGGAGTTAATGGTCAAGAAACTACAGGACCTGGTGGAATGGCATACGGCCTCCGTTCTATTCCAGCAATTATTCAAATTATTGATTGGATGGAAGAATATTCACCAAATGCTTGGATGATTAACTACTCTAATACTATTGCTATTGTTGCTGAAGCATGTCGTCGTTTACGTCCACATTCAAAAGTTATCAACATTTGTGATATGCCAATTGATATCATGACAAGAATGGCACAGATTTGTGGCTTGAAAGACTATCATGATTTAGATTTTAATTATTACGGCTTGAATCATTTTGGATGGTGGAAAGGCGTTTGGGACAAGAAAACTGGTAAAGACTTAATGCCAGAGCTTAAGAAGTACGTTTCTAAGAATGGATACTGGGTAGGCGGTGACTTCGATAAGAATACTGAGGCTAGCTGGAAAGAAACCTTTAAGAAAGCAGCCGATTGCTACGCTTTGGAACCAAATACTTTACCAAACACTTATATGCAATATTATTACTATCCACAATACGAAGTTAAGAATGCAGATCCAAATCGTACTCGTACTGATGAAATTCGTGAATACCGTCAAAAGATTGTCTTTGGTGAGTGTGAAAGAATCGTCAAAGAAGGTACTGCAGAAAATAATATGTGGGATCGTAACGAAACTCACTCAGAATATATTGTTGATATCTGCCATGCAATTGCTTACAATACTGGCGAAAAGTTTTTGGCAAATATTCCAAATAACGGTGCTATTTCAAATATGGATCCAGATTCAATCGTTGAAGTTCCTTGTTTATTTACTTCACATGGTGTTGAGCCAATATCAACTGGTGAAGCTGGAATCTTCCAAAGAGGATTGATGATGGAACAACAAACATGTGAAAAACTAGTTGTTGATGCATATGAACAACATTCATATGAAAAGATGTGGGAAGCATTTGCACTTAATAAGACTGTTCCAGATGCACTTGTTGCTAAAAAGATACTTGACGATATGATTCCAGAAAACAAGCCTTACTGGCCAATACTGAAATAGATATTTAATAGATAAATGATTTATTAAGGGAGGACTTGTTAATGCTGTTTTTAATAAGTCCTTTTTTGTGAGGTGAATGAATTATGATGCAGAAACTACAAAGATTCGGTGCTGCAATGTTTGTACCTGTCTTGCTTTTCTCGTTTGCCGGTATTGTGGTAGCTTTAGGATGTTTATTTAACAATGCGACAATTTTCGGCTCATTAGCTAGTCCTACAACTGGTTGGTATAAAGTTTGGGATACCATTTCTGCTGGTGGTTGGACTGTATTTAATCAGGAATGTTTATTATTTGTTGTTGGATTGCCAATAGGTCTAGCAAATAAATCACATGGACGTGCCGCTATGGAATCCTTGATTACTTACTTGACCTTTAACTACTTTGTTGGGGCCATGTTAAGTCACTGGGGTGCATTCTTTGGTGTTCCAAACTTTAATAAGATTACAATTACTGCTAATGCGACTAATGGTGGTTTAACTCAAATAGCTGGTATTAAGACTCTAGACACCAGTATTATCTTCTCGTTAATTATTGCGGGTATTGTTGTTTACTTACATAATCATTACTTTGATAAAAAACTACCAGAGTGGCTTGGTACTTTCCAAGGCTCAACCTTTGTTTACATATTAGGTTTCTTTGTAATGATTCCAGTTGCATTCTTAACTTGTTTGATTTGGCCTAAAGTTCAGTTAGGTATTAACAGTTTGCAACACTTTATTGTAGGTAGTGGTTTTGTTGGAATTTGGATTTATTCATTCTTGAACCGTGTTTTAATTCCAACTGGACTTCATCACTTAGTATATATTCCATTTCAGTTTGGACCAGCGGTTGTCGCAGGTGGGCTTCAGCCATATTGGTTAAAACATATAACAGAATATGCTGCAAGCACAAAGCCTTTATCTCAAATTGCTTCTATGGAAGGATTTCAACTTTATGGTAATGAAAAAGTATTTTTAGTACCATTTATTTGTTGGGCATTCTATGCTACAGCTAAGAAAAACAAGAAGAAGCAAACTTCGGCATTGCTTATTCCAGCCGCATTAACTTCTGTTTTGACTGGTATTACTGAACCTATTGACTTTACTTACTTGTTTGCTGCTCCGATACTTTGGGTAGTATATTCAGTTATGGCTGCTACTATGAATACTATTATGTGGTGCTTCGGTTTAAGAGGACTTATGTCCGATGGTGCCATCGGTATTGCTTCAATGAACTGGATTCCATTATGGTCAAATCACTGGCATGTTTATGTAATGCAATTTATTGTCGGAATTGTATGTGGTCTTCTTACTTACTTTATTTTTAAGCTAATGATTGAGAAATTTAACTACGTAACTCCAGGTCGTGAGGCTGACAATGAAGATGTTAAATTAATCAACAAGAAAGAATACAAAGAAAAGATGGCTCAACAAAAGATGACTCAACAAAAGATAGCTCAACAAGCTACAGGTGTGGCTGAATCTGATCCATATATTGCTAGAGCACAAGCTTATCTAGAATTATTAGGTGGATCAAGTAATATTGAAGAGATATCATCGTGTGCTACTCGTTTACGTGTAACTGTAAAGGATCCAGATAAGTTAGGATCAGATGCTCAATTTAAAGCTAATAAAGCTGTTAATGTTGTTCACCATGGTAAAGCTATTCAAGTTATTGTTGGTCTAGATGTTGCACAAGTCTTAGAAAGAATGCAAGCCTTAATTGAGAAAAATGGTCACTAAGTACTAAAGTGAGCCAATAACTAAATTTATAAGTTGGACATGCTATTGTATTAATTGCTTACTTTTTAGTTTCTACAATATTTTGTGTTCAACTGCAATTAGAGTTTAAGTCAGTATATGACTTATCTAAAGTTACAGATGATGTTAACTTTAAATACTTAGGAGCACATGAAGTTATTTAGAGGATAAAAAATTGATATTATCATTGGTCTAAATGCAGACAGTATTGTTGATGGAATGAAAGACGATAGTATTCAAAACACTTTTTAGCGGCCTTATGTTATTATATTAGTGTAATTATGATAATATTTACATTATATGGAGATTAACTATGACTGACTTAAAAAGACGTGTATGGGAAAAAAGTGGAGAGTTAAGCACATCTGAGAAAGAAATTGTTAGATTTTTATTTTCAAATTCCAAATTATGTAGCCATTTGAGCTTAGCAAAATTAGCAACAAAATTATATGTTTCAGAATCATCTATTTTTAGGCTTTGCAAAAAAATAGGCTTATCAGGCTACAGTGAATTACGATTTGAATTATCAGATTTAGCTCATGAGAGGAAAATAAATACGATTGATATTGCAACTGAAGTAGAAAATGCAATTCAAGAAGTACTGAATTATTGCAGTACTTTAGATTTAGAAAAGGTCTTTTTGGATATTGAACACGCCAATACGATTTATTTATATTCGACAGGTTGGTCTCAAGAATTAATAGCAAGGTATTTGCTTCACGAATTGTTTATGATAGGAAAAAAAGTTGTAATGCTCCCATCTGCGATTGAAGAGCTGAAGATGGTAAGTAAGCGGGCTACAGAGGGAGATATGCTATTTATCGTTTCTTATAGTGGTGATAATGTTCAAATTCGCGATGAAATAAGTAAGATACAACTTATAAATAACAAAATAATAACAGTATCGTTTACAACTTTGCGACCAGCAAAGTTGGTCTCATTAGTAGATTATAGTTTTTTCTTTCGTACCTTGAAATTAAAAAAATTCTGGGTGGAAGGAGATGCTACTATTGACAGCTTTAGCCCAGCATATACCTTTATTGATCTTTTAATTGCTAAATACTATCAGTGGGAACAATCAAAAGGAGAGTTAGACAATGTGGACTATGACAAAGAATAAGGTAACTAGTTTCTGTGATCAGATTATGGAGCGGTTACATTTAAATACGCGTTCTATTTTAAAATGGTACTCGATTATTTTATTCGTTGCTCCACTACTTTATTGGGGTCTACTTGAGTTTAGATTGGTAATGACGCAAGTAAGTTTTGTAAATATGCTTCACAAACATCCAGCAATGGCTGTTTCCGTTATTATTGCTATTACTGACTTTCTTTTGGGCTACTATTGCTGGATAAAGAAAGATGAGATAGTAAATAATAGAACAAGACTAAGAACTTTTTGGATTTTGCAGTGTTTTTGCCAATTGCTGGTAGGCAATATTATTTGCTTTTTGTTGAGTATTTTTGGCTTGCGGGCTTTACCTAGCTCTAAAGTTAAAAGCACTACTGTATCGTATTTTAAAGTAACTATTATCATCAGTACTTTGTTGTACGCTTTGTGTATTCTTTTGTTAGGCTTAATTGGATTACAAGGTTTAAGAGGTTAGAATAATGTTTAATTTTTTTAAAAATAAAGGGCTGGAAGTAGATGCTGCCGTTGATGGTGGTTTGATACCAATTTCTGAGGTAAATGATGATGTATTTTCTACTAAAATGTTAGGTGATGGTTATGCTATTAAACCTATTAGTGGAGACATTCATTCACCAGTAGAAGGTGATATATCGACCTTATTTCCCACTAAGCATGCTATTGGCATCAAGACTAAAGAAGGACTAGAAATTCTTGTACATTTAGGAATTGATACAGTGGAATTAAATGGTGCACCTTTTCAGATGAAAATCCAAAAGGGTGATCACGTTATTGCTGGCCAATTACTTGGCACAATGGACTTGAAACAAGTTGTTGATAGTGGCCGTGATGATTCTGTAATTGTGGTTTATACTAATATGGACTTAATTGAATCGATTTCCCCCGTTCAAAAAGGTTCTGTTAACTCTGGTGATAGAGTACAAACAATTACTTTTAAGAAAAAGTAGGATTTAGTTTAAATATAAAAGATACCCATTACTTGTTTTTTGATAGAGTCATGGGTGTCTTTTTTTGTGTTATGTTGACACGATGTCATAATAGATGTATATTTATTTGTGATGACACTGTGTCACTGGGAGAGACAAATATGGTAAAAAAAACATTTATAAATTTAAATAGTGCAAAAAAGCAAAAAATTGAGCAAGTAATGCTGGATGAGTTTAGCAATTATGATCTTAATCAAGCCAATGTTGCTCGGATAGTTAAAGAGGCAGGTATTGCTAGAGGTGCATTTTACACTTATTTTGATGATTTAGAAGATGCATATCTTTATGTATACAATAAGGCAATGTTGCAAATACATAATCCAATTAAGATGGATAAACCTGAATTTGATGCGGATTTATTTTATAAAATGGCTTATGAATTAGTTTGCAATATCGAAAAGAGTAAATATAAAAAATTGTTAAAAAAACATATGCTAGTGAATGAATCTTTATTAATTCATAATTTTCAAGTAGAAAATCAAAAAGCAATCCACATGGATACTAAGACTTGGAGTGCAATGGTTTTAACACACGAGACTATTAAATTGGCATTATTTGATTTAGAACATAAAGAGAATTATTTTCGGAAACTTAAACAGGGTCTCGATTGTCTAAGGAGGGTGTAAATTGTGTTTTTAGCATTGAAAGAAATTAGATATGAAAAAGTAAGGTATGGATTGATAACATGTATTATTTTACTAATTTCATATTTGATATTTATTTTATCAGCATTAGCTTTTGGATTAGCCAACGAAAATACACAGGTAATCAAAGAATGGCAAATGCAAACTATTATTTTAAATGACAATTCTAATTTAAACTTGAATCAATCGATTTTAACTAAACAAGATTTAGAAAAAAATAAGTTAACTAAACAAGATGCATCTATAGGTCAAGTACCAATAGTGGTTAAAAAATCCCATCGTAAAACAGTATCTAGTCAGTTAATAGCTATTAATCGTGAACAATATATTTTTAAAACGATGTCTTTGGTAGCAGGTCGCAAATTTAATAATAAGCATGAAGTTGTAGTTGATAGTTTATTCAATCAATATGGTTATCAGATTGGGAATAAAATAAAATTTAATGGTAAAAATGATAGTTACAAGATTGTCGGTTTTGTTAAAAACGCTAAATTGAATATTGCTCCTTTAGTTTATGGTGATTTTTCACTTTGGAAAAAAATACGACCTATGGCACCAGCAGCTCAAGCTACAGCTATAGTATCTCAGCGTAAATTAAATTATCACCATAAACAGGCTAAAAATTATTCGACTAAACAATTTGTTTTGAAATTACCAGGATATGTAGCTCAAAATACTACTTTTGAAATGATGATTACTTTCTTATTTATTATTTCTTTAATAACCATTGCTATCTTTTTGTATATTGTAACTATGCATAAATTACCTAGTTATGCGGTTCTACGTGCACAAGGTGTATCCGCTAAAATGCTAGTGAAAGCTACAGTTTTGCAATCATTTCTGTTAAGTATTGTTGGTAGTATGTTGGGCTTAATATTTACATTGTTGACATTGAAAGCAATGCCCATTACAGTGCCTATGTATTTGTCATCGTGGATGATGGTATCTGTGATATTAGGAATGATTGTTGTGGGATTAGTGGGTAGTTTAATACCAGTAAGATCTATTTTGAAGGTTGATCCTGCTAGTGCTATTAATTAATTTAATGTTTGAAAGGTAAGATATGTCATTAGTATCATTAAAAAATGTAAATAAAATATATGGAAAAGGTAGCTCACAGATTAAATCACTTGATAATATTAATTTTGCTGCTGATGCAGGTCAAGTTGTTTTAATTGAGGGACCTTCTGGCTCAGGTAAAAGTACTTTTTTAACTATACTAGGAGCCTTGCAAAAAGCTACTAGTGGTCAGGTTATTATTTCAGGTGAAGAAATAACTGCTATGAATTCTAAGCAATTGGATCAGTTGCGATTAAATAAAATTGGTTTTATTTTGCAATCTTATGCCTTAGTTCCATATTTGAAAATTAGAGAGCAATTTGTTTTGGCAAATATAATCAAGAAAACAAATAATATGCAGCAGCTGCAATTAAATAATTTATTGGAGCAATTACAAGTTAATGAGTTACTAGATAAATATCCTAAGGAATTATCTGGTGGTCAGAGGCAGCGTATCGCTATCGCTCGTGCTTTATACACTAATCCTCCAATTGTATTAGCAGATGAGCCGACTGCATCTTTAGATAGTAAATGTGTAACTTTGGTGGGCCAACTATTTCAACAGTTTGCTCATCAGGATGGCACACTGATAGTTATGGTTACGCATGATCAACGATTAGAACAATATGCTGATGTAATATATAGAATTGTTGATGGCAAAATGGATAAAAGAATAGATTAAATTTATTGGTTAGGCAATTTTAACATGTATCCTAGTCCTCTTACTGTTTTAATTAATTGAGGATTGGCAGGATCGGCCTCTATTTTGTCACGTAGATTACTGATATGCATATCGACTATTCGGGTAGTATTGTATTCATCTTCATATTCCCATACTCCATCTAGCAATTGCTCTCTTGATAGTACGTGATTTTGATTTTCAAATAAAAATTTTAGCAATTTGAATTCTTTAGAGGTTAGATTTAATATTTTTCCATTCAACTTAGGCGGGTATTGTCGCAAGTCTAAGTTGATTTTTTTATGCTCTGAAAGTAAATAGTCATGTATATCTTCCTGGTTTTCAACAATTTTTCGTGGATTTTCATTGAGCCAAATTAAGCTGATCAACTGTGCCAGAATTAAATCGGGATTATAGGATGTTAAACATACACTTGCTTTGATTTTGAACATCTTTTTTGCAGAGTGTGCATCAAAAACTTTGGTCAATATAATTATTGGCCCGTTAAAGTGGTGTCGAATTTTATCTAAGTTGTTAAAAAAATCCTCATCATGCAGATGATGTAAGTCGATAATTATACCGATTGTATCTGGATCTGATGCATGTTTAATTACTTTTTTGATTGTTAATGCATTATAAATGCTAGTTTGTTTTTGATTGGCAAGAGTATTGAGCCCTGTAAAAAGAACAATATCTTTGCTTAATAGAATTATAGTTTTCATACTTCACCTCATAAATCTATTGTATAAAACTAAGGTTGAAAAAAATAACAAATTTACAAAGTTTACCGAAAATTTACATGAATAATGTATAGATTTTACATTATTTTTTTAAACTTTAATTGAAAAGATTTGAGGAGGGTAAAACAATGAAAATAAAAACGATAAAGTACTTATTATTTACTTTAGTCATGACATGCACGTTAACTGCATGTAGTCAAAAACAAGAATCATTAATTTCAGTTGGATCGACTGCGTTGCAACCTTTAGTTGAAGAAGCTTCTGTACATTATGCAGACAAAAATCATGTTCGGATTAATGTACAAGGTGGAGGATCCGGGACAGGGTTAAATCAAGTTCAAGCAGGAACAGTTACTATAGGAAATTCTGATATTTTTGCCCAACAAGCTGATGGTATTAATGCCAACAAGTTAATTGATCATAGAGTTGCTGTAGTAGGTATTGTGCCTGTTATAAATAAAAAAATAGGTATTACTAATATTAGTATGTTGCAACTGAGAGAAATTTTCAGTGGAAAAATAAATAACTGGAATCAGTTGGGAGGACCTAATCAGAAAATAGTAGTTGTTAATCGAGCAGAAGGATCAGGAACTAGGAAAACATTTGAGTTAGAGGTAATGAAGGGTCAAAAAATGAAACTAAGTCAAACTCAAGATTCAAATGGTTCTGTTCAAAAAATAATATCCACCACGCCAGGAAGTATTAGTTATTTAGCGTTTCCATATGCTAATAAGAAAAAATTGCAAAAACTTTCTATCAACCATGTTAAACCTACGAGTGCTAATGTATTAACAAATAAGTGGGTATTATGGTCGTATGAACATATGTATATGAATAAGAAAAAACAACCACAAGCAGCTAAAAAGTTCATTGAATATATTATGTCACGTCAATTTCAAACAAGTACAGTTGAAAAAATGGGATATATAAGTATACGCAAAATGAAAGTGCAAAAGGATGCTAATGGTAAAGTTACTTTGATTAAGAATAAAGGTTAGATATGGCAGACTTACACCAAAAATTATTGAAGACTTCTAAAGCAATTAATGAAAATCGTCGCGGAATTGTTATAACAGCATTTTGTACTATGTTTATTGTTATTACTGCTATTTCGTTAATTGTTTTTATTGCTATAAAAGGATTAGCTATATTTGTTGATAATCGAGCTAGCTTATTAAATTTTTTAATCAGTGATGTCTGGCAACCTGGCAACACCTCTAATGGACGACCTTTAATAGGAGCTTTAGCTATGATAGTAGGCTCTTTCGGGGTAACATTACTTGCATTAATGCTAGCTATGCCATTTGGTTTAGCATTAAGCTTGTTTGTAACTCAGTATGCTAAAAAGCGAGTTAAGGACATTTTGCAGATTGTATTAGATTTGTTTACTGGAATACCATCTGTAGTATACGGTTTTTTAGGATTAATATTAATTGTCCCTGTCGTACGTAAAATATATGGTGGTACAGGATTTGGCTTATTATCAGGAGCAGTAGTTTTAGCTGTAATGATTTTACCAACTATTACATCAATAATGATAAATGCTATTAACGGTGTACCTATTAGCATGATTCAAGCCTCATTAGCATTGGGAGCTACTCGCTGGCAAACTATTTATAAAATTATTTTACGCTTTTGCCTCCCCGGATTATTAATTGGAGTTATTTTTGGAATGGCTAGAGCATTAGGAGAAGCTATGGCCGTACAAATGGTGATAGGAAATACCGTGTTACTGCCTAAAGGATTAGCAACGCCTACTACAACGTTAACAAGTCAATTAACAGTCCAAATGGGTAATACTATTTTTGGCACAGTGCAAAATAACGCTTTATGGACGTTAGCTTTATTTTTATTGCTTATATCTTTAGCATTTAATGTCTTAATTAGAACTTTAGCTAAGAAAGGTAATTACTAATCATGTCAAATAGTTTTATAGATAAAGTTGCTAAAAAAATTATTTTATTAATAGTTCTTTTATTGTTGTCATTTTTACTGCTGTTTTTGACATATATATTTGGTATGGGTATCCGATATCTATCATTAAAATCTATATTGCTACCATCGCAAATTACTGGTTCAGGTGGTGGCATTAGAGATCAGTTATTTAATTCAGTGTATATGCTGTTATTAACTTTGATAATATCTTTACCTTTATCTATTGGTTCAGGGATTTATTTAGCAGAATTTGCACCTAAAAATAAGCTTGTCGATTTTGTTCAAAATATGATTGACGTTTTAAGTTATATGCCATCTATTGTGGTTGGACTATTTATATATTTAATAATAGTTATCAAATTTAATATCGGCTTTTCTATTTTAGCTGGTTCACTTGCTTTAACAATTTTTAATTTACCGATTTTGACTGCTAATATAAAAAATGCTTTTTGCAATATATCACAAGCACAAAGGGATGCTGGTAAGGCACTTGGCTTATCTGAATGGAATCTGATCAAAGGAATATTATTACCACAAACTATTCCTACCATAATCGTTGCAGTGGTTTTGAGTGCTGGTCGTATATTTGGCGAAGCGGCTGCCCTGATTTATTCTTCTGGACAAAGTGCTCCTTTGTTAAATTATGCTAATTGGAATCCATTTTGTATGGATAGTCCATTAAATATTATGCGACCAGCTGAGACTTTGTCAGTTTACATTTGGAAAATTAATTCTGAAGGCCTAAAACCTGATGCTGAAAAAATATCATTCTGTTCAATATTGATTTTAGTTGGTGTGATTTTACTATTTGATCTAGTTGCACATTTTTTAGGTAATTATTTACACCAAAAATTTATTTATGGAAAGAAAAAATAATGAGTAATAATTTAGATACGTCTTATATTTTGCAGACCAGCGAGTTATCTGTTAGCTATGGAAAAACTAAGGTTTTAAAAGATATATCAATTGATATTTACCAAAATAAAATAACATCATTAATTGGGTGTTCAGGTTCAGGCAAAACGACCTTTTTGAGAAGTATTAATCGAATTGATGATAATATCACAACTGTATCTGGGAAAATCTATTTTGCTGGCCTGGAAATAAATAATCCGAAGATTAATGTATATGAATTACGTAAAAATGTAGGCATGGTCTTTCAACAACCAAATGTATTTGCTAAGTCTATTTACGAAAATATTGCTTATGCCTTGCGATATCATGGTATGTCAGATAAAGATGAAGTATATGAAACAGTAGAAAAATCTTTAAAACAAACTTCGTTATGGGATGAAGTTAAAAATAATTTAGCCAAATGTGCGTTGGAACTTTCCGGCGGTCAGCAGCAAAGGTTATGCATATCAAGAGCTATAGCATTAAAACCTAAGTTATTACTATTAGATGAACCTACGAGTGCATTAGATCCAATTGCTACAGCTAAATTAGAGGAAACTATCAAAGATTTGAAAGAAAAATATTCAATTATTATGGTGACTCATAATATGCAACAAGCTCGCAGAGTTAGTGATTATATTGCCTTTTTTAATATGGGATCACTAATCGAGTATGGTTCGGTTGATGATATCTTTCTTCGACCTCAAATCTCTATTACCAAAAATTATGTAAGTGGAAAATTCGGTTAAGAGGGTTGCTTATGAAAATTATTAGTATCAAAGATTTATCACTAAAATATGATGAGTTTGAAGTATTACATAAAATTTCTATGGATATAGAAGCCAATGCTGTCACTGCATTGATTGGTGCATCGGGTTGTGGCAAATCTTCATTTTTAAGATGCTTTAATATAATGAATGATTTAATACCAAATAGTAAAGTAACAGGAAATATTAAATTTAAACAATACGAAATATATGCCAATAATATTGACTTGGCATTTTTAAGACAAAAAATAGGTATGGTTTTTCAACAACCAAATGCTTTTAGCTTTTCAATATATGATAATGTTGCTTTTGGTTTAAAGATACAAGGCATAAATAAGAAGAAGATCTTAGATGAAAGAGTAGAAAATGCATTAAAAGAAGCTGCTATATGGGATGAGGTAAAAGATAAGCTATCCTGCAATGCTTGTAGTTTATCTGGCGGACAACAGCAAAGAATATGTATTGCTCGAGCATTAGCTACTAATCCAGAAATTTTATTAATGGATGAGCCTACGAGTGCATTAGATCCTATTTCAGCAGCCAAGGTAGAAGAAACAATTTTGTTCTTGAAAAAGCAACATACAATTATACTTGTTACCCACAATATAGAGCAAGCTAAAAGGGTTAGTGACAATCTAGCATTTTTTATGTCGGGACACTTAATTGAATATGGTGTTAGTCGTGAAATCTTCACTCAAGCAAAGAATAAGGATACTAAAGACTATCTTGAAGGAAAATGGAGCTAAATTGAGTTTACGAAATATCATCTAATAATATGTATATTATTAGATGATTTTAGCCATAAATCCAAACGTTTTATTAATATGATAGATGTTAAATTCGTATAAAAAAATAAAATAAAAAAATAGCTT
>NZ_GG700808.1 GCF_000160875.1 Lactobacillus iners DSM 13335
AGTACAAATGCTATTGGGTCACTCTGATATAAGAATTACTTTAGATATTTACACACACATCACAAAAAAGAACCAGGATGATGCAATTGACGCACTTAAAAAATTAGATCTGTAAATAAAAAAGCACTTTGTTAGCCAAAAGTTAGCCAAAAAGTGTTATTTACTACTATAAATATTGATATACTACAATTATTTGCTTTAACTACGGAGATTGAGAGATTCGAACCCTCGCGCCAGCCTTAGCCAACCTACACCCTTAGCAGGGGCGCCTCTTCAGCCTCTTGAGTAAATCTCCAATGGGCCTAAATGGACTTGAACCATCGACCTCACGCTTATCAGGCGTGCGCTCTAACCAGCTGAGCTATAGGCCCATTTTAAGCGGGTAACGAGAATCGGACTCGCGACTAAAGCTTGGAAGGCTTTCATTTTACCACTAAACTATACCCGCTTTTTCCTATAAATGGCGCGGGACGGAATCGAACCGCCGACACAAGGAGCTTCAATCCTTTGCTCTACCAACTGAGCTACCGAGCCATTCTACGGTCCCTACCGGATTCGGACCGGTGATCTCCTCCGTGACAGGGAGGCGTGATAACCCCTACACCAAGGGACCAATTGCGGGAACAGGATTTGAACCTATGACCTTCGGGTTATGAGCCCGACGAGCTACCAGACTGCTCCATCCCGCGATATTTACCTTTTTATAAAAAAAACAAAGATCTCTATGGACCTTGTAGGACTCGAACCTACGACCCGACGGTTATGAGCCGTCTGCTCTAACCAACTGAGCTAAAGGTCCAACTTACCTTTTATAGCGGCGGGGGGGATCGAACCCTCGACCTCCCGGGTATGAACCGGACGCTCTAGCCAGCTGAGCTACACCGCCATTCATTTCCTTGTAACCTTGTTACAATCGGGAAAACAGGATTCGAACCTGCGACCCCCTGGTCCCAAACCAGGTGCTCTACCAAGCTGAGCCATTTCCCGTTATGGTGCACCCTGAAGGATTTGAACCTTCAACCTTCTGATTCGTAGTCAGACACTCTATCCAGTTGCGCTAAGGGTGCATCATTATATGCCGAGGACCGGAATCGAACCGGTACGGTTGTCACCAACCGCAGGATTTTAAGTCCTGTGCGTCTGCCAGTTCCGCCACCCCGGCATTATAATGATAAGCGGAAGACGGGATTCGAACCCGCGACCCCCACCATGGCAAGGTGATGTTCTACCACTGAACTACTTCCGCATTATGCCGATTAAAGGATTCGAACCTTCGACCCCCTGTTTACAAGACAGGTGCTCTAGCCAACTGAGCTAAATCGGCTTCCTATTCTTTTTTTCTGTTTACTCACAGAATACGGGTGATGAGACTTGAACTCATACGTCCGGAGACACTAGAACCTAAATCTAGCGCGTCTGCCAATTCCGCCACACCCGCAAAACTTGGGTCTAATGAGTCGTGGCAGGCTCGAACTGCCGACCCTCTGATTAAAAGT
>NZ_GG700807.1 GCF_000160875.1 Lactobacillus iners DSM 13335
ACTAATGCACTATTTCCAGTTGCAATTAATGTGATTGTCTAAATTTTAGATTAGGTTTGTTTTACAGCTTATTGGCAATTTTCTTGAGTAGGATAAATGATCTGTATAAAAATAATGGATGTACATGTATAATGTTTTTGTAAGATTATATCGGAGATAATTGTAACTTTATAAAGAAGAAGGTATAAATCTTCTTCTTTTTCATTAGGGGGAATAATTGTGAATTTGAGAGTTGTAAAAGAGGATATAACTAGACTAAAAGTTGATGCTATTGTTAATGCTGCTAATAAGACTCTATTAGGTGGTGGCGGCGTTGATGGTGCTATTCATCAGGCTGCGGGTCCTGAATTGAAAGAAGTTTGTAGGAAACTAAATGGTTGTATGACAGGTGAAGCTAAGATTACAGAGGCATTTAAATTGCCAGCTAAATATATTATTCATACAGTTGGTCCTATATACCCTTTTCATACAATTAGTGAAAATAAAAAACTTTTAAGTTCATGCTATATAAATAGTTTAAATATCGCTAAAGCCTATAAGTTAAAAAGTATAGCTTTTTCGTGTATTTCTACAGGTGTCTATAAATATCCAAAAAAGATAGCTGCCATGACTGCTATAGAAACATGTAGAAAATGGATTATAGATGAGAATTACGATATTGAAATAATTTTTTGCGTTTTTGATTCTGATAATTTTAATATTTATAATGATATTATAAACGCAAGTTTTAATTAATGTACTATATAAAAACATGCATTAAATGTTTAAATGCAGTGTCAATATTAAAGGAAAATGTCCTAAAAAATTATAAACATTAGGGGAACCTTTTTGTTCCGCTTTTTTCTTAAGCATATTGCTTTTTATTGTGTGCTCTTTCCTGCTTGCTGTTTGATAAATGATGCTTTCTTCCATGGGTGCGACATAGGCGGTTTGTGAGCTTTAGATTTTGGTTTTCGTGTCCTTTTCAGATCCTAATCAGGAGAGTACTTAACATTCTTTGGAATTTCTCTCATGAAGTAGATTTCATCGTCTACAGTAATGAAACGCTGCTTATCGAAGGCTTCAATTACCAAGCATTTGGTATGATTATTAAAACAAACTAAATTATTATTCTCATTAAAGTCTGGTACAAAAGTATTGAGCAGATAATCATTAGCGGTCTCAATATCATTTATTTGAGCAATTCTGAATTCTTGCTTGAGTCTGCCTTGGAAAGTCTGATTGGCTCTTTCAACCATGCCCTTGACCTGCGAGACGCTAGTAATTACTATTTCTGTCCCCAACTGCTTGCAAGCATAGCCCAACCGAGTCAGAACGTCCATGGTATCGTCTTTTTTATTTGAGCTGTTGTAGTTAAAGACAGTTCGGTTGTCGGTTTTGAAACGATAGGGAATCCCATAGTTTTCTAAAATTTGATAGAAGACGTGATAGTAGCCTTCAAGTGTTTCCTGCCAAGCAAACCAAGCATCCACAATAACCCCGGTGGCATTATTAATGTGATATGTACCCAGAATACTGGACACATATTTATGAACTAGGCTGAGATCAGCGGTTTGCTCGGTTTCGGTTTTAGCAGCTTCAGGATGCTTAAGCCTATATTTTGCCTTAGTGCGGTCTCTACGAGTAGCCTTTTGAATTTTAGGGGGGGAGTCAACTTCAGCTTGAGATAAGAGTTGATAAACAGTTGAATAATAAACATTAATTCCTTCAAATTCATTTAGGAATTGCGTAAAATGCATGAAATTAAAATCTTGATATTTAGTCTGGTATAAGGTTACAATTTTATTGTTGATTTCCGTGGAAAGACAATTGACGGGTTTGCGACCAGAGTTCCCATGAACAAAGGCCGCTTTTCCTTTCTCTTGATATTGTCTGATTCTTCTATTGAGCTGTCTTATAGGGATTCCAAGCTTTATAGCAGCTCTTTTCTTATTTCCATGATGATCAACTAATTCTTTAATAACTGCATATTGTTTTTTTGATATTTACACATAAGTAATATTCTCCTCATATGACCAAATCCTCCAATAGGATTCATCATAACCTAAATGGGACATAATACCTAAATAACAATTAGGACATTATCACTTATTAACCACAAAACATGCATTAAATGTTTAAATGCAGTTGACATCAAAATAT
>NZ_GG700806.1:0-654 GCF_000160875.1 Lactobacillus iners DSM 13335
AGCAGCAAGCACGTTCTTTATTCAAAGCTTGGTTTGTTGATTTTGACCCTTTTGCTAATACTATGCTTTCCGACTGGAAAAAAGGCAAATTGAAAGACATACTGAAATTAAAGCGTCAATCAATTAAAACGGGAGAAAACACAACATTGCCTTATCTTCCTATTGATGTTATTCCAATGAGAACATTTGCATTAACTGATTTCAAACCTAATGCCGAAGCTCAAAGCAGTTTAATAACATTTGACAAAGATGACATCATTATTGGTGCAATGAGAGTATATTTTCATCGTGTTGTCCTTGCTCCCTGTGATGGCATTACAAGAACAACATGTTTCACCCTTGCACCATATAATAATGAATATCTTAGTTTTGCACTTTTGTGCTGTGACCAAGAAAGCAGCATTGATTATGCTCAAAGTACATCAAAAGGTTCAACTATGCCGTATGCCATTTGGGAAGGAGGTTTGGGAGATATGGAAATAATCATCCCAACACCTGAAATTGCAAAAAAATTCAATGAAATTGTACTTCCAATGCTCCGTCAAATTCAAAATTCATATTTCGAAAATAACCGGTTACGAGAAATACGTAATGCACTGCTTCCTCGCCTTATGTCCGACGAAGTAGACGTTTCCAACCTTGACCTCTAAGCTG
>NZ_GG700806.1:3094-3784 GCF_000160875.1 Lactobacillus iners DSM 13335
TGGCTTAGAGGTCGAGGTTGGAGACGTCAAGTTCGCCGGACATTAAACGAGGTAAAAGGGTATCTCTTAATTTGGAAAGCCTACGATTCTCTTCTTCGTTGTTTTTCATTAAAGCAAATAACGGACTTACTAATTTTTCATAATTGTTCATTGTTGTATTTTTTAAGACTGCAATAGGTAGCGATTTAATGGTAGTAAGGCTCAAATTAGCTTGGACGGCCTGCTGAATTCTTTTAGAATAGTATTCATTATGCCAATTACCAATGAAGAAACTATAAAGATATGCAGGAGTTACCTTGGTTTCATCAGGTCTGATAATAGCAACTGCTTGATTGGTGTTAGCCGGAAGCACACTATTATCTACCATTGCAAACCTACCCAAAGTGCCAGCAATAGTGAATACAATGTCATTTGCTTTGATAACCGAGCGTTTCAATAGTGCATTTGTTTCTTCATCAATAAAAGCAAACTTGCTGCTGTCAATAGAATGATTATCAAGTATTGACTCCGCTTTTATGAAATTTATGCCTGTGCTTGTAAATGATTTGCCAAGCGTTGTTGGCGTTGTTCCCTTGGTAACTACTTTACAGAGTTCTTGAAGTGGAATGAATTGCATTTCAGAAGGTTGAATGCCACCAAAAGGCTCAAAGTCAACAAACCAAGACTTGAATATTGCCTGTGCTTGCTCTT
>NZ_GG700805.1:0-461521 GCF_000160875.1 Lactobacillus iners DSM 13335
GAGCTATTTTTTTATTTTATTTTTTTATACGAACATTGCTAAAAGCAAGCATTTCAAGCATTTGCTTTACTCTCCGAAAGTATAGCTTTTCGTCACGTTTTGTCATTAATATTATTCGTATTTTTTAAAAAACTATATGGTAGCTTTTTATAAACAAAAAAGTTATAAAAATCATTTTTTATAACTTTCTTGATTTTGTAATTTAGAATGTTTTACACCATAAAAAATATAAACCAGTAACCCAACTATCAGCCATAATGTAACCATTATTTTGGTCAATATAGGTAACATCAAAATAAAATATAAACTAAATATACCTGCTAAAACAGGTAACACTGGATAAAGTGGCATTTTAAATCCTTTATTAACTATATCTTTACGTTTACGCAATGGAATGATACCAAACGATATTAATGTAAAAGCTAACAATGTTCCAGCATTAATTAATGCTGCAAGCTCAAATAACGGCACTAATCCAGCAAAAAATGCTGCCACTATAGTAGCAATAATAATAGCATTATCAGGTACCTCTCTAAATTTATCAACTTTGCCCATAGCAGGTGGTAGCAAATGATCACGACCAAGAGCATATAGCAAACGAGATCCACCGAGCAGCATAGTTAACATAGCGGTAAAAATACCGATTAGAGCACCTAATGTAATTATTTTATTAAACGAATGCAAACCCACACTTTTTAATGCATATGCTGCAGGATCATCCACACCTAATTTTTTATAATTAACCATTCCTGTCAATACTAGAGAAAATGCTACATAAAGTACTACTGATATCAATACAGTACCTAAAATACCACGAACTACGTTTTTTTCTGGCTTAATAGTTTCAGCCGAATTGGATGCTAAGGCATCAAAACCAATAAAAGCAAAGAAAGCTGTTGCAGCAGCAGTAGATATACCTCCAATACCAAAAGGAGCAGTTTGAAACTTTTTAGGATAAAAAGGTATATAATTATCTGCTTTAATATAAAAAATGCCGATAATTATGAACAAAATGATGATAGAGACTTTAATAATTACGGCTATATTTTCTACACGCTTAGATAGATTTGCTCCTTGATATATTATAAATGCAACAATCAGCGTAATTAAAACCGCACTAAGGTTAATAATTCCACCTTGCAAAGGCCCAGCTTGCAAGGATTTAGGTAAATTAAACCCAAAAGAGTTTAAAATATTATCATTAAAATACGAAGCAAAACCAGTAGCTTCAGCCGAAACCGCTAAGAAATACTCTAATAATAGCGACCAGCCTAATATCCAACCAACTATTTCGCCATATATGATGGATCCGAAAGAATAAGCTGAACCAGCTACAGGCATTGCAGAAGAAAATTCAGCATAAGCCATACCAACAATGCCAGATACCACAGCTGCTAAGAAAAAAGCTACTGCAACAGCTGGACCTGAATGATCCGCTGCTTCATGACCAGGTAATATAAATATTCCAGTTCCGATAACTGCACCTATACCTAAAGCTATCAAGTCTCGTGCATTCAGGCTTCTAACTAAGCGTGCATCTGATTTAAGATATGTATCAATAGATACTTTCTTAAAAAAATTACTCATAAAAAAATTACTCCTAGTAATATAGTTTATAGTTTTTTAATAATTAATTAATAAATAATATAAAACTAACGATTATTATACTTGATTTAATCTAAATAAAAAAGACATTTTGCTAAATTTTATTGTCATAAATATTAACTTAAAGTTACAATTTAAGTATAGGTATAGTAGGATTTTGCCAGGAGGGGAAAAGCCATGACATACATTGACATAAAAAATTGCACTAAAATATTTAAAAATGGTATGGAGAAAATCTATGCTAATAATAATATTAATTTTGTAATAAATAGAGGTGAACTAGTCATCATTTTAGGATCTTCTGGTGCTGGAAAATCAACTCTATTAAATATTTTAGGTGGTATGGAGAATTGCAGTTCAGGAGACATCATAATAGATGGCAAAAATATATCTCATTACTCACATAAAAAACTAACAAAATACCGCCGATATGATGTAGGATTTGTTTTTCAATTCTATAACTTGATACCAAACTTAACTGCCAAAGAAAATGTAGAACTAGCAGCAGAATTAGTCGCCAATGCTATGCCAGCAGATAAAGCATTAAAATTAGTTGGACTAGAAAATCGCATGAACAATTTTCCTTCTCAACTATCTGGTGGCGAACAACAAAGAGTAGCTATCGCACGAGCTATAGCCAAAAATCCAAAATTACTTTTATGCGACGAACCAACAGGAGCATTAGATTATAAAACTGGTAAAAAAATACTCAATCTTTTGCAAACAATGTGTCATAACTCTGGTGTTACAACTATTATTGTGACACATAACAGTGCCATTGCTCCTATAGCCGACAAAATTATTCATATACAAGACGGACAAGTTAAAAAAATAGATATTAATTCTGATCCCACATCTATTGATGACATAGAATGGTAGGCGACTTTTATGAACAAAAAAGTTTTATGGCGTTATAGTATTCACTCAATTACTAATTCCATTACCAGGTTTATAGCAATCACACTTCTTTTAGGATTAGGAACTTTTGCATTATTAGGCTTAAAAAGTACTGGACCCGACATGCGTGCAATTGGTCGCCAATTTTTTGTCAAACAAAATTTAGCAGACCTAATCATTACTTCTAATTATGGTATCGATAATATAGATAAAAAACTTTTACAAAATTTTAAAGATACAGCTAAATTAGAATGTGGATATCAACAAGATGTAATAACTAAGAAAAATAACTTGGCAATTAGAATTTTTTCAAAGCCCAAAAACATTAGCATCCCTAAAGTAGTTACTGGAAAAATGCCTAGCAAAGCTAATGAAATTGCCTTATCTTTCTTATTACAGAACAAATTTCATATAGGTCAAACTATCACCTTTAAACATTCATCAACGATTAAATCACATTCTTTCAAAATAGTTGGTTTTATCAAATCGCCTGAATATTTAGACCGCTCTTTTGTTGGACAAACTAATATTGGTAATGGAAGACTAGATGGATTTGCAACTATTACCAAAGGTAATTTTCAAAGTCCTGTCTACCATGTTGCTCGCTTAAAATTAAAAAAAGTCAAACATATTGACCCTTACAACAAAAAATACAATCAGTTTGTTTATTCTGACCAGCAAAAATTATATAAACTATTGAATGCAAACCTTAGCCATAAAGATATGCAAGCTAATTTGTTTAAAAATACTTTAGGATTACCATATTATACGGTACAAAGCAGAGATAACCTGGAAAGCTACACGCAGTATATCTCTAACTCAAAAAAAATTGATATTTTATCAAATGTCTTTCCTGTATTTCTTTTTGCAGTTGCCGGATTAGTAACTTTTTCAACAATGACACGTTTTATTGATAGTGACCGAATCAATATAGGTACATTAAAAGGTCTGGGATATTCTAATTTAGATATTGCATTACAATTCGTTATTTTCAGCACATTAGCTAGCAGCTTAGGAATTTTTATAGGTGCTTATACAGGCTTTAACTACTTACCTAATATAATTATGAAAGCTTATTTAGCAAATTCCATCCTTAATGACCAGCTGATTAATTTAATATCCGTACCTTTACTAATTGAAGCTATTATTATCTGTGTATTATCAACTATTGTCGCTTCTATGTGGGCTCTTTGGGGTGCACTCAGGGAGGAGCCTAAAGCATTATTACTACCTAAGCAGCCAAAATTAGGGTCTTCTATTTTACTGGAAAAAATTCCTCCTTTATGGAATAGATTATCCTTTTCCTTAAAAATAACTGCTAGAAATGTTTTTCGATTTAAAAGTAGAATGTTCATGACAATTTTGGGTATAGCAGGTTGTTGTGCTTTATTAGTCATGGGGTTAGGAATTCGGGATTCGTTAAAAGAAATTGCTGATACGCAATATGGCGATATTATCAAATATGATTTAATTGCATTACATAACCATCAAATACCACAAAATAATAGTCATTACCAATCAATCATTAATGATAACTATGTTAAACGACACACATACATAAACTATAAAGTATGTCATACTAAACAACCACATAAATTTATTGATTCTAATATTCAAGTAATTACTTTTGCAGATAAGAACGTTTTAAAAAAATATTTTGACTTACGCAATAGACGAAACAAAGAACGTTATTTACTAAATTCATCTGGTGCTATCATTAATGAAAAATTAGCTAAAATAATGCATGTCAAAGTAGGAGATAAACTTACTTTTAAAGATAATTATAACCATACAAAAAAGGTGACTATTAGCCACATATGTGAAATGTATTTAGGTCACTATCTATTCATGAATCGAAAAACTTATCAAAAAGTTTTTCAAACAAGCTATACATCTAATGCAGACATGATTTCTCTGAAATCGCATAAAGATTTAAACAAATTTAATGAAAAACTGCTAAAAACAAATAATTTGCAAACGATTCTATCTAATCAAACATCATTTAAAACATTAAAAAACTTTACTGGCAACTTGACTGAAGTAATAATAATTTTAATTATAATGGCTATTATGTTGGCTTTAATAGTTATCTACAATTTAACAAATATCAATATGCTCGAGCGAATACGTGAAATAGCAACCCTTAAGGTTCTGGGATATTTTTCTATAGAAGCTACAATGTATATTTATCGCGAGACTATTATTCTAGCTATATTTGGAATTTTTGGAGGCTGGTTTTTAGGATTTTTACTACACAAATTCATCATTGTACAACTACCTCCTAGTTTTGCAATGTTTGATCCTAATATATATCTTGATAATTTATTAATATCTGCAATTATTCCCCTAGTTGTTACAACAATCTTAGCATTCATCATCCATTTTAAAATAAAGAAACAAGACATGTTACAAGCGTTACAGTCTGTAGAATAACAAAAAAGCTAATCTATCTCAAAATAGATTAGCTTTTTTCAAAGCATTTTTTTAATTAGATAAACCTAATATCAGCTTATTCATAGTAGCACGCAATGCAAAGAATCTTTTAATAGGCATATTAGTTTGTACAATAATAGCATTGGAGCCGTCTTTAGATATACGTACAAAATTACTAAAGCCGTAGCCATAACCATTACATGATTTAAATGATACAAAATTGTAAAATCCACCCATATAGTTAGAGCCATCATTTTTATTATTGACCTTATTAAATAATTCTTTTATTGATTGATTAGAGATAATCTTACCTTGCAGAATATATCTAATAGTCTTGTACAAATCAGCATTAGACATATATATATTGCCTGCACCTACTAATCCATGCAACTGGTTAATATCAATATTAACTTTTACTAATGGATTAGATACGTTATCCAATGATTGATAACTATTAACCGCTCCTATTTCTAACATTTTTGCAGGTTTAGACCAAGCAAAAGCTGTATGTTTTAATGCTAACGGCTTAATGTATGTAGCAGTGAATAATTGTTCATACGTTTTATGAGTAATCTTTTCTAGAATACCTGATATCAATACATAATTAAAGGAATCATAATATCGCTTGTTATACAACTTCGGTGAGAAAATTATATTCTTCTTGATATCATATCTTATACCAGCTTGATTTGATTTAAAGGTCGACGTCCCTAATATCGCACGAGGACGTGTAGCTAAACCTGATGTCATGCTTAATAATTGAGATATAGAAATCTTATCAGCAGATGGTACTTGCGGATAAAACTTAGACAACTTATCCGATAAACTTAAGCGTCCCTTCTCTACTTGTTTCATGAGCATAACAGCTGTCATAACTTTTTGCGTAGAATTAATTAAATAACTCGAATTAGGTAATGTTTCCTTTTTCATATCATAATCTGCATAAGAGTTTTGATAATTTAAAAATGGTTTGTTATTTTTAATAACTAGCACATTTCCACGCACTTTAGCATTATCAAGGGCTTGTTTAATATGTAACTGAGCTTGTTTCTTAGGTGTTAACTGCTTAGTTGTATGTTTAATATTAACTTTATTAGCCCATGTTTTACTAAAATAATAATTTTTTAGATTGTATGATATTGGTATATTACATTGTTTCATCAATGGTCTTACATACTTGTCAACTTCAAGCCAACCATTCCAACCCAAATGAATCGTATCTTCCATAAAGTATGGCTTACCACCATCTCTAGAAAGATCCGCAATATTATAAAAGCCTTGACTAATTAACTGTTGCTTAATCTTAGCAACGGTTTTTTGATACATTTTGGAAGAAAGTCCTGTATAATCACTCCATTTTTTATTAACAGGAGGGATAACAAACAAAACATTAACATGTTCTTTAGCAAATTCACTCAAAACCAATTGCAAATCAGAGTATTCTGGCGATTTAGTATAATTAAACGTCTTTTGAGCCCCTTTTAAGCGTTGTAAATTAGCATTGTTAAGTCTCTTAGTATAAAATTGATTAGCAATTCCAAAAGAATTATTATTAGTATTTAATTTTCCTTCAAGAGTAGCAACTTCATGCAACTTATTTAGATCGTACTTATCAGGTAACTTTTCCGATACTTTTTTGATATGGTCCACATTATCATCACAGAACATAGAAGTGAAAAAATTATCTTCATTCAAAAGCATCCGTCGACGTATTCTAAACCACAAAAGTTGCTCAGGTGTTAATTTCTTGCCGGAAGCAATCATCATTAATGCATAATTAGTTATAACATTAGAATTAATAGCCACTTTGGGCATTGACAACAAACGCCTTGCAACATATCTAGTCGCTATACTATCTTTAGCAGATAAAAGCCAATTAACTAATTGTAACTGTGAAAAGTATAAACCAAAAGCATTAGGATTCTGTCCTTGTTTCGTAAACCATTGAGACGAAATAATATACACGGCCTTCTTATTCTGCAATTGTTGCACAGTCTCTTGCATATTAAAAAATTGCGTTAATGATTGGCTACCTGGTCCCCCCAATAAAAAGGGCTTATAATCACGTTTATATTTATACGCTAAGACACTAGGATGGCAACAATCCATACGTAACAATTCACTTGATCCATAAAATGGCACATACTCTTTGCTAAATGCCGCTTGTTTAATTTCCTGTCCCTTGAATATATTTTTAGAACAAGATACTGACGCTTTATACAAAAGCTGTTCCGATTTTATATCAGTTGTCCACGGATACAATAAAACTAATTCTAATAAAACAAAGGCACAAATAAGCGGACCAAAAATATGCAGTAATCTGCTTTTACTATTCATTTTTTAAACTTTCTACTTTTGCAATTATTTTATTAACAGTGTTCCATTCATCTCTGTTAAATTCAGATACAGGTGCAGTAACGTCACACTGTTCTTGCAACTCTAGAAGTAATTGAACTGTAGCCATTGAATCTAGTAACCCTGTATCAAATAAGTTATCATCCATACGAGAAGACAAATCTTCTCCTGTTAATTCATTTAAAATGTCCAAAACAATTTGCTTAATATCCATTATTATATATTCCTTTCAATATCAATATACAAACTTGACTTAAATTTATTTGAACCATAGAGTATCTAAAAATCCAGAGAAAATCAAGAAACCAAAACATACAATGTTAATAGTCAAAAATATGGCAAACGCTTCTGTAAACTTATTATGTGGTATATGATCGCTATGCTTTTTCTTAAATCGCAACCAAATGTCATTAATAATAATAGCTACAGCATGAAAAATACCATATACAATATAATACCATGTTATACCATGCCAAAAACCCATTATTAAGAAATTCAATAAATAAGCTATCTGAGATAACCTAATTCTATTCCTAATCAATCGCTTTTTCATTGCAAAAAAAGTAAATCTCATAAAAATAAAATCACGGAACCAAAAAGACAAAGTCATATGCCAACGATTCCAAAAATCTTTTATATTTTTCGAAATAAATGGCTTATTGAAATTAACAGGAGTATTTATACCCATAAAATAGGATGTACCTACAGCAAACAAAGAATAACCTGCAAAGTCAAAAAATAAGTACATACTATAACAATACATATATCCCACTAATGCCCATGACAACCTAAGTCCTCCATTAGCTTTACCAATAAATAATGCGGTTTTAGCTAATTGCGGTAACCATAACGTACCAAAGACATAACCAATAATAAATTTATATAAAAAGCCTTGAAAAATATAAAAAGTGCCTTTTTCTAAATAATCTAAGTACTGATCTCTAGTTGGAGCTGTGTCATAGTCTTTTTGAAACCGTCTATACCTATCAATAGGACCTGACGAAATCGTAGGGAAAAATAACAAAAAACGTGCATAAGTAACTGGATCAACAGATTTTATCGTCTTATCACGCAATTCCATAATAACTTGAACAGTTTTAAAAGTTAAATATGATATTCCAACAAATCCTATGAGGCTTGAAACGTCGGTTGGAACTAATGGTGCAATTTTAACTAAAGCTAAGGGCAAAATAGATGCAATAACCGCACAAACAAAAACCTTAGTACTGTTCTTCCCTTTTTTTAAATACTTTTGATATAGGAACGTTATCAGAAATTGAAAAATAACATATCCTATAATTTGCACCCCTTGTATCCATTCAGAACCTGAAAACATTAAGAATAAAAAAAGAAATGAAATAAATGCTTCATAATTTTTATATCTTTTGCCATTATAAAGACCAATAATCAAAGGCAACAAAGCTATAAATAAAATGATAAAGTAACGAGGGTTAGTATACGGCTGCAGATTGATCACGCGTTATTAACCTCCTTAATGACTTGTTTAATATTTACTTTGCCATTTTGCGATATTGGCAGCTTATCCTTATAAACAAATCTTTGTGGTATCATATACGGCATAACTTCTTTTTCCAAACTCTCACGAATTTGCTGTGTTATTTCTTTTTCAGAGTACTTTTCCTTAACTCCTTCGGCCAATTCCACCACCGCTACTAATTGTTGTACTTTATTATCTTTATTATATTTAGGAGCAACAACACCATAACGTACTAATGGATTTTTCGATAAATAGAAATTAATTTCTTCTAGTTCAATACGAAAGCCATTAAATTTAATTTGAAAATCGATACGACCACGGTAAAATAACATACCATCCTCAAAAAATCCTAAGTCACCAACGCGATAACTAGGGTACTTTTGTCCATCTTGATGGAAAAAGACCTTCTTAGTTCTTTCAGGATCATTCATATAACCTTTAGAAACAGTAGGACCAGTGACAACAATTTCACCCTGTGATTCTTTTTGTCCTTTAGTAGTATCAATAGTTATTACAGTATCTTCCTTTACTTTACCAATAGGTAAACGGTTATACTTTTTCAGAATTTCATCCGTTATTTCAACTTGAGTAATTGCCACTGTGGTTTCAGTAGGACCATATGTATTAAAGATGTGACTATTACTAAATTTGTTATGCAACATTTGTGCAGTCCTATGACCAAATTCTTCACCGCATAATAAAAAGTGTGTTATGTCAGGATGATGTTCCTGATTGAATGTTGGATCTAAAAAGCACATTTCAACAAATGAAGGTGTAGATACCCAGACATTAAATTTCAAATTAGGTAAAATCTTAAATAATTGACCCAAATTAGATGTTATTTCATGCGGCATAACAACAATGCTACCGCCAGATAATAGAGCTGGATATATGCTCATTACAGATACATCAAAAGAATAAGTAACCTGTGCCAAGAATTTAGGTCTGTCTGGCAATTTGAAATCGGCAAATTCCCAATTTAAGAAACTAACAACATTGTTATAACTAATTTGAACACCCTTAGGCTTTCCTGTAGTGCCTGAAGTAAATAGAATGTAAAAGTTATCATCACCAGCTACAAAATCAGCTTCATTTATCTTAACACTGTCAATTTTGTCTATATCTGATGGCACAATAACATTTACGCCTTCCACGGCAACAGGTAGTGGATCCACCGCTATAACAGTAGTAGCCTTAGAAACATCTTGTATCATAAATAAACGATCACTGTTAGAATATGATGCAATTGGAATATAAGCATGTCCTGATTTTAAGCAACCCAAAAAAGCTGCAATAACATCAAACGTTTGACCTCCCCAGATCATAATAGGCTCTTTAGATGCTAATCCTAAAGAATTAATTTTAGTAGCGTACTGATCTGAACGCAATTTCAATTCACCATATGTTTTTGTATTTCCTAGGTAATCATATGCTAATCGATGTGGATCTTCTAATGCAATCCCATCTATTTTTTGAATTATATCTTTGATCATTTATTAATACCTTTCAAATTAGAAATCCTTATATATAAATTTTGCTGCTCCAATACCACTATATGAATATAGATATACTAAAACTAGCAATATTGCAAAATAAAATAATGTTTTCAAGACAAATATACTTATATTCTTTAAACATGTCTTATTTTTATCATTTATTTTAATCATAATTCCCCCCTAAACATACCATGATTAAATTTTACAACAATATTTCAAAAACGGATATTTATTTATTTGATTGTTCTAGATTTTTTTAATTTATAATAAGCTATACACAAAAAAACTCCTTGAATTATCGATACCAAACAAATACATATTATTATTCTACGTAACATTATACTAGTAATATACCAGCTAGGCTCTGCTGAAGTAGCTAACATATAAGCCGAATATAGAATAACAATAACTAGGGAAACAATAAACATTGGTTGGTGTGTATAATTATACATTTGCAAGATTATATATGCTACAAATATTCCTAACCATCCTGAAATTCTTATCCATCTGCGGACTCCGGGCAAGATCATAATAATTGTTACCTTTCTAACTTCCTAACAACGCATTAATATTAACCGATAAAATTCTATCCATTACCATCATATTATCTCGAGCATAAGCTTTGGAGCCAGATTCAAATAACATTAATAATTGACCATCTACCGCATGTATTTGTTCTAGATATGGTGGCAAATTGACTACTTTATCAGCTTTACTATTATCTAAATTATTTAAAGCAGATGTAGAATAAAAATATAACTTGGAATCTTGACTGCCATAGGATTGACTTAAAATAATTCTATTTTGATAAAATGCTAAGCCTTGGATTTGCGGATCAAGACCTGCACTCCCAGATCCTAAAGCCCAAGAGACTTCCCCTGTGACTGCCTTAATTTGATCACTAATAATTGTTCCTTTATAAGGTTTAGTTCTAGAAATAGGATATGATACTATTTGCCCCTTACAATATTTATTAAAAAGACATATAAATAATTGATTATCATAATATGTAACGCAGGAAGCCCGTTCTACAGTTGGTAAAGTTACAATATGGTCATATTGGACGGACTTATGTTTTTTCTTATAATCATATCTTTTTAGTTTTTTTAATGAAAAGGACATCAAAGCAGCCTGACCATTTTGGCGGCCAGTGATCCAAATATTATGTGCTACAGGATCATATGTAATGCCCCCTAAATGTGGTCTACCAGGCACTTGGATAGTCTTAACATATTTTTGCGTATGACTATTAATAACATATATTACTGAAGCATGTCTATTTTTTGCATCATAAGCTGATACCAAAATATACTTATCTGCTATTGTAATCCCTTGTGGTGTCATTTCATCAGCTTCTGTGATCTTCTTTTTTGTATAATCATATACTCTAGTCACTACTAATCCTGGAATAATTACATTTGAACCGATATGGCTTTGTGAAGGAGCATCAAACGCAGCCTGATATATATTAGGGTATCGTTCCGACAATCTCTTTTTATATGCATATGAACTATTATAACTTGGACTGATACTATTACCATCAGCAGCTTTGATTAAGGCAGGTCTACTATATACATTGATTTTTACGCTTTTATGTTCTAAATAAGAATGATATGCAATAAAAGAAATAATAACCATAAGTGATAAAGATAGGATAATAAAGCAACTTCTAAGTACCTTTTTAAAAATTTTCATCATCATCCCCCTCAAATCTTCATTGTACTATAGGCATATAACTGTGTAAAATATTTATACTACTTCGCTTAATGGGATTTTACAATGAATAATCAGAATTATCTTATATACTATAATATATATAATGTTTCTGAGGAAAGGATTGATTGCATGTTTTCACCTGCTATAAAAAACTTATTAGATAAAAAATCCGGTACGTTTTTCATACCAGCATCAAAAATTGCATTTGTACAAGATGATGCACCTTTATACCATGCTTTTTTAATTTTAACTAAAGTTAGATATGCCAAAATACCCGTTTTAAATAAAGAAAAATGTGTAGTTGGATTATTAAGTCTAGCTATGATTACAAATAAAATGCTCTTAACTGATCATATCTCGACTAATCCTTTAACAATACTTAAAGTGAAAGATGTTATGCAAACTACTTTTAGTAAAATAAATTTTACGCAAACAACATTAGAAACGCAATTGCACTTATTAATTGATAATTCTTTTTTACCAGTTGTAAATGACACAGGCATATTCCAAGGAATACTAACAAGACGCGAATGGATTAAGGCTTTCAATTTTGTAGTACATAATTTTGAAAATTATTATAATGTAATTCCTATTAAAAATCAGAATAAAAATAATAATTAATTTGAATAAATATTGTACAAATTTAATTAATTTTATAAAATATATCTATCTTATACATTTTATATGTTATCAGTGGTTGGAGCATTTAAAGCTTTCAAGATATGCTTATTTGGGTCAATAAGCTTTCTTGAAGCTTTTTTACTTACAACCTTGGTGCATTTTTAACTGGAAAGGAAATATTATTCATGCACTTTTTAGGTGAATTAATTTTAATTTTATTAATTACAACCATTTTAGGGCAGTTGTTTACACGTTTAGAAATGCCTGCTGTCATTGGTCAATTATTATCTGGAATCATTTTAGGACCAGCTATTTTGTCATTAGTACATCCCAATCAAACCATAACCTTGTTTTCTGAATTTGGTGTAATTTTGCTAATGTTCTTAGCAGGATTGGAAAGTGATATAGATTTATTGAAAAAGTATTTTAAGCTTAGTTTCACTGTTGCAAGTACAGGTGTAATTTTACCTGTTCTCTTTATTAGTACCTCATGCTTGTTCTTTAAAATGAAACCTCTAGAAGCTTTATTTATCGGAATAGTGTTTGCTGCTACTAGCGTTTCAATATCTGTTGAAGTGTTAAAAGATGCTAAGCAATTAAATAGCAGAGCGGGAACAGCTATTCTTGGAGCTGCTGTTGTAGATGATATTTTAGCAGTTGTTGTTTTAAGCTTATTTACTACTTTCAGTCATGAAGGTGGACGTAGTGGTTTAACTAATAACTTTTTTATCAACATTGTAATCGAAATAGGTTATTTCATAGTTGTTTGGCTAATATATAAATTTATTGCACCATATTTTATGCGAATTGCAGAAAAAATTTCAGTTTCTTATTCAGTGGTAATTGCCTCGTTGATCTTATCATTAACTATGGCTTGGGTAGCTGATTTTGTAGGATTGAGTGCAGTAGTAGGGGCCTTTTTTGGAGGATTAGCAATTAGACAAACACCTCAATATGAAGAAGTTGCAGAATCGGTTTCTGCTATTGGTTATTCTATTTTTATACCTGTATTCTTTGCAGAAATTGGACTAGTAATGACTTTTTCTAGCATAATTCAAGATGCAATTTTTATTATTTTAATGACCATTTTAGCTTTGTTATCTAAATTCTGGGCTGGTAAATATTCTAGTGAATATTTTGGATTCACGCCTTTAGAAGGTAATATTGTTGGAGCAGGTATGATTTCACGAGGTGAAGTAGCATTAATTGTTGCACAAATTGGAATTGCACATCATCTATTTCCACGTGATATTTACTCCAGTTTGATTTTAGTAATTATCGTAACCACTGTTATATCTCCATTCATACTAAATTATTATATTAAAAAGACGCCACAATTAAGTTAATAATAAAAAGCAAAAAGGACTTGTATTTACATACAAGTCCTTTTTATTTAGCCTAACATATTATTCAACATATGAACTAAAATCGAATATCTCAAATCCTTTGTCTGCAAATATGTAAATGCTAAAATCATCCCCATTACCCAGTATAAGTATATAAAAATCGAAAAAGTTGGATCATGCAACCATGCAAATAAAAAGCCATTGATAATAATGCCAAATATTTTGCTATATATATTATCTTGAGTAAAAAAGTAATTGAAAAATAAACCTCTAAAAATTATTTCCTCACAAAATGGAGCAACTAATATAACTAAAACTTTAAATAGAGAGCCTACTCTTTGTTGCATATGAATTAATTCTTTTTGATTAGCTGAAATATGGTTTGCATAAAAGAATTTTATCATCACAACCTGACAAACAATAAGTAAGATAAACATACCTAATGAAAATAATATTCGCTTAATATCCCAATGTGGCTTATTATTAAACGGTAACTTTTGGTGTTTTAGACCCTTATAATATAAATATGCTAGCAATAAAACACCTACCAAAGAAATAGCTACTGCTAAGATATTATAGAGAGGTTGCCATGTTTTGGGAATTCTGAAAAAATATAATAACTGTAATAGTGTATATATAAAGAAAGCAAAGAAAATATATAATGCATGTATTAGGTTAGAAATAATCTTTTTCATAAACATTACCTTCCATTTTATTTAATATTTAAAATCCAGAGGAAAATAATAAAAATAAAGAACAAAACCCACATCATTGGCGTAATTTCTTTATATTTTTTAGCAGCAATCATACAAATAGGGTATGTAATCATGCCAAGAGAAATACCATCAGAAATACTATAGGTTAAAGGCATACCTAATAAAATCAAAAATGCTGGTACTGCAATTTCTAGTCGATCCCAATGAATATGTGCAGTATTTTGTGCCATCAACACACCTACAATAATTAATGCAGGTGCCGTAACCTGAGCAGTAAAAATTGATAAAAGAGGACTAAAAAGCATTGAAATTAAAAAGAAAATCGAAATAAATACTGCAGTTAATCCTGTTCGTCCACCTACTGCAATACCTGAACTAGATTCAACAAATGCACCCACAGGCGATGTACCTAAAACTGAACCAGCCATCATTGCCGTAGAGTCTGCCGCTAATGCTTTTCCCACTCGCGGCATCTTATTATTTTTAATAAATCCAGCCTGCTGAGCTAATCCAATCAATGTACCTGCAGTGTCAAAGAAAGTAACTAAAAGAAATGTTAAAACAACAACCACCATCTGCACAGTATTAATATCACCAATATGATAAATTGCTTGACCAAATATCGGTTTTAAACTAGGAGCAAAAGATATAAATTTGGTTGGTATAGCAATTTGACCTATTACTATGCCAAATATAGCTGCAAAAACCATTCCAATAAATATAGAACCTGGTATATTTAAAATCATCAAAACTACAGTCAATAAAAGACCAAATATAGTTATCCATACTAAAGGATTCTCCAAAGAACCAATAGATACTAAAGTGGCTTTATTACCAACAATCATGCCACTATTTTGTAATCCTAAAAAAGCTATAAACAAGCCTATACCTGATGATATAGCAAATTTCAAATCAGCTGGAATTGAATTAATAATTTTTTCTCTTAGTTTAAGTAAAGTAATCAATATAAATAAAACAGAGGCCACAAAAACACTAGCTAAAGCTGTCTGCCACTTAACATGCATACCTATACATACAGTGTAAGCGAAAAAAGCGTTGATACCTAAAGCTGGAGCTTCTCCAATCGGATAATTAGCTACAATTCCCATAATTGCTGTTCCTAAAGCTGATGCTAAGGCAGTAGCCGTAAAAACAGCTCCTTTATCCATCCCACTAGCTCCTAAGACACTTGGATTAACAAATAGTATATATGACATAGAAATAAATGTTGTTAATCCAGCTAAAAATTCGATTTTTATACTTGTATGTGCTTCATCTAAGCTAAAATATTTTTTGATAATGTTCATGATAATTCTCCATTACTCTACTCATAACTTAGTCCAATCTTGAGGTAATTTGCCCACTTCTTTTAATTTTGCGACTATCATTTTTAAGACTTTATCACAATCATCGGCACTATTCATAAAATCATATTTATCACCATCTATAACCATTTTAGGAGAATAATTATATTGATCATACCATGGCTTATAATAAGTCAATAATCGTTTATAATAGTCTTCCAAAGTAGGATCATAACTCAATTGTTCATATTTACGACCACGCTTTTGGATTCTCTTAATCATCGTTTCATATGAAACATGAATATGAATTAATAAGTCTGGTTGCCTTTTAGGCATAGCTTTAAGTTCTGCCATCATACCATCCAGCAATTCATAGTACGTCGTTACTTCTTCTTTAGTAGCTCGACCTATATCGGCATTCATTTGAAAAAATAACGCATCCTCATAAATAGAACGATCTAATACATTATTATCTGCTGACAGTGCCTTTTTTATACTCTTAAAGCGTGTATTTAAAAAATATACTTGCAATAAAAATGCATATTTTTTAGGATTTTCATAAAATAATGGTAATACAGGATTATCATCAACACTTTCATAAAAAGGATCTGTCGCTAAATATTTAGATAATATACTTGTTAAACTGGATTTACCGGCTCCAATAGGCCCACTCAATACAATAACTGCCATCACTTTCCTTCTTTATAATTTACCCAAATTACGTAATTTTTCCATCACTTGGTTAACTACAATTTTCCGAGCAGATACATCATTAACAAAATCATATTTATCGCCATCTATCATTAACTTGTCTGACGCGTCATATTGTTCAAACCATGGATCATAGTGACTATTTAAACACGCATAGTACTCTTCTAATTTTGGATCTGTCGATAGTTGCTCAAATATCCTTCCTCGTTGTTTAATATGCTTAAGCATAGTATCAAGCGAAGCATGAATATAAATCAAAAGATCTGGTTTTTTATGCACACTACCTGGAACATCCTCCATCATATTATTGACTAAATCACGATATATTTTAAACTCCGTACTATCCGCAATACCATTATCAACATTCATTTTAAAGAAAACCGAATCTTCATAAATTGAATGATCAATGACACTATTTTTCATTTTGTTTGCACAATTAATTTGCTCTAATCTATGATTCATTAAATATACGTTTAACAAAAATGTATATTTAGACATGTCTTTATAAAATAACGGTAAAATCGGATTGCCATCAACATTTTCATAAAATGCCTGGCCATGTAGTTCATCTGCTAAAATCTTGGTTAAGCTGGATTTACCGGCCCCAATGGGCCCACTTAATACAATAACTGTCATCACTTTCCTTCTACAATATATTGGTTTACCTATAAAAGTTTATAACAACATATTGTACCTAACAAGTATATTTTCAATTTAAAAATAACTTATGCATAATACATAAGTTATTTTTTTAAACTATGATAATTTAGCTGCTGCATCACAGTCAACAATAACAACCACATTCGGATGTTTTTGTAACACTGAAGCAGGAACAGTTTCTGTTACAGGTCCTTCAACCATTGCCTTAACTGCATCCTGTTTGGCAGCTCCATAAGCCATTAAAATGATTTGTTTGGCAGACATAATCGATTTTATGCCCATGCAAATTGCTCTTTTAGGTACATCATCTTGATTATCAAAAAATCTGGAATTAGCTTTAATAGTGCTAGAAGCTAATGTAACTTCATGTGTCGTACTATCAAAAGGAGTGCCTGGTTCATTAAAAGCAATATGACCATTGCCACCAATTCCTAAAATTTGAATATCAATTGGATTGTCAGAAATTATTTTATCATAATCAGCAATTTCTTGATTGATATCTTTAGCTTTACCATTAGGTATATAAGTTTTGTAAAATGGTTTCTTTTCAAAAAGATGTTTCTTCATAAAATAATGATAACTTTGACTATTTTGGGGATCTAACCCATAATATTCGTCTAAATTTATACTAGTTATATTAGTAAAATCCACATCGCTCTCTACCATCTGATCATATAGTGTTATCGGAGTTGAGCCAGTAGCTAAACCTAAAACTTTAGCACCATCCGCTACACCTTTTTTTATCAGTTCAAAGGCTTTTTTGCCACCTTCATATTTATCTTTAACAATTGTAACTATCATAATTTCAATCCCCTTCTTTCTAAATTGGTATAGTCCATTGTATACCTTTTGCTAAATTTGTCAACTATATTCAATAAAAAACATTTTTTATAATATAAATATTTTTTAAATTTGATATTTTTTTTAAAAAATAATATAATTTCGAGTATGTGTTTTATTAATTAGGAGGATAAAAATGAGTCAAAAAAACAGCGATACTGCATTTTTTGGACAACCAAAAGGATTATCTACCATATTCTACACTGTAATGTGGGAAAGATTTAGTTATTATGGTATGCGTGCAATCCTTATTTACTATATATACTATGCAGTAAATAAAGGTGGCTTAGGTATGAGCCAATATAATGCTGCCGCCATTATGTCAATCTATGGATCTTTGGTATTTATTTCTACTTTATTAGGTGGTTGGATATCAGATCGTATATGGGGAACCTATAAAACTACTTTTATAGGTGGAATTTTGATTATGATGGGGCATATTTGCTTGTCAACTCCATTAGGTGTAGCAGCACTTTATCTATCAATTGCATTTATCGTCTTAGGTTCTGGTTTTTTAAACCCAAGTGCTTCTGCCACAGTTGGTAATTTATACGATAAGAATGATCAACGTAGAGATGCAGGTTTCAGCTTATATGTTTTTGGTATTAACTTTGGTGCAATGATCGCCCCGATCGTAGTACCTTGGGCTAGTTCTGGTTTTGGCTTTCATGTATTTGGAAATGTAACCAACTTCCATGCTGGATTTGTATTAGCCGCTATAGGTATGTTATTAGGTTTAATACAATATTATTTTGCAAGCAATAAATATTTACCTGCTAAATCATTTAAACCTGAAGATCCTATGACTAAACAAGAAAAGAAGCAAGTTTTAATCAAATTCTCATATGGGATCATATCACTACTAATAGTACTAGGTGCTATGGCACTTTTACACGCACTTAATATAAATAATATAATTAATTTAATTACTATTATCGCTGTTGTATTGCCGATCATTTATTTTGCAATAATATTCAAATCTAATAAGGTATCGCACTCTGAACGCAGAAAAGTTATTGCGTACATTCCTTTATTTTTAGCAGCAATCATTTTTTGGGGCATTGAAGAATCAGGAGCCGTAGTTTTAGCATTGTTTGCTGAAAATAGAACTGTTCTACACTTAGGTAGTTGGTACTTCCAAGCAGCGAACTTCCAACTATTGAACCCACTATTTATAATGATCTTAACACCGATATTTGTTGCATTATGGAACAGCTGGAAAAAGCAACCTACTGCACCAACAAAATTTGCAGTGGGTTTGGGTTTTGCTGGATTGTCATATTTAGTAATGGCTATCCCGGGAGCATTATTTGGTACTAGTGGCCGAGTAAGTCCACTATGGTTAGTATTATCTTGGTTTATTGTAGAAATAGGTGAAATGTTAATATCGCCGATTGGTTTGTCTGTCACTACACAATTATCACCAAAAGTTTTTAAAACTCAAATGATGAGTTTATGGTACTTAAGTGATGCTGTTGCACAGGCAATAAATGCACAAATAATTCGATTCTACACCCCTAAAACTGAGGTTAACTATTTCATTGCTGTCGGAATAGTAAGTATCGTGTTCGGTATTTTATTACTATTCGGCGTTAAGCAAATATCCGCATTAATGGGAGATTCTAAATAGTTATTTCATAAAAGAGTGTTTTTTAATAATAAAAACACTCTTTTTATGTACAACAATTTTAGTAATAAAATCGAATATCTAAATTTAATATTCTTATTAAGAATTATCTACATTGATAATTTTGATTCTTAAATATAAAATATTATTATACATTTACGAACGGAGTATAAGCATGCAAGGGTTATTACTAGTTAATCTTGGTACACCAACATCACCAACCAAAAACGATATCGAAAAATTCATTTTAGATTTTATGGGAGATCCAAATGTTGTTACTATGCCACAATGGATGTGGAAACCCCTATTAAAACATGTAATCTTACCCATACATATCAAAAAGAGTATTATTTCTTATCAAAAAATTTGGTCGCAAAATGGTTCCCCCTTACGATTTTATACAGAAAAAATTACTCAACAAGTTCAGGCTCTTTTACCAGATTGGCAAGTAAAAATGGCTATGACATATGGAGATCCAAGTATTAATACTACAATTCAAGAAATGAAAAATAATGGATGTGACCATTTAGTTTTATTGCCTCTATATCCACAATATGCAAATTGTACCGTGAAAACAATAATTGCTACAGCTAAACAAACATGTAGCAACTTAGACCTTCCTTTAACCATCATAAAACACTTTTGTACAAATAATGAATATCTACAAATACTGGTTAAAGATATTCAACATTATTGGAATCTTGATAAATATGATCATCTCTATATTTCATATCATGGTATCCCTCAAAGTGCTATTAAAAAAGGAGATATTTATCTAAAAGACTGTACTGCACAAACACAGGCTATGTGCCAAATGCTAAATATACCATCCGAAAAAATAGCCATGGTATTTCAATCAAAATGTGGATTAATGCCTTGGTTAAAGCCTTACTTAAACAAAACATTAATCCAAGCGGCTAAAGACGGTATGAAAAAAGTATTAATCGTAACTCCTTCCTTTGTTACCGATTGTTCTGAAACTATTGCAGAAGATGCTATAGATAACAAAAATTTATTTATAAAATATGGTGGTGAAAATTTAACAGTTGTCCCACCAATGAATGATTCACCTGCTTTTGCTAAATTTATAGCCAATTTAGCTACTAATGTTAATAAAACCAAAAAAGGCTAGTCGTCTGACTAACCTTTTTAAATACTATTTATTTAGATTTAATATAATTAATTCCATCAGCTTTAGGGGCAACTGATTTACCAAAGAAAAGAACCAAAACAATGATTGTCATCAAATATGGTGTACATTGCAAATAAACTGATGGCAAGTGTTCTATCATTGGTAATTGCTTTCCTATAATGCTCAAACTTTGAGCAAAACCAAAAAACAATGAAGCTCCCATTGCTCCTAAAGGATTCCATTTACCAAAAATCATTGCTGCTAAGGCCATAAATCCTTGACCCACGATAGTTGATACTGAGAAATTACCAGATATAGATTGTGCAAATACAGCTCCACCAAATCCAGCTAAAAAGCCAGATAAGAGAACACCATCATATCTCAACAAATAAACATTTATTCCCATAGTATCCGCAGCCTGTGGATTTTCTCCACACGCTCTAAGTCTAAGCCCAAATCGTGTTTTAAACATAATTTCCCAGGAAATAACCGCTATTACAATTGCTAGCCATGCAGCAGCAGAAGTATTTCTAAAGAAGATCTTACCAACTATTGGAATTTGACCTAAAACAGGAAAAGTGAAATATCCAAAGTTCTCAGTAATATTTTCAGTTTGTCCCTTAGAATAAATTGCTTTAACTAAAAATACACTAAACGCAGGCGCCATTAAATTTAAGACAGTCCCTGATATGATATGGTCGGCATGAAAATTAATAGTAGCACATGCATGTAACAAGCTAAATATTAATCCAACAATTCCACCAATCAATGCACCCAACCATGGTGTCCAAATGCCAAATTGTTTATAAAAACTCAAATTAAATACTATGCTGGAAAAAGCTCCCATAGTCATTATTCCTTCAAGTCCAATATTTACTATGCCACCGTGTTCACTAAACGTTCCACCTATGGCACTATACATTAAAGGTGCAGAAAACACCAATGTTGAAGATACAATCAATGATAACATTGAAACAATATCCATTATTTCGATCCTCCAACTTCCAAACCTTGTGTCTTATCACTAGTACAAGAATGTTTCATAACTTTTTTATAATTCAAAAGATATTCAATAATATAATGTATTGCCACAAAAAATATTATGGCCGCAATCACAATAGATACTATTTCATATGGTATTCCAGCTCCAGTTTGCATACCTAGCCCACCTATTTTTAAAATAGAAAATAATAGAGCGGCTAAAAATATACCTACAGCTGTATTACCACCTAGTAAAGCAACAGACAAACCATCAAAACCAATATCAACATTTCCTGTTTGTGTAAAATAATTCTGGTAAGTTCCCAAGCCCAGAATAACACCACCCAATCCAGCGTAAGCTCCGGATAACAACATAGAAACTATAATATTTTTCTTAGCAGAAATACCTGCATAAGTACTTGCATTAGGATTTAAACCTACAGCCTTAATCTCAAAACCGATGGTAGTTTTATTCATAATTATATAAAAAGCTACTAAACCGATGAGGGCTAAGAAAATTCCTGAACTGATACGTGAACCACCAAACATATTAGTGAGCCATTCCCAGCGTAAACTGCCATTATCTGAAATAGTTTTTGTTGTATCAATATTGATTCGTAATTTTTCTGGCATTATTTGTTGCGTCAGATATTGACAAACATATAAAACAATATAATTAAGCATAATTGTTGTAATAACTTCATTAGTTCCAAAATATGCTCGCAATATACCAGCTATTCCTGCAACAACTGCACCTGCTATGGCACCAGATATAAGTGCTAGAGGTATTAATATAATCTTGGGTAAATGCTGGTTAGCTAAGACTATCCAAACTGATGTCACCCATCCTGCCTGTGCTTGACCAGGTAGTCCAATATTAAAAAAGCCTGCTTTATCTGCCACTGCAAAGCCAATAGCCGTAAATACTAATGGCGTCATTTCTCTTAAAGTTTCACCTAACTCTAGTGGCGTCCCTAAAGCCCCCTGAAACATGTATGTATAAGCTGTTATAGGGTTATAACTCCATACCAGCATAATTAAAGCACCTACAATAAAGCCCATCAAAATAGCTATTAAGGATATTAATGCTTTGTTAACTTTCTTTTTGCCTATCATTGCGTTTACTACCTCACTGCCCCTGTCATCAATAATCCTAATTCTCTTTCATTAGTATCAGCAGGTAATACAGTACCTGATATTTGACCATTATGAATTACTGCAATACGATCAGATAACTTTAAGATTTCATCTAACTCATATGAAACTAATAAAACAGCTTTCCCTGCTTCTCTTTGTTTTAATAATTGCTCATGAATGTACTCAATCGCACCTACATCCAAGCCACGTGTAGGTTGAAAGACGATAATTAAATCCGCATTTCGATCCAACTCACGTGCAATAATTGCCTTTTGTTGGTTACCACCTGATAAATCACCTGCTGGTATCATTAAATTAGCAGCCCTAATATCAAATCCATTTACAAGACGTTCTGCTTTCTTGATCATTTCGTTTTTTTGTAAAAAACCATGTTTTGATAAAGGTTTTTCATAATATGTTTGCAATGCTAAATTATCAGCTAAAGACATAGATAATATCAAACCATATTTTTGCCTATCAGCAGGTACGTGTGCAACCCCACATTGAGTAATTTTTCTAACTGGTTGATTGGTAGAATCATGACCTTTAATGCGAATACATCCACTTTCAACATGACGCAATCCAGTTAAAGCTTCTACTAATTCATCTTGACCATTACCATCAATTCCAGCTAACCCTAAAATCTCGCCACGATGCACTTGCAAACTTAATTTTTTAACTATTTGTACACCACGACTATCTTTAACCACCAAATTCTCTACATCTAAAATGGTATCACCGATATTTGAACTAGGCTTAGTAACATTCAAATTAACTTTTCTACCCACCATCATATCTGCTAACTCTTGATCAGTAGTAGCAGAGGTGTCAATGGTTCCAATACTTTTACCACGTCTAATGACTGTCACTCTATCACAAGCTTCTTTGATTTCCTTAAGTTTATGAGTAATAAAAATGATAGATTTGCCCTCATGTACCAATCCTTTAATAACTTTAATAAATTCCGTAATTTCTTGCGGAGTTAATACGGCTGTTGGTTCATCAAAAATCAAAATATCTGCACCACGGTACAAAACTTTCAAAATCTCAATACGTTGTTGCTGTGAAACGGTAGTTTGGGATATTTTAGCACTTAAATTGACTGCTAATCCATACTGCTTTGATAATTCTATTATCTTTTCTTTTTCTTTCTTAAAATCAATAAAACAGCCCTTGGTGATTTCATTACCTAAAATGATATTTTCTAAAACAGAAAAACTTTCAGCCAGCATAAAATGTTGGTGCACCATTCCTATTTTCAAACGTTTAGCTGTATTAGGATCCTTAATAATAACTTTTTTTCCATTAACATAAATATCACCAGAAGTAGGTTGCAATAATCCTGATAAAATATTCATTAAAGTTGATTTTCCAGCTCCATTTTCACCAAGCAAAGCTAGAATTTCGCCCTTTTTCAAAGTTAAATTAATATCATCATTAGCTCGAAAATTACCAAATTGTTTTACAATATGTCGCATTTCGATTACATTATCAACTGTATTGTCCATAACTTTTCTTTCTTTCAAAAAAGCCCTTCGCTATACAAACGAAGGACTTAAATAACTTAACTAACAATTATTTCTTGGCAGGTTTAACAGGAACCTTAATTTTTCCATCAATGATAGCTTGACGAGCTTTCTTAATACTTGACCAAGTCTTAGCATCAATGTGTCCTCTAGTTAAAGATACACCATTACTATCCAATCCGTAAACTAAAGTTTTTCCACCTGGGAATTTATTATGATATGCCTTATCAGCAATATCTTTACATACAACATCTAATCCCTTTAATACAGAAGTTAGAGTAAAGTTTTCTTTTTTACCATCTTTAGAAACATAATTTCCTAATTTTTCTTGGTCAACATCAACACCAATTACCCAAACTTTTTGCTTAGCTAATCTAGTCTTGTTATAATCCTTAGCTTCTTGGAATACACCATTTCCTGCTTGACCAGCTGCTTGATAAACAATATCAGCATTATCAGCATACATTGATTTAGCAATTGATTTGGCTTTATCTGTCGATGTAAAATCGCCAACATATTGTACATTCACAGTAACTTTTTTCTTTAAAGCTTTAGCACCATCTGCAACACCTTTTCTAAAGCCAGCCTCAAATAAATCGATTACTGATGAACGGACACCACCAACAAATCCAACCTTACCTGTCTTAGTAGTACCAGCTGCTGCTAATCCTGCTAAATATGAAGCATCATTACTCTTAAAAATAGTAGATACTACATTCTTACGACCAGTAATCACAGAATCAACGATAACAAAATTCCTCTTAGGATTCTTTTTTGAGGCAGCCTTAATCGAATCTGTTAAAGTAAATCCTACACCATAAATAGTTTGATAACCAGCAGACGCAGCTTGATTCAAATTTGGCACAAAATCAGATGCTCCATTTGACTCAAAATATTGATAGCCACCAGCACCACGCTTTAAATGATGTTCTTTACCATAATCTGTAAAGCCCTTCCAAGCTATTTCATTATATGAATGATCGTCTACACCATTAAAGTCTGTAATTAAAGCAATACTATGTTTCTTGTCGCTATTACCTGCTCCATTCTGTGTATTGTGTGAACAACCAGCAGAAAGTATACCCATTGCTGTTACAACTAAACCTAATGTAATAGATTTCTTTAAATTAAGATGCATCCCTACTAACCTCCAAAACCTCTTAATGTTTAATAAAAAAATAACATTTATTCGGTTATTTGTCAATTTTTATTACAAAAAATACTTTTTTTATTGCTAGTAGTAGCAAAATACGAACATTAGTAAACGATAGAACTACTTATTTTTAGGATGAATAGGTACTTTAATACGTCCTTTTAAAATATTCGTGCGTGCTTTTTGTGATGCAATCCATACCTTATTTGGTATATCAGTATTATGAACAATAGCTACACCATCATTGCTTAACCCGTAGTTTAAGGATTTTCCACCTGGAAATTGTTTTCTATATGCTCGATCAGCAATATCTTTAACAGCCACATTAACACCTGTTATTACAGAAGTTAAAGTAAAGTTGGATTTTTGTCCGCCCTTAGCAACATATTCTCCTAGGGAGCTTTGATCAGAATCAACACCTATAACCCAAACTTTTTTATTGGCAGGCTTAGTTTGATTGATAGATTTCGCAGCTTGAAATATTCCATCACCAGTTTTTCCTGCAGCATGGAAAATAATATCAGCCTTTTTAGCATACATAGTCTGAGCTATAGCACGTCCTTTATCACTAGAAACGAAACTTCCTGCATATTGATTTAAGATTTTTATATTCTTGTGTAATTTTTTAGCGGTGTCTTGTACGCCTTTAGTAAATCCTGCATCAAATAAATCTACAATATGTCCATGTATACCGCCGATAAACCCTACTACATTAGTTTTAGTAGTATAAGCCGCAATCACACCAGCTAAATAAGACGCATCTTGGCTTTTAAAATTAGCACTTACAACATTTTTTTGATTTTTAATCCAATCATCAATAATGACAAAATTCTTTTTCGGATATTTCTTAGCAGATTGAGCAATAGCATCTTTTAAAGAATATCCAACACCAAAAATAGTTTCAAAATTAGCATTAACCGCTTGTTCAATATTAGGTACAAAATCAGATGCCCCATTAGATTGGAAATATTGATAACCATTATTCCCACGACCAAGGTTATGTTCTTTACCATATTGCTTAAAACCAGTCCAAGCAGATTGATTAAATGAATGGTCATCTACACCTGCAACATCTGTTATTAATGCAATATTATGTTTTGTAGTTTTACTATCGCTACTTGCACCTCCTTGCTTTTTGCCCGCACAAGCAGACAATAACAACCCGACTGTAGTTAATATTAACCCAGCTTTTAATACACTCTTAAAACTTTTCTTCATAAAATATCCCTTCTCTTAGTAAAACACAACATATTGTGTTTGGCTTTTTTAAACAGCAACTATAAGTTAACAATTTATCTACTCCTTGTCAACGAAACACAATACGGATGTAATTTAACAAATGCCGTTATATCAAAGTTTTAACAACTATGCATTTTTTAATAAATTAATCTTCAAGTGCGATATATCAGTCTTTTAGCAATTATTTTGATTTTTTTGCAAAAAAATCAAAACACAATATCTAGTGTCCGTGTAAAATAGCTAATTACAAAAATTTATACTTATATGATAAACTATTAACATTAGTTATTTTAGTTCGTAAAACTAATACAGGGAGGATTTATGCAGATATTAGATAACTTTTTTCACTTAAAAAAATCTAAGACATCAATCAAACAAGAATTTATTGCAGCTTTAACTACTTTTGTTAGTTTATCGTATATTTTATTTGCCAATCCTAATATCTTACACGATGCTGGCATAGACAAAGGAGCTGCTTTCACAGTTACTGCAATTGCTACTGCTATAGGATGCTTTCTGATGGGAATTATTGCTAATTATCCAATAGCATTAGCCCCAACTTTAGGATCGGGTGCTTTTTTTGCATATAACGTTTGTATTGGAATGAAAATTCCATGGGCAACAGCCTTAGCTGCTGTTTTATTGGCTTCTATTTTGTTTATTCTAATTACAATATTAAAATTGCGAGAAATGGTAGTAGATGCTATTCCTCAAGATCTTAAATATGCCATTTCATCAGGTATTGGTCTGTTCATCGCCTTTATCGGCTTACAAAGTTCAAAACTAATAGTTAATAGTAACTCAACCTTAGTAAAATTAGGATCCTTCAATAATCCAGACACATGGGTATCAATGTTTGGTATTATCTTGACAGTAATCTTAGTAGCATCTAGAATTCCTGGTTCCATTTTTATCGGTATGCTATTAACTGCACTTTTTGGTATCATCATCAGACAAATACCATTACCAAATAGTATTGTTTCCTCTGCTCCCAGCATTGCTCCAACTTTCGGTAAAGCAATATTAGAATTAAAAAATATTAATACTACTCAATTATTTATGGTAGTTATCACTTTTTTACTAGTTACTTTTTTCGACACTGCTGGCACCCTAATTGGAATGACGCAACAAGCTGGTATGGTAGATAAACAAGGTAAAATTCCTAGAATTGGAAAAGCATTCTTATCCGATTCATTGGCTATGGTTGAAGGTGCTATCTTAGGAACCGCTCCATTAGGAACATCCGTAGAATCATCAGCTGGCATTGCCATGGGAGGACGTACAGGATTAACTTCAATATTGGTTGGATTTCTATTTATTATTTCACTGGTATTTAGTTCTTTATTAACAGTTATCCCCTCTACAGTTACATCCCCCGCATTAATTATTGTCGGTGTACTGATGGCTGCCAATTTAAAAAACATACATTGGCACGAATTTGAAATTGCTTTTCCAGCATTCTTAATCGTAATAGGTATGCCACTCACATATTCAATTTCTGATGGATTAGCATTAGGTATGATTGCCTACCCTATTACAATGATTGCAGCTAAAAGATATAAAGAAATACCGAAGATGATGTACATTTTGTTAATCATTTTCGTCGCATTTTTCATAATCACTAATTTATAATATAGAAAAAAATATGCAGGAAAATTATAATAAAAAAAATTATCAATACGCTCCATTTTCCAAAGTTCACCTTAGAGTTTATATTGCCATTTGTTTAGGACAAATTGCATGTGGATATAGTTTAGGAATTAGTGGACTTGCTATAGAAGCTGCCAACAAATATCTAAATATTACTAGCATATGGAATGGCTTGATCGGATCAGGTACTCTTATTGGTCTAGGTGGCAGTATATTTATGGGACGTTTAGCAGATAAAATTGGTAGGCACCACATGTTAATGATTAATATGTATGTACTATCCTTTTTGTCGATTATTCAATTGTTCACCAGTAATTTGCTATTTACTTTTATAATTCGAATTGGTATCGGATTAATGATTGCTATTGATTATACAGTCGGTAATGCATTATTAATTGAATGGATGCCCATACAAGAAGGTGCTAAAAAACAAAGCAGTATTCTTTTATATTGGACCCTTGGTTTTGTCATTTCTTATCCAATAGGATTAATAATCCATGGTTTTGGTCCCTTAACTTGGAGAATTATTTTAGCATCTGTAGTTTTTTTCAGTTTAATTGCTGCACTATATCGTACATCATTTAATCTGCCAGGGTCTCCTAGTTGGCTAGCAAGTAGAGGAAATTTTGTTGATGCTAATAAAATTATTCAATACCAATTAGGTAAAAAGTGGGGACTGCCAAAACATCTAGAAAGATACAAACCTGTTAAAAGCTTGTCATGGACTGAATTATTTAATAAGCACTACCTTAGAAGAACTATCGTAGGGGGAGGGTTTTATGCTTGCCAATCTTTTGCCTACTTCGGCATAAGTATATTTTTACCCTTAATTCTTAAAAGCATGAACCTACAAAATAATTATTTACCAGGTATCATTTATAATATAGGTATTTTTGTAGGTGTAAGTATTGGCGTAGTTATCTTTAATCATATCGGTAGAAAAATATTTTTAACATCAACTTTTTTGATATCTGCTATCAGTATTGGATTATTAGCTCTATCATTACATGCTAATGCATGGATTAAAGTAGTTCTGTTCTTAATTTTTGCTATGTCTTTATCTTCAGGCCTAGTTTTTGATTATACTTATACAACCGAATTATTTGATGTTAAAATCAGAGCTACTGGCGTTGGTACATGTATAGCAATTAGTAGAATTGGTGCATTTTTAGGAACTTTTTTATTACCTATCATAAATCAAAATTATGGAACAAGTACCGCTATGTTTATTTGTTTTATAGCCTTAGTATTAGGAGCTCTTATTTGTGGTATATTAGCTATCGAAACTGCAGCACTTAGTAAATAGCCTTTATAACATATATAACTAGCTATCTGCGATAATAGTTTACAAATAAAAAAACATATTTTCCATAATAAAAACCTCGAATTTCTTGTCAACATTTCGGTGTTTATATTAAAAAATATGTTTTTTTGTTTTATCACAAAATTATATATTATAAAAATTACTATTTAAATCCTTGTAATTTTGTCATTTCATCATAAACAGTTGCTCTTTGCCCCTCATCTATAACCAATATCAAAGCATCGCCAGCAACAATTTTCGTTTTACCATTTGGTATTATATCTCTACTACCACGTTTTATTAACTTAACTAAAGTGTTTTTCGGCCAACTGATTTGCGATATAGACTTATCGATCATACTACTGCCTTCATAAACAGGAACTGTTATTTGATCCTCATGTCCTGATTCATCTTGTGTCATATCATCAAGTTGCATATGAGCAGCTAACATACCATAGATAGGTTTTCCATCCATCAAATTATCAATAATCAATCCAACAAAAGCTACTACAGCTAAGGGCATTAAATGCAACAACGATCCAACCATTTCAGTAATCAATATAATAGCGGTAAATGGTGCTCTAATGATTACAGCAAAATACCCCGCCATTGAAAAAATTATTAAATTAACCACCAAATGTGCAGGCATTAAATGCAAATTAACCATCAACATACCATAAGATGCACCTATAACTGCTCCCATAGCAAGAATTGGCAAGAAGATTCCACTAGGCAAACCAGAATCATATGAAAAAATAGAAAAAACTATCCGTAAAATATAAAATGAAATTAAAAGTAAAACAATATTCCATCCTGATTTGGTAATAAAACCTGATAAAGAAAAAATCAAACGATGACCAGGTCCTGTTATTGCTGGCAAGTAATAAGCTATAGGAATAACCATAAGTAACGGTATTAATCCATGTAACCACCTAGGAATCCAAGTTATATGCGTATAAATTTTTTTAAAAGAAAATAAACTGTGTTTGTATAACTGACCTAGCAATCCTAAAATTACACCTAAAATTACTAGTTGCCAATATAGGTTGACTGGAAATGTATGTTTATACGGTATCGCTAATACTGCCTTTTGTCCAAAAACATTGGACACAACAAAATCAGCAGCTATCGCACCTGCTAAAGCATTCATCCATACACGAGAAGAGAAATTATGAAAGACCTCTTCTAAAACAAACATAACCCCACTCAATGGTGCTCCAAAAGCTGCTGCCAATCCACTAGCGGCTCCTGTAGCAAGTAAGATTCTAGAATTGGTTTTGCTTTGCTTAAATTTCTCACCGACACCTTGGCCAATAGTAGAACCTAATTGTAATGATGGTCCCTCTGGTCCCAAAAAAATACCTGTACTAATAACCATTATTCCGCCTAGCAATTTACGCCATAAGATAGGCCACCAAGGTATATCTAATTTACCTTGTAATTGCAATTTGACCTCAGGTATACCTGAGCCACCGACATGTGCTTGTTGATGTACAAAATATCCTGCTATCACACCGGTCAATATCAGTCCAACTATTACAACTACAAACCAATAAGGATTATCATGCGTTAATTCAAATAATTTTAGCCACAGAGCCGACATCTTTTCTATGCCAAATCTAAATATGCCTACAACTATTCCAACCAACAAACCCACTAATAAAGCTTGCATAAGGACTTTATATGCACTTATTTTAACTTTTTTAAAAATCATTATTTTTGCCCCCCATAAACAACAAAAAAAGCACATAAGGTGCTTTTTTGTTACACGTGAAACTTAATGCTACTTTTCAGTATACCATTCCATATGATATACTCCATCTCGATCATTACGATAATACGTATGTGCACCAAAATAATCACGTTGCCCTTGGAGTAAGTTTTGCGGTAATTTAGGATTAAAAATTGTCTTTAAGTAACTATATGCAGCACCCAAAGTTGGAATAGGTATTCCTGCTTCAACTGCCAATTTAACTATTTCTTCCAAATCAGTTGTATATTTATTAGCAATATCATTAAAATATTTGTCTTTAAATAAATTTGGCAAATCGGCATCTTGATTAAATGCATTTTCAATGTCTTTTAACATAGAAGAACGTATAATACACCCTGCTTCCCAAGTTTGAGCAATTGCTGGATAATGTAGATTCCAACCATATTCTTTAGCAGCCATACTTAATTGTTGAAATCCTTGGGCATATGAAACTGCAGAAGCTAAATAATATGCATTAGCTAATTTTGTAATTAATTGATTAAGATCCACTTTTCCTTTAAATTCTGGCATGCAACCATCTCGCAACGTAGCTTTAGATGCAAAACGTGCTAATACTGCTTCAGCTATCACTGTTATAGGACAACCTAATTTAATAGCATCTTCCAGCATCCAATTTCCTGTTCCTTTATAAGAAGCTACATTGAGAATTTTATCAACAATATAACCATCAGCCAGATCATCTCGCTGCTTTAAGACTTTAGAAGTTATTTCCGTTAAATAACTATGTAATTGACCTTCATCCCATTTTTCAAAAAATTCACTCATTTGTTCGTTAGTACAATTACCTACAGTACGTAATACATCATATACTTCACAAATGATTTGCATGATACCATATTCCATGCCATTATGAACCATTTTGACATAATGTCCACTAGCTTCAGGACCAATATATGCTACACAAGGAACACCTTCTTCAGTTTTAGCTGCAATTGATTCTAAAATTGGTGATACTTTATCATAAGCTTCTTTGTCTCCACCCGGCATCAAAGCTGGACCATTTAAAGCACCTTCTTCACCACCAGATACACCCATTCCTATAAAATGAATACCTTTTTCTTCTAATTTCTTAAACCTACGATTTGTATCATTAAAGTTTGAATTACCACCATCAATAACAATATCACCAGGCTCTAAAAGCTCGGTCAATTTTTCTAAAGTCATATCAACCGGTTTTCCTGCTCTTATCATTATCAACATTTTTCTAGGTTTCTCTAATGAATTAATAAATTCTTCCCAAGAATAAGTTGGTTTTAATTTATCATCTTCATATTTTGCTAGTGCATCTACTTCAGGTTTGTCAATACTAAAACCTGCTACTGAAAACCCATGATTTCTAATGTTTAATGCTAGGTTCTTGCCCATCACAGATAGTCCAATTACCCCAAATTGTTGCATCATTGTTACCTCCATTGTTGCTTCTATATATTTAAGTATACTTTTTTTGAGTTTTTTTGTGAAACTTTATTTATCATTAAGCAAAATTAAACACAAAAAAAGTCTATCATATCAAGCTCTCTCGAACTCAAATGATAGACCTAAAACGTGTAAGTTATTTAACTAATGCTGACTAGAAGCACAGAGGTTTTAGCCAACACCCTTGATATATCAATATTTTTAATAGGCACAATACTTGCAAAGTGCAAATAAAGTGCACTTTTAACTAACGATTACAAAGTTGAGAATTTTCTTTATAAGATTCACGATTTTATTTTACATATTTTGAAAGAAAAACTTGAATAGTATTTCCCATTCTTTGGCAAGCATACATATTAGATATGCGATTATCATTACCTAGTAAACTGCTTAAAGAAACTCTCAAAGAATACAAAGCTAAAATTGAATCTTTCTGTTTTTCAATCCCTGCATTCTTACAAACAGCTTTTAGTTTTTCATTTAAGCTTTTTTGTGTCACTGGTAATCGGTTATTTGAACTAATTGATTTATAATTGTGTAAGTTCAGAAAAATGTATCCCGATGTATTTTTTTAACCATATTCATCGAGGTACTTTTTTTGTTTAATCTGAAAATCTTTAATCAAATCAATTACTTCAATATTCTTAATTGGCAAACAATATCTATAAGCACCTTTGGGTCTGTCTTTCAAAGAACCATTAGGCTTTTTTTCTTTTTCCGACCAGCTATCATCGATTTTAAAAGTATAAGAGCCTTAATACTTTACTAATTGCTCAAACTTTAACACTTGTAACTCTTCTGGTCGTAATCCCAGATAAGTATCTACAATTAAAGCTAACCTAGATACAGAATTAGCAATAGTAGCTCCTTTATACTCTTTAAGTAATTCTTCCCTCAACGCACTAATTTCATCTTTAGAAAATAAGTGCCACTTCCTACCAGTACTAAAATCAGACTGCTTAAAGAATAATTTTAGATAACTTCTAGGAATTGGATTAACGCTTAAAACTGCCTTATCCAAAAGAAAAGTAAAGAATGTTCTAAGGTGTGCCAAAGTTACATCTATTACAGTACTCTTTTTAACGCTTGCTTTAAGATGGTTCTTAAGATACCAATGTCCAAAATCGTTAAAGAAGTGTTGATCAACATCTCTTAATTGATTTAAAGGCTTTCAATTTGTATTTTTTAATTTTTCCACTATAAAGTAATAAATAGAACTACATATCAATGCTATTCCATATATATATTGAGTAATAAGTGAACCATAAGATTTAACAATCCATCCTCCAAGTAAAGTTCCTATAGGAATCATTATTGACAAAAGACTATCGTTTATAGTTTCAACTCTACCTAAAATAGCAGATGAAAAACTTGTTTGAACTAACGCTTCAAAATTTGTATTCATCATAGTGATCCATAATGGTGATATAACTGAATTTATCAATACTAACCCAATTCCTACACTTACTGATAATGGTACAAATAATCTAAATATACCTGCTCCTAAAAAACAAATTGCTATAAACTGTCCCATATTTTTTTTACCTAGATCAAATTTTTGAACTAAAAAAGCCCCTATTATGCTTCCAAATGATGAAGCAATTAATAATTTTCCGTATCCTAACGCCGAAGTTTGGATATACGTTTGCGCAAAAAAAGGTAATCCAACTGCAAATATGCCGTAAAAAAGATTAACTACACATAATGGTAAAATCAATTCTAAAATAGATTTTTCTTTTCTTAATGTCTTCCATCCTAATAATAGATCGTTAAAATAAGAGCTTGTAAAATAGGAATCATCCTCCAAAATATTTTTAGCCAAGATATTGATTTGAATGCTATGATAAAACAATAATGCAATTCCAAAAATTACTGCTGAAAATATTATTGTAAAACTAACAGAAGAAAAAGTGATAATAAATGTTGTAATACCATCTAGTATCAAATCTAATATTTTATACGTTACCTGAAACAAACCATTAAAACGTAGTAAATCTTTTTTTGTTACAAATAATGGCAGTAATTTATATTCAGAAGGATAGATAATAGCAGATAGTATAGAGGATATAGTAAACAAGAGTAATAATATTATATCTATAATATAACTTTTTTGTCCTATACCCAAAATTGTTACCACTATAATACTTATAACTATTTGAATAAAGGTTGAATATTTAAGTAATCCTTTAATTGAAATCTTATCTATCAATGGTCCCAAACTGAAAGACATCATATCTATTCCAGAAGATATAGTAAAAATAATTGAAACCATCAATTGCGAATTTCTATTCTCTTTGAAATACCACAAAATAGCCATATAAAATAAACTATCTGCAATATTGGTAGCTATTCGCCCTATTAAAAGTTTATATATATTAGAGTATTTTTTGGAGAACATATTTTTTCCTTTTTTAATCTTCTAACTCATGTTGATAGCTTTCTTTCCAATTATTTTCTCTTGGAAAAAAAGGTAACTACTAACATCGGAGTTCACTATTATGCGGTAATACAATTTTACTTTATCTACTTCATGGTTATTAACCGCTTCACCAATTGCACATGACAGTTTCTTTTCTAATTTACTTGATTCAGATAAATAAGTGTCCTCTATCTTAGAAAAGAAAGTAATTATATCTATACCATTTTTAAATAATATTTTTACTAATGCTTTACTGCTTATATTTCTTTCATTATGTATAACTCTAGAATAAGCACTCTTTGACATAATTCCTTGTACCATTTTTTCTTCAGTAAGACCTAACTTGTCCTGCTCTTCTTTTAATGCTTCACCAATAGTCATATTTTTATCTTTCCAAATCTTTTTAGTTTATCTTAATGTTAACTACTAAAAAAAGCAAGTATATCATGCCTGAACACTTGCTTTAATCATTATTCCACGCTAAAAACTGTGTGCAAAAATTGCACTTTAATAATTTAACTGCGTGCACTTAGTGTGCATCATTTTTCTTCACACAAAAAAATTAACCTTAACTTATCTTCGTAAAAACGTTGATAAATCAAGGTTAATCAATAAAAGTGAATCTTTATAATGCTGACTAAAGGATTCGAACCTTCGACCTCATCATTACTAGTGACGTGCTCTGCCAACTGAGCTAAGTCAGCGTATCATTCCTAACACAATTATTTATTTAACCATAAATAGATTCATTTTTCAAGTACTTTTTTTATTTTTATAACTTTATTGTTCTTTTATTTTGAAAATAAGATAAAATATAGGCATACATTTTATAAAAAGGACTGTTTTTAGATATGCAAAATTTTCCATTTTTTCTGGATTGTTTTTTTAGAATATTAATTGCTGCTCTTTGTGGTGCAGCCATCGGTTACGAACGTGCTACGTTGAGAAAAAGTGCAGGTATTAGAACTCATATTGTCGTTGCTGTAGCTTCTGCACTTTTCATGATCGTATCTAAATATGGTTTCTTCGATATTTTGAAGGATACAGGTATAGGATTAGATCCCTCACGTATTGCCGCACAAATTGTTACTGGTATTTCCTTTATTGGTGCTGGAACAATTTTAGTTAGAAAGGCACAAGTTTCAGGTCTGACTACAGCAGCTGGTGTATGGGCAACAGCTGCCATTGGTACAGCTGTTGGTGCAGGAATGTATACCATTGGAATTATTAGTACATGTTTCTTATTTATAGTGCAAATAGTCTTTCACGATGATACTTTTATCAACTTTTTAATAGTACATGTCAGATTTAATGTTCAGATAGAGGTAGATAATGTACCTAACATATTAAATGAATTAAAACAAATTTTGGCTAACAATGACGTTGAACAAGTCTCATTAAAACTAATCAATGCATCTAAAGATCGCCTGCTTATTAATGTAGACGGCATCATAAAAAGCCGCAAAGACGAAAATGATATCATCATCACTCTAGAAAAAAATAATTATATTCATCGTGTTAGTTGTGCTCGCGGGTAAATATATATGGCTAATATTTTAAATTATATGCGTTGGCGTGGAGATTTACCTTTTTCTATAAACAAATTTAACAGTATTGATGCTGCTTTCTTTGCTACTTTTGTGTATTTACCATTTCCAACAATTAATAAAAAGATACTATTATCCGACTTAGCTTCTGAATATATTAACAATCAAGATATGCTAAAAAAGGTTAATGGCTATGAAAAAGAACAATTACAGCTTATTCCTTTTTGTAAAAGATATGGAGATTTAGAAATTTTGGATTGGACCAATATGATTAAAACAAACCCACCAGTTCAATTTTCTGCTGCTACTTTTCGCTTAAATAAAAACACAATTTTAGTTGCTTTTAGAGGAACTGATGGATCAATGATTGGTATTAAAGAAGATATTGATTTATCTTTTCACCCTAAAACTAGTGGTTTAACTGTTGCTAAACATTATCTACAAAGAATCGCTACTCAATTTAACAATGATAATATATATATCGTTGGTCACTCAAAAGGTGGTATGTTTTCACAATACGCAGCTATTTTCGCACCTCAATTCATACAAGATAGAATTATCAAAGTATATAGTTTTGATGGACCTGGCTTAATGCATAATTATTATTCTCCATCTAAATACAAAGAAGTATTGCCAAAATTCATAACATATATTCCTGAAGGCTCTATTTTTGGTCTAATGTTAGACCATCCCGAACATGTATTAGTTGTTAAAAGCAATGCCAATATGTTAAAACAACATAATATCATTCAATGGGAAGTCGCCCGTAATGGCTTTGTTTTAGCAAGCAATGGACTAACTAATGCTAGTCGTATTCTACGTCATTCATTTATATCCGTTAATACTAAAATTCCTATTAATGATAGGGAAAGCTTATGGATGGCAATCTTTTCTGCTTTGGAAAGTCAAAATGTCGTTGATTTTTCTCAATTACGTGATAGTAAGTTAAGAAGTGCAATTAATCTTAGTCAAGCATATATGTCACTAAGTCCTCAACTAAAAATTGTAGCTAACGAAGTGATTTCAATTATTGCTACATCTGCTAAAAATCATATAAATATTCCCTTTATTAATAAAGCCAAATTACTAAAACCCTTATCTAATAACTCGAATAAAGGTCCCATTGTAGATGACTCTTATGATCAAACTATGCAAAAAAAATAGACTCACATGAGTCTATTTTTTGTATAAATACATTATCTCTTTTACCTTAAACACTGGTATTTTAATTATTTTGACCTGCTTGTTAATTACTTGCGAATCAATAATATTCCACTAATCAATGTCAAGCGGTGTCCATTGCTTTGAAAAACGTGGAAATTCATTTATTAACAAGTCATTATCATCTTAACAATCGTACTAATTTTTTCATTCTGATTTCGATCTTAGATGCTTATCAGCTTAAATTCATCAGTAATTATACTTTTCCATCCATTTGTCTTATGTATTATGAAAGGAACACCATTTTAAAACAAGATGGTGTTCCTTTCATTATACTTTTACCTTTTGGATTTTCCTTTAATCCGTAATCGCTTGTGACTCTATGGCTGAAAAATTGATAAAGGTAATTAAAGTTATTAAAAGGTATGTTAGTTCTAAAAAAGAAAGAATAATTAAGTCCAATTAAAATTAATAATTGTCTTCATGTAACTTGATCAACTTGGAGATAAAGTTTGATAATTAAAAAACAACAACTAACTATGCTCAATGTAATTATTTCTGAATTACAATTATAAAAAACTAGTAGTAAGAGTTTAGATTGAGATCAACGATTAAAATAATTATCAGTATATATATAATTACAGACGAACAAGAGACAATCTATATTCCTCGTCCTAAACAAAAAAGTGTAGCCTTAATTTCACAAGATCGCATTGATTGGTTAGAAAAGTATGCTCAATCAGAACCTGGAACCTTGAAGCATTCTATAGCCGGCGAGCATTTAACGGAAATGGACATTATTCTTGAACAATGTCAAAGGATTTCTACAAATGAAGACTATAATAAGTTCTGGGAGCAATTTAAATAAAAAAATGAGTAACAGTAGCAAAAAGAGAGTAGATTTTATCCCTCAACTAGATTTTGTTCAAGATTTAAATTATTTAAGCAAATTAGATCTCACCATTTTAAATGGAGCTAAAGATGCGGTTTCTATATTAAGAGATGGTTTATAATTACCAGATGAGTTTAGACATCATAATCTTTATGTTTATTATGAAGGTACTTCAGAATTTTATCGAAGAAATACACCTAAAGATTTTAAAACAAACGATAAAAATGATGTAGTTTTGATTTATAAGAAAAGCACTAGATCTTTAGTTGTCCTTGGAATTAGAATTGATTCACATACTCGTCTTTTTCATGACAAATATAAACTGAATCACCGAAAATAATTTCCAAATGAAATTATGTAGACAGACAATCTGATATGGTCGTTTTTTATCATCAGTGTAACCATCTCCCCGAAATGCAGGTCTTGGCTACTCCTAGATGATACGGAAAACTGCACTAACCAACTGCAGTGTTGAGGATAGACTTGCCTGCAATGGAAGGCTTAAAGCTCTTCTAGTTATTGACGATTATATAAAAATAAAACAGTTAATTACAAATAATAAAAAATAAAATTTGCTGTTGACTTTTACTTCTGATCTATTTAATATTATTTGGATTTACGTTGCACTGTTTTAATTGAAGATGTGGTTGGGATGAACTTAATTAAAAATTTTTCAAGTGGTTATTTGTATTATTAATAATTAATCTTGTAGGGTTAATATTAATTAAACTTTATTCTGCTTATTACAATTTTGGCACTAGAATTTTTGGTGTTCATAGTGAAGCTGCAATTAAAGACTTTTGGCATAGTGACTTTATTATTACAATTCCATTTGTTATTGGTGTAAATTTGCTTTCCATTGGTACTGAACTCTTTCGAATGTATAAAAAGAAAAAATTCTTAATTTGATAACTGATGACAAGCAATGTTTCGAGAAGACAAATTACTGAGTATGGGGAATAATAAATTTTATGACACTTAAAGAACACATAGTCGATTTTTTAATCACTTATTGTCTTTTGATAGTCTTTTTTTCATGGACAGCGGACCTTTTCGAACGCTTGCTCCTCTGATTATGGCTTTAGCAATATCGGATACTGGTTATCTAGTTGGTAGACTTATATAACGACAATAAAAATAGAAATAATAAATAGAAATGATTTAAAAGTACTATTTTTTATTTATAATATTTTTCTCTACTTAATAATATCTTAGGTTTAGTCATAAGACGCAGAAATAACACTAGCTATTTTAATTAGTCTTAAATGAAGGTAACAAAACTTTGTTTAAAGCTAAATATTTTAAATAGGTAGTATCAATTTTAGAATATAGTTTTCTATTTTGATCTAATAAAATTTTTAGATTATCCTTTTTAGGATAAAGTAAGAAAGATGGTCCTATAATACAAAAAACTATTGCACCAATAGAATCGGTATCTCCTCCTATTTTGAAAATATCTAGCATAATATCTTCTAATGTAATTGTTTCTTTATTTATTCCACAATATTTTCCTACTATTGCAAAAATTATAGACATTGATTCTTTTACAGAAAAACCTATATTACCTCTTTTTTGCTCACTCAAATTAGCCAACCTTTTTAGAGCTTTATTGGAGAAAAGCCAATTATTATATAACTTTGTTAAAAAATTTTGCTCTTGAAGTCCTGTAAATTTGCAAAATTCATAGGCTTCTTTGAAGGCCATATTTAGTGAAGTTGAAATTGAGTTTTTTTTCAAAATATATGAAAAAAGACTACTAAGAAGTACTGTAGAAATCAGGACTTTGTTACCATTATGAGTTAGGGTAATACCATCAATTAGCTGTTGCCATTTTTTTCTAAACTTAAAGTTTCAATTGAAAATCGCATTCCGTAACTTAATGCCATAATAAGACACCCGTTGCCATCACCTTTTAAGCTCACATGAGGTTCATCTAAGCTTAACATTTTGCCAGTGGAAGTAGATGTCTTTCTATAAGGTAAATCAATTTTTCTAAGTTCTTTCCATAAATAATCTCGATCCCAACTAGTCGCTAAAGCATCACATTCTTGAATAAATTGGTTGCTATCATCTGTAGATTGACCTAATTGCCATTTCTTTATTACAGTTCTACTTCTATTAACTTTTAAGTTGAAATGATATGCTGCATTTTCTCCGTATAAATTCATTATAGTACTACCAGAATAATGTGTTCCTGGGACTCCCAGAGCATCACCGTAACTTACGGAAATAAAGCTTATTAAATATTTTTATATTTGAAATAATCCTCTACACTTTCTAACATTTGCATTCCAATTTTTTTGAAAGGCTCATCTTTAATTTTTTCTGTATATTTCATTATTCCAACGGCAGTTGCAAAAATAATAAATTGTTGAGTCCATGATTTTAATTGAAATGTATGGATGCTAGTTGATTCGTAACCTTTAAGAAAAGAAGATATAAGACTATTATTTAATTTGAAATCTTGAAAAAATAATTTTATAAAATCTTGATAATTTGGACCTAGTCTTGCTCGTTCATAATCAATTAGAGTTAAAGCCCCATTTATAATTTTGAAATTTCTGATTCCTACATCTCCATGGAGTACAGTATTAGAATGTTCATTGAGATCATTTTCAATTAAAGGTTGTAAATTAGAAAATTCTTTTAATAGACTTTTCAATTTATATTTTTGTGTCACATTTTCTAATTTATTTATATCTTCAGATATTTTACTAAAATAACTATTTTCTTCTTTCATTCCGTTAAAAGGTTTCACGATATTATGGAATTTGGCTAGCACGATTCCCATTTCATAAGCTTGATGTATGCTTACAGTATTTTCTAAATCTATCGGCTTGAGATCATTCATAACCAAAACGTATTTTAGGCCATCATCATTAATTTTAAAAGTTTCTAATACTCTATCACTTAATTGTTGAGTAATTAAGTTTTCCGTATTAAATTTATTAACTGAATCAAATACTTTAACAAATACATTACGATTATATTTCTTGCTATTGCCAAAGAAAGTAGAATTAAACGATTCATGATTTGTAGGAGTTAAGTTGCTGTTTAACCTGTTGTTCAGTATTCTTATAATATTCATATTATTCATTTTGCATCACTAATTTCCAATATTTATTTATAGTTTCTAGTATGTTTGATTCATTGCACCTAATATACGAAAAACTACATTCTTTTAAAATGTTCTTTATTTTTTTCATTACTCTCATAATTACAAAGAATGTTATTTTTCATTTTAGGTAATACAGCATTTTGCAGATCAGAATAACTAGCGGAATAATTATATTTTACTAAAGGAGATTGATAGGAATGTTCCAGTAATACTACTTTTTTAACTGGAGCACAACGTAAAACTTTAATATTTAAATTTTCCATGAGTTCTATTGGTTTATATCTATATTTTCTTTTCCACTTAGCATTCCGGTTTTGAATAGGGAGCTGATAAGTTGAATTTGGAGGCGAAAAGTTTAACATGTCAAAAGTGATCTGACGTATTGATACTGATCGGTTCGTTCCCCATACATAATTTTTACTAATAAAGATGTCATCGTTAGATATAAATTGTACAGTTCTCCTTAATTTTTTTAGAATTCTAATACTTTGTAACATAGAGGTTGTTTTACCAGCAAATTTTTCACCAATAAAAACTATAGCTTGATCGTCGAGAGCTATAGCTGATCCATGTAATTTAATACATCTTTTTTCTAATGAGGCACAATTTAAAGCCCTTATTAATCGATTTATATCATACAACCCTAAGTCTTCATTAGAAATAATGAGAATTAAAGTCATATCAGCATGTAGCAACATAACCATGTTTTGTAAATAGTGAAATGCTATGATTAATTCATTTTTGTTGTTTCTATGTACTTTAATTTCTGAATCTAAAGCATATATAGAAATATATTTTCTATCATTTAAATCATTTATATATTTGTAAAACATTTTTGCTGATTCAATTATATTAATATTTTTCAGTTCAACATAATATGGATAAAGTAACTTATATAATTCTTCAAGTAAATTTTCTTTATTGGAATATATATTTAAAACAATATCATCAATTGGTACTAATATTTTTTTCATATGTATTATCTTTTCTTGTATTCCTTTTAAATAATTTATATATCTTAGTTCGATAAAAAGGATAGAGTATGATTACTATAGTTCTATAAAAGAATAGCAATGGATAAAATAAAATTGGTCCCAAAAAATTTATTTTTCTAGAACTATATCCAGAATATTTTTTAACTATTAATTCGTAAAAGATTTCATAACAGTAGGCAATAACTACTAGCATACTCATAATAATTAACCATGTTTTAAAATTACCATAATCAATTATTGTAAATATCATTAAAAATATAAATTCACTTACTTCCAGTAGGGCATCAGCTAAGCTTAAAAATAACAACTTAATCTTTACAATAAAGCTAGCACTTGATAAAGTTCGATCAAAAAAATGATTTATTATTTATTTTTATTTCAAATTTAGGTAAATTTGTATTAAACATTTTTCTAGCTCTCTTACCTTCACCAGCCATAGTAATAATAATTGCCATTTTTCTCCTTAAAGTTTTTATTTTTATTATAATACTTATCATTAAATTAGCAATATTTTTCTACTAAAAATTTGATTTTTGCTATAATAATTCTCATAAAATTTACAATATTATTATTTTCATAAGTCACTTAATAAATTCACCATTTAATTATATAATTACACTGATATATTTATATGCAGGAGACAATTATGGATCATCAACCAATTAAGATTTTCTTAACTATAACCTTATTTTTCTTATTATTAGATTTTGTAAATAATTCACAAGTCTTAACTTTATTATGGCTGTATATATTTGTATGGATTTATTTTAAATGCTTTATAAAAAATAAAAATAAAAGTTTTATAAAATTTTTATGTAGAAGAACTTTATATATTTTTTTTATGGTTCTACCTATAATTTTCGCAAAAAGTAACATATGTCACCTTATAAAAACTCCAGACAATATTCTACTTTTATTAATAGCAATATTAATTCCAATTATTTGGCAATTTTTTAAAATGAGAGGCCAAAGTATCTTTATATTGGGAAAATTTCTTTATCTTTCATCAAATGCAAAGCCTAGAATTTTTATAGTGAATTCTTTATTTTTATTCTCTAATTCAATTGCTGAAGAAATATTTTTTAGGATTATATTATTCTATTTCTCATCTAACCTGGTAATAGCAGTTATAACTAGCTATACTATTTTTTGTATAGTTCATAATATGGATTATTTTCTAAAAAAAACATCTAAAATACAAAATATTTTTTATTATTTAATATGGTCTTCTTTTTTTTGGTCACTATTTATTTTTTCTCATACATTTACTTATGGAATAATTGCACATCTTTGTTTTAACTTGCCTAATATTTTAATTGCTATCATAGCTAGCTGGTATGCTTTAAAGCAAAATTGAACTAACTTTATATTTCAATTAATTAAAAAAATAAAATTCAATATTTGTTCTCAATTTTTAACTAATATGTACGTAACTATCCAGAAAGTTTTTATGCCCATGCCAAAAAATACTACGAATTTCTATCAATATATATGACATTTATCCCAAAAAGTTTATATTGTTGGTTACTCCTTTTCCTAACATTTTATATTCAATTTTGTTACCTCTATTCCTTAATCAGTTTTAAAAATAACATCAAAAAGCCAATTAAGTTAAAAATTAATTGCTTAGTTGGCTTTTCTGTCTTCAAGTTTACGGCGTGTAATTATTACATTATCTTTACACTAAGTAGTATTAGCACTATATTATTATAAAAACTTAAAACTACTTTATACCTTTAATCCATACTTGGTTGCTCTAACATTACTAAACTTGGGTATTTTTCCTCTTCTCATAGCTTCTTAAGTGCTCGACAGATTGTAATTTCACTATATTGTGGAATACGCTTATTTAGCTCCTTAATGATAAAACTTCTCAGATTAATTTATCAACAGGTTAATCTGTTTGATTAATGAGGCTCACCCGTTCATTAAAATCTAGATAATCTTTTAAAACCACGCCTAAAAAATAATCTAAGAATGGTAACTAGTCGTTCTTTTTATCCATCCAAGTAAAAGAACTCTCTTTCAATGCTCGATAATAATCAGATTTCTTCCGTGAGCACCCTTAGCATAATTTTTAGTAAAGCGAAGATAAAAAAATACGGTACTAGATATTCAATCGAGGGATTGAGAATCTTCTGATCAATACTTTCTGATCATAACTCTTATGAACGTATAAAGTATCTCTAAAATCTTCAAGTGTGAAAGTTTTCTTTACAATCGTGCACCACAATACATAAATAGCTTCTTACAATAATACGTGCCCTTTTGAGTAGATGACTCTAAAGCAAAACGTGTCCACTGTGATAAATTGTTGAAATACTTAGTTGCTTACGGAAAAAATCGATCTAAGCGTTATAGTAGGTATCAATATAATACTGATCAAAGATATTAACATTGATATAAATAGTCCTGTCTTTTTCTTTACGCTCTAAACTATCCTTAATCATTGAAACTTTCGCAAAGTTTCGTTAGACTTATGATCAAACTATGCAAAAAAAATAGACTCACATGAGTCTATTTTTTGTATAATACACTATTTTTCAGTCGGAACATTGTTATGTGCAAAATCCAAATTAGAAAATCTATTATATGGTTTTGAAAACATTAATTTAACTGTTCCTCTACTACCCGATCGATTCTTTTCAATGATAATTTCAACTTCACCATTATCTTTTTCGCTCTTAATATCTGTACTTTTATCGTCTCGATAATAATCATCTCGATATAAAAATGCTACAATATCTGCATCTTGCTCAATAGATCCTGACTCACGAATATCAGATAATACAGGTCTTTTATCTTGCCTTTGTTCAACTGATCTTGATAATTGTGAAAGTGCTATTACAGGTACGTGTAATTCTTTAGCTAACTTTTTCAATTGCCTAGATATGAAAGAAACTTCTTGCTGCCTACTTTCACTCTTTCCACCTTCAATAAGTTGTAGATAATCAATTACTATTAACCCTAAATTTCCTTTTTCTTTGGCTAATTTTCTTGATTTTCCCCTTATCTCACTAATTTTTATACCAGGAGTATCATCTATATAAATATCAGTAGCTTCTAGCAACCCACTTGCAACAAAAAGCTTGTTCCATTCATCGCTATCCAATTGTCCTGTTCTTAAATGCTGAGAATTAATTAATCCTTGTGATGCTAACATTCTTTGAACTAACTGCTCTGCACCCATTTCCAATGAAAAAATAGCTACAGTTTTTTTGTCATACAAGCCAACATGCTGTGCAACGTTTAATGCAAAAGCAGTTTTTCCTACACCTGGTCGTGCAGCAAAGACAATCATTTCATCATCGTGAAATCCAGTAGTCATCTTATCTAGCTCCACAAAACCAGTAGCCAGACCTGTTACCATGTTTCCATCAGCAGGTATATTATTTATATTATCGATAGTTTCACTCAAAATGTCTTTAATGGTCTTAAATCCATTCTGAGAATTATCTTGTGATACATTAAGGATCGACCGCTCTGCATCATCTAAAATATCTGTAATATCATCTGAATCTTTAATAGCATTTTGAATGATATTTTGACTAGTAAAAATCAGATTTCGCAAGATAGCTTTACGTTTAACTATATTGGCATAATAGGTTATATGAACTGCCGTAGGCGTCGACATAGCTAATTCTGATACATAAGCAATACCACCAATATCATCTAACTGGTTATTTTTTTTCAATTCATCTTGCAATGTTAATGCATCTATACCCTCATCGCGTTCAGAGATATTAATCATTGCTTGAAAGACTAGTTTATTGGCACGTTCATAAAAATCATCTGGTTTCAATATATCATATGCATCTACAATCGCACTATTATCCAAAAAAATAGCACCTAAAACTGCTTTTTCTGCTTCGCTGTCGTGTGGTATCTGTTGCGATATAATATTAGCCATTTATTTTATTTTTTCTCCGTAATATGAACCCTAATCTTTGCCTCAATACCTTTAAAAAGCTTTACGGCTACATTAGTATAGCCTAATGCTTTAATAGGCTCTGGTAGCATCAATTTTCTTTTATCAATTACAATACCAAATTGTTCTTCTAAGCCTTCCACAATTTTTTTACTTGAAATAGATCCAAATAATCTAGAATCGTTGCCAGCTTTAGATTGAAATTTAACAATCGTTTTGTCATCTTCCAATTTCAACTTAATTTGTTCAGCTTCAGCTTTTTCTGCTTCATAAGCATCATGTTCAGCCTTTTCTAAACGTTTCTGTATATTTAAATTTGAACTTGTAGCTTCTTTAGCAAGTCCCTTCTTAAGCAAAAAGTTTTGAGCATAACCTGTTGGAACTTCTTTAATTTGACCTTTTTTACCTTTGCCTTTTACATCAGATATAAAAATTACTTTCATATATTTTTCCTCCTATCAATTCTCCTGTAAATAGCTATCAATTGCTTGTAAGAGCCGCTCTTTTGCTTCTGATACAGAAATATTATCTAATTGTGTAGCAGCATTAGACAAATGACCACCACCACCTAATTTTTCCATAATTACTTGAACATTTATTTTTCCTGTAGATCTAGCAGAGATACCAATCATCGAATTAGATCTTCTGGCAATCGCAAAACTAGCTGATACACCTTCTAAAGATAACGCTGTATCCGCAGCTTGAGCAATGATAATAGCATCATAAATTTCACTATCATTTCCTGACAAAATAGCCATATTAGAATGAACCATATCAACAGTTGATACCAGATAACTCCGTTTTAAATAATTATCAATACTTTCTTTAAGCAAATACGAAACAACCTGCGAATCAGCACCTATAGAACGCAAATAACTAGCTGCATCAAAAGTCCTAGTTCCCGTTCTCAATGAAAATTCTTTAGAATCTACCGTAATTCCTGCTAACATCGCTGTTGCTTCTAAATAATTTAATACACCATCTCCGCCTTGCGGTTGATATTCAATCATTTCAGTAACAAGTTCACATGTAGAAGAAGCATATGGTTCAATGTACACTAACATCGGATTTTCTGGAAATTCTTCTCCACGTCTATGATGATCAATCACGACTAAACGATTTTTCATCTTATCATATATGGATTGATTGTAAGTGATAGAATATTTAGAATGATCTGTTAAAACCAATAAAGAATTATCTGTAGCGATTTGAACTGCCTCATCAGGTGAGATAAATGTTTCTTGATCAACCCCTGCTTCCTGCATCTTCTTAATTAAACGTTCAACATCATAATTAAGTTCACTCAAATCTAATATAACATTAGCTTTAACACCATGTATTCTGGCAATTTTTACAATACCTATAGCTGACCCGATGGCATCCAAGTCTGGGCTCTTATGTCCTTGTACAAAAACATGATCTGCATCTTTAAATAGTTCCTGTAATGCTTGCGAAACTACTCTAGCTCTTACTCTGGTTCTCTTTTCCATTGGATTTGATTTGCCACCATAAAAGTGTGCATCTTTACCAATTTGTCTAACAACTACTTGATCTCCTCCACGACCTAATGCTAAATCTAAATTAGACTGTGCTTGTTCAGAAATATCATTTAAACTTTCGGATCCAAATGCAATACCAACTGATAAAGTTAATGGTGTATTACATCTGCTAGATTCTTTCCTGACTTTATCCAAAATAGAAAATCGATCAGCTTCCATTTTATGTAAATCAATCATATGGGATAACAACAAATAATGATCTTCATCTATCCTTTTAAGATATGCATTAAATCTTTTAGCATATTCATTTAATGCATTTTGAATATATGAACTCATATCGGTTAAATTCTGATCACCCATAGCTTGACTTAATTCATCATAATTATCAATAAAAATTAATCCAATAGATAATCGTTGATCCTGATATCGTCGTTCAATAGCTGCATACTTAGTTATATCTAATATATACACTACACCTAAATCATTTTGGACAACAATTTCACATTTATGCTTTCCTACTCTAATAACTCTATTATTAGTATCTTTATCTCTTATAGCATCATTGATACTTTTATATAGCTGTTCATCTAGATTTTTGAGTGAGGTTCCTATCATATCATTATTTTTTAAAAATAACTGTAGATATGGATTAACCCACTGGATCTGTTGATCTTCATCATAGAGTAATATTCCTAATGGCATTTTTATCATTGCTTCCTGTTCTCCACGTTTTATACGATAAGACAAGTTAGAAGCATAATTATTAGTATTTATAGCTAAAACATAAATTCCATAAATACTAAACGTACATGTCAAAATAAAAAGTAATAACATAGCCAACCCATATAAGGGGCTTATTAATAGGCCAACAATAAAGCCAACAAATGACAGTGAAAGAACAATAATTAATGATGCAGTTAAACGTGAATCTTTGACAAATGCTGGTAATTCAAGTTTGCGTAGAAAATCTTTCATAAAGATTCCTTCCTAGTGAGTTTTACAAATTATGCACTCCGCAATAATATATATTATACCTTATTAATTCCAGTATCATATTAAATTTAAATATCAGTTTATAACAAAAAAGCTGATATCAGTCAATTAACTGGTATCAGCTCAATTTTATTCAAAATTTATTTAGCCTAGTCTTCTGAAACAAATGGCAACAAGCCCATAACACGAGCTCTCTTAATAGCAACAGTCAACATACGTTGATTCTTTGCACTTGTACCAGTGACACGACGCGGCAAAATTTTACCTCTTTCTGAGATAAAACGTTTCAACAAATCAACATCTTTGTAGTCGATGTAATCAATATGGTTAGCCGAAATAAAGTCAACTTTACGACGGCGATGTGTAGTTCTTCTTTGTTGAACCATGTCTACAAGTCCTTTCTAAAATTTATTATTAAAACGGTAAATCATCTTCTGAAATTTCTATAGTCTTACCTGTATCTGCGAAAGGATCCTGCTTAGGTTCCTCAGTAGGTACATTATTTGTAGTGCTGAAATTATTGCTTGCTACTGGTTTATTTTCGCGACTACGACGTGATTCTAAAAATGAAAAACTATCAACAACTACTTCCGTAACGTATACACGTTGCCCTTCTTTGTTATCATAGCTTCTTGTCTGAATACGACCCTGAACACCAATAAGCGAACCTTTTGAAGTAAAGTTTGCTAAATTCTCAGCAGCTTTACGCCAAACTACGCAATTTATAAAATCAGCTTCTCGCTCACCTTGACTATTAGAAAATTGACGATCAACTGCCAAAGTAAAGGTAGCAACTGAAATTCCACTTTCAGTAGTACGCAAATCAGGATCACGTGTTAAACGACCAACGAGTACAACATTATTAATCATACTTATATGTCTCCTTTCCTAATTCACGAAAAATATTACTTATCTAACTTAACAGTCATTGAACGTAAAATTTGACCATCAATACGGGATAAACGACCAAATTCATCAACAGCTGCTGCATTTTCAGCAACAAAAGTTAAAATGTGGTAAGTACCTTCACGATATTTTTCAATTTCATATGCAAAGTGTCTCTTACCCCAATCTTTTGACTCAAGTTCTTGAGCACCATTGTCTGTCACAACTTTATCAAAGCGTTCGATCAAGGCCTTCTTAGAATCTTCATCAATATCCGGCTTAATAATATATGTAATTTCATACTTAGTTTTTGCCATTACAGTACACCTCCTCTTGGACTAAATGGTTCTTGAGATAATCAAGAACAAGGAGTAATTATTGACATTACTCACAATCTCTGATTTTATCACAAGAATTAAAAAATTACCATAATTTTTTTACGTGATCCTGGGCTTTGCCCAAAAAATAATTACGCAAAATATGGTAATTTTTATTTTTAAATCTCAGAATTATCTTCTGATTTAACTCTAGTTAAACTTGCAACCTTAGTTCCTTGGTCTAATTTAATTAAGCGAACACCGATGGTTGCTCGACCAGTTTGCGATACACCATCAACTTCTAATCTAATGATAACGCCAGCATCCGTGATTAGCATAAGATCTTCACTACCATCAACTACCGTGACACCAACTAATGGTCCATTTTTTTCAGTAACATTAGTAGTCTTAACTCCCATGCATCCTCTACTTTTAATTGGATACTCACTTGCTAGGGTTCGTTTTCCATAACCTTTTTCAGATATAACTAAAACTTCAGAATTATCATCAACGATTGAAGATCCTACAACATAGTCATTAGCACGCAATTTTATACCACGAACACCAGATGCAACTCTACCCATCGTTCTGACTTCATTTTCATTGAAAATTACAGCATATCCTAAGCGAGTACCAATTAAAATATTTTGTGATCCATCTGTAAGCAAAACGTTACTTAATTCATCATTTTCTCGTAAATTTAACGCAATTAGACCACTACGCCTAATATTAGTAAATTCGCTAATACTAATTCGTTTAACAATACCATATTTAGTCACAAACATTAAATACTTATTTGTATCATTAGTGGCTATTTTTACAACAGCTTGGACATTCTCGCCTTTTTCCAATTGAACTAAATTAATGATAGGTAAACCTTTAGCTGCTCTGCCATATTCTGGTATTTCATATGATTTCTTGGAATATACCTTTCCCTTATTCGTAAAGAATAACAGGTAATCATGAGTATTGACATAAATTAAATGATTAATAAAGTCATCATTTTGTACACCCATACCTCTAATTCCACGTCCACCTCTATTTTGAACTTTAAATTCATCTGCAGGCATACGTTTAATATAACCATTATGAGTTAATGTTAAAAGAACATTTTGCTTTTCAATTAAATCTTCATCATCAATTGAAATAATTTCACTATCTGAGATTTCAGTTCTTCTCTCATCGCCAAATCTCTTTTGAATATCCAACAATTCATTAAAGATAATTTGATCAACACGCTCGGGCTTAGCTAAGATATCTTTATAATCGTCAATTTTTTCTAACAAATCACGATATTCTTCTTCTAATTTATCTCTTTCCAAACCAGTTAGTCGAACTAATCGCATATCTAAAATAGCTTGTGCCTGGCGATCATCCAATCCGAACCTCGTAATTAATTGCTCTTTAGCAATATCACTATTTTTAGAACCACGTATTATTTTTATAATTTCATCTATGTGATCTAATGCTATTCTCAGACCTTCAATAATGTGAGCTCTTGCTTCGGCTTTTTTCAAATCATATTTAGTTCTGCGGGTAATAATATTTTCTTGGTGAGCTAAATAATATTGCAAAATTTGCTTCAAATTCAAAACATGAGGTGAACCATCCACAATAGCGACCATATTAACACCAAAATTAGATTGTAATTGTGTTTGTTTAAATAAATTATTTAAAACGACACTCGCACTTGCATCACGCCTAATATCAATGGTTATCCGCAATCCTTTTTGATCGGATTCATCTTGTATACCTGTTATCCCATCTACAACTTTATCTCTGGCTAAATCGGCTATTTTTTTTACTAATTCTGCTTTGTTAACCATATAAGGGATTTCACTAATGATAATGCGTTCTCTTCCACTTTTTTCGGTATCTATGTTAGTCTTTGCTCTAACTACGATATTACCTTTACCAGTTTTATATGCTCTTAAAATACCGCTACGTCCCATGATAATTCCACCTGTTGGAAAATCAGGTCCAGTAATAGCAGTCATCAATTCTCTAACAGAAACATCAGGATTTTCCATCAACATATGCAATCCAGAAATAATCTCAGAAAGATTGTGTGGCGGTATATTGGTAGTCATACCAACTGCTATACCGCTTACACCATTAACTAATAATGCTGGTACTCTAGCAGGTAAAACTACTGGTTCATTTTCATTATCATCATAGTTCCTTTGCCAATCAATAGTATCCTTATTGATGTCACGCAACATTTCCATTGCGATCTTACTCATACGTGCTTCCGTATAACGCATTGCAGCTGGACGATCTCCATCGATAGATCCAAAGTTTCCATGTCCATCTACTAACATATAACGGTAACTAAAATCTTGTGCCATATGAGCCATGGCTTCATATATTGATGAATCACCATGTGGGTGAAATTTACCCATAACTTCTCCGACAATTCTTGCAGATTTTTTATACGGCTTATCAGGAAAAACTCCTAGCTCATTCATTCCATAAAGAATACGTCGCTGAACAGGCTTTAGTCCGTCTCTAACATCTGGTAATGCACGTGAAACAATAACTGACATTGCATAATCCAAAAAAGAACTACGCATTGTCTTTGTTAGATCAACATTTCTTATTCTGTGATCTTGATTTTGGTTATCCATTTAAGCCTCCTATGCATCCAAATTCTCAACATATTTTGCATTTTGCTCAATGAATTCACGTCTAGGACCTACTTCGTTACCCATCAACATTTCAAATGCTTCTTCTGCATCTTCTGCATCTTCTGGATCAACACGGTCCAATCTCCTATTTTCTGGATTCATTGTTGTTTCCCATAATTGCTCTGGATCCATTTCACCTAATCCTTTATATCTTTGAACAATAGGTTTCGGACTAGGTTGAAGAGTTCCCAGATAATCATGTAACTCTTCATCAGTATCCAAGTACTTAATAACTTTACCTTGCCTTACTTGATATAGGGGTGGTCGTGCTATATATACATAACCTGCCTTAATCATCGGTTTCATATATCTATAAAACAGAGTTAACAATAAAGTTCTAATATGTGCACCATCAACATCAGCATCAGTCATTATGATTAATTTATGATATCTAGCTTTATTAATATCAAAATCAGCACCAAAGCCAGTACCCAAAGCAGTAAAAATAGTCCTTATTTCTTGATTAGCTAAAATCCTATCCATAGAGGCTTTTTCTACATTCAAGATTTTACCTCTAATCGGCAAAATAGCTTGAGTTAATCTAGATCTACCCTGTTTTGCAGAACCACCAGCTGAATCACCTTCGACGATAAACAATTCTGAAATCTTCGGATCATTACTTGTATTATCTGCAAGCTTTCCTGGTAAATTAGCAATTTCCAACCCAGATTTTTTACGTGTTACTTCACGAGCACGTTTTGCTGCAATTCGTGCTCGTGCTGCTAATTGACCTTTTTCTACAATTTTTCTACCAACTTGCGGGTTTTCCAATAAAAACTTACTAAAGGTATCTGAGAATGCCTTATCGACTGCCGCCCTTGCATCAGAATTTCCAAGTTTTGTTTTGGTTTGTCCTTCAAATTGTGGATTAGGGTGCTTAATAGAAATGACTGCCGTCATGCCTTCTCTAATATCTTCTCCTGAAAGATTATCATCATTATCCTTCAAAATTTTGGCTTTTCGTGCATAATCATTAACAACTCTTGTTAAAGCTGTCTTAAATCCTGACTCATGCATACCACCTTCATATGTATGAATATTATTGGCAAAAGTAAGCAAAGTAGACTTATAACCAGTGATATATTGTAGTGATGCTTCTACATTAATACCGTCATAATCTCCTTCAACATATACAGGAGGTTCAAATAATACTTGTTCTTTTTGATTGAGGAAAGAAACGTATTCCTTTATGCCACCTTCAAAATGATAAATATCTTTTTCTGCTGTATTTTTTCTTTTATCAGTAAAGGTTAATTTTAATCCTTTATTTAAAAATGCTAATTCTCTAATTCTATTTTTTAAAATTCGATCATCAAAAACAGTAGTTTCAGTAAAAATATCAGGATCTGGGTAAAAGCGTACAATAGTACCATGTTGAGTTAATGGTACTTCACCAACTTCATGTACTTCTTGTTCTACACGTCCATGATTAAAATCAATACAATATTTTTTACCATCACGCATGACAATAACATTTAATTTAGTAGATAAAGCATTAACAACAGATGCACCTACACCATGTAAGCCACCTGATACCTTATATCCGCCACCACCAAATTTACCACCAGCATGTAAAACCGTAAAGACTGTCTCCAAAGCAGATCTACCAGTTTTCTTTTGGATATCTACTGGTATTCCTCTACCATCATCTTCAACAGTAACACTACCATCTTCATTAACAGTAATTTCTATTTTGGTGGCAAATCCTGCCAATTTTTCATCAATACTATTATCAATAATTTCCCATACTAAGTGATGTAATCCTTGTATACTAGTATTTCCAATGTACATACCTGGACGCTTTCTAACAGCTTCCAGCCCACCTAACACTTGAATTTGGCTTGCATTATATTTTTCTGCACGCTTTTCGAAATTAAGTGCTTGGTCCTGAATATTCTTATTATCAGCCATTTACTTCTCCTCACTTACTGTTCCTGAAACTATTCTAAATATTCTTGGAATTTTAATCATTTCCTGGGAAATACTATTTATATCAGTTGTAGTAATAAAAGTCTGAGTCTTGCCATTAATATAATTAAGTAAATTTTTCTGCCTTATATTATCTAGCTCACTCATTACATCATCCAACAATAAAATTGGATATTCATTCAATATCTGATGCATTAAGTCAATTTCCGCTAATTTTATGCTAAGCACAATCGAGCGTTGTTGCCCTTGCGAGGCATATTCCTGAGCACTTTTTTTATTGATAAATACTTGCAAATCATCTCGATGTGGTCCTACCAATGTAGTACCTAACCTCATTTCATTGACTTTTACATGCTCAAAACTTAACAATATTTTTTTATATATTTTTTCTACTGAGTCCTTTTCGTCAAACTCAGGAAATGATGCCTTATATTCTATATCTAAAATTTCCTTCTGATCACTTATAAAAGCATATGCTTTCTTAGCATTTTCTTTCAGCAAATCTAAATATAGCACTCGTTTATGCACTACTTCTGCTGCTAATCCAGCTAATTGATCAGTTAGCACATTTAAAAATATTGGATCACTTGCTTTTTTACTGGATATTTGTTTCAAATAGGTATTTCGCTGTTGCAAAACCTGTCTATATCTCGTTAAAAAGTAAAGATATTCAGCATTTATTTGACCAAATTCTAAATCCATAAAACGTCTTCTAAATGCTGGCGATCCCTTTATTAATGATAAATCTTCAGGGGAAAAAAGAATCGCATTCATAGTTCCCAAATAATTAGATAACTTTTTCTGCTCTAACCGATTTATCCATGCTTTCTTTCCCTTATTGGATACTAATAACTTAAGATCAAACCTAATATTTCTTTTACACAAAGTACCATGGATACCCGCAATTTTCATATTAAATTTTATTAATTCTTTATCTACACTAGTTCTATGTGACTTGGTAAGTGCTAAAAAATAAATTGCTTCTAGCAAGTTGGTCTTACCTTGTGCATTTTTTCCAATAAAGATATTTATATGGGAATCAAAATTTACTTTAACTCTATCAAAATTTCGAAAATCCTTTAAAGTTAAATCTTCAAGATACATCAATTACCCCATAATAAAATTATATAAATTTTTATTAATTACTATTTGATCACCTGGATGGATTTTTTTACCACGACGATTCTCAAGAACTCCATTAAGCATAACTGGATTTTCATTCAAATACCATTTAGCTTGACCACCAGAAGATATTATTGACTCTTCTTTTAAAAATTGTGCTAGAGTTATAAATTCTCCATTAATTACAAAGTCTTTGATAAAACCACCCCATTTACATAATACTCTACTCAATTATATATTTTTTATGCATAAAATACAATTTTATACCACTATTTAGCCATGTTTTATACAATTTAATATATTATGACTAATCAATCATAATTTTCGCTTATTGGCTATGATATAGTCAATTAGAGACAAATAAAAAGCAAGCTACATGAATAGCAACCTGAATTTTTGGTTAATATTATATGCAACTTACTTTTTTATTTATTAAAAAGTTCTAACTGGAGTGATTAATTGAATAAATTTTTCATCACTATCTTTAGGGACGACCACAAATGGTCTCAATGGTTTCGTAAATTTAATTACTATCGAATCCGTTATCGAAACTCTCAATGCATCACGCAAATAATCAGGATTAAATGAAATCTCTAAATTTTCACCATTAAGGGAATCAAATGCTAATTCTTCTGCAACATTACCTACTTCTGCAGAATCACCACTTAATTTTATAATCTGATCTTCCACATTTAGATACATTTTTACCACATTATTACGACTTTCATGTGCTAATAAGCTAACCCTTTCCAATGAACGTGCCAAAGTAAGAGCATCTAGTTCAACTGTAGTAGTTGCTTCCTGAGGTATTAATCGTTCGGTATCAGGGTATGATCCTTCTAAAAGTCTTGTATAAAAATTAATGTTGGAAATTTTAAATAAAACTTGATTTTCGCCTGGAATGACAGTAACTTGTGGATCATCATCAGCAATAATTTTTGATAACTCAATTAAACTATTGCCAGGAATAACTAGATTAGTTGCTACTGCAGGACCAGTTGCAAGCTTTAATGTTCTTCTTGATAAACGATGACTGTCTGTAGCGATTGCATTTATTTCTTTTGGATTGAAATCAAAATTTACACCATTCAAAATAGGTCTGTTTTCTTGATTAGCAACTGCAAAAACTGTTTCAGAAATTACTTCTTTGAAAGATTTACCAGAGATAACAAAAGAGGATTCCCGTGTTATTTCTGGTAATTTAGGATAATTATCTGCATCTAATCCATTAATTGTAAAATCACTGTTTTCAGACATTATTTTCGTTTGAAAACTATCTTTTACTTCAAAAGAAAAATCTTTTCCAGGTAATTTTTTTATTATTTCACTAAAAAAACGTGCTGGTAATACAATAGACCCTGTAGATTCAATATGCAGATCATCGCTTTTAGGGATATCTATTTTTATTGAAATATTTGTATCACTACCCGTCAAAGTTAATGTATTTTCCGATAAATCTATTTTTATCCCTTTCAAGATGGGAATAGCTGTATTGGAAGAAATAGCTTTTAGAACATTGTTTAAATTTTTCAAAAACAAATTTCGATCGATTATGAATTTCATATGCCCCTCCATTTTTTATTCTTTATATTAATTATATATTTATTTATATAGAAGTAGTAGTAGGTACTGTGGATTATGTTGAAAAGTGGCTATAAGTAGTAAAAATAAAAGATTTAACCTGTAAAAAACATGTGAATAATTAGCTCATTTATCCACATGTTATTAACTTCTCTAATGATTTAACATTGCTTTTAAATCATACACAGCCGATTTAATTTCAGAATCAGTTTTTAGAGATCTTTCGATTTTTTCATAGGCATGCATTACAGTTGTATGATCTTTGCCCCCAAATTCTTGCCCTATTTTAGGTAAGCTAGAATCTGTTAATTTTCTTGATAAGTACATTGCAATTTGGCGTGGTACTACTATTTGTTTTACGCGTTTCTTACCCTTTAATTCTGTAGTTGAAGTTTGAAAATAATTAGCCACAACTTCTTGAATTTTGGATATTTCGAGTCCGCGTGTTTTTTGAACTAATTTTAAATCCGCGAGTGCTTCTTTAGCTAAATTAAGGTTAATATCTTCTCTTTCTATCGTTGCATGAGCTTGCACTTTAACAAGAGCACCTTCTAATTCACGAATATTTGTATCAACTTGAGAAGCTACATAATCTAGTGTATTATCATCGATTCCAAGGCCGTCTGCCTCTGCTTTTTTACGTAAAATAGCTATTCTAGTTTCTAAATCAGGCGGTGTAATTTCAACTTGTAAACCCCATGCAAATCTTGAAACTAAACGCTCTGATAAGTCAGGAATCTCATTCGGTAGGCGATCACTGGTCATCACAATTTGTTTTTGATCGTTATAAAGTGTTTCAAAAGTATGGAAAAATTCTTCCTGAATACCCTCTTTTTTTGCGAAAAATTGGATATCATCTACCAATAATAGATCACAGGTTCTATATTTTTCTCTGAAAAGATCTTGTGTCTTATTTTTTATAGAATTGATGAAATCATTAACGAAAGTTTCACTCTGAATATATACAATTTTAGCATTAGCTTTTTCCGTTAGCATTTGATGTCCAATAGCTTGCATCAAGTGAGTTTTACCTAGTCCAACACCACCAAAAATAAAAAGTGGATTATAAAAACTACCAGGATTATCAGCTACAGCTAAAGCAGCTCCAGCAGCTAACTTATTTCCTTCGCCTTGTACAAATGTATCGAAAGTATATTTACTATTTAATTGCAAATCTTTGGCAAATTCATTGTGGTTGTTTTCAATTACAGGTTTTTGTTTTTTTTGAGTTTTATGTACGACAAAACGTTCAGAATTAGTATCGCCTGCAATTTTAAATATTGGGATAATTTCCATATCTGTATAAGCATATGCTTCTTGAATCAGTTGAGATGCTAAATTCTTTTCCCAATATCCTTTTGATACGGGAGATTCAACAGATATAGTCATTTGTTTGCTATTTTTATCAAAAGAAAGTGGTTTTGTATTTTTAAACCATGCATTGTAAGCAACTTCACTGTAACGTTTTTTCATATTGTCAGTAAAAAATTGCCAAAATTTTTCTAAGTCTAACAAAGTATTACCTCCGAGAAGATCGTGGTTGATAATTAATAAAATAAGTTTAACATTTTATTCTATGTTTTTCCACAGGTGCAAAACTATAATACACTTTTAAACATAATTGTGAACAAAAAAATGCTTTTATCCACAAGAAAGCTGCAAAATATCAAAATTTTTGCAGTTATAAACAGAGCGGTTGTGAATAAAAAAAGCAAGAGTATCAACAACAAAATAATCATTTTGCAAAAATAATCCACAGGTTGTGTATAATTTTGTAAACAAGATGTTAATTGTTGATAACTTTGTAAAAATCCTTGTTGATAATATAAATATAAAAAAATTAATCGCAAAAAATTCACAAAACAAAAAAGACTAAAAAATAAAATAAAGAATATCTATAGTATTTTTTTCAATAAAAGACTTGGCTTTTTCTTTTATCTGTGATATCCTAAATTAGAAATTGTGCTTATAGTACTAAACGGAGGTGCACATAATGACCACTAAGAGAACTTATCAACCAAAGAAGCGTCACCGTTCACGTGTTCATGGTTTTATGAAGCGTATGGCAACAGCAAATGGCCGTAAGGTTTTAGCAAGACGCCGTAAAAAGGGTAGAAAAGTCTTATCTGCTTAAGCCACTGATATTCAGTGGTTTTTTTAGTTTAAAGTTAGGATGAGTTATTTTGAGAAAATCCTATCGTGTAAAATCAGAAAAAGATTTTCAATTGGTATTTGAAACTGGACAGTCTATGGCTAATAAAGCCTTTGTCTTATATCAATTAGACAAGGTTAATCAGCCACATTTTCGCGTAGGTATATCTGTTGGTAAAAAGGTTGGCCATAATGCGGTTTTGAGAAATCGTATAAAAAGATGTATCAGAGCAGCAATCACTGAAGATAAGCATATGATAAAAAAAGATGTCGATTTTTTAGTAATTGCTAGACCATATGTAAAAGATCTTGATATGAAATGTATAAAGGCAAATTTAGAGCATGTTATGAAACTGTCTAATTTATTGATTAGTGATATACCATCGCAAGTTGAGGAGAATTAAAGTGAGCGACTTTCTATCAAAGAAAAATTTAAAAAAGATAATAGTAATCGCAACGATTTTACTTATTTCATTAACCATAACGGGGTGTGTTTCTACAAGTAGTAATGGTTCTGTACCGCCTTTGTCAAACAATAGTGGCAGTTTTTGGGATCGTTATATTTTATACTATATTTCAAGTTTTATTTTATGGCTTGCAGCAATATTACATAACGCATATGGCTGGTCAATAGTTGTATTTACTATTATTGTTAGGGTTGTATTATTGCCATTAAATGCTATTTCAATTAAAAGTATGGCTAAACAGCAAAGTTTACAACCTGAGATGGAAGCTTTACGTAAGAAATATTCAGATAGAGATGCTGAAACTCGTAGAAAATTACAAGAAGAAACTAGTAAGTTGTACAAGGAAAGTGGAGTTAATCCATATTTAGGCTGTTTACCTATGTTAATCCAGATGCCGATTATGATTGCTTTGTGGCAAGCTATTTTAAGAACTCCTGAATTGCAAAATGGACGGTTTTTGTGGATGGATTTAGGACATCCTGATCCTTATATGGTTATGCCAATCTTAGCAGCTATTTTTACATTTATTGCAAGTTACATAGGGCAATTATCTCAAGCTAAATCATCTAATAATGCAATGACTAAGGGCATGACATATGTTATGCCAGTATTTATTGGTGTGATGGCATGTAGTCTGCAGTCAGCATTATCCTTGTATTGGGTAATTTCCAATTTGTTCCAAGCGATTCAAACCTTCTTTTTGCAAAATCCGATAAAATATTATCGTGAATTAAAGCTTAAACAGCTGCAAGAAAAAGAGCGTAAGGCCAAGTATAGGAAAATATATAAGAAATTCGGTCGAAAAATTAAATAGTTATCTATAGTTATTAGATAAAGTAGTCAAAGTGCTTTATCCATCAATGTAGTGGTGGAGTGGGCACTTTTTTTATACAAAATTAATTAAGGTGAAATTATGGTACAGGTTTTAACACAATATGATACTATTGCTGCAATTGCCACACCAATCGGTGAAGGCGGTATATCCATTATTAGGGTTTCGGGTGAAAATGCGTTAGAAATAGTCAATAAAATCTTCCGAGGAGCAAATTTGAATAAAGTTGCCTCGCATACTATTCATTATGGACATATTATCGATTATGCTAATAAAGACGTAGTAGATGAAGTTTTAGTAACAGTAATGTTAGCTCCTAAAACATTTACTCGAGAAAATACGGTTGAAGTATCCTGTCATGGTGGATTATTAGTGACACAAAAAATATTACAGTTGATTCTTGATAATGGAGCTAGAATGGCTACGCCAGGGGAATTTACTAAGCGTGCATTTATTAATGGACGAATTGATTTAACGCAAGCTGAATCGATTATGGATATTATTGAAGCTAAGACTGATCGGGCTAGACAAGTAGCAATGAAGCAATTAGAAGGTGGACTTCTTTTTGAAATTAGAAAATTGCGACAAGAACTTTTGAATACCATGGCACATGAAGAAGTTAATATTGATTATCCTGAATATGATATGGACGATGTTACTTCTAAAGAAATGTATGACAAGGCTCAACAAGTTATCAAAGAAATAGATAAATTATTAGCCACTGCTCAAGAAGGAAAGGTAGTTAGGTCTGGACTTGCAACAGCTATTGTTGGTAGACCTAATGTTGGTAAATCTTCGTTATTAAATTACTTATCTAAAGAAGAAAAGGCTATTGTAACTAATATAGCAGGTACTACTCGTGATACTTTAGAGGAGTATGTATCATTAAAAGGTATTTTATTAAAACTAATTGATACAGCAGGAATAAGACAAACAGATGATATAGTTGAAAAAATTGGTGTAGAACGTTCAAAAAGAGCTATAACTGAATCTGATTTAGTTTTGTTGCTAATAAATTCTAGTGAAGAATTAACTGAAGAGGATCAGAAATTATTAGAATTAACGCAAGATAAAAAAAGAATTGTCATTTTAAACAAAGCTGATCAAGTGGCGAAAATAACTAAAAAAGATATTCAAAAAATTACTGATAGTCCTATTGTGACGATTTCAGTATTAAAGAAACAAAATATGATTGGATTAGAAGAGGCAATTAAATCTTTATTTTTACAGGGAATTACTGATTCAAAAAGTGAAGTTATGGTAACAAATCAAAGACAAAACGATTTACTCAGAAAGGCCAAGCAATCATTAATAGAGGCTATTGAGGCTATTAATGATAATATGCCATTAGATCTTGTGCAAATAGATCTAAAAGAGGCGTGGGATAGCTTAGGTGAAATTACGGGTGACACAGCACCTGATGAATTAATAACACAATTATTTAGTAAGTTTTGTCTTGGAAAGTAGGGTATTCAAAAATGAAGACATATAATTCTAACGAATATGATGTGATTGTTGTGGGAGCAGGACATGCTGGATGTGAAGCTGCACTAGCTGCAGCCAGAATGGGTGAAAAGACACTTTTATTGACTATCAATTTGGATATGGTAGCTTTCATGCCTTGCAATCCATCTGTTGGCGGTCCGGCTAAAGGAACGGTAGTACGTGAAGTAGATGCCTTAGGTGGTCAAATGGGCAAAAATATAGATGCCACATATGTTCAGATGCGAATGCTGAATACAGGTAAGGGACCTGCTGTGCGTGCATTACGTGCTCAAGCAGATAAGTGGAAATACCACGAATATATGAAAAATACTATTGAAAATACACCTAATTTGACTTTGCGACAAGGAATGGCTGATGAATTGATTGTTGAAGAAGGTATATGTAAAGGCTTAATAACCAATACAGGAGCAAAATATTTAGCCAAAAGTGTAGTTTTAACACCTGGTACAGCTACGCGTGGCAGAATTATCATTGGTGAATTAACTTATTCATCTGGACCTAATAACTCCTTGCCTTCTATCAAGTTAGCTGAAAATTTGGAAAAATTAGGTTTTAAGATGCGTCGTTTTAAAACAGGAACTCCTCCACGTGTGGATGGTAATACGATTGATTATTCTAAAACTGAGGAGGAGCCCGGCGATAAGGAGCCAAGACATTTTTCATATACTACTAGCGATGATGATTATCTTAAAGATCAATTATCTTGTTATATGACATATACTAATCCTGTTACACATGAAATAATTAGAAAAAATTTAGATAGAGCACCTATGTTTTCTGGTGTGATAAAGGGAGTGGGTCCTCGTTATTGTCCATCTATTGAATCTAAGATTGTTAGATTTGCTGATAAAGATAGACATCAAATATTTTTAGAACCTGAAGGTTGGAAAACAAGAGAAATATATGTTGGCGATTTTTCAACTTCAATGCCTGAGGAGGTTCAATTAAAGATGTTACACTCTGTGGCTGGATTGGAAAAAGCAGAGATGATGCGTCCAGGGTATGCGATAGAGTACGATGTGATTGAACCATGGCAATTAAAGCATACATTAGAAACTAAAAATATTAGTCATTTGTTTACTGCAGGTCAAATGAATGGTACATCAGGTTATGAAGAAGCAGCAGGGCAAGGACTAATTGCAGGTATTAATGCAGCATTAAGTGCACAAAATAAGCCAGAATTTGTATTGGGTCGTGATGAAGCTTATATTGGTGTTCTGATAGATGATTTAGTTACCAAGGGAACTAACGAACCTTATCGTTTATTAACTAGTCGTGCTGAATATCGCTTATTATTACGACATGATAATGCAGATTTGCGTTTAACAGAAAAAGGTTATAACTTAGGTCTGATTTCTGAAGAGCGTTATCAAGAATTTTTACGTAAAAAAGAAGCAATTGCGACGACTATGAAAAATATAAAGTCTATAACAATTCATCCAACTGAGGAAGTACAAAATTATTTAAAGGATATCAAGCAGGATGCACTAAATGGAGCAGTTAATGGAGCTGATTTCTTAAAACGACCACGTGTAACTTTTGACGCTATTGAAAAATTAACAGGTAAAAAATTAGCGGCTGATAGATATGTCAAAGAGCAGGTTGAGATTGCTTTAAAATACGAAGGTTATATTAAGAAAGAAAAGATTATGGTGGATCGCTTGCATCGATTAGAATCTAAGAAAATACCTGAAGGTATTGATTATGCAGCAATTCCAAGTTTGGCTACTGAAGCTAGACAAAAATTTGAAAAAATACGACCTGAATCTATTGCACAAGCTGAAAGAATATCAGGTGTTAATCCTGCAGACTTAGCTGTTTTGACAGCTTATATACAGCAGGGCAGAATTGCAAAAATTAAATAAAATTAAGCAAGGCACAAAAAAACGACTTTATTGTTAGGCGTATCGTCTAAGTTATAAAGTCGTTTTTATTAGTTTAAAAGTGATTTTACTATAACATACATACTTGACATTCTTTAGAGCCAGTACATTTGAATTTATCTGTTTTTATAACTTCATCAGCAGCTAGATTTTCACTACCTTCTAGTACTTCTTGTCTAACACGAACGTAGTAAATGGTTGCACATTTCTTCTTAAAAGCATAGATATAAGCTTTATTTAAATCTCGTGTAGTAGCTTTATCTGTCATAAATAAAGTTAATGAGATAGCTTGATCTACATGTTTTTGAGCAGCAGCTACTATGTCTATAATAGCTGCGGGACCTACTTCATAGGCACCTTTTTGATAATATTTGTAATTATTGTTATCAATTTTATATGCGGGAACGTATATTCGTCCAACCATTCCTTCTTTTCTAGTTTCAACAGGAGCTACAACTGGTTGTAAACTTGGGGTACAAGAAGATAAGTAGCTGATAGAACCCGTTGGAGCTACAGCTAGTAAGTGCGAATTAGCTAAACCATATTTTTTTATATTGTTTACCAGATTATTCCAATCTTCACGACTTGGAATATAAAAATGATATTTATTTAATAGATCTTTAATAGTAGCTGTTTTTGGTAAATTATCATGCTCAGTATATTTCTTAAAGTAAGAACCGTCAGCATATTCAGATTCTTTAAAACCAGAATATGCTCCAAATTTTTGAGCTAACTTGTTAGAAGCTTTGAATGCATAGTATGCAGTTGCGTAGAAAAACATATCAGTAAAATCAACTGCTTCGGGTGAATTGTAGAATATATGGTTAGTTGCTAAAAAGCCGTGTAAGTTCATAGCTCCTAATCCGACAGCATGGTTCGCTAAATTACCTTTTCTGATTGAAGGGGCACATTTCAAATTTGATTCACGTGAAACATGATCTAAAGCTCTGATACTATTAGCAACTAAATGTTCAAAATGTTCCGAGTCATCCATAGCCTTTGCAATATTGAGTGAACCTAAGTTACAGCAAATATCATGTCCAGTTTTTGAAAAACTTAAATCTTCATTGTACTCACTAGGTGTGTTGACTTGTGCAATTTCCGAACATAAATTTGACATTACAATGCGTCCTTCTTTTTTGTTTGGATTTCTGTCATTAACGGTATCTTCAAACATAATATAAGGATAACCTGATTCGAATTGTAATTCAGCAATCGTTTGAAATAATTTACGTGCACTGATATATGTTTTCTTGATCTTAGGATTGGCTACCAAATTATCATATTCTTTGGTAATTGAAATATCGGACATAGGTTTACCATATTCTCGCATAATGTCATACGGGGAAAAGAGAGCCATGTCTTTATTTTCTTTTGCTAGTTGAAAGGTAATATCTGGAATTACAACACCTAATGATAAAGATTTTATTCGTATCTTTTCGTCAGCATTTTCTCTTTTTGTATCTAAAAATTTAAGTATCTCAGGATGATGAGCGTGTAAATATACCGCTCCAGCTCCCTGACGTTGCCCTAGTTGATTTGCATAAGAAAATGAATCTTCGAGCAATTTCATAACTGGTATAATACCACTAGATTGATTTTCTATTTTTTTAATCGGTGCTCCAAATTCGCGAAGATTAGTTAAACACAAAGCCACTCCGCCACCACGTTTAGATAATTGCAAACTAGTGGTAATGCTTCGGGAAATAGATTCCATATTATCTTCAACACGAAGCAAATAGCATGATATATATTCGCCACGTCTTTTTTTACCAGCATTAAGAAAAGTTGGTGTAGCTGGTTGAAATCTATTGTGAATAATGTCCATTAATAATGAAGTAGCAAAGTCTTCATCACCATCAGCTAAGAATAAGGCATTCATTACCACACGGTCTTCGTAATTTTCAAGATATTCTTTGTGGTCATTAGTTTTTAAGGCGTAGGCATTGTAAAATTTTACAGCTCCCATAAAATTAGGAAAGGTAAAGTGTTGATCGTATGCTTTTTTTGTTAACTTTTCGATAAATTCAATATTATATTTAGCTAGTAAATCTTTGTCATAATAGTCATTATCAATTAAAAAATTTAATCTTTCTCGAAATGATTTGAATTTTTTAGTATTCGGATTAATTTTTTCATCTATGTATGCTTTAACAGCTTTTTTATCAGCTTCAAAGTTAAAATGACCATTTTCATCTTTAAATTCTGTTAATGCATTTAAAGAAATATAAGTTTCATTATTTTTCATCGTTATTTTGTTTCCACCGTTCTGTTTTTAATATATTTAAGACATTTTCAACGTCTTCCATTGTACCTAGCAATTCGAATTGATATAAAAAAGGAACATGTAATTTTTTGGATATTATAGGTCCAGCTACAGCAAATTGATCTCCAAAGTTAGTGTTACCTGAAGAAATTACGCCCCGGCAATAGCTTCTATTATCTTTATCATTTAAGAATTGTATAACTTGTTTAGTTACAGCACCATGCATATGCAATCTACCGCCGCAATAGGTAGGAACAATTAGAATATAATCTTCATTAACTTTTATTGGAGTACCATCTAATGGAATTCTTACAGAACGCCAATTTAATTTTTGTACAAACCTGTGTGTATTATTTGATGATGTAGAAAAATAAACTACTAATATTTTTTTATCCATTTTAAAACTCCCAATCATCGTCTGTTGTTTCTTCAGTTACTCCCATTACATATGATGAGCCATTACCAGAAAAGAAGTCGTGATTTTCATCCGCTCTGGCAGATAGTTGAGCTAAAACTTCGGGTGCGATATGTGTCTCAGCTTCGGTAAATGGAGAATCATAACCTAGATTTTGTAAAAATTTTCCTGCATTATATATGCTGAATCTGATAGCATCTTCAGCAATATCGAAACCTTTATATAGCTCTCGTAAATATGCTTTTTCAAGGTCAATTAATTTATAAAGTAAAGCAAAAACAAAATCTTTCATTTCTGCTTGTCTTTGAGGAGCTAATTTTGCAAGTTTCTGCTGATACTTATAACCACTGTAATAATTATGGATAACTTTATCTCTTAAGATTAAGCGAATAATATCGGCTGTATTTGGTAATTTGTTTCGTGATGATAAATAGAAAGGTAAATAAAAGCCACCATACAATAAAAATCCAGGCATCATAGCAGCAGCGACTTTAGATTTTAAAGGATCATTACCTGTGTAATACGGTATTAACGCTTTAGCTCGTGCTTGCAATGCTTCATTATTGATTACCCAGTTGTGGGCCTCATCTATTTGATCACTATTACATAGTGTAGAAAAAATAGTACCATATGAACGTGCATGAACAGCTACCATAAAAGCAAAGTTGGCATAAATAGCTTGCTCATGATCTGTTTGAGCATTTTTTATTTGGGCTACATCACCGATAGATGCTTGTATAGTGTCTAGCAAAGTTAATCCTGTAAAGGTACGTGTAATTAATTGTTGCCAATCTTTTGATAAACTATTCCATGAAGGTAAATCATTTGATACGGGAATTTTTTCTGGGAGCCAAAAGTTTTGTGTAACTCTGTTCCATACTTCCAAATCTTTATCATCGTCAATCTTGTTCCAATTGATTGAACGCATATTAAGACCGTTATCATGATAAGCAAAATGAACTGGTGCTTGTGAATGATCGTAATAACTTTCTGACATAAACATTTCTCCTTACATAAAAAATCAACTTACAATCTAGCAGTTAATTTCAATCTAAAAAACAATCTAACACAATATCTTGTGCTTTTCAAATGATAAATATCATTATATAGTACCAAAAGGCTAAGGTATAGGGATAAAAAAGAAAAAATAAATTTAATAATATCTTATGTTACATGTGAAACAAAAAGAGCAACTATCTAAATAGTCGCTCTTTAAGATGATAGATATGGTAGTTAAATTTTAGGTGTATTATTTTTCAAATGATACCAAGATACCGCCATTTTCAGCATAAAAAGTACATAGAGCAGTACACAAACTAAATGATATGTCAGCATTTGGAAAAGTACTTGTAATCGTACTAGCAACCAATTGTGCTTCAGATAAATTGTTAACATGGTCAATTTCTACTTTGCCACCATTATATCCTTGATCTATCATCGCTTGTAATAGCTTAGGATAACATTTTTTCATACCACGAGCTTTGGATATTAATGCAAATGTTCCAGCGTCAGTAACTGTACCAATAATATTTAAATTAACTAGCTTGGAAAGTTTAGCAATAGTTGGATTGATTCTACCGTTATTTGCCAAGTTCTTCATATCTTTTAATATAAATACCATTTGTAATGTTTGCTGGTATTGTTTAACATCCTCAATAACTTCATCAAAAGTCAGGTTTTTATTTAAATCTTGTGCAATTCTTTCAGCAATCATTCTCATTTGCGGACCTGCTGATAGAGAATCGAAAATCTCAATTTTTACGTGAGGGTATTTTTCTTTGTATAAATTTGCCGCTTGAATAGCAGAATCATAAGTAGCAGATAAGCCACTAGTGATAGTGACTACATAAATCTCGTCTGCACCTGCAAATGCTTGTAACCAACTAGCAATGCTAGGACATGCGGTGCTGGTTTTTTGCTTGGTGTTAATAATAGCTTGAATAAAATTGTCAATATTGATATTGTTATCATCTAACCAAATATTATTATCTATTATAATAGACAGGGGGACATTAATATGTTTTTGTCCTAAAATAGTACTAGATAAGATATTGGCACCAGAATCGGTAATAATTTTTTTAATCATAGGTTGAGCCTCTATATTTTTTACATTATCTTGATACAAGTTTTTGATAAACTTATATCAAGATATAGAGTAACACAAAATAGAACAAAAGTATAAATATTTATATAGGAAGTGTATTTAATATTGAAAACAACGGAATCAGAATTAGTCAAAGACATTATCAACTTTAGGTTACCCAGGTATGATGAATTGCCAGTAATGGGTTTATATTTGGAACAAGTAGCTAATTACTTGAATGAATATTTGCATGCAATTAGTGAAACTCCCATCACTAGTTCAATGATTAGTAATTATGTTAAACATAAAATTATATCTAAGCCGATAAAAAAACTATATGATAGAGATCAAATAGCCTCGTTAATTTTTATAGCTCTTGCCAAAAACATTTTACAATTAAATGATTTAAAAAAAGGTCTTGTTATTCAGCAGGGCAGTTATAGTACAAAAGTGGCATATGATTATTTTTGTGTAGAATTAGAGAATAATTTACAATACGTATTTGGCTTAAAAGATGAAAATAAGATGGAGGATAATGCTCCTAGTCCTGAAAAAATTATGTTACATAATATGATTTTGACAATTAGTTATAAAATTTATTTGACGAAGTATTTTGAATTATATGATATAACCAAAAATAAGGGGTAACTGATTTGATATATAAACAAATAATTTTTGATATAGATGATACAATTATTGATTTTGACAATACTGAATATGTTGCCTTGAATAGTTTGTTTAAATTTCACGGTTGGAATATAACGCCTGAGATTCGAAAGAACTATCATGCATATAATCAAGGACTATGGCGCTTACATGAACAAGGAAAACTAACATATGAAGAGCTATCTGAAATTTGCTTTCGAGATTTTATCAAGCGAGAATACGATATAGATGTAAATGGTAAGCAAATCATGGCTGAATATAGGCATTATTTTGGCAATACACATAAATTAATACCTGGAGCTAAAGAAGCTTTACAATATTTTAAAAATCAAGGTTATTATTTAGCTGCTTTAAGTAATGGTGAAACATTTATGCAGAAAAAGCGTTTAAAATTGGCAAATGTTGCTCAATATTTTGATTTAATTATAACTTCTCAAGAAGCTCAAGCATCTAAGCCTAATCCTGCTATCTTTGATTATTTTTTTAGTCGCAGTAAAGTAAGTGTCAATCAATCTTTGCTTTTTGGTGATGGATTATCATCTGATATCTTAGGTGCTACTAATTATGGATTAGATTGTGTATGGTTTAATCATTGTCATAGAAAAAATCTTTTGCGACTAACTCCATTGCTAGAAGTTGATACCTATTCGGATTTTATAAAATATTGTAAAAATCATTAAGACACATAAGGAGCAAAAAATGTTATTTATTTCTTGGAATATCGATTCTTTAAATGCAGCTTTAACTGGTGATTCAGATAGAGCTCATGAAACTAGATCCGTGCTAAATAAAATTAAGGAGGCAAATCCTGATGTAGTTGCAATTCAGGAAACAAAATTACGAGCTAATGGTCCTACTAAAAAACATTGTGATATTTTAGCTGATATTTTTGAGGACTATCAATATGTTTGGCGTTCGTCACAAGAACCGGCACGTAAAAGTTATGCAGGTACTATGTTTTTATATAAAAAAAATTACCATCCACAAGTAACCTATCCGTTAATTGGGGCACCAGATACAATGGATCAAGAAGGTAGGATTATCACGCTAGAATTCGACACATTTTATTTAACACAAGTTTATACTCCTAATTCGGGTAATGAATTAAAAAGATTGGCTGATAGAGAAATATGGGATACTAAGTATCAAGAATATTTAGCCAAATTAGATCAAAATAAGCCTGTGATTGCAAGTGGTGACTATAATGTAGCACATCAAGAAATTGACCTAAAACATCCTGAAACTAATCATCATAATGCGGGATTTACTGATGAAGAGCGTAAAGGGTTCAGTAAGTTACTTAGTTTGGGTTTTATTGATACATTTAGATACATAAATGGTGATATTACGGATGTCTATTCTTGGTGGTCACAAAGAATTCGCACAAGTAAAACTAATAATGCAGGTTGGAGAATAGACTATTATCTAGTTTCACAAAGATTAGCTGATAAAATTGAACAATCTAAAATGATAGATACAGGTGATCGAAAAGATCATTGCCCAATCCTACTAAAAATAGATTTATAAATAATTTCCCGGTAAATAATTTGCTTACAATTTTATATAAAAATATATTAAGCAAAAGATGTGTAAAATCTCACAATTAAGGTATAATTATTACTAATATACATAGGGGGAATTTTTATGGATAATACTGCGGTTGAAGATAATGAACTATCACAAAATATCAAATATAATAGATTAACTGGTTTAAAATTGTTTGCGATGACTAGTTCAATGGTTATATCAGTAAGTGAACTGGTACCTTTTGGAAAGACTGGTCCTACCGCAATATTTTATTTACTTTTAGCTGGTCTTATCTGGTTTATACCTATTACTAAAATGGCTGGCGAAATGGCATCGATAGATGGCTGGAATAAAGGTGGTATTTTCACTTGGGTCAAAGAAACCTTAGGGGAGAAAACAGGCTGGACAGCTTTATTTTACCAGTGGATACACATAACAATTGGTATGAATGTGATGATGTATATTATTATCGGCTCGGTATCTATTATTTTAAATAAGCCATATTTAAATACCACTCCTTGTATTAGATTTTTGCTAATGATGATCATTTTATGGTCTATTACTTTAGTCGAAATGGTTGGTATGAAAAAAATAGGACGAATTGCAGAATGGTGTTTCGGTTTAGGAATTGCTATGCCTGTTATTTTGTTAATATTATGCTTTTTCGTCTATTTGTTAGAAGGAAAAAACGTTTATTTTCATATTAATTTTGATAATGTCTTTCCTCACAAATTTGATGGTAATAGTTTAGTAGTTTTTGTTCCATTTATATTAGCATTTTGTGGAGGAGAAGCTTCAGCTCCACATGTCAAATATTTGGAAAAACCTAAACAATACTCTAAAGTAATGCTAGGTTTGGCATGCGTAGCTATTTGTTTTGATTTATTGGGAAGCATGGCTATAGGTATGACTGTTCCTAAAGAATTGCATACTAATAATGTTACGGGATTTGTAGAAACTTTTGGTCATATGTTGAATAGCATTAATCTCCCGGGTGATTTGTTGATGAAAATCATAGGAGCATTATTAGCGTGTGGTATTATTGGCCAATTGGGTAATTGGCTTGCAGGTCCTAGTCAGGGCATGTTCGAAGCAGCTAAAGAAGGTTATCTACCAGCATTTTTTACTAAGTCTACTAAACGTGACGTTCCAATGAGACTGATAGTGCTACAATCTTTAATTGTCACTCTCGGAGCTATTGCTGTAACCTTTACAAGTGGTACCAATGCTAATTTTGCATTTGATGTTTCGATGGCAGCAACTACTGTTCAATATTTGATGATGTATATCATTTTACTGATATCGTATATAGTTTTAAAATTACGTCATGCAAAATTACCCAGGACATATTATATGACGACTAGTCCCATTAAAGGCATAGGTATTGCTTTAGTAGCTTTATGTATTACATTGATAGCATTTGTTCTTACTTTTATTCCAACAAGAGAAACGCCAGAACATTTACGTAATATGTATGTGTTAATTATGCTTATAATGTGTGCTATAGTGACTATTTTACCTCTAATTGTTTATCATTTTAGATATCTTTATGGTAAAAAAAGATTATAAAGAAAGCGTTTAATCAAAAGAAGTTAATTCTCATTAGCTTCTTTTTTTGTTACAATAGTAAGATATTATATTTTAAATAGGAGGAACAAAATTGATACAAAAATTAAATTTGAGACAATATTTAGTTATTGCTTCGATGATTTTTGCACTATTTTTCGGAGCGGGAAATTTGATTTTTCCACTACATTTAGGGCAATTAGCTGGTCGTAATTGGCTTATTGCTACTATAGGATTTTTAATTACAGGGGTATTATTACCATTATTTTCAGTGCTGGCAATTGCTATTACTAAAACAGATGATGTATATGGCATTGCTAAACCTGTGAGTAATTTATTTGCTACTTGTTTTATGATATTAATCCACTTAACATTGGGTATAATGTGTGCTTCACCGAGAACAGCTAGTGTTTCTTATAGTGTAGGTATTGCACCATTATTACCATCTAAGTGGCACAATATTGGGTTAGTTATTTTTACTGCCATATATTTTATTCTAACTTTTATAATTGCGTATAACGCAGGTAATATATTAGAAAATTTAGGTAAAATATTGAATCCTATATTTTTAGTTCTCTTGTTTTTAGTTATTATTATTGCTTTGTTTAAACCTTTAGGGAATCCCGCTGATTTTTCAGCTACAGCTAGCTATGCTCATAGTGCAGGTGTTAATGGATTTTTGGAAGGATATAATACAATCGATGCTTTAGCAGGTATCGCCTTTGGGGTATCTGTTATTTCGGCTGTTAAATCTATGGGCGTTACTGAAAAGAATGAAGTTGCCAAAATTACAGCCAAATCAGGCTTCATTGCGATGACCATGATAGGTATTATTTATTTCCTACTAATTTTGTTAGGAGCGATGTCATTAGGAAAATTTAAAGTTTCAGCAGAAGGTGGAAAAGCATTTTCACAAATTGTTACTTATTATGGTGGTACATTAGGTCAAATTGTCCTTGCAAGTTTGGTTACATTAACATGTTTAACAACAGCTGTGGGATTAGTTAGTTCATTTGCACAGGATTTCCATAGTCATTTTGGTGGCTTAAAATATCGTAAGTGGCTTGCTATCACATGTTTTGCTTCTTTCATGACTGCAAATCTAGGTTTGGAATTGATTATCAAGTGGACCTTTGCTATTCTTATGTTTTTATATCCAATAGCTATGGTTTTAATTATTTTGGCATTATTTTCACCATTATTTAAGGGTGACCATGTCGTATATAAGGTGTCGGTTGTATTGACTATTATACCTGCCTTTATGGATTTGATAGCTCATCTACCTGCACCTATATCTGAAACATCATTTTGCAAGATGATAATTGATATTCGATTAAAATATTTCCCTTTATCAGATATTGGCTTATCATGGGTATTTCCAACATTATTAGGTATTATAATTGCTACTTTAGTTCATGTATGGCGTAGAAAAAATAATAAGATTTAATCGGTTAAATGAGTTAAAATAGAAACAAAGATTAAAAGGAGATATATCTATGAGAAATGGCACAAAGATAATTACGTTAGATAATGGCTATCATTTATGGACTAATACACAAGGTCAAGGCAAAATACATCTTTTAGCATTACATGGTGGCCCTGGTGGCAACCATGAATATTGGGAAGATGCAGCAGTACAGTTAAAAAAACAAGGCTTAGATGTACAAGTTACTATGTATGATCAATTAGGATCTTTGTATTCTGATCAACCCGATTATTCTGACCCTGAGATTGCTAAAAAGTATCTTACATATGAATATTTTTTAGATGAAGTAGAAGAAGTTCGTCAAAAGTTAGATATTGACAATTTTTACTTAATTGGTCAAAGCTGGGGTGGCTTATTAGTTCAAGAATATGCTGTTAAATATGGTAAGCACTTGAAGGGAGCAATTATCTCTTCGATGGTAGATGAAATTGATGACTACGTAAAAGCTGTAAATCGTAGGCGTCAAGAAGTATTACCTCAGACTGAAATTGATTTTATGCATCAATGTGAAACTAATAATGATTATGATAATGATCGTTATCAAGCTGATGTACAAATTCTTAACATTAACTTTGTAGATAGAAAGCAACCATCCAAGTTGTATCATTTACATGATTTGGGTGGCACGGCAGTTTATAATGTCTTTCAAGGTGATAATGAATTTGTAATTACAGGTAAGTTGAAAGACTGGCATTTTAGAGACCAATTGAAAAATATAAAAGTTCCAACTTTACTTACTTTTGGTGAAAATGAAACTATGCCACTTGATACAGCTAAAATTATGCAAAAAGAGATACCAAATTCTCGCTTGGTAACTACACCTAATGGTGGTCATCATCATATGGTTGACAATCCGGATGTTTATTATAAGCATTTAGCAGACTTTATACGTGAAGTTGAAAGCGGAGAATTCAATAAATAATGGATATGAACCTCGAAATTTGGACAACAATTTCGGGGGTTTTATTGTGTCCAAATATCTGAATAACACAAAAAAGTAGCTTTTATTTTAATTAACATTTATATCATTTTATGATAAACTTCTTGCTAAGTCGATATACTATTATTTATCTTTTTTTATGGTGGATAATTATTTTTAGTGAGGAAAGAAAATGAATTTAAAAAAGACTTTATGTGTTACATTGGCTACTGTCACATTAGGAACTATTTTGTCTAGTGTATGGGGAGCAGAATGTGGTTGGAACGAGTTACGCTAAAAAAATAATAAAATGGATATTATCATTGTTGTTAATTATAATAGTTGGTATAACAATTATTACGGTATATTCTGCGTACTATAGTTTTGGTACAATGATTTTTGGTGTTCATACTGAAAGTGCCATAAAAGATTTTTGGAGTACGGAATTTTTATTAGGTGCTGTTTATATAATTGTAGTAATAACAATTGCAGTAGTTACAGGAGTTACTAGATTATACAAAAAACATCTAAAGTAATGTATTTGCTATAACATATGCCACACATTTTTTACTCAAAGAACGATACGCGTAGTGTGGTCAATTATGAAAAGTTATTTTTTCTGTTATTTTATATGAACCTCGAAATTTGGACAACAATTTCGGGGTTTTTATTGTGTCCAAAAAAAACATATCTCGACACATGATCGAAATATGGTTTAAAAAATCTAATTAATAATATTTCTAAAATTAGAACTTCATGAACATCATTCCTGCCCAACTAATTCCTTTATAGGCATTATTTATGATATCAGTATAAAATTTATCAACAGAAGGAGATAGTTTAGATTGCAAAGCTAGAGGGCGAACTTGAGATAAAAAGTTATTGAGTACTCTTTGGGTGTATTCGCCCTTTTCTAAGCGATTTTTGACTCTAATTAAAGCGTCTCGTTCTTCTGACTTTAAATTAGGATCTTTTAAAATTTCACATATATCTGCAATTATTTTTTCTTCCGCTTTATTCTTTTTACCAAACATTTTACTCTCTTTTCTATTTATGAAAACCTAAGCAACAACCACTACTGTATAAAGTATGCTTACAATCGTCTGATAATATGATGCAATCATAAGAATATTATAGGTCTGATTTTTTAAAAAACAATATATAAGAAAAATAGTAATTTTATTTAGAGCTCTAAATAAAAAAACGAACAAATATTATTTACTTATGATAAATGTTTGTATATTATATAGATAACAACTGATAGAGAGGTGATTTATATAATATATAAAAAAGTGATAGAAGGCACAATTTGCACGCCTGAAACAGTAGATAAAATTGGATGTTATGGTAATGCTTTAGTATGTGTTAATCAGCAAGGATTAATCGCATCAGTACTATTTCCGAACAATAGCCAATATGGTGAGATTAAACAAACAGCTATTTCACAAGGTAATTATCATCAACTAGCTGCTGATGAATATCTTTTACCAGGGTATGTTGATTTACATGTGCATGCACCGCAATGGCCACAAGCTGGACTAGCTTTAGATCTTCCTTTAGCAGATTGGCTAGATCATTATACTTTTCCTTTGGAAAGCAAATGCTCAGATTTAAACTACTCTAAAACGATATATGATTCTTTAGTTAAAGAATTATTATCTCAAGGAACTACTACTGCTTTAATGTTTGGTACTATCTATAATGATTCCAACATCATTTTAGCTAAGGCTTGTTTAGAATATGGATTAAGAGGTTTTATCGGACAAGTTGCTATGGATAATGCAGATCAAACACCTGCTTATTATAGAAATCAGTCTGCAAAAGATGCTATTGATGCGACTGAATTGTTTATTAAGCAATTGCAAAAATTAAGCAATGATGCAGATAGAGTAGTTCCTGTCATTACTCCTAGATTTGTTCCAAGTTGTAGTGATGCATGTTTACAAGGGTTAGGTCAATTAGCTAATAAATATAATGTGCCAGTGCAAACACATGTTAGTGAAAGTAGTTGGGAGCATGGATATGTGCTAGATCGCTTTAAAGCTACTGATACTAGTGTTCTTGATCAGTTTGGTCTTTTAACCGATCGAACAATTTTAATGCATGCAACTCATTTAACTGATGATGATATGGATTTGCTTGCCAAGCGTGAGGCTGCTTTAGCACATTGCCCTATCTCTAATGCTTATTTTGGCAATGGAGTTATGCGTGTTAAAGAAATTTTAGCTAAGCAAATCAAGCTGGGCTTAGGGACAGATATTTCAGGTGGTTATTCATCTAGCATATATCATAATATTCGCCAAGCGGTAATATCTTCACGGATGTTAGAAGACGGTGTAGATACTACCAAGCAAGCAACTACTAGAGGTGTTGCAAATTCTAGAATTAATATTGCTACGGCCTTTTATATGGCTACAGTAGGAGGTGCTGAGGCATTACATTTAAATACTGGACGAATTAAAGAAGGATATAAAGCTGATTTCCAAGTGGTGAAAAGTCACCCTTCAGTTATAACATTATCCGATGAGCAAATGATTGAACGAATATTATATCAAACACAACAATCTGATATTAAACAAGTCTATATAGATGGAAATTTAGTTTATTGTAAAGATTAATTTGTTATAGAGAGTGTAAAAAGATGGCAAAAAGAACTAGTTTATTAATTGGTCCAGATGAAAAAGTAAGTAAATTTGAGGCTACAATTTTGGGATTACAACACGTTTTAGCGATGGATGTTTATGTCCCTCCAATTATTTTGGCAGGAATATTAGCTATGAGTTCTGCAGATGCGATGGGGTTATTGCAAGCAACATTCTTAGCTGCTGGAGTAGGTACTTTATTGCAAACGGTTATATTTATGAAGATACCTGTTTCTCAAGGCCCTTCGTTTGTTCCGTTGACTGCTGCAGCTGGTATAGTTTTAGCTAATGGAGGACTACATGGCAAGGGTATAGCTACCTTATTAGGATCCTCTCTTATAGGTAGTATTTTTCTAATTTTATTAGGATTAACGGGAGTATTTCACAAAATTATTAATAAATTTGTTCCACCAGTTGTTGGCGGTACTATTATTACTTGTGTGGGGTTATCTTTAATACCAGCAGCGTTAAAAGATAATATATTTGCTGCTCCAGGTAATATTTTTCAGAATATTGAACTAGCTTCTATAACTGCAGTTGTTTTAATTTTCTGTATTGCCATGAGTTTGCGTATCCCTAAGTTGGAAAAAATATTTAAAACTAGTTCTATAGTAGTAGCTTTATTGGTAGGAACCTCAGTAGCTGCAACTATGGGTCGTTTTAATTGGAGTCAAGTAGCCAGTGCACCATTATTTAGTTTTCCACAAAGAACCATATTACATTGGGGACTAGATTTTTCGCTGACACCAATTATTACATTTATAATTATTTATATAATATTGACTGCAGAAACAACAGGAACGTGGTTTGCCATGAGTGCAGTTACTGGCTGTGATATTTCTAAAAAACAGTGGAATAACGGTATTATAGGTGAAGGAGCAAGTTGTATATGTTCAACTTTGTTAGGTGCAACACCGGTAACAGGTTATTCTACTAACGCTGGTATTGTTTCTATCACTGGTGTAGCAAGTAAACATGTTTTCATATCTGCGGGTATATGGTTTATAATTTTAGGATTTTTTAGCAAACTTTCAGCATTTTTAGCTACTGTGCCTGCTCCTGTCATTGGTGGTGTATTTGCAATTATTACAGTTACTATTATGTTAAATGGATTAAAGGTTATCAGAAATGTTGAAACTGAAGAATCTGATCTCTATGTAATAGGTATACCTATTGTTTTAACTATGGCAGTGCTTTTAGTTCCAAAGAAAGTAGTAGCAGTGACGCCACAACTTTTGCAATATTTATTGGGTTCACCAATAGCTGTAGCTGCGATAGTAGCAGTGATTTTAAAATTGATAATGCCTAAATACCGAGGACGTTTAGCTAAAAAATAAAGTTCATAGTAACGAAAAAAAGGATCTTGTAAAAAGATCCTTTTTTATTATGGGTGGTCAGGGGATCGAACCCTGGACCCACGGATTAAGAGTCCGTTGCTCTGCCAGCTGAGCTAACCACCCATGTCATCAACAAATAATATTATGCCATGTATCTTTATAAAAAGCAATGTTTTTTTATAAAAAATATTCAAAAAATTAGGAAACAATTTTTTACAGTATTTGTCAAGTGATATTTTGCTATTCATAATAGATATCTATAGCTCCATCTTTTCAAAAATAGCGTAAAAACAGTATAATGGTAGATGAATATGAGGGAGGAATTGTTATGCCCAAAAAGATTTTAATTGTTGATGATGAAAAAACTATTTCTGATATTATTAAATTTAATTTAACTAAGGAAGGTTACGAAGTAGATACTGCCTATGATGGTGAAGAGGCAGTCAAAAAAGTAGATGAATTTAATCCTGATTTGATGATTCTAGATTTAATGTTGCCTAAAAAAGATGGTCTTGAGGTGGCAAGAGAAGTGCGACAAAGTCATGATTTATCTATTATTATGGTAACTGCTAAGGCTGCTGAAATTGATAAAGTTTTAGGATTAGAAATGGGTGCAGATGATTATGTTACAAAACCTTTTTCTAATCGTGAATTGGTTGCCCGAGTAAAGGCTAACTTACGTAGACGTGAAATCACACAAAAGTCAAAACCTGATGAAAATGCTAATATTACCATAGGCAATTTGGTTATTATGCCTGAAGCATACATTGTGGAAAAAGCAGGGACAAATATAGAATTAACACATCGTGAATTTGAATTGCTCCGTTACTTAGCACAACATATGGGGCAAGTGATGACTAGAGAACATTTGTTACAAACGGTTTGGGGATATGATTACTTTGGTGATGTTCGTACTGTAGATGTTACAGTTAGACGTTTACGTGAAAAGATAGAAGATAATCCGTCTACTCCGTCCATTTTGGTGACCCGTCGCGGTGTTGGTTATTATGTTAAAAATCCAACTGATGAATAATGATGGTCACATACAGTGACCTTATTTTGTAGTATTTTATTATGAAAAAAATAAGAAAACCTTTTACATCAATTAATGCTAAAATTGCTATAATTTTTATGCTATTGCTTTTAGCAACTATCGAAATTGTTGGAGCTTATTTTACTAGACAATTGGAGCAAAATTCGATTGAATCATTTGAAACTTCAATTCAAATACCAAACTTGATATCTAATCAAATAGCAACACAATTGAATAAAAACAATGCCAAGAAGGCAAATAAACAATTAAATAGAATAGTATCTAATTATAGTAATGATGCTATTAATGATATTACAGTTGTAGATAGTAAGTCTGTCATCAGATCTGTTTCTAATGTTAATGATCAAGGTACCATTGGCCAAAGAGCTACTAATTCTGATATAAAAAAGGTATTAACTTCCGGAAGACAGATTTCCAAGATTATAAATGATAATGGTAAATATATGATCCAAATCTCTCCACTAAATGTAGGTAATGGGCCGAATACGATAGTGGGAGTTATTGTTGTCAAAGCAGGCATGCAAAGCGTATTTAATAATATACATCGTGTATCATTTCTATTTCTGACGGCTTCATTAGTTGCAGCTACATTAGGAGCAGGAGTAGCTTTAGTTATTGCCCGGGCAATAACTAAGCCAATTGAAGAAATGAAAGATCAAGCATTGCGAATTTCTAACGGTGATTATTCTGGGCATGTTAAAGTATATGCTAATGATGAGATGGGTGAATTAGCACGTGCTTTTAATATTTTGTCAGTTAGAATTGAGCGAAGTCAGGAAGTTTCTGACAGCGAACGTAGGAGATTGGATAATGTTTTAATGCATATGACTGACGGTGTTATTGCTACCGATCGTCATGGTAATATCACTATCATTAATGAAACTGCACTAAATTTTTTGGACAAAACTGAAAATGAAGTTAAGGGTGAGCCTATTACACAATTATTAGGATTAAAGGAAGTTACAATCCAAGACTTAATGAGTACACAGCAAGAATTAATAGTAACAGCTAATGTTAATACGCATGACGAATTGATTTTACATGCTGATTTTTCGCTGATTCAGAGGGTAACAGGATTTGTATCAGGGCTAATTTGTGTATTACATGACATAACAGAGCAACAGAAAAACGAAAATGAACAGCGTCAATTTGTTTCGAATGTATCACACGAGTTACGAACACCATTGACATCTTTACGAGCATATGTCGAAGCATTAAATGATGGTGCATGGAAAAATGAAAATATTGCACCACAATTTTTGGGTGTTATCCAAAATGAAACAGAACGTATGATTCGTATGATTAATGATCTGTTGAACCTTTCTCGTATGGATCGTGGTGTAGTTAAAATGGATTTAGAATGGGTTAATCTAAATGATTTCTTATCTCATATTTTAAATCGTTTTGATATGATGCTAAAAAATGATGGAGTAAAAAAATATAAAATTCGACGTATTTTTCCTCATCAAGCGTTATGGGTTGAAATTGATACTGATAAAATGATGCAGGTGATTGATAATATTATGAATAATGCTATTAAATATTCACCTGATGGTGGCTTAATTACGATTAGATTATTGCAGACACATAAACATGTCATTTTGAGTGTATCAGACCAAGGATTAGGTATTCCACGAAAAGATTTGAGCCGGATATTTGACCGCTTTTATCGAGTAGACAAAGCGAGATCTAGAAAACAAGGTGGTACTGGCTTGGGGCTAGCTATTTCAAAAGAAATCGTTGAAGCACATCATGGTAAAATATGGGCTGACAGTTCTGAAGGCAATGGTTCAACATTTTATATATCTATACCATATGAAAAAATGAGTGAAGAGGGAGATATGTGGGATGAAGTTTAGCGATAAATGTCAAAGAATAGTTTTAAGAATATCTCTATCTGTGATGGTTTTATTATCGATTATTTTGTCTGGTTATATATGGGGCTCAGATACTCGTTTTTCTAGAATGGAACAAGACTCTAATCAGCCAGCAATCAAAAAGAATGTTGGTCAAAAGTCTTTACGCGAGATATATACTCCTACACAAGTTTTTTATTATCGTGATAAGCAATTGTATCAGGCGTACGATGCTAAGAGAAATTTAACTTTAGAGTTTTCTAAATTTACAAAAAAGCTGGAAGGACATAAGATAAACAAAATCAAATCTAATAGTACATTTTATCGTCAACTATTACATGATGAAAAATATTTTCAATTGACTTTTCCTGATCAGATAACTATATCTTTGTTTTTACCTCGTGCTAATAAATATTTAGATGGCGAATTTAATCGTATTTTTGTTTCAACTAAAGATAAAAAATATTTGTATTTAGGTGATGATCGCAATAACACATTGTATCGAGTATATGCTAATGTATCATTCAAGAACTTGTATAAGCATATTCAGAAGGCAGCTTCGCAAATACCGATTTCGCTAGAGAAATTAAAAGATGGTTTTTGTGTAAGTTATAATAAAGATCAACAAATGGCAATATATAGTTATTTGACTTATAAAGAGACAGATGCATATTTTGTTTATAAATTGCTTGACTCTGGAAACCCAACCCAACGCAATGCTGATGACTATATTGCTTACTATAATGGTATTTACCAGCGGCTAGTTGCTTATAAAAAGACACATAATTATGAATTTGTTGATTATCAGCAAAATAAAATTCCTAATACAACTACTAAAATTTTGATTGATAGTTTATTTTACGTTAGAAAAATCTGCTTGAATGAACCAGATTTACGTTTTTTTGATGCATCGAATAATACGATTTCTTATCAGAAATTTGTAGAAGAATATCCTGTTTTTTTACCTGAAGATAATAATGTGAGAGCAAAAGTAACTTTTACTAGAAGTTGTATGCAAATTAATTTCAATAGTTTGGATTTAAGAATTCCAATCCCTACCAATGGTGCGAAAAAAGAGTTACAAGCTACAGATAAGATTATTGATAAATTATTACAAGCTGGGTATAAAAAGTCATATTTAGAAAAAATCATTATAGGTTACAAAGTATGTCATGATACTAATAAAACATCTAATCTAATTGATTTAATTCCTACATATTACATAAAAATTAATGGACGATGGCATTCATTGGATGCTTGGCTGAATAATAATTATGAAGTACATATTCCTGCAAGTCAGCAAGGAGGTATATCTAATGGATTTTAAACGTATTGAATGCATTTTTTTGCTGGTATTTGTAGCTATTAATATTTTTTTATTTGTGGAAATTTTTCAAGCACCCAAACTTTTGAACGGGGTTCATACTGTTAATGTGCAAAATAATGATTTGAAAAATGAAATTATAGCTGATAATATTACCCTACCTAAGATTAGTGATGAACAAGGAGAAGGGTACTATTTAGCTACCAAAGAAGGGCATAGCTGGATTAGTAAGGCCAAGGAACAATTAAGCAATAATTGTACTATTGTTAGCTCAAAAGATACAGATGCTATTATTGTTAATTTAAATAAACCAGTGGATTTAGGTAATAATAAGAATAAGACGTTATCTAATATCAAAAGTTTTGTATTGAATACACGTAATGTATATCAAGGTGGAAAATATAAATACATTGATAGTACAGCAGATAAAAGTACATATATTTTTGCACAAAAATCAAAATATGGATTGGTTACAGAAAACCACAGTCAATTGAGTATTGTTGTTAAAAATAATCATATTGTTTCTTATATGCAATATTATGTTGCACCACTCAATACGTTAAGGGAAAAACAAGCTACTATTAGCTCACAAGCAGCAATTGATGCTTTATACACTTATAGTGAGTTACCTAATAATTCGCATGTATTATGGATTAGTTTTGTTTATAGTAAATTGATTACTACTAGGGGGAGTATAATTTTTATACCCACATGGTTAGTAGCTATCCAAAACAGCAATAATAAATTTACTATTTTTAAACGTGTTAATGCATTTAGTGGTAATGTTATGACCATTGATAACGAAGAAGATAAAGGATACATAAAATAATATTTGAAAGGAAAGTTTTTAAAATTGCGTATATCAATATTATCTAGTGGCTCTGCGGGTAATACTACTTTAATTGAATCTGAGCATCATAAAGTTTTGTTAGATGCAGGTCTTTCTGGGAAAAAAATTGCTAACTTATTAGCCCAAAGAGGGGTAGACATTAAGGATATCGATATGGTGTTTTTAAGTCACGATCATACAGATCATTCGGGTGGATTAGGTGTTTTAATGAGAAGGTATTCGCAATTAAATGCATATGCTAATGAAGGCACCTGGAAATATTTGCAAGAAAGTAATAAAATTGGCAAAATACCCAAAGAGCAAATCAATATATTTGCACCTGAAACCACTAAAATATTTGATGATTTAGAAGTGCATAGTTTTGCGACAAGTCATGATGCTGCTGAACCGCAATATTACGTTTTTTGCAGTGGTGGTAAACGTTTTGCTTGTTTAACCGATACAGGATATGTTTCTAGTTCAGTTAAAATGCAAATTGAAGCTGCAGATGCTTATTTGATGGAGTTTAATTATGATGATATGATGCTAAGAAATGGTCCATATTCTTGGAGTTTAAAGCAGCGAATATTATCTGATGTTGGGCACCTATCTAATGAGCAGGCAGTGGAAGCTCTCGGTGATGTGGTTTCACGTGAAACCAAATATATTTTTCTAGCTCATATTAGTCAACATAATAATGATCAATTATTAGTTAAAAAAAGTGCACTGCAATTATTTGAACAAAGAGATGCAGACGTTGACAGTGATGTGCAATTTATGACAACTGCACCCATGAAACCAAGCAAATTCATAGAATTATAAGTTGATAATTAGTACAATTTGACAAGGGGGATGTTATGAAAGATAAAAATAATATAAATCAAATACTTAAAACAATTTTGATAAGTTTTGTCTCAGGTATGCTGGGAGGCTTGTTAGTAATTTATGTGGTAGGATATCGCCCTAATAATACATCTATTAATAAATATGAATCACCAAAATTAGTTTATGATCAATCAAAACATGCCGGATTGATGACAGGTGCATTTAATATGGTTAAAGATAGTGTTGTTTCGGTAATTAATTTGCAAAAAACAAGAAAAAATAATCTGTTTACTGACATATTTGGTAGTAAGAATGATAAAGATACTTTACAAACTTATAGTGAAGGATCTGGTGTTATTTATTACAAAAATTTAAATTATGCTTATATAGCTACTAATAATCATGTTGTGGCAGATAGTGATCAATTGCAAGTGATTTTAAGTGACGGCAGAAAAATTGCAGCACAAAAAGTAGGAACAGACCCTGAAACGGATTTAGCTGTTTTAAAAGTAAATAGCAAGTATATCAATCAGGTGGCTAAATTTGCTAGTTCTAAAAATTTAGTGCCAGGACAGCCAGTAATTGCAGTAGGTTCTCCATTAGGTAGTCAGTACGCTACTAGTGTTACGCAGGGCATTATATCTGCTAAGAGTAGAGTTGTTAATGTAGTTAATGATCAGGGTCAAGTTACTAACGAAGCTACAGTTATTCAAACCGATGCAGCTATTAATCCTGGTAATTCAGGTGGTCCTTTGGTTAACGAACAGGGTCAAGTTATAGGTATTAATTCCATGAAATTATCACGCTCTGGAGATGGCACAGCTATTGAAGGAATGGGATTTGCTATTCCGAGTGATGAAGTTGTTAATATTTTGAATCAATTAGTTAAAAATGGAAAAATAGTTCGTCCAAAATTGGGAATTAGAGTATTAGATGTAACCGATTTAACTAGAAAAGATAAAAAACGAATACAATTACCTAATAATATTCAAGAAGGTGTAGCAGTTTTTTCAGTTGATTCAGGTAGTTCAGCTGCAAAAGCGGGAATAAAAGCTAAGGATGTAATTGTTCAAATTGATAATGATAAGATAGATAGTGTGGCTTCTTTACATAGCAAATTGTATAAACACAAGATAGGTGATAAAATCACGATAAAAGTTATAAGAGCTGGTAAATATGTAACATTAAAGGCTAGCTTGCAATAATTCAAAAAGGTATCACAGATATTTTTCGATCATATGTGATACCTTTTTTATTATTTAAAAATTGTCGATACGTTTATTTGCGGTCATTCTCATTTATAAAGTTTGTTTTTTTATTAAGTTAGTGTCAAAAATTGTACACATGAAAAGCAAGCCTGTGTAAAAGTCTGTGGATTGTGGATAACTATGCGACAAAAATGTATATATGTTGTGGAAAGATTGTGAAATATGGGTACAATTTTAGTAAAACAAGAAAGTATAACGTTAACAAATCCAATGATAGTAAGGCTTAATCATAATATGAATAAACATTCGTAAAAATCAGATGTTGTGTATTATTTTAGCAAAGATTTTATAAATTTAATTACAAGGGCACAACAAATTGTGGTTTACGACAAAGAAATTCTAGATATAGATTTCACTAATCCACAGGTGTGGATAAGTTTTGTGGATTAGTTGTAAATTATGTTGGTAATTTGCAACAATATTTTTAAAATGTTTATTTGATATGTTAATATATTGTTTGATTATAAAATAATGGATATAGGTAAAATAATGAATATCAAAATTGTATGTGTAGGAAAATTAAAAGAAAAGTATTTTAAAGATGGAATTGCAGAATATTTAAAACGAATGGATCGGTATGCTAAAGTTGAGATTGTCCAAGTACCTGATGAAAAAGCACCAGAAAAATTAAGTGATGCTGAAATGGAAAAGGTTAAGGAAATTGAAGGTAATCGTATTTTGAGTAAAATTAAAGATAAAGAATACGTTTTTGTAACAGCAATAAAAGGCTGTGAGTATACAAGTGAAAATTTTGCTCAAAAAATTTCTGATGTAACGACATATGGACATTCTGATATAACTTTTGTGATTGGAGGTAGTTTGGGTACTTCCAATGCTGTTAATAAAAGAGCTGATGAGTTGATTTCTTTTGGTAAATTTACAATGCCCCATCAGTTAATGAGGTTGGTATTAATTGAGCAGATATATCGTGCATTTATGATTAATATTGGTAGCCCATATCATAAATAGTATCAAATATGAAATATGAATAAGATTGGTTGAAATAATAACAAGATGGAAAAGAATAGCAACCAGTCTTTTTTTGTAACTAAAATTGGAATAATAACACTTCTACTTTTTTCTTCGCAATAACCATGTGATGCCATGCCTTGAGATAAGCTATCCGCCCAAGTCATAGCTGATATAATTGCTTTGAAATATAATTTAGGCGACCAAAAAGATAAAAATAGTCCCCGCATTTGACCAGCGATTCTAATCCGCTTAACTTCCTCATAAATTTTAGGAAGTAAATTGAAAGCTGCTAAAGAACCATAAGCAAATTTAGAGGGTAAATGTGCATTTTGTTCTAAAGATTTAGCTAATGTATAGTTATCAGTTGAAGTGGCAAAATAGGCACCAGATAAAGCGAATGCATAAATACGTGAGATTAAAGTTAAAGCATAAGTTAAATTATGTCCTGGGGCATAAAAATAAATTGTAAAAAACATACTGATGCAGGCAGATAAGGGAACGATAGTGAAGTAACATAGTTTTTTATAATTTATATGATTTATCATTAATAATATTAGGCTACCTACAATTAAGCATAAATTAGCAATTAAATTTGGTATGATAGTAATTTCAATCGTTAATAAACAAAGTAGTAATAGTTTCAAACTTGGATTCATAATTGCTTGGTCCTTAATTAGTTATAAATTTAAGATTTTGATTTTGTAGTTGCAGATGGTACTGACATAGTTGATCCATTTGATCTAAATTATGACTGATAATGATAACAGTTTTGTTCTTATCAATAAAATATTCTTTTAATAGGTTAATAAAGATAGTAATACTTTCGCAATCTAGCCCTGTAAAAGGCTCATCCAGCAATAATACTTGAGGATTAGCCATAATCATTAAAAGAAGTTGTAATCGCTTTTTTTGACCACCTGATAAGGAATAAACAGTTTGCTGGAGATGATCATTTAGTTTTAATATTGATAAGTAATGTTGCAAACTTTGTTCATCAAATAGACTATTGGCACATTTGAACTGAGATAATTCTAATTCTTCTTGGACTGTAATCATCAAAAATTGATCATCCGCATTTTGAAAAGCTTGATTGACTTTGGATAAATATTTTCTGAATGACCATTTTTTAATTTCTTTGTGTTCAAAAAACAAATTACCTTCGTAATCAATTAATTTAGTCATTGCTTTAAAGAGTGAGGTTTTACCAGAGCCATTTTCACCAGTTAATAAAATACCTTTACCTTTTGGTATATCTATAGTTACTTGATTAATCAAAAATTTGGCTGGATTTTTTAACGTAAACTTTTTCAATGAAAAATCAGCATTAGACGAGCTCGTTACCATTTCAAAATGCTTATTTAATGTTGGTTTAACTTGGGCAAATAAGGCTCTTTTTTGTTCGTTATCGTAATTAATGAATTTTTCATTGATAAAGCCAAAGATATCATCACAAATATTTTGATATCCTGCTAGATTATGATCAGTAATGAGGATCGTTTTACCAGCCTGTTTTAAGAGTGCTAATTGCTTGATTAGTAAATGTCTAGTAGTCATGTCACAACATGCAAAAGGTTCATCAAGTAAGATTAGCGGCGGATCCATTGCCATTATAATAGCTAAAGCGACCTTTTGCTTTTCTCCACCAGATAACTTGATAAAAGGTCTATCTAATAGTTCTTCAATTTTGGTTAACTTTACAGCATTATTTATTTGCGTATATGCTTTTTCTTGGGGGCAGTGGATATTTTCTAAGGTGAAAATAAATTCTTGTCTGGGTGTAGCCATCGTAAATTGCTTGTCTGGTTCTTGAAAAATCATACCCCAATTTTTGAATGGATTTATTATATTACCTTTTAAAATTTGTCCACCATATTGAGGATAAAGTCCAGCAATTAGCCTTAAGAGTGTTGATTTGCCGCAACCATTAGGTCCTATAATAAGTGAAAAACCACCCCGTGGGATGGTTAAATTGATATTTTTTAAAATAGTATTGACATCATAATTGAATGATAAATTATTAATGATTATATTTTGTGAGTACATGTGCTTTATCCAAAAGTTTAACGATACTATTGACTATAATGGTACAAAAGACGATCATAGATATCCAGCGAACTCCTAAACATAATAAATTAGTATTAAGTGGTAATTTATTATATCCATTTTTCATAAAGTCCCAGCCAAACGTAATGAACGTATTAATTGTTGCAGATACAATTAAAGTGAAAATATTGTATTTACGATAAATAAAAGCGGCAAAGCCTAATTCACTACCAATTCCTTGTACTATACCCGATATGAGGGTTGAAATGCCCCATTGACCACCAAATAATCCTTCAGCAGCAGCACTCAACAATTCTCCTAAAAAACTGGTACCAGGTAATTTCACTACAAAACCTGCCAACGGTCCAGCCATACACCATAGGCCCATACAAATATCATTGGCTAACGGTCCTAAAAAAACTAAGGCATTATAAAGTTGGTTGCTTAAAATATAAATACCACCAAACATTACAGCAATTAGTGCAATGAAGATAATGTCTCTGATGTGTAACTTACTTGTCATGTAATAAACTCCTTTCAGGAGCGAAAAAAAACGCCCCAATGAGGCGACTAATATAAGTCCAAAAATAAATCATTTTCCCTTCGCTAATATTAGTTAGATCAGGTTCAATGGGTATATTCTCAACCACTAAAGGTACCCCAAAATAATATATTTTACAACTTATAATATATACTGATTAAAGTTAAAATTCAAATTTATGTGCAATTACATTTTTTCCAAACGTTCAATGCGTTTTTTTGTTGTTGGATGAGTGTCAAACAAATGTGTTAAACCATGCTTATGGAAAGGATTTTCAAAATAAAGACTTGCACTTGACTTATCAGCTACAGTCATAGGTGCACTAGTAGAAATTTTAGTTAAAGCAGATATCAATCCTTTTGGATTACGCGTTAATTCTACTGATCCGGCATCTGCTAAATATTCACGGTTTCTTGACAAAGCAAATTGCACTAGGGTTGCACTGAATACTAGCAATGAAGAAAATATTCTCATAAATAAATAGATTAACCAACCCCAATTAGCATTACGATCGTCATCTTTATCGCTAAATATATTGCCAAAATATAAAAACACATTGCATGTTAAATTACCAATAAAAGAAATGACAGCTACTAATACGATAGCAACAGTTGATACTAAAATATCATAATTTTTAATATGAGATATTTCGTGCCCAATTACACCTTCTAATTCTTCTCTAGTTAGCATTTTGCGTAAACCCATAGTTACAGCTATACAGCTATTTTGTGGATTTTTTCCAGTAGCAAAAGCATTAGGACTATCATCTTCAATTATAAAAACCCGAGGCATGGGCACTTGAGCAACCATTGCCATATCTTCTACAACATGCCATAATTCTGGATCATCTTGTTCTTTAATTTCGATAGCGTGATTCATTCGCATTATCATACTAGCTGGATTAGCCAAGCCGATTAATAAATATACAACACTGGCAAATATTGACCACATGATCCCTTCTATTGGTGAATTATAAAAAATTTTACCAGATACAGCTCCAATTATAGCTAAAATGATGACAAAGATTGCTAATAATATTACAGTTTTGCGTTTATTTTTAGTTATCTGTTGGTATAGCATGATTAAAATTTCACCTTAGGTACGTTCCTTTCTTCACTAGGAGTTGCGAGAAATTCTTGCTTAGTGAAGCCGTGTATACTTGCTACTATATTTGATGGAAATACTAAAATTTTCTTATTGAAAAATGATACAGTTGAATTATAGAGCTGACGTGAGTAAGCTAATTTATTTTCAGTATTTACTAATTCTTCTTGCAATTGTGCAAAATTTTCATTTGCTTTCAAATTTGGATAACTTTCTGATAAAGCGAAAATTGATTTTAAAGAATCAGTCAATTGGTTAGATACTTGCATTTGTTCTTGATGATTGCCAGTAGGTATCTGTACTAATTGATTACGTAATTGAATTACTTTCTCTAAAGTTTCACTTTCGTGTTTGGCATAACCCTTAACAGTTTCTACTAGATTAGGAATTAAATCGTTACGTCTTTTTAGTTGTACATCAATTTGACTCCAGGATTCTTCGATATTTACTTTAGCTCTTTGCAACCCGTTATAAATTGCAATGTATAAAACTATTAATATAATTAAAATAATAATGATTGCTAAAATCATAAAAATTTTCTCCTTTTAAATTACAAAATATAAAACTAGCCAGCCTAAGATCATTAATACAATCAAACCTGTAAATTGCAATAAACTGAACATACAAAAGAATTTTTTGCGTGAGATTGTACCATGCTCTAAAAAGCTTTTAAAAACTAACATATTTGCCATAGAACCTACTAGGGTACCAAATCCACCAATATTGGATCCTAAAAAAAGTGCTTCGGCATAATTGGTAAATTTACCAATCAAAATAGTAGAGGGAACATTGGAAATACATTGACTTGAAAGAATAGATGTTAAATAAACTAAATGCTCATTTGACATAGCTTTCGAAATCTCATTCACAATGAAGGGAATCTGTTGTATATCACTGATGAAAACAAAAAAACAAGTAAATGTCAATAATAAAGCATAGTCAATGTGTAATAAAATTGTTTTATTAATAAATATAGTTAATAGGATTGCTAAAATTGCTGGTACATAGACAGGAACTACATTAAAAATCCCAAAGAAAAAGAAGATAGAAACTACGATTGTTAAAATCATCGGTCGCATACTGATACGAATATCTTCCTTTGGTAAGGAAGGTATCGGTGTATTTTTGACGAACATCAACATAATGATTAGCAGAATGAGACTAACTGATAATAGTGGAAGAGACCATTTAAAAAATTGGATGGGTGTCACCGTATAACGATTGACAATATAAATATTATGAGGATTACCCCAAGGCGTAAATGCTGCACCGATATTAGCTCCCATACCGATTAACGTTACTGGCAAAATTTCAGGTAATTTGTATCGTCTGGCAATGGTTAAATATAAGGGTATTAATGTTAAAACTGTTATATCATTAGTTAAAAACATTGCCGAAATTACAGAAAGAAAAGTAAAAATTACTGTTAATCTACGTGTATTAGATGCACTAGCAGTTAATTTATATGCTAAAACGTCTAAAACGTGCAGATACGAAAAAATTTGAATAATTGTCAGCATCGCCAAGATAGAAAATAAAGTATGCGTATTGATGTCGCCTAATCTTGGTCTGGCAAAACAAAGACTCAAAATTGTAATTATAACCGTTATTTGTAAAATACGGTCTTTAAATATATTCCTTATGACGGTCATTAGGGGATCCCCTCTTAAAAATTACACATGTCTATTTTGTACTTTTTATACTGGAATATCATTTGATAAAAAAGAAGCACACATATACTTCTATTGTATCAGTATTCTTAATATTTAGGTAGGTGATGAGCAGATATTAACTATTAAATTAACAGATTTGATAAAATTAAATTGAATATAAACAGTATAAGGATGGATACTATATATGTTAATTAAGAAAATAATCAGTTTAAATATAAAGACGGCTGCAGCTGATCTTTTGCAGAATAAAATATTTGACAATGCAGTGATTATCTTAGCGTTAAATGATGGTTCCAACAAATATTCCACTGTAGGTGGAACTTGCACGATAGGGGCCAATTTTCAGTTGGTAATTTTGTCTAAATATGATTCACAATATGATATTGAAATTGATAATAATATGAATATACCTATGTATACATCACAAGATGAATTACAATATCTAACTAAAGGGTTGACCTTAGGTGCCAAAGCTGGTGTATTGTTCCTATCATCTGATGAGGGTATTATTGATAGTGCAGTAAGTATTAATAATAAAACTTGTCATACTAACTAGTTTAATGTTATGATAATAGAAGATTTTCGAAAATTTTTATTGAGAGGAAGAAAGACATGTCACGTAATATACATACAGGAATCAATCCTCATCGTAGACCTAGAAACAAAGATAATTCTAAGGAACGTGTAGCTCATGCAGCTAAGGTTGTTGCATTCTTGAACAAAGCTAAAGCAGATGAAAATAAATAATTAATAGTTATTTATATTAAGGAAATGTTTGTAAGAACATTTCCTTTTTGTTTGCATAATTTGAAAAGTTCTGCTATTATATTAAAAATTTTTAGATTAGAAGGAGTACAATTATGGGATTACATGCATATATTCAAGGGTTTAGTAGTTTAGAGTCAATAGATCGTGCACCAGGTTATTTTAAATATCAACATCATTCAGTAGCGGCACATTGTTTTCGAACTGCAGAGTTAGCACAAATTATGGGCGACATTGAAGAAGTAATAGGCGGTCAAAAAATAAATTGGAAAGCTCTCTATGAAAAAAGTTTGAATCATGATTATACAGAACGTTTTATTGGTGATATTAAAACACCTGTGAAGTATGCTACGCCTGAATTGCGAAAAATGATTGGCGAAGTTGAAGAAACAATGACAGCTAAATTCATTAAAGATGAAATACCAGCAGAATTTCAAGACATATACAAAAAAAGGTTAAGTGAAGCTAAAGACGATACTTTGGAGGGGCAAATTTTATCGATATGTGATAAATTAGATTTACTATATGAAGCATATGGTGAAATAGAGCTGGGGAATCCAAGTTTTGTATATATGCAGATGTTCAAAGAAAGTTTAGCCACAATTAAGACATATGATAATTTAGCTTGTGTGAAATATTTTATTCAAAAAATTTTACCAGATCTATTTAAGGGAGATTTTGCAGGAAAAGATAAGATGGAAAGAATAGCTTTTAGCATTTTGTTAATGGGAGATGAGCAATAATTGAAATTAGAATGTACTGCATGTGGGTTAAGATTGAATCACTTGCACTTTAAAAGAGACGATGAACTTAATATGAAACTATTCAGTGTTTGTGATATATGTCAATTGCGAGGTGTTGATCCACTTAAATATGAAAATAAAGTAGTACAAAAGTTATCCGAAATTTGCATGTTCAATTTTTGTGGTAAAGTAACAAAAGCGATAGTAGCTACAAAATACACAACTTTCGTTATTCCTAAATATAAACGTGCGTATGAAGCATTTATTCAAGACTATGATTGCAATGATGTAGCTATTGATCAAATAAATAGAAATACATTTTATCAATTTGTGATTAAAAGTGAGAAAGGCGAATTGCCTAGTCCTGAACTGACGAATACTTTTGAAGAAAACCTATTGCAGTTAGGGATTAAGGCGGATTTTTCTTTTAATAAAATTGATTATATTGATAGAGAATATATCAGAAATAAATATAAGTATCGATGTCAATATTGTGGTCGGCGTGGCACTAGTGTTGATCATAAAGATCCAGTTTGCTTTTCACATGATAATGGCTTGGATAATTTAATTTTATCTTGTAGCGAATGCAATAAGATTAAGGGAAATATGTCTTATCAATCATTTTGTAAAATGAATGCCAAAATTAAAAATATCAATAAAAAATTAGTAAAATACGAAACATATCTAAATTGTTTGCATGAACTATTTGATGAAAATAAGAGGTATATTGATGGACAAGTACATTTACGTGGAGTTATCAGAGATACAGAAATAGATGCTATGCGTAAACAAAATAAATCTTTGCATGATGCTATTGATAGTTTGCAAAGCGATTATGATAAATTACGTTTAATACGTAAAAACTATTTTGAAGTTAATGATAACATTACTAACGCTGAAAAGACTGATAAGTTGTTTTAACGACATATATAAATACTCTCTGAAAAAAGTGCAGAGGGTATTTTTTGTATCATTATTGAAATAGATTATAGAATATTGTATAGAAATTAAAAAAAAAAGAAAACTATATTTACAAAAAGATAAATATTAAGATATTATTATTATTATTATTATTAGTTTTATCCAGAAAGTGAGATATTAGTTATGCAAACTACTAAGGATTATGTCAAATTGTTTTTCAAACAAAATAAATTTGTAGCTTTTGTATCAGCACTAGTTTTCATCATATTATCAACTACTTACAGTATTGTGTCTTGGATTATGCAGGTTATTTTCGATTATATGGCTGGCAATAGTACATATTCCTTTGAAAGTATATTGTTGATGCTAGGGGGTTACTTATTTGTTGCAGCGTCACTCTTTATGGTACAACGTAGTGTATATCCTAGATTTCTTGAAAAAGCAATGAATCAGTACAAAGAAGCTGTCATTAAAAAGCTTTTTAAGAAAAGTTATAGTGATTTTCTAATAACTAATTCGGGTACATATCTCTCTGTATTAACCAATGATTGTGAACGAATTTTAGAAACATATTTGAAAAATATTTTTGAATTTATTCAGAATATTATTATGGTAGTCAGCAGTTTAACATTGATGTTGTACTACAATTCATTGCTTACAATTATTGCAATAGTCATTGCCATGATCCCGATGGTTTGTTCTCTTCTCACAGCACGTAGTATTGCAACACGTGAGGAGCAAGTTTCCAAGACTAACGAATCTTATGTGTCGTTGACGAAGGACATTTTAAATGGCATTTCTGTTATTAAGAGTTTTAAGGTTGAGAATGAAGCTATTAGTCGCTATCAAAACAAATCGATGCAACTTGAGCATACTAAAAAAATGCGTGAGCAAACATTTACTGTTGTTTCAGCTTGTGGCACTATTGCTTATATGTTGACGCAGTTTGGTGTCATGGTCATTGGAGCTTGGATGATACATGAACATATTGGGACTATGACTGCAGGTATGATTTTAGCATTTATTAATTTAATGAATGGAATTTTGCAACCAATTAATGCACTTCCACGGATATATGGTGGGATGTCAGGTGCTAAGAAGCTAATTACTAAGATGTCTGATTATATGAGCAATGCTAAAGAAGATACGGGTGAAACTATCAAACAACCGCTGGCTAATATTGCTTTGCAGGATGTTTCTTATGCTTATGATACTGATCATACGATTCTTAAGCATATTAATTTGCAGTTGCAAGCTGGTAAGTCTTATGCAGTTGTTGGTCCATCAGGAGCCGGCAAGAGTAGCTTGATTAACTTATTAATGGGTTACTATCAAAATTACGATGGTAGTGTGCACTTTAATAACTATGAACTTAAGCAAATAAGTAAATATTCGCTTTATGAAAAAATAACGCTTATGCAACAGTCTGTCTTTATATTTGATGCTTCGATTTGGGATAATATTACTTTATTTAAGCAATTTCCAGATGCTGAAGTTGATCGAGTTATTCATTTGGCAGGGTTGGATCATCTCATTAGTCAAAAGGGCAGAGATTATCAGTGTGGTGAAAATGGTAGTCATCTTTCTGGTGGTGAAAAACAACGTATAGCTATTGCACGTAGTTTACTAAAGAAATCGGAAATTTTACTTGTTGATGAAGCTACTTCCGCTTTAGATAATGAGACAAGTGCAAATGTAACTCAATCTATTTTAGATTTACAAGGAATACTCCGATTAGTTGTGACGCACCGCTTGGATGCTAGTTCATTGAAACAATATGATGAAATTCTTGTCATGAAGGACGGAGCGTTGATTGAACGTGGTAATTTTGATACTTTAATGGATAGTAAGGAATATTTCTACTCTTTATATACCATTTCGAAATAAAATATAAAACTATATAGAAAAAAATGGATGATTTTATGAATTCATCCATTTTTTATCTTTTATAAATTTTCATTTTTAAAATTGCGTAAAAATTTCTTTGTTTTTTCTTCTTGAGGGTGGTTAAAAATTTCGTTAGGCTGTCCTTGTTCTGTGATTATCCCATCACTCATGAAAATAACGTGATCTGAAATATTACGAGCAAAAGCCATTTCATGTGTAACAATGATCATTGTTAATCCTGTTTTGGCAAGATCATTCATGGTATTTAAAACCTCTCCAACCATTTCGGGATCTAATGCAGAAGTAGGCTCATCAAATAATAATATTTCGGGATTCATTGAAATTGCTCTAGCAATCGCTACTCGTTGTTGTTGACCACCCGATAACTGTTTAGGCTTTGCTTCAATATAAGGCTCCATACCTACTTTTTTAAGGTTTTCAATAGCAATTCTTTTTGCTTCTTCTTTACTTCTGCCTAAAACAAGTTCTTGCCCTACCATACAATTTTGTAAAACATTTTTATTGTTAAACAAATTGAATTGCTGGAAGACCATGCCTACTTTTGAGCGATATAGGTTACGATCAAAGGATGGATCTAAAATATTTTCATCATGAAAATTGATAATACCTTTATATGGTTCTTCTAAAAGATTTAAACAACGCAACATCGTTGATTTACCACCACCTGAAGGACCAATGATAGTTAAAATTTCGCCTTGAGTGACGTCAAAAGAGATATCTTTTAAAACAAAATTATTGCCAAATTTCTTTTGTAAATGTTGAATTTGTAAAATCTTCTTATTAGAATTAGTCATTTTCATTTTCTCCTTCCTTTGGTTCGTCAACTTGTAATTGGTTGGCCATTAAATTATAGTTTTTTGGACCTTCTAATTTGTTTTCAATTAGTCGGAAAATGCGGGTAATTGAAAAAGTTAATATTAAGTAGACTATCGAAATAATGAAGTAAGTTTGGAAAAATTGGAATGTTTGACTGGCGACTGTAGTACCTACAAAGAACAATTCGGATACAGAAATGATGCTTAAGACTGAAGTGTCCTTGATGTTAACAATAAATTCATTTGTAATGGAAGGTAAGCAATTTCTAACTGCTTGCGGCAGAATTATATGCCACATTTTTTGTGAATGAGACATACCTAGAGCACTAGCTGCTTCAAATTGACCTTTAGGAGTAGAAATAATACCACCACGAATAACTTCTGCTAAATAGGCACCTGTATTAATAGAAATAATGAATAATGCAGCTAAGGTACGGTCGAGATTGATGTGCCATAATTGTGCAATACCATAATAAATGACGGCAGCTTGAACCATCATAGGTGTCCCACGAAAGATTTCTACATAGACAGCTAATAACCAATTAATTAGTTTTAATAACCAATATTTGACCTTAGATAGAGGTGTTGGAATAGTTCTAATAATTCCAACTAATAAGCCGATAAAGAAACCGATAATAGTACCAATTAAGGATAAAAAGACAGTCATAATGACACCATTGAGGATCATTTTACCGTAGCGATGCATGATAGAAACAAACCAGTTGGTCTTTTTAGTTGTTGAAACTTGAGGTTGTTGCTTAATCGCAAAACTCATTAATTTTTCACGTTTATTATCAGAAATTGTTTTTAATATTTGATTAACTTGATTTAATAATTTGGTATTGCCTTTTTTTACACCGATACTAGTAATAGAATCATTATAATTAACATGAAAATGAGGCATTTTGCTTAGATTAATAGATACAATGTTAGGGTTAACGCGGTGGTAACTTTGGTATTCGATATCTTCGGCTACGTAACCATCAATTGTACCAGAAGCAAGACTTTGTCGCATAACAGAAAAATCTCGCATAGCTGTTAGTCTTTTAGCTCCTACTAATTGTTTAATTAAATCATAATGTAATGTTCCTTGTTGAGCAGTTAATTTGGCCCCTTTAAATTCGGTTAATTTTGTAGCTGTGGCAAAATTACTTGCATTGTTAACGATAAGGACAAAAGTACTTTTGCGGTAAGGAATCGAAAAATCAATAGCTTTTCTTCGTTCAGAAGTTGGTGACATGCCAGCTATAATTAGATCAATTTTGCCAGATGTTAAGGATGGCAATAATCCATCCCAGACAGTTTTTTCAACAATAACACGTCGATGCAATTTTTTACCAATAATTTTGGCTATTTGTACATCGTAACCATTAGCAAATTGCTTGGAACCATCAATAGGTACAGCTCCATGTGCATCTGTATTTTGTGTCCAGTTATATGGTGGATAATTGGCTTCCATACCAATTTTTAATGGTTCTTTTGTTTTAGCATTAACAATTGATGTATGACTAAAACTAACGGTTATGATACTGCATAAAAAAAGAATCATAATCATAAATGTATTTATTTTTGACTTCATTTTGAAATACCTCCAAAAAATTATTTCAAATAAAGCCAATACAATAAAAGCGTAATAAAACCCTGTTGTATTTCATTATCAAAACACAACAGGGTTTACAAAAAATCATTAGTAATTAAACCAAATCATATAGCGCTCCCTGGAATTGTCCAGGACAGTCTGTAAAATATGCTTTTACAGCCCAACAAAATATATAGACGAAATAATATTCTGTTTCGGCGATATTCCTGAAATAAATAATCAACATCTTCGTCGACTCCTAAATATTTCGTGAGTATCGCAACCTCTATTGCATTGGGAATTTATTCAACTAAAACACATGATAAACCGTTTATTAAAAAAGTCAAGTATTTTTTCCATATAAAAAATAATTTTTTAAAAAATTATAAGAACGGTGAAAACATTCTGGCAAAAGCTTGTTTGAATTTAAGCCATTTAGACCATCTTTCAGTAATTGTGGGAGTCAACTGATAGCATTCGCACATATCATGCTTAAAGATATCTTTTAATTGTTTAGTGATAGTATTGTCATAAATGATGATTTCATCTTCGAAATTTAAAAGGTATGAACGATAATCTTGATTCATAGAACCAACGGTTGAAAAATCATTATCAATTGTGACGGTTTTGGCATGCAAAAATCCTTTTTCATAAATATAAATTTTTATGCCCATATTCATTAAATAATTGGCATACCATTCAGTTGCTCGATAAATTCCAATGTGGTCAGGCATGCATGGAATCATTATACGTACATCTACGCCAGAGGTAGCTGCTGTTACCCAAGTTGCTATCATGGGATCATCGGGAATCAGGTAAGGAGTTTGAATCCAAATACTTTCTTTAGCCATCATCATTAATTTAATCATTCCATTACGTAAATAAGGGACTTCTTTATCTGGACCATCGTTGACTACTTGGACTGTAGAATGATTAGTATTATATGGATCATTATTACATTTTGGAAATAATAGGTCAGAAAATTTGATTGTATGTTTATAATCATTAGAAGCATTCCAATCCATTACAAAACGTTCTTGTAACAAGAGTGCTGCTGGTCCAACTAGTCGAATATTAGTATCACGCCAATAACCGAATTTTTTATTATGTCCGATATATTGATCGCCTATATTATAACCACCAGTCCAAGCAATTTTGCCGTCAATGACAACAATTTTGCGATGCATATGATAATTTATCCTGTATTTCTTAATATTATTTTGAGAAGTAATGAATGGTATCACTTCTCCGCCTACCTTAATTAGAGGCTTAAACCAGCTTAATTTTGTGCCTAGTGATCCCCATGGGTCGAAAATTATTCTAACTTTAATACCATTTTTTGCTTTATCTATGAGTAAATTCAAAAATTTATTTCCCAATTGGTCATTCATAAAAGAGTAATATTCAACATTAATAGTATGATGTGCATTTTGCATATCGTTGAATATTTTTTGAAAATTGGATTGGTTATCCGTATAAATTTCTATTGCGTTATTTTTTGATAAAGGGGCTTCTTTTTGATTATTAAAATATTTGATTAATTGGATGGCTTTATGCGAGGTATCGTTAGAAAAAATTTTTTCTAAACTATAAGCTTGCATTTTATTTACTTTATCTAAGCTGATATGTTTTTGTTTATTAATAGCAAAAAGATTTTCTTTAGAAATTCCACGACCGATAAAGCCATAAATAATAAAACCAGCAACAGGGAAAATAAGTAAAATGATGAGCCAAGCCCAAGACGTTGCTACGGAGCGTTGATGTCTAAAAACAATATAGAAAGATATAATCATATTCACTATTAGTATAAGTGTAATTATATTAGCCATTGATACCACCCTTTTGCTAGTTTGTTTAAAATTATTTTAGCATTAATGATAAAATTAGTAATATAGAGGAGAGAGATATTATGAAATTTTATGCCGTGAGAAAAGGTAGAAAAGTTGGAATTTTTAACACTTGGCAGGAGACTAAAGAAAATGTAGTTAATTTTTCTGGTGCTGAATATAAATCATTCAATAGTATGGAAGCCGCTCAGGCTTATCTGAATGCAGATAAACCTGTCGTAGATGATTATTCAGATTGTGACATTATTGTTTATACTGATGGTGGTTGTCGTAATAATGGCGTTCATAAGGGTGGCCATGTTAAAAAAGATGATAAAGCTGCGTGGGCTTATACAATTAGATGCAAAGATGAAGCTTGCAGTATAGATGGTGTTGGTGGCGAGAGAGGGGCTACTAACAATCAAATGGAATTAACAGGACTAATTGAGGCCATTGAAATGTTAATCAAGAAAAATTGGCAAAATAAAAAGATACGTTTCTGTTTGGATTCTAAGTATGTAATTGAAAACATTGATAGATTGTCTACATGGAAAGCTGCTGGTTGGCGTAATACTAGTGGTTTAGTAGCTAATAAAGATAAGTGGCAAAAATTAGAACCGTTGTTGCAAGAATGTACTAATAAATCATTTGTCTGGGTTAAGGGTCATGCTGATAGTGAAGGTAATAATTACGTTGATCGAAAATTAAATGAATATATGGACGATGAAATGTAAAAAAAGATATTAGTCACAATGATGTGACCCCAAAAAGTTAGACTTTTTTAACGTAGCAGTTTATATGGCTGCTACGTTATTTTTATGCAGCCAAGAGTTTAAGCTTGTATTGAACTGGACTTATCCATCCTAGTTTTTCTTTAATTCTTTGTTCATTATAATACTTTATGTATCGTTCTATTTCTAATTTTAGCTCATCATAGCTATAGTAAGTAACACCATAATAGATTTCTTGTTTAAGTAATCCAAAGAAGTTCTCCATAACAGCGTTATCATGACAGTTTCCCTTACGAGACATGCTTTGGAAGATTCTTTCTTCTTTTAGACGATAAGTGTATGCTTTCATTTGGTAAGCCCATCCTTGATTTCTTAATTCTCCAACCACTCGGCGATAACCATAATTCTTGTTAGTCTCTCTGATTTCAAGAATCTTGTCCTCAATTTCTTTGTCTGGATTTTCTCTATCTAATCTTTTCTGCCAATACATATATGTTGATTTAGGCATGCCTGTATAAGAGAGAAGGTCTTTTAGTTTAATTTCTCCTCGGAGACTTTTGATGACGAGTGCCGTTATCTCATTTTTGCCTGTCCTCTAAACGCAGCCTCCTCAATTCTTTTAAAAAGGCATTCTCAATTTTTAACTTAAGCAGTTCATCTTCTAATTCTTTAACATGCTCTGTACTTGTATCAATTATTATTTCTTCTTTCGACCTTTCTTGTTCGATTTTAAAGCATCAGGACCTACAGTACGAAAAAGATTACCCCAACTACAAATCATCTTGGATTGCTTATACCTTCTTGAATCGCTAAGTCTTGATATGAAATCTCACTTGATAGATATAACTTTACAACAGAAATTTTCTTTTCGAAAGATATTGTGCTCCACCTTTACCATCTAAATAGTCTAAAACAATTTTTTTCTTAAATTCAAAACTATATTTTGCCATAAAAAACCGACCTTCCAATCGTTAGATTTTGGTCTAACTTTTGGGGGGTCGGTACATATAACTTTTTAATTCCATTTTAAATACCTCCTTAAATAGTTCTATATTTATCCAGTTATGTGATGAGAATTATAACTCATTGCAAAGCAAAAAGAAGAAAAAAATCAAAAAAATAAAGAAAGAAAATTAAAATAAAAAGACAAAAATATAGTATAATTTATCTGAAATTAAAGAGGATGGTGATAAACATGGAGGAAAATAGTAAAGCTGTAACAACCAATAAAGTAAGAGAAAAAAGAAGAAAAAACAACAGTAATTTGTTTTATATCCAATCATTTTTAATACTTGTAGGTATTGTTGTCCAATCAATTTTACACGGATTTGAGTCAGGATATACTTTACCTTTAGTAGCAATTTTTTTACTTACTATTTCTATATCCGCATTTCAAGAGATGGGGATAACAGTTGACTTTAATGGTAATAAACATAAAGATTTAGTAGTTTTAAGTGTAACGTTTGCAGTACTTGCTGCCATCTTTCTGGTTTTATATTTAACAGTAATAAAAACTGATATGACACCTCTTGTATATTTTGGCTCTGTATATGGAAGTCTAATTGTTGTATTCGTGATAAGCATAATAATAGTTTTGAAAAAATAAATAGATGGAGACGATATATTAGGATCGTGCAGAAAGTTAATGCTTGATACTACCACTGTGTGATGATACTTAACTTGTTTAGTTGCTTCATCCATTGAAGTAGACACTTGCAATCTACCTTTACAAAGAAATTGTTGTACTTTAGCACAGTGCTGATAAATGGCATTAGCCAATTTATCAAAGGCTAAACAGCGGATATAATCAGCTTCTTTTCTGTCATCTTGTCGAGGTACTGCCATTGTAAACCATGTATAAGGACAGCTATTAGCTGATTTTTAATTTAACTATTTTCTTAAAGATTCAATTGTTTTATAATAAAAAGCTAAAATTGAATACAAATGAAAAAAGCCCAACTTTGAATTAGCGTTCAAAGTTGAGCTGTACGCTAGACTACAAACCCAGACTTTGTAGCTGCACGCTTTTCTAACAATTTTAAAGCTAATTAATTAGGTATTAAAATAGTAACGTGAACTGAAGAAGAAATCAAAATGTGAGATACAAAGGTTTGTAGTTGTATCTCACTTTTTTATGGGCTTTTGATGTGACTAATATCTTTTTTTATTTTATTTTGTCTAACATAATCGTAAATTTAAACAAACTCTTGAAAAAGTTAACAATAGCATCAATAATTTGTTGGATAAAATTACGGTTTTGTTGAGTATTTAATTTGTTAAAAATATCTTTAGCTTTACTTTGAATTTGAGCCGCTAATTTACTTGCTTGTTGCTGGAAATTTTTACTATTAAGTGCACCAGATTTTTTGATTTCTATTAGCAAGTGAATAATTTGCTCTTTTTGTTGGCTAGTTAGAATATTATTTAAATGATTGATATTTAATTGATTATTTAAAATAATACGGATATCATTATCACTTAAATTATTGCCTTTTTTTGCCATTTCTGCTTTAGCTCCTGCGATAGCATTATTTAATTGAGCATCAGAATAGCCTTTTTTATCTTTGTTTTGTTGGGTAATGTTACTTAATGTGTTTATTTCTTGCTGTGCTGCATTGATTTGTTCTTGATTCAAATGAATGCCATTTTTAGCATATGCAGCATACACACCTGCCAAGGCACCAGATCCATCAATAGGAATAGCTGAGGTCACGTAAATATTAGCATCACTAATGCCCGCAGTAATAGCTGCATTTTTATATTGATTTGTCGTAATTGTTGTGATGTTATTGTGGCCATTATATGGTAGGATATGCACGTTAATACCATTTCCATTACCTTGTCTTTGAATTAAAGCACTTGACCAAACACCTGAGTTGTTATTAAAATTGGCCCCTGTTGGATTAAGATATTTTACAAGATCTTTACCACTAATTGTGACTATTTTACAATTTTCGCCATTATTTGCTCTATTTAAAGTATTGATAGTTCCCTTTTTTTGATTAGGTGTTAATGATACACCTAGTGTCATTATAGAATTATCATCGGCAGATACCCGTTTAGTGTTAACTGCTAATATCAGTAATAGACTACTAATAAAGGCGATGATAGATAAATTAATTTTTTTCATTTTATTTACTCCTTTTAAAAATGGAAGCACTTTATAACCAAATATTATACATATTTTTGCTTTTAAATAAATATATATTATGTAATTTGTTTGCTGGATGATATAATCATTTAGAGAAAAGGAGATAATTGTTTATGTTAGACTTACCACAACTGACAGTTATTATGCCTGTATATAATGTTGAAAAGTATATAGGTAGGGCTCTGGAGGCATTGCTTAACCAAAAAAATCGTAATTTTAAATTACTTATTGTTAATGATGGCTCTAAAGATAAAACTAGACAGATAGCTGAAAGTTATAGTGATAAATTTTTATACTTTAAACTGATTAATAAGGCCAATGAAGGTGTTGCTGCAGCTCGAAATGTAGCCTTAGCTCATGTTGATACACCTTATTTTACTTTCCATGATGGTGATGATTGGGTAGATCCAGATTATACAGATTTCTTTATCAATTCATTCAAACGCTATCCTCATGTTTCGCTTATATCTTGTGGTTATTGGATAGATAAAGAGAAGCAAAAAAAGAGTAGAAGTATTGACCCGAAAAGAGAGAGCGGTCATTTAACTAAGAAAGAAGCATATTTTAAAATAGCCAATGTATCTACATCACCTGTTAAGGGATATACATGGAATAAGTGTTATCGCTTGGATGTTGTGCGTAAACACAATATTAAATTTATGGGTGATATAGCCTTTATGGAAGATGAGGTCTTCAATATAGAATATGTTTCTTTGAGTGACGGCGTTTATTTCACATCTAAGCCCTATTATCATTATTGGCAAAGACCCGATAGCTTGATCCATGTAACATCAGGATTGAAATACATACCAGACAACGTTAGAGCAACATATCGAGTATGGCACAAAATTTTAAAGAGTTTACGTCATGAAAAAAAGAAAATTAGAAGAAAAATGCCTAACAAGATTACGAATAATTAATAATTTAGATTTAGCTATTAGGGAGAAAAATGAAAGTTAAAATTAATGACATTGAGTTGTATTATCAAAAGTTTGGAACAGGGCATCCTATCATTTTATTGCATGATTATTTTCAAGATGGATCTATTTTTGATAAATTAATAGCTCCGCTATCATTGTCATATACTGTATATGTACCAGATTTACGTGGATATGGAATGAGCCAAGGGGAAAGCACACATTATTATCAAACTGATGCAGAAGATATGGCTTCTTTTATTAGAAAAGTTAATATCAAAAAGCCATATGTACTAGGATTTGGTTCAGGTGGTAATATAGCTTTAGCATTGGCGAGTCAATATCCTAATATGTTAAAAAAATTAATTGTTGCAGGTACATATTTAAATGACGATGGTATTGATTCTGTGCATGTTGTGATTAGTAATTTGCGACATTTTGTACATCGAAAACAAATAGATCATCCGCGTAATGTAGATTTTAACTTCGATCTTAATAATTTAAAACGTATAACTATCCCCACATTAGCTGTAGTAGGTGAAAAAGATTGGGTTAAAGTAGATCATGTGAGGGCTTATAGTGATTTGATTGATAATGGTAGATTGATTGTGATGCCAAGACAAACACATGATAGTTATTTGATACATAGTTTAAAGTGTATAGATTTAATTAAAGACTTTTGCAAATAAGTGTTATTATTCATTTTTAAAACAAGCATTTTTTAGTTATAATAATTGTGTATATAGAGATCATCATATTTTGAAGAGGGATAAGTAAATGAACAAAGAAGAATTACATGAATTATTACATCCAATGAAGTTAATTGGGTTGGGTGGCAACCAGACATTGGCTAAGCGTATTGCAAAAGCTTTGAATAAAGAGTTACTTGAGACAGCTGTTAAGCATTTTAGTGATGGTGAAATTCAAGTTAATATTACAGAAACTGTTAGAGGCTGTGATGTTTATGTTATTCAATCTATTCAAGATCCAGTCAATGAGAATTTCATGGAACTAATGATTGTTTTGGATGCTTTAAATAGAGCTTCAGCACACAGTGTGACAGTAGTTGTTCCTTATATGGCTTATTCTCGTCAAGATACTAAAAATAGATCTCGTGAGCCTATTACTGCTAAATTATTGGCTAATTTGCTACAATTAACTAGAATTGATGATGTAGTTGCTTTGGATTTACATGCATCTCAAATTCAAGGATTTTACAATATACCTGTAGATCATCTTCATGCTTTACCAATTCTTGCTCAGTATTTTTTAGATAATGGTATTGTAGATAGAGATTCTGATTCCGTAGTGGTAGTTTCTCCAGATCATTCAGGTGCTAAATTGGCAAGGAACTTTGGTTCATATTTCAATGCACCAATAGCTATTGTTGATCAACGAGGTGCTCGTTATGATACTGAAGTGCATGATATGATAGGTGATGTTAAGGATAAAACTGTAATTATTGTAGATGATTTGATTGATACTGGTTCTAGAATATCGTCATCTACCAAATCAGTATTGGCAGCTGGTGCGAAAAAAGTGTACGTGGCTGCAACTCATGCCTTGTTATCTCAAAATGCTATTGATGTTTTAAATCAATTAAATTTGGAACAAATAGTTGTAACTGATACTATAGAGCATAAAAAATATCCTGATAGGATAGTACGGTTATCTGTAGATAGATTGCTTGCCAAAGGTATAGATTATATCTACAATGATAAATCTATTCATCAAATTTTTGATGAACAAAATAGAATACACCATTAATAAACAAATGGGGGGCGTTGAGTAGTGTTGTTGCTCATGCTCCCTTATTTTTTTACTAAAAATTTATTATATTTTACTCCAAAAGTGTACAAAAGAATATATACTTAATACAGATAGTATATTTATATACGGAAAAAGGTAAGGTAATAAGTTATTATGGCTAGACAAAAAAACATGAAAAGACGTCGAGCAATATTATGTAGTACATTTGCATTGCTTCGTGAAAAAGGTATCAAAAATGTTTCCTTAAAGATGATTGCGGAAAGATCGAATATTTCGAAATCATTGTTGCAATCTTATTATCCACATAAAAATAAATTAATTACAGAAATTATTATAGGATTTAAAACAACAATATTGCGTAACTTGCCACAAGCGAGTTTTTATAGTATTAATGAATTTGCCAAGGTTAAAGCCTTTATTTATCTGATTTTACAGATAGGAATGACAGATAAAGGAATATCACAAATTTTAGAGAGTATCTTGAAAGATCGCAATAATAAAACTGTATGGGACAATATTTTGGATGATTGGCTAGTTGCTAATAAAATTAAAGATAAATTAGGTACTAATGAACAGGTACAAGTGGGTTTGTCATTTGTAGTTTCTGGGGGAACTAATTTATACTTTAAACGTAAAGAACTTAATTTGAGTGCAGAAGATATTTCCAATATCATGGTTAAATCATTTATGACTACCTTTTTAAATTCTTCCGACCAAGAGATTAATGAAGCAATTACTGAGGGACATGATATGATTGTGCGTTTTGATATGAATAAAGTTTTCAAAATTATCAATTCGATGTTTTTAGAAGAGGAATAAGGAATACATGAATGAAGATTCTAGAGTGGAATTGATTAAGTTAAGTGTCACGCAGACAAAACATTATAAGCGAATGGTGGAATGTTTGACCTTTTTGTTAGTTACTTTGTTATTTAGTACCTTAACTTTTATGAATCCCTATTTTATGACTAAGCAATTAGCTAAAGAAAGTAATTATGTTATTGTCGATCGTCAGATTAATAAAAAATTTAATAATTTAGCAAATGTACTTGAAGTTGAAAAGAAAGAAACTAATAGTGCTCTATTAAATAGTAAGCAGACTCAACCGATGGCTCGAGAATTGGTCGATTATGTGATAGGATTGGGTTGGTTTAAAACTGATAATTCGGAAATAGCTCATAAAATTAAAAAGCAAATATATAAATTTGATAGTAATGTTTCATCGGGAGCCATTGAGGTTCAAAAAAAGTTAAAAAAGTGTGGTAATCAAGCCAACGATTTTATAATTTATAGCTTTAATCTAAATGATTCAATGTTGCTAGCTAATTTGCATACTTTATTTTTGATAATTAACGTGGTTGTTATCATCACGTGTGTTTTTATAGCCCTCGCTTTACTAAAAGAGTATATAAGTATATTAAAGGGTCGTAGCTTAATACATTTAACATCGGTTGCTATATCAATCTCTAGTTTGATGATAATGTTGATTTTTATATTGTTAGCAGCTTTACCATTAATATTTAATGTTGAAAGCTGGAATATTCTGGGATTATTTTTAGAAATAGCTAGTGGAATCTTTTTGGAGCTAGTGTTTGTAGCGGCTATTTTGTTTGTTATTAGTACAGTAATAAGTCAAGTTACTAGTAAGTTGTAATGGGTTAATTAAAATTATATGATTAAAAATCATCACAAGTGTTGTATCTAGTGAAAACATAAATGCTATTATGAATGATATAGAATATAGAAATATTGATAAAATACTTGTTAGAATGAGGCGATATTTTGAAAGATTGCGTTTTTTGTAATATTATCTCTAAGAATCTTAAAAGTAATATTATTCATGAAAATAAAGGTGCCATTGTTATAATGTCGGATAATCCTGAAGTAGAGGGACATATGCTTGTTTTTGCAAAAAAGCATTTTCCTACATTGGAACTGGCAGATCAGAGTTCTTGGTACTATATTGGTGAAATATTAAATGAATTAGGAAAGAGACTAAAGTCCCAAGGATATGATGGATATAATTTATTGAGTGCTAACGGTGTAGCTGCAGGTCAATCTGTTAAACATTTTCACTTTCATGTTATTCCGAGAAAGAAGAATGATGGCATTAATGCATGGCCAAATTTTGAAACGAAACCTAATAATACCAGTGATTTTTTTGAAAAAGTAAAATTTTAGTATTATCAGCAAGATAATATTTTTAATGAATTGTTCTAAAAGTAATATGCCATACGTGTAAAATTAAGGCATTCATTATGACAGCCATGTTAGAATCAAAACAGTATAAAAAACCATACTTCGATAGAATATCGAAATATGGTTTTAAACAATATATTTTACAAGAAAATTTTATTAGAATGAGAAGCACATAAATTGACTATTGGAGAAGCACTAAAATTCATACAGCATAATAGAATGCTTACTGAGGAAGAAATGTCAAAAGGTATAATTGGAAAAGGTACATATTCTAAAGTAATCCATGGCAAACAAAATTTAAGTTCATGTCTTTTAATAAAAATATTGTTAGAAAATGACATTGATATTGATTATTTTATATCTTTAATAAAAAAAGATTATTCTTCAAAAGAGTCTTTGAAAGAGAATATGCTCTCTCAAAGAATGGCTGTAGCATTTAATAATCATAAAATTAATGACGCAGAAGAATGTTTGAGAGAAATCAAGAAGTTAGGTACGAATCCCCTATTTGAGCAACGTGCTATAATTGCAGTTCATTACTTAAAAGATCAGCTAGATAGTCTTAGTTTAGAATTTAAAAAAACAATTATTGAAGAGTTTGGTAAGACAGATAATTGGATATTGAATTTAGATATGTTAAGACTATTTGGTTCTGCTATGATGATTCTTCCACCAAAAGAAATAGAATTGGAGATGCAATTATTCTTCTTTAGATTAAATAGAATGAAAATAGAATCCCCGAATATGATAGAAAGATACGCCATTTTGTGTTGTAATTATTTACATTGGAAATATACCTATAATAGACATTTAGATAATAATACAACGAAGTGCATTAATTTTTTAAAATTCTTACCCAAAAGCTCACGTATGTTTTTATACACTGTATCGGGTAAGTATTATTATTACTTATTTAATAATCAGGTAGAAGAAGCAAAAAATATAAAAGAAAGCTTACTAAAGCTGGGTTGTACTGAAGGCGTAGAAAATTGGCCAATTTAATAGTAAAACGATAATCTATGTTTTTTATTTGAAGCATAAAATTTGTAGTGTCTCTTAAGAAAAGTGAGGTTATATCACCAATAAAATGTGATATAGTCTCACTTTTTTGTTTTATTTGTGTTAGCCTTTTTCATTCTTCTGTCAAAAGGTATTTGATTATAATATTTAATTTTTTATTTAATATGTGCTAAGTAAAAGTATTTTGCCATCTAAGCCTCGAATAAACTAGAGACATCGTTCAGTATAACTAACTACCCAGATATTTTTTCAATATATTTAACTGTTTAAAATTTTCGATATTCTTAACATAAAAAATAGTTTCTGATAAGAAACATAAATTAATATTGAAAATAAACAGTGTTATTATGCCAAATAATAAGTAATTGAAAAGAGGTGAAAATTATGGATTGGTGGCTTTTCCCAGTTGTTTTAAAATAGAAAATTAAAAATTTAGGAAGTTTAAAAATGAAAAAAGAAAGAAAAAATATTTTCCTTTTGCTTAGTGCTAAGGTAATTTCTAATATTGGAGATAATTTTTTTGACTTTAGTAATAATACTTGGATAGCATCTCTAGGTACAAAAGGTCAGAAAATACTTACTGTATATCAAATAACGGAATCAATAACCGGTATTGTATTAAATGTGTTTGGTGGAGTGTTTGCTGATAACTATAATAGAAAAAAAATTATTACCATAACTGATTTAATAGCTGGTGTAGCATGTTTAGTCTTAAGTATAGTATATCCTACCAAATTTTTTGTTTTTGCAATGATATTGGTAAATATAATACTAGCTATACTTTCATCTTTTAGATCACCGGCATATAAATCAATTATTCCAAATACAGTTCACAAAGATAAAATAGTAAAAGTAAATTCTAATTTAGAAATTTGTAATCAACTTGTTAGTGTTAGTTCGCCAGTAATTTCATTGATTGCTTATAAAGTTTTTGGGATAGGTGGAGCACTTTTGATAGATGGAATATCTTTTTTAATATCAGCACTTCTAAATAACTGTTTACAAGTAATCCATAAAAAAAGTGACGAAAATATTAGGCATATAAAAAATAAAATTATTGAGAACATTATTGAAGGTATTGAATACATTACTAAAAATTCACAAGTAGCAATATTACTTATTGTCTCATCAGCTGTTAATTTCTTCTTAGCTGGATATAATTACTCTTTTCCTTTTGTTAATAAAGCTTTTGGAACAGGAAATAGTACATATACTATTTTATTAGTAAGTCAATCTTTAGGTGGAATTATCGGAGGAATTATTAGTCCCAAATTGACAAAAAATGATTCTATTAGTCATTTGCTTAATCTATTAACATTTTGTGGATTGAGCATCGCAGGAATCTATTTATTGTTTCAATGGTATCATTCCTTATTAACAGTTTTTGTTTTTATGTTTTTATTTCATATGTTGCTGACAGCATACAATGTTGATTTTTTTAGCATAATCCAAACAAAAGTAAATGATAAGTATCTGGGGAGAGTATTTAGTGTAGTCTTTACTGTTGCCATTATTTTTATGCCTATAGGAACAGCAGTATTTTCGTATTATTCAAAAGCTTATTTGATAGAAAATTACATAATAATTGGTATTGGGATAATAATTGTTTCCATTGTAGCTCAAGTTTTGATCAGATTTAAGGGAAGTAAATAAATGAAGTTCGATGAAGAATATTACAAAGAAGTGATAAAAAAGTACAGTTATAATCCTTTATTGTTTAATAAGATTGATTTTCAATTGCCAGGTATTTCTAAAAATGAAATGCAATTAATGTGGCTATGTAGTTACCATTCTTTAAAAAATAGGAAAGTTAACTGTGAAAATACTCTATTTACAACAGGAATAGGTCTCTCTGGTGTTCCACATATGGGTACAATATCACAAATAATTCGTGCTATTAAGTTACAACGAGGAGGCAATAAAGTTCAAATAGTGTTGGGAGATATAGATGCGTATACAGGCAGACATATTTCATGGACACAAACACAGCATTTAAAGGAAAAATATAGAAATTTTATATTAAAATTAGGTTTCAATTCTCAAACAGGTATACTAAGAGCTCAAAGTGATAAAAGTGTATTTTTGACTCAAGCAAAGATTGCAGGGTATTTTAAAGATGAAATTGCTGATGAATCTGAAGAAGATTTGCACGACTTATATGTTAAAGATAACAAAGTTGAATCTAAAATGACGTTTAATAGAAAATATTCGTTATCTTTAATGTGTGCAGATTTTATTGAACCATTATTAATGGATAATTTTACGAATATAGTAGTTTTTTTAGGACTTGATGAACATAAATACGTTAGAGCGTCAAAACAAGTTATGGATTTAATGAAACAAGAATTTAAAGTTTTAGATTCCAAAAAAATATATGCTTTATATTCGCCTTTAATTAGAGGTTTTAATGGCTTTCCTAAGATGTCGAAAAGCTTTACAGAATCCTCTTTAAGTATTCAAAATACGCCTTTTGAAATAGAACATAAAATTATGAATAAAAAAGAAGATGAGATGCCTCTTCAACTAAATGTAAACTATCAATTAATGAAAGGTTTAATGGATATATCCGAAGAAAAAGCAAAGCAGGTTCATTCAGATTATAAAAACCAAAATGTAGGATGGATTGTAGATAAAGAAGAATTATTAAAAAGAGTAATAGAAATTAGAGATATGTGGTATGAATGATAAATTTAACCAAGTTAACTTAATTAGTAAACAGTTACAGCAAATTGTAAATGACAAAAAATATGACATTTTAGAACTAAAGGATATTCTTTATTATTTAATGTCAAGTGATAAAAAATATTCAGATGCATTCTTAAGTTCTTTATTAATGGGATTAGAACTTGTAAACATGCCGAGTAAAGACATAAAAACTTTGATTGATGTAATAATTAGAATTAATCATTATAATCCTTTCTCAGTTTCCTTATCTAAATATCCTAATATTACTTGCGTAGCGGGTTCTGGAAAAAAATATTATAAAACTTTGAATATTACAACTTTAGCTACAATTGTAGCTTCGGGATTAGGAGCAGTAATCGTTAAACCAACTTCCAAGGGTGTTACTTCACGTTTAGGTTCAGAAGATTTGCTTGAATATTTAAAACTTCCAATAACTAATTCTATAACTAAAGCTGAGGCATTTATTTCTAAAAATTCTATTGCATTTTTTTCTATAGAAAATTTGATTCCCAAGTTTGATGCAATCTATGGAGGACGACAGTTAACAATATCTCCATTAAGTAATGCTTTGCCGGGGTTAATGTCGCCCATATCATGCCAAAATATATATTTTGGATTAAGTTCTAATTATCATAACAAGGCTCTTAATTTATTGCGATCATATGGAATTGGAGGCAATATATCAATATCTAGTACAAAATTAAACGAAGGATATTTAGATGAATTAACATTTAGCAGTGGTTCTAAGCTGACTTTTGAATCTTCTAATAATTCAACAATTATTTTAGAAGGTATTACTTTTGACAAAGCTGATTTAAATAATGCAAGGTCAACAAATAATATAACTAATAATATAAATAAAATTATTTCAGAAATAAAAAGTACAGAAGTTACGGACTATATGAAAATAGTATGCTTGAACGCTGCTGGTATTTTGCTTACTGCAGGAGTGTATAAAAATATCAGAGTAGCGTATGAACAAGCAAAGTTATATGTACAAAAGGGTAAATTATTAGATAGAATAAATGCATTAAGGGGTAAACAATTATGAGTCTATTTGAACAGTTATTGAATTTAAAGCAGAGTCCAAAAGTAGTTGTTAAGGATTGTAATAATGATTACTCTGGGAGGCAATTATTAGAAAAAGTAGGTAAAATTCAAAATGTACTACTACACCTGGGGGTTAAAAATGGAGATAAAATTCCTGTAATAGTGGAGCCTTCTATAGATGCAATTGCTTTAGTGTATGCTATTGGATTCTTGGGTGCCGTATATGTTCCCATCTCCCCTAAATCGCCCAAAAAACGTATTAATTTTATTATAAAAGATTTGAGTGCTAAATTGGTACTTACAAATCAGAATTATCTATTGATAGATAATAATATAAATATGTTTACAATAAAAGATCTACTAAGTATGACAATCAAGGATAAAACGCCTACAGTTATGTCTAGACGTCAAAATGATACTGCTTATATTATTTATACATCTGGAAGCACAGGTAACCCTAAAGGGGTAGAAGTATCTTTTGATAATTTAGAGTCATTTATTCATTCTTTCAACATTTGTTTCCCAAGTTCCCAAAATTCAACTTACTTATTAAATACAGCTTTACAATTTGACGTATCAATTTCTGAATTATATGGATGGATTTCTCAAGGAGCGGTTCTTCAATTACTTTCAGCAGAACAATTAAAAGATTTAAAAAACTTACCACTTTATGTAAAGAAATATCATATTACTCATTTATGTGCGGCACCATCTACATTACAAGTCATGGATAATAGCCGACTAGATCTTCTTGACGAGAGTAGTTTATCATTCCTATTAATTGCAGGTGAAGAATTTCCTGTTTCTTTGGCAAAGAGACTTAAAAAGCTTGTAAAAAGTGGGAAAGTATATAATTGTTATGGTCCAACAGAAGCAACAGTTTATGCGTTATATCATAAAGTTACTATGAAAGACATATTACAAGGAAAGATACCTATCGGACGCCCATTTCCTAACGCTACTATTAAGTTGTTACCTCAGAAAAGAAAAAATTTTGAATTACTTATTGGTGGATATGGAGTGTCCAAAGGCTATTTGAATTTAAAAAGAAAAAATAGCTACAGCTTTGTTGAGCTAGATGGAGAAAGATTTTATAAAACTGGAGATCTTGTAAAATATGACCAAGATATGAATAATATTATTTTTGTTGGAAGAAAAGATTTTCAATTAGAAATAAATAGTATTCGGGTAGAGCCAAGTGAAATTGAAGGTGTAATTAATCAAGTTGATAAAGTGATTGACAGTTTAGTTGTCATGAATAAGGGGATATTAACGTGTATTTACACAACGTTTAAGCATTCTATAGTTGATTCTAACAGTATTAAACTGAAAATTTCAGAAAAACTACCGAAATATATGATTCCTAAGCGGTGGTACAGAGTTTCAGAGTTTCCTTTAACTATAAATGGAAAAATTGATAGAAAAACGTTGTTAAAGACCTTTTCTAATCCCATTAATAATTCTGATACTGAAGATAAATTAATAAGTAAAATTGAACAAATTTGTGATATTTCTAATTTATCCGAAAATGACAATATTTTTGATCTTGGTATTGATTCGTTGATGACCGTTGAAATAGAAATTATGCTAGAAAAACATTACCATTCGAAAATACCAACAGGTTTTTTATATGAACATCCAACAGTTGAAAAAATAAAACGTTATTTTAAAGATGAATCTAAGCTTAAATTCAATAATATTGAACAAATTTTGAAAAAGATAACAGAACGTTACGTAATTGATAAAGATAAATTGATTATATATTCAAATGATAAAAATGTTGAAAACAAGTTGCAAAAGCATCTTTATAACTTATCTTTATTCAAAGAAATTAAAATCAATGATATTTCAATTTTTAACAACGAAAACAATTGTGAAACGGTTGTTGATGGTGGAAAAATAAACGAAGATAGGAACTATGAATCTTCAATATTTCAAAAAGTATATACTACTATTAAACTTCCAAGTTTTACTGTAGTTAGATTTTCTATCCAAGATGATCTAGTAGGGAGTAAAACAAAAACATTAATTACTCGATTAATATATACAACAGAAGCTTTTCGTACGAAAATTATTAAAACTACTGATGGAAATTATATTAGTACGGTTTATACAGATCTTAATATAAGAAGTAACATCGAAGATATAACATATTTGTCTAAAGAAAAGCAAGTTAATTATATAAATAAGAAAATTGGAAAATATGAAAACCAAATTTTATCTAAATTAACAAGAAACTATTTGTATAAAATTTTGTCTTTTAGAACTAGTTCCCAAAATATTGAATTAGTAATTATTTGTCATCATAATATTTGTGATGGAGCAAGCGAACAATTGCTAAACAAGAAAATTGGGCAACTCTTAAATAATCAATCAGTGACTGATTTGAAGATGAAAGATTATTTAGAAACAATAAAAATGAATTCTGCCATTGAAAGCATACTTAATGATCCTGTAATTAAAGAAATAGGTAAAATGAAAAACCAGATAGGTAATGAGAAGCTGACTTGGAGTGAAAAAAGATTAGTAGGAGTTGAAAAATTAAATAATTTTCAAAAAATGATGATGGTAGCCAATTATGTTACAAAAGAATATTTAAAAGAAAGCGGGCATCAATTTATGACATTTCAAATGCTGTTTAATTTTAGAAAGGTAAATAACAAAGATTTTTCAACTTTGATTAATGATTGTCATGAAACATTAACTTTCTTTAGAAGGAAGTCAGATACAGATATTCAGTTTGTTAATAATTTGTTTTATAGATTAAATGATTTTCACTATAATCGTGGAATAAGTACCGGTTATGCCATTTATAATAATTTTCCTGCATTTAATAATGAACAGCTTCAAATACAAAAAATTTTGGAAGAAGCTCCAATTAATATTGACTATATAGGTGAAGTGGAAACAAAGAACCTAGATAGTAAAGCAAAAGCGATTATTAATTTGCGAAAGCAATTAAAAGATCTTAAACATCAAATTAGGTTTACTGCATTTTCTAGCAAAAATGAGATGTTTATTTACCGTATCTCAGGAGAACAGACATGGCAATATTGAAAATTAATGTAAGTGATACTATCCCTCTATCTCAAGATATAACTAAGAGATTAATAAATGTTAATTATGTAGGTATTTGTGGATCAGATAAGCAAAAATTAGATGATCCACCTATTAAATATTTAGGACATGAAATAATTGGAAAGGATATGGATAACGGAAAATTTGTTGTAATAAATCCAAATATTACATGTGGTAAATGTTATAGTTGCCTAAATGGTTATGAAAATTTATGTAGCAAAGAAAAGGCTATAGGGACTAATGTGAATGGTGGTTTTCAAGGTTGGTTACGAGTTCCATCTACTAATCTAGAATATATAGAAAAACCAGATATTAAGTATATATTTACAGATCCTTTAGCAGTTGTTCTGCATGGTATGTCAATGATAAAAATTTTATCTAATTATAAAGTTATTGTATTAGGCAATGGTAGTATAGCAAAAATATTAGTATGGCGATTAAATTTGTTAGGTATCAAGCCAGATGTTATGTGCAGATCTGGAATTTGGAATAATAAGGAATTAACCATATCGAATTTATATAAATTGACGGAAAAAGTATCGCTTAATTACTACGATATAGCTTTTGAGTGTATAGGTTTTAAACAGTCGGAAACTATAGAAAAATCATTAGGAATGATTAGACCAAAAGGAGAATTTATTTGTTTCGGTGTTTTTCCAGAGGACTATTCTCCAACATTAAAAGTTAGAAGGTTATTTGAAAAAGAAATAACTATATTGGGAGTTCGATCATTTACGAAAAAAGATTTTAAATACGCCAAAAACATATTAGATCTTCATGGTAGTAAATTAATAAGTAGATTATGTATAAGCGTTGTATCTAGTGAAAACATAAATGCTATTATGAATGATATAGAAGATAGAAATATTGATAAAGTAATTGTTAGAATGAAGTGATAGTTTTAAAGATTGCGTTTTTTGTAATATTATCTCTAAGAATCTTAAAAGTAATATTATTCATGAAAATAAAGGTGCCATTGTTATAATGTCGGATAATCCTGAAGTAGAGGGACATATGTTTGTTGTTGCAAAAAACCATACTCCGATAGAATATCGAAATATGGTTTTAAACAATATATTTAATCATATATTTTAAATTTTATGCTAATATAGCATGATTATGCCATTTATAAAGCATGTCTAGATACTTGTTGTCTGAACCAACGATGTGGTCCCAGGTAATACCAATTCGTTTTGTTGATTTGAATAATTTGACCATAGGCATAGCTTTTACCAGCTTGTAGTTGAGTAAATGTGTTTCTTCTGTATTGCTTGTAAGGGCTAGTGTATATATTTTTATCAATAGTTTTCTCTGTAATATCAATAATGCCAGCTGTTAAATCAGGCACATCAACTACAAAGAAATCATGAAACCATTGCTGTGCACCTAAATTATAAAATTGTTTGCCATCTTGATATGATTTACCAAATAAATTAATGTTCATTGCCCGATCTTTATTTAAAGAATCACGCAATTTTTCAGCTTTGCTAAGCAAAGCTGATTTTATTTTTTGAGCATTGTTGCGATGCTTATTTTTGTTACTATCATCTGTATCTAAAGGTAGTGGTTTAGTAGGATCTAGACTAAATAGTTTGAATGTGTATTTATACAGTCCATGTATGTTAACTTCATATTGGTGTCCCAAAATCAAAGGCATATTTGCAGGATAGTAGGTAATAATAGTAGAAAAATAACCAAATCCTTGTTTACTAAAATTGTTAACATGATTTACTTTGTAACTTTGATTATCATCTAAGTCTGTAATGGTGATTTTAGGCAAATGATTAATTCTCTTTTCTGATAGATAGAGAGACCATGCGATATTAGATCCCTGTAATAATTCGATAGGAAAGAGGTTACTTGCAGGATATAATACTGAAGTTTGACATGGTGCTGCATATGAATCTGCAGCGAAAGCTACTTGTTGAACAGAGTAGCGATAACCATTATCACCATAAGCTGCTCCTATACCAGTTTTAGATATTTTAGTAGATAGCAACCATGCTCGGTGTCCAGTATCAGAACCATCTAGGTTAAATCTATCTGTTAACAAGTCGGTAACTACTTCTCCTGCTGTTTGATTATTTATATTAAAGTTTAGGTTAGAACTAGCTGTAACAATTTTGGCAATATTCCAAAACATATCGGAAATAAAGGGTGGCTTGACTAACGATGGTAAACCGTGTTGGTTAACAAAAGGACTAGCTTGTGTAGCAGCCATTACACTGGCTGCTATTTGTGCATTATCATTATTAGTACTGTCAGTATTGATTTTATTTAAACCAAACATACTTCTATAATAATTAATATATGCTAGCTGGCTGGATATGTATCCTGCAGATAGTATACCAGGATCAAAAGGTTCCGATAAATGTGGTTCCTTATGATAGATATTTTTTTGATTGTAACGCATTTTTGGTAATAATGCATATTGCTCTTGAATTCTGTGAATATTATTTAAATCTTTTTTAGTAAAGCCTGCAGCATTAGCTGTAGTTCCAGCTAAAGTTGAAATCAAAATAGAAGCAGTAATAAAAAAAGATGTTATTTTTATTCTAAGACGCATGATTTAGCTCCTTTTCATAGTCTTTATTATAACTATAAATAACTAAAATTTCGTATATTTTATACTTTTTTAACAACTTTTTTTATTTTGACAAAATGAGGTATATTAATCAGTGTATATTTTTACTACAGATAGTATTTATCGTGATTTTCTACTTCAATTTAAATAAAAAATTTCAAAATGTGGTAGCATTGTTTATAATAGGGTTCTAAAGATGATAAGGAGAAGTGTAATGAATAAAAAAATCAGGGTTGGTTTAATTTTTGGTGGAAACTCATCTGAATATGAAGTTTCAATTATTTCAGGTCGCAATATATATAAGGCCATTGACAAAGAAAAGTATGATGTTTATCCAATGTGGATTACAAATACTGGTTTTTTAGCTAGTGATGCTGATTCTCGTAAGGTTTTGGAGGATCCTAGTTATCAAATAGAAAATCCCCATAATGTAACTAATATATCGAATGTAATTGAATTATCTTGTCGACCAGAAATAGATGTGTTTTTCCCAATAGTTCATGGCAATTTAGGAGAAGATGGATGTTTACAGGGCCTGCTACGTATTTTAGACAAACCTTTTGTGGGTGATGATGTTTTGGCAGCAGCAATTACTATGGACAAAGAGTTAAATAAAATTATGGCTCAGCGTGCGGGTGTACCAGTAGCTGATTGGATTTCTATTAAACGTTTTGAATACAATGATGCTAAGAATGAAAAACTAAGCTATGATTATGTATCTCAAAAGTTAGGTACAGATTTATTTGTCAAGCCATCAAACCAAGGATCTTCAGTTGGCATTAGTCACGTAACTTCGGCGTCAGATTATAAAGCAGCTTTAGCTGAAGCATTTAAATATGATGATAAAGTTTTAGTAGAAGAAACTATTAAAGGAACAGAAGTAGAAACTGCGGTTTTAGGTAATGATGATGCGATTGTTTCAGGCGTGGGACAAATAACTAATGCACAAGGTAGTTGGTATTCGTATGAAAATAAATATAATGATAATTCAACTTCTAAGTTACAAATACCAGCTGCGTTACCATCTGAAATTATAGAAACGGTAAGACGTCAAGCACTCAAAGTTTATCATGCGACAGAATGTTCAGGCCTAGCTCGTGTTGATTCTATGTTGAGTTCTGATAACAAGGTTATTTTCAATGAACTAAATTCTTTACCAGGTTTTACAAATATTAGTATGTATCCGAAACTATTTGAACAAGTTGGTATTTCTTATACAGAATTAATTACTAAATTGTTAAATTATGCTTTAGATAGATACGCACATAAGAAAACTTTATTACATAAACACGATTAAAATTATTAATAAAAGGGTCAGCATATGCAAGAAAAAATGTTAGTTACTTCTCAAGTAGCAAAACAATTAGGTATTAGTGTAGCTACTTTGCGAAAATATTCATCTGAGATTGAACAAGTTACTGGCAATCATATGTATTTTGTCCGTAATAATAAGCAGTCAAGGATGTACACGCCTCAGAATGTAAGGTTATTACAAACAGTCTTGACATTGATTAATCAGAAAAAGTTACCCTATAAAGAGGCAATTAGCCAATTATTTGAAGTTCATGCTTCAGATAAAATGCCACAAGTAAACAAGGTCAATAGTAGCTATAATATGATTGATGCTAAACAGGTAGTTCAATTATTAGGCATGTTGCAAAAAACGATTGAGCAACAAAATGTTGCTATAAGTGGATTGAAGGCACAAATGGAGCAACTTTCACAACAAAATAGCCAACTATTAATTGATTTAAATTCTAAAAAAGATAAAGAAGTGGATCCTAAAATTTTAGCTATGCCAGATATTTCTGGAGTTGAGCCTATTAATTCTTCAGAAAGTGCAGAGACAATTCATGAAGAAATTTTGCGTAAAGCACGTGAAAATCAGCAAAAACATCCAAATATAACAATGCATCGTACTTTAGCTGATATGCAATTAAAGGATAAGCATCATTGGTGGGATCCCTTGTTAAAGTTTATTCAAAAATAAAGCTGATGGAGATAGTAATATGTCCAAAAAACAAAGATTAATCATAAGTGTGGTAATTTTACTGTTAGGCTTGTTTTGTTCACTGTGGATATACTTTTCTTCCAAAGGACTAACGCATCCAGTAGGACGTATAATTGATACTAATATTCATGATGAATTAGTGAATAAAGTAGAAGATACATATCGAAATAAAGATGAGGTTAGGCATCAGATAATTCACGTTAAAATTTTGTCAGGAAAGCATAAAGGTGAAACTCATACCATCAGTAATTATTATTCACCTTCTCAAGTTTTAACACAAAAATATCATGGTCAGCAGATGGTTATCATGTCTTTTGTGAAAAATAAGCCAACTATTGTTAGCCCGAAACGTGACGGTATTGTGGTTTTTGCTATATTTTTGATGATTAGTTTGTTAATTTTGATAACTGGTTTCAATAGTATTAGTATTTTGTTGTCAATGATTTTGAATAGTGTAGTATTTTACTTTATCATCAAATTTGACATTATGGAGAATGGTACGCAAATATTTGCTATTTATGGAACTGCAGTTGTGTTATTTGCATTTATATCTCTAATTATTGTGCAGGGATGTAACAAAAAAATGTTGGTTACTTTAGCTTCTACACTTTTGGGTGTTTTTATATCTTTTGGTATGTGTTATTTGTTGATGCGACTTACTAATGAAAAAGGTATTAAATATGAAGCTGTTGCTTATGCTACTCAGGATCCACGAGCATTATTTTTGGCTCAAACGCTACTAGGTGTGCTAGGTGCGGTTATGGATGAAGCTACAGATATTGTGACGAGTTTGTATGCTTTGTGTCAACATAAACCACATATTACCTTTAAAGAACTATTTAACAGTGGACGTACATTAGGTCAAGAAATTATGGGACCACTAATTAATGTTTTGGTTTTAATTTTTATGGCTGAGTCTTTGCCAATGGCTATTTTATTGTTACGTGATAATAATACGTTGATATACACATGTCAATTTGCTTTATCATTGGGTATTCTCCAGAGCTTAGTGTCAGCAATAGGAATAGTAGTAACAGTTATTTTTTCAGCACTTTGTTGTTACGTATTTATCCCTAAACATTAGGAGGAATGCATATGAATAATATATTTGTTTTATTGCTATTGCTTTTATTAGGCTTAATGATTTTGGTAGGTGGTAAAACTGGATTAAAGTCCTATCTTAGTATTATTATTAATGCATTGTTGATTATTTTAGTTGCTTTACTAATTTCATGGGGTATTAATATTATAGGAGTGGCTATCGTATTTATACCATTAAAATTAGCGACAATTATCTATTTGGGAACGCATGACTATAAGGTTGCGAGGAATTCTTTTTTAACAGCTTTAGCGATTAGTTGTATTGTAATTGTTTTAATTATTATGTTTGAATATGTCGCTCAAGCTGCTGGTTTTGGAGATCAATCTGGAGAAGAATTAGTCGGTCTGTCATTACAAGCAGGCATAAGTTTTCCACAAATTTCAATCGTGGTAGCGATTTTTTCTACTTTAGGTGCTATTGCGGAAGCAAGTGTAGCGATGAGTGCTGGCATTTTAGAATTAAAAAGGCATGATAAAGATATTACTATTCGCCAGATTTTTAAAAGTGCAGAACAAATGGGTGATGATATTTTAGGTACTGCAATTAATACTATATTATTTGGCTTTTTTGGTAGTTTTTTGCCACTGTTTATTTGGTTTATGAGATTAAATTACTCTCTTGTTGAAATCCTTAATGATAAATTATTTGTAAGTGAAGCCTTGATAGTCGTATATTCTTTTGTTGGAGTATTACTTACTATCCCTTTAACAACAATTTTTTTAGTTAAAGGATTAAAAAAGTAAATTGTTAGTAAACAAATAAAGCCCCTATATGTAACTTATGTTATATATTGGGGTTTTATTATCGTTAAAATTAGTTCAAAATTTATTTTGCTTTGAAGAATAATAATTCTTTGCCTGAAACTACACCATCAACAGCATCAGTGATATGTAATTTGATACTTTTAGCAACAACATCTCTTAAACCAATTACTTTATTTTTTGCATCGTCATTCCAATCATATGGTGCACTCCATTCACTATAATTGAGACCATCTTTTGAAATAGCAATGCGAATCTTTAAAACATGTCCTATGTGATCACGAGAACGTGGGATGTAAACCATGCGACTGAGTTTATAGATTTGGTCAAAGTTAATAGTCAATATCAATGGATTATTTGCTGTAACTTTATCTGTAGTTAACCATTCAGAAGCAGGGCAGAAATCAATCAGACTTTCTAAAGGCATTTCTAATGTACTTTCTAAATTGGCAGAAATTTTGATATCTTTGACTGCATATTCTAAAGGATCGGGATTGGTTTTGCCAGTAATATTTTCAGACCATTCTGATACCTTATTTAAATATCGATTTCTAATTCGTAAATGATATTTTGTGTTAGATTGTAATTCATGTAGAGTAAAGATATTCCCGCTTATATTAGTGTGGATAATTCCATTCAATTCAATATCTGCAGTTAAATGATCATTGATAGGTGTTGGTATATTTGACCAACGCACGGTCATACTTTTTGATGTAACACTTTTTGGCACGATTTCAAAGTCTTTAGGGATGATTAATGTCGAATCCGTGATCGCATGCATTTGTACATCGTTACAATAGGTAAAATTATTGATTGTTAATTTAAAATGATCTTGTTTGATATTCTGACTTACTAGTTTGATGCGAATTATATTATGGTTAGATTTCGTATATTCACTAAATTCAGGCCATAAATTAAAATTAGCAATATAAGAAAAACCAGAGGTTTGGTCATCTAAAGTATCAATATCATTAGTTTCTACTAAATTTATGACTTCATTATTTTTTGTAGCAATAATATTTTGGGGATGATTATCAGTAAAAATAGTGAGGTAGGTAGGCTGTTGTAGATCTAACTTGTCAAAATCTCCCTGTGTAGCCGCAATAGATATAACTAATGTTTTATTTTGTAAGGAGCTATCAATTTTAGTTGTCGCAAATTGTTCATTTTGGTATTGTCTACTAATGCCATCATCATCATATAAAATCGCTGTTTCTTGATTACATGGAAAAATATTGGCGTCACGAAGACTATTAGGAATAATGCTTCCTTGTTTGATGAATACTGGTAAATGCCATGACGAAAAAGTTAATTGGTCGTAAGAAAAGCCACCCGGAAATTTTTTACCAGTAAATGGATCAATCCAGACTGTTCGATCATTAGGTAAATAAATATTATCTTTAATTGATAATCCTTCATGATTTTCTCTACCATTGGTAATAGGTGCTATTAGTAGACTATCTCCTAACATAAATTCTTTGTTAACTCGAGTAGTGTAGTTATATGTTTCACGTGGAAAATTAAAGCACAATGGTCTAATCATAGGAAAACCATCTTGAGCTTGTTTCAGCAAATTATAAATGTAGTAAGTTAAACGTCTACGTAAGTTGAAATAGGCCTTATTAATTTTGGTGATTTTATTATTAAAAGCAAAAGGTGTTTTTTCAATATTTCCTTCGCCATCCATATTAAATAGGAGTGGTGTGAAAATCTTCCATTGTAAATCACGGAGGTTTACTTGAGCATTTCCGCCACCATATTCACCATCTAGTGCATTTCCAAAATTAGGTTGTCCGGATAGACTGAGCCCTAAGAAACTGGTGATTTGTGCAGAAAGCTCTTCCCATTCGCCACCTACGCCACCGTTAACAGTAGCACTATATGTATGGATACCTGCCCAACCATTATTAGTCATTAACCAGATTCTCTGATTTTGATGATCAAGTTGATTATGCATATTGCGAAGGTTATCTATTATTGCAAAATTATCAGTGTTATTCATAGGCAACTGGATGATGCCAAATGTACCATTATCTCTTAAATTTTCACTACCAAAATTTATATTGTAGTCTGATAGATTTTTAGTTGAGTTTATGTCGAAAGTAGCTTTTGATTTAAAGTCAGGTATTATCCAACTTAATGGAAATTCCTTTTTAGCAAACAATTTAATTTTATCTTCGATCGCTGTCAGCCAATTTTGCTTGTTAATAGCTATATCTGAAGTATCATCTGCCTTCTTTGAACTGAGGTCGCTGATATATCCAAGATTTAAAGCAAATTTAGGCAAAAATAGAGGTTGACCACTAATTTGATAATAATTAGCCAATAATTTGGCAGGATTATCACCTAAGATATAAAAATTATCAAAAATCTCACAAAAATGCATTATACTTGAATATGAGGGTGATTGTTGTCCAAAATCGTAGATACCATTACTCCAAGTATTACGTAACTCACTAAAACCAGCAGTTGACCAGAATAAATTGATTGGGCAAGCTACGGCACCTAAACCTGTCAGATTAGTATTTTTAATTTGTACAGTATTACCCTTATGACTAAAGTGACCATTTTGCATGCCACATCCAAAGTAGAATTCATTATCATTTTGGGTAAGTGTTTCTGTTGTACAATTATCTTGAAAGAGCAGCGGTTGCTTTTGTTTCATTCTATAGTGATTAGTACGTTCGTCAAAAATACTAATTAAGGCTGGTTTTTTCTGGATACGTAAAGAATAACGTTGATTTCGAATAATAAAGGTTTCTTCTGTTATTAATAACTTTGATAATTCAAAATAATCTTTTTGGTTTTGTTTGATTTTTGTGCACGAAAAAGGAACTAAAGGTAACTCTTCTATACCTTTAGGCTGGATAATCAGTCTAAAAATTTCGTCATTGATAATATATAACTTGCCAATTTCATTATTTTTGAAGATTAGTTCATAATAATCTTTTTTCTTAATAACTTGGCATAAATCGCTCAAATAATTTTGCTTTTGATTGTCTTTTAAAACACTAGTCATTTTTTCACATACTTTACTATAAATATTTACTACATTATTATAATACCAAAAATTAATATTAATAAACTAAACACTAAAGGAGAAAATATGTCTTACTTTTTACATGCTAAAAAATTTTTCTTAAAAAATCATGTTACTAATGGAGGATATTTAGAAATTCAAGATGATGGTAATTTTGGTTTCTATTATCCAGAAGCAAACAAACCAACTAATGTTGTCATTAAAGAATATGCTGATAAGTTAGTAGCTCCAGGATATGTTGATACACACATACATGGGTTATTAAACGAAGATGTGATGAAAAGTAATTGGAATGGTATTAACAAAATATCAGAAGGCTTGCTACAAGCTGGTGTAACAAGCTGGTTGCCAACCACTATTACCGCAGCCTCGTCTACTTTGACTCATATCTGTCAAATGATAGCAGAACATAAGGGTGAAGAAACAGGAGCTAAAATTCAGGGGATTCATTTTGAGGGACCTTTCTTTACTCCAGAGCATGGTGGTGCAGAAAATCCAAAGTATATGACTGATCCTTCCATTGTAGAATTTGACAAGTGGCGAGCAGCTTCTAAAAATATGCTTATCAAAATATCACTTGCACCCGAAAGAAAGGGAGCTAAAGAGTTTACTAGGCAAGCTATAAAAGAGGGAGTTGTGGTTTCTTTAGGACACTCTAGTGCCAACTATGAAGAAACGATGTCTTGTGTAGATGCTGGTGCTACAATGTTTACTCATACTTTTAATGGGATGAATACTTTATCACAACATACCCCTAATATTATTGGAGCAGCTTTTTCATCGAATTTAACTATCGCCGAATTAATTTGCGATGGACACCATGTAGAACCTGCAGCTATTAAGGCTTTGATTAGTGCCAAAGGGTATGAACATATTGCTTTAGTTACTGACTGTATGCAAGCTGGATTAATGCCAGATGGTGATTATATGTTAGGTGAACTTCCAGTATATGTTAAAGACGGAATGGCTCGTTTAATAGGTAAGAATAATTTGGCTGGCAGTGTATTATTAATGAAAGATGCTGTAAAAAATTTGGTCGATTGGAATATTGCAACCCCAGAACAAGCCATTATGATGGCTTCATATATTCCTGCCAAAAGTATCAATAAGTTAAAATATTGCGGTGTTATTGAACCTGATCATCCTGCTGATTTTATTATTTTAAATAGCGATTTAACTTTAGTGGAAACATATGTCAACGGTATCTCACGCTATAAGAATGAATAAAGTTAATTTATTTTTTGCTAATAATATATTATGATAAAATAAAGGGCTAAGCGTTTACATAACAAGTGTTTTTTGTAAAGGAGGACGAAAAAATGGCAAAAGAGTTAATTTTGATCAGTCATGGAAAATTAGCTGAAGAAGCTAAAAAAGGCATAGAGTTGATCATGGGACCTCAAGATAATATTCAAGCTGTGTGCATGTTACCTGAAGATGGTGTATCTGATTTTCAGAAGAAATTTGAAGATGCTACTGCTGATTTTAGTGTTGATGACATCGTCGTTTTTGCAGATTTAATGGGAGGAACCCCTGCTAATACTGTCAGTCGTTTGATTAAAGCGGGTTTGAATATTAAATTATATGCTGGTTTAAACATGGCGATGATTATGGAATGGCTTAATTGCCAGATGGTTGATGATCGAGTACCTGACTATGTAAAAGCGGGAAAAGATGGTGTTGTGGACGTAAACGCATTTTTGAATACGGATAATTAATTATATATTGATTAATATTTTAATTTGATAAAGTTTCCACATGTAAGATAGGGTTAAAAATTTAACCTAGAAAACAAAAAAAGATGTCAAAAGACTTGATTCTGAACTTGGTTCGGGACTAGGTCTTTTTTTATGTATAATGGTCTATTTTTGACCTATGTTTATACAATAATAATAATTAATAATATTATTATTGTATAAAATAAAAAAAACAATATAATAATATTATGAGAAAGAAGGTGCATTACCATGGTAATCAATATAAATAAATATTTAAAATCTAAATTAATATTATATGTTGGAGGTTATTTATGGCTTTAAAATATGTTGAAAAGCGTTATATATTTATTTTTGTAATTCTTTCTTTTTTCAAATCGTTACAAGCTGCATTTATAGCAGTAGTTAGTCAACAAATGGTGAATTGGGTTAATAAACCTAAGCTTAGTTATTTATTCACTATAGTTGTAGTGGCTTTGGTAGGTTTAATAGTATTTTGGCTGGTAAGTATTTTTTACCAAAAAATATATTTTATGGTTGTACGGAAAATAAATTGCAATATTAAAGCAATTGTAAGTAAATATTTAATTTTTAGTAATAATCCGTCCGTAGAATTAGATACTTCATTTTTTACTAATGATTTGAAAACTATTGAAACAGATAAAATAGAAGCTGAATTGCAGATTATAACCAATGTCATTCAATTTATAACTGCAATAATTGCATCTATAGCAGGTTCATTGCCTCTGACTATAGTATTTATGTTAGCATCTTTTTTGCCCGGTATTTTTCAAAGAATATTAGGTAGAAATATTGAAGAAAAGTCAAAAGAATGGGATAAAAGTAACAGTAAATATACTGAAAATGTTAAAGAAACCGAAATGTTTTCTGCGTCTGCTCGACTATATAATACAGAAAATAATTTGTGGAAAAGGTTTAAGTCCTCTGCTAATACAATGGAGGCTGCATTACTGAAACTGAATTTTTGGCAGGGATTTACCAATGAAACTATAAATACCATAGCTTATAGTGTCATTACGATTGCACCAATAGCATTAGGAGTTTATCTGGTAAGCATAAAAAATATCACATTAGGTACATTGATTATGGTTAGTCAGTTATCTAATAATTTTGTTAATCCAGTAATCATTATTTCTGCTTATCTCAATGATATGCGAGTTGCTAAGCATATGTGGAAAAAAATTCAGGATTTATCTCAAAAGTCTAATTGTTTACAAAATAGTAAATTAGGGATCGATTATTTTAATGGCATTGAATTAAAAGATGTAGCAGTTGCATACAAGGATAAAGACGTCTTTAGTAACGTGTCATTTGACATTAAAAAAGGCGAAAAGGTGTTAATCGTTGCACCATCTGGGTGGGGTAAATCTACACTTTTAAATACTTTACTAGGCAACATCAATATTAAAAAGGGCAGATATTTGATTAATGGAGAAGATATGACTACAGATATCAAAAAAGTCCATAACTATTTTAGTTATATTAATCAGGAGCCTAGGTTGTTAGATGATACTATTCTTTATAATATTACTTTAGGATGTAAATATGATCAGAATATTTTAAATGATGTTATACATAAGGCAGGATTAGAAGATCTCATAGAGGAAAAAGGTTGGGATTTCAAAGTAGGTCAATCAGGTAGTCATCTATCTGGCGGGCAAAAACAAAGAATAGAGATTGCTCGAGCTTTATTCTTTAATCGTCCAGTAATACTTGCAGATGAAGCTACCGCTTCATTAGATCCTGTCCTTGCTAAACAGATCCACGAGACACTTTTGAAAGAATATCATGGTACTATTATTGAAGTGGCTCACCATCTTACTACTGAAGAAAAGGGTATGTTTAACAAAGTTATTCAATTTGGCAATTAATGTAAAAATTTTCAATTTAATAGTATAAAAATACCGTCGCTCTTGTTAGATTTCTAATACCAAGCGACGGTTTTTTAATTAATATTTTTTGTGATACTATGATTTTGCTTGTAAATATTTTCCCCTATGTTCTTATTTTTATTATATTATTAATCTAAGATATGGACTTTGATTATGTAACTTTTGAGAAAGAAACAAGGCTTATTAGTTAATATCAATATCACCATTTGAATTGTTAATATCTAGTACATTTGATTTTGATGTAATCTTTGCAAAAGAATTAGGTACGTGCATACCTCTAAACTTATTGGATCCGTTAGAATTTGAAAGATTATATCCTGAAAAATTAACATGCTCTGCTGTAATATTACCATTGGAACTTGATAATTCAAAACCAAAGCGTGAAATAAGTTTAGATATGATAATATTGCCATTTGATGTAACAATATTTCCTTTATCAGTATGAATTTCTTCTACTTTAACATTTCCGTTTGAAGAATTAATTGAAAAGTTTTTTAATTCGTTTTGAGGAAGAGTGATAGTAACATTATAGGTGTTTCTTGAAAAGAAATTCAATGAAAAGTGATGTGGGGATGATACTTCTAAATAATGATTTTTAATTTTAACGATTGGAGCATTATTTTTGGGACCATCATAATCTACTTTTAATTTATTTCCTACTTTAACGTAAATATTATCATTACTATTTGAAATTTTAACTTGCTGGATTATTTGAGCAGATAAATCTGCAGTACTTTTTTGCAAGGAGGTACTTGCTGAGAAACTTGCATTTTGACATGCTACTATGCTCCCTAATAATGATAAAATAACAGATGGTAAAATAACTTTTTTCGACATAGACATATTAATATCCTCCATTTTTAAATATAAGCAATGACAGTACTTCTGTTTTGATCTATTAAATCAGAAAAAGCTAAATTTGCAAGGATAGAAAATACTTTATTTATCTGATTTTCAATTATTTGAGTATCTTGGATATTAAGATATTTTTTTATAATCGGTAGTTTTCCTTTGCATTAAAGGATTTTTATAAATAATATGTGATATTCCTACATATTTCCATTTTGCTTTTAATTTAATGAAAATATCTTCTATAGCTTCTCCAGACATGCAAACCTAATAGCTTTATTATATTTGAAACAATATGAAACGAGCGAAAAAGTCGTATTCGAATTTAAATTTCAAATACGACTTTTTATTTTGTGTGTTTGTTCAGGAATTTATGTATTTTATCCCCATAGCTTTTCATATCGAGATTTATGATAGTATTGATTGCATTTTTACAGTTAATAAGAGAGTTATTTTGCTTTGTTTGTTTATATATAATTAAATTTTTAAAAAAGAAAATTGTATTTTTATAAAAAAATAATTCAGGTAGAGTAGGAATTTCATCAGCAGTATCAATAAATAGTTGAATATCTTCAATTTGATTTTTTTCAATTGCAATGGCCAGAATATTACTAATTATTGCTAGTATTGCTATTTTAATATCAACGTTATCACTATCTTTATATTGCTGTATTATTTTTTTAGCTATAATTTTATTACTGTCAAGGTCATAAAAGACCATAAAGTTACAATATAGAGTAATAGTATTTTTATCCAAATTAGGATGACTAAAAATTTTATCTTTGAGCTTATGTCTTAATTCCATATCAAATGACTTAGGATCTTTTTTTAATGACTCTATCCAGCCATCAACTAACAGTTTTTCTTCATTCTTATCTTCTTTTGAAAGGTTGGTTTTATCTATTAAAAGTTTTATATCGTTAAGTTTTTGCTGATTTTGACCATAATAAGTAGATATCATTATATTGTGTAAATTACTAATTTGTTGATACTGCATATTATCATTTTGATTTAGCCTACTGAAAAATGTCCATAAAGGGATATTATTAAAATGTAGTAGTTTAATTAAGCTATCTGCTGTAATTCTGTGAGTGTTTTTTTCTACTTTAGAATAGTATGATTGACTAATAATTATTCCATTATGTGTAAAATCTTTTTGATTTTTAGCTTGACTAATTCGATATTCTTTAAGTAGTTCTCCAATTGTCATTGTATTTTGCCCCTTTTAAGATACAACTACGACTGTTTCGTTAATTTATTATTAACAGCTCCATCGTAGAAGTTAAAGCATAGTTGTTGAAAGATAAGTCTTTAATTTGCTGAGCTATAATGTTTGATACCCTTATTCCAAAGGAGTTTTGAAGTGTAATACAACAATATATCTATAATTATAAAATATCCTAATAACCAATAATTGTGTTTATGAAAAATCATTTCAACAGGTAAATTACTTGCCAATAATACTGGAATGACAAAGGTAAAAATCTGTTGAATAATCATTGGAAAAATTTGTTTTGGACGGCTAGCATAACTAATCAAATCCTCAATCATGCCAAATAAACTTGTTAATCCATCAACCCAAAATGATAATGTAACTGCCAATTGATTCAATAAGAAAATTAGAAAAGCAGTTAATATCAAGTTTATTAACATTATTGCGTAACCTATAATACCTACATTTTCCAGGGCTAAATAATATCCTAATAATCCTAAAGATAAAATCAAATTAAATATACTTGGAATATCTAAATGTGTGCCAATTGAATACCAATAAGAATAGACAGGTCGAATCAGGTTATAATCTAGTTCTCCTTCTAAAATATCTTCTACCAAGTTTTCATGTCCAATAACAAAGAAAAAGTTATAAATATAGGTTGCACTGTTCATAAAAGTAATTAAAATAAAATATTGATTTCGTGTCCAATTAGCATTTTCTGAATTTGAAAAATAAATATCACCGACAAATAATTCAATTAATAAGAATACTACGGCTAAGATAAAAGTTATCAAACTGGTGGCACGATAAATTAAAAATTCTTCTATACTCTGTTTCCAAATACTTGAAATAATTTTCTGAATTCTCATACACCCACACCCTCATATTTCTTAAGTCCTAGCTTAAACGTTTTTTTATATATGCAGTAAAAAATAATTAGCCAAACAGCAACTGCTAGATAATAAATATTTGTCTGATTAATGTTTGATGCAATTAATTTTGCAGGTACATCTGTCACTAATGAAAATGGGTTATATTGTAACCAGGAATAAATATTTTTCCCTAGCATAGATAGTGGAAAATATAGCCCTCCAAATAATAAATAAATAGCAAATAAGCCTGATTTGAGTGGCCACATATTTATTAACCAAAATCCTAAGCTACCAAAAACTAAAGCTAGATTAAAGAACATAAAAGAACAAAAAATTAGATATAAGATCAGATTAATAAAGCCAATGTTTAAATTAAAATAAAGCCCTAAAACTAGGTAAAAAATAATTATAGGTAGTTGAGATCCTATATAAGTTAAATATAGATACCAATATAATGATACTGGTTTTGTTAGATAGTTAGATAATTTACCAGACTGAATCAAGTCAGCTAAAGTAAAGGTCGGTGCAATTGAAAATAGCAAACTTAAAGTGTTGGTCATAATTAAGTATTTTGCTAAATAGTTAAAGTTGTGCACATTATTGCCCATTAACCAGCACCACATCCAGAGAGTAACTATTAAATTTAAAACTTGAGTTATAATTTTGATTAAGTAGTTACCTCTGTAGACTAAACTAGATTTGATTCCAAGGTAAAAAATTGGTAAATACTTTTTCATGATTGTCATTTTACTTTTTTATAAATCTCCAAAATAATTTCTTCTAAATTAATACCTTCTCTAGTTAATGAGATTATTTGATTAGCAGAGAGTGTTTGCAAAAATTTTTTGAGATCATTTTCGCTGATATTTTTGCTTTCTGGCTCATTATTTACTAAATATTTAACAATAAAATGATCATCTGTAGAAATATTGATTGGTAGTTTTTCAAGCTTATCATCAAAAACAATTTCTCCGTTAGCTAAAATTACCAGTCTTTGTGCCAATGCTTCTATATCTCTAATGTTATGAGAGGTAATGATAATAGTTGTTTTGTTACGTTTATTTTCTTCACGTAAAAATTCATAAATACTTTCTTGGGTCATTAAGTCCAAGCCTAGAGTGGGTTCATCTAAGAATAAATATTTGGGTTCATGAATTAAGGAACAAATCAAATCACATTTAACTCTTTGACCAAGTGATAATTTTCTGACAGGTTTATTAATTAAATCTTCAGCATTAAGCATTTTAGTTAATTCTTTTAAACGTTTTTTGAATCTATTTTCTTCTAAAGAATAAATACTAGCTAACATATTTAAAGTATCAATAGCTGGTAAGTCCCAAGAAAGTTGTGATTTTTGACCAAAAAGTACACCTATCTCTTTCAAGAGCTCGGTTTTTCGTTGCATGGGAATAAAAGTATCAATATTAACAGAACCACTACTAGGGCTAATAATTCCAGTTAATAGTTTAGTTAAGGTCGTTTTTCCTGCACCATTTGGTCCAATCAATCCAATTAGGCTACCATCTTCTATGTTTAAATTAATATTTTTTAAAGCTTTTACATATTGTGGCTTTCTATGAAAAAGGTCTTCAATAGTACCCTTAAGCCCGGATGCTTTTTCGAAAGTAACATAGTCAAAGCTTAAATTTTTAATGACAATCATTGCTTCTCCTTTAAATGTTAATTTGAAATTAATAATAATTACGATTTATATAATACAAGGCTAATGTTTTTTGGTCAACTAAATTTAAAACAAATTAAAAAATCCATACTTCGATACAATATCGAAATATGGATTTAAAATAAATATATGTTATGTAATACCATCTCTGTATGAAAATAACTATTTTTTAATCTTCTAAATAGATTTTACGAAGATCTAATATATCCTTGCGAGATAACTTCATAGTGTTACGTAAATAACTATGGATACTGCCATAATTATTGTTAATGTTATTTAAGACATAGTCCAAATATTCGGCACAAACAGATTGAATATCATATGTGGCTTTGACTACATTATCGTTTCCACCATCATCTTTAGCTTTTTTTAGCATAGAATTAATGAAATCTTTAGTTGTAGTATTAGTTAATAGATAGTCTTTTTTGATTGTATCAAAAGGAATACCTAAAGCAGATAGTATCAATAGTGCTCCAAATCCTGTTCTATCTTTTCCAGCAGTACAATGAAATAATGCTGCTTGGTTATCGTTATTATTGGCTAGTAGCAATTCTAAAAAATGTCTGTATGCATTTTGGGCTGATGAACTATTAATCATGTCATTGTATGCTGCAAACATTTGTCGTTTACCAAAATTAGGGTCGTTAGATGCCCATTTTTCCAGGTCTTCCATTGGTTTGGAAGCATTTGTCAGATCCTCGCTAAAAACAGGATTAAATTCATATTTTGCTTGGTTAGGAATAATATCAGGGTATTTATTTTTTTCTTTTTCGGATCTAAAATCTATGATCAATTTAACATTATAATTTTCCAACAAATCAGTGTCTTCTGGTAAAAGATCTGCTAGATTGCCTGTTCTTAGTAATTTATGATATTTTATTTTTTTTCCTGTTAGTGTTTGATAACCACCTAATTCTCTAAAATTTCGCCCAGATTTAATATTAAGTAATCTTTTATGATAATTGTTCATGAATGTTCATCCCTTTACTATAAAAATGTTATGGAAAACAATTATAACATTTTTTAAGAAATATATGCTATAAATTCTAGCATGTAAGGGCTTTTATGGTAAAATCTAATTAAAGATAAACACTATATAGCGTAGGAGATGTTTAGTTATGATAAAAGGGTATAACAACATTTTGGTTCCAGTTGATGGATCAGAATCTGCCGAGCTTGCTTTTGATAAAGCAGTGGCAATAGCTATGGAAAATGCTGCTCACATAGATATTTTAAATATTATTGATACACGTCAATTTATGGGAGAGTTACAAGATACTTTGATTTCAGGTGATACAGTTTATCAAATGACTAATGATTCTGAAGAGTATCTAAAGAGCTTACAGAAAAAAGCAGAAGAACAATTTAAATTTAAAGATGTATCTTATCATATTAGATATGGGTCACCTAAGAGAATAATTGCTTTTGATTTTATAAAAGATCACAATAATGATTTAGTTGTGATGGGTGCAACAGGTATGAATGCTGTTGAAAGAATGTTAATGGGCAGTGTTACAGAATACGTAAATCGTAACGCCTTGGCAGATGTATTAATTGTAAAAACTGATTTAAATAACGAAAAGATTAAGAAATAGTTTATTTTAATAATAGAAAGTAAAAGTACCTATAATAAGGTACTTTTTTTGATATAATGTTAAATGTAACTAGAGGAGGATATAAATGGAGCAATTAACTATGGTATCATTAGCAGACAAATTATCTGCTCAACATGATATTATTATTTCTGATAAGCAAACAATAAATGTAGCAGATATTTTTGAGCAAATTGATAATCTACACATATTACAAAAATCTGCTAAAGAATATATAGATATGACACAAGAACAATATTATGATCAAGAGTCTGATGGCAAATTAACTATATTGCAAATGGATAAGCCACTTAAATTACTTAAAGATCGGATTTTAACAAATCATGTTGATGGTTATGTGGATCAGCATGAAATAAATTTAACATATAATCATGAGTCTCCATATGTTGATGGCGGGTATAATCGTAGTGTTGATTTAAATGTATTAATTTACAGTTTAAAGGTTATTGGTGCAGTGGAACAGATTGCTGCTGATGATTTACGCAAGATTTTATCTAAGGATGCTGTGGTTTCTTTGATTATTGCTGCACATTCTTTAGCTAGCAATTAATGTTCGTTAGGGCTGATATAGCCCCTTTTTTACATAAAACAGGTGTAGCTTTATGAACATGTTTAGAAATATTTCCAAAGCTTTAGAAAATATTGTTAAAAAGAATAGAGCAGAGGAAAATAATATAACAAATAATTCGATTTTTGATGTAATGCAACATTATACGCAAGTCGGCGAATATTCTGTGGGAGCTCCTGAAGGTACACCTGGGGATAAAGATTTTGATTTAATTGTATATAAAAATGATAATGGTATTTTATATCAAGCATTGCGTCCAAAGAAAGCTGAAAATTTAGCACCACTTTTTGTTAGAAAGTTTGAACCTAGATTAAATCGGTTTCGAGCTTTTCAAAATAAAAAAAATGGGCGTCGTTTTATAGTTGAAGAGCATTTGGATGAATTTATTAATTATGTAAAGAATTATACTCGTACTAACACTAATTCGATAAATATTGGTATTATCACAGACACGCATCAAAAAGATGTTGACTCATTAACCTCGTATGGACGATTGGGCTTACTTCATTTAAAAGAGTTTAATTATCTTGAAGAAAGAGGATTTTTAAAGTTAAAAGTGCATTTAGGTGATTGGATAGATGGTTCGGATCCGGGATTAGTTGATGAGCAGGAACTAATTAATTTGCGAAATTGCTTTTCTTCCAAACGTATTGATTATGCTTTAATTAAGGGCAACCATGATGAGAATGATAAGTTTGATGCTTTGCATGAGATGTTACCATCTTTCCCTGAAAGAGAATTTGAAGACATCATGTGGACAAATATGTATCGCCAACATAATATCCATTATATTTCCAGGCAACATGGTGTTGCATATTTTGACTACGGTGATTTACGGATAATAATGATTAATACGTCCGATGTTCCCTATATCTTGGATAGCAATGGTAAGAAAAAATATAATACTCAGCATACTTTAGCTATTAGGGAAGATCAAGTACAAGAGATTATTGAAATTTTAGAAAAATCTGTTAATAAGCAAATAATTTTTATGGGACATGCTGTGCCAATTGATCGTAAAGGTATGAATTCTTTGAAGTATAATGGACGTTCGTTGCACGAATTGATGGTTGCATTTAATCAACGAGAAAAAGGGTACTTGAATTCACATGATGTGCCTTTAGAGTATACGTTAACTAATAAATTTGATTTTTCCAATGTAGTTAAGGGCAAAATTATTGCTTATTTTGCAGGTCATGCTCACGCAGAGGATCAATATCGTATTAATAGTATTCAATATATTACATTTAATTGTTCTGCATTAGTAAGTTTATCTGATAGTAATAAATATAATCAGCGTTATAATCGACAAGTAGATCAAAGAACTGAATATGCTGGTTATGTAGTTAATGTTGACTTAGATAAAAAGTTGTTGCAGGTTTTTGGATATGGTGCAGCATCGAAACGGAGAGTATATAGAATATAAATATTTGTTTAATTATTATTTTTGCTTATAATTGATAGTATTGGCAATTAAGGAGAAGATAATCAATGTGTGGAATTTGTGCTTTTTATGATCCGCAATTAGAAAATAAAGATCAAGTGATCGAACAAATGATGGATACAATTGTGCATAGAGGGCCATCGTCTGCCGGCAAATTTACCAATGATGAGGTTGCCTTAGGTTTTAGGCGTCTTTCAATTATTGATTTACGTGGTGGTAGTCAGCCTATTTTTAATGAGGATAAAAGCAGAGCTGTTATTTTTAATGGTGAAATATACAACTTCAAACCACTTAGAGAAGAATTAATTAATAGTGGCCATACTTTTACGACCAAAACTGATACAGAAGTATTATTGCATGGCTATGAAGAGTGGGGTATGGATGGTTTGTTAAAACGTATTAGAGGGATGTTTGCTTTTCTAATATGGGATGATAACGATCAAACTCTATATGGTGCTAGGGACTTTTTTGGTATTAAACCTATGTATTATACTAATAATGATGGTAGGTTATTGGTAGGAAGTGAATTGAAGAGCTTTTTAGCTTTTCCTTACTTCAAAAAAGAATTGAATGTTGAAGCTGTGAAACCATATTTAATGAATCAGTACAATGATTTGAACGAGACTTTTTTTAAAGGCGTTTATAAATTTCCTGCTGGACACTGGTTTGCTTATAAAAATGGTAAGTTCGATATTCATAAATATTGGGATGCAGAATATGTCCAAAATAGTTTGAGCTTTGAACAAACTTTAGATAAAATTAATGAAGATTTGAAAGAAACTGTTGAATTGTATCATAATGCTGATGTAAAAGTTGGATCGTTTTTATCAGAAGGTGTAGATTCAAGTTTTGTGACTAGTCTGTTAAATCCTGATGATGTATTTTCAATTTCCTTTGATGATGCTACTTATGATGAAGCTTCAAAAGCCAAGGCGTTAGCAGATATTAAAGGTTGGACTTTTTATTCTGATAAAGTTAAAGCCGAAGAAGCTATGCATGATTTTCCAGAAATGCAGTATCATATGGATGAACCTGATGCCAATCCGTCTATTATTCCATTGTGGTATTTATGTAAGTTAGCAAGAAAACATGTTACAGTTGCCCTTTCAGGTGAAGGAGCAGATGAGTTATTTGCAGGTTATGTTAATTATGGCATGCACACGCATAATAATATTATTAAAGTCTTCACTTCTGGTCTAAAAAAAATACCCAAGAATTTGCGTTTTAAATTGGCTAAGGGAATCAAAAAATTGCCTAATTTTCCGGGGAAAGTACATATTTATACTAATTTAGCTTCTCCTGATGAATATTACGTTGGTCAATCTGTTATTTATGATATAAATTATCCGACTATTTTTTCAGCTAAAGATGCAAATGATATTTTACAACCAAAATATCAAAATAAATTGACAGTTAATAGCAATTATCAAGCAGATTTTGCTAAGGTTAAAAATCTTGATTCTGTTAAACAAATGCAATATATTGATTTACACCACTTTATGTTGAATGATATAGAGCAAAAAGCAGATAAAATATCTATGGCACATTCATTAGAACTTAGAGTTCCATACTTAGATAAAAAGATTGCAGAATTGGCTAATTCGATTCCAACTAAGTATTTGGTTAACAAATATGATACAAAATATGCTCTTAGGAAAGCCGCTGAAAGAGTATTACCTGAAGAATGGGCTAAGCGACCAAAATTAGGATTTCCAACTCCAATTAAACAATGGTTGCAAGATCCAAAATTTTATAAGCAAGTGAGACTTTTATTTGCGGAAGATTTTGTAAATAATATCTTTAATCAAGATAAAATTCTTGCTATGTTGGATAAAAATTTTAGTGGGGATGGTTCAGACAGACGCAAGATTTGGACTATTTATACTTTTTTAGTCTGGTATAAGTTGTTTTTTGTAGACTATGAGAATACAGTAAAGAAATATAATCATGTTCAACCAGAAGTTGCTAGTTTATTAGCATCTGGTAAATTAGTTTAAGAAAGAGATGAGATTGATTGCAGAAAAAATTTACACCTATACTTTTAGGGAGTGACATTAATGTTTATGGTATGGCACGTTCGTTTCATGAGGCTTATGGTATTAAAGTAAAAACTTTAGCTGCCGGTCATTTAGCTGCTACGCGTTATTCTAAGATAGTTGATGTTGAGGTTCATCCGGGTTTTGAAGATGACCCCACTTTTATCAATGTTATGCGTAGTAAAATGATTGAATATCAAGATCATTCTGAACCAGTTATTTTAATTGCGTGCGGTGATGGCTATGTGGAACTGCTAGCAAAACACAAAGATGAATTATCTGCGACATTTGTTATTCCTTATGTTGACTATGATTTATTAGAGAAGCTTATTTCTAAAGAGAATTTTTATAAGATTGCGGATAAATATGGTTTACCTTACCCAAAAACACAAATAATTAAAATTACTGATTATCAAACTGATGATTATTTGAAGTGTATGTCTTTTGGTTTCCCAGTTGCTTTAAAGCCAGAAGATCCTGTATCTTGGCTTGATTGTCGTTTTGAAGGTCGTAAAAAGGCATTTACAATTCATGATGCCGCTGAGTTAAAAGATATTGTTACTAAAATTTATACTCACGGATATAAAGAAGATCTTATTTTGCAGGACTTTATCCCTGGTGATGATTCGAAAATGCGGGTTCTCAATGCATATGTGGATAAAAACCACAAGGTGAAGATGATGTGTTTGGGTCATCCATTGTTAGAAGATCCAACACCGCAGTCTATTGGCAATTATGTAGCAATTTTGCCAGAGTATAATCTGAATTTATATAATACTGTAAAAACTTTTCTAGAGAAGATTAACTATGTTGGTATGGCCAACTTTGATATTAAATATGATGAGCGTGATCATGAATACAAGTTTTTCGAAATTAATGTACGTCAGGGGCGTTCAAGTTTTTATGTAACATTAAATGGTTGCAACTTAGCTAAGTGTTATATTGACGATTATGTTGAAGATAGCTTAAAAGATCAAGATCCTGTTTATGCAAATCAAGATCCTAAAAAGCATGTATTATGGTTGGGTGTACCAACTAAGGTATTTAAGCAATATGCTTTTGAGAATGAATATAAAGAAATCGCTGAAGATTTATTGAAGAAAAAGCGAGTAGGATCAACAGTATTTTATAAAGCTGATTGTAGTTTTAAGCGTTGGCTTTTAATGAAGTATATGTTTTATAAATATATCGGAAGATATAAGGCTTATTATCAAGTTAATAAAGGAAGTTTTTTTAAAAAATAAAATTTATTGTTTGTAATCAATCGCAAAAATACCCTCAAAAGTTGGATGATTAATCTAACTATTTGAGGGTATTTGTTTTTAAAGATGATATGTAGAAAAAGCATTATACTGTTGATTTTATAATGAAAGTGGTAAAGTCATATTTAAATATGTAAATTAAAAATTTATTTAATAAAGTTGTAGGAGATTATTATGCACATTGTTATCATAGGTGGGTCTTTTGCGGGTGTTTCTGCTGCTCTATCCTGTAAAACCTATTATCCTCAAGCTAAGATTACTTTAATAGAAAAAGGCACGGGGTTAGCTTATATTGCCAATAGCTTAAATGAATACTTAAAAGGAAAATTGGCTGATTTAAAAAATGGCTATGCTTATTCTATTAAGGATCTCCAAAGTAAAGGGATAAATTGTTTATTAAATCATGAAGTTACCAAAATTGATAGCACAAATCAAATTTTATATGTTAAAGCTAGTGGAGATTCAATGACTCTAACTTATGATTATCTTATTTTAGCTATGGGGGGAAAGGGTTTTACCGAAGAACCTGTAGCTGCTTTGATTGATCCACATTCTTATGAATCTAGTCTAAAAAGTTTTGAAAAATTGCAAAAAGCGAAGATGGTTCTTATTGTAGGCGGGGGTCCTATTGGTATTGAAGCTTGCGAAGCTTATCAACGAGCGGGTAAAGATGTAACACTTTTAGAAGCTTATCCTAGTCTAGCCGTTAAATACCTTGACAAACCGATTAGTCAAGCAGTCGAAAGATTATTGGTATCTCATGGAGTTAATGTCTATAAGCGAGAACTTGTGAATAAAATAGTACCTGTTAATGATACAATCGCTTATAAGGTAATTACCAATAACAGTACCTATCTTAGTGATTGTGTTCAATTTGCTACTAATTTTACTCCTAATATTAATTTAGTAGAAAATCAAATTGCGTTATTAGCTGATCGTAGTGTTGCTGTAGACGAATATTTAGCGACATCACTGAAGCACACTTTTGCAGTTGGTGACCTTATTCAAATTCCTGTAGGTTTGCATCGAAAATCGCTTTATTGGCCTTCAATTCAACATAGTATTACTAGTGGGAGCATAGCCGCAGCTAATTTAATAGTTCCTACTAAGGCTTTACCAAGTAGTGAAACTTGCTTATATAGCAAACTTTATGGTTACAACTTGTTAAGTTTAGGGATGACCGCCAGTTCAGCTGAAGAAGAAGGGATAGTTACCTTCACAAGCACTTATGTGTCGCAAAAGGGTGGACAAATATTTATTATTAGTAAAGCTGATGATGGTCAAATTTTAGGCATTCAATGGCTTAGTTTAGCTCCTTTACAGGCAGAACTAGCTCTGTTAATGACTGGATTACAAGCTAAATTTTCGGAAGATGATTTTTTGGTGCAAGCACCACCGTTTTATTCAGGAAAATCTCTAATTCAGTTTGACTTATATAAGGCTTTATATCACCACAAAAGTCTTCGCCAGAAGGAGGCTCATTTATGCTAGTGACTGCATTATTAGATAATCAGTCCGCTCTGCGTTATCAAATTTTAAATATTCTTCTGGAACAAAGTCAACCAATAAGTTTGAAAATATTAATGGATAAAGTAGATATTTCCAAACAAACATTAACTAAATATCTTGATGAAATTAACCAAATGTATCAAGAAGAAGAACTTGAAGCTTGCATCAGTACTAATCCTGAGACCATTCGGATAATCTTAGATGCAACTCTTAGTTTTAAAGATCTTTGTTGGCCACTTATTAGAAATAGTTTATCTGTCCACGTTATTGAGCTACTACTTAACCATCCTAATTTAAGTAATTATCAGATGGCTAGTACTTTAATGATTAGTGAAGCTACTTTATCTCGTCAATTAGTGCAACTAAATCAAGCTTTAAAAGAATTTTCAATTCAAATTAAAAATGGTATGTGGTACGGCCCTGAAGAACAAGTCAGGTATTTTTACTATGAATTTTACCGTCATTTTTATCCGGATAATGAACTTTTTCGATTGAAACATGACGCTAATTTAGATCAATCACTAGCAATTTTTGAACATAGATTAAGTACTAACTTAACTTTAGTTCAAAGAGAAAAATTGTCTTTGTGGTTAGGGATTAGTCAAAAAAGATGGCGTCAAAAAGATAAAGATTATAGTCAATTGATTAATCGCTTCAAACCTTATCAAGAAGTAGTTTTCTTTGATCGTATTTATCAAGCAGTGCTACGTTATTTAATCCAGTTTTCGTTGAAATTAGATGAAGGCGAGATTTATGCTTTGATGGCTTTTATTTTATCTATGGATTTACTGGATTACTCTAATAATGAACGTCTTTTAGGCTTTGGTGGACCGATTGCGAAAGCCAGTCAGTGCTTTTTGAATCAAGTCAAGAATTTAACGCAGAAAGGACAAGCAGTGATGCGTGAAGAAGTCCTTTACTGTTTTGGACAAAGTAGCACTAAACTTTATTTTTTTGAAGGTGCTATTTTGCAGAAGCCTTTGGTAGCAGATCCTAAATGCTTATCAATGGTAAAAATAGTAATGGAAACCATTTTTAAGCGTAAATTTAAGAAAGCAAATAATATAACTATAACAATAAGTGAAACTTTGAATACATTGGTTGATTATTTGAACTTACCGCCGTGTAAAGAACATAAAATTGGTGTTCTTTTACTGGGAGACCCTATTAAAAATAGTATTCAACGTCTGCAACTACAAAAGACTTTAGAGCAACCACCATATATTACTTTTGAAACTTTTGATCAAAAAAAGTGGTTAGATTACGATCTTGTTATTACAAACGTTAATCTTCCTGAAAAGAACAGTGTGCAAGTTTATCGTTTAAAAAATTCATCGATGACCTATGATTTTACCCAATTAAAACTGATTTTTAGAAATCTTTTATATTAAATTTAAGAATTATTTATTTGAAAAACCTCATACTTTTTCTGTAATTGAAAAAAGATGAGGCTTTTTATGTATGCGGTTTCTTTATAATAAAAATCGTTAAGAGAGAAGGTTTTAAGGAGGTAAAATGATGGGAGATAATTATATTTTATCTATTGACCAAGGAACCACATCGACTCGTGCGGTTATTTATAACCATAAAGGAGAACAAGTTGGTTCATATCAAAAAGAATTTGATCAATTTTTCCCTAAAGCAGGTTGGGTAGAACATGATGCTAATCAAATTTGGAATTCTGTTCAATCGGTTATTGCGGGAGCCTTTATTGAAAGTGGGTTAAAGCCAGCTCAAATTAAAGGGATCGGTATTACCAACCAACGTGAAACGACTGTTATTTGGGATAAGAACACTGGTAAGCCTATCTATCATGCCATTGTTTGGCAATCTCGACAAACTGCACCTATTGCTGAACGTCTGATTCAGCAAGGATATAAGGATATGATACGTGATAAGACCGGTTTGATTATTGATCCTTATTTCTCAGCTACTAAAATTAGATGGATTCTTGACCAAGTAGATGGTGCACAAGAACGAGCAGAAAAAGGTGAATTGCTTTTTGGAACTATTGATAGTTGGATTGTTTGGAAATTAACAGATGGTGCAGCTCATATTACAGACTATACGAATGCTTCACGAACAATGCTTTATAACATTAAAGACTTATGCTGGGATAACGAGATCCTAAAATTGCTCAATATACCTAAAGCTATGTTACCAGAAGTAAAATCGAATTCTGAAATATATGGTTATACTAAGCCTTTCCACTTCTACGGTGCAAAAGTACCTATTGCTGGGATGGCAGGTGACCAACAAGCAGCTCTCTTTGGTCAACTTGCTCTTGAACCTGGGACGGTGAAAAATACTTATGGAACAGGTGCATTCATTGTCATGAATATGGGTGAAGACTTTCAGCTGTCTAAAAATAACCTGTTAACTACCATTGGTTATGGGATTGGTGGAAAAGTTGTTTATGCCCTTGAAGGCTCTATTTTTGTTGCAGGATCTGCTATTCAATGGCTACGTGATGGTATGAGATTAATTGAGAAGGCCTCCCAATCTGAAAAGCTAGCTGAGGATTCAACTAATGACGATGAAGTCTATGTTGTTCCTGCTTTTACAGGGTTGGGTGCTCCATACTGGAATTATAATGCTAGGGGTTCTGTTTTTGGTATTACACGTGGAACAACTAGAGAGGATTTTGTCAAAGCAACTTTACAATCTTTAGCTTATCAAACGAGAGATATCATCAATACAATGGAATTAGATACAGGCATTAATATCCATCTTTTGAAAGTAGATGGTGGTGCTACTATGAACAATTATCTGATGCAATTTCAATCAGATATCTTAGGGATTGAACTTGACCGGGCCAAAAATCTAGAAACTACAGCTTTAGGAGCAGCCTTCTTAGCTGGATTAGCTGTTGGTTTTTGGGAAGATATTGATGAGTTAAAGACCCTTGAAGCTGTTGGTCAACGATTTAGCCCAACTATGAATAATGCCCGAAAAGAACAATTATATAAGGGCTGGCAGCGTGCAGTAAAAGCGACACAAGTATTTAGTAAAATTGAAGACGATATAGTGGAGGAATAATCATGAAATTTAATTATCAAACAAGAGAACATGCAATTGAAAAATTACAAGACCGTACCTTAGATTTGTTAATTATTGGTGGTGGTATTACAGGTGCAGGTGTTGCTTTGCAAGCTGCAGCTAGTGGCTTGGAAACTGGATTAATTGAAATGCAAGACTTTGCAGAAGGAACATCTTCCCGTTCAACTAAATTGGTTCACGGCGGTATACGTTACCTTAAGAATTTTGACGTTGAAGTAGTTGCTGACACAGTTGGCGAACGTGCTGTGGTGCAACAAATTGCTCCTCATGTACCTAAGCCAGATCCAATGTTGATGCCTATCTATGATGAAGAAGGTTCAACTTTCTCTATGTTCCGTTTGAAAGTAGCCATGAATCTTTATGATTCCTTAGCCGGGATTAATTCTAATTCTGAATTTGCTAATACTATGTTAACCAAGGAAGAGGTATTAGAGCATCAACCTAATTTAAAGCAAGAAGGATTATTAGGTGGTGGTCAATATCTTGACTTTAATAATAGTGATATTCGTTTAGTTGTTGAAAATATCAAGCGTGCCAACCAAGATGGGGCTCTTATTGCTAATCGTGTCAAGGCTGTTGATTATACCTTTGATGAGAATGGTAAGGTCAATGGGGTTGTTGCTGAAGATCTTCTTAATGGTAAAAAATTTGAAATAAATGCCAGATACGTTATTAATACGACTGGTCCTTGGTCTGATAAGACTCGTAATTTGAATAAGCCAGAGCATCCGATTGAAATGATGCGTCCTACTAAAGGTGTTCATCTCGTTATTGATCGTTCTAAATTGGAAGTTTCTCAGCCTATTTATTTTGACTCTGGCTACAATGATGGTCGTATGATTTTCGTTATTCCTCGTGAAAAGAAAACTTACTTTGGAACTACTGATACCGATTATCACGGCGACTTTGAACATCCAACAGTTACACAAGCAGATGTTGATTAGTTACTAAAAGCTGTGAATAATCGCTTCCCAAAGGCTAACATTACTTTAGATGATATAGAATCTTCTTGGGCAGGGCTTCGACCATTAATTGCTGGTAATGCAGCATCAGATTATAATGGTGGCGACAATGGTAAAATTTCTGATGATAGCTTTAATGGCTTAATTGATACAGTGCAATCTTACCTCAAAAAAGATAAAACCCGAGATGATGTGGAAAAAGCCATTACCAACCTTCAAGGATCCCTTTCTGAAAAAGAATTGAGCCCATCAGAAGTTTCTCGGGGTTCGAGTTTGGAACAAGATGATAACGGATTAATTACTCTTGCTGGTGGTAAGATTACTGATTATCGTAAAATGGCAGCTGGAGCCATGGAATTAATTATTAAATTGTTAGCCGAAAATTATGACAAACATTATCAATTAATTAATTCTAAGACTTACCCGGTTTCTGGCGGTGAAATTAATCCTAATGACATAGAGAGTGCTTTTGATGCTTATGCTCAAATGGGAGTTACTCGTGGCTTAGAGCGTGAAGATGCATATTACTTAGCTTCCTTCTTTGGCTCTAATGCTCCACAAGTATACGCTTATGTAGATAAAGTTCCAGCAGTTGAAGGAATGAGCTTAGCTGAAACTGTGATGTTATTCTATTCATTAGACAATGAATGTGTCTTGACACCAAATGATTATTTCTTGCGTCGTACTAATTACATGCTCTTTATGCGTGATAAGATGGATCGTTTGATTGATCCAGTACTTAATATTATGCAAGAATACTTTGGCTGGTCAGATGAAGAAAAACAAAATCATATGGATCACTTACAAAAAGCTTTATACGATAATGATTTAATTGCTTTAAAAGAACACAAATAAGCCTAAGGAGGAATAATTATGCTAACACATGAACTTCTGGGTGAATTTTTTGGAACATGTTTGCTAGTCTTACTTGGAGATGGAATTGTTGCTAACAATTGCTTGGCTAAATCAAAAGGTAAGGATGCTGGTTGGTTAGCAATTACTTTAGGGTGGGGATTAGCAGTAATGGTTGGTAGCTATGCATCAGGTATCTTAGGTCCAGCTCACCTTAATCCAGCTGTTACAATAGCTTTTGCTGTTAAAGGATCTCTCCCTTGGTCTAGCGTGTTGCCTTATATTTTGGCCCAACTTGCAGGTGGTTTTATAGGTGCTATCTTAGTTTGGTTAGCTTATTATAAGCATTTTGAAGAAACTACAGATTCAGATACAATTTTAGGTATTTTCTCAACAGAACCAGCGATTAGATCATATCTTCATAACTTTATAACTGAAGCGATTGGCACCTTTGTTTTGGTATTTGCTGTAATGACCTTTGCTAAAAATAATTTAGCGGCTGGGTTAAACCCATTAATTGTTAGTGGTTTAATTGTAAGTATAGGTTTATCCATTGGTGGCCCCACTGGGTATGCGATTAATCCGGCCCGTGATCTAGCTCCTCGCCTAGCTCATTCTGTTCTTCCTATCAGTCATAAGGGACGTTCAGATTGGGCATATGCTTGGGTTCCTATTTTTGGCCCAATTGTTGGTGCAATACTTGCATCATTAGCTTATATGGCTTTACCACTTTAATTAGATACACTTCTTATAAAAAAAGAACTCACATTTATGGAGTTCTTTTTTATAATGTTAAGAAATTATTTTTTGATTTAATAGTATTTATACCATGAACAAAGTATAATATTAGATATAGAAAACACTTACAAAAAAATAAGAACAGCATTTTTAAAATTATAAAGGAGAAAATTATTATGTTAAGTCCAATAATGCAAGGTTGCTTACTATGCGTATACTTTATAGTGATTGCTTATAGCAAAGAAATATATAGGTTATTAAGAAAAACATCTGGTGGTTCTGTTCCTTTAAAATCTAAAATACTTCTTTTTATGGGTGATTTATTCTCAGCTATTGTTGTACTAATTGCAGTCATACATCCCATATCTAAGATGGACAATATATCATCTATAATGTCTTCTTTTTCCTTAGCTTTGGTGCCTGTAATTTTTATAGTGGCCTTAATTATACTTATTGCTATTTATTTATTTACTAAAAGACCAAATAGAATATAGTTATTATATATTTTAATTTATAAAATTAGAGTCTAACGGATTGAAAAAATCTGTTAGATTTTTTTTGCTTGAATTTATGTTGGAGATAGGACTGACAAGGATTCCAGATACTAAATATGCAATTAGTTGCAGCCTTAACCACAAGATATTGTGCTTTTTCATTGTTTTTTCCATTTATTCTGCTAGAATAGATATTATGAATTGATGAGGGAGACATAGATTATGTTGAAGCAGCGTGAAGCAAAAATAATTACATCTAAAGTATCAATACCATTAAAAGCTACTAAAAGAGATGGTAGTGTTTATGATTTTGCTCTTTATAAGTTAAGAATGGTGATAGACAATTTAGGTTTAGCTAAAAATGAGCAGGTTATTTTGTCTGCAATTTTAAGCCAGTTGGCTAGCAAGGAAAATGTTACAACTGTTGAAATCGCTTCTGCTTTTGTTAGAGTTTTGAGAGAGATGGGGTTCACGCAAGCTGCCCAACAATATATTGATTATCGTAAGCAAGATGAAGCAAATTTCGTGCGTCAGACAGGTACTACGGATCGTTTGCATCGCTTGCTTGAGCATGATCCAACTATTGTTAATGAAAATGCTAATAAAGATTCACGTGTTTTTTCTACTCAACGTGATTTAACTGCTGGAACAGTAGGTAAGACGATCGGTTTAACTTTGATGCCTGAGCATATTGCTAAAGCACATTTACGTGGTGATATTCACTGGCACGATTTAGATTACACTCCATTAAGTCCAATGACTAACTGTTGTTTGATTGATTTCAAAGAAATGTTGAGCCATGGTTTCACAATAGGTAATGCTGAAATCGAATCACCACATTCTATTCAAACGGCGACAGCACATATGTCACAAATTATTGCCAATGTTGCTTCAAGCCAATATGGTGGTTGTTCAGCTGATCGAGTGGATGAAGTTTTAGCTCCATATGCTCGGAAGAATTATCAAAAACATCTTGATGAAGCTGCTGAATTTTTTGATGATCAAGAAAAAATTAAAGCCTTTGCTAAAAAACGTACTAAAAAAGATATTTATGATGCAATGCAAGCATTGGAATATGAGATTAATACCTTGTTCTCTACTCAGGGTCAAACTCCATTTACTACTTTAGGTTTCGGTTTAGGTACTGATTGGTTTGAACGTGAAATTCAAAAGTCTATTTTAAAGATTAGAATTGAAGGGTTAGGCAGGACAAGTCGTACAGCAATTTTTCCGAAACTGGTCTTTACATTAAAACGTGGACTTAATTTAAATCCAACTGATCCTAACTATGATATCAAGCAACTTGCTCTAGAATGTTCAACCAAGAGAATGTATCCTGATGTTTTGATGTATGATACGATAGTTGCGATCACAGGTTCGTTTAAAGTACCGATGGGTTGTCGTTCATTTTTGCAAGGTTGGAAAGACGAAAATGGCAAAGAAGTCAACGCTGGTCGTATGAACTTAGGAGTTGTGACTATTAACTTGCCTCGAATTGCAATGGAATCTAAGGGTGACATAGATCTATTCTGGTCTATTTTGAAAGAACGTCTTCAAACTGCTCATGAAGCTTTACAAATTAAAGCTGATAGGTGCAGACAAGCTAAGCCTGATAATGCTCCTATTTTGTATGAAAATGGTGCCTTTGGCAAAAGATTGCCTGCCGATGGTGACATTAATGATTTGTTCAAAAATAAGAGAGCGACTATCTCATTAGGTTATATCGGTTTATATGAAGTAGGTACAGTTTTTTACGGTAGCTGCTGGGAACACAATGAAGAAGCTCACCAATTTACAATTAATATTGTTAAGAAATTGCATGATGCTTGCATTAAGTGGGAGGAAGAAGATCCAAATCACTATCACTATAGTGTTTATTCCACACCTAGTGAGAGTTTGACTGATAGATTTTGTCGTTTGGATACTGCCAAATTTGGTATTGTTAAAGACATTACAGATAAGGAATATTATACAAATTCATTCCACTATGATGTACGTAAGCATCCAACACCTTTTGAAAAAATAGATTTTGAAGCTCCATATCCTCATTATGCTGCAGGTGGTTTTATTCATTATTGTGAATATCCTAACTTAAGACAGAACCCTAAAGCTTTGGAAGCTGTTTGGGATTATGCATATGATAAAGTAGGTTATTTAGGTACTAATACACCGATAGATCGTTGCTTTAAATGCAACTTTGCAGGAGAATTTGAAGCTACAGCTAAGGGATTTCAATGTCCTAAGTGCGGAAATCATGATCCGGAAAGTTGTGATTGTGTAAAGAGAACTTGTGGTTATTTAGGAAATCCTTTAAAACGTCCGATGGTACATGGTAGACACGAGGAAATTGTTCATCGCAAAAAACATATGAGTTATCGAATGGAAGAAAAGTTAGCTAACGATAATAAATAATCAAGTGTTAGAAGGGGATTTATTGTGCCTGAGCGTGATAAAAACAAACAAGATGGGCCTGATATTAGAAGTAATTTAATTAAGGTCAATGTTGGTGGAGATACGCTATTTGTTGATTCCAATCAATATCGGCTAAAACGTAGAAAAGCTAAATATATTGATACCAAACAACGTCACCCCAAGAATCCTAAACCGCAGGAGTGGATTTCAGAAAAATATTCCCAACATAAAATTGCTGACTATAAACCTTTTAATTTCGTTGATGGTGAAGGCGTTAGGTGCTCACTTTATGTTAGTGGATGTTTGTTTGATTGCCCTGGTTGTTATAATTTAGCTGCTCAGAATTTTAATTATGGTATGCCATATACTCAAGAATTAGAAGACAAAATTATAGCTGATATTGCTCAACCTTATGTACAGGGATTGACTTTATTAGGTGGTGAACCATTTTTAAATACTTGGGTTTGTCTGAAATTGATTAATAGGATGCGAAAAGAGTTTGGTCATGATAAAGATATTTGGTCTTGGTCTGGCTATACTTGGGATGAATTGCAATTGGAAACAGACGACAAAAAAGAAATGTTGTCGAAGATAGATATCTTAGTTGATGGACGTTTTTTAGATCCATTAAAGGATTTAACTTTACAATTTAGAGGCTCAAGCAATCAACGAATTATTGATGTTCAAAAGTCATTTGCAGCTGGACATGTCGTTATTTGGGACAAACTTGTCAGATAAGAAGTAATTTGGTACATGGAGTATTGATTACTTCTTTTTTTAGTGCAAAAAGGTAAAATTCTTGCTAAACTTAAATTAAGATAGATTTATTTGGAGGAAAAAATGAAAACGGCACACGGCACACGGCCAAGAGATGAAATTAATTTAGTTTGGCTTTTACTGGGTGAACTATTAGATTGGATTGGTGCAAGTTTTATATGGCCCTTAACCTCAGTATATTTGAATAAAAATTTACATGTTTCGCTAGCTATTGTAGGAATTGTTATCTTATGCAATTGTTTGGCTAATATGGTTGGTTCAGTTATTGCTGGATGGGCTTATGATAGGTATAATCCTTATTATTTATTAATAGCTGGAGCTAGTATTGATGCTACAGTTTTATTTTGTATTGCCTTAAATCATAGTTGGCCTATATATTGGTTTTGGATGACATTAACTGGTTTTCTTGCTGGATGGAATGGTGCTTTAATCAATTCAATTGCTACTAGTATACATTCGCATCCAAGTCGCTATGTTTTTAATATGCTATTTTTTGCTCAAAATTTAGGTGTAGTATTAGGAACTTTATTTGTAGGTTATCTATATGATTACTCAATTACGATGCTGTTCGTCATTGCTGCATTGCTATTTGTTGGTGTAAGTATTAATGCTATTTTAAATTATCGCCCATCAATTCAATTTCACAAAGAAAGATTGGCTGCTAAGATTCATAATCAGCAAAAAATCAAGTATGAAAAAATGCCTATGAATAATTTCAAAATGACTTTTGGGTTATTTATAACTATTGGCATTATTTGGTTGATGTATATGAACTGGGAATCTAATTTATCAGTTTACATGGTTTCATTAGGGATTCCTTTTCATCTATATAGTTTTTTATGGACTATTAATGCTGGAATTATTGTAGTTATACAGATTTTTATGAGCAGATATCCTAATATCTTTAAAACGCTATTTCACCAGATAGTATTTGGTATCAGTATGTTTGCTATTTCATTTATCACTTTAATCTTTGCAAAAGATTTTTTTCACTTCGTTCTTTCAATGATTACTTTAACTTTAGGTGAAGCGACAGCAATGCCAGCAATTCCAGCTTACATTAATGATTTGTCACCAACTAGTAGTAAAGGAAAGTATCAAGGACTTACTTTATCTACTTCATCGATCGGGCGAGCTTTGGGCCCATTATTTGGTGGTATAGTTATTGATAATTGGGGATACATTAATTTCTTTATTGTTGCAGCAATAGGAATATTTTTAACTTTAGTGTTAATTGGTCCCTTACATAAACAATTAAAAAAGCAGTTTGTTCTTTATAAATAACAATTATCATAACTTTTTTCATAATAAAGAAAAATTAAACTATATTTTGACTATACCAAGCTTTTTAATCATGCTATCATATAAAGTAACAGTTTACTTAAAGGAGGAAAATTAATGACAAATATAAATATTCGTGGTGGTATTGGTAATATTATTGAACCAGATACTAATGCACGTCCTCAGGACAACTTATATCTAGCGGTTAATTCGGAATGGCTAAAAAAGGCTGAAATTCCTTCAGATCGTTCACGCACTGGAAGTTTTGATAAAATAGATGAAAATTTGGAAAAGCAACTTATGAAAGATTTTTCTGAATTTGCCAAAGCTTCTAAAGAGTTACCTGAGGTTAAGAATTTTGATAAGGCGGTAGAATTATATAAGATTGCCAATAATTTTGAAAAAAGAAATGCCGATGGTGCTAAGCCAATTCAATTAGATTTAAAATTATTAGAAGGCTTGCGTGATTTAAACGATTTCAATTTAAAAGCTGCAGATTTAACGAAGGCTGCTTTTACTTTACCATTCAATTTTAGTGTACAAACTGATATGAAAAATACTAAAGTTAATGCGTTGCATTTTAGTGGTCCAGGTCTATTTTTGCCGGATACTACTGTTTATAAGACTGATTCGGCTAAGCAGCTTTTAGATGTTTTTGAAAAGCAATCTATTAACTTGTTACATATGGCTGGTATTGATGAAACAGTTGCTAAAAAATATGTTCAAGATGCTATTAGTTATGATGCCCGTTTAGCTGAAGTAGTAAAATCTACAGAAGAGTGGGCAGATTATCCAGCAATGTATAATCCAACTGATATTTCTGATTTTGAAGCAAAATTCAGTTCATTTAAAATTGATCAATATTTGAACGAATTATTCCCTGAAAAGCCAAATAGAATCATTGTTGCAGAACCAAGATATCTAGATAATGTTGAAAAATTAATTAATAATAACCTCTTTGATGAAATTAAAGGTTGGTTAATAGTTGAATTTATTAATGATGTAGCATGTTACCTTTCCCAAGACTTTAGAGAAGCAGCTTTTCCATTTAGTCAAGCATTATCAGGACAACCCGAATTAGCTGCTGGTGAGAAACAAGCATACAGAATTGCTAGTGGTGCTTTTAGTGAAGTTGTTGGAGTTTACTATGGTCAAACATATTTTGGATCTGAAGCTAAAGCTGATGTGTTAGATATGATCCATAATATGATTGATGTATATGAAAAACGTATTGCTGAAAATGAATGGTTATCTCAAGCTACTAAAGACAAAGCAATCACTAAGTTGCGTGCGTTAATTTTGAAAGTAGGATATCCTAGCAAAATTAAGGAATATTACAATCGTTTGCAAATCATGACCGAAAAAACAGGCGGGACTTTGTATTCAAATATGAGTAAGATCTCACAAGCATCATTGCAGTACGAATTAGAACAATTGTATAAGCCAGTAGACCGCACTGTTTGGTTAATGCCAGGACATTTAGTTAACGCTTGTTATGATCCTCAGCGTAATGATATTACCTTCCCAGCTGCTATTTTACAAAAGCCATTTTACAGTTTAGAGCAAAGCCGTAGTACAAATTATGGTGGTATTGGTGTGGTTATTGCTCATGAAATTTCTCACGCTTTTGATAACAATGGTGCTAAGTTTGATGAATTTGGTAATATGAAGAATTGGTGGACAGAGCAAGATGCCATTGAATTTAAAAAACGTACACAAGCTGAAATTGATTTATTCGATGGGATTGAATATGGTCCAGTTACATTAAATGGTAAGCAAATTGTTTCAGAAAACGTTGCTGATCAAGGCGGACTAACAGCAGCTGTTGAAGCCAATAAGATTGAACATGGTGATATGAAAGAATTGTTTGAAAACTTTGCACGTGTGTGGGCAAACAAACAATATAGTGAATCGATTAAAACGCAAGTTGCAGTTGATGTTCATGCTCCTGGTCCAGAGCGAGCTAATGTTCAATCACAATGTCAAGAAGAATTCTACAAGGCATTTGATGTTAAACCAGAAGATGGTATGTGGTTAGATCCAGAAAAACGTGTAGTTATCTGGTAATCAAAAAGTTGATATTGATTCATTAGATGTATTTAAAACCATATTTCGATATTTTATCGGAGTATGGTTTTTATACTGCTTTGATTCAGACATAATAAAAAACCCGAAATTCGGATAAAAATTCGGGTTTTTTATTATATTTGTGTTATGCTATGGAATCCCAAGGCTTCAATGGTTCTGGTTCAGATTGAGCGATTTGCTTTTGTTCATCAGTTAAGTACTTCTTGTGCACAACAACTTCATAAACAAATTCTTCAAACCATTGATCGCTCATTGTAAAGTAACCCTTAGTAGCAATTTTGTCGCCCCAGGAGTTTTCTACTTTCCATTTTCTGACAGTCTCACCATCTAAGTCTACACCTGTGATAGTCATAGCGTGGGAAACAGTACCTTCACGAGTTTCCAAACGTTCTTTCTTAGTCATAGTAGTGTCGACGTCAAATAGTTGATCTAATTGGTACAAGTCAGTATCCAAGTAGCCAGTTTTATTATCTTTTTGCTTGCCAACATCATTACCAAACCAAACTGTTTCATTGTCTTTTAATTGAGCAATAGTTGCTTTACGCAAAACATCCATTGGAACGTTTAAGAAGGTAATAGGAATACCACCATTAACATTGTCTTCAAATGGTAATGAGTATAATTTGTTATATTCATGGTCAGGTGCGTTAGTTAAACAAACGTAATCTGAGAAGTCAAAGTTAATATATTTCTTGAAGAATTCTACTGGTGTTAAGTTCTTGTCCAAATGATATTTCTTGTCATCGTCTTTGTATTCTAAGTCAAATGTTTTCGGAGGTTCACCAACTGCTAGAGCAGTCATACGATATACTTCGTTTAAGAATTCTTTGCGTTTTGCTTCAACTTCTTCAAGTTTACCTTCTTGCACAAGTTTACGTAAGACTAAAGCATCTTTGCGTTCTTTTCTACCTAAAGATTCTGCTAAAGCAGCAGTATGATTAGTGTTGTATGTTTCAGGCATAGCATAGCTTGGCACTACACCGTACTTTTGAACTAGAGAAGCAGCCATTGCCCATTGTCCACCATCTTCACCGGCAAATCTTAAATATTCTTGTACAGTTCTATCTTCTAAAGGTTGGTTAGCACTATTGATGATTTCATCGTAGAATCTATTAGCACGTTCAATTTTATCCCAGAAAAAGTTGTATGCTTGGGACAAAGTGAAATTTTTAACTTTATGTTTTACACCGAATTCATGTCGTAAGGTATTTAATGTAGAAAATAACCAGCAACGACCTGATTGTTGTTGATTAGTTACATTTTCTGTATCTACTTCAATAGAAAATACATGATTTAATTTATCTCCTAATTCAGGATTAAATGAAGCTTCTAATAATCCAGATTTCATTGCAGCACGTGCAACAACTTTATTTCGTGCATTATTAAAGCTCTCTTGAAAATCTTTTAGTTCTTCAAATGTTAATTCATGAGCCATCTATAATTTTCCTTTAATTTTTTTAATGAATATATTTATTATATGTTATATTAATATGTTTTTGCTAGTCTTATCTTTTTTTTAATTCATCTAATAATTCTTGCTTTTTTATCGGTGGAATAAAAGGAATGGTAATAAAGGCAACTGGAGATTTACGTATAACTATTGTGATTGAGTATGTATTAAGTAGCCATTGCAACGGACCTTGTTTTATTGCAAAAAATTCGACATCACTAATAAGTGTGTATAGACATATTTTATTTAACATTCCAGTTCTCGAGATGATTGTATTTTTAGAAATGATAATATTTGTAAAAATCATGTGTATTATTTGTATTAGATAGCTAATCAGAATAACTCCACAAATGATAAATATGTATAAATTTTGCTTAGCAATGGCAATTATTAATAGAATAATAAATGGTACAAAAAATATAATGCTTAATCGTTTCAATAATGCAGAATTATTTTCTAAAGCGATATTTTTAAAAGAAAACTTTGGAAAAAACTGGTGTAGATTTTCGTACATCGGTGTCGTTTTAATAAATGGTAGAAATGTATTTCTATTAGCATTATTATCTTGTGGGATAGCAGGCGATGCTGAATACGTTTCAACAGTATGTATACCTAATAATTGCATAATTAAGTTTTGTCGAATAGCAATTGTTTTGATATATATTTTTTTAAAAGAATTGGTTCTATGTTCAATAAAACCGTTAATACTATAAAAAGTATCTTTATCATCTAGCAATTTAAAATTACCATATATAATAAATTGATTAATTAGTAAAAAGCATAAGGCCAATATTGTTGCTGTAGACCAAAATAAAGTACTATTTTTAATATATGTATAGATAAAGTTAGGAAGATAATGACGCAAATTAATATTATCTATTACTGAAGTGACGATGGCGATAATACTTATATATGCAACAATATTAATTGAAGTAAGTGATGACAACATTACATCTAAAATGTTGGTTTTAAATAGCAAACGTTCATTTTGATTAGCAATAAAGTCGCCTTTAATGAATTGTTTAAGGCTGTATTTACTTTCATTAGTTCCACCCAGATTAATCAGATCTTTAATTCGTTTGCATTCTATTAAACTAATACAATTGAAATTCAGGGTTCCTTCTTCATCGGAGTTAACACCAGTATCAACAACTAGATTAGTATGTTTAAAAATACGAAAGATTATTGGAGTATGTTGATTAGATTGTCTAACATTTTTAATTAGAAATTGTCTTTGACTAATATTGAAAATACCTTTTTGAATGATTATTTTTTCATTATCAATATAATATTTAAAATTTAGCCAGTAGTAGATTGACATGAATAGGTTGGTTAGTGGAGCTAAAAAAATATATTTAACATATGATAAATCATGTAGAAATTGGGCATGTTTCAAGTATAACCAGCTAAATATCAGTGTGATTATAATACACAAGAGTAAATATAAAAAAATAGGTAAGGGACTAGTATGACGTGTTTTCATTGGTATGCTCCTTAATAGCTTGATTCATACATTTAATAAATTCGTCAGCCTGTTTTTTATTGATAGCAGGAATAGTTATTTCATTGGCTAATGTAACTACACTAACACTTTTAGTATTTGTTAATAATTCAAGAGGTCCATTGGACTTAGTAACTGTATAAATTTTGGACCAGGCAATATAAATTTTCTTTCTGATGATTAAGCCTCGATGTATGATAACACCACTATCATTTATTTTGATACCTAACATTTTATACTCTAAGGGGGTATAGATGAGCATAAGGATTAATAAAAAAACGATTAATACTATTGCTAAATATGTAATTATATTATGCATTTCTGAACTAAGTTTTAAGAGATACTGTGAACCAATAATTATTGCCAAAATAGCTATCATAACAATTGAATAGATTGCTCTAATTATAATTAATTTGCTAGAAGTTTGATATTTCATAGTATTTCCTCCATATTTTGATATCCAATCTATTTTGATGTCAATTATACCATTGTAATACGTAAATGCAACAGTATAATTAGTGCTGGATTGTTTTTCTGGACAACATGTCGTAATATATAATTCAAGCTGATATATAACATGATGAGGTAATATATTAATATGGTTTATTTTCAAAAAATGACTCCGGAAGGTTATAAAAAAATTGAAACTGAAATCGCTGAATTAAAAAAGGATCGTCCCAGGCGAATAAAGATCTTGCAAGAAGCTCGTAGTTTAGGAGATTTATCCGAAAATTCTGAATATACTGAGGCTAAGCGAGATCTGGGGCATTTACAAAGTCGGTTGCGGTTTTTGAATAAGCAATTACAATATGCTCAAATAGTACAAAAAAATAATGATGGTGTAATTGATTTAGGGTCTCAAGTTGAAATTCAATTTGAAGATGAAGTAGAAATAGAACCATATACAATCGTCGGCACCTTAGAAGCTGATGTAATAGACAATAAGATATCATTTGATTCGCCTTTAGGTGCAGCTTTAATGCATAAAAAAGCAGGAGATTTAGTCAAAGTAAATGCACCTGCTGGTAGTTATCAAGTTCGGATTATTTCTGTAAAATAAATTTGTACTAATCAAAATAATATATCAATATTTTTTAAAAGAGTTAAAACTTTGCATAGTAAAAGCATCTATCATTTTTGATAGATGCTTTTTTATGAAAATAATTTTTATTATTCTGTCGTACTATATAAAATCCCATTAATTAGCTTAATTACTTTTTCTAATTTTGCACCTCTTTCTCTATGATTGAATCCCTTAAGAATATAAGTTATCAAATTAGAAGATGTATTTAAGCAATTTAATGTAGTAATTTGTTGAAAAGGGGTAGTTATATCTTGATCACCATTTATAAGATAAATTTTCGTTTTAATCATATTGTGTTGCACCAGATATAATAAATCAATAGCATTAGGACTTAAATAAGAAATCAACCAACTTTTTTCTGAAGAAAAAAGTTGCTGGTATTGAATACTTGAAAATCCGCTTATACAAATGATTTTTTCAAAAATTGAAAATTGAGAAAATAAGCTACATAAATAAGCACCGTAACTTTCTCCAATTAGATAAAACTTATAATTTGGAAAATAAGACTTTAATTTTTTAAACGTGCTATACAGCCAATCAAAATCTTTTTTGCCCCCTTCACCTGTTTTTATTGGATAGTTTAATAAAATTAGGTTTTCTTTTTTTGAAAAAAAGGTGGCAAAAGGATCTTCCAAAGGTGTCTTTATTTCAAAAAAAGGTCCGCCATGTAAATAGATAATAATTTTACGTTTAGATTTAATAAAATAAGGTATACATTCTTTCATTTTATCTTTCAGATAATGTTAATGGCATCCGCTTAAGGATAAATTGAGCAATTACAATCATAAAGAGTGTGATAACAATTGCAATTAAAATATCTATCCAATTGAAAATACCAAACGCAACAGTACGAATTGCCTTTAGTTGATAAGACAATGGGTTAATAGCTGACAACACCTTAATAATAAATGGTGAATGCGAATTGAATACATATAAAGTAGGAGCAGCATATGAAATTGGAGAAAATAGAAGAGTCATAACTACATCACGCTGTTCATATGAGGAAATTCTAGTACTTAAAATGATTCCTAATGCAGACCAAAATTCTAGTGAAATTAACAAGACTAAAAAGGATAGTAACAGGAGACCAATATTATAAATACCTCCTGTAAATCCTCCCAAAATAAGTAAAATGCTACTTTGAAAAAGAAGGCCGATCATTGGGAAAAAGCTCATTCCAGTAATATAATGCCAAGGCTGAACACCATTAGTAAATTTAATAGCTAATAAACCATATTCTTTATCGACTGTTGAACGATACATTGCTTGAGACATTTGCGTAGTCATGAAAAATGTAAGTACACCAGTTAAAGCATATTTATTATAAGAAATTGTTAATCCTGCATAATGAACAGCTGATAAATTTTCATTCAATGCCATAACGAGTAAACCATAAGTGATTAAAGGTTCCATTAACATAGATAAAAGTAAGCCCTTATTATGCTTAAATGCTCGCCACTCATTGTTTGCTACTATTTTAATTGATTTCAAACCTAATGATTGATGTCTAAATTGTTTTGGATTCATTTATTTTCCTCTTTCTTTTAGGTATTTTTCTCTTAAACTCGTGCTATCGTTTAAAAAGTTATTTAATGAACCAAAATATTTTTGAGCATGGTCATTAATAAATAAAACTTGAGTTGCATAATCTTCTAATAACGTTAAATCGTGAGAAGATGTTAATACTAGAGCTCCTTTTTCTACTTCTTTTTTTAAATACTTAAATAAGTTTTCAGAAGTTTCAACGTCTAATCCAGTTGTCGGTTCATCTAAAATATATAATTTTGGTTTTCTAGCTATTTCTCTAGCAATTTGAACTCGTTGTTGTTGACCACCTGAAATGTGGTCTACAGCTTTATCTTTTAGACTGTATAAATCTAGGAGCTGTAAAGCCTCTTTAGCATATTTTTGAGCAGTACGTAAATCATATCCGGCAAGTAATGGTCCTTGAATTACATTATCTAGTACATTTGTATACCAATCTATTAGTTGACTTTGTGGACTAAAACCAACGTCATTAAACATATTCTTTTTAGTAGATTTTAATTCCCAACTAATCTTTCCACTCAGAGGAGTATTAATTCCTATAAGTGTATTAATTAATGTAGATTTGCCAGCACCATTAGCCCCTATTAGAGCTATAAATTCCCCCTTATTTAGTTTGAAATCTAAGTTTTTAACTACGGTTGTGTCTTTATACCCAATTGTTAAATTTGATACATCAATCATAATTACATCTCCTCTTTAATTAAAAAACATAAAATTATTTTTTTATTATTAAAAAGCCAATTTTATGTTGACTTTAATTATATATTAATGCTAATATTATTTCAAGCGAAAGATTAAAGGAGGATGTCTAAATGATGTCACAAGAATTCAAAAAATTAATAGAACAATTACAAGATGATCCTAAAATAATTAGTAAATTTTTAGCAGATCCTGTTGCGTTTTTAGAAAAATTACATATTACTTCTGAAGAGCGTAAAGCACTTTTATCACGTGATGTTGAAGCGTTGAATGTATTGGGTTTAAATGATTCTCAAGCTGTTGGTGCACTATCAGGAGCTCACAGTCAAAGATGTAGTACCAATAGAAGAATGTAGTATTTAATAGAATATAAAATTATAATGAACTTCAATGAAATATATCGAGAACCAGATAGTTCGCTGACATATGCTTTAAAAAGAATAGTTTGTGAAATAAATAAAAACAACACTATTTTAATTAAAACTCGAATTTATTATGAATATAATCTGTTTATCATAAATTCATATCGTCAGCCAAGATCAAAACGATACAGTATTTCTCAATTAGGAGAATATTTTCGTGAACATATTATTCAAACAGATAAAATAGAGTATTTGATTATTAGATATATCGATGGAATGTATTTATTAGCACAATTGGATAATGAAGAACAAGGTTTTGTGCCGTGAAGAAAAGCAATTTATCTAAAAAATATTCAATTTTCTTAAATATTAATAATATAAAAAAACAAAGTTCTCAAGATATTTGGGCTTATCCAAGTTATGCACACTCTATAGTTGCTGATTATGGTTGGAAAATACATATTAGTGCAGTTGTTACCAACGCTTTAGAAATTGCAGAGAAATTTTTGAAATTAAATAAACGTTATAAATTAGATTTTAAAATTATTTCTTCGATTTCAAACTTAGAGAAACTTAACATGGGTTATTATGGTAATAGTCAGGTAGGAAAATTTATTACAATTTATCCACCACAGGACAAAGTACTTAATACTTTAGAAATATTGTATTATTTCTTTCACAATGATATTGGAATCCCAGTTGGCTCTGATTTTTCTTATAAGTTAAGTTCAAACGTTTATTATCGATTTGGAACTTTGCTTTTAGATAGCAGAAATATAGACAAGAGAGATAAGCAATTAAAACCATTTAAAGATGCAGAGACAATACCAGATTATACTTTGAGACATTTACATCAACTCCCCAGTAATTACTTAATACTAAAAGTATTAAAAAAGATGGGACCTACAGGTGTATTTCTGGGCCTTGATATCAGTACTAGAAAAAAAGTCATAATTAGATATGCGACTAAGCTTTATAATTTAGAACTTAGTGGTATTGATGAGAATGATAGACTTTTAAGTACTAGTAGTATTTTAAATATGAATGAGATAAAAAATAATTCCCACTATGAAAATATTATAGATACATTTTATGTAGATACCTCAGTGTTTCTGGTAACTGAGTATATTGATGGAAGAACTTTGGATGAGATGGCTTTAGATGGTGAATTAGATAAATTATCTAATTCACAAAAAATGCATATTTTTAATCAAATGTATAGTTCTATAACTAATCTCAATAAATTAGGTATTATGTTTAGAGATGTTTCGTTTAATAATGTAATAATTACTCAAAATTTAGAATTAAAAATCATAGATTTTAATTATGCAGTATCCCAATCTGGATTACCTAATTTTGGAGGAAGAAAAGTTAATCCTGCAGGAACATATGGATTTTATAATCCAGTTATTCAAATGAAGTATCATAATTCAGACAAGTATGGATTAGCTAAGTTTTTATATTTTTTATTTTATCCTAAGGCATATGTTCAATTTGTTTCTCAGATTGACATTGATACTAGTTATTCAAGGATTACAGATATTTTAAAATCTGTCACTTGTAAACCATTACCTAAGGAAGTAGATATTTTATATAACTATTTATTAGATGAATTCATTTATTGAAAGGAGGGTTGTGGTATGTCAGCAGGATATATTTATTAAGAATTGCGTCTACAAAAAGTTCGCAACAAGGCAGTTAATTACTTGCCAACAGACGCATAACAGGTGGTTATATTATATAGCCACCTGTTTTTATATTCATGGATTAGTTACTTTTATTAATTATTTTGTGTCTTCATTTAAGCGACTTATGAGTCCATTAAACCTTATTTTTGAAACAACAAAAAAAGACCTGACATTGAAGGCCTTTTTTTGTGATGTGAGTGTAATACTATACACCTTCATTTTAAACTTATTTAATTAAATAGTCTAAAAAATTTTTTTATTTACAATATTTTTTTGATTTGCTCTAGAGTTTGATTAGCATTGAGCTGGCTGTATAGATCTATGCTGATATATCTAACTAGTATTTTATTATTTGATTTTTGTAAAATTAATTCATTAACCTGATCTCTTAGGTATGCTAGTTGCGGAGCAAGTAATAATAGGTCGGTTTTTTGCTGCTTGATTATATCGGCGATTTGTGAAGCTGTAGTCGATTCTATTGTGATTGCGTCGTCTGTTATTAGTTGCTTAATTTTTGTTACTAATATCGATGCAGATAGACCAGTAGTACAGGCAATAGTTACCTTTTTATTCATCTTTTTCTTCTTTCATGTCTTGTAGTTATTTCAAAGTATGGATTAAAAAATTATTGATGTCAATGTTAGTCAATGCTGTATTTGATATAATAACTTAAGAATAAAACAAAGGAATGAAGACTGTGAATACTCCAAAATCTTTTCAAGGCAATATAGTTCGTTATAGTGTCTATTTAGTTATTTATTTATTTTTATATGCCTGCATTTATCAGGTAATTCATATTGCTCGTGTTAATTGGCTAATTGATATACCTATTTTAATTTTTGTGCTCCTCGGTTTGTTTTTTTATACCAGAAGATATAATAAAGAACAACGCTATTTTGAGAAAAAGACAGAGATAACACTAGCAAGTGATTATAAATTAATTGTTGGGGCAACAATTTTGTTAATTGCTTTTCGTTTGTTGATAGCTTATTTTCAATTTAAAAAGTATGTACCTTTTACTAGGAATCAGTTATTTTACCTGCAACATGAAAACAATGATTTGTTTTGGCTATTGATAATTTATCAAGGTTTGTTCTTGTCGGTTATGCAACAGTTTTTAGGGATTGGCTTTTTCTTTAATTACTTTTTCCGTAAGCAAACATTCTTTCATGCTATGGTAGGTATTTTAATGTCAGCCTTATTTTTTGCCTTTCTTAATCTTCAATTTTCTTTGCTATGGTTTATTATTAATTTCGCCTTTGGCTATTTTTTGGCCTTATTTTATTTATATTCACAGTCATTTCTTTGGACTATTTATTTTGCAATACTAAATAGTATCTTTTGGATTATTTTGCTATAAAAAAAAAGACGGCTTAGACCGTCTCTTTTCATAAGCGGATAGCGTGAATCGAACCCGCATCCCCAGCTTGGGAAGCTGGTATTTTACCATTAAACTATACCCGCTTAACAAGAGCTATTATAGCATGATATTCCCATTTTTGACAATTGATTATTTGCATCTAGGCATGAAGATAACAATAATATATTTAAAGCAATTGCCTTTTTTGCTAAAATGTAGTCATTATGATTGGACTACGCTAAGGAGATAATATTTATGAAAAAAGTTTTACTAACTGGGGATCGACCTACAGGTAAGTTGCATATTGGACATTATATTGGATCATTAAAAAATCGTGTTAAATTACAAAATTCAGGTGAATATGCCCCATATATTATGATTGCTGATACGCAAGCATTGACTGATAATGCCCGTAATCCGGAAAAAATTAAAAACAGCTTAATTCAAGTCGCATTAGACTATTTAGCTGTTGGACTAGATCCTGAGAAATCTACTATTTTTGTTCAGTCACAAATTCCAGCATTATTTGAATTGACGGCATATTTTATGGATTTGGTTACTGTTGCTAGACTGCAACGTAATCCAACTGTTAAAAATGAAATCAAACAGAAAGGATTTAACGATTCTTTGCCGATTGGTTTTTTAAATTATCCAGTTTCACAAGCTGCAGATATTACAGCCTTTAAGGCCTCTATTATTCCAGTAGGCGATGATCAAGAACCTATGCTGGAACAAACTAGAGAAATTGTTAGAACATTTAATAGTGTTTATGGTAAAGAAATCTTAGTTGAACCTAAGGGATATTTTCCTCCTAAGGGACATGGGCGGTTGCCAGGTATTGATGGAAACGCTAAGATGTCTAAATCATTAAATAATGCGATATATTTGTCTGATGATAGTGAAACTGTCAAGAAAAAAGTAATGTCTATGTATACTGATCCTGATCATATTCACGTTCAAGATCCTGGCAAAGTGGAAGGCAATACAGTATTTACTTACTTGGATGTATTTGATCCTGATAAAGATAAAGTTGCATCATTAAAGGAACAATATCAAAAAGGTGGTTTAGGTGATGTTAAATTGAAACAATATCTTTACCAAGTAATAGAAGCTGAATTGATGCCGATAAGAGAGCGTCGTGCAAATTTTGCTCAAAATACTGCTGAAGTATATGAGATGTTGCAAGAAGGATCACGTAAAGCCAATGTAGTTGCCAATCAAACTTTAGCAGAAGTTAGAGAAGCAATTGGCCTTAACTATTTTGACCATAAATAATAATTTGGGAGAAATAATAAAATGGTACGTGATAGAATTTCATGGCAACAATATTTTATGATGCAAGCTCTCGTAATCTCGCAACGTTCAACGTGTGATCGTGCACTTGTAGGTAGTGTTTTAGTTAAAGATAAACGGATGATAGCAACTGGCTATAATGGTAGTGTCACTGGGGAGCCTCATTGTGATGATGAGGGGCACTTAATGGTTGATGGACATTGTGTTAGAACTATTCATTCTGAAATGAATGCTTTAATTCAGTGTGCTAAAAATGGTATTTCTACTGAAGGGTGTGCAATTTATGTTACACATTTTCCATGCTTCAATTGTACAAAGGCGTTAGTTCAAGCAGGGATTGTAGAAGTTAATTATTATTATGATTATCGTGATAATCCTCTAGTTATGGCCCTTTTATCTGACAAACATATCAAGGTTCAAAAAATCAATATAGATAGAAAATATCTACATAATTTAGAAAAAAGCTTAGAGATATGAAAACTAGAGTATTATTATTTGTTTTTGTTTTGTGGATTTCATTATGTTTTACTTCAGTTTCAGCTGTAGCATCTGGTCCGATTAAAGTTTCTGATAAATTAATTGAACGGATTAATCACAAAAACAAATGTTATGCTAAGACACCGCTAAAAATAAGATTGACATTGATTAGTATGCCTTCTCAACACTCTGAACAGGTTCAAAAGGTTAAAAATAATCAGGTGTTGATATTGCTGATGGATAACGATCTTAGAATTAAGGTGGGGTCAAAAATGCAAAAAATTTTATCTGTTAGTAAATGTAATGCCATTATTTTATATGTAAGTAAATATTTGCGAAGCAATGATAAAATTAAACAAAATCAAGGATTGGAAAAAGCTGTTAATGCTATATATACCATAATTGATCAAGAATATAATCTACCTTTTGATAGTTCCGATTTGACATCAAAAGAAATGGATAAAATACTTCATCCGCAAAGAAATAATTTGATTTGGACAGTAGTAGTGGTTGTAATCTTCTCCTTTATAATTACATATACGCAACGCAGAAGATTCTCATTGTGATTTATTGCAAAATAAACTTGACATTTTTAATCTTAGTTCTTAGAATGATTATGTCACAACTAAATAGATGAATTTGAACTGTTAGGTGAGACTCCTACGTGAAAATATGCTGTTGCCCAGCAACATCCAGAGATGCCAACGGGTTAAACAGGGATCGTCGATTTAAGGCCCTCCCCAGACAGCTGGTTACTAACTTTGTAGTAACGTTACGTCACGTAGTGTTAAAACTGAACGACGAGTGAATTAATATTCGCCTTGGAGAAAAAGGGGTCAATACAGTTTTCGTATTGGTCTCTTTTTTCAGTTTGTAGTAGAAAGGATGTTGAATAGAATGTTAAAGATAAATACTTCGCCAAAGAATCAGACCAATGATACTTCTTTAGTTAAGAAAATTGCCAGAGAAGACAAAGTCGCGACGCTATATCGTATGCAGACAACTCTTAATGGTTTAACTCAAGAAGAAGCTAGTAAAAGATTAGCCAAAAATGGTCCCAATGAAATTGCAGTTGATAAGCATAATAATAAGTTGCATTTCTTATTTGAAGCATTTTTGACACCCTTTACTATAGTATTGTTAATTTTAGCTACTATGTCATTGTTCACAAATTATATTTTTGTGGCACCAAGTGATAAAGATTTAAGTACTGTCATTATCATGTTGACTATGGTATTTATATCAGGAATCACCAGTTTTGTGCAAAATGTTAAAACTAATGATGCAGTAGAAGCATTGCTTAATATGGTTTCTGTTACTACCAATATCAGGCGTTCGAACCAAGATCGAGAATATCCTACTAAAGAAGTTGTAGTTGGCGATATTATTAATGTTGCTGCAGGTGATATGGTTCCTGCCGATATGCGTTTATTAAGAAGCAAAGACTTGTTTTGTTCGTCTAGTTCATTGAATGGAGAATCTAGACCTGTTGAAAAAATAGCTAATATTAAGCCAACGGATGCTCAAATAGATGAATATTTAGATTATCCAAATATTCTATACGAAGGAACTACCATCGTTTCTGGCTCCGGAATGGGAGTAGTCTTTGCGACTGGTGATAATACAGTATTTGGTCGTGTTGCTCAAAGTATTTCTAAAAATAATATTAAAGAGACAACATTTGATGTTGGTATTAAGCACATTTCGGAACTTTTATTAACAATGACTGCTGTGATTGCACCTCTTGTATTTTTAATTAATGGTTTAACTAAAGGTGATTGGTTAAGTGCTTTGATTTTTGCTATTGCTACTGCCGTTGGTTTAACCCCAGAAATGCTACCAGTAATTGTAACTAGTAACCTTGTTAAAGGTTCAGTTGAGATGTCTAAGCATGGCACCATTGTCAAAAAAATGAATTCTATTCAGAATTTTGGATCTGCGGATATTTTATGTACTGATAAAACTGGAACTTTGACGCAAGATAAAGTTGTTTTGGAAAGACATTACAATCTAGCTTTAAAAGAGAAAAAACATGTACTAGAGCTTTCATATTTAAATTCTTACTATCAAACAGGAATGAAAAATTTGATAGATAAGGCTATTATCGAAGCCGCTGGTGATGAGTTGGATATTAATGATTTGCAACATCGTTATAACAAAATTGACGAAATTCCGTTCGATTTTAAACGTAGAAGAATGAGTGTTGTTGTTGCTAATGATAACAATGAACATATTTTAGTTACTAAAGGTGCAGCTGAAGAGATGATATCCTGTTCTACTAAAATGGAGGTAGATGGTCAAGTAAAACCGTTAACCGAGCAAAGAAAGAAACAAATTTTAGCGGATATTGCTGAAATGAATGATGATGGGTTAAGAGTTGTTTTATTAGGATATAAGATGAATCCAGCACCTGTTGGGGAATTCTCAGTTGATGATGAGAGTGAATTGACTTTAATTGGCTTTTTGGCATTTTTAGATCCACCTAAGGAAAGTGCTAAAGCGGTTATTGAAAATCTGAAGCATGATGGAATAACAATTAAAATCCTTACTGGAGATAATGCAGCTGTTACACGTAATGTAGGGTTGCAGGTAGGATTAAATGTAGACACTATTTATACTGATAGTGACTTTGCTGGCAAGACTCATGAAGAAATGAAGAAAATGGTTGAAGAGTGTGATATTTTTGTGAAATTATCACCAGAATCGAAAGCTAGAATCATTCAATTATTGAAGGAGAATGGACATACTGTAGGTTATATGGGTGATGGAATTAATGATGCACCTGCTATGAAATCAGCAGATGTTTCCATTTCTGTAGATACAGCAGTCGATATTGCTAAAAAATCTGCCGATATTATTTTATTACATAAGGATCTATTAATTCTGGAAAATGGTGTTCGTATTGGTAGGCAGATTTTCGGTAATACCATGAAATATATTAAGATTACATTGTCATCTAATTTTGGTAACATTTTATCGATCTTAGTAGCCTCTTCTTTCCTACCATTTCTACCTATGTTGCCATTACAGTTATTAATTTTAGATTTACTATATGGTACGTCCTGCTTGTCTATTCCATTCGATACTATGGATAAACAATATTTGGATGTTCCACGTAAGTGGAGTACACGAAAATTACCAAAATTTATGTTTTACTTTGGACCAGTGTCATCTATTTTTGATATCATAACATTTGCTTTATTGTTCTTTGTTATATGTCCAACTGTTGCTGGTGGGCAATATAGCCAACTGGCTGCAAGTCAAAAAACTATTTTTGCGACTGTATTTACTGCAGGATGGTTTATTGAATCACTATGGACGCAAGAGATTGTAATTCATGCATTGCGTGATCCAAAGATACCATTTTTACAACAAAGACCTTCAGTCATAGTTGCTTTATCCACAATTCTTACATCGATTTTTGGAACAGTGTTACCATTTGTGCCAAGTATTGCGAAAATGATGAAATTTGGAGAATTGCCAGGATATTATATAATATTGGTATTTATTTTACTGGTGATGTATATTTTGTTAACGACAATAATCAAAAAACAGTATTTAAAATCAGAACAGTTTTTAATTTGATATATATGAAAAAAGAGGATTTATCCTCTTTTTTTGTATATAATTTTTATTACCTAAATTATCTGGTTTGTACTATGTTATACTAGCATTAATTGAAAAAAAGGAGATATTTATATGGCTGAAAAAAAGACTTTTTATATCACTACGCCGATATATTATCCATCAGGTAAATTAACTATAGGAAATGCTTATACGACTGTTGCTGCTGATGCAATGGCTCGTTATAAGCGTAATGAAGGTTTTGATACTTTCTTTTTAACTGGTACAGATGAACACGGTCTTAAAATTGAGCAAAAAGCTGAAGCTCAGGGAATAAAACCGCAAGAATTTGTGGATAATATGGCATTATCATATAAGAAATTGTGGAAACTATTGGATATTTCTTACGATAAATTTATTAGAACTACCGATCAAGAACACGTTTTGGCAGTGCAAAAAATTTTTGAACGTTTGCTTAAACAAGGCGATATTTATTTAGGTGAATATCAAGGTTGGTATTCAGTTGAAGATGAAGAATATTTTACTGAGTCACAACTTGCTGAAGTTTACAAGGATGATTCAGGCAAGGTAATTGGCGGTAAGGCACCTTCTGGTCACGAAGTTAAATTGATTAAAGAACCTTCATACTTTTTCAGAATGAGTAAATATGCTGACCGTTTATTGGAATATTATAAAGAAAATCCACAATTTATTTTGCCTAATTCGCGTGAAAAAGAGATGATTAACAACTTTATCAAACCAGGGTTAGAAGATTTATCAGTTACACGAACAACTGTTGATTGGGGTATTCCTGTTCCAAGTGATCCTAAGCATGTTGTGTATGTGTGGATTGATGCCTTGTCTAACTATATTTCTGCTTTGGGCTATAGTTCTGAGGATGATTCTTTATTTAAAAAATATTGGCCAGCTGATGTTCATTTAGTAGGTAAGGAAATTGTTCGTTTCCATACTATTTATTGGCCGATTATGTTAATGGCCTTAGATTTACCTTTACCAAAACAAATTTTTGGCCATGGTTGGGTATTGATGAAAGATGGTAAGATGTCTAAATCTAAGGGTAACGCAGTTTACCCTGAAATGATTGTTAACCGCTATGGCTTAGATGCTTTGCGTTACTATTTAATGCGTGCTATTCCTTTTGGCTCAGATGGTATCTTTACTCCTGAAGATTTTGTAGAAAGAGTTAACTTTGATCTTGCTAATGACTTAGGAAACCTTTTGAATCGAACTATTTCTATGATTAATCAATACCAAGATGGCTTGGTAGATCCTGTTTCTACTACTGAAGATGAATATGGTAAACAATTAAAAGAATTGGCTAACCATACCATTAATCTTTATCATGAACAAATGGATGCTTTGCATTTTTCTAAAGCCCTTGATACTATTTGGGGGTTAATTTCACGTGCCAATAAATACATCGATGAAACTACACCTTGGGTTCTTAATAAAGAAGGCAAAGTTGACGAATTAAAGTGCGTTATGAGTAATTTAGCTGAAAGTTTGCGTTTAATAGCCCTTTTAATTAGACCGATCATGACGCAAAGCCCTGTTCACATTTTTGAACAGTTAGGTTTGTCCTTAGATGATGCTAATGCTACTTCTTTATGTTGGGGAGCTTATGGATGGCAAAACTATGTAACTAAAAATCCTAAGCCAATTTTCCCACGTTTAAATAATGAAGAAGAAATTAAATATATCAAACAGGAGATGGCTAAGGCCAAGCCTAAGAAGAGTACTCGTAGTGAGCAAAAGCAAACCAATAGTGAGATAACAATTGATGATTTTGCTAAAGTTCAATTACAAGTTGCAGAAATACTTGCAGTAGCTCAAGTAAAAGGATCTAATAAATTATTAGCCTTTACTTTGGATTTAGGTGAAAAGGAACCAAGACAAATCTTAAGTGGTATTGCAGCTTTTTATCCAGAACCACAAGAATTAGTTGGTAAGAAAGTCTTAGCAGTTACTAATTTGAAACCTAGAAAGATGCTAGGTCAAGTAAGTCAAGGCATGTTATTATCTAGCGAAAAAAATGGTGTAGTTAAGTTAATTATTGTTTCTAATGAACATGAAAATGGAGCTTTATTAGGCTAATGGAATTATTTGATTCACACATGCATCTTAATGATGAGCCTTTTCGTGGAAAAGAAGAATATTATTTAAAACGTGCTAAGCAACTAAATGTATTTAGCGGTGTGGTTGCCGGACAGGATGCGGAGTTTAATCGTAGAGCTATAGAATTAGCTGAAAGATTTTCGAATTTATATGCGACTGTTGGTTATTGCCCAGATGTGGCTACTAAGGTTGATGCTAAAGCATATGATGTTTTAATTAAAGAATTAACTAAGGATAAGGTTGTGGCATTAGGAGAGATCGGACTGGACTATTATTGGGATGAATCTCCTCGTTCAGTTCAACGTGATGTTTTTGCCCAACAGCTAGATTTGGCATATCAGATTAAGAAACCTGTTAACATTCATACTAGGGATGCCTTTGAAGATACCTATGATATTCTAAGCCAAAGTAAAGTCGGCGAGTATGGTGGCATTATTCATAATTTTAATGGTGATCCAGATTATTTGAAAAAGATTTTAGATTTAGGGATGTACGTTTCTTTTTCTGGTGTTGTTTCTTTTACTAATGCAGTTGATGTTCATGCATCCGCTAAAGCAGTTCCTTTAGATAGATTTTTAATTGAAACTGATGCACCATATTTAACCCCTAAACCATATCGTGGCAGACAGAATGAAACAGGGTATGTTTATTATGTAGCACAAGCTATCGCTGATATTAAAAATATATCGTTAGAGGAGGTTGCTTTACATACATTTAATAATGCAATGAGGATTTATGGAATTACAAAATAAAAAAAGATTTGATGCAGTTGTTATTGTTGAGGGACGCGATGATACCAAAAGGTTAAAACAATATTTTCCAGGTATAGAGACTATAGAAACTAATGGCTCTGAAGTGTCGCAACAAACTATAACTACTATTGTTAATATTGCTAAAAAAAGAGATGTAATTATTTTTACTGATCCTGATTTTAATGGCGAGAGAATAAGAAAAATAATCCTTAAAGCAGTGCCGACTGCTAAGCAAGCATTTATTACTCGTAAAGAAGGTGAACCTACTAAGCGAGGAAATAGTTTGGGAGTAGAACATGCTTCTAAAGCTGCTTTGCAACGAGCATTATCTGATTTACATGAAGTAGATATTAAAGCCAACGCTATTTCTATTCAGCAATATGATGAGTTAGGACTAGGTATGGGTGATAATGCTAGAAAGTTACGCGAAAAAGTAGGTATAGCATTAGGCGTAGGATATGGTAATGCTAAACAATTTTACAAGAGATTGGCTATGTTTGGTATTAGTTATAATAAACTAAAAGAGGTGGTTAAACATGTCAAATAGCATTCCAATTGCGACGCCGCTTAGAACTCGGGCGATTGTTAATCGTTATTTTATGAAAGCTAAAAAGAGTTTAGGTCAAAACTTTTTAGTCGATCTGCCGATCGTAAAAAAGATTATTGCCAGTGCTGGTGTTGTTGAAGGTTCACAAGTTATTGAAATAGGACCAGGTATAGGGTCATTAACAGAACAGTTATTATTAGCTGGTGCAAAAGTATTAGCTTATGAAGTTGATCCAGATTTACCTGATATTTTGTATAATGAATTACCTGCTCAAATAGGTAATTATGAACTTAATGATCGTTTTAGAATAATTATGAAAGATATTCTAAAAGCAGATTTTGCAACGGATATTGCTGATTATTTTGATGTAAATCAGCCAATTATCGTGGTTGCTAATTTGCCATATTATATAACTACACCTATAATTTTAAAATTGATGCATAGTCCTATTAAAATATCTCAGCTTACATTGATGATGCAAAAAGAAGTAGCTGAAAGAATTTCAGCTGCACATAAAAGTAAAGCGTATGGTCCCTTAACTATTGCAGTCAAGAAAGATATGGATGTTGATTTTGCCTTTGAAGTCAAAAGAACATCATTTATGCCTAGTCCCAAAGTTGATTCAGCTGTAGTGGTGTTAAAACCATTAGAACACAAACTTTTGATTGAACATGAAGATCTTTTTAATCAAATAGTAAAGTTAGCTTTTTCGCAAAGAAGAAAAACACTTAATAATAATTTGAAGTCTTTAATTAAAGATAAAGACGCCAGACAAAAATTGTTGAATGATCTTAATTTAGATAGTAATATTAGACCTGAAGAGTTGTCTATATTACAATATATTGAATTGTCAAAGAAAATATTTGAACAAAGATGATATGCCCTTTTCTTATATTCTATTGCTTATAGGGCTTTTTTGTGATAGAATGGAACAGAGTTAGGGGTGGTGTCTAATGCCAATGTCATTGATGGCAATAAAGGAAAAATTGGATAATCATTTAGGGCAAGAACTTATCGTTATTGCTCAAGCTGGTAGAAAGAAAGTTATCAGACGTAAGGGTGTTCTGAAGAAAACTTATCCAGCCGTGTTTGTTGTTGATTTGGATCAGCAACAAAATAATTTTGAGCGAGTTTCGTATAGTTATACAGATTTGTTAACTAAAAATATCGAACTTGACTTTGATGTTATAAGCTAAATTGAAAGATAATGCGAACAATCACTAGTGTTTTAGTTAAAAATACTAGTGATTTTTTATTTTTTAGAGTATTATGTATTGTTGACTGAAGGGGTAATCTCTTATAAATTAATCATGTTTATTTAGGAAGGATTAATATGAAACGCTCAGAAAGATTAGTGGATATGGTGCAGTACTTGACGACACATCCACATACATTAATATCATTACCTTTTTTTGCTACTCGTTATGATTCTGCGAAATCATCGATTTCTGAAGATTTAGCAATTTTACGTAATACATTTGCTAAATATGAAATTGGCATTTTAGAAACTGTTGCTGGTGTTGCAGGTGGAGTTAGACTTATACCATTTATTGGGTTTAATACGGCAGGAGACTATTTAAAACAACTAGCTGATCGGATTGAAGATCCAGAAAGAATTTTGCCAGGTAATTTTATATATTTATCAGATGTTTTAGGTGATCCACAAGAATTAAGACATGTGGGTGAATTAATTGCTACGAAGTATGCTTATAGTAATGTTGATTATGTGATGACTATAGAAACTAAGGGCATCGCCATTGCTAATTCGGTTAGTCGCTTGTTAAATGTGCCTTATGTTCTAGTACGTAGGCGTCCTAAAATTACTGAGGGTGCAACAGTATCTGTTAATTATGTTGCTTCATCTAGTGATCGCGTAGAAAAAATGGAATTGGCTAAGCGTAGTTTGCCTGAAGGCTCAAATGTCCTAATTGTAGACGATTTTATGAAGGGCGGAGGGACTCTAAATGGTATGGAAGAATTAACTAAAGAGTTCAAATGTCATGTTGTTGGTATGTGTGTCCTATGTGAAGCAAGTAATCCAGTTAACAAAGTAGTTGATGATTATCAAACTTTAGTAAAAATTACGGAAGTTGATCGCTCAAAAGGGATTATAAAAGCTAAGCCGGGTAATTTGTTGGAACAAATTGATTTCCAAAAATTTCCAAAATAAAATAAAGATACCAAAATTGAAAGGAAATGTGCGATGAATAAATATGTTGTTATTTTAGCTGCAGGTAAAGGTACAAGAATGAAGTCCAAACTTTATAAGGTTTTGCACCAAGTATGTGGAAAGTCAATGGTTGAACATGTAGTTGATGCTGCTCAAGGTACAAATCCTGATAAAATAGTTACAGTTGTAGGGAATGGGGCTTCTGATGTTAAAAGCGTTTTAGCTGGTAAATCTGAATTTGCATTTCAAAAAGAACAATTAGGCACAGGACATGCTGTTTTAGCTACTGCAGACTTATTGAAAAATCTATCAGGATATACAATTGTTACTACAGGAGATACACCTTTATTTACTGCAGCTACTTTTAATGAATTATTTGAACAACATATTCAGCATAAAAATAGTGCTACAGTTTTGACTGCTATAGTTAAGGATCCTTTTGGTTATGGTAGAATAATTCGAGATGCAGCGGGTAATGTTTTACGTATTGTAGAACAGAAAGATTGTTCTGCTTCTGAAAGTGCTATCAATGAAATAAATACTGGTGTATTTTGTTTTGATAATAAAGAATTGTTTAGTGCTCTTCAAAAAGTTACTAACCATAATGCTCAAAAAGAGTATTACTTGACTGATGTTTTAGAAATTATGCGTGAAAAAGGATTAGTAGTTGGTGCTTGTCAGATGGCTGATTATACTGAAAGCTTGGGTGTTAATGATAGGATTGCTTTAGCTGAAGCAACTAAGTTAATGCAAAGACGTATTAATGAACAACATATGAAAAATGGTGTAACTTTAATAGATCCAGCCAATACTTATATTGATTGTGATGTTCAAATTGGTAGTGATACTATTATAGAACCTAATGTTGTTATTAAAGGAAATACAATAATAGGAAATGAATGTTATATTGCATCTGGTTCCCGTTTGGTTAATGCTAGAATCGGTAATAATGTGACGATTACATCGTCTACTATAGTTGATTCTACTATGCATGATAGATCTGATATTGGTCCCAATTCACATTTGCGTCCTAAATCAGAGATTATGTCGGGAGCTCATATTGGTAACTTTGTTGAAGTTAAAAAAGCAACTATAGGTGAAAATACTAAATTAGGTCATTTAACTTATGTTGGGGATGCTACTTTAGGAAAAGATATTAATGTTGGATGTGGTACTATCTTTTCGAATTACGATGGTGTTGAAAAATTGCATACTAATGTTGGAGACCATACTTTTATAGGAGCAGGTTCTACACTAATAGCACCTGTTAATATTGCCGATCATGCTTTTATTGCTGCAGATTCAACGATTACCAAGGACGTTGCTAAGTATGACATGGCGATCGCTAGGGGACGTCAAGTTAATAAGGAAGGATATTGGCATAAGTTACCATTAGCTAAAAATAAAGCTTGGGATTAGTACTTTTGAGAATTATGATAAATAAAATTATGCAGATATATATTTTTTTGTTATCATAGTAATGAAATGTTGCTTTGTTGTGTGGAGGAAATTATGTCGCAATTGGACAATGAAATAAAGATATTTGCTCTTAATTCAAACAAACCATTAGCAAAGAGTATTGCTGATACAGTGGGCGTTGAATTAGGCAAGTCGGATGTTAAGCGTTTTAGCGATGGTGAGATTCAAATTAATATTGACGAATCAGTACGCGGTAAGGATGTATTTTTAGTACAATCTACTAGTGCCCCAGTAAATGATAATTTAATGGAATTATTGATCATGATTGATGCTGTTAAACGTGCTTCAGCTAAAACAATAAATTTGGTCATGCCATATTATGGTTATGCTAGACAAGATAGAAAAACTAGGGCTCGTGAACCAATTACAGCAAAATTGGTTGCAGATATGTTGCAAGCTGCTGGTGCTACAAGAATTCTTTCATTAGATTTGCATGCACCACAAATTCAGGGATTCTTTGATATACCAGTTGATAATTTGATGGGTGCACCATTATTAGCAGATTATTTCTTAAGCCATGGATTAGAAAAAGACGCTGTCGTCGTTTCTCCTGACCATGGTGGTGTAACACGAGCACGTAAATTAGCAGAGTTTTTGAAGACATCCATTGCGATTGTTGATAAACGTCGGCCTAAAGCTAATGTTGCTGAGGTTATGAATATTATTGGAGACGTTAAAGGTAAGCGTGCCATTATTATTGATGATATGATTGATACAGCAGGTACTATAACGCTTGCTTCTCAAGCATTAATTGATGCAGGTGCTACTGAAGTTTATGCATCTGCTACACATGCTGTTTTATCAGGACCTGCAATTCAGAGACTGAATGATTCTCCGATTAAAAAATTGATTTTAACGGATTCCATTAATCAACCTGAAGAAAAACAATTGAGCAAAGCAGAATTAGTGTCTGTAGGACCACTAATGGGTAGAGCAATTAAATTTATTATTAATAATCAACCAGTAAGTCCATTGTTTGACACGCGTTTTCAAAAGTAAAAATCATAAAAATTAGGCTATCGATTAGTAGCCTATTTTTTATGTAAAAAAATAAAAAAAGATAAACAAAATATTGATATTGCAATAAAAATCTTGTACAATAATATACGTGTTGCTATGCAGTAACACGCTGTTGAGCTTAGACGCAAAAGGTTGCGGAATGCCCGGCTGCATTGCCACAGGGGCGTGCCGGTAATTTTTGCAGAGCTAGTCATCTTTTTAAAGAAGACGAAGGAGGTTATTAGATGGCAAGTCAACAAATTCGTATAAGACTTAAGTCTTACGAGCACAGTATTCTCGATGAATCAGCTGCTAAAATCGTAGCTACAGCACAAAGAACTGGTGCTGAAATATCAGGTCCAGTTCCATTGCCTACTGAAAGGACATTGTTTACAGTATTACGTTCACCATATATGAACAAAGACTCACGTGAACAATTTGAAATTCGTACGCATAAGCGATTAATTGATATTGTGAATCCTACTCCAAAAACAGTGGATTCATTAATGAAGCTTGATTTACCAAGCGGCGTTGATATTGAGATTAAATTATAGTTTTTTAAAAAATATGGAGGTGTAATCATGACCAAAGGAATCTTAGGAAGAAAGGTCGGTATGACCCAAGTCTTCTCTAAAAATGGTATTTTGGTTCCGGTTACTGTTATTGAAGCTACTCCTAATGTAGTTTTACAAGTTAAAACTAATGAGTCAGACGGATATGAAGCAGTACAAGTTGGATACCAAGATGTTAGAGAAGTTTTGAGCAACAAACCGGCTAAAGGTCATGCTGCAAAAGCAAAGACAGCCCCTAAGCGCTTCATCAGAGAAATCCGCGATGTGGAGCTTGAGGGATACGAAGTCGGCTCAGAAATTAAAGTGGATACATTTAGTGAAGGTGACGTAGTTGACGTTACTGGAACTTCAAAGGGTCATGGTACTCAAGGTAACATTAAACGTTGGGGACAATCTAGAGGTCCTGAAACTCACGGTTCAAGATATCACAGAATTCCAGGTTCAATGGGTTCTATTATCAACCGCGTACCTAAGGGTAAAAAGTTACCTGGTCACATGGGTGGCAAGCAAGTAACTGTTCAAAATTTAGTAATCGAAAAAGTAGTTCCGGAAAAGAATGTTTTACTTATTAAAGGTAACGTTCCCGGTGCAAAAAACTCATTAATTATTGTTAAGTCTGCTGTTAAGGCAGCTAAATAGGAAGGAGGACTAGAATGGCTATAAAAGTTATCGACCAAAAAGGCAAATCTGTTGGTGAAGTAGATTTAAATAAATGCATTTTTGAAGTTGAACCTAATGATAGCGTTGTTTTTGAAGCAATCATTAGACAAAGAGCTGGTAAGCGTCAAGGTACTCATGCTACTAAGAATAGATCAGCTGTTAGCGGTGGTGGTAAGAAACCTTGGAAGCAAAAGGGTACAGGACGTGCTCGTCAAGGATCTATTAGAGCACCACAATGGCGTGGTGGTGGTACTGTATTTGGCCCAACTCCTCGCTCATATAAAGTTGATATGCCACGTAAAGCACGTCGCTTAGCTATTAAGTCAGTTCTTTCTCAAAAAGTTGCTGACGGCAATTTGATCGTTCTTGATCAATTAACTTTGGCTACACCTAAAACTAAAGATTTGAAAGCTATTTTCAGTGCTATCAAAGTTTCAGGTAAGGTATTAGTAGTATCTGATGACAAGAATGTTCAATTATCGGGTAAGAATTTACCACAAGTAAAAGTTGTACCTGTTAATGGATTAAATGTTGTTGATGCGGTTGACTATGAAAAATTGTTATTGACTCAAGACGCTATTAAGAGAATTGAGGAGGTATTGGCATAATGGATGCACATGATATCATCTTACGCCCTGTAGTTACCGAAAAGTCAATGGACTTGATGGATGACAAAAAGTACACATTTGATGTATTAGTATCTGCAACTAAAACACAAGTTCGTAATGCTGTTGAAGAAGTTTTTGACGTTAAAGTTAAAAATGTAAACATTATGAATGTTCGTGGTAAGGATAAGAGAGTCGGTCGTTATACTGGTAAGACTGCTCGTCGTAGAAAAGCAATCGTTACTCTTACTGAAGATTCAAATTCAATTAAGATCTTCAATGATAACGAATCAAAGGAAAAATAATAGGAGGTCAGTCAATTGGCAATTATTAAATATAAGCCAACTACAAACGGAAGACGTAACATGACTACTTCTGACTTTGCTGAAATAACTAAGAAAAAGCCTGAAAAGACTTTACTTGAGTCTCAAAGTCACAAAGCTGGACGTAATTCATATGGTCATATTACTGTAAGACACCGTGGTGGTGGCCACAAGCAAAAGTACCGTATTATTGACTTCAAACGTAACAAAGATGAAGTAAAAGCAGTTGTAAAGGCAATTGAGTATGATCCAAATAGAACAGCAAATATTGCTCTTGTTCATTATACTGATGGTGTTAAGTCTTATATCTTGGCACCCAAAGGTCTAACTGTTGGTACGGTTATAGAATCAGGTAAAGGTTCTGATATTAAGCCAGGTAATGCTTTACCATTAGCAGATATACCTGCAGGTACTGAAATTCATAATATTGAATTGAAGCCAGGTAAAGGTGGCCAATTAGTAAGAAGTGCTGGTACATCTGCACAAGTGTTAGGTCAAGATGGCAGATATACTTTAGTAAGATTACAAAGTGGTGAAGTTAGAAAGATTTTATCTACTTGCCGTGCAACAATTGGATTAGTTGGGAATGAACAACATTCTTTGATTCAACTTGGTAAAGCAGGTCGTAGTCGTTGGTTGGGCAAGCGTCCTCAATCACGTGGTTCTGTAATGAACCCTAATGATCACCCACATGGTGGTGGTGAAGGTAAAGCACCAGTTGGACGTACTCAACCTATGACACCATGGGGTAAGAAGTCTCGTGGTATCAAGACTAGAAACAGTAAAGCAAGCAGTGAAAAGCTTATTATTCGTCATCGCAAGGGTAACAAATAGTTAGACAGAAGGAGGGTTATTAATGAGCCGTAGTATTAAAAAAGGACCATTTGCTGATTCACATCTTATAAAGAAGATTGAAGCACAAGAAAGTTCTGAGAAAAAGCAAGTAATTAAAACCTGGTCACGTCGTTCAACTATTTTTCCTTCTTTTGTTGGTTACACAATAGCTGTTTACGATGGTAGAAAACATGTTCCAGTTTATGTTACTGAAGATATGGTTGGTCACAAGTTAGGCGAATTTGTTCCTACAAGAACTTTTCGTGGTCATAAGTCAACTGCTGATAAGGCAACTACTACTAAGTAAGAAAGGAGAAACTTATAAATGGCAGAACAAATTAATTCAGCTAGATCTGAAGCAAGAACTGTTCGTATCGCTCCTAGAAAAGCCCGCTTGGTTGTAGACCTTATTCGTGGCAAGAGCGTTGCGGAAGCTTTGGCAATCTTAGAATTTACTCCAAGATCAGCTTCTCCAATCGTTAAAAAGGTTTTGAAGTCAGCTATTGCAAATGCTGAACATAACTATGATCTTGAAAGTGCGAACCTTTACGTATCTGAAGCATATGTAAATGAAGGTCCAACTTTAAAGAGATTTCGTCCACGTGCTAAAGGTTCTGCTTCTCCAATTAACAAGAGAACCAGTCACGTAGTCGTTAAAGTATCTGTTAAAAACGATTAAGGGAGGCAAAATTAATGGGTCAAAAAATTAACCCAAATGGTTTCCGTCTTGGTATTAACCGTGATTGGGAAGCTAAATGGTATGCTGGTAAAGATTACGCTAATAATTTAAATGAAGATTTACGTATTAGAAAATACATTGAACAAAAATTAGCTGATGCATCCATTTCTAATGTTGAAATTGAACGTGCTGCAAATAGAATTAATCTTTCTATTCATACTGCTAAACCTGGTATGGTAATTGGTAAAGGCGGAAAAGAAGTTGAAGAACTTAGAACGCGTCTAAATACTATTACAGGTAAAAATGTTCATATAAATATTGTTGAAATTAAAAAGCCTGATTTAGAAGCAAAATTAGTAGGCGAAAGTGTTGCTAAACAACTTGAAGCAAGAATTGCTTTCAGACGTGCTACTCGTAAGGCTACTCAAAGATCAATGCACGTTGGTGCTAAAGGTATTAAGGTTCAAACTGCAGGTCGTTTAAACGGTGCAGATATGGCTAGAAGAGAATGGCATACTGAAGGTAGTGTTCCTTTACATACTTTGAGAGCAGATATCGATTATGCATGGGTTGAAGCAGCAACCACTTACGGTCAAATTGGTGTAAAAGTTTGGATTAATCGTGGTGAAATTTTACCACAACGTAAGAACAAGCCTGTTGCTTCTAAGAAAGCGAAGGGAGGAAACTAATAGTGTTAGTACCTAAGCGTGTAAAGCACCGTCGTGAATTTCGTGGAAAGATGCGTGGTGAAGCAAAAGGTGGAAAGACTATAGCATTCGGTGAATATGGTTTACAAGCTGTTGAATCATCATGGATTACTAATAGACAAATTGAAGCAGCACGTATTGCTATGACGCGTTATATGAAACGTGGTGGCCGTGTATGGATCAAAATTTTCCCACATAAATCATATACCGCAAAAGGTGTAGGTGTACGTATGGGTTCCGGTAAAGGTGCCCCTGAAGGTTGGGTAGCAGTTGTAAAGAGAAGCAAGATCATGTTTGAAATTGGTGGCGTTTCAGAAGACGTTGCACGTGAAGCATTAAGACTTGCTTCTAACAAACTCCCAATCAAAACTAAGTTTGTTAAGAAGAATGTGGAAGTAGGTGGCGAATCTAATGAAGACTAAAGATATCAGAGCTTTAACCACTGATCAAATGTTAGAAAAAGAAAAGCAATATAAAGAAGAACTCTTTAACTTGCGTTTCCAACAGGCAACCGGTCAATTAGAAAACACCGCTCGCTTGAAAAAAGTCCGTAAGAATATTGCCAGAATAAAGACTATTCTGAGCGAGAATAACTAGTTGGTGGAAGGGAGTTATTAACTTGAGCGAAACTAACGAAAGAAATCGTCGACATGTATATCAAGGTCGTGTTGTTTCTGATAAGATGGACAAAACTATAACAGTTGTTGTTGATACTTATAAGAATCACCCAGTTTATAAGAAGCGTATTAAGTATTCTAAGAAATACTATGCTCACGACGAAAAGAACGAAGCTAAAATTGGCGATATTGTTCGCATCATGGAAACCCGTCCATTATCACATGCGAAGCGTTACCGTCTAATTACGATCGTTAAGAAGTCTATTTAAGTCTCAATTTTGAGGGGAGGATAATCTAGTGATCCAACACGAAAGTCGTTTAAAGGTTGCTGACAACTCTGGTGCAAGAGAATTGCTTGTAATTAAAATATTAGGCGGTTCTACTCGTAAAACCGGTAATATCGGTGATATTGTAGTTTGTGCTGTAAAACAAGCAACACCGGGTGGCGTTGTCAAAAAAGGCGATGTTGTTAAAGCAGTTATTGTTAGAACTAAATCAGGTGCACGTCGAGAAGATGGTTCTTACATTAAGTTTGATGAAAATGCTGCAGTTATCATTAATGCAGATAAGAGCCCTCGTGGTACTCGTATTTTTGGACCAGTTGCTCGTGAATTGCGAGAACACGATTTTATGAAGATCGTGTCACTTGCTCCTGAAGTATTATAAAGATATAGGGAGGTGCACTGATGTTTGTAAAAACAGGTGACAAAGTTAAGGTTATTGCCGGCAACGACAAAGGCAAGGAAGGTATTGTTCTTTCAGTTAATGCTAAGACTAACCGAGTTGTTGTTAAGGGCATCCACAAGGTAAAGAAACATGAAAAGCCATCACAAACTAACGCCAATGGTGGTGTAGTTGAAAAAGAAGGTTCAATTCATGTTTCAAATGTAAAAGTTATTGAAAAAGCTAAAAAAGAAGATAAGAAATAGGGAGGAGGACTCAAATGGCAAATACATTATTAGAAAAATACAAAAAAGAAATAGCACCAGCATTGAAGGAAAAATTCAATTACTCATCAACTATGCAAATTCCAAAGATTGAAAAGATTGTGTTGAACATGGGTGTCGGTGATGCTGTTTCTAACGCAAAAAATCTTGATGAAGCTGTTGAAGAATTAACTTTAATTTCAGGTCAAAAACCTCTAATTACTAAAGCTAAAAAATCAATTGCCAACTTCCGTTTACGTGAAGGTATGTCTATTGGTGCTAAGGTAACACTTAGAGGAGATAGAATGTATGACTTTTTATATAAGTTAATTAATGTTTCACTCCCACGAGTTCGTGACTTCCGTGGTGTTAGTTCTAGATCATTTGATGGTCGTGGTAACTATACTCTAGGTGTCAAAGAACAGTTAATTTTCCCTGAAATCGATTATGATAAGGTTAATCGTGTTAGAGGGTTAGATGTTGTTATTGTAACTACTGCCAAATCAGATGAAGAAGCACATGAACTTCTTGCACAATTTGGTATGCCTTTTAGTAAATAATTTGGAGGACAATTAATGGCTAAAACATCTCAAATCGTCAGAAATCATCGTCCTGCTAAGTTTTCTTCACGTGAATACACACGTTGTGAAAGATGTGGACGCCCACATTCTGTATATCGTAAATTTAAATTATGTCGTATTTGCTTGAAAGATTTAGCACACAAGGGTCAAATTCCTGGTCTTAAAAAGGCAAGTTGGTAATTAACGATAAAGGAGGCAATTTTTAAATGGTCATGACAGATCCGATTGCAGATTACTTAACTAGAATCAGAAATGCTAACATGGCAAAGCATGAATCAGTTGTAATTCCTGCATCATCAATGAAAAAATCACTTAGTGAGATTTTAAAGCAAGAAGGCTTCATTCGTGATTACCAAGTTGAAGAAGACAATAAACAAGGATTAATTACAGTCTTCTTGAAATATGGTCCTAACAATGAGCGTGTTATTTCAGGCTTGAAACGTATTTCAAAACCTGGATTAAGAAATTATGTGAGTGCAGAAAACTTACCTAAAGTTCTCAATGGATTAGGTATTGCCATCATCTCAACTTCTGCTGGTATTATTACCGATAAAGAAGCAAGAGAAAAGAATGTTGGTGGCGAAGTTATCGCATATGTTTGGTAATTAGGACAGAGAGGAGAACTATTAATGAGCCGTATTGGTTTAAAGGTTATTAACGTTCCTGAAAGCGTCACAGTTACCAAAAATGGTGACAATATCACTGTTAAGGGACCAAAGGGTGAACTTACTAGATATTTTGATCCACGCATCATTTTTGAACAAAAAGATGGCGAAATAACTTTCAGTCGTTCTAGTGAGTCAGATAAAGCTCTTCATGGTACATCAAGAGCTAATCTTGCTGCAATGATTGAAGGTGTTAATACAGGCTACGTTAAGAAATTAACATTAGTAGGTGTTGGATACCGTGCAAATGCACAAGGTAAAAAATTAACATTAAATGTTGGTTATTCACACCCAGTTGAATTTGAAGCACCAGAAGGTGTAACAGTTACTACTCCAGCAGCAACTACTATTCAGATTGAAGGTATTTCAAAGCAAGTTGTTGGTCAATTTGCTGCAGAAATCCGTGATGTAAGACCACCTGAGCCATATAAAGGTAAAGGTATTCGTTACGAAGATGAATATGTACGCCGCAAGGAAGGTAAAACAGGTAAATAATAAATAGAAATTTTTGAGGTGAAATTGTGATTTCAAAACCAGATAAAAACAAGTTGCGCGCAAAGCGCCACAGACGTATTCGTGGTAAAATTTCTGGTACTGCAGAGCGCCCACGCTTAAGTATTTTTAGATCAAACAAAAACATCTATGCTCAATTAATTGATGACGTAGAGGGTGTAACGCTCGCAAGTGCCTCAACAAATGATAAAGCTATTACAGCTGAAGGTTCTAAGATTGAACAGGCAGCTCAAGTAGGTAAGGCTTTAGCTGAAGCAGCATCTAAGAAGAACATTAAGACAGTAGTTTTTGATAGAAGTGGTTACTTGTATCATGGTCGTGTTGCCGCTCTTGCTGAAGCAGCTCGTGAAAACGGATTAGAGTTTTAGGAAAGGAGAATTAACTAATGGCAAACCACAACGATTCTCGTAAAGATCGTAAAAAAGACGATATTGAAGATCAATTAGTAGCTATTAACAGAATCACCAAGGTTGTTAAAGGTGGACGTCGCATGAGATTTGCAGCCGTGGTTGTTGTCGGCGATAGAAAAGGTCATGTTGGCTTTGGTACTGGTAAGGCTCAAGAAGTTCCTGAAGCAATTCGCAAGGCTGTAGAAGCTGGTAAGAAGAGAATGATTGAAGTACCTGTTGTTGGTACTACTATTCCACATGATGTTTTAGGACACTTTGGTTCAGGTAGCATTATGCTTAAGCCCGCTGAAGCTGGTTCCGGTGTAGCAGCTGGTGGTGCTGTACGTATTGTTATGGATTTAGCTGGTATCTCTGATGTTACTTCTAAATCATTGGGATCAAACACTCCAATCAATGTAATTCGTGCTACTATGGACGGTTTAAAGAAGTTAAAGACTCGCGAGGAAGTATTAAAACTTCGTGAATCTGCAAAGAGCTTAGAAGATTAAGGAGAATAGAATATGACTGAATTAAAAGTTACCTTAATTAGAAGTGCCGCTCACCGTCTTCCTAATCAAAGAAAAGTTGTTAAGGCTTTAGGATTAGGAAAAGTTAGCAGCAATGTTGTTTTACCTGATAACGCTGCAACTCGTGGTGCTTTACTGAAGATTGCACATTTAATCTCAGTTGAAGAGGTTAGTAAATAATTATATAGAATCTAAGGAGGTGCTCGATTAATGAAGCTTAATGAATTAAAAGCTACAGAAGGTTCTCGTCGCAATAGAAAACGTGTTGGACGTGGTACTTCTAGTGGTTATGGTAAGACATCAGGTCGTGGTCAAAAAGGACAATTAGCACGTTCAGGTGGTAAAACTCGTTTAGGTTTTGAAGGTGGACAAATGCCTTTGTACAGAAGAATGCCAAAACGTGGTTTTAACAACATTAACCGCAAAGAATATGCAATTATTAATTTAAACGATCTTAACAAATTTGAAGCTGGTAGTGAAGTGACTATCGATTCATTAAAAGAAGCAGGTATTGTTAAAAAAGAACTTGCTGGTGTCAAATTGTTAGCTAACGGTAAATTAGATGTTAAATTAACTGTTAAAGTTAATAAAGTATCAGAATCAGCTAAGAAGGCTGTTGAAACTGCTGGCGGAACTGTTGAGGTGATTTAATGTTCACTACCTTGAAGAACGCTTTTAAAGACAAAGAAATAAGAGGTAAGATTTACTACACTTTGTTTATCCTTTTACTTTATCGTATAGGAGCTAACATTGCTGTCCCTGGTATTAATGCAAAGGCTTTAGCTATATTAGCTAATAGTTCTGCTAAAAACTTGATACCTATGCTTGATACTATAAGTGGTGGTGGGTTAGATACATTTTCCATTTTTGCTTTGGGTGTATCTCCTTACATAACAGCCCAGATTGTTATTCAACTTTTGCAAATGGATATTGTTCCTAAGTTAGTTGAATGGGGCAAACAGGGTGAAGTTGGACGTCGAAAGACCAATCAGGTTACTAGATATTTAGCTTTAGTCGTTGCATTTATCCAAAGTATCGGTATTACATTAGGTTTTAACGTATTAACGCAAATGGGCTTGGTTCGCACACAAACTGTTGAGACATATGTACAAATAGCAATTATTATGACGGCCGGTACAATGTTATTAACATGGTTGGGTGATGAAATTACTGACAAAGGGTTAGGTAATGGAGTATCTGTGTTGATTTTTGCTGGTATTATCGCCAGATTACCTCATGGTCTATACAAGTTGTTTAATGATAGTATTATTAATACATCTTCTAGTGATAGGATTAATGGTATTTTGTTCTTCATTGGTATGCTCATTATTATCTTTTTAGTAGCTAAATTTGTTACATGGTTTCAGCAAGCAGATTTACGAGTACCAATACAATATACTCGTAGAGCAACTTTGAGTGGATCTGAAAGTTTTCTACCATTAAAAATAAATGTATCTGGTGTTATTCCTGTTATCTTTGCCAGTTCTTTCATTGTGACGCCTGCAACAATTTTGGAAGCGTTCAGACTAAATCATGGTGGAGATCAGTGGTTCCAAGTTTGCCAAGAGATATTTAGCTTACAAACTACATATGGTGCATTGATATACACATTTTTGATTGTTTTGTTTACATTTTTCTATGCTTTTGTTCAAGTTAATCCAGAGAAATTATCTGAAAATTTGCAAAAGCAAGGTGCATATATACCTAGTGTTTGGCCAGGTAAGGATACTCAGAAATATGTATCTCAAATTCTTATGCGTATTTCAACTGTTGGTGCCATATTTTTAGGATTGGTAGCTCTCTTGCCTCAGTTAGCAACTAATATGTGGAACTTACCGCAATCTATTGGATTAGGTGGTACTAGTTTATTAATTGTTATTGGTGTAGTGCTTGAATTATCTCGCCAAATTGATGGTCTGTTAATGAAGCGTGAATATGTTGGATTTATTAGATAGGATAAAGAAATGATTAATTTAATTCTTTTAGGCTTGCCTGGTGCAGGAAAAGGAACTGCATCAGAGCGTATTGTAGATGAATTTCATTTAGCACATATTTCGACTGGTGATATGTTTAGAGAAGCGATTGCTAATGAAACACCAGTAGGTCTAGAAGCTAAAAGTTATATTGATAATGGTAATTTAGTTCCTGATGAAGTTACAGCCAAATTGGTTGAAGAAAGACTTCAACAGAAGGACACAGAAAAAGGATTTATTCTAGATGGATTTCCTCGTACTACTGTTCAAGCTGAATTATTGGAAGATATTACTAAGCGTTTAGATAAGAGACTTACTAATGTTATTTCTATTGATGTTAGTGAAGATGTTTTGATTAAGCGTTTATCAGCTAGATATATGTGCAAGGCCTGTGGAGCAACCTACAATAAAATTTCTAATCCTACAAAGGTTGAAGGTAAATGTGATCGTTGCGGTGGTTCAGAGTTTTATCAGCGTGATGATGACAAACCTGAGGTAGTAAAGAATCGTTTAGAGGTTAACAAGAAAATGAATACGCCTTTAAAGGATTTCTACGATAAAAAAGGAATATTGTCATCAGTAAATGGTGAGCAAACCCCCGACAAGGTATTTGAAGAAATATATGATATTCTGAAGAAATAGGATCTCTCATTGTTTTTTTTGATATCCGTGTTATAATTCCTTAGTGTGGCTAGTTGTCAATTTGGAGGAACAATTTTGGCTAAAGAAGACGTCATAGAAGTTGAGGGTAAAGTAATAGATACTTTGCCTAATGCTATGTTTAAAGTTGAATTAGAGAATGGTGCTACAATATTAGCCCATGTTTCAGGTAAGATTAGAATGCATTACATTAGGATCTTACCTGGTGACAGAGTTACTGTAGAATTATCCCCTTATGATTTAACAAAGGGTAGAATTACTTATCGTTTTATCAAATAATTACGGAGGCAAACATGAAAGTTAGACCATCTGTTAAGCCAATGTGTGAGCATTGCAAAATTATTAAAAGAAATGGTCGTGTTATGGTTATTTGCTCTGCAAATCCAAAACACAAACAACGTCAAGGTTAATATAATTACTAAAGAAATAGGAGGTGCAATTAATGGCACGTATTGCTGGTGTTGACTTACCAAGAGATAAAAGAATTGTTATCGCATTAACTTATATTTATGGTATTGGTGAACCTACTGCTAAAGTTATTTGTGAAGCAGCAGGAGTATCTGAAGATGTTCGTACAAGTGACTTAACTCCAGAACAACAAGAAAAGCTTCGTAGTGAAGTAGATAAGTTCCGCGTTGAAGGTGATCTTCGTCGTGAAGTTAACTTAAATATTAAGCGTTTGGTCGAGATAGGTTCTTACCGTGGTATCCGCCACCGTCGAGGATTACCTGTTCGTGGACAAAATACTAAAAATAATGCTCGTACTCGTAAGGGTTCAAAGGGCAAGAGATAAAATAATAGGAGGTTAAGTTAATGGCTGCAAAGAAAACAGCACGTAAGCGCCGTGTAAAGAAACATGTCGAAAGCGGCGTAGCTCATATTCATTCAACGTTTAATAACACGTTGGTAATGATTACTGACGTACAAGGAAATGCAGTTGCATGGTCTTCAGCTGGTGCATTAGGCTTTAAGGGTAGTCGTAAATCTACTCCATTTGCTGCACAAATGGCTGCAGAAGCTGCTACTAAGACTGCTATGGACCAAGGTATGAAACATGTTGAAGTTTCTGTTAAAGGTCCTGGTGCTGGACGTGAAGCTGCTATTAGAGCACTTCAAGCTACTGGTCTTGAAATTACTGCTATTCGTGATGTGACTCCGGTTCCGCATAACGGTTCTAGACCACCAAAACGTCGTCGTGTCTAATATTATCCTGCGTGCAGGACATTCCGTTTTGAAAGGGGCCCAGTAATGATTGAATTTGAAAAACCAAATATAACCGTTATAGATCAAGAAGAATCATATGGTAAGTTTGTTGTCGAACCTTTAGAACGCGGTTTTGGGACTACTTTAGGTAACTCACTCCGTCGTGTCTTATTAACTTCAATTTCAGGTACGGCACTTTCTTACATTATGATTGATGGTGTTTTACATGAATTTTCAACAATTCCAGGCGTAAGAGAAGATGTAACCAAAATAATTCTTAATTTAAAGAAATTGGAATTAAAGCTCTTAGTTGATGAAGAAAAAATGGTTGAAATTGATGTTGAAGGACCAGCAGTTGTTACAGCTGCAGATCTTAAAGTCGATGCTGATGTTGAAATATTAAACCCTGATCAGTATATTTGTACTATTGCTGAAGGTGGTCATTTGCATATGAGCATCGCAATTAAAAATGGTCGTGGTTATATTCCGGCAAGTGAAAATAAATCTGATGATATGCCTATTGGTGTAATTCCAGTTGATTCGCTTTTTTCACCTATTAAAAAAGTTAATTATCAAGTTGAAAATGCACGTGTGGGTAAGAGAGATGATTATGACAAACTCACTTTAGAATTGTGGACGGATGGTTCAATCACACCTAATGATGCCCTTAGTTTTGCCGCAAAGATTCTTGAAGAACACTTTAAAGTATTTATGTCTGCAGATATGAGTGATCAATTTGCTAATGTTATGATTGAAAAAGAAGACAAATCTAACGAGAAAAAGCTTGAGATGACCATTGAAGAATTAGATCTTTCTGTAAGATCCTATAATTGTTTAAAGCGTGCGGGAATTAATACCGTTCAAGAATTGAATAATAAATCTGAAGCAGATATGATGCGTGTACGTAACTTAGGACGTAAATCATTAGAAGAAGTAAAGAATAAACTTACCGAACTTGGTCTTTCCTTTAGTAAGGAAGATTAGGTTGTGTATTAAGGAGGGAAATTCATGTCATACCGTAAATTAGGCTGTGATAGTGCTCATAGAAAAGCAATGCTTAGAGCATTGACTACTCAGTTGATTATGAATGAACGTATTGAGACTACTGAAACTCGCGGTAAAGAGATCCGTAAGACAGTTGAAAAAATGATTACATTAGGTAAGCGTGGAGACTTGAGTGCTAGAAGACAAGCTGCCGCATATGTACGTAATGAGATTGCAGATATTCATGAAGAAAAAGATGGATTAGTTGTTAAAACTGCATTACAGAAATTGTTCAGTGATGTAGCACCTCGTTACAAAGACCGTAATGGTGGATATACTAGAATGTATAAATTAGCAATGCCTCGTAAAGGTGACGCTGCACCAATGGTAATTATTGAATTAGTTTAAATATAAATATATCATGATATAAATCTTTCACGAAAGCGAGAATAAGTGTGATGATGGTGGCTTATGCCTAGTCTAGCTTAGATGTTTATCGACATCCCTCTTCGTGGATGATTTTTTTTTGCCTTTTTTTTGGTAAAATAGTTTCAGTATATGTTTTTTTATTGAGAAGGAGCTGTTAAGCAAAATGGGATATAAAATTGTAGATGTTAATAATATATCATATCAGTATTATGATAGCTCCCAGCTTGCACTAGATCATGTTTCATTTACTGTAGATTCAGGAATGTGGGTGTCAGTAGTAGGTCCTAATGGTAGTGGTAAGTCAACTTTAACTAAAATCTTAGATGGTTTATTAGTGCCAAAATCTGATAAAGATAGTCATATTATTATAGATGGTATTAAATTGTCAGATAATACTTTATATGATATTCGAAACAAAATAGGTATTGTTTTTCAAGATCCAGAAAATCAATTTGTAGGTGCTACAGTGGCAGATGATGTTGCTTTTGGCCTAGAAAATAGAAACATAGACAGAAATCAAATGATAGGCATTGTAACTGATTCATTGAAACAAGTTGATATGTTAAAGTTTGCAGACAAAGCACCAAATATGTTATCAGGTGGGCAAAAGCAAAGAGTTGCTATAGCAGGTGTACTAGCCATTAAGCCTAAAATAATAATATTAGATGAAGCAACAAGTATGTTGGATCCCGATGGTAAAAATATAATATTAAAATTAATAAAAAAATTACAAAAGCAAAATAATTATACTGTTATTTCTATTACACATGATTTGGAAGAAGCCATATATTCAGATAAGTTATTAATTTTAAAAGCAGGAAAAGTTTTAAGATATGATCATCCTAGAAAAATATTTAATGACGTGCAATTATTAGAAAGATCGGGATTAGATTTACCATTTGTTTTTAAAATTAAAAGTCAACTTTCACAAATGGGTGTCAATATTCCAGAAGAAATCATAGGTCAAAAGGAGTTGGTAAATTATTTATGGCAATTAAGTTCGAAAAAGTAGGATATACTTATGGAAGAGAAACTGCCTTTTCGTCTATGGGATTGAATGATATTAATACTGTTATTGAAAAAAATACATTCAATTCAGTAATAGGTCATACTGGTAGTGGTAAAACAACCTTATTACAAGCATTAGATGGTCTGATTAAGATATCCACGGGAACGATATCATTAAAAAATATGGTTATTAATGTTAATTCTGATGAAAAAAAGTTATTTATTCTTAGAAAGCATATAGGATTAGTTTTTCAATTTTCGGAAAATCAACTATTTGCAGATACTGTACTAAAAGATGTAATGTTTGGGCCAATTAATTTTGGAATTAGTGTTGATAAAGCAAAACAGTTAGCTGAAAAATGGTTGCGGTTTGTTGGTATTGGTTCAGAATTATTTGATAAATCGCCATTTGATCTCTCAGGAGGTCAAATGAAACGAGTTGCTATAGCAGGTGTGTTGGCTTTTGAACCAGATATTTTATGTTTAGATGAGCCAGTATCTAGTTTAGATCCACAAGGTAGAAAATTAATAATGCAATTATTCAAAAAGTATCAACAAGATGGTCATACTGTAATTTTAGTTAGTCATAACATGGATGAGGTATATCATTATTCAGATAATATTATTGTTATGGAAAATGGCACAATTATTAAACAAGGTAGTCCTAGGAAAATATTTGAGGATAAAAATTGGTTAGACAAACATAAATTAGTTAGACCTAGCATCTTAAAATTTATTGATGATTTGGAAAAAGTGGGATTTAAAGTCACCAAAACAAATGATTTGTCTAATTTATTAGGTGATATTTTACAACAGATAGGAGTAAAATAATTGAATAATATTCTAATAGGTAGATATATTCCAGGTACTTCGTTAATTCATAAAATGGATCCACGTGGTAAATTAATTACTTCATTTTTATTTGTAATGATAATTTTTTTGGCTAATAATTGGTCAACATATGCGGTACTTTTTGTTTTTGCATTGTTAGCTGTATGTATGACTAAGATTAGTTTCAAATTTTTTTGGCGAGGCATCAGACCCTTAATCTGGCTAATATTATTTACTGTTATAATGCAACTGCTATTTACAGGATCAGGTAAGGTTTTGTGGCGTGTTGGATTTTTAAAAGTGACTGATTATGGCATTATTTCGTCAATATATATGTGTATTAGATTAATTACTATAATCGTTGTGTCTACAGTGTTTACTTTAACTACGACGTCATTACAAATTGCCGACGCAATTGAATGGTTAATACATCCTCTTAAGTATTTAAAAGTACCAGTTGGTGAAATAGCTTTAGTTTTGTCTATTGCATTAAGGTTTGTTCCTACGTTAATGGATGAAGCTACTAAAATTATTAATGCTCAAAAAGCAAGAGGATCAGATATTAGTACAGGAAAATTTATTGAGAAAATTAAAAAGATTGTTCCCATATTAGTTCCCTTATTCATAAGATCACTAAGCATTGCTTTAGATTTAGCTGTGGCTATGGAAGCAAGAGGCTATAGAGATGGAATGCCAAGAAGTAGATATAGACAACTTGCATGGCATATTATAGATATATTAAATTTAGGAAGTTTAGCAATATTGATTGGATTATTATTGCTTTTGAGAAGATATTAGATGCAGAGATATAAATTAATTTTGGCTTATGATGGCACCTTATTTCACGGATTTCAAAAACAGCCAAATCAACGTACGATACAAGGCGTTATTGAAGATGCATTATTAAAAATGACAAAGGGGAAGCATGTGATAGTACATGGCTCTGGTCGCACAGACGCTGGTGTTCATGCCAAAGGGCAGGTGATACATTTTGATTATCCAGGTAATGTAATCCCAGCTAAAAATATGCTTCTGGCTTTAAATGCTTTAATGCCACGAGATATTATTTTCTTAGATTCTGAACTGGTTAATGATGATTTTCATGTGCAATATTCGACTAAAGCCAAATGGTATAGGTATATTATTAATCAAAGTAGATTTACGGACCCTTTTAGACGTAATTATACAGGACATTGCCCTTATAAATTAGATATGCTAAAAATGAAGAAAGCCGCAACATATTTATTAGGAAAGCATGATTTTACAAGCTTCGCTGCAAGTGGTGGTCAAATAGTTGATAAAGTAAGAACTATTTTTTATATTAATCTAGAGCAAAATGGTGATGAAATAGTTTTAGATGTCATTGGTGATGGTTTTTTATACAATATGGTAAGAATTATTACCGGATTGCTAATTGATATTGGTCATGGTCAAAAAGATGTTGAAGATGTAGAAAAAATAATTTTAGCTAAGGATCGACAAAAAGCTCGAAATACTGCACCAGCCAGCGGATTGTATCTATATCATGTTTTTTATGATGATTTACCTAAAAAGTATAATCTTATTGCTAAAAGAGATTGACATTTGCACAAAAAGGACGTAAATTATTAATTGTATGTTTGTCCACGATAGGCCCCGGAAACTTATTGTATGTCAAACACAAGAAAACGGAGGAATTAAAATTGCGTACTACCCCATTAGCAAAAACTAGTGATATTAAACGTAAGTGGTATGTTATTGATGCAACTGATGTTGCACTTGGTCGTTTATCTGCTGCAGTAGCAACGATTTTGAGAGGTAAAAATAAGCCTCAATACACACCTAATGTAGATACTGGTGATAATGTAATTATCATCAACGCAGCTAAGTTGAAGTTGACTGGTAGAAAGTCAACTGATAAGATTTACTACCACCATTCAGATTATCGTGGTGGTTTGAGAGCAACAGCAGCAGGTGAGTTGCTTGCTAACAATCCTGTAAGATTAGTTGAGTTATCTGTTAAAGGCATGTTACCTAAAAATACTCTTGGACATCAAGAATTTTTAAAGATGCATGTATATGCTGGTGAAGATCACAAGCATGCAGCACAAAAGCCTGAAACATTGGACATTAATAAATTAATCTAGGAGGTTTTGATAAATGGCACAACAAGCAGCATATGCCGGCACTGGTCGTCGTAAGAATTCGGTTGCTCGCGTTCGTTTGGTACCTGGTAATGGTAAGATTACTGTTAACAAGGAAGACGTTACGGAATATATTCCATATCCAAACTTGGTTAAAGATTTGAAGCAACCTTTAGCATTAACTGAAACAGAAGGTCAATATGACGTTATTGTTAATGTTAATGGTGGTGGTTTCTCTGGTCAAGCAGGTGCAATTCGCCATGGAATTGCTAGAGCACTTTTAGAAGTTGATCCTGATTTTCGTGGTAGCTTGAAAAAAGCTGGGTTATTGACCCGTGATCCAAGAATGAAGGAAAGAAAGAAGCCTGGTTTGAAGAAAGCCAGAAAAGCTTCCCAATTCTCTAAGCGTTAATATTGGATATATGTATGAAGAAAAGCGTTTGCGTTTGCAAATGCTTTTTTTATAGCCTTATTATTTCAAATATGTATCAAAATATGTTAGCATGGACAAATCAAGACGTGGTACCCTTGGGGATAGAAGTAGGAGAGGTTTATCTATGAAAAAATGCCATAATACAAAGTTAACATCCACAATTTATTTAGCTTCCTTATTAGCTGGTGGAATATATTATAATAATGCCCAGGTGCATGTTTATGCATCTGTGGAAAATCCAAAATTTGATCAACCAATAAAAGTGGATCAATATCTGGAAGATATTCCTTTTGTACAAGCTCCTAAAGTTGGTTGGGGTAGTTATAAGGTAGATCAAACCCTTGATGGCAAAAAAATAAAGTTAAAAATTAATGGCCAGGAACATGAATTTGCTAAGGGAATAACAGCTCATGCAGATGCATGTTTGATCTATGATTTATCTAAGATAAAATCTAATATTTTTGAAACTTATTTAGGAATTGATGATACCAAAACTGGTGAGGTTGAATTTAGAATCTATTTAGATGATGAATTATATTATGCTAGTGGAAAAGTGAACCGTAATAATACCCAACATATTCTGATGAATATCGCCGGTAAAAAACAATTAAAGATAATTGTTGATTCATTAGGATATAATGGCTCAGATCACTCTATTCTCGCAGATCCTAAGTTTTATTTCTTAGATTTAAAAGATAAAAAAATACCAGACCTTGCCAATGAAAATCCCGGTTTTTCATATAACAAAATCAATGATGCACCCTATAACCTTAATTTTGAACAATATTATTTTTTAAAACGTATGGGTAAAGCTCGATTATTTTCGTATATGATGACGGATAAATCCAATATTAAGTATTTGAATTGGCTTTTTAATAATTTGTCATTATTGCACAGCTATAATACAGCTTCTTTACCAAGAGGCGGCAATCAGATTGGCTTTTTGAAAGTGTTTAAAGAATTATTGGATCATGATCCAGACCTAAAAAGCGATTCTGAAAAGCAAAAAATTGCCATGGCTGTGGCACTTGAATATGCTAATGGCAATATAAATTTTTGGGCTAATTCCAATTTAAAAAGTGATCCAATTAAAAGATATGATATTTATAGTACACTAAATAATACTCCCGGTGCTTTGAGACCGATTTTTAAAACTTTATCTGTTGAATTATTGCGGCATGTAGTCAATGCGGAAATTTCTGATGAAGATATTATTTGGATTAGAGATAAGATTAAACGTGAAAATCCCCAGTTGTTGTTTAATAATGATGAATTATCTAATGCAACTTATAAATATATAGCATATAATCCTTTTAATAAATATGGAGATGATGTGCAAAAGGGTGGCTTTTATGGTGATAATCCTACGTTGGAAAAAGTTGTTGAACTAGGTGGAGTTTGTGGATCTGTCTCAAAGTTTGATGTTGTGGTTTTAAAGTCTTTTGGTGTACCTGCTAATGTTATTGGTCAGCCTGGTCACGCTGCAGTTACGTATATGAGGGATGATGGCAGTTGGACGCGTAGGAATGAAATTTATTCATGGGGTAGATCGCAGGGAGGTACAGCAACTCTTTTAGCGGGTGGATCTAGTGGTTATAATACGACTTATAATATTTTAGCTAGTGATATTTTAAAAGATAAGGGTAATTATCAACAAGCTTTGAAGTATTATGAATTTTATAAAAATGTACAGCCTGGTTTACTTAAAAACTCATTGGCTGAAAAAATTACTACCCTGGTTCCGTGTTTTGTACCTGTTTATCGCGATCAAATTAATGAATTAAAAGATAATCGTTCCGCAACAGCCAAGGACTATTATGAATTGTCAAAAAAGATATTAAGTACATTTAAAAATTATCCTAAAGTAATGCTTGATCTTTTGAGTCCGTTAAAGAAGGGATTTGCACAAGATAGATATTTATTGACTGATTTTGCTATTAATTATATTCAACAAGTAGATTCTGTTACTAATTCCATTGCACGTGATGTTATGAAAGAGGATGAATATCAAAAGGAATATAACTCATATAATAGTGTATTGGGTGATTTTTCTTTTAGTGGTAAGAATAGATATAATTTGAAAAATGTACATCCAGATACAGAATATTCTTTTGATGGAGGTATTACTTGGCATAGTTCAATTACAAATTCGCCATCATTAACATCAAGTGAAATAGCACAATTAAATACAAAATATGGAATATTACTTCGACTTAAAGGAATGAAAAAGGCAATTCAAATTAAGTTAGCTAAACAGGTGTTACCTAGTTTTGTACGGGCTGATGATCAAGAAAATATTATTGTTGGATTAAATCACAATATGGAATATTCTTTAGATAATGGTCAAAACTGGATTGATGGTAACGTGGTTCCTGATTTGAGTGGTAAATGCACTGTGTTAGTGCGTGAAAAAGCAGCCAATAAGAGTTTTGCTAGTGATGTTAAAAAATTGGAATTTACGAATGATAATCAAATTGCAGATGACATAATGCTGGGTAATATGAAAGTTGTTCAATATTCGTCACAACAAAATGATACTAATCAAGCTGCTGTAAATACAATTAATGGAACTGGTACAGCTAATAATTTTTGGCATACTAAATGGGCTGGAGATAGTAATAGATATATAACTATTGGATTTAATAAAGAATATACTCTTAAAAAATTTTATTATACACCTAGGTTGGATAATGGTGAAAATGGAAATATTTTGAAGTATGAGATCTACATTAGTAATGATGGAAAACAATTTACCAAAGTTAAGGCGGGTGAATTTACTTATAGCTCACCTAATTACAAATCTCCTAAGGTTGTTGAACTACCTGATGGTACAAAAACAAAGTATTTCAAATTAAAGATTATATCTGCTAAGGGAACAGGTTCTTATGCAGCCGCTACCAAATTTGCTTTTGAAATTCCTCATGAAGAAGCTGTTGCCGCTTATCAAGAAAAGCAACAAAAAGCAAAACAGCAATTTAATTATGAGTTAGTTGAAGATTTGAAAAAATTTAAGAATAATATTGAATCTTTATCTCAATTAGATCAAGCAAAATTATGTCTTGGTGATCTTAATTTACTTAAAACTGATATTAATAAATTAGATCCAAAAAATATTAATTATATTCAAGAATTAAATAAGGCTAAAAAAAGGTACGATCTTCTTCGTGACGAAATTATTATCAAAAACACTATATATCAAAAACAAAATGATAGTAAATTATTAGAAACGTTTAATAAGAATAATCAGCAAATTTTGACAAAGAGTATATCTGATGTTACTGATAAAGATATCAATATTATTACAAATGCTCTTAAGCAATTGAAAGAAAAACCTGAATATTCACAAATAAAAACGAACAACTCCGAAATAATATTAGGTTTAGAGAGAAAGTTACTAAGGGCTCAAGATAAGAAACTAGCGAATGAATTTAAGCAACAGTTTAAGACAGAACTCGAACTAAATGAAAAGAATGTATCTTTGAATGATTATAATAATATTGTTGTAGCTTATTATAATTTATTAGCTTTATCTAGTGAGGTTCAAGGCGATTTAACCCACGAAAAGACGCATTTATATGACTTATTACAATTTTTAGAGAAAAATGCATTATCTATGCAAAATGATATTGAATTTAAGAAAAATAATAATGAAATTTTGAGTTTGTCTGTCGATAAGATAACATTAGAAAATTTGGATAAAGTAACAGAACAGGTCAATAATGCATTTTATCAATATAATTTTTTGAATAGTTTTGATAAAGCAAGGCTTAAGGCATCAAAAGAGCACTTAGACGCATTGCAAAGCAAAATTTTAACTTTTGAAAATATTAAAGCCAAAGAAAATTTACTTAGCCAATTACAACAATTTAAAAATAGTTTTGTTAATGAATCGGATGAAATTAAACATTCATGGTTACAAGAATATGATTTCGCAAAATCTGTAGCTACAAGAGCAGTAGCAACAAATGTATATTATCAAGCTAGTGCTATCTTACTAGAAAAATATGAAGAGTTAAGCAGAACAGTTTATTTGCAAAAAGATAATTTCGCTAAAGCTAATAAATTTAAAGAAAGATTTAGCACTTTGCTTAATAAAGATATCTCCAAAATATCTATAGATGATAAGAAATTATTAGTTTCTGCAAACGATCAATGGCGAAGACAAAACGCAGCTACGTTAGCTTTACTAACTGATGAAAGAGCTAAATTAGATGCCATAGAAGATAAGATAGAATCAACTCAAGCAAACTATCATACTGTGATTGATGATAATATTAATAAATTAATTACGCAGTTAAAAAAAGATAGGAATAATTCATATTCAATTTATAAAACAGACATAGATAACATTTTACAAGAATCAGAACAAGCTAAAAAAGAGCCTGATTTAATTAAGCAACGTGAATTGCTTTTGGACATAAAAAAGAAGAGATCGAGCATTTTAGCCAAGCAGGCTAATTTAAAAGATAAAGTAACAATAATACATAATTCATTATTACCTACGTTAAATATATCAACAAATTTAGTAACACCTGCTGATCGAGATCGGATTAATTCACAATTAATTTATCTTAATACATTGACTCCTGATATTAAGGCATCTTTAGGCGATGAAAAATCAACTTTGGAAAACCTTATAAACAAAATCAATGAAATTGAACAATCTCCAAATAAAGATAAAATTTTAAAATTGATTGATCAAAAAATTAAGGCAGAACATGAGATTAGGGCATATGCTTATTTATCATATAAAGAAATCCAAAATTATTTAAAAGCAATTGACAAAGCTTCAGATTCTACTACCGTTGTGACTCAATTACAAGGTGCTCAAAAGTTGCATAATCAAAGGGATGCCAGTGCTAAGCAGGAGTTAGTAATTCTCAAAAATAAGATCAAGAGTATATTAAATGATGATAATTTGTCTAAAATGGAACCAGATAATCAAGCTCAGATCAAAAAAATTAAGATTGATGATGTTAAGTTAGATGGTATGACTTTAGGTGAATTAAGTGAATTATTTAAATATATAAATAATGAAATTAGTTTGTTAAAATCTAAGGATCAATCAGAAAAAGAGTTTAAACAAAATAAAATAAATTACGATGAAAAAATAAAAGATATTAATCAAAAGATATCAGAAATAAACCGTAAGATAGTTAAGTTGAAAGAACGTGATATTAATTATCAAAAGCAATTAGCAGATATTTCCAACAAGGTAGATTTTGGCTTAGGATTAAATGAAATAGATAGTACAATAAAAAGTTTAGAGCAACTAAGTACAAATGTTGATGCTAGTTTAGAAAAACAAGCTAAAGTAGAAAAAGAGAAATTGAGCTTGTCTATAAGTGTTGCTAAGCAAAAGATCAATTCTATGAATTATTTAACGAATGAAGAAAAAGCTGATTATTTAGCAAAAATTGATCTTGCAGTGTCTGATGATATGGTTAATAAAATTGTTAGTGACGCCGTTAATAAAAATCATGAAAAATCGATTGCAGTCAAACCAGTAACACCAGAAAAGCCCAAGACACCGAGTGTGCCAAAAGTTCCAGTGAAACCAGAGCAGCCAAAGACCCCAAGTGCACCAGAAGTTTCAGTAAAACCAGAGAAGCCCAAGGCTCCGAGTGTACCTGAAACTCCAGTAAAACCAGTAAAGCCTAAGACGCCGAGTGTGCCAAAAGTTTCAGTAAAACCAGAGCAGCCACAGACGCCGAGTGTACCAGAAGTTCCAGTAACACCAGAGAAGCCAAAGACGTCGAGTGTGCCTGAAACTCCAGTAAAACCAGAAAAGCCCAAGACGCCGAGTGTGCCAAAAGTTTCAGTAAAACCAGAAACACCGAAGATACCAAGTAAACCTGAAGTTTCAGTAACACCAGTAAAGCCTAAAACTCCGAGTGTGCCTGAAACTCCAGTAACACCAGAAAAGCCCAAGACGCCGAGTGTGCCAAAAGTTTCAGTAAAACCAGAAAAGCCAAAGACCCCGAGTGTGCCAGAAGTTTCAGTGAAACCAGAAACACCGAAAACTCCGAGTGTGCCAAAAGTTTCAGTAAAACCAGAAACACCGAAGATACCAAGTAAACCTGAAGTTCCAGTGAAATCAGTAAAGCCTAAAACGCCGAGTGAACCTGAGGTTACAGTAACACCAGAGAAGCCAAAGACATCAAGTGTACCAGAAGTTCCAGTAAAACCCCAGACCCCAAGTGCACCAGAGGTTACAGTAACACCAGAAACACCGAAGATACCAAGTAAACCAAAAGTTCCAGTGACACCAGAGCAGCCCAAGACCCCAAGTGCACCTAAGGTTACAGTGAAACCAGAGCAGCCCAAGACGCCGAGTGTGCCAGAAGTTCCAGTAACACCAGAAACACCGAAAACGCCGAGTGTACCTGAAACTCCAGAAACACCAGAGAAGCCCAAGACCCCAAGTGCACCTGAAGTTTCAGTAAATCCAGAGAAGCCAAAGATGCCGAGTGTGCCAGAAGTTTCAGTGAAACCAGAGAAGCCCAAGACCCTAAGTGTACCAGAAGTTACAGTAACACCAGAGAAGCCAAAGACTCCAAGTGCACCAGAAGTCCCAGCTAAAAAAGCCAACGCAAGTACTATAGTTAAATCTCATATTACTAAGAAAAATAAAAACAATATAGTAAAGAAAAAATCAAAATCTATATTTAGTAAAGTTAAGTCAATGAAAAGACATGTACAGAAAAATAAAAAAATGCCTATAACAATTGTAAGTACTGCAGTATTATTTTTAGTGTCTTTGATTGCTTTTTGGATTCGTAAAAAGAAAAAGTAAATCATATAAAAAATAAAAGCATTAGAGGTTAAAATATATGGGTTATGTTGAATTGATATTAGCAATTATTTTTGAAATAATTGCGACTGCTTTTTTAAAATTATCAAATAATTTTACTAATGTGTGGTATTCTTTTGGAACAATCATATCGTATTGCTTGTGTTATTATTTGTTTTCGCTATCATTAAAGTCTATAGCATTAGGTGTAGCATATGCTACATGGTGTGGTGTAGGTATTATTTTTACAGGTATTGTTTCATATTTGTTATGGCATGAATCTTTTCCGCTGCCTAAGTTAATTGGAATAATATTAATAATTATTGGTGTCGTACTTTGTAATTTAGTATCATCACATCATTAAAAAAGCAGAGATGGTTAATCTCTGCTTTTTTTCAATAAATAAGTATAAAGCATATTTGATTCAATCTCTGCTGTTTTGCATTGCAAAGTTTGGGCAATAGCATATGCAAAGGACATTGCAGTGGCAGGACCTCTGCTTGTAATAAGCTTGTTTTTATTGTCTATGACGGTTAAATCATCAACAAAAGTAGCTTGTGGGTTTTCCCGGGAAATATTTTTTTCAAATCCAGGATAGCAGGTATAATTTGCTTGCTTTAATAAACCAAATTTGCTGAAAGCTAAAGGAGCTGCACACATTGCTGCATTCCACTTTTTATTTGCAAATCTTTTTTTCATGATGTTTTGTAGATCAATATTAGAGGCTAGTAATTGCGTACCTCCCATACCTCCAGGTAAAGCTACCATATCATAATTTAATAAGTCATTTGATATTAATTTGTCACATTTAAATCTGATATTATGACCACCAGTGATATCTAAAGAATCTAGTCCGATCATGTCACATTCAATGTTCAACCTTCTTAATATATCAACAATCGACAAACCTTCAATTTCTTCACAACCATTTGCAAAAATTACTGCAGTTCTAACCATATAATCACTCCTATCATGCTAATATTGTACTCTTATGGTAAATTATATGTAATATGTTAAACAAGTATAAAATATAGTTTTTTAACTTTCAAAAATTTGTTAACATTGATATAACATAATAAATATTGAAGAAAGGAGCATATATGTATACTGAAATATATTTGATTCGTCATGGAGAGACGATGTTTAATCAATTAAATAAGGTGCAAGGATGGGCTGATTCTCCATTAACTGTTAAAGGTATTAATGATTTACGGGTAACTGCATCTAATTTGTCGCAAATTCACTTTGATAGAATGTATAGTTCTGATTTGAAACGTGCAATTGATACTGTACATTTGATTAAAGACTATAATATGGTTTCTCAAATTGGAAAAATCAAAAAATTACCTGCATTTCGAGAGGTCTTTTTTGGAGGCTTTGAAGGCGATGATATTTATGAGACGTGGCGACAGGTTTCTATTGCTGGTGGAATGAAGCCAGAAACAAATGTATGTAAAATTATCGACACTTTGGGGATTAAAGAATTTAGAAATGCAACCAAGAAAGCTGATGAACGTCATTTAGCTGAAAATGCAAAAGAGTTAGACGACCGAATTATGCGAGCGGTTCATCAAATTAAAGAGGAATCAGACGGATTAAATAGGGTTTTGTTAGTCACACACGGAGACTTCATTAAAAGTCTAGGTATTAAATATTGGACACAGTATTCAGGAAAAGGTGATATCGAATTCCCTACCAATGGTAGCATGACACGTGGAATTTTTAATCAGTCAGGTAAGTTTGAAATTGTTGATTATAATATAAATAATAGCGATTTAATTAATATATAAATAGGAGTTTGTCATTGAAAAAAGATTATACATCAGTTAAATTGATATGGATTACCATATTGAATTTGATCATTACTATTGCCGAGATAATAGGTGGAATTGCTTGTGGCTCATTAGCCTTACTTTCTGATGCTTTGCATAATTTAAGTGATACAGGAGCTATTATAATGTCATTTATAGCTCATCGAATAAGTCGTAAAAATAAAAGTAATACCAAAACTTTTGGCTATGACCGTGCAGAAATAATAGCTGCATTTGCAAATGGAATTACTTTGATAGCGATTTGTATAGTCTTGTTTGTAGAAGCTTTATTGAATTTGAAAAATCCTGAGCCTATAAAAGGAAATATGATGTTAATAGTTTCTATTATAGGATTAATGGCAAATATTTTATCAATGTTTGCAGTGCACAATGATACTAAAAAAAATATCAATATTAAATCAACATTTGTACATATGTTATCTGATGCTTTATCTAGTGTGGTAGTAGTTATTGCAGCATTGATTATAAAATTTTGGAATTGGCGTTGGATTGATCCAGTGTTAACAATTCTGGTTTCCATTTTTATTTTAATTGAAGCTTTGAAAATTACTTATAAAGCAGCAAATATTTTAATGGAATCTAATCCTTGCATTGACTTAGAACAAGTTAAGCAACGAATATTGAAAATTAATGAAATAGAACATGTACATCATGTTCATTTGTGGCAGTATTCTGATAAACTAATAATGATGGATGCTCACATCAATGTTTCTGCAGATATGAAGATTGAAGATCTAGAAAATATTTATGTGAAAGTGGGTCAAGAATTATTACCACTTGGCATTAATCATATTACTTTACAAGCCGAACGTAATCGCGGTTTAAATAATAATATGATTTCGAATAATAATTTGGACTAGTTTTTTTACAAAGAAGGTATAAATATGAAATTAGATTCAGAAATTTTTTCCAAGGAATTGGCTTTATTGAAGAATAAAACAGTTACACTTTCTAAAAAAATACAAGAAAAAGAATGGCCTCTTATTAGACAAAAAACAACAAAATTAGTTAACCAGACCAAGAAATTTACTGTACAAAAATCAAAAGATATATATCATATTTCAAAGAAAACATTGGATAGAACTATTATTGATTTGAGTAAGAGGTGTAAGAAAAAATAGATATGAAGGTTAGTATTTGGACTGCAATTATTGTCATTATTGTTGGTTTATATGATTTAGCATATGCATTTAATCGTAGACAAGATTTACAAGATAAATCAAGTTGCTTTAAAAAAAGAAGGATGGGCATAATAGGTTTTATAATTTTGGGTATTATTTTTGTTTTATTAGGCGTATTTTTGCTATTTGTAGGTGAACGTTAAATTGGTTAAGTTGGTTTTAGTACGACATGGTGAAAGTATTGCCAATGCTAATAATACATATACTGGTTGGGATGATGTTGCTCTAAGTCCATTAGGAATTAAGCAAGCTCAACAAGCAGGTTATAAATTAAAAAAGGTAGATAACTTTTTGCCGACTGCTATACATACGTCAGTTTTGTCGCGGGCAATCGTTACCGCCAATATAATAGCAGATATTTGTAATTTCCTATATTTACCCATTTATAAAACATGGCGTCTTAATGAACGGCATTATGGTGCTTTAAGAGGGATGAATAAACAAATAAGTAAAAGAGTTTATGGCACTAAACAAGTTTTGAGTTGGCGTAGGGGATTTGAAAGTATACCACCGCTTTTAGCTACTCCATCAAACGATCGTCGGTATCAAATAGGTGATTTAAAAAATATTCCACGAGGTGAAAGCTTACATCAAACACAGAATCGTTTAATGCCTTATTATTATGATCATATAGCTTCTAAACTTTTGCTAGGGCAAGATCAGTTGATTGTTGCACATGGTTCCAGTTTGCGTGCACTTATCAAAAAAATAGAAAATATAAATGATCAAGATATTGTAAAGGTAGAAGTTGCGAATGCTGAACCAATCATTTATACCTTAGATGCTAATTTGAAAATTATTGATAAGAATATTTTAAGATAGACTACATTTTATGGTAAACTTTTAACGAGTGTATATTTAATTTTTAGTTAGTTGGGAGACAACATGCGTAAAATATTTTTATTAAGAGGAGCACCTGGATCAGGTAAATCATCTCTTATTTCTCGTAATCATTTACAACCGTATGCTATTTCTCGTGATGCAATTAGGCTTTTGTTAGCAAATTTAACTTTTTATCATGATCAGGAGACCGATACTTTACACCAAGTTATTCGTCATAGTGTCAGTGATGAAGAAGAACAAATATTAGATAGCTTAGTTGAGAGAAAGATGCAATGGGGCGAAACTATTATTGTCGATGGTACTCATATTACACCAGATAAGATAGAACATTTTAAACCGTGGGTAGATAAGTACCGATATGATTTGTTCGTTATTGATTTAATGTATAATAATACCTTAGAAGGTTTGTTAAAAAGAAATAAGGTACGAGCTCAATATGATTGGGTAAGGCCAGAAATCATTACTTGGATGTATAATCAATATGTTGAACATCGAGCAGTGCCAGATTGGGCTATTGAAATATCACCATTAGGAATTGAACGGGCATTAAGCCAGAAGGAAAAAAATTTAGATGCATTCAATCATGTAATATGTGTTCCTAATGAAGTGCCTGAAGAAGATTTTCCACATGTGCATATTTCTAATTTCTATTTTTCATTTAATGATAAATTTACTGAAAAATATGGTACTTATCGAAATGTTGTTAATTTAGCAAAGACTGAACAAGAAGCTATTGAACAATTCAAATTACCATTTTTTGTGTTTAAATTTCATCATAAGCATTTTTTGATTTCTGCTAAACCAATTAGAAATGAAATGTTAGATCCTATCAAAAAAGTTAAGGGAACATGGATATATACAACAGGTTTGTATAATGTTGCTGACTTTTTGAAAGATTATCCAGTTAATGAGCAATCTCATGTTCATCAGTTTAATTTAGACCATATTGATGCTAAACGTCTTTTATATATTTGGTAAAAAAAACAGTAGTAATTTATTTACTACTGTTTTTGATTTATTAGAATTTTGCTAATGCTCCCATAGGATCCCAAGGTAATAATTGAATTGGTGCTTTGGAACCATCTTCGAAGATTTCTTTAAGTTCAGCTGATAAATGTTTTTTATTAACTACTGCTTGATATACGAATGAATCAAACCATGCATCGCTCATAACGAAGTATCCTTTAAAGCCTGGTTTTTCGCCCCATGAATTTTCAATTTTCCATTTGGTTGGTTTACCATCTACCAAATCCACACCAGTAATTACCATAGCGTGATCCATTAATGATTCACCAGAGTTTAATGCATCGGCTTTAGATAAATTCAAATCAATATCAAATAACTCATTACGTTTGTATAATTCAGTATCTAATAACCCTTCTTGGCGTTCAGAGTTTTTGACAACATTAGAACCGAACCAAACAACTTCACCTGATTTTAATTGCTTAATAATTAGATCTTTCATTTCATCTATTGGTAAGTTTAGATGACGTACTTGACGACCATCGACTACATTACCTAAATATTCTACTGAAAATACTTTGTGGAAAGGCTTATCAGCAGTAGGTGCATTTATTGTTGAAATATATTGACTTAGATCCCAACCTACATATTTTTTGAAAAATTCTTTCGGTGTTAAATTTGCATCACGGTGATATTGATTGTCGTCATCTTTATATTCAAAATCAAAAGTTTTTGGCGGTACACCTAATGATATAGCTAATACACGATATACTTCTTTAAGCATTTCATCTTTACGAGTTTGTACATCTTGGGAACTTGTGCCATTTTGTACTAACTTACGTAATTCTAAACCGTGTTTACGTAATAATGTATTCAATGTATCATTTAATGCACTTGAAGCAGTTGCACTGAAAGTTTCAGGATAAATATATTTAGGCACAATACCATATTTTTCAATTATTCCACATAACATATCCCATTGACCACCATCTTGTTGAGGAGTGCCGAAAAGGAATGAAACTTTACGATCACCTAAGTCGTCATTTGCAGTGCTAATGACATTTTCGAAAAACCAATTAGCTTTTTCAAATTTGTCCCAGAAGTTAGTATAGTTTTGAGATAATTCGAAATCTTTGATTTTGAAATTCTTTTGTAATGGATGACGCATAGTATTTAATGCACTAAACATCCAGCAACGACCTGATGCTTTTTGATTAGCAACTTTACCTGTTTCAATCTCAATTGAAAATGTAGGATCTAAATTAACTTTTGTTTGTAAATTTTGGCTTGCTTTAAAAATACCATTTTGTTGCACAGCACGAGCGGCAATTTGTGAATCTTTGCGTGAAGCAAAATCTTTTTCAAAGTTGTCAATAATCGCAGAAGTAATTTCTTTTGTCATTTTTTTCCTCCAAAAAATAATAATTATATATTAATCATTTTATAACATAAAATATATTTAGTCTAATAATCAGTATGATTAAAATTAATGATTTTTGCGTAATAAGTATGTAGAATAAGTATCAAAGAGCAGTTAAGGAGAGATCAAATGAAAAAACGTGGATTTGAAGTTGTTTCAAAATATAGGGATGCCAATATTAACTTACCAAAAAGGCAAACTAAAGGCAGTGCAGGTTACGATTTTGAAGCTGCTGTTGATATGACTATTCCCTCTATTTGGAGTTTGAATTTTGTTAGAATTTTTAGATTGATTAGAAATCAACATATACTTAATGAATTTGACTTTGAAAAAGCTGAAAAAATTATCAAGCCATTTTTAGTACCTACAGGTATTAAGAGTTATATGGGGGATGATGAAGTTTTAATTTTAGCTAATCGATCTTCGAATACATTTAAACGTAATTTGTCATTACCAAATGGAATAGGTGTGGTTGATAGCGATTACTATAATAATGACAATAATGAAGGGGAAATTTTCTTTCAATTTATTAATTATGGTGTTCGTCCTTTTAAAATAAAAAAAGGTGATCGAATTGGACAAGGAATTTTTATGCCATTTTTGAAGGCGGATGAGGATGGCGATTTATTAGTTAAACGACAAGGTGGCTTTGGCTCGTCTGGTTTTGGTGGAGAAAAATAATGGCAAAATTAAAAACTCAATATCGTTGTAAGAATTGCGACTATGTATCAGCTTCTTATTTAGGCCGTTGTCCAAATTGTGGTGCATGGAATCAATTGGAAAAAGAGACTGAAGTTGCTAAAACTACTTCCAATCTGCTTACTGCTAGTAGATTAATTACATCTATAGGTAATAATGAGCCTAAAAAATTAAGTGAGATAGACATTAAAAAGCAAATTCGTATTACTACTCCATTTTCTGAATTAAATCGTGTGCTGGGTGGCGGAATAGTTCCTGGATCTTTAGTGCTTGTTGGTGGTGATCCTGGTATAGGTAAATCAACTTTAATGCTACAAATTATGGGGAGTATTGCCAATTCTCATAAGGTTTTATATGTTTCAGGTGAAGAATCTGCAAGTCAAATTAAAATGCGTGCAGAAAGGCTACATATTAGTGATACAGAATTACTTTTATATTCTGAAACTAATATGGAAAATATTAGAGAACAGATAGTTGATCTTAAGCCGGAATTTTTAGTCATCGATTCAATTCAGACAATGAATGAGCCATCGCAAGATTCGATGGTAGGATCTGCTACTCAAGTTAGAGAAGTTACAGCGGAATTACTTAAAATTGCTAAAATTGATAAGATAACAGTTTTCGTTATTGGCCATGTGACCAAAGAAGGTGCTATTGCTGGACCTAAAATCTTAGAACATATGGTTGATACAGTGTTATATTTTGAAGGTGATAAGCACCATTCTTATAGAATTCTGCGTTCTGTTAAAAATCGTTTCGGTGCTACCAACGAAATAGGAATGTTTGAGATGAAGGAGGAAGGACTGAGTGAGGTAACTAATCCTTCTGCCGTTTTCTTAGATGAAAGATTACCTAATTCTACTGGTTCGGCTATTGTTGTATCACTTGAAGGAACTAGGCCTATTTTAGCTGATATTCAGGCACTAGTGACTCCTACCGCTTTTGGCTATGCTAAGAGAACAACATCTGGATTAGATTATAATCGAGTGGCTTTATTACTAGCTGTTTTAGAAAAAAGGGGTAATTTGATGTTACAAAATCAAGATGCTTTCTTGACTGCTACAGGAGGAATTAAACTTAATGAACCAGCTATTGATTTAGCTATTTGTATGGCAGTAGCTTCTAGTTATAAGAATAAAGAAATAGCAGTTACTGATTGTTTCGTTGGTGAGGTAGGACTTACTGGTGAGATTAGACGAATTAATAATATTGAAGCTCGTGTCAAGGAGGCTGCTACTAGAGGATTTAAACGCATTTTTGTTCCGAAATATAATGTATCAGCCAAATTACAATCACACACAACTATTGAAATTGTAGGTGTAATTAGTTTAATGGAAGCATTGAAGATTGAGTTTACATAGATTGAACTTTTTGATGGAAACGAGTAAACTATCATAGGTGTATAGTAATAATTTTTTTAATTGAAAGAGGCGTTTGGATTTGGCTAAAGAAAAAATTCGTGTACGTTATGCCCCTAGTCCAACGGGACATTTACATATTGGTAATGCACGTACAGCATTGTTTAATTACTTATTTGCTCGCCATAATAAGGGAACTATGGTTTTGCGAATTGAGGATACTGATCAAAAGCGTAATGTTGAAGGTGGATCTAAATCACAGATGGAAAATCTACATTGGCTAGGAATCGATTGGGATGAAGGCCCTGATGTAGGTGGTGAATATGGACCATATAGACAATCTGAAAGAAAAGATATCTATAATAAGTATATTCAACAACTTTTAGATGAAGGTAAAGCATATTATTCATATACTACTTCTGAGGAATTAGAAGCACAACGTGAAGAACAACGTGCGATGGGTATAGCACCTCATTATACTTATGAATATGAAGGAATGACAGCAGATGAGATTAAGCAAGCACAAGCAGCTGCAGAAGCTAAAGGGTTAAAGCCTGTTGTTAGAATTCACATACCAGAGCGTCGGACATATGCTTGGGATGATATGGTTAAAGGTCACGTATCTTTTGAGTCTGATACCATTGGTGGCGACTTTGTTATTCAAAAACGTGATGGTATGCCTACTTACAATTTTGCAGTAGTAATTGATGATCATTTGATGGAAATTACTCATGTTTTACGTGGTGATGATCATGTCGCAAATACTCCAAAACAGTTGGTAGTTTATGAAGCCTTTAATTGGACACCGCCTAAATTTGCCCATATGACTTTGATAATCAATGCAGCTACTGGTAAAAAGCTTTCTAAGCGTGATGAATCTGTGCTTCAATTTATTGAACAATATCGTGATCTTGGATATTTACCAGATGCAATGTTTAATTTTATTACTTTGTTAGGTTGGTCCCCTGTAGGTGAAAGTGAACTATTTGGACGCAAAGAGTTGATTAAGTTATTTGATCCCAAGAGATTATCCAAATCTCCAGCTGCTTTTGATAAAAAGAAGCTTGAGTGGGTAAATAATCAATATGTCAAGAATGCTGATCGTGATACATTGTTGGATTTATCTTTAAATAATTTGCAAGAAGCAGGATTAGTAGAGCAGGATCCTAATCCAGAAAAAATGGAGTGGATACGTCAATTAGTAAATATTTATTCTGTTCAGATGTCTTATACTAAACAGATTGTAGATTTGGGACGAATTTTCTTTGAAGAGGAACCTAAGTTAACTGAAGCTGAACTTGATGAAATTAAGAATGATGATGCTCGCCCAGTGATTGAAGAATTTAAAAAACAATTATCACAGGTGCCACGTTTTACTGCTGTGCAAGCTATGAATGCAATTATGGCAACTAGAGCTGCTACAGGAGTTAAAGGTAGAAAACTATTTATGCCAATAAGAATAGCTGCTACTCGTTCTATGATTGGACCTGGTATTGGAGAAGCAATTGAATTGATGGGTAAAGAAAGAGTTATGCATCATTTGGAACTTACTTTAACCGAGTTGAATGAAGCTAATATTTAAAAAGTATGGTTGCTTTTTTACAGTTAAAAATAGGATGCAAGTCGTATGTATACGGGTTGGATTCTATTTTTTTTTTGTTAAAATAAATAATAAGAATATACTGCAGAAAGAGGTACATTGGTGAAAATATTTAATACATTATCCAATAAAAAGGAAGAATTTAAGCCGCAAATTGCGGGTAAAGTCAATATGTATGTATGTGGACCGACAGTTTATAATTACATTCATATTGGTAATGCACGTAGTGTTATTGCTTTTGACACCATCCGCCGGTATTTGGAATATCGTGGTTATGAAGTAAAGTATATTTCTAATTTTACTGATGTAGATGACAAAATGATTAATCAAGCACGAAAAGAAAATGTTAGTGTGGCTGATTTAGCAGATAGATATATTAAGGCATTTGTTGCTGATACTACAGCCTTAAATATAAAACCAGCTACATTTAATCCTCGTGCTACGGAAGAAATTACTGATATCATTAGCTTTATTAAAGTATTAATAGCTAAAGGATACGCTTATGTAGTAGATAATGATGTATATTTCAGAGCTAAAAAATTTACCAAATATGGTTGTCTGAGTGGTCAAAATATTGATGAATTAGAAGAAGGTGCTTCGCAACACATTAGTGTAGAAGAACAAAAGAAAAAAGAAGATGCGATTGATTTTGCATTATGGAAAGGTCAGAAGACTTTAGATGAGATTGCTTGGAATTCTCCTTGGGGCAAAGGAAGACCAGGATGGCATATAGAATGCTCTGTTATGAGTACTAAATATTTGGGCAATACAATTGATATTCATGGTGGTGGACAAGATTTGCAATTTCCACATCATGAAAATGAATTGGCTCAAAGTGAAGCTAAAACTGGGCAAAAATTTGTCAATTATTGGTTACACAATGGCTTTGTTACCGTAGGTGAGAAGCAAGAAAAAATGTCTAAATCATTGAATAATTTTATTACGGTACATGATTTATTAAAAAAGGTTGATCCGCAAGTATTACGTTTTTATATGTCTAGTGTTCAATATAGAAAACCTATTAATTATACAGAAGATGGATTAAAACAAGCAGAAGCAGTATTAAAACGCTATAAAAATATTTTGCGTAATATCAAAGAACGCTTGTCCGAGAAAAATGATGTCTCAGATTCTGATTTAGCAGAGCGACTAATTGATGCCAAGAAAAAATTTATAGCTGCAATGGATGATGATTTTAATGTGCAAAATGCATTAAGTGTGATGCATGAATTGACTTTGCATGTAAATGTTCACTTGAATAACGATTTCATTGATCATAAAAATTTACATGATTTTGTTCAATTAATGGATGAGTGGTTGCTGATTTTTGGTGTAAAAATTACTACTGAAATGGAAAATGATGATACTATTCAAAAATTGGTAGATCAACGAAATCTTGCACGACAAAACAAAGATTGGGCGACTAGTGATCAAATTCGAGATGAATTATTAGCGAAGGGAATTATTTTAGAAGATACTCCACAAGGAACTAGGTGGCATCATGTTAAAGCCTAAAAAAATAGTTGAAAAAGATATTGATCCTAATACCATAGGTTCACTAGCCTTAGCTTATTTAGGAGATGGTGTTTATGAGGCAGCCATTAGGCAACATTTAGTAAAGGGTGGGATTGTTCGCCCTCAGCATTTGCAAGGTTACGCTACTCATTATGTCTCTGCTAAAGCTCAAGCAGGATTAATCACTAAGATGAAAGAGCTAAATAAATTAACTGCTGAAGAAATAGCCATCTTTAAACGGGGAAGAAATGCTAATAGTTATACACATGCTAAAAACACGAGTATTAGCACATATAAACTTTCAACTGGATTTGAAGCAATGATTGGTTATCTATATCTATCAAAGCAATATGATCGTTTGGATAATCTCATCGCTTGGTGTATTGAACAAGTGGAAAATGGAGAAAATAATGAAAAGCGATTCGAATAATGTTGATTTTGTCTTTGGCAGACATGCAGGGTTAGATTTTTTGAGAACGCAGGATGCAAGCTTGATTAATAAGATTTTTTTGCAAAATGGTGTGCAGGCAAGTATAGCTGATCAAGTGTATCAATTAGCTAAAAAGAAAAAAATAATAGTTCAAAGTGTTCCCAAAAGCAAATTAGATAAGTTAGTTGATCAGCAAAATCATCAAGGTCTTGTTTTGGCAATTACGCCTTTTGAATATACTGATTTGAATGATTTACTAAAAAGCATTGAAGAAAAAGCTGATCCATTTTTATTAATGCTGGATTCAATTGAAGATCCACATAATTTGGGTTCAATTTTAAGAACAGCAGATGCTACTGGCGTTGATGGTATTATTATTCCACAGAGACGGGCTAGTGGATTAACTTCCGTTGTAGCTAAAACTTCAACTGGTGCGATTGATTATGTCCCTGTAGTCCGTGTTAACAATTTGGTACAAACCGTTGATACCTTAAAAGATAAAGGTTATTGGTTTTTTGGTACAGCGATGTCAGGTGATAATTATACTAATTGGGATGCACGTGGAAAATGTGTATTGGTTATCGGTAATGAAGGTAAAGGAATATCACCATTGCTACTTAAACAAATGGACCAAACATTAACTATTCCGATGACAGGACACGTGCAATCTTTGAATGCTGGTGTTGCTACTGGAATTTTGTTATATCAAATGTTTAATAGCAGACAAGCTGTCAAAAATGGACAAATTAAGCAATAATTATTAATTTTGATTGACATAAATTATATAGTGTTTGCTTGAATAAATGTTCGCTTAAAAGATAATATTTTAACTACTAATCTGATATAAAAAAGTGAAAGAGGAATTTTTTGTGTCAGATAGTGAGTTAATTATGAGGGTGAAACAAAAAGATAATGATGCTTTACAGCAGTTGTTTGTGCGATACAAACCTGTAGTAAATAAAATCAAAGCCCAATATTATGTTAGAAATTATGATTATCAGGATTGGGATCAAGAAGCAATGATAGTTTGTTATGAAGCTTGCTGTTTGTACGATTTTGAAAGAAATAGTCAATTTGGAGCTTTTTATAAAACTAAATTTACGAATCGTGTTCGGTCTTTATTACGTTATGAATTAGCCAAAAGACGTGAAGCTAATAGAACTGCTATATCTTATGAATATGGCAATGATATTGGTATCATAATGGAAAAGTTTACTAATGATTATAAATTGCCAATTAGTGAAATTTATTCTCAATTTTTAAGCAATTTAAGTGAATTGGAGTTACTATCCATTTTAGTTTATTTAGGAAAATTATCGCATCAACAAGCTTGTAAAATTGGACGTTGTGATCGACTTAAACTTTTGCAGGCTAAAGCACGGTGTAAAAGGAAATTAAAAGATGAATTATTTTAATTTGATCTGTTGAAAGAAATCAAGCACTTTTAGCTTGAGTGATGCGGATGTAACTGTTAGAACAGCGATATTGAATATCATAAAAAAAATGTAGCCTGATGACAGGCTACATTTTTATTTTTTATTTGGATAATTTTTAAGCGTCAAGGCTAGTAAGATAAAACTGATCAAAAAGGCCAAGATATTAAGATACCAACCAATATTATAAGAATTTGTAGTATCAAATAAAAAGGCATCGATTAAAATAGCAAATGATAAAGCTAAAGCCCCGACCATATTGATAATTGATAAAATGTTACTATAGTCTTTAACACCGAATTCTTTTTTAATTAAATATGGTAAAGCAACCAAGCAGATTCCTTGCCCTAATCCTAGAATAAATGCTGATAAAACTAGGCTTAAGCCATTTTTTAATATAATTTGTCCATACCAGCCGCTTATTCCAAATAAAGCAAAGAATAGTAAAACAACTTTGGCATTGAAATAGTCTAATAAAAAACCGATAGATATTTTACCTAATGCTGCTCCAAACATGATTCCTGATACTACCAATCCGGCAGTTTGTATAGAAAAACCAATGTGGAGGATAGAGCCTGATACGTGTTGAACAGATCCTGATACAAATTGCAATAAAAACATAGCTATTGTTAAAGAGTAAAAGACTATTGTTTTTCGAGCTTGTTTTAATGTTAATCCTGACTCGTTTCCTGGTTTTACATGATCAACCTCGCTAGGTTCGCCATATGCATGATGTTTATCATTAGGTTGAGGAATAATGGTTAATGATGCTGGCACTAGTATTAACAAAATTAATAGGGCCTCAAAAATAAAACCGCCTCGCCAGCCAAAAGATTTAATAACATCAGCAACTAGCGGATTAAATATTGTACCACCGATACCTGATAAGCCTAAAGCAATTCCCATTACTGTTCCTAATTTAGCATTAAACCATTTTTGTAGTAATACTGGTATAGATAGGATAAAAGCTCCAGGCTGACAGATACCAATAATGATATATACTATGTAAAACCAACCTAAATTATTAGCAATGCTTAAACTTAAAAAGCCAATTCCAATGATTGCAAATAAAATCGTTAGTAACCATTTTAAGTTAACTTTAGACATAATTTTTCCAGCAATTAGCAAAGTGATTGCTGAAGCTAAATTTTGTAAGGTAACCATTAGTGAAATACTTGATTTGTTAACATGTAATTCTTTGCATAAAGGAATAAAAAATAAACCTACCGTATTAACAATTAGTCCAAATCCAATTAGTGATATGAGACAGCTTACTATAAAAATCCACCAGGCATATATACTGCGTTGATTTGTCACAATAAATAACCTACTTTCTAACAAAATATAATCAATAAATATCATAAACTAAAAAAGTACAAGATATCTCTTAAATTGGTAAGTTTAAGTTTTTTTTATAAAATATAAGCAAATCTTTAGTAAATAATAAATTGAAAAAAGTGCATTTATTTGTTAAGATAGTTTAAGCTTAGGAGTGATTGTATGGTAGTAAAGAAAGCATCACTTGCATGTACAATATGCGGATCACGTAATTATTCAATTGCAGCAAGTAAAAGTAGAACTCAGAGATTGGAATTAAATAAATTCTGCAAATATTGCGGTAAGAAGACTTTGCATAAAGAAACGAGGTAATTTAAATGTTTAAATTTATCAAAGAAGTTATAGCTTCTATGAAAAAAGTAACTTGGCCTACATTAGAGCAAAATAGGCGTGATACTTCTACTGTTGTATGGTGTTCAATTTTATTTGCTGCTTATTTGGGCGTGTTGGATTTTATATTCCAACAATTAGTTAAATTATTGTAAAATCTATGGTATAATTTCTTATATCTTATTGTGGCCTCCATTGGAGGTTTTTTATTTGCTTAATTAAGGAGAAATAAATGGTAGAAAGCAGTAAAAAACAATGGTATGTATTGCATACTTATTCAGGATATGAAGAGAAAGTAAAAAAAGATGTATTATCACGTGCTCAATCTATGGGGATGCAAGATTATATTTTTAGAGTAATCGTTCCCGAAGTTAAGAAAAATGAAGTGGTACGTGGTCAGGAACAAAAAGTTGATGAAAAAGTATTTCCTGGTTATGTTTTAGTAGAGATGGTTATGACTGATGAAAGCTGGTTTGTAGTTAGAAACACGCCTAATGTTACTGGTTTTGTTGGTAGTCACGGTGGTGGTTCTAAGCCTTCTCCATTGTATGACGATGAAATAAAACGTATTCTAGCTGATCAAAATAAAGAAGCCGCACCTCAAAGTTATGATTTTGAGGTAGGAGAAACTGTTACTATTACTGAAGGTCCATTTAAGAATATGGAAGGTAAGATTAATAGTATCCAAACAGATAAAGAAAAATTACTTGTTTCTATTGACATGTTTGGTAGAGAAACTAATGCAGAGTTAGACTTCACACAAGTTAAAAAATTTGAGGCTTAAGCTGATTTATAAAATTAGTTACAACATTTGTTGAAATTAATTGTAAAAGATGATATTATACTGTAGTATCTTTATTATTGTGGGAGGAGAGAAAGGAAATCTCCATTATAACCACATCACGGAATCAAGGAGGTATTGACCGTGGCAAAGAAAGTAATTAACGTAGTTAAACTACAAATACCAGCTGGTGCAGCTACTCCTGCACCTCCAGTTGGTCCTGCATTGGGACAAGCCGGCATTAACATTGTTGGTTTTACAAAGGATTTCAATGCACGTACCGCAGATCAAAAGGGTATGATTATCCCTGTTGTTATTACAGTATATGAAGATCGTTCATTTGACTTCATTACTAAGACTCCACCTGCAGCAGTTCTTTTGAAAAAAGCTGCTAAAGTTGAAAAAGGATCTGGCGAACCTAATACTAAGAAGGTTGCGAAAGTAACTAAAGCTCAAGTTAAGGAAATCGCTGAAACCAAAATGCAAGATCTAAACGCTGCAGACGTTGAAGCTGCTATGCGCATGATTGAAGGTACTGCTAGAAGCATGGGCTTCGAAGTAGAAGATTAATCCATTTTCTAGAATGTCGGATCGTTAATCAAAGTTAACGAATCAGCGTGGGAGAGTTGAAGACTCGTTTGACCACATTTGCAAGGAGGAAATCACATGCCAAAGCATGGAAAGAAATATTTAGAAGCAGCAAAACTTGTTGAAGCTGGCAAGTTTTATACTGTTGATGAAGCTATGGAGTTAGTTAAGAAGACTTCATACGCAGGCTTCGATGCAACTGTTGAAGTTTCATTTAATTTATCAGTAGATCCAAAGCAAGCTGATCAACAAATTCGCGGATCACTTGTTCTTCCAAATGGAACAGGAAAGACCCAAAAAGTAATTGTTTTTGCTGAAGGACCTCAAGCTGAAGCTGCTAAAGCAGCAGGTGCTGATGAAGTTGGATCAGATGACTTAGTAGAAAAAGTTCAAAATGGCTATTTTGACTTTGATGTTGTTGTTGCTACACCAATGATGATGGCTAAGGTTGGTCGCTTAGGTCGTGTATTAGGACCTAAGGGTTTAATGCCTAACCCAAAGACTGGAACTGTAACAATGGATGTTGCTAAGGCTGTTGAGAATGTTAAAGCTGGACAAGTTGAATACCGTGTTGATAAACAAGGTTTGATTCATGCACCTATCGGTAAAGTTTCATTTGAAAGTGCAAAACTTGCTGAAAACTTTAATGCTTTACGTGAAGTTATTTTACGTGCTCGTCCTGCAGCAGCTAAGGGACAATACATGAAGTCAGTTGCAGTATCAGCAACATTTGGCCCTGGTATCTATTTAGATCCAATGACTTTAATGTAATTGAATAAGAAAGAAGTCATATCATAAATATGACTTTTTTTATGCCAATATATGTTGACAAAAAAAATTATAGTTGTTATTATATCAAAGGATGAAAGTTCTACCGAAGACTCGGGTGGCGTAAAGCCTTAATATCCCGCCGAGGCCAAGAAAGAATGGATATTTAATGCCACGTCTTTTTGGCGTGGTTTTTTGATTCTTACAGTAGAATTTATCTTAAAAAAATTTTGGAGGTGAATTCATTGAGTAAAGCTGCTATTGCTGCTAAAGAGAAATATGTTGATGCCTTTTCTGAGGAGTTAAAAGCTGCTAAGTCACTTTTAGTAGTTGACTACCTTGGCTTGACTGTTGACGAAGTAACAAGTTTACGTAAGGAATTACGTGAATCTGATGTTAAGATGAAAGTAGTCAAGAATACTTATTTAAAGCGTGCTGCTGAAAAAGCTGGCATTGAAGGCTTAGACGAAACTTTCTCAGGACCATCAGCTGTTGTTTATACCGATAACGCAGATGATATTACTGAACCTGCTCGTATTGTTTCAAAATATGCTAAGGATATTGAAGCATTATCAATTAAGGGTGGATTGCTTGAAGGTAGGGTTACCAGCGAAGAAGAGATCAAGCAAATCGCTTCCATTCCAGGTCGTGAAGGATTGCTTTCAATGCTTGTTTCTGTATTGCAGGCACCTGTTCGCAATGTTGCATATGCTGTTAAGGCTGTTGCTGAATCAAAGGGCGAATAAGATATCGTTCTATATATAATTAATTATTTTGGAGGAAAGTTATAATGGCTTTAGAAACTGATAAGATTATTGAAGCTTTAAAAGGTGCTTCAATTCTTGAATTGAATGACTTAGTAAAAGCAATTGAAGAAGAATTTGGCGTAACTGCTGCTGCTCCTGTTGCAGCTGCTGCTACTGCAGATGCAGCTGCAGCTAAGACTGAATTTGATGTTGAATTAACAGAAATTGGTCAAGAAAAAGTTAAGGTTATCAAGGTTGTTAAGGAAATCACTGGCCTTGGTCTTAAGGATTCAAAAGACCTTGTTGATGGTGCACCAAAGAACATCAAAGAAGGCGTTTCAGAAGCAGAAGCTAACGATATCAAGGCTAAACTTGAAGAAGTTGGTGCAAAAGTTACTGTTAAGTAATTTATTAAATCTGTATTTGCTGCCTTTAAATACGAAAAAAAACCTGACCATTCGGTCAGGTTTTTTATTTTGTAATAATTACTTGTTTTTATTTCTTTTACTAAATAATAAATTTAACATTGTGGCACTAAAACTTGCTACTACAATACCATTACCTAAGAAAAGTTGTAATGTTTTTGGTAATTGTTGAAAAATTTGTGGATAGACACTTACGCCTAAACCTAAGCCAATTGAAGTGGCTATAATTAATATATTTTCTGATTTACTAATATCTACTTGGGAAAGCATGTTAACACCTTGAACGACCACAATGGCAAACATAATTAACATAGCTCCTCCGAGTACTGAAACAGGAATGATCGAAACTAATGCTCCTATTTTTGGTAATAATCCCATTAGCATTAAAAATCCTGCAGCCCAGTAAATTGGCTTTTTGGAAGTAATGCCAGATAATTCTAAGACACCAACATTGTTAGAAAAAGTAGTGTAAGGAAATGTGTTAAAAATCCCACCTAAAATTTGAGCTAAACCTTCAGCACGGTATCCTTTGGTTAAGTCTTGTTTAGTTATATCTTTATTAATAATATTACCGATTGCTAAGAAAACACCAGTTGATTCCACCATGGAAACCACTGCGATAATAATCATAGTAATACATGATGAGATTTCAAACGATGGAGCACCAAAGTAGAAAGGTTGTGGTAAGTGGAACCATGAAGCTTGAGCTACGGGTTCTAATGAAACCATACCAAGTGTACTTGCAATCATTGTACCGAAGATCAAACCTAAGAGAATGGAAATTGATTTTAAAAATCCTTTACCAAATGCTTGGAAAGCTAAAATTATTAAAACGGTTGCAAATCCAGTGGCTAAACATTTAATATCACCAAAGTTTTTAGCAAGACTATTGCCACCACCAATATTTTGAAAAGCAATTGGAATTAAAGATAGACCAATGACTGTAATTAAACTACCTGTAACTACTGGTGGAAATAGTTTCTTAATCCTTGCAAATTGACTGGAAATTAAGACTACAAAGATACCAGCAACGATGATTGCACCATACATAGTAGTTATAGAAAAATGTTGACCAATCATTTGTAGGGGAGCTACTGCCTGAATAGCACATCCTAAAACAACAGGCAAGCCTATACCAAAGTATTTGTTTCTGAAAAGTTGTACAGCAGTTGCTAAACCACACATGAAAATATCTATAGATATTAAATATGTCATTTGTGCACTGTTAAAATGTAATGCGGTACCGATTAACATTGGTACTGCAACAGCACCGGAGTACATAGCTAATAAATGTTGTAAACCTAAAATAGCTTGTTTTCCTAAATTTGTATTTTGTTTATCCATTATTCTTCTCCCACAAAATGAACCGTGTTGTTGTCAAAATTTGCAATGCGTGCCAATGATTCTAAATGATAACCGTTATCGACAATCCATTTACTGCCTCCCTGAAATGTTTTTTCAATTACAATACCAACTCCAGCTACTTTAGAGTTAGCTTTTTTGGCTATATTGATTAGCCCCTTAACAGCTTCACCATTAGCTAAAAAATCGTCAATGATTAAAACTGAATCATCTTTGCTTAAAAACTTTTTATCCACATTTATTTTGTTAGTAACTTGTTTGGTATAAGAAAAAACTTCTGTTTCATAACATTCCTTATTTAAAGTGGATGGCTTAGATTTGCGAGCAAAAACTACAGGAACGTGAAAAATTAAGCCTGTAGTTAAAGCTGGTGCAATACCAGATGCTTCACATGTTAATATTTTTGTGATTTTTTCTCCGGTAAATAGTTTGCCAAATTCTTGCCCGATGGCAAACATTAAATCTGGATCTATTTGATGATTTAAAAACGAATTAACTTTTAATACGTTTCCCGGTAATAGTTCACCATCTTGGCGAATACGCTTTTCTAAAATTTCCACAATATCCTCCTAATACAAAAATAAGGACTTTTTACCCAAGCTATAGGTAAAAAAGCCCTTATTACAGAGAATATTAGCTTAAAACCTATAGTCCAAAATTTACGGTTTTGGGTAGAAACTATCAACCTTATTATGACAATATATAAGTTTATTTTTTTGATTTCGATTTTAATTCTAGCAAAATAACAACGATAAAACAATAAAAATAAAAAACTTTAATAGGATACTCGAATGCATTATCAAAAAAATATCTAAAATATTCGTATTTTATATTTGACGAAAGCCAAAATTATTAGTAATCTTTAGAGGATAGGAAAGCTGAAAAAGGAGTAAAAAGGTGACGAAAAAAATTTTGAGAGATTTTGATAAAATTATTGTGCTAGATTTTGGTAGCCAATATAATCAATTAATCACAAGACGACTACGTGATTTTGGTATTTATTCTGAATTGTTATCACATGATCTTTCAGCAGAAAAGATTAAGGAAATTAATCCTAAGGGGATAATTTTTTCTGGTGGTCCTAATAGTGTTTATGATCAAGATGCAATGAGAATAGATTCTGATATTTTTAAATTAGGAATTCCTGTATTAGGAATTTGTTATGGAATGCAGCTTATTTCGCATGTATTTGGTGGCAAAGTAGAGCGTGCTGAAAATTCTGAATATGGACGTGCAGATATTTCTGTTGCAGATGCCACTGAAGGCTTATTTGCGGGACTGCCTGTTAAACAAACCGTATGGATGAGTCATGGTGATTTAGTTACTCAAGTACCAGCAGGTTTTACAACTATAGCTTCTAGTGTAAACTGTCCAATTGCTGCGATTGCCAATGCTGAAAAAAATATTTATGGTATTCAATTCCATGCCGAAGTTCGTAACTCTGAATACGGTTTGGATATCTTGAAGAATTTTGCTTTTAATATTTGTCATGCTGAAGCTAACTGGACAATGGACGATTTCATTGGTATGGAAATTGAAGATATTCGTCAAACTGTTGGCAACAAAAAAGTTATTTTAGGATTATCTGGTGGTGTAGACTCTAGTGTAACTGCAACCTTATTACATCGAGCAATCGGTGATCAATTAACTGCTATTTTTGTTGATCATGGTATGTTGAGAAAAAATGAAGCTGAGCAAGTAATGGCAGCTTTAAATAAGGAATTGGGTATTAACATCATCAAAGTTGATGCTGCTGACAGATTTTTATCTAAATTAGCAGGTGTTACTGAACCTGAAAGAAAACGGAAGATTATCGGCAAAGAATTTATTGAAGTATTCAATGAAGAAGCTCAAAAATTGAAGGATATTGATTTTCTTGCTCAGGGAACTTTATATACAGATGTGATTGAAAGTGGTACTAATACTGCCAAAACTATCAAATCCCACCACAACGTAGGTGGTCTTCCTAAAGATATGCACTTTAGCTTGATTGAACCATTACGCAAATTATTTAAAGATGAAGTACGTGTTTTAGGTGAAAAATTAGGTTTGCCACATGATTTAGTATGGCGTCAACCATTTCCGGGCCCAGGTCTAGGTATTAGGGTAATTGGCGAAATTACAGCGGAAAAATTAGCCATAGTACGTGAAAGTGATGCAATTTTACGTGAAGAAATTAAGAATGCTGGCTTGCAAGAAGATATTTGGCAATACTTTACAGTTTTACCAGGTATTCGTTCAGTTGGTGTTATGGGTGATGGTCGTACATACGATTACACAATTGGTATTAGAGCAGTTACATCAATAGACGGTATGACTGCTGATTTTGCTCATATTCCATGGGAAGTTTTGCAAAAAATTTCTACTAGAATTGTTAATGATGTCGATCATATTAACCGTGTAGTCTATGATATTACTTCTAAGCCACCTGCAACTATCGAATGGGAATAAAAGGATAATGTTAGTTAGTATTGGAACACTGATATAACAGCATTTAGCAAGAATAAAAACTGCTTAAAAGGGTTTCTTTTGACATGAAAGTATGCCAAAAGTATGCCAGAATATAAACAGAACTCTTAGCTCTTTATGGCTAAGAGTTTTTTATTGGGAAAGAAGACTAATAATGAATAAAGTAAAAAATCTTCCTAATTTAGCTAAAAAAATTAAACGTATCATTGGTAAAATGGTAAGAGAAAATAATAAATTACTAAAAAAGTCAATGTCAGAAGATTATGATATGAGAAAAGATCCCAACTTATATGCAGTAAAATTTGGTAATAGATTATTATTCATTACTAAAGGTGCACATGAAGATTTTGTTAATCTTTTGGAAAATGTTGAGATAGTATTCAATGCTGAAAATATAGAGTACGATATTGATCAAATATCTTCTAAGCTTGAGAAATTCGTTGATAACATTGTTTCTAATAATGAGCCTTATAATCTGGATATGATAAATAGTTTTATTGATAGTATTAAAAAACCCAATTATAAGATTTATTTCTTTAGATTATTTGATTTTGCATATAAAGGAAAAATTAGTCTTGGTCAAAACATTATAATTATTAGTGGTCAGGAACTGTTGAAAGAAATACCTGAAGCTGAAGATTTGAACCGTAAAGCGGAAGAAAATCCAAAATATGAAAAATTAATTCAGCCAGAAGATATTTTATTAGGAGTATCCGTAATAGATTCAGGGAAAAGCGATAAAAGCTATTATCGTGCTTTAGCTTCTGCTAATTATATAAATAATATTATTAATTTCCTAAATGGTTTTAATCATAAACCTAGCCGGGTATTAGAACTAAGTCAACATATTATTCAAGAAGACGGATTGTATCAATTTACTAATAAAAGTGGGCATTTTTCAACTAAACAAACGCCTGGAATTTTGGAAGACGGTTGGAGTACATCAACAGGCATAAATCCAGATAATAGAAAAAAAGCAAATATGAATTTTGATAAACGTTGGTTGCCAATAATTTCCTTAATTGTTGAAGACTCAAATAAATTAACACCATTGCAAAAACAATGTGCAAGAGCCATTGATTGGATTGGTGATGGGATAGTTAACTCTAATCAAACTAAACAATTTTTGCAAATTATGATCTCGCTTGAAACAATAGTTGAACAAGATCCGGATAAATTAAAAGATAAATTAGAGAAGGATAAGCTTTGGAAAGAGGGATTATCCGTTTCAATTGAAGATCAATTAGTATCAATAATTAATTTAACTTGTTATCAGGGAGTTAAACCGCAGCAACTTAAGAAAAGCGATGCAGCCATTAAAAGAGCGTATGGATTAAGATCGAGAATTACGCATGATGGGGAGAAATTTCCGCAGGTTGATGCGACTGAAATGCTTAATACGTGGTATGGTTTAATATATACAATTATTACTGATGTTATGTTTACTAGTCGTTGGAATAATGTTTATGATTTGTGGAAAGCTGCAAATTTAAATATAAAAAACAATAAGAAGAATTAAAGTAGAAACTGCTAATTATCTAGATTAGCAGTTTTTGTATGATCAATTAGATATAATATATTTATCAAGTATTGAAGGGACAGGGAATAAAACCATTATATTAGTTAGAGTTGGAATGCCGATATATCAGCATTTAACAGGAACAAAAACTACTTAAAAAGGTATTAATTGACATAGAAATATGCCAAAAAGAAGGAGCTCTTAGTGTGATAACTAAGGGCTTTTGTCATGTTTGAAGTATTGAGTTAGATGTTAGATTCAACGATAATAGTATTAATGAATATTATTTATGTGAGGAAAGTAATATGGCTATAACTGAAATAGAAGATGAGATATCAAATATTATTGAAAAAAATGATAAAGATAGTTTCATTTATGACTTCTTAGGAGTGTACGACATCCCTAAAGCAACAATTACTAAATTGAAGAAAGGCATCAATAACTTAGCTGATGTTGCTGGTGAAGTTTACTTGAAGAATAAACTTTATTATAAGCAGACGGATAAGAATTTAATGCAGTCTTTTACTGATGTTAAGGCTAAAGTAGATGAGTTAGGTACCAAGCCACGTTATATTTTTGTAACTAATTTTAAAGAAGTCTTAGCATATGATACTAAAACAGATAATACATTGAGCATTCCTTTTGAAAGATTGCCACAGAAGTTTGAATTCTTCTTAGCATGGAATGGAATTGAAAAGGCGGACTTTGATAAAGAGAATCCAGCTGATATTAGAGCGGCTGAAAGATTTGCTAAATTATACGACGTTATCGTTAAAGATAACCCAAATGCTACGAGAAAAGGTTTGAATCTTTTCTTAATTAGAGTACTATTTTGTCTTTTTGCAGAAGATACAGATATTTTTGAAAAGAATCTTTTTACTAATAGATTAAAGGAATTAACTCGACTTGATGGCAGTGATTTAGATAATTTTATTGGTCAGTTATTCAGTGTTTTAGATGTTAGAAAAGAAGATCGTCCAGTTGATACACCAAGTTGGTTAGCAGATTTTCCATACGTTGACGGTGATTTGTTTAAGGATCCGCATGAATCATTGAAGTTTACAGTTAAGTCTAGAAAGCTAATTATTGATGCTGGTGAGAAACTAGAATGGGATCAGATTAATCCTGATATTCTGGGATCTATGCTTCAAGCTGTTGCAAGTGAAGACAGTCGTAGTCATTTGGGGATGCACTATACTTCAGTACCAAATATTATGAAGGTTATTAAGCCTTTGTTCCTTGATGAGTTAATAAATGAATTTGATAAGAGGAAAGGAAGTTACAAGAAACTTCAACATCTTTATGAGCGTATTGGCAAAATTAAGTTTATGGATCCTGCTTGTGGTTCAGGTAATTTCTTGATTGTTACTTACAAGCAATTAAGACAATTAGAAATTGATATTTTGAAAGAGCAAAATAAAATTCTTGCTGAAGAAGGTAGCGGTAAAGCTATGATGTATTTACCTTCTGTAACGCTTGACCAGTTCTACGGAATTGAAATTGATGACTTTGCTTGTGATACTACACGTCTTTCATTATGGATTGCGGAACACCAGATGAATATTAAGCTTAGGGATGAAATTAATAATGCTGTGCGCCCTACTTTACCTTTGCAACATGCAGGAGCTATTGTCTGTGGGAATGCATTGAGACTAGATTGGGAGAAGATTTTACCTCATAAGAAAGATGATGAGGTTTATTTGTTTGGTAATCCACCTTATTTGGGTTCACATGGAGCAAAGCAGAAAAAGACACATAAAGAAGATATTAAAGTGGTATTTGCTAACTTAAATGGAAATTATAAGGGGCTAGATTATATTTCAGGATGGTTCATGTTAGGGGCGGAATACATTAATAATACTAATGCGACCTTGGCTTTTGTTGCCACGAGTTCTATCACACAAGGACAACAAGTTTTTGATTTATGGAATAAAATTTTAAATCTGAATATTGAAATATCATTTTGTTGGGAACCATTTACTTGGAATAATAATGCAAAAAACAATGCTAAAGTAACAGTTAACATTATAGGATTAACGAGTTTAAAAAAAGCAAACAATAAGAGAATATATACAGATAATTCGTTTAATAATACTTTTGAAAAAGTTGACAACATTTCACCATATTTAACCAATCATTCTACAATTTTTATTAAAAGTATTGGATCATCAATTAGCAATCTACCAGAAATGGATATGGGTGATATGGCTAATGATGGAGGCAATAAAGCACCAGGTTTATTATTTACAATAGATGAGTATAAAAAGATTATTGAGCAGCATCCAGAAACAAAACAATATTTTAAAAGACATGTAGGAACTAAAGAATATATGTCTAGTACATGTCGTTACTGCCTTTGGATTGAAAAAAAAGAATATAATCTTTTAAATAAAATACCAGTATTTAGAAATCGTTTTATAAATGTATATAATCATCGACAATCAAGCTCAGATAAGGGTACTAATAATTTAGCCATAACTCCGTTTAAATTTAGAGATACTAAGATTGCGAAAGAATATACTATTGTAGTACCTAAAGTAAATACTGTTGGGAGATTATATATTCCAGCAGGTTTATTGACTAAAGATTACATTATTTCTGATTTGATGTTTGGCATTTATGATGGCCCAATTTGGGTATTAGGGTTGATTCTATCAAGATTACATTATGTTTGGATCAAGGCTTCATGCGGAAAGGAAGGAAAGAGCTATAGATATTCTAAGAATTTAGGCTATAATACCTTCCCTGTTCCTCGCTTGTCTAGTCGTAGAAAAAAAGAAATTGAGGGGCTGGTTTTAAAAATATTGGATATAAGAGACGAAGAAGAAGGCACATTGAATGATTTATATGGTTCACCACTTGCTGAAAAAAATCCTAAGCCAATGAATCCTAGATTATTAAAAGCTCATCAAGAACTTGATGAAGTGGTGGATCGAGCATATAAGTCGAATGGCTTTAAAGGTGATAATGATAGATTAGCTTTATTATTAGATATGTATAGTAGGAAAATAAAAAATGAAGAATAGAATACCGCTTGTTTTATTAAATGATGTTGAAGATCAAATATCACAACATTTTTCTGCAAATGAACTTATTGATTTAACTTATCAGTTTGCTCAAAGTTTTAATAAGCATATTCCTATTGAAGTACCAGATTATGCTTTATTTAATAATAAAAAAGAACTTTTATCAAAAAACTTAGATGCACTGTCTGATGAACAAAAGGTAGATTTTCTTTCACAAATAAAATATCATAGTCGACTTTCTGAAGATGATTTTCTTCGCGATGAAATTGATTTACTTGTAAAAGATGCGAGCGATGGGGTAATAAAAGCCCGAAATTCGGTTTCAACATTATTGGAGACTTATTCAATTGATTTAAAAAATCAATGGCAGAGAACCTATAGATTTTATGATCATTTAGATTATCGGAATGCTTTAGATAATATGCGTCTAACCATTGAATTATTAATAAAACGAATTACTGGTTCAGAAGCTTCACTTGAAAATCAGAAAAGTGCATTAGGTAAGTTCTTTGAAGATAAAGATATAAGTAAAGAAGTTAGAAATTTGTTTTTTAAAATGTTAGACATGTATGAAAAAATTCAAAATCATGAAGCTAAGCATAATCTACCTCAAAATTTGAATTCTAAAGAAATAAAGTTTTTAATGAATCAATCAACAGTAATAATAAAGTTTTTAATAGATTGTGATAAAGGAATCTCTTAACCATGCAAGATAAAAATGTAGTTGAAGTAAATTACCATCAAACTGGTAAAAGCACAAATACCGATGAATTAGGAATGCGTGAAATGCAGGCACGTGTTTATCAACACCGCAATTCGCAATATCTTTTAGTAAAAGCTCCACCGGCTTCAGGTAAATCTAGAGCTTTAATGTTTGTTGCACTTGATAAATTAGCTAATCAAGGTGTTAAAAAGATTATTGTAGCAGTTCCAGAAAGATCGATTGGTAGATCATTTAAGAATACCGAATTGGTCAAATATGGCTTTTATGAAGATTGGAAGGTTGACCCACAATATGATTTAACCCTTCCAGGTGGGGATGAAAGTAAAGTACAAAAGCTAGTGGACTTTCTTAATTCTTTAGAAAGTAGAATTTTAATTTGTACGCATGCTACCTTAAGATTTGCCTATGAAAAAGTAGCTGATGATCGTGCTTTTGACAATGTAATGGTTGCTATTGATGAATTTCACCATGTTTCATCTAATGATAGTTCTGTTCTAGGCACTGCTTTGAAGAATATCATGCATAATTCTTCTGCTCATATTATGGCTATGACGGGTTCTTACTTTAGAGGAGATTCAGAGCCGATTCTTTCTCCAGAAGATGAACAACTATTTGATAAGGTAACTTATACCTATTATGAACAACTTGATGGTTATCAGTATTTGAAGTCTTTCGGCATTGACTATAAGTTTTATCAAGGTTCGTATTTGGACGCTTTACCAGATGCGATTGATACAACTAAGAAGACAATTATTCATATTCCAAGTATTAATTCTAGTGCATCAACTAAGGATAAATACAATGAGGTTGATGCTATCTTTGATGCAATTGGTACTCTCGTTGATAGAGATGATAAAACTGGTATTTATACAATTAAAAGTAAGCAGACTGGTAAATTATTGAAGGTTGCTGATCTTGTTAATGAGGATGGACGAGAAAAGGTTCAAGAATACTTAAGAAATATCAGTAGTGCTGATGACTTGGATATTATTGTAGCTCTTAATATGGCTAAAGAAGGTTTTGATTGGCCATGGGCTGAACAAGCTTTGACTATTGGGTATCGTCATTCGTTAACAGAAATTGTTCAAATTATTGGTCGGGTTACTCGTGATAGTTCTAATAAAACACATGCACAGTTTACCAATATGATTGAACAACCTGATGCTAAAGATGATGCAGTACAGTACGCAGTTAACCAGATATTGAAGGCTATTACTGCATCCCTTTTGATGGAACAAGTCCTTGCACCTGAAATTCATTTGAAGAGAAGAAATCACAAGTCTGATACTCCTTCTGGGGATGCAGATATTTTAATAAAAGGCTTAAAAGAGCCAACTACTAAGAGAGCTCAAAGTATTATTGAAAATGATTTACCTGATCTTAAAGCAGCTATTTTGCAAGATAATGATGTGAAAAACGGTATTGCTGCTAATGTAGATGCAGAGGTAATGAATAAAGAACTAATTCCCAAAGTTATTATGACTCGTTACCCAGATTTGAACAATGATGAAGTAGAACAAGTTAGTCAATATGTTGTGGCCGATACTGTTTTGCGTCATGCTAAGGTTGATTCTTCAGTTGATCAGGAAGGCAATACAAACGAATTTCTTAAAATGGCGGATAAGTTTATTAATGTTCATGATCTAGATATTAACTTGATTGAGTCAATCAATCCATTCCAAAGAGCATATGACGTAATGTCGCAAAATATTGATAGCAACACTCTTAGAATTATTGAACGTTCCATCGATGCGAAGAAATATGACTTCTCTAATGAAGAATTGATGCAATTATTTATGAATGCCAAAGCCTTTGTAGAAAAGACAGGACGTCGACCAGACAAAAACTCTAACAATGAAGAAGAAGTTAGAATGGCTTATGCATTGGCTACGTTAAGTGATATGAGGGCTAGACGAAATGAAAATAGATAATGCTCGTCCTATTCGTTCACTAGATGATATATTTAATGATCCAGCCGCTAATGAGTTATTAGCCAAACCCAAGAAAAAACGGGTAACTTATGACCCAGAAGTTGAAAAATTTAAAGAAATTGAGAATTGGGTAAAAGAGCATAATGGCAAAGAACCTGAAAAGACCACTGATCTTAGTAGACTAGGTGAAAGAAAATTAGCTAGCAGATTAAAGGGAATTCGAGAGGATCTAGAAAGAATAGAATTACTTAAACCCTATGATGAATTAGGTTTATTAAAGACAGAAAATCAAAATGTTTCTTTGAAAGAAAAAGTCAGTCAAGAAAAAAAGACCTTTAATTCTCTTGATGATATTTTGAATGATGATTCTGCTTTATTTGATAATTCTGGTCAATCATTAAATTCTAAATTATTTGATACTGGTTCACTCAATGCCTATAAAAAATCTCAAGAGAATGTTGCCAAAAATAAATCTAAGAGAAAAGCAATGGATGATTTTAATAAATATCGTCCATTATTTAAGCAGGTGCAAGCAGAATTAACTTCTGGCAAGCGTCATTTAATAAGGTATGGTAATAATAAACTCAAATTGCATGGATTTTATGTTCTAAAGGGTCAACTAATGTACATTGAATCTATTGGTGCAGAGTTTAAGAATAATAATCGTAGCGATACTGATACTGATGCACGTTTACACGTTATTTATGATAATGGAACCGAGAATTTTCCTTTAAGAAATGGCTTAATAGCTTCCTTATATGGATCTAAACAACGTGGTGGCGGTGGAAAGATAGTCACTGAACCAGATGATAAATTTGAATTTGGTGAAGACGATCAGGTAACTGGCTATATTTACGTATTAAAGTCACTCAGTAATAATGCAGATGTAAAGAGGATTCAAGAAGATCATCCTTTGTATAAGGTAGGTTTTACTTCTGGAACCGTTGAAAGAAGAATTGCCAATGCAGAAAATGAATCAACTTATTTATATGGTCCGGTTAAAGTAGTAGCAGAATATCAAGTTATAAACCTGAATCCAGAGGCTTTAGAAACAGCTCTGCATCATGCTTTAGTCCAATACCGCTTAGACGTAGATATTAAAGCTGGTAATGGTAGGATTATCCATCCTAGAGAGTGGTTTGTAGTTGATTTGAATACGATCACGGATATCGTTAATGAGATTATGAGTAAGTTGCAAATGAGTAAATGAAAATATTAAGCAATTATAAAGTTTTATGAATCAAATTGATTTATTAATTTTCTAATGGTATAAAATAATTGTATCAAATATTTATAGGTTTGATATTTAGGTTCCTCAATTAACGTCAAGTTACGCATTGCGCCAACCTGGTGTGGTAATGTTAATTTGAGAGTGGGTTGGATATATGTTGTAGAACAATGCTATCGTTGCTGCAGGTCTATAGCTGAATTAATAACTAAATGTAACGGCACCTCCGTGGGCGTCCATGCTAGCGGATACATAGGTGGTAGCGTGGTTGAATTTTTTAAGTATTTAAAGGTATTTTTTTACTTAATCTTCTAATTACACTACCAGTCTGCCCTTTTAGAGGTTGAAAAACTGAATGTGTAACTAAGAAGTATATGTTTTAAAAGCATATACTTTTTTTGATACATAATTTAGGTTAGAAAATCAGCAAAAGCGGATTATCACTGGTCAATTCCAATAGATAATCCGCTTTTTTTGGTTTATTAACCAAAATTCAAAAATGTTGTTGATGAGTAGTAGTACTCATGTTTTTTAAGTACCAAGGAGGTACATAGAATGGCTCTTAAAGGTCTAAGAGATTTCGTCAAGTTTGATGCTAAGGGTTTCCTTGCAGGTAAGCAATTGCTTCTTATGCAAGAGAGTGAGTTGAAGGATTTTGACTCTGGCAAAGTAATCGGAGCTAAGCTCAAGGTTACTATCTGGACAGATGACACGCAATACAAGAAGGATGAAACTTCAAATGAAGGTTCAGAATTAGATGTTAAGATTTTAGGATTGACCGCTGAAAAAGTTGATCGAAATAATCGTGGGTTTATTAAATTAAAGAACCCATCAGGTGTAGTTTTTGGTGATTTTCAAAATCAACTATCCCTTAAAGCGGATGGATTTGATTTTGTTAAAGAAAGAGGAGGTGAGAATTAATGCCAACTCGAACACGTAAGCCACAAGAAGGTGGAACTCCTGAAAAGGTAATTCCACCGTTGGGCTGGCTATTCTTAGCTTGTGCAATTGCGCTATTTATTCTGGCATTTCAAGTCCCATGGTTTGGGCAATACTGCATTTTCTTTGGAATTTGTTCTCTAGTGTTGGCTCTGGGATGCTTGGGCTACTGGGTTTATCTTCATTATGATGAAATTAGATTTGGAGGACTCCTTCACTCTAAAAATGTAGATTTATCGGTAATTTATTCTCCGAAGATGAAAGCTTTTCTGTATCAAAGTAATACTACTGCTCCAGATCCCTATGATCCTCGGTATCAACAATTACCTCACGTTAGAAAGACTAGGGATGGATTGAGAATAGAGGCAATAGGTAAGTTACGTCAGTGGTTAATTAGTGACCAATTTAGAGATTCATTAGAAGCATTTCTTAATTACAATAGATGTAATATTTCAATTCAAAATGCACAGTACCACTCAGATGGATGGGTTTATTTCACGATTATTCGTGGAATTAAGAACGATCGATTGAGGTGGTAATATGAGTTACCTTCTAACGCTAAGCAAATCGTTATCTATTGATGCATACAAGAAAATTAATTTTCTTGTAGCAGGTGTTAGGGGTAGTGGTAAGACTTATGGCACTTTGATCTTAATTGCTGAACTTGCTTCTTTTCCAAGGATTAGCCCTTGTGAATTTCTTGGCACCGTGCAATTGCCGACTCAAATTTATTGCGTAGATTTTAAAAATTCTGATCTTGCAAGATTAGGTGATATTCTTCCAACTGGAAGGGTAGCAACTAATAAGGAAGATGCTATTAAAGTGGTGTCTGATTACGATGGAAAAATGCATGAACGTCTTGCATTCTTGAGAGATAAAGAATTTGGTGCAACAGCGGGTGCGTTAGGTATGCCAATGTATTACTTATTAATTGACGAATGGAGTGCTACAAATGCTTCTTTTAATCAGGGAATGACTAAAGCGGATAAAGACTTGCGATATAAATGGAATTCTTTGATTACTGATATTTCGATGCTAAATCGCGTTCCAGGTTTTGGTCTAGGAATTATAAGTCAGCAAATAAGTGTAGTTAACTCTGGTTTAAATAGTAGTGTTCAGGAAGAGGCTGGTCTTAAGCTTCATTTTGGGGATGCTAATATGAATTCTTATCGGTTGACTTTTGGCAATGACATTCAAATTCCTGAGATGCGATTAGAAACTGGAGAAGCTTACGCTTGGATTGAAGGTCTGACATCTTCGGGTTATGTAATACCCTTTTGTATGCCAGAAATTGAGCCAGATAAATTATGGGACTATTTAAAACAAGCATTAAGTAATACTCAAGATGATAAGAAGTATTTGTTCTTTACCAGTCAATGATGTTTGAAGTGCCAGCAGGCGCGCTAGCGCTGTGGTTGCGTAGCAACCACTATTAACTTGATTAATGGGTGATTTTAGTACAATGCATCAAAAAATAAAGAAAATCAATAAACATGCTGCCGTTAATGTTCATCTTTATGGCGATGTACTAGAAGTGACAGATTATAAACCAAGAAAACAAAGAATTAAACCGTTGTCTAAAGATAACTATGTTGACTTAGCAACTGGTGAGGTTAAGGACTATCACAGAAATAGCCAGAGAATTCAATCAACTGAGAACTTACGTAAAACTTTCAAAAATCTTAGAAGATTAATTATAGGTAACTTCCAAGCTGGCGATATATGAATAACGCTAACTTACAAGCAAGTTAATGGAAAACCAATGACTGACACTTCAAGGGTGTACAAGGATTTTAAAGCCTTTTGGCGGCGGTTTATTGCTAAGTATGGTTCTTGTGAGTATCTTAGTAGTCCTTGAGCCACAAGCTTCTGGGAGTTGGCATTTGCATGGCCTTATTAAAAAGAAAAATGGAAAACTCCCCTATCTTGACAATAATTCTGTAATAGCACCTATGTGGCGTCAGGGTTTTACTAAAACCAAAAGACTTAAGGACAGTGACAATGTAGCAGCTTATTTGATGGCATATTTAACAGATATGCCTAAGGATGAGATTATGCCTAATGTCAAAAGTAAATCGATTTTGAAAGGTGCTAGATTACACTTCTATCCTTCAGGGGTTCATATTTATCGTAATTCAAGGGGAATCAAGAGACCTACCAATTTTAAGGGTTTTAAAGGTCAGGTGCTAAAAGATCTAGGATTATCAGAAGATATAACAGCTGATGCTACTTTTAACCGAAAACAGAAATTAAAAGATGGTAAGCGGTTGATTCATATAACTGAATTTTATGACAACATTCCGGATAAGAAAAAGACTAATCACGCCCGCCAAGACAATGATTAGCCTTTGATACTGAACAAACCTATGCGAGGGATGTTCAGCCTTATTATCTACTAATGTCGAGGTTTTAACAATGAAAAAAGAGTTTGTTAATTATAAAGATCTTCGCCAACTGGGTTTTGGCGACAACCAAGCTAGAAGAATTATTCGGCTAGCTAAGAAAAAGCTGGTAGAAAAAGGATATGCGTTTTACAATGGAAAACGAGTGGGGCTTGTTCCTGCTAAAGCTGTTGCTGAAGTTATCGGTGTTCCGTTTAAGGAGGACGATAACTTTTGAAAACGCGTTACCCAAACGTTTACCAAGATAAAAATGGTAAATATTTCTATCAAATCTTCATTGGCACTGATGCCAATGGTAAAAAGAAGTTAAAAAAGGGTAGAAGGGATGCGTTGAAGCATCCCTTTTCTTCGGCTTATCAAGCATACAAAGAGGCACAACGTGTTCAAGCACTATATGCTAATGTTTCAGCTGATAATATTAGCTATGCTTCTTTTATGAAGGATCGTTATTTACCCAAATACCGTGGAGATGTTGAAGCAAGTACTTACGATACTCACAATTTAATGATGCTGAAAGGCGTAGATTTTTTAGGAGAAATCAAGCTTAAGGACATTAAAGTAATAGACTGTGAAAAATATCGTACGTGGTTATTAACGGACTCAGGTTTTTCTAGAAATTATGCTAGTTTGATTTATACTGCATTTCGTCAAAGTCTAGATTATGCCGTAGAAATCGGGTTAATAGCTTCTAACCCTTCTTTAAAGACTAAATCAATTCCAAAAGGTCGAAATATTGAAAATTATTGGACAATGCCAGAATTTGAGAAGGTATTAGCTTCTATCAATACTGATACTTTTTATGAAGAGTTAATCTACGTTACTTTTCTTTTCTACTATCGGATTGGATGCCGAGTTAACGAGGGATTTGCTTTAAGATGTCAGATATTGATCTAATTAACGGAAAAGTTAGATTTATCAACAATTTGCACTATTCAAGTAAGCTAAACTATGAACTTGTACCATATTTAAAGAATGATGCAAGTAGAAGAACGGTTACCATTGATGCTGAATTACTTGAAGTTTTAAAGAAGTGGAAGAAGGAACAGGCTAAATATAATATTCATGATTTCGTATTCAGTTGCGATAACTGCCCACTTAATAAGTCTACTTTAAGTGTGTGGCTTAAACGTTATTCTAAATTGGCTGGAGTATCTAGAATCAATGGCCGAGGATTACGCCACTCTAATGCTTCATATTTGATTGCTGAACTTGGTGCTGATGTCTTAACGGTGAGTCATAGGCTCGGACATAAAACGCCAATGACAACGCTTAAGTACTATGCTCACATGTTTAGCAATAATGATATTGAATTAGCTTCTAAGATGGAAGGAAGCATGGATATTCAACCTGCCTCACATTCTAAAATTCACTTTAATGGTAACCAGCATATTAAAGGGAATAGTATTACAGGTATGCCAAAAGTATGCCAAAACAAGAAAAAGCCAGCTTAAGTGTTGATATAAAAGGAACATCCCCTATTCTCGGGGAGTAGTAGCAAAATTTTCAAAAATGCTTGATTACAAGCTATAAAGAGAATGAAAAATGGCTACTGGTACTCAAATGGTACTGGAAGTAAAAAAGAATACATTGAATAATAGTTCCAAGTGGTTTACATTTGGACAAAATATTAGACCGTAGATTTAAGCTGCGGTCTAATTTTTTGTCCTTAGAAACTCTTATTTATCCACACTCACCCAAAAATAAACACTTGTGTTTTTTTATGATTATAAAAAAGGCTATACTATAAATAACGTTTTAGAAAACAAATATTAAATAAACCTATATAGGTTTATTTAATATTAAAAATGGTGTATAATAATTTTAAAAGGGTGTATAATAATTTCGAAAGGAGGATATTATGCTTACACAACTTGGGATTTTTTTAAGAAAGTTAAGATTAGACTGTGGTGAAATAATGAAAGAAATGGCTACAAAGCTCGACGTCAGCTCATCTTTTTTATCAGCAGTTGAAAATGGAAAAAAGAAAATGCCAGAGTCTTGGTATGATACGATTGTCAATTTATATAATCTTGATAAAGAAAAACAAGATGAATTAATGACAGCAATCGAAGAATCTCAGAAGTCTTTGGAAATTAATCTTGAAGATTTAAGTAAAGAAAAGAAAAGATTGGCATTTTCTTTTGCAAGGGAATTAGAAAATATGAATAAAGAAGAGGTGGACAAAATGAAAATATTTTTCAAGAAGGATGGTGAGTGATATGGGTGGATATATAGCAGACCCTTTATCTAGAAAAGATATAAGAAAACTGGCTAATAGACTTAGAGAGTTATTTGGTTTTGAAAGGGATATTAATTTTCCAATAGTTCAAGTTATAGAATTTTTATCTAATAAAGGAGAGCTTAATTTAGAAATATGCACTTCTGATGATATGGGGTCAAAATTAGGTGAAACTATTTCATCAGAAAATTTAATAAAATTAAGAGAAGACATTTATGATAAGGCTTGCGAGGATGATGGATTTTCAAGATCGACCTGTAGTCATGAATTATTACATTGGATAAAGCATAGAGAAGAAACAGTTTCTTTTTGTAGAAAAGAAGAAGACCTAGAAAATAGAAGAGCATACGAAGATCCAGAGTGGCAAGCAAATTGTTTTTCAGGAGAATTGTTAGTTCCTAAGCATTTAGTAAAAGGTATGACCATTGATGAAATTGTACAAAAATGTAACGTGACACCTTCTATGGCATATTATCAATATAAAAAGTATGAAGAAGAAGGATGGGAAGAATGAATAGAAAAGAAAAAAACACACTAAACAGATTTTTGGCACAATCTAAAGTATGTTTTCTAAACTGGATATTGTCTAATAATTCCAAATTAATTATATTAAATCCAGTTTTAAAAATCAAGAGTTTTAAGCTGGAGGGATATATTGAGTAATTATAAATACGCAAATAGTGGATTTAATCCTAAGTTAATAGAAAATGTAAGTTTGGTTGGTAAATATGATATGCCTTTAATAAAAAAGGAAGAAATAGAGGGAATTAAAGAATTTATCCCTTTTGAAAAAAGAAATTTGCATAATGAGAAGAATGTGGGAATTCATTTTTACATTTACGATGGAGCATTCAAGCAAATATTAGACAATCCTCAAAAGTATATGGATGAATTGAAAAAGTTTAATGCTGTTATAAGTCCTGATTTTTCAATTTGCTATGACATGCCTATTGTTAGACAAATGTATAGCACTTATATGAATAGAGTTATGGGTGCATACTATCAAAATAATGGTATAAAAGTAATACCAAATGTAAGATGGGGCGACTCAAGAAGTTATGAATTTTGTTTTGAGGGATTAGAAAAAGAAGGGACTTATGCAATAGGATCATATGGTCAGATAAAAAGAAATTCAAATAGATACTATTTTGAAAAAGGATTAGAAGAATTTTTTAAAAGACTAAACCCACAAAAAATATATGTTTATGGTGCAATGCCAGATTCAATATTCGGTAATTATATAAACGAAACTAATCTTATTTCCATTGAACCCTATACTTCAAAAATCTATAGGGGTGATATCTAATGGGTGCCGGTAATAGCAGATTATACAAAAACACTAAAGGAGCATTGAAACCAGAGCATTTAATGGATGAACTTAGGCAAAGTGGTGTTAAATTCAATGAAGAAGATGTGGTTATGATTACAAAAACAAAGAAAAAAAGGCTTGTATGGCTAGAAAAAGGGAATGAAACAAAAGGTCTTAAGCATATAATTGATGGACATGAAAAGGATTTTAAAAATAAATTTGGTGTTTCTAAAGAAAATATACCTAGTGCAATAAAAGATATATTTGAAAATGGAACAGAAATAAGTTCTAAGAGAAAGAATAATGGATTAGAACAAGTTTACCTATATAAAGGAGAATATATCGTAATTACAGGAGTAGGAACAAATGGATTTATAGTATCAGTTTATCCAGGAGGAGGGTCAAGATAATGAAAAAATTAATAATAATGTTAGATTATATATCTGGTCCACTTTGGAAGGATATATATGATACAAAAAAGAAAGAATTAGTTACAGGAATAGATGTAGTTGATGATGATGAATACATTCAAAATCTAAATGATGTAATTTCTGATTTATATTCATCATATTATAAAATCAATTACAATGATGAACCTGTGTATTTTGACAAGGAACAAGAGAAAAAAGATAAATACAAAATGCTTGACCTGCTTGGGAAACTTATAAAAAGACTTGATGAAGTAAATGATGGCTCTTTTGAGATTGATGACAGAGAAACTGAGAGAGTTAAAAACTTATAATGAAAGAATTAGATGTTGTAGGATTGAAAGAAGATTACAAAGAAATAAGTAAGGGAACAAAGGGAACAATTGTTTTAATTTATGATGATAAAAATTGTGAAGTTGAGTTTTTTGATAAAGATGGAGATACAATAGATGTAGTTATGACTCCTTTAAAAAAACTAGAACTAATAGAGTCATTCTAATAGAATTTAAACTTTTGTAAAAAGAGCTTGTAAAAAATGAATCATACAAGCTCTATTCTTATATTTATTTGAAAAAATTAACTTTATTAAACATCATGTCTTCTATCGTTAAGTTACAAAGGATAGCGTAAATTTACCAAGAGGATTAAGAAAATCTGATTCGTAAATAGAGAAGTTATATTCTGATTCTTCTTAAGATCAATATTTCTGAAATCACATTTAAATCCGGTACTGGTACTGGGACGAGACTAAAAATCTAAAAACGTCCTACAATTAGGTGAATTTAGTGATACTCCAAAAAATAGAACCTAGTATTTTGGATGGTTTGGGATATATCGGACGTTTGGAAAAGAAGGGTGGGAGTAAATTTTTGGTAAAAATGGATAAAGAATTAAAAAAAGAATAATGCTGTGAATTGTTCTTAGTGGTTTAGAAAAATGCGATAGTCCTGGTATTTAGACTGGGATATTTGTATATTCGAATATTAATTAGCTAAAAGCAATGACAATGATCTATATTAAAATAATAGATGTAAGGATTACTTAATAGTAAGGAGGATTAGAGAATTGCCAGAAATAAAATACAAAAACTATTTAGACCATGAAATTCATGTTAAATTTGTAGATGGGATATTAAAACATAGTCAGAACTGGCAATGGTTTATTGAATATATTGAAGATAATTATAACTTGTTAGACATAAGCTCGTATATTGAATATCAAAATAGAAGTAATTCTTTGATTCGTATCTTAAGCAATTTTATTAACATTTTAGAGATATGTGATTTTAACTTTCAATTTAGAACAGTATTGTTACAAGAGATTTATGAAATATCAAAATATTATGTAGGAGCAACAGAAAGAGAGAACTGTGCGAAAAAGGTAAGTAGCGAGTTTTCTAAAATCCTTTTTTTATCAGTTTGGTTAACTAAATTACAAAATTCAGGAAATAATTCAAATTATATTATTGATAATCGATTCATGAATCAGAGAAACTTTCATCAAGCACTCAATATGCGAGAATTTGATTATGATAAAGATGAGATAATTTTATATTTAGAAAAAATAAAATTAACAGACTTTGAAAGAATAAAACAACACATAGAGGATAACCTGAATAGAGTAGTTTATGGTCTTTCAGAAAATTTCTTTGATATGTATGGTGCTAGATTACTCTCGGGAAACTGTTTCAATTTTCAATCATTAGATAGAGAAGCAAGCTTAACTTGGCAAGAAAACACTTTATTAGATATGCTTCAGATTTCAATAAGAAATGGAGAAATAATCCCTATATATTCAAATGGAGATAGTCTAGTTCCAAACTATAAATGTTGGACTTCAGATTTATTAAAACAGTTAAAAAAACATTTCAACAATCAGATTTCAGATTTCGTAATAGAATCTGTTGATTTTTTATTAAATCGAAAAGATCCAAATATAAAGACTATAGAGAGTCATTGTAACTTGTTTTTAGAGCTGATTAGGAAAGGTGAGGACTATGAAATATTGACTTCATCAACATATGAAATTTTGACTAAGTTGTTTGATGAAGGAGTCATGAATAGGATAGAAAAAACAGAAGTAATAAAAGAATTCTATAAAAATCTACACTCTATAACTTCCGTAAATCTATTAGTGAGACTTAGTTCTTCTTTTTCCCTACGTAAAGACCAAATGCAAAGTGTAAAAGATTACATAGAAAATAAATATAGAGCCATTTCGTATATAAATGATATTCCAACTTTGACGCAATACTTAGAAAATACCGATATAGCAAGACATATTAATCAGTTTTATTATGATGAAACTAAGGATAGGTTCCTGAAGTTAATCAAAGATGTAAATGATATTTCAGTTGCGAATTTATTCTACCAAGCGATGTTATTTCTCATATCTGTTAACCAAACTAATCAAATTGTTGATAAAAGAATTGTGAAACAAGATATGATCAATATTCAAGAGTATTGGCAAAAAAATAAATACCAAGAACAAGTAAAGAATCTTCAGGAATTTACATATGGTACCCAGATTTCTACAGAAGAAGTAGAAAAATACAATAAAAGTATTATGGAGAATCCCATTATTGTTGCAAATAGTACTATTCTAGCTAAAGTTGATGACCTAATATCAGTTCTTGAAGAAACGTCTAAACATGCAGTAATACATATGGTTAGTAGAATTACACTGAACAATATATTTCCAATTAAAGATACTGGTATAAATTTTGATAGACATGAAACAGACAATATCTTAAAAAAACAGGTGGAGAAAATTATAGAGCGATATGGATATAAATTTATAAATGTTTTAGATGTAGGCATTTATGTTGCTGCTATACATGAGAGATATAAAAATAATGTTTATTCAGTAATTGCTTTATTTAAGAAAGAAAAAGAATTATATGCATTGTTAGAAGAAATTATTGGAGTTAAGTTAATTCCATTTAATGAACAAATTTCTTTAGGCCACTTAACACAACTCTTTCCTTTATTAGAAATTGAGATTAGACAACTTGGAAAGTTATTTGGAATTGTGCCATTTAAAGAGAATGTTGATGAATTTATGAAATTTAAAGATCCAAGTTCTATATTAAGGGAGCTAATAGAAGATGTATATGAGGAGTTGGATGGGTTTGAGAGTGCTCCAGATTTATTATTCGTATATCACTTTATGTACAATAGTAATTCTCTAAACATTAGAAATGAATGTATTCATGGAAGAGATTATTTTGAAGGTTATATGCTTAAATTTGCTTTTAAAGTCACCATGTTAGCATTATATATGATTAGATACAGAATTAATTTAATATTGGATAATAGTAGTAGCTACAATGAAGGATTAGTTCAAAAAAAAAAACTCTGATTTTCGGTTCAAGAAAGAATGCGAATCTAATCTTTTTCCTTGGTATCAATTCCAAACTTAATAATGTGACTTTTATCAAGCATCATAGAGATCTGTATTGTTTAAGTTTAAATACTTTCTCTGTACTTTAATACAAGTATTTATAGTCAAGAATTTGAGAGATAAAATCGAATAATTTAAAACAAGGTGTCGTAGAAATATGGCACCTTTTTAAATGAGGAATTAGGCTTTATTTGATATAATTATCTTTAATAAGTTGAAGATGATTTAATACAAGTTTAAAGGTAAAATCAATGTAAAAAAATATATTATGAGCAAACAGAATTAGAAAATTGGTGTAAATGTCAAGAGAAATATGGCATATCCATTCTCTACTGCTTAATAAATCAAAAGAAAGTTCTGGTGATTAATATAGTAATTACAAAAATATACATTATAAAATCAGCTGTAAATTTGGCAATAGACTATATAATTAAGAGGGAAAAAATCTTGCTATCTTTATTCAAAAGTCACCAATCTACTGACCATATTCAGTTTATAAAAATACGAGAAGACAATGATACTAAAAGTACAGTTCTGCTTGATATTTAATTCAATCACTCAGCTCAATGAGCTAATCAAAAAATCTGTTGATGATAGACAAAACTTGCTAGATAAAATAAAGAAAATTGAAACTGAAATGAAGAGTTTATCACAAAATATGGAAAATATAAATTCTATAAATAAGTATCGTGAAATTTATAAATGTCACAAGAAAAATCCTGAAGATAAGCAATTTGCAGAGGAATATTATAGTGAGCTTTCTGTTTATAAAATAGTCGTTAAAGAGATATTAGAAAACTATAAAAACTAACAAATATAAAAGAAATACTATTAAATCTCGATAAATTGCAAAATTGCAAGAAAAAAAGAACACCCTTATGCAAGAGTATTCTTTGAATAAAGAACAATTTTCCGACCTTGTTCAATATAGAAAAACCACTATCCTTAAATACAAGAAACGGTACTAGTAAAAGAACAGTTAGATCATCATATGGACATATAGAATACGAGGCTGGGATCAAATCTTATCCCAATTATCAATATTTTTTGGAGAAAGGTTTTAATTAAGATAATAATTTAGTATGAAATCGGCTGCAAATTTTCATGAAAATTTTACAGTTTATTAAAGTTGTGTACAATTAAAAAAACTCCATTCCTATAGGAATGACAAATATTGATACATAAAAAATGTATCAACCCTTACCCTTATATCAGGATTTAGGTTGATACACAAAATTATTTACAGACCCGCAAAAACGGCTATGGGCATTAAACTCATAGCCTTTCTACTTGCCACCTAAAAGACTCTCTAAATCAGTTTTCTAAAATCCCTAATTCAATGAGCCTTTATGCAAGAGTATTCTTTAAATAAAGAACAATTTTCTGACCTTGTTCAGTATAGGAAAAACTATGAAAATTATTATGGGATAGAAGTGGAGAGATAAAAATCTATAAGCGTTGCTTACATTTATTAAAAAGACTTGACATAATTCGTTTACAATGGTAAACCTATTTTAAGGATTTTTGTTTACATATGTAAACGACGAGGCGGAAAGGAGAATGAGCACAATAGGACTTAATACTTATATCACAGATGCAGAATGGGAAGTCATGCGTGTAGTTTGGGCAAATGATCGAGTAACTAGTAAAAAAGTCATTACCGTATTGCAAGAAAAAATGGACTGGACACAATCCACTATCAAAACGATCTTAGGTCGATTAGTTGAAAAAGGCGTACTAAATACAGAGCAAGAAGGTAGAAAGTTTATTTACACTGCCAATATTGAAGCGACAGAAGCCGTAATGGATTATGCAGAAGATATTTTTAATCGTATTTGCAATAAGAAAGTCGGAAATGTAATAGGAAGCATCATTGAAGATCATGTTTTAAGCTTCGATGATATAGATCAACTAGAAAAAATATTAGAGATGAAAAAATCTTTCGCAGTAGAAGAAGTGGATTGCAATTGTCCAGAAGGACAATGCAAATGTCATTTACATCATCATTAAGAATAAGGAGGAATTTAAAATGAACAATAACAACAAACATTCATCCCACAGTCACCATAATCATGGCGACATGGATCATTCAAAACATGAGCATGGAATCACAGATGAACATGGAGACCATAAGGATCAACATCAAGAACATCATGCTGGGCATGATCACAGCGGGCACGGAGGGCATGACCACCATCATCACGGAAACTTTAAGGAACTTTTCTTAAAATCATTGCCACTAGGAATCATTATTATGCTCTTATCCCCTATGGCTGGGTTTGACCTACCATTCCAGTTTACTTTTCCATATTCTGATATTGTAGTAGCTATTTTATCTACTATATTAATTATTTATGGTGGACGTCCATTCTATCAAGGGGCAGTTGACGAATTTAAACAAAAAGAACCTGGAATGATGGCACTCGTTTCTTTAGGCTTAAGTGTTTCATATTTATATAGTATTTATACTGTAATAGCAAGCTACGTAACAGTTGAACAAATTATGGATTTTTTCTTTGAATTTGCTTCATTACTATTAATCATGTTATTAGGTCACTGGATTGAGATGAAAGCAATTGGAGAAGCAGGAGATGCACAAGAAGAACTGGCTAAGCTAGTACCAAAAGATGCTCATGTAGTATTAGATGACGATTCAATAGAAACACGACCAGTTGCTGACTTAAAGGTAGGTGATTTAATTCGAGTTCAAGCTGGAGAAAATGTGCCAGCAGACGGAACTATCGAGCGTGGCGAATCACGTGTAAATGAAGCTCTTTTGACTGGAGAATCAAAAGCAGTTAAAAAAGGTCCTGGCGATGAAGTAATTGGGGGTTCAACAAATGGAGAAGGGGTTCTTTATATTAAAGTACTTGAGACAGGTGATAAATCCTTTATATCTCAAGTACAGGATTTAATCAGCCAAGCTCAAAGTCAACCTTCTCGTGCAGAAAATATTGCTCAAAAGGTTGCAGGGTGGCTCTTCTATATTGCGGTAACTGCCGCACTAATAGCTTTTGTAGTATGGACGCTTATAGCGGACATCCCAACGGCAGTAAAATTTGCTATCACAACATTAGTTATAGCTTGTCCTCACGCTTTGGGTCTAGCTATTCCATTGGTCACCGCTCGTAGCACAAGCTTAGGGGCAAGTCATGGCTTACTAGTAAAAGACCGTGAGGCTTTAGAAATAGCTCAAGATGCAGATGTGATGATTTTAGATAAGACAGGTACTTTAACAACAGGTGAGTTTAAAGTATTAGATGTAAAACTTCTTAATGAAAAATATACAAAAGAGGAAATCATTTCACTATTGGCAGGTATTGAAGGAGGGTCTAGTCACCCTATTGCTCAATCAATTATAAGCTTCGCCGACCAAGAAGGTATAAGTCCAGTATCCTTTGATTCCATTGATGTAATTTCCGGTGCTGGCGTAGAAGGTAAAGCCAATGGGCACCAATACCAATTAATCAGTCAAAAAGCATACGGACGTAATTTGGATATTGATATTCCAAAAGGAGCAACCCTCAGTGTCTTAGTAGAAAACGATGATGCCATTGGTGCTGTAGCTTTGGGGGATGAATTAAAAGCAACCAGTAAAGAATTAATAGAAGCTCTTAAAAATAACAATATAGAGCCAATTATGGCAACAGGTGATAATGAAAAAGCAGCTCAAGGCGCGGCAGAAGATTTAGGGATTGAATATAGATCAAATCAATCTCCACAAGACAAATATGAGTTAGTAAAAACACTTAAAGAAGAAGGAAAAAAAGTTATCATGGTAGGTGACGGTGTCAATGATGCTCCTTCTCTTGCCTTGGCAGATGTTGGAATAGCGGTCGGTGCAGGAACTCAAGTGACGTTGGATTCAGCTGATGTCATCTTGACTCAATCTGATCCAGGAGATATTGAATCATTTATTGAATTAGCACACAAAACAACTAGTAAAATGAAACAAAATCTCTTTTGGGGAGCCGGCTATAACTTTATAGCTATTCCTCTAGCTGCTGGAATTTTGGCCCCTTTTGGCTTCACATTAAGTCCTGCAGTAGGAGCAATTCTAATGTCTGTGTCAACAGTCTTAGTTGCAATTAATGCCATTTTATTAAGATTAGATCCGAAAAAATGACAATTAACATATAGAATGATTGAAACTCCTTAAAGTATCAAGATACAATAGTTTTATAGGAGAAAAAGAGATGTAAGTACTGGCTCTTTGTAAAATCGTGTTGGTAGAAGTAGACGATTTTTCTACCAACACGATTTTTAATTTATTATAGAACTGATTTCTTTTAAAATCCTAAAAGCCACCTATTTCGACAGTTTTATAGCTTGTTATTCTATTTTCTTGACAATAATACCACTGTCTCCACATGTGTCGTATCCTGAAATAGCTTTAAAATATTTTTCTGTATCACTACTTAAATTTGTAATTTTAGAGCTTTTTTTGTTTGATAAAAGTATTAAATTTTCTATGCCTCATTTATTTAAAACAAAACTGCTATGAGTTGAAATAATTATTTGACTAGATTTCTTATTACTATTTACTTGTATAATATCACTTAAATTATTCATGTTAGAATATGACAAATGGTTTTCTGGCTCTTCAATTAAAATTATTTTATCTTTATTTGTATTAATATTATTTAAAGCAAGCTCAGTTTTTAATAAGCATTGTAGCCCTCTACCAGCATTGGAATATGGAATACTATCAAATTCCGTTATCATACTTGATTTCCATTGACTTATATTCAATAATATCTCCAATATCACATTGAAAATACTCACAAATCTTTCCTAATGTTTCTAGACTTACATTTTCGTCTCTTCCCATTTTTGCTATTGTCTTGGGTGTTGTTGCGATTGCACATTGTAAGTCTGTTTTTTTCATATTTTTATCTATTAAAACTTCCATAATTTGTTATATGAAAATCCCATATCATTCTCCAATTCTATATTTTACCTTTCTAAATGTATAGATTAACTATCTAATTAGAGAATATAATACAGATTCCTTTCAATTATATGATTTACTGCGTTAAACTTAGCAAAAAATAAAGGCAGTCCGAAAACTGCCGATATTTATCTCTCTGCACCTTTGCTATGGTCTTTCTTATATGACTTAAGTTTGTCCTCTGCCCTAAAGCTATTTATTTGCCCTAATATGGACTTTTTATCCTTGTCTTGACTCCTTACTTGTTCTTTTGCTTTTAATAGCTGAGAAGACAGAATACGAACATTTTTATGTTCCCTTTCATTGTTGCCAATATTAGTTTTTACTTCTCCGAAGATTTTAACAAAATCTTCTTGCTTTAGGTTCTGTAGATCTTTTGTCTTATATCCATAGGCTGGATAATTACCAAGTAATATATTTAGATTTAAACCCACAAAGTAAAAAGTAAAAATGAAGTAAATTCGAAGTGAGATTAATTTGAAAACTGGATAAACAAGATTAACAGATATTATATTAAAACAATACTTCTCCGGTACTGGTACTGGGACGGGACTAAAAATTTGAAAACGTCCTATAATTAGGTGGATTTAGTGGCATTAGAAAAAATAAAATCCTATATCTTGAACGGTTTGGTATATATCGTACGCTTGGGAAAGAAGAACAGAAATAATAGCAAAATTTTCTAAAAAATTTTCTAAAAATATTCTATAAAAGATAAAATGATTTTTTTAGATTAATATTTAACATACAAAAAAACCGTAGCGTTAAGCTACGGTTTTTCATGTACATATACTTAGTTTAAAACTAATTTTCTCACTAAATATAGTTAATTTATGTGTCAAAATAGACCTCTACCATAACTATTGATATTTAAAAATATCGTATATATAGTATAATTGTACAGGCACATATACTATTTAACGGGGGTTAAGATGATTCACATAGATAATAAATCATTAAAAGGTTATAAATTTATAGATTTATTTGCAGGTATTGGTGGATTTAGACTTGCATTAGAATCATTCGGTGCAAAGTGTGTCTATTCGAATGAATGGGATAAATTTGCTCAAGAAACATATCAAATGAATTTTGGTGATACCCCTGAAGGTGATATTACTCAAGTTGATGAAACAAGTATTCCAGATCACGATATATTATGTGCTGGCTTTCCTTGTCAGCCGTTTTCGATTAGTGGTAAGCAATATGGTTTTGAAGATAGTAGAGGTACTTTATTTTTTGACGTGGCTAGAATTGTTAAAGAAAAACGCCCCAAGGTAGTATTCCTTGAAAACGTTAAAAACTTTGCTACACATGACGGCGGTAAAACAATCCGTGTCGTTAAAAATACTATGCTAGAATTAGGCTATAGTTTCCAATTTAGGGTTCTGAATCCAATTAATTATGGTATTCCGCAAAAGCGTGAGCGTGTATACATGGTATGTTTTAGAAATGATATTGAGCGAGAATCGTTTGTATTTCCTCAACCTTTTAAATTAAATAGATTCGTTGAAAATTTTTTACTACCTGATAATGAAGTTAGAGATTTAATTGTTAATCGTACAGATCTGGTGCTTAATGACAAAGTTAACATCAATTATAATGCTCCTTCTACAATCAGAGTAGGAACCGTGGGTAAGGGCGGTCAGGGTGAAAGAATTTATTCACCTAAAGGAATAGCCATAACTTTGTCTGCATATGGTGGAGGAGTATTTGCTAAAACGGGTGGCTATTTGATTAATGGACAAACTAGAAGACTCCATCCCCGAGAATGTGCTCGAATCATGGGCTTTCCAGATAGTTTTAAATTGCATCCTAATATGAATCAAGCATATAAGCAGTTGGGTAATTCTGTTGTAGTTGACGTATTGCAACTTATAACGCAACAAATTAGCGATGCCTTAAACCATAAATATAGTGGGACAAACCAGTTAGAGATGGTTTGAGTTATAATGAATTCACAAAATTTTCTAAATCGGTTGGATTTTGTTCTTTGCGTAATTCGATACTAAAAATAACATTAGCATTTCTTGTATTAGATAATTTTCTAATATGATAAATGTTTTCTTTAAAATAGCTAAACATATATTCAGAATCATCAACTTGAAATTTTAGCTTATTAAGATGGTTGTTAGATTTGATGTTGAAATCATCTGTTAACTCAAAATTGATATTCATCTGGGTTAATTTTTTTAGGACTTCTTGTTGCTTGCTTTTTGGTACTTTGCTAGAGCCACTTTTTTTGATCCTATATTTAGCAGTTATAAAGAAATAATTACCATATTGATTGATAGGAAAAATAATGTAGTCTTTTCCTTTCGTAATCATAAATTTAACGCCTTTATCTTTATAGGCATTAGTGATCCATTCATTAAATATTTTTTGATCTATATCAATATTTTGTCCAATTGAGTCAACATGTGCATATTTTTCAAAATGCTTGTTCATATATGCAATTATGAAATCTGTACTTTTATTGGGCTTCGTTTTATTATTTGGTGAAAAAATAAATTTTTTATTTTGATAATCTGGCAAAAGCACAAATTGTCCACTTTGTGCTGAGGGCATCTTAACTTCTATATAAAACATTTTTTTGTTATTTTCATACTTGATGTCACTAATCGTTGAATTACTAAAGCCAAAATGAGTAAAGAAGTTGCCATACTTTTTGTTTAAATATGCATTGCAATCTAATTCAAATAATTTCCACTTTTCCATATAATATCCTCTATATCATTGCTCTTTTAAGAATTACTCTTATTATATTAAATTTTAACAGACTAAAACATATTAACATGTCATTTATTAGCTTTTTAAGCGAGCTATATATCTGCTATAAAAAAAACCGAGAATATTCTCGACTTTTTCTATTTCTTTTCACCATATGTTTCTTTAATGATTAAGACAGATGCAGCACCAATTAATGATACAATACCTGATATCATAATCATGTTCGGCATATATTTGTTTAATAATGGATATAAAACAAAGGAAGCAACTGAAGCTACCACTTGTGGTAAACATATCCATGAATTAAATAATCCCATATATACGCCGATATTTGAACCACTTAAGGCATTCGTTAAGATAGTGAATGGAATGGCGTTGATAGTTACCCAGACAATTCCAATACATATGAAGGCGATGATTGATCCTAATTTAGTATGAGCATTAGCTAAGACAAAATAACCAAGAGCTCCGACAATTAATCCTAAAATATACATTGGTTTACGAGTTTTATCATTGATTTTTACTAAGACAAATCCCCATAAGATAGCGATAATTGTTTGGATACCTAATAAAATTCCATACCAATTTCCAGCAAGTTGGAAGGCTTCACTCTTAGCATTAGCTGTATGCCAAATATTTTGAGCAATAGTTCCAGGACCATAAGTCCACAAATATTGAAAGCTGACCCAAGAACAGAATTGCACAATTCCTAATGTCCAAAAAACTTTTGGTGCCCTTTTTAAAATATTAATTAATCCATGAACTTCAGATTTTTTATTAGCAAGTTTATGATATTGGGCATAAGTTATAGGATCATATTCATGTACATTGCAAATAGTAAAAATAGAAGTAACTATTAAAATCAAGGCTCCGATGTAGAAAGATAATATTACAGAATCAGGTACGATTCCTTTCGAAGCAGTGTTTTTGATTCCGATGATAGTTAAGATAGTTGGTAATATAGTTGCAAAGACGCCACCAATGTTACTCCATATTGTTTGCCAGGACCAAGCGGTGTCTTTTTGTGCGATATTAACCATGTCCGAAATCATCATTTTAAATGGTTGCATGGACATATTTGATGATAAATCCATAAATAAAATTGCAATAGCACCAAACCATAAAGCTGCTGATGTAGATAAACCTAATGAACCTGCATTTGGTAAAAGGCACATAACAATTACTGCTACAATAGTTCCTAACATTAAATAAGGTAGGCGTCTACCTAATCGTGGTATCCAAGTTCTATCTGAATAGTATCCAACAAGAGGTTGAACTATCATACCTGCAAGTGGCGGTAAAATGAAGAAAAATCCTAATCTGGTGGGATCAGCTCCTAGGGTTTGAAAAATTCTTGCCATATTAGCACTTTGTAGCTGAAATGCCATACTGGTACCTAAATTACCTAATGTCATCATCATTAAAGTTGATAATGCCAAAGTAGGTAATTTTTTTGTTTTTTCCATAGTAGTATTCACCTTTAAATTGAAAATTAGATAATGCAAGGAAAAATTTTGCCATTTTTTCAAAAGAGAAAGCGTTTCCTTGCTAATAGATGGTATTATACACTATATCAATATACGATTCAAGTTGGAATAGTGGGCGTGCCTCTATATGATAGCGTTTTCAAATAGTATTTAGTAGATATTTATTTGAAAAATCAGAATAATTTGGAGCAAAAATTATTTTATCTTGAATTAGTTAGTTACTGATGATATAATTTATTAGTCATGTTAATCTATGGTCTGAGAAATGGCTATGGCAAAGGAGATAATAATTATGAAACAAGGTATACATCCAGATTATCAAGAAGTAGTTTTCATGGATTCATCAACTGGTGCAAAATTTGTAGCAGGTTCTACTTTGAAACCAAAAGAAACTATCGAATTTGAAGGTAAAACTTATCCATTAGTTCGTGTTGAAATTTCTTCAGATTCCCACCCATTCTACACAGGTAAACAAAAGTTTGCTCAAGCAGATGGTCGTATCGAAAAATTCAACAAGAAGTATGGTATTTCTTCAAAGAATTAATCACGACAAGATTCTTTGTAAAAGAGCAGCCCTATGTTGGTTGCTCTTTTTTAACTTTATAAGTGATATAATTTATTATGTGTTTATAAACACTGATTAGTTTAAATACTAATTAAGGTTAGGAGTAAATTTTTTATTATGAAAATGCAACTTTCAGAAATCGCTAATGCAATCGGTTGCGATTTGTCTATGAATGAAAGTACGATTGTATCGTCTGTAGTGTTTGATTCACGAAAAGCAGTCGCAGATTCATTATTTGTTCCCTTGGTTGGCGAACGTGATGGTCATGATTATGTTGCTAATGCAGTTGCTAATGGTGCTGTAGCTGCATTATGGCAAAAAGATCATGCTAATAGACCTGAGAATATTCCTGTACTTGTGGTTGATGATACATTATTAGCGTTGCAAAAATTAGCAAAATATTATTTGCAAAAAGTTAATCCAACGGTGGTTGGGATTACAGGATCCAATGGTAAAACTACTACTAAGGATATGGTGGCTGCGGTTTTATCGAAAAGATTTAATGTGCATAAAACACAAGCCAATTTTAATAATGAAATCGGCGTACCAATAACGATTCTAGAAATGAAACCTACAACTGAAATTTTAGTTTTGGAAATGGGTATGGATCGTGCAGGTCAATTGCATCATTTGAGTGAGATCGTTTGTCCAGATGTTTGTGTAATTACGATGATTGGTGAAGCACACATTGAGTTTTTTGGTACAAGAGATAAAATTGCTGATGCGAAAATGGAAATCACTGATTTCTTAAAAGAAGATGGAAAGTTTATCTTTAATGGTGATGAGCCTTTATTGCAAGCACGTGCTCAAAAATTGAATCAATTACAGGCCACTTTTGGTTTTAACTCAACTGATACAATTTATGCAACTAATTTTAATTCATATATGCACCATGCTTCATTTACCATTAATGATTCTAAAGTTAAATTTACTATACCAATGATTGGTAAACACAATGTGTCAAATGCGTTGGCAGCTATTTTGGTAGGTAGAACGTTTGGCGTGCCTGATGTAGAAATAGCACAGGCATTAGCTAATTTTGTACCAACAGCTAATAGAATGCAGTGGGAAAAAGGCGATTTAGGTGAAGCAATTATGAGTGATGTTTATAATTCTAACCCTACTGCTGCTAAAGCTGTGTTAACATCATTTAGTCAAGTTGATGTAGATGCATTTGGTCGTCGGATTGCTGTTTTAGGCGATATGTTAGAATTGGGTGCAGCTTCACATCAGTTGCATGCTAGTTTAGCCGAGGTTTTGACTCCTCAATTAATAGATGAGCTTTATCTATATGGTCCGGAAATGAAATATTTATTCGAGGCGCTGTCTGGAAAATATGAAAGCTCAGCTTTGCATTACTATGAAAAAGATCATATGGACAGAATGATTAATGATCTTAGAGAAGATATAAAGCCACATGATATTGTTATGCTTAAGGGCTCTCATGGAATGCATCTTGAAAAAGTGTTAGAGCGCCTTCTGTAGGAAGGAAATAGATATTTGAAATTTTCAGAATTAAATTTAAAGCCAGAATTATTGAAAGCAATTAAGCGTGCGGGGTTTGAAGAGGCAACGCCAATCCAGGAAAAAACGATTCCTTTGGTTCTAAGTGGCAAGGATGTCATAGGACAAGCCCAAACAGGAACAGGTAAGACAGCTGCTTTTGGTTTACCAATTTTACAAACTTTAGATAAAAAGCAGGAAGGTATTCAAGCCTTAATTATTGAGCCTACACGTGAGCTTGCTATTCAAACACAAGAAGAATTATTTAGATTAGGTAGAGATGAAAATGCACATGTGCAAGTAGTTTATGGTGGTGCAGATATTCGACGTCAAATTCGATCATTAAAGCAGGTTCCTAATATTTTGGTAGGTACTCCTGGTAGATTACTTGATCATTTAAAGCGACGTACAATTAATCTTTCTCATTTGAAGCATGTTATTTTAGATGAAGCTGATGAAATGTTAGATATGGGCTTTATCCAAGATATTGAAAGTATTTTGACTTTTGCTTCTAATGATCATCAAACTTTATTATTTTCAGCTACTATGCCTAAACCAATTTTACAAATTGGTGAAAAATTTATGCATGATCCGCAAATTGTCCAGATTAAATCTAAAGAGTTAACTGCAAATTTGATTGATCAATATTTTGTTCGTCTAAAAGAAAATGAAAAATTTGATATTTTATGTAGATTGATAGATGTCCAAGATCCAGAATTATCCGTTGTTTTTGGTAGAACCAAACGACGTGTTGACGAACTGACTAGAGGATTTCAGGCACGTGGTTATGATGCTGCAGGAATACATGGTGATTTAACCCAAACTAAGCGAATGAGTGTTTTGAAACGCTTTAAGCAAGGTAAATTGGATATATTAGTAGCTACTGATGTGGCAGCTCGTGGTCTTGATATCTCAGGGGTTAGTCATGTTTATAATTATGATATTCCTCAAGATCCTGATTCATACGTTCATCGAATTGGAAGAACGGGTAGAGCAGGTAAGAATGGTATGTCAATTACTTTTGTTACTCCTAATGAAATTGGCTATATGAAGACAATTGAAAGATTAACACGTAAGAAAATGACACCTCTAAGACCACCATCTGATAAAGAAGCTTTTGATGGTCAATTAAGCATTGCAAACAAAAAAATTCAAGAATTATTAGATAGTGATTTAACTAAGTATACTAAAGAAGCTGAAAAATTATTAGAAAATAATTCTGCTCTAGATTTAGTTGCCGCATTATTAAAAGATATGGCTAAGGATGCTGAGCAAGTAAAAGTAGAAATAACTCCGGAAAAACCGTTGCCTTTCAAAAATAGAAGAGGAAACACACAAAACTTTAAACGAAGATATCGTTCAGATGATCGTGATCGAAATATTAAGCGTCATCGCAAACCAAATGCTCAAACAAGAGAGCGGAATATTAAACATAATTTTGTAATTAAGAAAAAAGATTAAAATAAAAAACAGTGTCGGAGTACTAATTTTAAGTGCAGGATGCTGCTTTTTTTATAAATAATATGTCATGATATAATATTTATTATTGCTATTTTATTATGATGATATGAAAGGAAATGCTTGTGTTACGTGGCGTTGGTATTGATATTGTTGATTTAGACAGAATTCGTGAGCAAATAAAAAAAGGCGATTTATTTGCTAAAAGAGTGCTAACTTCTAAAGAATTTGAACAATATCAAAAATATCAGGAAAATAGGCAAGTAGAGTATTTAGCTGGCAGATTCTCCTGTAAAGAGTCTTTTTCAAAGGCTATGGGAGTAGGACTAGGTACTATTGTTAAATTTAAAGAAGTAGAGATTATTGATAATGATTTAGGACAGCCAGAGATGACAGCTAAAAGTTATCATGGTAGGATTTTTGTAAGTATTTCGCATGAGAAAAGATATTTAGTCACGCAGGTAGTGTTGGAGGATATTTAAGAAATGATCTCAGGAATTCATAGACCGACCAAAATATTGGTTGATCTAGCAGCAATTAAAAGTAATGTCGAAAATGAAATAAAAAATTTGAAATCAGGGCAAAAGTTGTGGGCAGTTGTCAAGGCTAATGGGTATGGACATGGTAGTGTTGTCATTTCTAAGACAGCTATTGCTGCGGGTGCTCAAGGACTATGTGTTGCTATTTTAGATGAAGCTATTGAATTACGTAAAGCTGGAATTAAGGTACCTATTTTAGTATTAGGTATTACTTTACCTAAATTTGCATCATTAGCAGCTGAGAATGACATTTCTTTAACTGTTGGTGATTTAGATTGGTTAAAACAAACTAGCACTTTTTTATCTGGGACTAAATTAAAAATTCATTTGGCAATTGATTCTGGGATGGGGAGAATAGGTTTTAATGAAGATGATGCATTTTTAAAGGCTAATGATTATTTATTGTCTCATCCTGAATATGATGTTGAAGGAATGTTTACCCATTTTTCTACAGCAGATTGTCATGATTTAGAGTATTTTGATAGTCAAGTTAAAAAATTTGACCACTTTAAAAAAATGTTAAGAATAAAGCCAAAGTATATTCATTGTGATAATAGTGCAGCTTCTCTTTTTAATCGCCAAGTGGATAGTGATTTAGTACGCTATGGGATCGCCATGTACGGCTTAAATCCATCTTCAGCACCTCATGGCATTGAGATTCAACCTAAATTTACTTTGCAACCAGCTCTTTGTTTTGTTAGTGAATTAGTATTTGTAAAACAAATTCATGCTAATAATGCGGTGGGTTATGGTGCAACTTTTAAAGCTGATACTGATGAATGGATTGGCACAGTTCCAGTAGGATATGCTGATGGTTGGCAACGCTCAATGCAAGGATTTAAAGTTAAAGTTGGGGATGTATATTGTCCCATTGTCGGTCGTGTATGTATGGATCAATTTATGGTTTTGCTACCAGAAAAAATGCCGGTAGGTACTCCAGTTGAATTGATTTCCGCTGATGCAAAAGCTCCAAATAATATCAAAGCAGTAGCAGATTATGCTAATACAATTCATTATGAAATTGCTTGCTTGTTAAGTGACCGTGTACCACGTGAATATCTCAATAAATTTTAGAAATTTAATCAAAAAGATAATAGCCAAAGTAAAAAGGTTATCAGCGTTAAAACTGATAACCTTTTTTGGATATATAATTATTTATTCAAATATTGACCAGGTTTTTCATCAGATCTTAGAATTGTACCCGACTGCAAATCTTCAATTTCAGCTACTACAAAACCCTTTTTTTCTAATTTATCTACAATGGCTTTCATTGTATCATTGGATACGCCTACAGGTAATGTAAATAGATTACGACGAACTAATTCACCTAATTTAACATCCAAGGTTAAGCAACTAGCAATATTAGTATATTTGGAAATTATTTTAGCCATCTTGACTAAATTTCCACGTTCATTATCAGAAAGGACGGTTAAAACAAACGAACTATTTTTAATATTCCAAGCATCTGAGAGCATTCCTAATAATTTGGAGTGAGTTAAAATCCCATAAAAATAATCTTGTTCATCAAGAACAGCAATATATGGTAAGTCCTTAATGTTAAAAAATACTTGAAAAAATGGTGAATTAACCTTAATGGTTTTAGTTGCATTTTTCAAAAGATAAGTTACAGGTAAATTCATGTCGCCACCTTGTGACTTATGGCGATAGATGTGCATTTTATAAATATTCCCTCGAAAAAGTTTACCTGAGTCATCTAAAATAGGGACACAACGATAGCCTGAATCTTCTAAAATTTGTAATGCTTCGGCTAAAGTTGCTTTTTCATTAACGGTTGTTAAATAGTCTTTTTTATAGACTAATGATTTGATTAGCATATTTTTCCTCCATATATCGATAATTTTATAAAATTATATCATAAAATCAGGGCAAAATTAAACATTGATTAATAAAAAGTTCATTTTATCAATCAATGTTCAAAAAAGTGCTAATCTTTTAGATTTAAGCTATATTAAATTATTGACGAACCTTAACGCCAGTTTCTTTGAAGGCACGATCCATAACTTCCTTCAATTGTTTTGCGGAAGCTTCCATTCTCTTTTGTTCGTCTTCATTCAAAGGCATTTCAATAACTTGTTCAAGACCTTTGCGACCAACAACTGCAGGAGTACCAATGTGAAGGTCATGTAAACCATATTCACCATTCATTGATACTGATAATGGAAGAACAGCATGTTCATCGTTCAAAATAGCTTTAGTAATTCTTGCAAGTGCAGTACCGATTCCATAGAAAGTTGCACCCTTCAAGTTAATGATAGTGTAAGCAGCATCAGCAACTGTCTTGTGAATTTCTTCAAGCTTGTTCTCACCAACTTCTGGATGTGCTTTAACCCAATCTGATACTTTAACACCAGCAACGTTGTTGTAGCTCCATACAGGGAATTCAGTATCACCGTGTTCACCAAGCATGTATGCATTAACTGAACGAGGGTCAACATGTTCCAATTCAGCAATAGCTCTTTGAAGACGACCAGAGTCAAGAGATGTACCTGAACCGATAACACGATCTTTTGGAAATCCTGAAATCTTCCAAGTTGCATGAGTTAAAATGTCAACAGGGTTGGCAGCAACTAAGAAAATACCCTTAAATCCTGATTCAACAATTGGTTCAACAATTGCACTCAAGATCTTTAAGTTCTTGTTAACTAAGTCAAGACGAGTTTCACCTGGTTTTTGTGGAGCACCAGCAGAGATAACTACTAAGTCAGCATCCTTAGCGTCTGAATATTCAGCAGAGTAAATATTCTTTGGAGCAATCCAAGGTGTAGCGTCTGATAAGTCGATAGCATCTCCTTTAGTTCTATCTTTAACAATATCAACAATACCTAATTCTTGTGCAATGCCTTGTTGTACCATAGCAAATGCGTAACTAGATCCTACGGCACCGTCACCAACAAGAATAACTTTATGAATTTTTTCTTCTGTCATGTTTTACAACATCCTTTCTTAATTTTGTTAATCCTTTAACAAATTGATTATACCATTTAAAAGCAAAGTTTTAAAATTTTGTATTATTTTATATGTTATAATCTTGATTTAGTAGATGAGCTATAGGAGATTGATCAAATGAAATTAATTGTGGGATTAGGAAATCCTGGTTTAAAATATCAAAAAACAAAGCATAACACTGGATTTATGGCTATAGATTATTATTTGAAAAAAAATGGTCTTTCCTTTAATAAGGAAAAATTTGAAGGCTTTTGGATAAAAACTAAGATTAAAGGTGAAGATGTTATTTTACTTGAACCTCAAACGTATATGAATGATTCAGGAAAATCGGTCACACAATTAGTTGATTTTTTTAAAATTGATGCACATGATATTTTAGTAATACATGATGATATGGATATGCCAGTAGCTAAAATACGGCTTAGAAAAAGTGGCAAATCAGGTGGACACAATGGAATTAAGAGTATTATTAATTGCTTAAATGATTCAGAATTTAATCGACTAAAAATAGGAATTGATCATCCTACGAAAGAAACAGTTGTTTCATGGGTTTTGACACCATTTTCAAGCGAGGATTGTACTAAAATGGAAGCAACGTTTGCAACTGTAAGTCAGATTATTGATGATTTTATTGACAATAAGAGCATAGAATTTTTGATGAACAAGTATAATTAAGCATAAAAGGTAATGAAGTAATGAAACTTTCTGAGTTAATTGCAGCTGATGCTAACTTGGTAAATTTTATCAAGGCAGTTCCGCAAGCAAAAAATTCGATGTTAACAGGGGTGAATTTTGGAGCCTTTAATCTGATCATCAGAGAGCTTTTACATAGGCTACAACAACCTATTTTGATTGTCGCTAGTGATGAAAATCGAGCACAGCAAATTTATTCGTCTTTGGTAGAACTTTTTGAAGAAAATATGGTTCATTTTTTTCCAGTTGAACCATTATTAGAAACGCAGGCTGCTGTATCGTCATTGGACGAATTAAGTCAAAGATTAGATGCTATGTCTTTTTTGCTGACGAAACAAAAGGGAATAGTTATTTCTACTCCACAGGCTTTGCAATATCCATTACCTGCTGCTATTAAATTTAAAGCGAATAGTTTAACCTTAAAAGTAAATCAAGTTTGTAACTTATCAAAAATTTGTGATTTTTTGGTTCGCTGTGGATATAAACGTGATGATTTGGTGGCAAATCCTGGTGAATTTGCACTAAGAGGGGATATTCTAGATATTTATCCAATTAATATTGCATATCCATATCGTATCGAGTTTTTTGATGATGAGATAGATAATATCAGAACTTTTAATTCTGTTAGTCAACGTACTAAAGACAGTTTAACTGAGGTAGTTATAGAGCCTGCAGATGATCAGTTAGATAAACTTTATCAAAATGAAGATTATACTACAATTTTAGACTATCTAACTGAGTCAGGGATTATTTGTTTTGATGATATTAGAGCAATTAGGCAAAATATTGTTCAAATTGATGCCCGCAATCGTGATTATTTAGCTCATGAGACAAGCACCAATATTAAAAATAGTAGATTAGATTTTACGTCAATTTTTAACCAAATTGTTCAAGCTAAAATTTACAGTTCTTTATTTCAAGTTAGTGTCAATGATTTAAAAATAGATCAATTATTAAATCTACATACTAGAGAACCCCAACAATTCTTCAGTCAGATGTCGCTGATTAAAAATGAATTATCAGTGTATGAATTACAACAACAAACTGTTATTATTCAGGCTGATAATTTAGTGCGAGCCAAGCAAATTAAGAGTACTTTTGCTGATTATGGCATTGATATCACTATTGCTGCTGAAAATAAGTTAATTCCAAATAAAAGGCAGATTATTGTAGATAATTTTAATCAAGGTTTTGTTTTACCTCGAATTAGTTTGGTTTATTTGACTGAACATGACTTGTTTAATCGACAACCGCATATCCATAAAAAAATAAAGAGTTTAGAAAATGCTCAGCAAATTCGCAGTTATCAGGAATTAAATCCTGGTGATTATGTTGTGCATATTAATCATGGTATTGGTATTTTTGAAGGTATAAAGACTTTAGAAAGCAATGGCCAAAAGGGTGACTATATCACAATTACATATCGTAATCATGATCAGTTGTTTGTACCAGCTGATCAATTAGGAGTTGTCCAAAAATATGTAGCATCTGATGGAAAAATACCAAAAATAAATAAGCTTGGTGGTAATGAATGGGCCAAAACTAAATGCCGTGTCCAAGAAAAAATTGAAGATATTGCTGATGAATTGTTGGCAATTTATGCTCATCGAGCAACTGAAAAAGGTTTTGCTTTTTTACCTGATGATGAATTACAGCGTGATTTTGAAGCAGCTTTTCCATATCTAGAAACGCCTGATCAAATCAAAGCTATTAGAGAAATCAAGTTAGATATGCAAAAAGAAAAGCCAATGGATCGTCTATTAGTAGGTGATGTTGGATTTGGTAAGACTGAGGTTGCTTTGCGTGCGGCTTTTAAAGCTATTGATAGTGGAAAACAAGTAGCTTTTTTGGTGCCTACAACAATTCTTGCTGAACAACACTATGCAACTATGCTTGAAAGATTTAAAGATTTTCCTGTTAATGTTGCCATGCTATGTCGCTTTCAAACTGAAAAGGAAGCCGATGAAATAGCTACTAATTTGTCAAATGGAAAAATTGATATAGTAGTGGGTACGCATCGAATTCTATCACGTGATATTAAGTTTAAAAATTTGGGCTTATTAATTATTGATGAAGAACAACGTTTTGGCGTAAAACACAAAGAAAAGCTCAAAAAATTAAAAAATAATATTGATGTATTAACACTAACAGCTACGCCAATTCCTCGTACATTACATATGTCTATGATTGGTGTGCGTGACTTATCTGTGATGGAGACACCACCAGCTAATCGTTATCCGATTCAAACTTATGTAACAGAAGAAACACCAAATATTGTGCGAGAAGCGTGCTTACGTGAATTAGCAAGAAATGGGCAAATTTTTTTCTTACATAATAAAATTCAAGATATTGATCAAAAAGTTGCCTATTTGTCACAATTAATTCCTGAAGCACGAATTGAATATATTCATGGTCGTATGTCTGAAAGGCAGTTAGAAGACATTATGCTGCGATTTACTCAGAAAAAGTTTGATATTCTAGTTACAACTACTATTATTGAAACAGGGGTAGATCTACCTAATGTGAATACTTTATTAGTAGAAAATGCAGATACATATGGATTGAGTCAATTATATCAGCTACGTGGTAGAATTGGTCGAAGTTCTCGCTTGGCGTACGCATATTTTTTATATAAGCGTGACAAAGTTTTAACAGAAGTTAGTGAGAAAAGATTAAATGCTATTCGTGATTTTACGGCATTAGGCTCAGGCTTTAAAATAGCTATGCGTGATTTGTCAATTAGAGGTGCTGGTAATATTTTAGGAAAGCAACAGCATGGTTTTATTGATAGTGTTGGTTATGATTTGTATGCTCAAATGCTTGATCAAACAATTAAGCAAAAACGAGGCGATAAAGTATGTCATAAAACTAATGCTGAAGTTAGAATTAATTTGGAAGCTTATATTCCTACAGAATATATTTCATCTCAGAAACAAAAAATTGAATTTTATAAGAAAATTAAGCATGCAAATGATGTGAAAGCCATTGATGATATTGCTGATGAATTAATTGATCGTTTTGGCACATATCCTAAATCTGTGGAAAATTTGTTGAATATTGCTACAATCAAAGTATTGGCTGATACAGCACAAATATTATCAATTACTAATATTGATAAAAAAATAGATATTGTGTTAGATCAAAAAGCTTCCGAAGAATTAAAAGGGCCAAATATTTTTAGAACGCTGGAACATGTTTGTTTTAGAGCTCGCGTTAGCGTAGATCATGATCGTTTGCATGTTCGTTTGATTTTAGATTCTAAGTCATCGTGGCGTACTATATTCAATGAATTGAAAGTATTTTTGCAAGCAGTAATAGATATTGTACATAAGTAGTAGGAGAAAATTAATGAGAATCGATAAGTTTTTAAAAGTATCACGTTTGATTAAAAGGCGAACTGTTGCTAAAGAGATGGCTGATCAAGAAAGAGTGCTTGTTAATGGTCGTCAAGTTAAGTCCAGTTATAATGTTGCGATTAATGATATAATAGAAATTCAATTTGGAGTAAAAGCTCTAAAAGTAAAAGTTTTAAATATAAAAGAAACTACCAAAAAAGCTGAAGCTTCAGATTTATATGAAGTAGTTGAATGACATTTTTAGAGGGTCATGATATATTTAGTATAGGTTAGAGCTATTGTCAAATTGACGGTGTATTGAGAAAGGCTGAAGTAAAATGAGTAGGATACATCACTATAATTTCTTAAGCCCTGAAGAACAAGAACAGCGTATTATTCGTAAGGCAGAAAAACAAAGAAAAAAAATACATCGCTTGCGTAAAAGAAAAATCGTTATTGGTTTTGGTGTAATTTTTATAATTATATTGTTTCAGTTAATTATGGCACGAATACAAACAAATAAGATAAATAATCAGGTTTATAGTCTCAAAAAGGAATTATACACAAAACAAGCACTTCATAAAAAATTAAAAGCAGAATCATATGACCTCAAAGATTTGGATTATCTATTAAAAGTAATTAGATACAAATATTATTATTCCAAACCAGGTGAGTTTATTTATAATATTCAGGATAAAAAGGATAGCAATTAATGAAATATTTAGTGGGCTTACGTGTTAGTGCCAAAGTCGATCAAGTGATAGCTAGTGGTATTAAAGTTATATTGAATAATGGCAGACGTGGCTTTATTCATTGGCGTGATTTTGGTCCTTTGTGGGATTTGAAGAAAAATAGCTTTACTAAGGGTCAGATCTTAAGATTAGTAATTGTTGCTATTAATGAAAAAGGTGAAATTTTATTGTCCTTGAATCGAGTTAATGAGTCTACATTGGTAGATCCTACTAATCCTTTTAATAAAAGTGATGACTTTGCAGGGACATTGAAATGTTTGTTGAAAGAAGCTGAAGATCTTTTTAATCAATTCAATTGATGATTTTCAAGCAAAAAGCGTATATAAAGTATGAAAAAAATTATTAATTTTTTTAGTAAATATAAATTGTCATTAGCTGGTAAAAAAATAATTTTGGCAATTAGTGCTGGCCCAGATTCCATGGCTTTGCTAGATATGATGCGACAAATAGTTGACGATCCGCAGAGTCAATTAATCATATGTCATGTTGATCATTGCTTAAGAAACGATAGTTATTTAGAAAGTGAAATAATTACTAAATATTGTCAGCAATATAAATTGCAACTTGAAGAGACAAAATGGGATACCCCTCATCCAGCAAATGGATTAGAGGCTGCCGCTAGAGATTTTCGATATGATTTTTTTGCTAAAATTTTACGTAAATATCAAGCTGATTATTTGTTTACTGCTCATCATGGAGATGATTTGGCAGAAAATATCCTTATTAAGTTATTAAGATCAGGCAATGTTCAAGAAATGAATAGCTTGCGGCCAATTAGAAACTGGATTAATAATAGTTTACTTGTTAGACCATTATTATCATTTTCTAAGGAAGAGTTATTAGTCTATGCAAAAAAAAGAAAATTAGCATATATTGTTGATTATACCAATCAAGAAAATGAAACCTTGCGTAATCGCTTACGGCACTTTGTTATGCCCCAATTAAAAAAAGATGCGGTTGATCTGATTAAAAATGCTAATCGTTTTGTACAAACTGAAGAGTCGCTGGAAGATTGGCAAAAGTTACTTTTTGAAAAGATTCGATATCATAAATTGCTCAGTGGTATTATTCAAGTTAATGCAGCAGATTTGTCTGATTTTAATTGTCATCAATTAAGCTTATATTTTAATTGGTTAATTGACAAAGAATGGGGACGTCAGGTTTATTTTGAATCTTTGGATTTATCAGATAATGTTCAAAATACTAAAGATCATTTTACATTAGTTAGATATTTATCTCATTTCTATATTTGCCCAAGTGATATAATACTATTAAAAAATCACCAACAAGAGGTGGTTTTAGATCAATGCTTTTCTTGGTTTAAAACTAAATATATTATCACTTTAAATAAGCTGGATTTACCAGAAGTAGGTTATTTTTATGCCAATAAAACTAGTAAATTTATTGCTAGAAATTTGCAAGCTACTGATCGTTTTAAATTGCCCAATGGCTCTCATGTCAAACCTAAGAAGAAGTTTGCTGAAAAGAAAATTCCCACTTTTATGAGAAATACTTATCTGGCAATTTTAATAAATGATGATATTGTGTTTGTACAAGATATTTTTAAAAATCAAGAATATAATATTAATTATCAACGTTATAATATATATACATTATTTTGATATTTAAGCTTATTTGTAGAGAAAAATTAATATTTATGTTAAAATCGTTGAAGTAATCGTGCAATGTTTATAGGAGGTTATTTATGAAGAATAAAAGAAATAGGTTACTTTCCAATGGCCTTTTCTATATTTTTATCTTTGTGATCCTCTTGAGTGGTATTAACTGGGCACTCGGAGGTTCAGATGGCAATGGTACCACTAAGAATATTCGTTATTCGGATCTGATAAAAGATTTGAAAAACAATAAAATCAAGAGTATTAACATTCAACCAGCAAATGGTGCTTATACTGTTACTGGTACTTATAGAAAGCCTCAAGCTTTAGATAAGCGGGGAGGAACAAGATTTGATTTCTTTAAGAATTCTAATAAACCTGTAGGTGCCACTAAATTTAGTACAACTATGTTGCAAAATGATTCAGTTGTAAAGAAAGTATCAGATTTAGCACAAAAGCATGGCGTTGCCTTTTCTGGACAAGGCGAATCACAATCTGGTAATTGGATTTCAACTGCTGTGATGCTGATTCCTACTTTGATTTTCATCGTTATGTTATGGATGATGATGAGTCAAGGCGGTAAGGGTGGCCGTGGCATGATGAATTTTGGCAAGTCACAGGTTAAACCTAGAGATCCAAGCAAAAACAAGATTCGTTTTTCTGATGTTGCTGGTGAAGAAGAAGAAAAGCAAGAATTAGTAGAGATTGTAGAATTTTTGAAAAATCCAGCAAAATTCACCAAATTAGGTGCCAGAATACCTGCGGGTGTTTTACTTGAGGGGCCTCCGGGAACAGGAAAAACTTTACTTGCTAAAGCTGTAGCAGGAGAAGCAGGAGTTCCATTTTATTCTATTTCTGCTTCTGAGTTTGTTGAAATGTTTGTTGGTGTCGGAGCTTCTCGTGTGCGTGACTTATTTGACAATGCCAAAAAAACAGCACCAAGTATTATTTTTATTGATGAAATTGATGCTGTTGGCCGAAAACGTGGCAATGGTATTGGTGGAGGTCATGATGAACGTGAACAGACATTGAATCAATTGTTAGTAGAAATGGACGGTTTTGAAGGCGATGAAGGCGTAATCGTGATGGCCGCTACTAACCGTTCTGATGTACTTGATCCTGCTTTGTTACGTCCTGGTCGATTTGATCGAAAGGTCTTGGTAGGCTGCCCTGACGTCAAGGGACGTGAGGCCATTTTAAGAGTACATGCTAAGAATAAACCTCTAGCTAATGATGTTGATTTAAAAGAGGTTGCTCGTCAAACTCCAGGTTTTGTGGGAGCTGATTTAGAGAATGTCTTAAATGAAGCTGCTTTGGTTGCTGCACGTCGTGATCGTGATGAAATTACTGCTTCTGACATTGATGAAGCTCAAGATCGTGTAATTGCTGGACCTGCTAAAAAGGATGCTGACATTTCAGAGGCTCAAAGAAAGCGGGTCGCATATCACGAAGCAGGTCATGCTATTGTTGGATTAGTTTTGAGTGATTCTAGAACTGTCCGCAAGGTTACAATTGTACCTCGTGGTCGCATGGGTGGATATAATATTATGCTACCTAAAGAAGATCAAGCTATTTCAACTAAGAAGCAATTAATGGAACAAGTTGCTGGATTGATGGGTGGTCGTGCAGGTGAAGAAATTGTCGTAGGCGATCAATCTACAGGTGCCTCAAATGACTTTGAGCAAGCTACTGCTATTGCACGTGGTATGGTTACTCAGTATGGAATGACTGAAGTTGGTATGAGTCAGTTAGAATCTGCTAATACGCAAGATCAAATGGTAAAACCATATAGTGAATCCACTGCTGAGAAGATTGATTTGGCAATAAAGAATATTTTAGACGAAGGTCACAAGGTGGCTACTGATATTATTAATACTCACCGTGACACACATCGCCTTATTGCTGAGGCATTGCTTAAATATGAAACTTTAAATGAAAAGCAGATTTTGTCATTGTTTAAGACTGGAAAAATGCCAGAAGAAAATGATTATCCAAGCGAAAAAGATGCTTTGAATTATGAAGAAACTAAGGAAGCATTGAAAAGAAAAGAGGATAAGTTTTTGGAGAGTGATTCAGAAGATCAAAAAGGTTCAGATGATGCCGAAGATTCCGAAGATCCAAAAACAAATGATTAATTGTAGATATTATCTGATAAAATGGAGCCTTAACTGGCTCTATTTTTGAGTTTAATATATAATTTTAAAGGTGTAGTAAGTGAGTAAAAGTTGGAAAATTAGGGATGTTGTCATTCCCAATCAAGTAGTAGTAGCACCAATGGCTGGTATATCTAATGCAGCTTTTAGGATGGTTTGCAAACAATTTGGAGCAGGGTTGGTTGTATGTGAGATGATTTCTGATCATGGCATCATCTATCGCAATAAAAAAACTCTCGACATGATGAAAATCGATCCTAATGAGCATCCGATGAGCCTTCAGATTTTTGGCGGTAGTGAAGAGACATTAGTGGAAGCAGCTAGGTATGTTGATGATAATACGCATGCTGATATCATTAATATCAATATGGGTTGTCCAGTTCCTAAAGTAACTAAAACAGATTCTGGTGCAAAATGGTTATTAGATCCTGACAAAATTTATCAAATGGTCAAAGCAGTTGTAAATAATGTTCAAAAACCAGTCACGGTAAAAATGCGTACTGGTTGGGATGAGGATCATATTTATGCAGTTGAAAATGCATTAGCTGCTCAAGAAGCAGGTGCTTGTGCAGTTGCGATGCATGGTAGAACCAGAAAACAATTATATACAGGGCATGCAGATTGGGGAATTTTAAAAGAAGTATCAGATGCTTTAACTATTCCATTTGTTGGCAATGGGGATGTTACTACACCACAATTAGCTAAGAAAATGCTAGACGAAGTGGGTTGTAGTGCTGTCATGGTAGGAAGAGCGGTACTGGGCAATCCGTGGATTTTAAAAGAAATTACCCATTATCTGGATACAGGTGAGTTACTTGCTCCGCAAACTGTAGAAGAACGTGTAATTACTTGTAAAGAACAGTTGCGTAAATTAGTTGAACTTAAAGGTGAAAAAATCGCAGTTCCTGAATTTAGACGACAAGCAGCATATTATTTAAAAGGAATTCCCCGTTCTGCTCGAACTCGTGCTAAAATAAATGATGTTTGGACGCAGCAGGAAGTATATAATTTACTTGATGAATTTGTTGAAAAATTTGAATCTAAGTTAGATAAGTAATTGAAGGAGTTTTAAAATTGGCAAAGAATGAAATGAATGACCAACTTATTGTTCGTCGCAAAAAGATGGATGAATTAAGAGCAATGAATGTTGATCCTTTTGGAGAAAAGTTTGATCGTCAAGATTTAGCTCGTACCTTAAATGAGAAATATATTCAAGAAGATAAAGAAGAATTAAACGATGATATGCCACAAACCCGTGTAGCAGGTCGTATGTTAGCTAAACGTGGTAAAGGTAAGGTTGGATTTGCAGATATTTACGATCGTACAGGCAAAATTCAAATTTATGTTCGCAAAGACATTGTTGGTGAAGAGAATTACCAAATTTTTAAGCAAGCAGATTTAGGTGACTTTTTGGGCATTGATGGTCATGTGATGAAAACCGATACAGGGGAATTAACAATTAGAGCATCACATATCACTTTCTTGTCTAAAGCTTTGCGACCATTACCTGATAAATATCATGGCTTACAAAATGTTGAACAAATATATCGCCAAAGATATTTGGATTTAATTAGTAATCAAGATAGTTACAAGCGTTTCTTGAACAGAACTAAAATTATTCAAGCTATTCGTGATTATTTGAATTCATTAGATTTCTTAGAAGTTGAAACACCAGTTCTCCATAATATTCCGGGTGGTGCAGAAGCACGTCCATTTATTACTCATCATAATGCATTAGACATTAATTTGTATATGCGAATAGCTTTGGAATTACCTTTGAAGCGATTAATTGTAGGTGATATGGAGCGTGTATATGAAATAGGTCGTGTATTTAGAAATGAAGGTTTAGATACACATCACAATCCTGAATTTACGGAGCTAGAAACTTACTGTGCATATTGGGATTTCCATGATGTTATGGATGAAGCAGAAGGTATTATTAGAGCAGCTGCTAAAGTGGTTTCAGAGGATGGTAAGATTAATTATCAAGGAACAGATATTGATTTAGGTAAATCATTCCGTCGTGTACATATGGTTGATTTGATTAAAGAAAAATCTGGTGTTGATTTCTGGCAACCGATGACTGATGATGAAGCTAAGAAAATAGCTGAGGAACATGGAATACAATGTGAAAAATTCTGGAAAGTTGGTCACGTAATTAATGCCTTTTTCGAAGAATTTTGTGAAGGTACTATTGTAGATCCTACGTTCGTTTATGGACATCCTGTTGAAATTTCACCACTTGCTAAGAAGAATAAAAAAGATCCAAGATTTACCGACCGTTTTGAGATTTTCATTTTAGGTAAAGAGTATGGAAACGCCTTTACGGAATTGAATGATCCAATTGACCAACGTCAAAGATTTGAGGCTCAAATGGCTGAACGTGCTGCAGGAAATGATGAAGCTGATATGATAGATGAAGATTATATCAGAGCAATGGAATTTGGTATGCCACCAACAGGCGGATTAGGAATTGGTATTGATCGTTTGGTAATGTTATTGACTAATGCTCCTGCAATCAGGGATGTTTTATTATTCCCAACGATGAGACCAGAACGTTTTGATGATTTAGATAGCGAAGAATAATATTCATAAATAGTTGTATTACATAGATTATGTGTTATAATAATCTATGTACTGCGGAAGTAGTTCAGTGGTAGAACATCACCTTGCCATGGTGGGGGTCGCGGGTTCGAATCCCGTCTTCCGCTTTGTATAGGAGCCTCACATTTTTGTGAGGCTTTTTGTTCGGGAAATGGCTCAGCTTGGTAGAGCGCTACGTTCGGGACGTAGAGGTCGCAGGTTCAAATCCTGTTTTCCCGATAGAGGTATATTTTATGCAGAAAATGCTTATAATTGAAGATTTATCTGCTTTAGGTCAGATTTCGATGGTTAGTGCAATTAGTGTTGCTACTATAATGAATGTTAAGCCGGCATTGTTGCCGACTATTATTTTATCTACACAAAGTGAAGGATTTGGAGCTCCGGTAAGTTTAACTTTAGAACAGTGGCAAAATAAAGCTATTGAGCATTGGAACAGTTTAGAGCAAGAATTTGATACGATGATGATCGGCTATATTGGTTGTATATCAGGTGTTCAAAATATCCTTTCTTTTTTGCCACTCATTAGAAAGAAAAAATTAGTAGTGGATCCAGCAATGGCAGATCAGGGAAGCTTATATCCTAATTTGCCGCTTACTTATCCATCTATGATTAGCACTTTGTGTCAATATGCTGATGTGATTGTGCCTAATTTTACTGAAGCATGTATGCTTGCCCAAGTTGATTATGCAAATGATTCTCTTAACCAAAGTAAGTTAGATCAACTTGTTGATAAGTTAGTGCAACGATTTCCTTCAACGGAGATTATTATTACGGGTGTCCCTTTGGCAAATAAATTAGCAGTAGTTTATGTTAATAAACTAAATATTGCTTCTCCGATGCTATGGTCTGTGGAGTCGATTGCTAGACATTTTTACGGTACTGGTGATATATTTACAGCAATTGTTAGTGCATGTTTAGCTAAAAAAATGTCAACAGAAAAAGCAGTAAAAATTGCTATTAATGCTCTGGAACTAGCAGTAAAAGATAGTGCACAACTTACAGATCATGAGTTGTTATATGGATTGAAAATGACAAGAATGCAAGAATATTTATTAGATATTGAAGGAAATGAAATAGATGAAAAGTAAAAGAATAAAGTTGAATGTTTTTACTGCTTTGATGATTGCTATGTCAGTAGTTTTAGGTAGATGTTTCTTAATCCCTATTTTTTGGACAAGAGGCAATATTAATTTGTGTGATGCTGGTATTATGCTGGCTAGCTTAATTTTAGGTCCATTTTATGGTGCATTAGTGGGTGGAATAAGTGGGATGTTATTGGATTTGATATCTGGTTATGCGCAATTTGCCATTTTTTCTTTAATTGCTCATGGATTAGAGGGATTAGTTATTGGTTTTATTTATTTTAAACTCAAAAATCGTACTTGGAGTAAATACTTAGCTCTATTTCTTGGTAGTGTAGTTATGATTGCTGGTTATGTTGTAGCTGATAGTTATCTTTACTCATTGAAGGCGGGCTGGTTAGGTATTGGTACAAATATTTTGCAGGCATTAATTGGTGCCATTGTTTCACTTTCTCTTTATTTTGCTTTATCTAAAAAAATACATAATATTTTTGAAATCAATTAATATAATTTCTATAAAAACTTTGGGATTAGTTCTAAAGTTTTTTATTTATATTTGCATTAGCCCGTGTTTATGTTTTAATAATATCATGTTATTTTAGATAGTAGATGAGGTAAAATTATGTCAAAGTTATCAGAAAATGTCCATTCAACTCTTAATCAGATTCCTAAGTTTAAACTTTTCAATTTTTCTCAATATGCCTTAAAATTTCCTGATGTTATCCAATTGACATTAGGAGAGCCAGACTTTAATACTCCTGATCATATTAAGTTGGCAGCAATTGAAGCAATTATTAACAATCATACTAGATATGCACCGCAAAGGGGTATACCAGCTTTGTTAAACGCAATTAGTGCCGATGTTGAACAAAAACTTGGCTTGCATTATGATCCAAAAGATGAAATTATTGTTACTAATGGAGTTACTGAGGGATGCTATGCTACGATTATGGCATTAGCAAATCCCGGAGATATCTTTTTATTACCGACACCTGGATTTCCAATGTATGTAGCAGATGTTGCGATAGCAGGAGCAGAAATAGTTGAAATAGATATTTCCAAAGATAATTTTAAATTGACACCCCAACTCTTACAAAAATATCTGGATAAATATGGCGATCGGGTGAAGGGATTAATTATGGTTAATCCTTCTAATCCTACGGGTGTGGCTATGAATCAAGCTGAATTGGATGCCTTAGCTGATGTCATTCGTGGCAAAAATATTTTTGTTATTTCAGATGAGATTTATAATTGCTTGTGGTATGAGGATGAAATTGGTTCGATAGCTAAAGCGTTACCTGAACAGACAATTATGTTTAATGGATTTTCGAAAACTTATTGTATGACTGGTTGGCGAATAGGTTATATTTGTGCACCAAGGGAAATCAGTGCTCAAATTTTCAAGGTGCATTGTTTTGCTCTTACTGATACAGTAACATTTGTCCAAGATGCTGCTATAGAAGCTTTAGTCAATGGTCAAGATGATTGCTTGCCAATGAAAAAAGCCTATATTGAGAGACGTGATTATATTTGTGATGCTTTAGCTAAAATGGGATGGGAACATCCATTTCCTCAAGGAGCATTTTATGTATTTGCTAAAGCACCAGAATTTTTAGAACAAGATGATGAAAAACTTGCTTATGATTTGATTAATAATGCTAAAATTGCTGTTGCACCAGGTTCCTATTTTGGCAAGGGTGGTGAACATTATTTACGCTTTTCTTATGCAATATCGTTAGATGATATAAAAATCGCAATGGAACGATTAAAGAAATATACAGCAGAAAGAAAGCTACAATAGCATAAGTTACCAAATTTTTTAATTGACTTAAATTTAGTTATAATAGTTAGCATAAGATTAACTAATAAAATGGTGGTGTATAATGAATATTCCTTATAGTGAAAATGCAAAGAAAGTCTTAGATATTGCTCAGCAAAAAGCAACAATGCTTAAACATGCAGTAATTAGTACTGAACATGTATTATTAGCGATTTCCACAATGGAAGAATGTAGTGCATATCAAACACTGAAAAAATATAAAGTTACAGAGTCTAGAGTTGAAAATATTATCAACGAATTTTATAGCGGATATGGTGAAACGGTTGTTACAGAAGAATATTGTATTTTTTCACCACGTCTCAAGAAAGTTTTGCAATGTGCCCAAAGATTGGCACTTGTTTTAAAACAGGATACTATTACAACTAATATCTTGTTGATGGCTTTAATTAAAGAAAAAGAGCTTACATCGCGTTTGATTTTGTCTGATAACTGTGGAATTGATATCAAAGAGTTATTGAAAGTTTTGCGATATACAATTAGTAAAGCTAATTCTGTTAATAGTAAAAAACATTCTAGTACTCCTGCTTTGGCAAAAGTTTCTGTTGATTTAACTAGGCAAGCCTTAAGAGGGATGATTGATCCTTTAATTGGTCGCACTAAAGAATTGAAACGAGTGATCCAAGTAATTTCTCGCCGAGTTAAAAATAACCCTATGTTGGTTGGTGATCCAGGTGTTGGAAAAACATCTATTGCTCAAGGTTTAGCTTTAGCTATCGTTAATAAAGAGGTTCCTGTTAATTTATTGAACAAACGAATTTTATCGTTAGATTTGGCATCATTAGTAGCAGGCACTAAGTATCGTGGCGATTTTGAGACTAAAATGAAAACGATTATTAATGAAGTTAGAAGAGATGGCTCAATTATTTTATTTATTGATGAAATACATACCTTAGTTGGAGCTGGTGGAGCAGAAGGTGCTATCAATGCTTCTAATATTTTAAAACCTTTTCTTTCTCGGGGAGAAATTCAAGTGATAGGTGCTACTACTTTTGACGAATATCAAAAGTATTTGGAAAAGGATCCTGCTTTGGCTCGTCGTTTTCAACGGATTAAAGTTGGTGAGCCAACTGCTAAAGAAACTTTAGGTATTCTACAGGGCTTAAAGAGTAAGTACGAAGAATTTCATAATGTTAATATTGAAGCTGATGCCTTAAAAGAAGCAGTTGATTTATCTGTTCGATATATTTCTAACCGTTTTTTACCAGATAAAGCTATTGATGTAATGGATGAAGCATGTTCCGCTGTAAAAATTAAGCATAATGCAACTGAAAAAGACAGCTCTGGAGAGTTAAAAGTACAAATTGCCGATCTTGCAGAACAAAAACAAAATGCAGTCATTGCACAAGATATTGCTAAGGCTGGACAATTATATCGTCAGGAATTGCAACTTAAGGCCAAGTTACAAAAAATGTTGCAACAAAAGGATACAAGCAAACCTAAACGACCATTAGTTACTGTAGATCAGGTAGAAAAAGTGGTCTCTGAATTGACTGGTGTTCCTGTAACGAAGATGCAACGTCAAGAAAGCAAGCGATTAGCTAAATTAGAAAGTATTTTGCATCAACGTGTTATTGGCCAGAATTTAGCTGTAGAAGCAGTAAGTAGGGCTATTAGGCGTAGTCGCAGTGGCATCAAAGATCTTAATCGACCTATTGGTTCTTTCCTATTTTTGGGACCTACGGGTGTAGGTAAGACAGAATTAGCTAAGGCCTTAGCTGATGCGGTATTTGGCTCAGAAAAAAATATTATTCGGGTTGATATGTCTGAATATATGGATAAGGTTGCGGTTACTAAGTTAATTGGTTCTGCTCCTGGTTATGTTGGATATGAAGCTGGCGGTCAATTAGCAGAGAAAGTAAGACGTAACCCTTATTCTGTAATTCTGTTAGACGAAGTTGAAAAAGCTCATCCCGATATTTTTAACATTTTATTGCAGGTTTTAGATGAAGGCTTTTTGACCGACTCTAAGGGTCGCAAGATTGATTTTAGAAATACAATTATTATTATGACGTCTAATTTAGGATCCCGCTCTCTTAAAGACGATAAGACTGTTGGCTTTGCTACTAGCAATCAAGATATCAATGGTGTTATTAAAGAAAAAGTATCTGCTGCTACGAAGAATTTCTTTAGACCAGAATTTTTGAATCGAATTGATGAGCAAGTAGTGTTCGAAAGCTTAGATAAAAAGCAAATTAGACAAATTGTAGTGTTAATGATTAACCAATTAGTGCAACGTCTACAAGAAAAGAAAATTGCGATGAAGATTACTACAGGAGCAATGGATATTTTAGCTAAGGATGGCTTTGATCCTGAAATGGGAGCTCGTCCTTTACGTCGAGCTATCCAACATGAAGTTGAAGATGTTGTGGCAAAATATTTAATTAGTGGTGAATTACATGAACACCAAATTTTAAAGTTGTCAGCTAAAAATAGCAAATTAACTTTTGCAATTAGTGACAATAAGTAATATTAATTTTGACATTTTTTAAAATCTAGAGTATAATAACTACGTTTAAAAGTCTGAAATTCAGGATTTTGCTGATCTATTGTCCAGCAAAATAATAAAACAAAAACAACGAGAGAGGTTGTTTTTGTTTTTTTGTGCCTAATTTAGAACTTTTGCTAAAATGTAACATAATTGTAATATTTAGTCTTTTTCAAAAGAAAGGATGTTTTCTTTGCTAGGACATGCTGTTAACTATGGTAGTCATCGGACAAGAAGAAGTTTTTCACGTATTAAAGAAGTAGTTAAACTTCCAAATTTGACTGATGTACAAACCGAATCGTACAAATGGTTTCTTAAAGAAGGTATTCGTGAGATGTTTGATGATATTATGCCTATCTCTGACTTCTCAGGAAAATTATCTTTAGAGTTTGTTGATTATAAATTATTAAAACCAAAATATACACTAGAAGAAGCTCGTGATCATGATGCTAATTATTCTGCACCATTACACGTTACACTGCGTTTAACTAACCACGAAACTGGTGAAATTAAAACGCAAGATGTGTTCTTTGGCGATTTTCCATTAATGACGGATTCTGGTACTTTCGTTATCAATGGTGCTGAACGTGTTATTGTTTCGCAGTTAGTTAGATCACCAGGTGTCTATTACCACTGTGATTATGATAAGAATGGGCGTCCTATTTATGGTACAACTGTAATTCCAAACCGTGGTGCATGGTTAGAATACGAAACTGATGCTAAGAATTTAGCTTATGTTCGTATTGATCGTACCAGAAAGTTACCTATGACTGTCTTGGTTCGTGCTTTAGGACTAGAATCAGACAGTGATATTCAGGATTTCTTTGGCAAATCAGATAGTCTATCATTCACTTTAGAAAAAGATATGCACAAAAATCCTGCAGATACCCGTGTTGCTGAATCATTGAAGGATATTTATGAACGTTTACGTCCAGGTGAACCTAAGACAACTGATTCATCAAGATCATTGTTATATGCTCGTTTCTTTGATCCAAAGAGATATGATTTAGCACCTGTAGGTCGATACAAGATTAATAAAAAATTATCACTAAAGAACCGTCTTTTGCGTCAAACCTTAGCAGAAACTTTAGCAGATCCTGATACAGGTGAAATTATTGCTAAAAAGGGTACGGTAGTTACTCATGAATTGATGGATAAGTTGGAAAAATATCTTGATCGTGATGACTTCAAGACTGTAACTTATCAACCATCAGAAGAAGCTGTTTTACCTGATCCAATTACTGTTCAGGAAATTAAGGTATTTTCAAAAGTTGATCCCGAGCGTGTCGTAAAATTGATTTCTAATGGTCATATTGGCGAGGATGTTAAACATATCACTCCAGCAGATGTCCTAAGTTCGATTAACTATTTCTTTGCTTTACAAGATGGATTAGGCTCTATTGACGATATTGATCATTTAGGTAATCGTCGTATTCGTCGTGTAGGTGAGTTGTTGCAAAATCAATTTAGAATTGGTTTAGCAAGAATGGAACGTGTTGTCCGTGAAAGAATGTCGATTCAAGATATCGCAACCGTAACACCACAACAATTGATTAATATTAGACCAGTCGTTGCCTCTGTTAAGGAATTCTTTGGTTCTTCACAATTATCACAATTTATGGATCAAAATAACCCTTTAGGTGAGTTAACACATAAGAGACGTATGTCTGCTTTGGGACCTGGTGGATTGTCACGTGATCGTGCGGGATATGAAGTTCGTGACGTGCACTATACTCATTATGGTCGTTTATGTCCAATTGAAACTCCTGAAGGTCCTAACATTGGATTGATTAACTCAATGGCTACTTATGCTGTAGTTAACAAATATGGCTTTATTGAAACACCATATCGTCGTATTTCATGGGAAACACATAAAGTTACTGACAAGATCGATTATTTAACTGCTGATGTTGAAGATAACTATATTATTGCCAGTGCCAATGCTCCTTTGAATGAAGATGGTTCCTTTAAGGAAAAAATAGTTTTAGCTAGACATAAGGAAGAAAATCTGGAAGTTTCACCCGATAAGTTAGACTACATGGACGTTATTCCTAAGCAGGTTGTTTCAGTTACTTCAGCATGTATACCTTTCTTGGAAAATGATGACTCAAACCGTGCTTTGATGGGTGCTAACCACCAACGTCAAGCTGTACCTTTGATTAATCCACATTCGCCATTAGTTGGTACAGGAATGGAATATCGTGCTGCTCATGACTCCGGTGATGCGATTTTAGCTAAAGCTGCTGGTGTTGTTGAATATGTAGATGCAAATGTGATTAAAGTTAGACGTGATGACAAGACGTTGGATGAATATGTTCTTGAAAAATATCGTCGTTCAAATGCTACTAAAAACTATAATCAGACACCTAATGTTCATTGCGGTGAGAAAGTTGTCGAAGGTGAAGTTATTGCTGATGGACCAGCCATGGAAAATGGTGAGTTAGCATTAGGACAAAATCCAATCATTGCTTTTGCTACTTGGAATATGTACAACTATGAAGATGCTGTTATGATTTCTGAGCGAATGGTTAAAGATGATGTCTATACTTCTATTCATATTGAAGATTATGAATCAGAATCACGTGATACTAAGTTAGGACCTGAAGAAATAACTCGAGAAATTCCTAACGTAGGTGAGGATGCTTTAAAGGATCTTGATGAAGATGGTATAGTTCGTGTCGGTGCCGAAGTACAAGATGGTGATATTTTAGTTGGTAAAGTAACACCAAAAGGTGTGACAGACTTATCTGCAGAAGAAAAATTATTGCATGCAATTTTTGGTGAAAAAGCTCGTGAAGTACGTGATACTTCCTTACGTGTACCTCACGGTGGTGGCGGAATTATCCAAAATGTGCGTGTCTTTTCACGTGAAGCTGGTGATGAACTTGCACCTGGCGTTAACAAGATGGTAAGAGTTTATATTGTCCAAAAACGTAAGATACAAGTCGGTGATAAGATGTCAGGTCGTCATGGTAATAAAGGTACGATTGCTTTGGTTTGTCCTGAAGAAGATATGCCATATTTACCAGATGGACGTCCAGTAGATATTTGCTTGAACCCAATGGGTGTGCCTTCACGTATGAACATTGGACAGGTTTTGGAAATGCATTTAGGTATTGCCTCTAAGCATTTAGGTGTACATGTTGCCACTCCTGTGTTTGATGGAGCTTCTGAAGAAGATATGTGGAATATGGTTCGTGAAGCTGGTTTAGGTAAAGATGGTAAAACTGTTCTTTATGATGGTCGAACAGGTGAACCATTCCATAATAGAGTATCTGTTGGTGTTATGTACTACTTGAAGCTTACTCACATGGTAGATGACAAGTTACATGCTCGTTCAATTGGGCCTTACTCATTAGTTACACAACAGCCTTTGGGTGGTAAAGCTCAATTTGGTGGACAGCGTTTTGGTGAAATGGAAGTTTGGGCATTGGAAGCTTACGGTGCTGCTTACACCTTGCAAGAAATTTTGACTTATAAGTCAGATGATGTGGTAGGACGTGTTAAGGCATATGAAGCTATTGTTAAGGGTGAAAAGATACCTAAGCCTGGTGTTCCAGAATCATTTAGAGTTTTAGTTAAAGAATTACAATCTCTAGGATTGGATATCAAAGTGCTTGATAGCGATAAAAATGAGATTGAGCTTCGCGATATGGATGATGATTCTGATGAACATCTCAATATTGATAGCCTTTCTAAATTAGCTGAACAACAAGAAAAGAAAAAATTGGCTGAAGAAGCGGAAGAGCAAGAAGCCGAAGAAACAGATCAAGTTGATGAACAATCTAATTTTGATGAGTCCGATGAAGAAGAAGAGGATTTTGATGATTTAGAGTTCCCAACTTCTAATGATGAAGTTTCCGATTAATTATAGGAGGATAAACTTTTGATCGATGTAAATAAGTTTGAAAGTATGCAGGTAAATTTAGCCTCACCTAATAAGATTAGAAGTTGGTCTTATGGTGAAGTAAAGAAACCTGAAACAATTAATTATCGTACTTTGAAACCTGAAAGAGATGGATTATTTGACGAGCGTATCTTTGGCCCTACAAAAGACTGGACATGTAGTTGTGGCAAATATAAGGGTGTTCGTTATCGTGGCATAGTTTGTGACCGTTGTGGTGTTGAAGTAACTTCTGCTAAAGTTAGAAGAGAGAGAATGGGGCATATCGAATTAGCCGCTCCTGTTTCTCATATTTGGTTCTTCAAGGGCATTCCATCACGAATGGGCTTGATTCTTGATATTTCACCAAGAGCCTTGGAAGAAGTAATTTACTTTGCTGCTTATATCGTTATCGATCCAGGCGATACGGAGTTGGAATTTAAGCAACTTTTAACTGATGCTGAATATCGTGAAAATAAAGCTAAATATGGCGATAGATTCCAAGCTAAAATGGGTGCAGAAGCTATTCAAGACCTGTTAAAGCAAGTTGATATTCAAGAAGAAGCTAAAAAACTAAAAGAAGAATTAAAAACTGCTACTGGTCAAAAAAGAATGCGTGCCATTAGACGTTTAGATATTCTGGAAGCATTTTGTAATTCTGGTAATAAGCCTGAATGGATGATTATGGATTGTATTCCAGTTATTCCGCCAGATCTTCGTCCAATGGTTCAATTAGACGGTGGACGTTTTGCAACTTCTGATTTAAATGATTTATATAGACGTGTGATTAATAGAAATAATCGTTTAAAGAGATTACTTGATCTTAATGCACCACGTATTATTGTTCAAAATGAAAAGAGAATGTTGCAAGAAGCAGTAGATGCTTTAATTGATAATGGGCGTCGTGGTCGTCCTGTAGCCGGCCCTGGCAATCGTCCTCTTAAATCACTTTCACATATGTTGAAAGGAAAGCCAGGACGTTTCCGTCAAAACTTACTTGGAAAACGTGTTGACTATTCAGGACGTTCAGTTATTGATGTATCACCTAAATTGAAATTCTATCAATGTGGTGTTCCCCGTCCAATGGCATTAGAGTTATTTAAGCCTTTTGTGATGCATGAACTAGTTAAGCGTGGATTAGCATCCAATATTAAAAATGCTAAACGCAAGATAGATCGTGAAGATGATGATATCTGGGACATTCTTGAGTATGTAATTAAAGAAAGACCAGTTCTTTTGAACCGTGCCCCTACTTTACACCGTTTAGGTATTCAAGCTTTTGAGCCAGTATTAGTTGCTGGTAAATCTATTAGATTACATCCGCTAGCTTGTGAAGCATATAATGCTGACTTCGATGGTGACCAGATGGCTATTCACTTACCATTGTCTGATGAAGCTGTTGCAGAGTCACGATTATTAATGTTAGCTGCTCACCATATCTTGGCTCCAAAAGATGGTAAGCCAATCGTAACGCCATCTCAGGATATCGTTTTAGGAAATTATTGGTTGACTCAAACTGAGCGTGGACGTGAAGGTGAAGGTATGATCTTTAATTCACCAGAAGAAGCAACAATTGCTTATGAAAATGGTGATATTCACTATCATACTCGAATCGGAATGGCTGCTGATTCAATGCCTGAAAAGAAGTGGCCTGAAGGCTATGAACATGGTATTTTTGTAACAACTTATGGTAAATTAGTCTTTAATGCTTTGTTCCCTAAGGATTTCTTCTACGTCAATGAACCAACTCAAGAGAATTTGACTAGCCCATTAGCTGAAAAATATTTCCTTAAACCAGGTGAAAATATTCACGATAAGTTAGATTCATTACCTTTAGGTAAGGCATTTAAGAAGGGATTCTTGGCTGATTCTATTGCCCAAATTTATAAATTATATCGTGTTCAAAGAACATCCGATTATTTGGACGATTTGAAAGAATTAGGTTATACCGTATGTACTACTTCAGGGTTAACGATTGGTGTTGAAGATATTCCTACTTTGAAAGATAAAGATGATATTGTACGTGAAAATCGTCAAAAAGTTGATGTCATTTCTAAACAATACCGTCGTGGTTTAATTACTGATGAAGAACGTCATGATCGTGTAATTAGTATTTGGAATAATTGTAAAGATACCATTCAAAATGAACTTGCTGGATTGTTTGATCCACGCAATCCTATTTCTGTCATGTCAGACTCTGGAGCTCGTGGTAATATTTCTAACTTTACTCAGTTAGCTGGTATGCGTGGTTTGATGGCCGCACCTAACGGTGGTATGATGGAAATTCCTGTTACTTCTAACTTCCGTGAAGGATTGACAGTGTTGGAAATGTTCATGTCAACTCACGGAGCTCGTAAGGGAATGACCGATACTGCTCTTAAGACTGCCAACTCTGGTTATTTAACTCGTCGTTTGGTTGATGTGGCTCAAGATGTTATCATCAGAGAAGAAGATTGTAATACTGATCGTGGCATTACTGTTTCTGCAATTACTGAAGGTGACGAAATGATCGAACCATTGTTTGATCGTTTGGTAGGTAGATATACTTCTAAGAGTGTAATTGATCCTACAACTGGTGAAACAATTTGCCCAGCTAATGTAATGATGGACGAAGATATGGCACAAAAGATAGTTGATGCTGGTGTAACTTCAGTTACTATTCGTTCTGTATTTACGTGCAACACACAACATGGTGTTTGTCAAAAATGTTATGGTATGAACTTAGCTACAGGTGAAGATGTTGAAGTAGGTGAAGCCGTAGGTACTGTTGCTGCTCAATCTATTGGTGAGCCAGGAACTCAGTTGACTATGCGTAACTTCCACAACGGTGGTGTTGCCGGTGCTAACGATATTACTCAGGGTTTACCTCGTGTACAAGAGCTATTTGAAGCACGTAATCCTAAGGGACGTGCGACAATCTCAGAAGTAACTGGTGAAGTTACAAGTATTGAAGAAGATCCTGCTGAACATACACGCGAGATTACTGTTAAGGGTCAAACTGATACTAGAACTTACTCTGTACCATATACTGCATCAGTAGCGGTAGCTGAAGGAGATCAAGTAGAACGTGGACAAAAATTAACTTTAGGTTCTATTGATCCAAAGGAATTAATCCGTGTTCGTGATGCTTTAACTACAGAGAAATATATCTTGAGTGAAATTCAAAAAGCTTATAGAATGCAGGGTGTTGAGATTGCAGATAAGCACGTGGAAGTAATGGCTCGTCAAATGTTGCAAAAGGTTCGCATTTTGGATCCAGGTGAAACTGATATTTTACCTGGTGAATTGATGGATATCGGTGAATTTAAGGCACGTAATAAAGATGTTATTATTTCTGGTGGTATTCCTGCTACAGCTCAAAGTGTAATGCTTGGAATTACTAAGGCCGCTTTGGAAACTAATAGTTTCTTGTCTGCAGCTTCATTCCAGGAAACGACACGTGTGCTTACAGATGCTTCAATTAGAGGTAAATCTGATCCACTTCTTGGACTTAAAGAAAATGTTATTATTGGTAAGATTGTACCAGCAGGTACTGGTATGCCAATTTATCGTAAAATGGAACCTAAGGCAGATATTCCTGCAGAAAATCTGCCTGAAAAAGAAAATGAATCTGATTCCAAAGAAAAATCAGTTTATGCTCAAGCACAATCTACAGGTAGTGAAAATTAATAATTACTAATCAAAACAACATAAGTCTAATTAATTGACTTATGTTGTTTTTTGATATTGTATTTAATATTGGTTAAGCTAAAATTTAACTAGTATATTGAGTAAATGGATAGGTAAATTAAATGTCAAAAATAGCAATTTATATTAGTGGTGGTATTGCAGCATATAAATCGATTTTAGTTTTAAGAGAGCTGCAGAAACAAGGCCATGAAGTTAGAGTGGGGATGACAGCTAATGCCCAAAAATTCGTAGGTGTTCAAACTTTTGCCGCTTTAACGCATACTACTGTTTTAACAGATTTATGGGATAATGATCATCAAACTGAGATTGGACATTTAGAATTAGCTCAATGGTGCGATTTGGCGTTGGTTGTTCCTGCTACGGCTAATATAATTGCTAAATTAGCCAATGGCATAGCAGATGATGCAGTGACAACTGCTTTGATAGCAACAGATAAACCAATTATAGTAGTTCCAGCTATGAATAATAAAATGTGGCATAATGCTGCATTGCAACGTAATATTAAGCAATTAATTGACGATGGAATGCAGGTTATGACGCCAGAAACTGGATATTTGGCTGAGGGATACCAAGCTCAAGGTCGCTTGCCAGAACCAGACAAAATAGTACAATTTGTTAATGCTAATTTGCACTGCGATAGTTCTTTAGTCGGAAAAAAGGTAGTTATTACTGCTGGAGCAACCCTTGAAAAAATTGATCCAGTTCGCTATATTTCTAATTTTTCTAGTGGGAAAATGGGTTGGGCAATGGTTCAAGCTTTTTTGCAAAGAGGAGCTGATGTTACATTGATTTATGGCAAAGTTAGTGTGAATATTGTGCCATTTGCCAGATTAACAACTATTCATGTAGCAAGTGCTCAAGAAATGTTAACAGTAGCGGAGCATGAATTTAGTGATGCTGATATTTTAGTAATGACTGCGGCAGTGGCTGATTTTCGACCTAAAAATTATTGCCCACAAAAAATCAAAAAAGTTACTGGCAATGATTCTTATCAATTAGAGTTGGTAAAAAATCCAGATATTTTATATACACTGGCTCAAAGCAAAAAAGCCAAGCAAGTCGTGGTAGGTTTTGCAGCAGAAACTAACAATTTATTAGCCAATGCTCACACTAAATTAAGTAACAAAGGGGCAGATATGATAATTGCTAATGATGTTAGTCAGGATGTGTTTGGATCTGATCTGAATGAAGTAACAATTATTACTAAAGATGATCCAGATGTTAAATTACCACGCATGAATAAGCAAGAGATTGCAGAATCTATTGTCAACCATATTATTAAATTAAATTCTAAATAGGGCTATAAAAGACAAGAGCGTGTAAGAAAAGACACGTTCTTTTTTAGTTCATCTATGTTATAGTAAAAGGAGATATTTTGGGATATTTGGCACAACTCTTGAGCGATTTGATCCTCATTGAAAGAAAGAAGGATAGTTTATATGATTAAATTGATAGCAACTGATATGGATGGAACATGGTTAAGAGAAGATAAAACATATGATGAAGCAATGTTTGTTCGGATCTTTGATTTGATGCAGGAGCAAAATATTAAATTTGTCGTCGCAAGTGGAAATCAACATGCTAATTTGTTAACTAGGTTTCCTAATCATGTGGATAAGATTTATTTTGTCGCAGAAAATGGAGCAATGATTGCACAAGGAAAGCAAATTTTGCGTATTGTTGATATCCCAGATGATATTTATCATTTAATGCTTAATATTGTAGATGAAATGTCTTATCCTAGCATTGTTTCGGGAGTTACTGGAGCTTATATTTTGAAAAAATCCGGTCAGGAATTTTATTTGGAAAATTATAAGTACTACAAAAATCTTAAGCAAATTGATAATTATGAAGAAGTTGACGATCGTATTTTCAAGGTAAGTATTGTTGTACCACCAGAGTTAATGCCTACAATTATCAAAGATTTACGTTATCGCTATCCTGAAATTGGTTTTGTTGCAGGGTCGGCCAATACAATTGATATGTCAACACCTGGTATGAATAAGGCTGTGGGCTTGAAATATTTATCATATAAGCTAGGTATCAAATCTTCAGAAATGGTTGCGTTTGGTGATAGTGGTAATGATGTAGGGATGTTAGAGTATGTAGGACATAGCTTTGCTATGGGAACAGCTTTACCAGAAGCCAAAAAAGCTGCTAAGCATATTATTGGTTCATGTGATGAATCAGCAGTTCAATATAAAATACTTGATTTGTTAACCAGATAGATGGATGAGGAAATAGAGGTAAATGTGTACAATTTTACAAGTCAATAATTTGATGATGAAATTTGAGGATCGACTTATTTTTGATCGAGTTAGTTTTACATTGCAAAAAGGCTCAACCACTGCCTTACTAGGTTCAAATGGTACTGGTAAAACTACTTTAATTAAAATTTTGATGGGGATGTTACCTGCAACTAGTGGTGATTTTCAATATAGTCCCAAAATTAAGGTGGCTTATGTACCTCAATTTCGTAATTTGGATGCTGATTATCCTTTATCAATTAGGGCCTTTGTGGAATTAAATATGCCACTTTTTAAATCAAAAAAAGATAAAGCAGAAATCAACCGTATACTGGCAGAAACACATTTATCTCAGATCCAGCATCTACGTATGGGAGCCGCATCTGGTGGTCAACGTCAGCGAGCATATTTAGCTCAAGCATTATTAGATCGACCAGATTTAATTATTCTAGATGAAGCTACCGCTAGTTTGGATCCAACTGCTAAAGAAGAATTGATGTTGCTGATCAAGCATTTGAATGAAAAACATCAAATGACAGTATTATTTACCACCCATGATATTATGTTAGCTAAAAAATATATGCATGAATATTTGATTTTTCATAATAAAACCCTAATTCATGGTCAAATGAAAGATTTTGCCGAAGAGGAGATATAAATAATGTTAAGTTATGATTTTATGCAATATGCTTATTTAGCTAGTAGCTTTATTGCGATAACTTGTGCTGTCGTCGGCGTCTATGTTGTTGCACGTGGCTTTAGTTTTTTAGCTCATACATTATCAGAAATTGGCTTTGCTGGAGCAGCTTTTGCAGTTTTTTTAGGAATTAATCCTTTATGGGGAATGTTACTTTTTACTTTGCTAGGTTCGTTTTGTGTCGGTGAATTATCACTGCGTAGTGAACAAAAAGAGTCAGCAATATCAGCAATATCAGCATTATTTATTGGCCTAGGCGTTTTATTTTTAGCTATTTCACACGCTAATAGTCGTTATGCTACTGACATTTTGTTTGGCTCAATTATTGGAGTAGATTTATCTGGTGTAATTCAGTTAGTGCTCCTTTCATTGGTTGTGATTTTAGTTATTTTATGTATTATGTCGCCACTAAATTATGATTCATTTGATCATATTGGAGCTATTAGTCATCATTTAAATACAGCCTTAGTAGGTGCTATTTTTTTGATGGCTTTAGGGATGTCTGTTGCTATTGGTTCACAAGTTGTAGGCTCCTTGTTGGTGTTTATTTTATTAACACTGCCAGCATCGACAGCTAGATATTTGGGTAAAACTATTTTTAGCATGCTAGCTTGGGCGGTAGCTATTGCTCTTATTGGCGTTTGGTTAGGGTTAGCTTTAGGCTATTATACTAACTGGCCTGTTACTTTCTTTATTTCGATGATTGAAGTTTTGATCTATCTGTTAGTTTATATTGGTAAGTTAATCAAAAAATAAAAGATCATTTATTAGGCTATAATGCTTAATGATGATCTTTTATTTTGCAAAAATATGTTTATTTAAATAAGGTGTGTAGAGTAATGATAGCTGCAGCTTTGGCAGCAATTAGTAATGAGTTTTCATTAACATAAAAGTCAGGACTGTGATGTGGGTGATTCGTTTGATCTGCTGCCATACAACCAACATAGAAAAAAAGTCCTGGGATGTTTTGAGAAAAGTATGAGAAGTCTTCAGAAGGATCTTGTGGACCAGGATCCATTACAGTAGATACTTCAGGTAGCTTGGCTTTAGTTAAAGCAGTTATTGCTTCATTAGCCAATTGCTCATTATTGATTAAAACAGGATAGTTATCATCATAGTTGATACTTGCTTTAATATTAAAACTGGTTTGTAAGCCATTAACTAATTGAAAAATTTGACTTTTAACTAATTTTCTCGTGCTTTCCTTCATTATGCGGACATCACCTTTTAAGGTAACATTTTCTTTAATAGCATTAAATGAACCTACACCTTCAAAAGAGCCAATGGTAACACTAGCTGTATCAAAAGGATTAATTCTTCTGGAAACTATTGTTTGTAACATAGTAACTAAATAAGCACCAGCAACGATTGCATCGTTAGACAGATGTGGCATAGAAGCATGTCCACCTTTGCCTGTTAATTTGATTTCAAAACTAGCTCGTCCAGTTTGAGTTTCTCCTTTGTGGATACCAATCATGCTGGTCGGCATTGATGACATTAAATGTAAGCCGATTATTTGATCAATACCATCTAAAACACCATCCTTGAGCATCGAAATTGCTCCACCCGGTGATATTTCTTCAGCTGGTTGATGAATAATTCTGATTTTACCACGCAATTTATCTTTTATTTGCCATAAGTTCTTAGCTAAAACCATCAAGTATGCAGTATGACCGTCATGACCACAAGCATGCATCACCCCGGGGTGTTTAGATTTAAACGAAAGATTGTTGTTTTCTTGTACAGCTAAGGCATCAAAGTCAGCTCTCAACGCTAAATGAGGTCCCGCAGTATTACTATCTATGTCGATGTAAAAACCATATCCATCACCGCAATCGTGAATTGGACATCCTAATTGCTGATAGTATTTTTTAATATATGTTGCGGTTTCTTTTTCGTGGAAAGATATCTCGGGGTATTCATGTAAATGTCGTCGGATGCGAATGATTTCTGTTTCATCTTCTTTAAGTTTATTTAGTAATTCCTCTTGTAAATTCATTAGATTCCTACTTTCATAAATTATCTATCATTTAAAATCATAGCACTAATTAAACAAATGATGTTTGCCAGTGACTTGGAATTATGGAAATAAAAAAGCATCGTTAACGATGCTTAAAAATTATGTAGTTTTTTACGATATTCAGCTAGCATATGCTTTTTTTCTTCTTTTTCTTTTTCAATAATACTATATTTGCTGGCTGGTACACGATTGATATAGAACTTATGGCGTGTTCCTAAAATCAAAGGTACACGTTCAATCACTGTATCTGAATAATCTAAGCCAAACCATGATGCTGGATTGGATGATAAATTTTGTAACCAAACACGAGCTTTTATAATATTCTTTTCGTAATTAGTTAATTGAGTTTGCGGACTAACTACATCTTGCACAATAACAAATGAAAAATCACCGACATCTCGTCCAGGGGTTGTAGTGTATTCTTGCGGCTGAGCTTCAATTGTCTGGTCGGCAATTAGATCATGAACAATTTGTCGCAAATAGATGTTAACACGCTGTTGTTGCTTAAATCCTAAATATAATTGCACATTGATGACATTTTTTGTACCAAAGGTATTAACTGAGTATTCATTGGTAAAAGGCTCATCTGTAACATTTACAGTAACGAACCAATAAGCTTTAGCACGCTTAGGTCTTTTGTCTAAGATGGAATAGATTACTTCACGTTTAATGAATTTATTGTATTTTACTTTTGCCATGTAAACTAAGTTAGTAGCATATGTAGGGTAATCTTCGTCATGACTTAAACGTGTCAACATATCAATATATTGATCTAATCGAACATAAGAATTACGATTTTCTCTAAGATCCCTCACCTTATTACCATAGTACCAAATATACATTACACCTAAAATTAAGCCAGCAATTAAAACGGTGACATAACCACCATGAACAAATTTTACTAAACTTGAAATTAAAAAGGCCGTTTCAATGAGTGTAAAGATGACTACAAATAGTAAACGAGTAAAAATCGAATGGTTAGATTGCCCCAAATATTCAAACAATAATAGTGTAGTCATTAACATAGTTGCTGTAATAGCTAGACCATAAGCAGCCTCCATATGTTCAGATGTCTTAAAAAAGAAGACAATTGATAAGGTAGCAATTGCGAGCATTTTATTAACAGATGGGATATAGATTTGACCTTGTTGTTTAGAAGGAAAAATAATATTCATGCGTGGAATGAATTTTAATTGGATGGCTTCAGAAACTAAGGTAAATGAACCAGTAATTAATGCTTGGGATGCAATAATAGCTGCTAAAGTAGCTAAGATAATAGCATAAATTCTCAATTGCTCTGGAACGATTGCAAAAAAGGGATTTAAATCGCCAATAGCATGATAATTAGGATTATGCAAAATCCAGACACCTTGACCTAAATAGTTAAGAGATAAGCAAACAAAAACATAAGGCCAAGAACCAATGATATTTGCTTTACCAACGTGACCTACATCTGAATATAGGGCTTCAGCACCAGTTGTAGCTAGAAAAATACTTCCTAAAATAAAGAAGCCAACTTTATTTGCAGGACTGAACATAATTTTAATAGCATAAATTGGATTAAGTGCTTCTAAAATAGACATATCACCAATCATGTTACAAAAACCTACAACACCTAAAAAGGTAAACCAGATGAGCATTACGGGACCGAAGGCTTTACCAATAACATCAGTTCCCATTCTTTGAATCAAAAAAAGCAATAAAAGGATAATAATGGTAATAAAAATTACTGATTTTTGATCAGGAACAAAGATATGTTGTCCTAGTTTCATACCTTTGAGACCTTCAATAGATGTGGTAACAGTCACTGCTGGGGTTAAAGCTCCATCAGCCAATAAAGCAGCACCACCAATTAAAGCAGGCATAACTAACCATTTAGCCCTTTTGCGTACTAAAGCATATAAAGCAAAAATCCCACCTTCGCCGTGGTTTGTCGCTTGTAAGGCTATTAATACGTATTTAATGGTAGTTAATAATGTAACCGTCCATAGAATTAATGAAATACTTCCAATAATCAATTCACGATTAATATTAACTAAGCCGCCGTTAGCATTAATGATTGATTTCATAACATATAGCGGACTAGTACCGATATCGCCATAAACTATACCAATAGTTATCAATAATCCTGCAATTGAGAGGCGATTTTTTAACTTGTCATTCATGAAAAATAACTCCTAATTGATCCTTATATAGGAAAATTAATACGAAAAAAAGAATGCTATAGCATTCTTTTTATTACTACATTCTCATATATTTTGCAAAAACATGCAAGCCTTAAGAAAGAGTTTGTGAGATGTTATTGCGACGTTCACTGTACCAATCATTCCACTCGTCAAATGTACGAACACTTTCTACAGCTAGACCAGTTTTTGCTTTAATATTTGCTAGAATATTTTCAAAATTTTGTGCATGAATATTCAAAACATGTTTAATCAAATTACGACGACCAAATGCTTCATTGGCAAGAATATATGTATTAATTTCAATAATATCATGATTACCATCAAAAGCTGCCATGATTTCTAAATCAGCTTGTTCAAATTTGGCAATATAAAAGTTTGCGAAAACATTTAAATAATCAGGATATTCCTTATATTCAGTTGCTGGCATTTCTACACGATTGGGTTCTGGTACAACTACTTCAAATTGATCTTCGGTAGTTTCTTCAGTAGTTTCTTCGGTTTCGGTATTCTTTAAGTCTTCAGTCAAAGTTAAGAGCTCCTTCTTATTTGTTATATCTGTACAAAAATTCAATACTATATTACATGTAAAATAGTATAAAATCAATCTTTTTATGAATTATCTGAATTTTTGCGACAAATTATCATTCTCAAACGTTAGTAATAGTGTAAGTCAAAAAAACACCGGTGAAAAACTTACATTATATTTAATAAGGATGGTATGAAGATGAAAACAAAAACAGTGTCACAAAAAGTAGAATATATATTTATTAATCCTAAGTATGATGAGGGAGAAAAAGTATTTACTTTTAAAAATCTAAAGCCCGATGCAGATTATGCAAGTGTGGTAAATGTAGGTAAAGCAATAGCTAAATTACATAAAGGCGATAGCTTTAAAAATGCTACATTAATTCAAAGCAATGAGATTATTGCTGAATAAAATCAGAATTAGTACACAGTAAGGAGAAATAAACAAATGACTAAAACAAGTAAAACATTAAAATTAATTTTTAAAAATGATCATCATAAGGTATCTACTTTGAGTTTGCCATATGCTAGTGTTAACTTGACAGAAGCTGAAGTTAAAGAGGTGATGGATACTATTGCAAAAGAAAATATTTTTGCTAAAGAAGGGGTTGGGCTATATACTGAACCGCAAGCAGCTCAATATGTTGAGCGAACGATTAATCCAATTTTCACTACTGCTAAATCAAAGCATCCAATTGCTCCAGCAATTAATTAAAATTTTAAATAACTAATGATCAATAGTTAAAATAATCTAAAAAAACACAGTCTATTAACAGGGATAATTTCTGGATAATAGGCTGTGTTTTAAGTTAATGTTACAATTATGTTATTGAACAGATGTTCGGTTGAAATGAAAAAATTTAGTACTTAAAATAAAAATTGGTACGTAATATTAAAGGAGAAGGATATGAATAGATCAACTATAACGAGTGCTGTCACGGCAATTCTAATTGCTGGTGCTGGGATATCTGTAGATAATATCTTAAATACAAATAGCCAGACTCATCAAGTAGTCGATGCTACCACTCAACAGGAATTTTTAAATAAAGCTATACCTGCTGCTACTAAAGCTTCGTCTAAGTACGGAACATATACTTCAGTGATGCTTGCACAAGCTATTCTTGAATCTAATTGGGGTAATTCTCAGTTGGCACAAGAACCAAATAATAATTTGTTTGGCATCAAGGGTTCATATCAAGGAAATTCTGTATCATTTTCGACTTCTGAGTTTAGTGATGATAATGGTTACTATACAGTTGATGCTAATTTTAGAAAGTATCCGACTTATCATGAGTCGTTTGATGACAATGGTAATTTACTTCGCAATGGCTTAAATGGATATTATTCAGATACTTGGATTGAAAATGCACAATCTAGTTCAGATGCTACAAATGGTTTGCAAGGCAAGTATGCTACAGCTCCTAATTATGCTCAGAGTTTGGATAAAATTATTAGTCAATATAATTTGACAAAATATGATCCGAAAATTACAGACGTTAACGAAAGAAAAGTCATACAAAAAACTTGTTCTGTGACTTCAGCACCTGTTGAATCTAGTGTAGGTAAATTAGTTAAGACTTTGCATAGAGGCGACGTAGTAGATGTCACTAAGTATATTGCTTATGGCAATGGTGTTAAATATGCTTTGACTAATTATGGTTGGATTGATGCAATTGCGATAGTTCCTATTGTGAGTCAAGCCCCAGTTGCTAAGATGAGTGGCGTGAGTGTCGTTAATAAAATTGTCAAAATTAATTATATTCCTAAATATGGGATTGCTGTTTGGCAAAAACCAGCTCATCACGTAGTTGGTAAGTATTTAGCACATGGTACTAGTTGGCGTGTTGATCGCCAGATTAGTATTAATAATCATTTATGGTATCGTGTAGGAACTAATCAATGGATAGATAGCCAATATACTATTGTAACTTATGATAGTAAAAAAGTAGCTGAACCTAAAACTCAAGCACCAGCTAGTCCAGTTAGCTCAGCTGGTCGAAATGAAGTAGCTGCACATGGGATAGTTACAGTTAGTTGTGGTAATTATCAAAAATTAGCAGTTGTTAATGCCCCAGCTGGTAAGTTAACTGGTAAAAAATTAGCTAATAACACTCGCTGGCGTTTCTTTAAGATTGCTAAAGCTGATGGACATTTTTGGTATAATTTAGGCGGTAACCAGTGGGTTATAGCCGATTACGTTTATGAAAAATAAGGAGGAATTTGATGCATATTTCTAAGTCAGAATGGTTGGGAGTTGCAGTTTGTTTTGGAGCATTAGCTTCTATGCCTAATACGGTTGTCAAAAATTCACCTGTAGCTATGACTACAGTAAAAGCTGATACTAGTTATGTTGAAAATAAAAGCTATGGAGTCGATGTTTCTAGTTTCCAAAGCACTGATATGTCTAACTATGCTCAAAATGGTGCTAAATATGCTTTTGTTAAAACAACTGAGGGTACATGGTATACTAATCCAAAGGCTAGTGGTCAGGTATCTAGTGCTTTAGCTAATAATATGATGACTATGTCATATCATTTTGCAGTATTTGGAAATGATGCACAAAAAGCTAGTGCCGAAGCCAACTATGCTGTTAATGCTAGTCGCAATGTTGGTGTTCCTGCTGGTTCATATGTCGTTTGTGATTGGGAAGCTGGAGACGGTAATAATATTAATGGACCAGTTGAAGCAAATACTGATGCAATTTTATCTTTCATGGATACAGTAAATGCTAATGGTTATAAGCCAATGCTTTATTCTGGTGCATATTTAATGAGAAATAAAATTGATACTGATCGTGTAGTAGCTAAATATCCTAATTCATTGTGGGTCGCATCATATGCAACAATGGGTAGGATTGATGAACCTGATTTTGAGTACTTCCCTTCTATGAATGGAGTAGCAATTTGGCAATTTACACACAATTGGCGTGGTCTTCATGTTGATGGAAATATTAATGTCTTACCATTATCAAAAGGTGGCGTTTCACAAGCACCAAGTAGTGTACCAGCTACACCTTCAGTTGACATTAATCAAGTGATAGCTAGTGCTAGTCAAAGTGTTGCACAAAAAGAGCAACCAGCTATTACATCAACTACAACTGATACAAATCAAGATGTACCATTTACTGCTGTAGGACGTGTTAACTATGTTCCTGGTTATGGCATCATGCTTTGGGGTCAGCCAGGTTATAAAAATGCTTTGAATCGTTATTTACCACATGGATCAAGATGGAAGATTTTCAAAAAACGTTATATAAATGGTAGCGTATATTACAATCTTGGTGGCAGCCAGTGGGTTGACGGTAAGTATATTATCATTGAATAATTCATTTAAAATAAAAAGCAGTTTTGAAGAACTGCTTTTTTTGCACAAAAAAAACATCGAATAAATTCGATGCTTAAGGCTTAGAAAAAAGATAATATTAGATATCAGAAAAGTTACATAAGTATATTTTTAAAGCGTTTTGTTAATAGCGTACCTTAAGTCTCTTTAAATCACCTTATAGGATAATAATATATCCATTTAACCTCTAATGTCAATTAAAAATCACAATTAAAATTAATGATTTAGAAATGCTTATAAAATCTAACGATAGAGATGCTTAAAACAATTAGAGAACAGAAAATAGCAAAATAAGCCAAATAATCAACGCTAAAAATCTGATTAGCCTGCCACAGACTGATGTGCTTATTGATGGCGAATTGATTAGCCCAGTGATGTATTAATAAAGGAGTTAATATTAAAAATATGCTTGAGGCAATCGCTCCAGCTAACGAATACCGATAGACGTAGGGTTCCTTAAAAAAATGAGTCAAGATACAAAAGGCAGAGATCAATATTAGCAAAAACGACCAAATCATAATCTTAAGTCCAACAGGATCTTGCATAAATTGAGAACTATTGATGGCATAACGATATGTACTCCACAAATTACCACCCATTAAACGATTCAAAAAACTAAATAAATTGGATCCTTGATTAAAATAATAATTGTTTGACTGATTAGCAATTCCTTGAAACATAGTCAAAGCATCATTAGCTCCAGCAGATTGAAAATTAATGACAACGACATGTTGCAAGTAAGTTAAAAGAAAAATAATTATAGTAGCTATCATTTGAACAACTCTTAATACATAGTGAGTGCGAGGATCATCAATATCTAACAGAAAATGCAAATTATCTCTAAAATGTAGATTCTCTCTAATTATACTTTCTCTATTTCGCTTCATAATTATAATTACCTCCATATCTAGTGTAACAACTATAATGAACTATTGGACAAACAAGCAACAATGATACAGATTATGTAGACACAAATGGATATTTGTCAAGTTACAATATTACAAAAAGATTACAACTTTAATCACAAAAAAGCAGTTAATAGCTTACTACTGTAAGTGTTTATATCAAAATATATTATTTAAAAAAATAAAAAAAACATTGAAATCAAATAAGTATGATATATAATATAAATATGTAGTACGTATGAATAGCGTACTTAAGAAAAATGATTTAATTCATGGAGGATTAGATATGAAAAAGGAAAAGTTAAACAAATTTTCTATTAGAAAATTATCAGTTGGTGCTGCATCCGTATTAGTTGGTGTTGCACTTGCTGGTGGTGCAACTACAGCATTTGCTAGTGAACCAAGCACCCCTCAACCAAGTGTATCTCAGACTGAAAAGTCGTCTGTTGTTGTATTTAAAACAGCTGATAACAAGCTTGTAGGCTACACTGTAGTAAAAGGTGCACCTACTGAAGCAAATGTTAAAGCTGATGTGCCTGATGGCTACAAGTTGGCACCTAAATTTTCAGCTAAGCAAGTAGGTACAGATGAAAAACCTGAATACGAAGTAGCTGTTGTTGAAAAGTCATTAGTTGAAAAAGTTCAAGAAGAAAGAATTAATAGAGCTGGACTTTCATACGAAGACATTACTAAGAAACATGATGCTAAGGTAAAATTTGATGAAGCACATGCAGCAGTAAAACCTGCTAAGGATGCATTGGACGAAGCTAATGAAGCAATGGCAACAGCAAATACTGAGGTTGAAGTTGCAAAAGCAAAATTAGCATTGTACAAGGAACTTCTTGCTAAGAACCCTAAGGCTCATGTTGATGGCGAGGTTGCTACAGCACAAGAAGACTATGTAAAAGCTGTAAAAGCTCAACTTACACAATCATTTGCGACTGCTAAAGCTAAGGCAGATTTTGTTACAGCTGTAAGAAAAGAAGCTGAAGCAAAAGCTGCTTATGAAAAACTTGGTGGTCAATTAGCTGATCTTTCTGCTTACAACACTTTGGAAGAAATTGCTGACAAGATGGACAAAGCTAAAGCAGATGTTGCTAAAGCAAAGAAAGAAGTTGAAGATGCAAAATCAGCTTTAGTTCAAGCTAAGGTGAAAGTAGCTGAAAAGACAGATCCTGTAGAACTTATTATGGCTAAGTTTGAGCTTGAAGATGCTACTACTGTATTAAACAATGCATTAGCAAAATACAACTCATATGTTGCAAGATTAAACACTTTAAAGACTTACTTTGATGAAGTACATAAGACAGCTCTTGTGTCAACAAAAACTGTAACACCTAGTGCTACAGAAACTCCTGTAGCAGAAGCTGCAGAAGTAGCATTCTCAGGTGTTGCTAAGACATTTGTTAAAGGTCATCCAAACTACGCTGTAGCTATGATGGACGCAAATGGTGTATACACTGGCAAATTCTTAAAGCAAGGTTCTAGATTCAAGGTATTTGGCAAGAAGACTATTAAAGGTCGTGTATGCTACAGATTAGGTACTCAATCACAATGGGTTCCTGCAGAATTCTTAGTATTTTAATGAATAAGATTAAAAAAGCAGATAAGTTATCTGCTTTTTTTATTATCATATTTTTAATATTTTGTTAGATAATATTTGATTTCTTGTTGTAATCGTTAACAAATGATACTATAATGACTTTAGTTAAAACAAAATAAATTTTTACATATGTAAATTTATGGAGGATTATAATTATGAAAAGAGAAAGATTAAATAAGTTTTCAATCAGAAAGTTAACTGTGGGAGCAGCTTCAGTATTGATTGGTGTAGCATTTGGTGCTACAACTGTTAGTGCTACAGGTGAATCTGCAGGTCAACAAGCTGGTACTCCAACTACTGTAACTCCAAAGAAGGACAATCCAACAGATCCAAAGAAGGATAACCCAGCAGATCCAAAGAAGGACAATCCAACAGATCCAAAGAAGGATAACCCAACAGACCCAAAGAAGGATAACCCAACAGACCCAAAGAAGGATAACCCAACAGATCCAAAGAAGGACAATCCAACAGATCCAAAGAAGGACAATCCAACAGACCCAAAGAAGGACAATCCAACAGACCCAAAGAAGGATAATCCAACAGATCCAAAGAAGGACAATCCAACAGACCCAAAGAAGGATAATCCAACAGATCCAAAGAAGGATAACCCAACAGATCCAAAGAAGGACAATCCAACAGATCCAAAGAAGGATAACCCAACAGATCCAAAGAAGGATAACCCAACAGATCCAAAGAAGGACAATCCAACAGATCCAAAGAAGGATAACCCAACAGATCCAAAGAAGGACAATCCAACAGACCCAAAGAAGGATAATCCAACAGATCCAAAGAAGGACAATCCAACAGATCCAAAGAAGGACAATCCAACAGATCCAAAGAAGGATAACCCAACAGATCCAAAGAAGGACAATCCAACAGATCCAAAGAAGGATAACCCAACAGATCCAAAGAAGGATACTCCAGTAGTTTCAGGCGAAACAGGAATTGGCTACCTCGATTTAGATACGCTTTTTGATAGCGTTACAGGTCCTCTAAAGGACAGCAGCTTTACAGGTACTTTATACGTTCCTGTAGTTGGTAAGGACGTTAACTGCAAAGTAAGATTACTTGATGATGCAGGTAAGTACACTAATGACTATGTAGTTACAGATACAACTATTAAAGCATTAGCAAGCAAAGTTGTTAATGGTGTAACCTTCTACAAGGTTGCTGAAAACAGATGGATTCCTGCTAAGTTTGCAGAAACTACTGTAGCAAATGTTGCAGAAGTAGCATTTAAGGGTGTTGCTAAGACATTCGTTAAGGGTCATGCAAACTACGCTGTAGCTATGTTGGACGCAAATGGTAAATACACTGGTAAATTCTTGAAGCAAGGTTCTAGCTTTAAGGTATTTGCTAAGAAAGTTATCAACGGTCATCTATGCTACAGATTAGGTACTCAAGCACAATGGGTTCCTGCACGTTTCTTAGTATTCTAATCTAAGTGTTTATTTTAAAAGAACAGGTATTTGTTACCTGTTCTTTTTTTGTGTGCATATTATTTGCTTTTTTTCGTGAACCATGTTAAATTTTTAATTGGCTAAAATTTTTAAAACTTGAGAGGAGAATATTTTTGAAGAAACGACAGCTCAAAACAAAACTGCCGTATAAGGAAAAGACTTATCAATGGTCTAAGGAGATTATTAGGGAGAAGTTGCACTACGCATCTGGTTCAGAATTGTTACAGTATGTGGTTCATATGGATAATTATGCTGTTAGTGCGATGATGATGGCAATGTATGATTTTGATAAGGATCCGCTGGAAGGTAAGTATAAGGCGGTAATCTTTGATCAAAATCATGGTATTGTCTTGTCTACTAGAAATACTCGTCAGATTATTGGTGATTTTTTGAATAATGAAATATTTGAGTATCAGCTTGGTCTAGCGGTGCAAAAGAAAATTGCTAGATCGATGAATTTGAATAGGTATCATGCGTTGTCATTTAATAAGTTCGCATTTTTTTCGTTAAAGGGTTTTACTAATGGGAAGACTAGTTGGTTGAATCTGAGTGCGTTGACTGAATTTTCGTTGCATAGACGCAATGCTAGCTTTACTTCTGTTGAGGTTAATGGTAGTCGACATATCTTTTGTTTTGATAAGGTCGTTGCTAATCTAGATAAGGTATTGTCTGAAGCAATTACACATAATTTAGTAGTTAAACGTGGTCTTTTAGCCTATGAATCTAAGTTGATGGGAAGACCCGTGGTCAACGGACGTGAGAAAAAATCGCTGTTGAATGATTCGCAATATTTTGCTTATGAAATTATGCCAAAGTGTGATGCTAATTACCTTGTTTCAATGTCTAAGGGTATTTGGCATGATATATTCTTGTTATTTGGTAAACGTCTATTCAAACTTTTAGAAATTAATTGGAATTACGAAGATTATAAGGAAGCTTATAAACATAATAATCGTATTAACTATCTTCGCTAAATAAAAAGCAGTGCCTATGATGTGCACTGCTTTTGCTTAATTATGGTATTCACGAATTAGTAAATGCTTGTTTTTGGCTTTTTTGATTAGATCGTTTACTCGGTCTGGAGTATGGTCAAGTTCGATGTCTATAGCTGTGCCAAAGTTGAAGTTAATTAATAATTCTACTAAATTTAGATAGGCATCCTCACTGCATAGTTCAGTTTTTCCGCCTAATTTTTGACTGCGAAAAGTCGTTAAAATCTGTAGCTGGGGAGCTTGTTGATGGATTTGCTGGTTGAGAGCTAATAAGCGGTCAATTTCAGTGGCGTGTTCATAGTAGTCGATTCGCCATTCCATCATTTGTGATAGGTTATTACATTTTAGAGCTTGTGCGATAATTTCTGGCTCAGTTGTTTTTTGATTAATGATGACTTTTCTTTTTTCTAGATTATTAAAGATGATCTCTTCGTAATTTTGCATAATGATTCCTCTTTATTCTAAGTACTAATTTGATTATAGCTAAAATTTCGCTTAATTAAAATTAGTCTTGTAGTTTTTCTCGGAGACGAAGTCGTAAGGCGGCTTTGTTTCGGTGTAATGTGCTACGTGAGATGTTGTATTGTTTGCTAATTTCAGAGATTGTTTTATTGTTGATCCAGTGTTGGATGAAAATTAAACGTTCTGTGGGTGACATGCTTTTGATTTCATCTTCTAATAATAAAAAGTTATCATGCTGGGGTATGATAAAGTTGATTTGTGGATGATCTGCAATATTTTGCTGCTCATTGTATTTCTTGTGTTTTCTTAATTGGTCAATAATTCGCCATTTAATTTTGGTAAAGGCTATTTTATCTTTATCTTTTTCTGCTAGTTGAACTGTATCTAATGCTTCTAAACATTCTGCATATAAGATAATACCCTCATTGAGTAGATCTTCATAATTGTGATATTGACGCTGAACGCCGATAGTTTTTAAAACGCCAGCAACTAATTTTTTATTGTTCCATGCTTTGATAAAATTTTGTGACTTGATCATTTAATGACTTCTTTCTTTTGATATGGTCACAAGCGCTTGTGTAAGAAAAGCTTAACATGGAGTATTATTTGATGACGAAACATACTAAGTTTTGACAACTATAAATCTTATGATTTTCTTTAACTATTTCTTTATAGCATCACAGAAACTTCACATTTTAATGATATAATGAGTATATGTTGTTGAGTAATGATTTTATGTCTGAGGAGTGATTGAATGATAAAATTATATATTTCCCCAAGTTGTACTTCATGTCGTAAAGCTAAGGCGTGGTTAACAAAACATAATCTTGCTTTTGATGAACGGAATATTTTAATACAACCACTAACCAAAAAAGAAATTTTAAATATTTTACGTTTAACGGAAGATGGTACTGAAGAAATTATCTCAACTAGATCAAAAATATTTAAAAAGTTAAATGTTAATTTAGATCAGTTGTCGATTGATCAGTTGCTTGATCTAGTTGTTAAGCATCCAAGTTTATTAAAGCGGCCAATTATTATGGATAATCGAAGACTGCAAGTTGGGTATAATGTAGAAGATATCAGAAGATTTTTGCCCCGTAGTGTTCGAAAAATGGAATTAATTCGTGCTAATGCAATTATTAGTTTATGAAATTTGTAAAATACACTTAATTTTTGAGATTTAATTACTAACTTTGTTTTATAATATAAAAAGTAACTACAAAAAAGAGAGGTGAAAAATTTGAAAATTAATCGAATCAATGAGAATGTAATTCGGGTCGAAATTAGTAATGATGAAATTGCTGAACATGGATTAAGTGTGTTGGACTTTATTAAGAGAACGGATAAGGTTCGTGATTTTTTGATGGGTATTGCTAAAGAAGTATATGGCAAAAATGATGATAATGATGAAGAAAAGCATGAGGAAGACTTAGTTAGCTTTGAAGTGATGCCTAGTTCTGAAGGATTAGCTATTAGGATTGTGCGCTCGCCTTTGAGTCGTGATCTGGATGAAGATAATTCTGCAGATGATGAATCATCGTTTGTAGAAGATGATGATGACGAAGAAGAAAGTGAAGCGGATAGTCATTCTGGTTGCTATTATCGCAAATATCATCCTGAAGAATTCGAAGATGAAAATGATGAAGACGAAGAAGAAGATGAAGATGATTCTACTGGTATGTTAGAAGATTTTCATCGAATTTATAGTTTTGCGGATTTTGATGATTTAGTTGCTTTTATGGATGTTGTGCATGTTGCTGATCTGGCATCATCATTGTATTTCTTTGAAGGTAAATACTATTTACAGATGGAATTTATTGATGATCTAACATTATCCGAACCTCAACAAATCTGGGCTCTGGCTAATGAGTTTGGAACTCGTTTTGAAGCCAAGGGTTTTAGAGCTCGTCTTGTTAATGAAAAATTTGCTATGGTTAAGCATTATGGTATTTGTATTTATCGCCGAGATGCTATTAGTCAATTTAAAGAAAACTTTTTTGCTAAATAAAAAGTCTGTTGATAAATTTTTAAAACAAAATTTATTAGCAGGCTTTTTTTGCGTATATAACAAATGGAGGTTTGTTTATGTACGCTGCATTAGTCAATGAAAAATTAGTTACTGCTTATGAAGAATATAGCTTGTTGCCAAATTATCAGCAATTGAATACCAAAATTTATAGGTGTCCTCGTTGTAAAAAAAGAGTTATTTTAATTGTCTCACAAAGCAAAGCCCCATTTTTTAAACATTATAATGTCTCTCAAGGTAAAGGCGAAAAAGAAGAGCATGCACTAAGTAAGCAAATGCTATGTACCGCTTTGGTGGGTGCTGGATATCATGCTAAAATGGAGGTTAATTTGGCATATCGTCAATTGCGAGCCGATATTTTGATGCAAAATAGCATTAGCTTTGAAATTCAATGCTCACCGATTAGTGATATAGAATTCGATCATCGTCATAATTTATACGAAAAAATAGGTATTAAAGATGTTTGGGTGGTTGGACGTCGTCATTTTTTACATCAGCAATTGCGAGAATCACAGAAGAAATTTTTACGTTTTAATCAACAATGGGGTTGGTATTATTTAGAAATTAATCCCTACGAAGCTGACATATCTCTAAAGTATAATATCTTGCTTAGCCCCATTTCACGTAAGCTCAAATATCAAATAAAGAAATTTGAGCTTGATGACCTTGGAATAAGGAATTTTTTTAATTTTATGCCTTATTTAAAACGATATTCTTTACCTGATGTACAGTTTCAAAGGCAATATTTACATAAAAAAATTCAACAAAAAACAGGATATGGTCTGCAAGTAGCTCAACTATTATATGAAAATAGAAAAAGCGTAGAAGATATACCAGTTGAGATCTTAACGCAATATTATTTGCCTAAGCAAAGTTGTCCATTAGTGCAATACCTACAAAAAATAGCTGAAGATACAAAAACTAAGTAATATTTTTTAAAACATGTAAACTAAGTGCTATTTTTTTATTTTGCTGCGGTTGCGGCTTTTGAAACATCTTTTTGAGACAATTAATTTCCAATTTGCCTTCAAATAAATAACCAGCTTCATCTTTAGCATAATTGTAAATAATTATAGTTGGTGTTACTTTAATATTGAATGTATTAATTAATTTTAAATCTTCATCAATGGACATATTGACATATTCAGATTGTCGCATCTCCTTGAAAGTTTTAGCTGAAATATCAAAATTATTAATTAATTGTAAGACTAGTTCTTCAGAATATTTGCATTTTTGGATATTAACCATTTCTTGCAAATTGAGCACAAATTGTTTGGCAAGCTTATTGCCTTTGAGTAATTTGATCGAATGAAAATCTTTAATGGCATTAAAAGTATCGCCTGAAAATTGATTAAAAAGGTTAAGATCATAATTTCCCTTATTATTTTTAAGGGCATCGATAATACTTGGCATACTTGCCATGGGAATGAGATGATAATTATATTTTTTGTTATATTGTTGCATAGTATGAAAAGCAATTTTTTCGCATTCGTGGCAGGTACCACCAATCGGGTTAACAAAAAAGAAGAGTTCAAACATTTTAGTTCCTCCAACATGCTAATCTTACTTTATCAAAAAAGTTGGCAAATGCAAAATTATTAAACTATTTTTTGTGTAAATATGCTCTTTTGATTTTACTTTGGTTTATTTGATCGTCGTCATAAGTTAAATTGAATTGCTCTTTTAGTTGGTCCAAAACTTTTTGGATGGTAGCAGGATCAGGATTTTCAATTTCCATTTCATAGTCAGAATAACCATCTGGATAGCAAGTTTTGTCTAAAGTTAGTTCACAATGATAAGGACCATCTAATAAAGTTCTATTAGTTTGGCTCCAAGTTTGTGGCTTTAATGTTGAGATCAATGTAGCATTATAATTTTGTTGCAAATAGTTAGCAATTTGTCCTGTAGCCATAATTTGTTGTGCTTGATTAACTAAATATTTAGCCTCAGCAAGGGTGAGGTCATCGTTGATTTCGATTACTTCTTGAAAATTATTTTGCTTTTTATGACTAGGATTAACTTTTAAAGTTTGTTCTGCGTGATCATGGTAAAGTCGGATGCGTAGACTGATAGCATCTTTTTTTAGTGTTTGTTGTTGATTATCAAAATAATAATTACTTTGCTCAAATTGGTTTTTGGGGGTAAAAGATGTAATTATTTGTTGATAAAGCTTTTGGCTCAGTAATATTTTTGATTCTATTTCAATATTTTTTGACATTATTTTATTCCTCCTGATTTAAACCTTGTACCTCTCTATGGTAGAATAATTTTGTTTGAAACGGAAAGGAAATTTTGATGCAAGATTGGGATTTGTTTTTATGGCCATATCGTGAAGCTGTTTCAGAATTAAAAATCAAGTTGCGAGCTTTGCGTGAAAGCTATTTAATTAAAGGAGAACATTCGCCGATTGAATTTGTGGTAGGTAGGGTAAAGACGGTTGATTCTATTAAGGAAAAAATGGAACGCCGAGTAATTCCTTCTGATGTAATTGAAACAGACATGCAAGATATTGCAGGCATACGGATTATGTGTCAATTTGTTGATGACATTTATCAAGTAGTAGAGCTGCTTCACAATAGACATGATATGCATGTCATTGAGGAAAGAGATTATATTCAGAATGCTAAGCCGTCAGGATATCGCTCTTATCATATGGTGATTGAGTACACTCTATTTTTACCAGATGGACCCAAGAATGTAATAGCTGAAATTCAAATTAGAACTTTAGCTATGAATTTTTGGGCGACTGTTGAACATACTTTGAACTATAAATATCAAGGTAAATATCCAGATGATGTGTCTAAACGGTTGAAGTCAGCGGCCGAGGCGGCATATCAGTTGGATGAAGAAATGTCATCAATTAAAGAAGAAGTTAGAGAAGCACAAAGAATTTTTACACAGACAAAAGGAAAAGAACAATGATGAAAGTAGCAATTGTTGGTAATGAACAAGTTAAAACACAAGCAGTAGTTAAGAGTTTAAAGCGACTTTTATCTCAAAAGCAAATAGATATAGATGTTGAAAATCCAGATGTTGTTTTGACAGTTGGTGGGGATGGTACCTTAATTTCTGCTTTCCATAAGTATGAGAATTTATTGGATCAAGTGAGATTTATAGGAATACATACAGGTCACTTAGGTTTTTATACCGATTGGCGTAATTTTGAAATCGATAAATTAGTAGAAAATTTGGCAGATAAGCAACCATCTACAGCTTCATATCCCTTACTTGAATTATTGATTACAGATAAGGATCATCATAAAGAGAAATTATTGGCAATTAATGAAGCTACGATAAAGCGACTGTCTAAGACTTTGAAAGCTGATGTTTATATTCGAGATCAATTCTTTGAAAGTTTTAAAGGTGATGGCTTATGTGTTTCTACTCCTACTGGATCGACTGCTTATAGTAAATCATTGGGTGGTGCTGTCATTCATCCTCGTTTAAAAGCTTTACAAATGACGGAGATTGCTTCAATTAATAATCGGGTATTTAGAACATTATCTTCACCGATTGTGATTTCACCTGATGAATGGATTACTATTAAACCTGAGATTAATGATGATGATCCATGCGTTATCACTGTAGATGGCAATAAGTATAATCATTCGCACATTGAAAAAATAGAATATCGTATTTCTCAGCATGTAATTCGTTTTGATAAATTTCAGCATACACATTTTTGGAATAGGGTCGAAGATGCCTTCATTGGACATGAGCATGACTAAAAATGCTAATTTTTACAAACTCGTTTATCGTGAAAAGCGGCCACAAAAAGTAGCCGATTTTTTGTTGACTAAAGGATTTTCTAAACGATCTTTAATTAATTGTCGGCATCGTGGCGGTAATGTGCTGGTTAATCATCGCAGAAGATATAATAATTATTTATTACATGATGGAGATGAAGTGATTTTTATTTTGGGAAATGAAAAACCAAATGCGACACTTAAATTCTCTAACTTACCAATTACAATTGTTCAAGAAACAGCGAATTATTTGATAGTTAATAAAGAAGCTGATTTGTTAACTATTCCTTCCAAGAATGAGGATAATGATTCAGTGGTTGGGCGTTTATTACATTATCTAAATCCAGATGCTCTGATTAAAATTAAGCCGCATATTATTACTCGCTTGGATCGAGATACTTCTGGTTTAGTTTTAGTAGGTAAAAATGCAGTTGCACATGCACGTTTTAATGTTAGTGATAAGCAACGGACAATCAAAAAATATCATGCTATTGTTCATGGCAATTTTTCGCCGAGTCAATTACAAGGAGTCATTGATGCTCCAATTGGCAAAAAAGATGATCCAGTTAAAAGGTACATCATGGAGGGCGGCAAAGAGTCAGTTACTAAATATCGGGTAATTAAACAAATTGCAGGTGCTAGTTTAGTCGAATTGCAATTATTGACAGGACGAACGCATCAAATAAGGGTTCACATGCAATATTTAGGACATCCATTATTTGGTGATCACTTATATGGTGTGGAGGATGATTTTCATAGACAGGCTTTGCATTGCTTTTTATTAGCCTTTGATGATCCTTTGGAACATAAACGAATTGAAGTTCAGATTGCTGATCCAGCTGATATGGTGCAGTTGTGGCAAAAATTAAGCAAATAAAAATACTATTTCTTTAAAGTAGAAATAGTATTTTTTTACTTAAATTAAGTGGCTAAGACCAGCTAGAATAACAATAATTCCTAAAGCAATGCGATACCAACCAAAGGATTTAAAATTGTGATTCTTAATAAATTTCAATAATAACTTGATTGATGCATAAGCAACTAAAAATGATACTAACATACCAACTAATAAAATGATTAGTTGATCACCGTGAAAGCTATGACCTTTGGCAAAGAATTTAATTAATTTTAGTAATGATGCTCCAAACATAGTTGGAATTGCTAAGAAAAATGAAAACTCAGTCGAAACATACCGAGATGCTCCTAACAATAAAGCACCTAAAATTGTTGCTCCAGAACGAGATGTCCCCGGAATCAGTGATAAAACTTGAAAACAACCAATTAATATAGCCATTTGATAGCTTAAACTACCTAATTTAGTGATATTTGCTTGATTATGCTGACAGTAATTTTCTAATAAAATGAATAAAATACCATATACAATCAATGTGCTAGCAATTACTGGCCAAGTCGACATATGTGCTTCTAACCAATCATTTAGTGGTAAACCAATTACAGCAGCAGGGATGACTGCCACGACTACTTTAAACCATAGATTCCAAGTTTCTTTTCTTTTTTGTTTATTTTTATTTTTTGAAAAAGGATTTAGCTTATCAAAATAAATTAAGATAACACTTAAGATGGCTCCTAATTGAATTACCACCATAAACATATTTATAAAAGAAGAAGGTTGGTTGAGTTTTACTAAATAATCTGCCAAATAAAGGTGACCTGTAGAAGAAATAGGTAAAAATTCTGTAATTCCTTCAATTATTCCTAAAATAATAGCTTTAACAATATCGATTAACATAATATCTCCTAGTCCAAAATTATAACTCGTGTAGGTTCAGGCACATAAAAATCTTTTTGAATGGGAACTAGTGTGCCTAATTTTTGGTTACGCTTGTATAGTGTAGCATTATTTGAGTTTTGGTTGGCAACAATTAGTAAATTTTGTTGACTATTAAAATTGAAATCACGTGGAAAAGCTCCATAGACGGGAATTCGCTGGATTAAATCTAAGTGATGATTTGCTAGAATTCGATAAATCGCAATTGAATCATGTCCACGATTAGTAACATAAAGGAATTTATCATCATTACTAATTCGAATCGCCGCTGCCCCATTATGCTCGCTGTATGATTCTGGAATAGTTTTGACACTGTCAATTTCAGCAAAATTCCAATTAGTTTCATCAATTTGAATTACATTAACTTTACTTGATAATTCGCCCACTACATACATATAGTGCCCATCAACTGAAAATCGCACATGACGTGTACCAAAGCCAGCTTCCATTTGATAATTGGCTACGTGCTTTAATTGCTGACCATCAAAGGTGTAAAAGTCTAAGCGATCCAAACCTAAATCGCAAGAAACAAGATTTCCCTGAGGAGTTTGATTAAAAAAGTGAGGATGAGCAGCATCTTGCTCTTTTAATTTGCCCTGACCAGTATGTTGACAGGAGCTAATAAATTGTAGATGTCCTTGTTCGTCATATTGGAAGATAGACAAGGTACCTAGATGATAATTAGCGGTGTAGATGAGTTTTTTATTTTTGCTTAAAGCAAGATAGCACGGTGCAGCACCTGGATGATAAAATGCATCTATTTGGACATAATTTTGACCAATTAAGCGATAACTAGCAATACCAGCTTGATTATCATTTTGCGAAATAGTAAATAATAAAGATCCGTCCGTTTGAAAATAAGTTGGTCTTTGCAACTGAATAATATTTTTTAAATTAGTGATAGATGGATTAGGGTTTTGCTGATCTAAAAATGCTTCATACAAACCCTGTGAAGCATGATCGGTATAACCACCGAATAAAACTTTCATAATATGCTCCTTACTTATAAAATTATAATTTCAATTATATCACAAAAATTTTTATCTATTTTTTACGCTTTAACGTTAATAATTAACTATTTTCGCTAGTATCATGTTAAAATTTAGTGTTAAGGGGTGATATATATGAAATGGATGGCAACAATTCAAAAAATAGGTGTCGAAGCAATTTCTAACAATGAAAATATGGTTATTCTATTTAATGAAACTGCCAATGAAAAATTGAGTAGAGTAGCTGTAATTCAAAAATTTGATAAAGAAACTCCAGTAAGTAGTTTTATTTGTAAAAAAGATGATACTGTGACGATTGATGGCGAAACATATTTAGTTTTGCACGTAGGTCGCATGGTAGCTGATAATATGCACGCAATTGGTCATTGTGTATTATTTTTTGTAGATAAATTACCAGAAAAAACATTGCATAATGCAATTTATTTGCAAAAAGATGATGAAGAACCCATGCCGCAATTTAAACAAGGTGATTGGATATCATATGAGCATCGTTAGGGAGTACTTATGGAGTTGAAGAATAAAAAAGATAATGCAAAAAGTATTTTTAATAGCTGGATTGTGAATAATCGATTTAGCATTTTTTTGCTGAATACCTTATTGCTTTTTTTGACTATTTTTATCTTTAATAAGATTGCTTTTTTATTGACTCCTGTGTTGACTTTTGTAAATGCTATTATGCCTGCAGTTATTTTAGCAGGAGTGCAATATTATTTGATGAATCCGATTGTTGATTGTTTGGAACAAAAATATCGTATTCCACGCATAGTGACAATTTTAGCCTTATTTATGGTTGTATTAATAATTTTAATTTTGATTGTCAATACTTTATTACCAGTTATTGAAGCTCAGACTAAATCATTAATTGATCATTGGCCTTCATATTGGGATAGCGGGCAAGAAGCTTTGCGTCATTTGTTACATGATCCACGTTTAGATGGGATTCGTAGTGATTTAAATGATGCAGTATCAAATGCCCAAAGTATTTTATTTAATACAGGAAAGGCGAGCTTTAATCTGTTTTTAGAGAATTTATTTGGAGCTGTCAATGTCATTTCAATGTTAATTGTAACTTTATTAACAGCACCATTTATTTTGTTTTTTATGTTGAAGGATGGCAAAAAAATCAATCCATATTTAACTAGTTTTATGCCACCACGCTTGCAAAATGTTTTTTCTAAGTTATTGCATGATATTAATATAGCTGTTTCATCATATGTGCGAGGGCAATTGATTGTTGCTTTTTGGGTCGGAGTAATGTTTGCTGTCGGCTATACTACAATTGGCTTGAAATATGGCTTAACTTTAGCTATTTTAGCAGCATGTCTTAATTTAATTCCTTACTTTGGAACACTAATTTCATTGATTCCAGCAATCATTATCGGAATATTAGACTCTCCTGTCATGTTATTAAAAATTTTTGTAGTATTCTTTATTGAGCAATTGATCGAAGGTAGATTTATTTCTCCACTTGTAATGGGCAGTAAAATGAAAATGAACCCTGTAACCACCATTTTGCTATTGATAGGGGCTAATTCTGTAGCTGGCTTATTAGGCGTCATTTTTGCTATTCCAATTTATGCTGGAATCAAAATTATTGTTGTGCAGGTGTTTGATTATTATCGTAAAAATTCAAGCTTATATAAATAAATACATCAAATAATATCAGTGCAATGGTTAATATTAAAGAGTAAAATATAGATTGAATATAACGTGGTACTGTGTACTGCGTTTTTTAAGGGAGAAGAAAATGACAAATCATGTAGTCTTATATGAGCCGTTGATGCCGGCTAATACTGGTAATATAGCTAGAACGTGTGCTGGTACAGATACGGTTTTAGATTTAATTGAGCCGTTAGGATTTAGCTTAGATGATAAGCATATGAAACGAGCAGGTTTGGATTATTGGGATAAGGTTAAAATTAATAAACATGATAGTTTAGAAGATTTTTTAGCTACATTACAAGCTAATGATGAGATGTATTTGATATCTAAATTTTCAAGTAAATCTTATACCGATATTGAATATACAGATCCAACCAAAAATTATTATTTTGTTTTTGGTAAAGAAACTACGGGATTACCTAAGACATTTATGCGTGAATATTATGAAAGAAATTTACGCATACCAATGTCTGATCATATTCGTGCTTTTAATTTAGCCAATTCTGTAGCTATTGTATTATTTGAAGCATTGAGACAACAAGGATTTCCTCATTTAGAACAGTCACATCATTATCCAAAAGATAAATTGAAAGATTAGGGTATATATTATGAAATTTAAAAAGATGACACCAGTAACTACAGAGCATTTTCACTTTGATGTTAATGAAGAAGAAAAAGTAAAAAATGAAGTTAATGTTTCTTTGCGTCAGGTTTATCATCAACCTGAAGGACAAGAAGCTGATGAAGGCAAAGATGGCAAGTATTTTCAACTTGCAGTTATTTTTGATGTAGCACCTGCTCCAGGTGAGTTTAGTGTTTCAGGTTTGATTACGCAAATTGTTCAATTTGTAGACTATTTTGGTGATGGTACCGATTTGAATCCAGCTGATTACCAATTAGTAAGTCGACCTTTAGTTGAAGAAATCGAAACCTTAATTTATCAATTAACGCAAGTTATTTTTGATGAGCCACTTAATATTACTTTTAAATCTAATTTTGATCAGTTAAAACGTTAATAGGAAGGTTTTTTAATGCCTAGAAAAAATACATCTATTTCTAAAGTTAAAAAGGAGAAGCTCGAGTGGGTGATTACAGGCTTAATTTTGGCAGTACTTGTGCTTTTTTCTTGTGCTGATTTTGGTTTATTAGGTAATCAAGCCACCAATTTAGTGCGTCTTTTTTTTGGTGACGCTCATTATTTAGCTAGTGCCATCATTGGCGTTTGTGCATTGGTGATGATTATTTATAACCAACCACCGCACTTAGGTAAAAAAAGAACTTGGGGATTAATTGTTTTCACGATCGCTTTAACGGCTTGGTGTAGTTCTCTCTTATTTCAGAAATTAATGCTGCAGCATGATTATATGAGCATTTTTTTAACACGGATTGGACAAGAATTTCTACATGGTAGGGATTCCATGAGTGTTGGTGGCGGCTTAATTGGTACTTTATTTTGTCAAATCTTTAATTATCTATTTGGCAGTTATGGTAGTAAATTTATTGAAGGTCTATTAATTGTTACTGGACTGTTGATGTTTTTTGATGTTAAATTTCGAACAATTGTCAAAAAATTTCAAACCTTGTCTAAGTTCTTTATTGCAAAAAATAAAGATGCAGGTATCTTATTAAAAGATAAATATACCGATTTAATTGAAAATTATCATGACCAACATAAAGAGAAACAAGATTTTCCGAATATAGGTGATTTAGATGCTCCTAAAAATGAGCAGTTACCCGAGCAAGATCCTGTAGATGTAGTTGTCGATAAGGCAAATGATTTGAGCAATGATAATGAAATATCGGAGTTAGCTCACGATTTAGTCAAAAAAGATGATAAAAATTCGCTAGGAAGATTAGATTATGTCTATCCATCATTAGATTTGCTGGATGCAGTGCCAAATACTGATCAATCGTCAGATAGTAAATTAATCAAGCAAAATACGCTGACTTTAGAAAATACATTTAGTAGTTTTGGCGTTAGTGTCATTGTAAAAAAGGCTGTGTTAGGACCTACAGTTACTCGTTATGAAGTTCAACCAGCTGTAGGAGTTAAAGTTAGTCGGATTGTTAATTTAACTGATGATTTGGCTTTGGCTTTGGCAGCAAAAGATATTAGAATTGAAGCTCCAATTCCTGGTAAGCCTTTTATTGGTATTGAAGTGCCAAATAAAGTTGCTTCGACAGTTTCTTTTCGGGAAGTTATGCAAAAGCAAGAAAATAAAGCTAAACAGGAAGTTTTGTCAGTTCCTTTGGGCAAGAATGTTACAGGTCAGATAGTGTCTGCGGATTTGCGTAAGATGCCACATTTATTAATAGCCGGAGCTACTGGATCAGGTAAATCTGTTGCTATCAATACTATTATCACAGGTATTTTGATGAAAGCTCATCCAGATGATGTCAAATTGATTTTAATTGACCCTAAAATGGTGGAACTGTCAGTTTATAGTGGTATACCACATTTATTGATCCCAGTTGTGACTGATGCCAAATTAGCAACTAGTGCTTTACGCAAGGCAGTTAGGGAGATGGAACGTCGTTATCAATTATTTGCTGCTGGTGGAGTGCGAAATATTGGTGAATATAATGAGAAAGTAACATTAAACAATCAAAATAAAGCTAATTCAGTAATGGAATTATTGCCTTATATTGTTGTTATTGTTGATGAGTTGAGCGACCTTATGATGGTTGCTGGTCGAGAAGTAGAAGATTCTATAGTTCGTTTAGCTCAAATGGCTAGGGCAGCAGGAATACATATGATTTTGGCAACACAAAGACCGAGTGTTGATGTTATTACAGGATTAATCAAAGCTAATGTTCCTTCCCGTATTTCATTTGCAGTTTCCAGTGGGATAGATTCGCGCACTATTTTGGATCAAGTTGGTGCAGAAAAATTATTAGGGCGTGGAGATATGCTTTATTTACCAATAGGTGCTTCAAAACCTGAACGAATTCAGGGAGCTTACATTAATGTAGATGAAGTTGAACGAGTGGTTGATTGGGTTAAAAAGCAACAAGCTACTGAATATGATCAAAAAATGATACCATCTGATAGCGAAGATGCCGAAAATGATAATTCTGAGCAAGATGATACTGATGACGAGTTTTATCAACAGGCTGTAGATCTAGTAAGGCAACAACAAACAGCTAGTGTTTCGTTATTGCAACGACGCTTTAGGATTGGATATAATCGTGCAGCTAGAATAGTAGACGCAATGGAAAAAAATGGCATAGTAGGTCCATCTACTGGTGCAAAACCCCGAGAGGTTTTATTACCACCATTAAAAGATGAGGAGTAAAGACTTGGGTAATGTAGTAATTGAGCAGAATAATAAATTTAAAACGGGATGTATTGGATGCTTTTTTAGATTGGATTTAACACCCAAAAATATTACAATTTCTACCTTGTTAGCAGAAGTACAAAGTTTATTATCTGAAAAATATAATACCATTAATCGCCAATCTAAAAGGCTATCTTCATTATATGATGCATCTTTGCAAATCTTTCCGGAGATTAATGGCAATAGCATCGTAATGAGCTATATGTTGAATTTCATTGAACCACGTGAAATTTTAGACCCTGAGTATGATTATGCTAAGATCATGGAAACATTTTTTTCTATTGTTCATCGACCTTTGATTGATGAAAAAGTAGTCAATTTGGCTAAAAGTACTTTGCATAGTAACATACGTGATTTTTTTGAGTTGCCAGAAAATCGTGCTTTGCATCAATTTATGAAATTATGGTTCAAAAATCAGCCAAATTATCAATATGTTAATGTAGTTAATCGAGATATTTTAGATCAGTTGTCTTTAGAAGATATACAAGATTTTGTCAAACTTTTGTTTAAGAGTCCGCTGATGATTTATGGACAAGTTGCAGACACGAATTTATTCAATAAAATCGGACATAGCTATTTTAATATTTTTAAGTCGAAGGCTGATTTTGTTAATCCGCAGCTGGTTGTTGATCGAGATATTGATACTTTCGATGAAAGTAGTGATGCTCAGTATGAACAAGCACAAGTTTTAATGGGTTATTTTTATAATCATATTCAATCAATGCCCCGTCCATGGATTGGTCCCTTAATTATGAGTTATTATTTGGCTAATACTGAGAGTTCGATTTTATTTAAAAAAGTACGTGAGCAGTTAGGTGCTACATATGGTGTAGATGCATTTAATGATGAAAATCATTCATTACTTTTAATTAGAACGGGTGTTAACAAAAATCAGGTAAAGCAAGTTAAGGAAATCATCCAAGGATGTTTATCTGATTTAGTGTGCGGGTTAGTAGATCAAGAAGCTTTTGACCATAGTAAGCAATTGTTGATTAATAATTTTAATAGTTATGGTGATATTCAAGAAAGTATGATGATGAAAGCTGTAACTGAGAATCTGATTGGTTCTTTTTCAACTATTCCTAATATGATCAAGTTAATTAAAGATTATACAGTTAACGATCTGATAAATTTAGCTAAAACGATGCAATTGAATGGAAGTTATTGTTTGTTATGATGGAAGAAAACTTAATTAGTAAAACTTATGATAGTGGCTTTGTTGCAAATATTATTTTAAAGCCTGGTTTTGCCAGTAAGTTTATGGGAATTGTTGTTGATTTTGGTGGCAGTGATCCACAAGAAATTAGTGGTGGTGCTCACTTTTTGGAGCATAAGCTTTTTGCTAAAAAATACGGTGATATAGCGTTGAAGTTTGAACGTTTAGGAGCAGATTCTAATGCTTATACTGGCTTTAACGAGACCATGTATTATGCAGAATTTGCCAATCATTGGCCCCAAATTTTGCCACTTCTTTTTGAACTAGTAGGTGAGCCATATTTTACAGTGGATAATATTGATCAAGAAAGAAAGATTATTTGTCAAGAATTGGCTACAGCTAAAGATGATCCTGAATGGTATTTGATTCATAATCTAATGTCAAACATGTTTCCGCAAACTATGTTTACTCATGATATAGTCGGTTCTGAAGAGGATTTAGCTAAAATTGATATTTCCTTTTTAAATAAAATTTATAAAAAATATTATTGCTCAAATAATATGAGATTTATTGCTTGTGGTGATTTTTCGCCATCGCAAGTGCAAAAAATATTCACTTTAGTTAATAAAATGCAAAAAAAATATATTAATTGTGCACCGAAACCTAAAATAGCTGTGCAAACAATTGATTCAATGGCAACCGATGAACAGATTACAAATAATAAGTCCAAAAATATTCATGTAGGCGTAGCTATTAAGTTGCCCGATTTGAATAAATTTACTAGTAATGCTTTATTAGCAACAGATGTTTTAGAAATGTTAATTGATGCACATTTTAATAGTAATAATATCTGGTTGAGTAATATGCAATTACAAAATATTATTAATGATCAACCGGATGTTGATATTTATAATACTCGTGAAGGCAGCTTTGTAATTATAACGGCTCTTAGTCGATATCCACAAAAATTAGTATCAGCAATCAAACATGAGTTGTTTAGAGGACATATGTCCGCAGAATTAATTGAATTAAATAAAAAAGAATTTTTAGCAAATTATTTAAGACTAACTGATGATCTTAATTCATATGCACAGCAGATGGCAGGGACACTTTTGCATGGTAGGTCACTAGCACAAATAATTGAAGAAGTTGTGCAAATGAATAATAGTGATATGGTAAGTCTTTATCAAGATATTTTAGCGAAAAGTAGTATATATAGTTGTATTATGTCAAATAGATAATAGAATGTATATTAGATAGGTAATACGGATATATTTGTAGTAAATCTTGTTTGTTTACTATACGTTTTGGTATACTTTTCAGTGAATGATAATGGAATGAGGGTTAATATGTCAGACATAGGTGATAAATTAAAAAATGCTAGAAAAGCAAATGGAATGACAATAGAAGACATTGAAAAAATTACAAAGATTCAGCGACGATATCTGTATGCTATTGAAGAAAATCAATTTGATCAGTTGCCTGGTGATTTTTATGTAAGAGCCTTTATTAAACAATATGCTCAGGTAGTAGGTCTTAATGGCAAAGAATTGCTTGATGAGTATCATAAAGAAGTTCCTGAAGCCACTCCTGAAAAATATGTGGAAAATTCTATTGATAATAAGAGTCAAGAAGTAAGAAAAACCACTAACAATAAAAAAGGTCTTTGGAAGCAATATATTCCAATTGCGGCTGCTATAATAGCCTTTTTTGTTACTGTTTGTCTTATTTATTTAATTTATGCACATTTCATCAGTAATACTAACCAAAAATCAATAAATCAAGTAGATAATGTGACTGTTAAGTCATCAAACGAAGAATCTCAAAAAAAGAAGAAACAACGTGTAAAACACAAGAAAAAAGCTACTTCTGATATTAAATTAGAAAAGCTTAGTGATACTCTTTATAAAGTTAAAAAAATGGGTAACAAGAGAACTTTAGTTGTTAAAACTGGTTCAACGGCTGTTTTTGCTAGAATCTTTATTGATGGTCGATCTGTATGGCACGGTGTTTTGAATGCTGATGATGCACATCAAGTTAAAATTCCACATAATGTCGGTAATGTTACTGTATTTTTTGCAAATACTAGTTCAGCTGAATTAATTATTGGTGGTAAAAAGCTTAATATTACGAATAAAACCATGCCTAATGCTGCTCGAACAATTACCTTTTTATTTGCACATAAAAATGCAGTAAAGACTAATGAAAAGAATCTTGTCAAAAATAAAGAGAGTGAGACTAAACAAGCAGAACAAAATAAAACTAATAATCAAGCGGATACAAAGAATGAAAATATAAATAAGCAGGAGAACAAAAACACAACTCCTCAAAATAAACAACCTGTACAACATAGTCAACAAAATGAAACAAATAAACAAAATCAACAAAGAGATCAAGGGCAAGCTGCCGGAGGAAATAGTAGATAAAAATGAATTTACCAAATAAATTAACAACTTTACGAATTTTTATGATACCAGTTTTTATTTTGTTATTAATTTTTCAATGGCCAGCAGGATTCTTGTTATTGGGTTCAACTAAGATCTTTTGGTGTAATCTTATAGCTGCAATAGTTTTTGCTTTAGCTTCATTTACAGATTATCTTGATGGACATATTGCTAGAAAGCGTGGTTTGGTAACTAATTTTGGCAAATTTGCTGATCCTTTAGCAGACAAAATGTTAACCATGACTGCTTTTGTATTTTTAATAACTTTGAATAATAGTCAACATACTTATGCACCTGCGTGGGTAGTTGCCATTATCGTTTGTCGTGAATTGGCAGTGACCGGATTACGCCTACTTTTAGCTGAAAATAAAGGTCAGGTTTTAGCCGCTAAAATGCCTGGCAAAATAAAAACTACAACGCAAATGTTAGCTATTATTTTCCTTTTGTTAAGTGATATTTACTATATTGGAACTATTTTCCTATATATTTGTTTAGTCTTTACTATTTATTCAGGATATGATTATTTCAAAAATAGTTGGCATATTTTTAAAGGATCAATGTAAATTTTGCATTTTTTTGCGTAATATAATTTAGAAAACAAGATTAAGCAACTAATAGTGCTTAGTCTTGCTTTTTTTAAAATAAAAAAAGTATAATTAATTTGTTAAGTTCAAGGAGGATAAAATTGGCTAAAGATGAAAAAAAAGCTGCTCTTGAATTAGCCTTGAAAAAAATTGAAAAAAATTTTGGTAAAGGTGCAGTAATGCGAATGGGTGAAAAGGTCGATACTAAAATATCAACTATTTCTACTGGTTCGATTGCTCTTGATACTGCACTGGGAGTAGGAGGCTATCCTCGAGGCAGAATTATTGAAGTTTATGGACCGGAAAGTTCCGGAAAAACTACAGTTGCTTTACATGCAGTAGCTGAAGTTCAAAAAAATGGAGGAACTGCAGCATATATTGATGCAGAAAATGCTATGGATCCTGCCTATGCAGAAGCATTAGGCGTTGATATTGATTCATTGATTTTATCACAGCCTAATACTGGTGAAGAAGGATTACAGATTGCTGATACTTTAATTTCTAGTGGAGCGATCGACATTCTGGTGGTAGATTCTGTTGCTGCATTAGTTCCACGAGCAGAAATTGAAGGTGAGATGGGCGATGCACACGTTGGATTACAAGCACGCTTAATGAGTCAAGCCTTAAGAAAATTATCTGGCAATATTTCTAAGACTAAAACGATTGCTATTTTCATTAATCAAATACGTGAAAAAGTCGGTGTTATGTTTGGTAACCCTGAAACTACACCAGGTGGTCGTGCTCTTAAGTTTTACTCTACTATTAGGTTGGAAGTAAGAAAATCAGAACAAATTAAACAAGGTAGCGATCCTATAGGAAGTCGTGTAAAAATTAAAGTTGTCAAAAATAAGGTTGCACCTCCATTTAAGGTTGCTACAGTAGATATTATGTATGGTATTGGTATTTCTAAGAGTGGAGAGCTTTTAGATATGGCGGTTGATAAAGATATCGTCAATAAATCTGGGGCATGGTATTCCTATGGCGATGATCGTATCGGTCAAGGTCGAGAAAACGCTAAACAATATTTGGAGGAACATCCTGATATTTTCCGGGAAATAAATGATAAAGTACGACAGGCCTATGGTATTGACAATAAAGAATCTGATGAAGATTCGAGTGAAGATACCGAGCAAGAATAGTTACTATGTTTATTGACAATAATCTGCCTTACTCTTATTATTAATATGTGTGAATAATTTATATAGAAAAAGGGCGATAGTGTATGCAAAATAATTATTTGAGTTTTGTCGCTATCGTTATTTTTTCAATCCTGATTAGTGGAGTGGCAGGCTATTGTTATCGTAAGCATAAATGGGAACAGGCTGCTGAAAATGCAAAAAATGATGCTAAGCATATCATAGAAAATGCAAGATTGGACATTCAGTCAGCTAGAGAAAAACTACTAACTGAAAAACAAGCATTGCAGGAAATGAAAAAGCATGTTGCAGATCTAAAAAAAGAGAAAATTCTTGAAGCACAGGAAGAAATTCATAGATATCGTGAAAAAGTTGAAAATGAACTTAACCAACGACGTAAAGAAGTTTCCAGACAAGAGAATAGATTGTTGCAACGAGAAGATGCAATTGACCGTAAAGATGGTATGCTTGATCAAAAAGATTGTCAGCTCACACAAAGGGAAAATCAAGTTAAAGAGTTACAAGCTGAACTTTCTGAAAAACACCAATTAGCTGATGCGTTGATACATCAACGTGAAGAAAAATTATATGAAGTATCTAGATTGTCAGTTGAAGATGCTAAGAAGATTATTTTGTCAGAGTTGTCGGATAAATTAGTTGCCGAGCGTGCTGCATTAGTAAAAGAGAGTAATGAGCAGGCTCAAGCAAAAGCTGAACATTACGCAACTAAGTTGATTGTAGAAGCTATTCAGAGTAGTGCAGCAGATACTGTTTCGGAAAATACTGTTTCAGTTGTTAATTTACCAAATGATGATATGAAAGGCCGCATAATTGGTCGTGAGGGTAGGAATATTCGTTCATTTGAAGCTATGACTGGTATTGATTTAATTATTGATGATACACCTGATGTTGTAGTTTTAAGTGGCTTTGATCCTATTCGCCGTGAAATTGCTAAGAGAGCCCTAGAAAATTTAATAAAAGATGGTCGTATACATCCTGCGAGAATTGAAGAAACCGTAGATCGTGCTCGTAAGGAAGTTAACGATGATATTTATGAAGCTGGTGAAGGTGCCTTAATGGAATTAGGTATTCATAAAATGCATCCTGAGTTAGTTAAAATTTTGGGTCGTCTAAAATATCGCACATCATATGGTCAAAATGTGTTGTCGCATTCAATTGAAGTAGGCAAATTGACAGGTGTAATGGCATCAGAACTTGGTTTAGATGAAAAAATAGCGGTACGTGCAGGATTATTACATGATATAGGAAAATCAATCGATCATGAAATTGAGGGGTCACACGTTGAAATCGGTGTAGAACTAGCACGTAAATATCATGAATCTGAGATAGTAATTAATGCTATTGCAGCACACCATGGTGATGTGCCAAAAATGTCATTTATTGCAGAGTTAGTTGTAGCTGCAGATACAATATCTTCAGCTAGACCAGGTGCTAGAAGTGAATCGCTAGAAAATTATATTCGCCGATTGGAGCAGTTAGAAAAAATATCTAAGGGTTATCCTGGCGTAAAACAAGCGTATGCTATTCAAGCAGGTCGTGAGATTAGAATTATGGTTGAACCAGATAAAGTTTCTGATGATCAAATTGTGTTGTTAGCACGAGATATTAAAAATCAAATTGAAAATGAAATGGAATATCCAGGTAATATTAGAGTTACTGTTATTCGTGAAAAGCGAGCTGTGGATATAGCAAGATAAAGGTGAACCAATGTTGGCTCACTTTTTTGTTACTATTGTCTTTATTTAATCCTATTTGTATAATTGATTCAGATGTTTAAGAAAGTAGCGAATTATGTTTCAAATTATTATAAAAATTTTTTCTTTGGTGATTATATCAGTTTTAATTACACCTTTTATTCGAAAGCTAGCTTTTGTATTAGGTGCGGTAGATAATCCGAATGCAAGAAGAGTTAATAAAAAACCAATGCCCACTATCGGTGGATTAGGAATTTTTGTTTCTTTTAATATAGGTGAATTTGTTTTATTGCGTAGTCAATTTCCAACGCATGAATTATTTTCAATTCTTTTAGCATCGTCAGTTATTCTTTTAACTGGATTAATTGATGATATCTTGGAATTAAAGCCGAAACAAAAAATGCTGGGAATTTTTATCGCAGCATTGATCATATACTTTTTGGCAGGAATTAGAGTTAATGAGATATCGTTGCCTTTTATGTCACCAATTAATTTAAGTTGGTGGAGTTTACCAATTACGGTATTTTGGATTTTAGCCTTGACAAATGCTGTGAATTTGATTGATGGCTTAGATGGCTTAGCTACCGGTGTATCAATGATTTCATTAAGTACAATGGGTATTGTAGGTTTCTTTTTCTTACATGGTTGGCAAAATTATGTACCTTTAATGTGTATTATGTTAGCTACATGCTTATTGGGCTTTTTACCTTATAATTTTCATCCTGCTAAAATCTTTTTAGGAGATACTGGAGCTTTATATATCGGCTTTATGATTTCTATATTGTCATTAAAAGGACTGAAAAATGTTACTTTTATTTCGCTATTAGTACCAATTATTATTTTGGGCGTCCCATTAACTGATACTATTTTTGCGATGATTAGAAGAAAATTGAATAAAAAGCCGATTACCGTTGCTGATAAACATCATTTACATCATCAATTGATGAGAATGGGATTAAGTCACCGTCAAACAGTATTAGCTATTTATGGTATCTCATTGTTATTTTCATTCATATCTCTTGTTTTTATATCATCACCGGCATGGGGTATTTGGCCACTGATGATAGGATTATTATTTGCTTTAGAACTATTTGTAGAGACTATTGGCCTACTAGGAGATAAATTTAAGCCGTTATTACATTTTATTCAAAATTATATCAATAAAATGCATCGATCAGATCCACAAGTTGGTATCTCGCATTTTTCTATTAAGAAGGATGAACATAAGGATTAATTTTTAAAAAAACGCATCTTTGATTTTTGAGATCAGGGATGCGTTTTTATTGATTATGGTAGTCAAAATCTGTTAACAAAATTTCATTATACAGGTCTTGTCCGATTGAAAATTCAACATGTTTAGCCAAGATATTATTAATATCTTGCTCAAACTTATCGATGTCTGATGAATCTAATAATACAGTTAGATTAATATCTGTTGTATATTCTTGTTTAAAAATTGAAATATGATTTTGCCTTAAAAAATATAGTATCTTATCTAAATGCTTATATTGGATTGAAAAAGATATTTTTTTTTGCAAAATACATTTAATAACACCAATATTTTCAGCTGCTTGTGTTACAGAGTTGGAATATGCTCTGATTAATCCTCCAGCTCCTAATTTGATGCCACCAAAATATCTTGTAACAACTGCAGTTATATTGTTTAAATTCATCAATTGCAACGCCTTTAATTCAGGAATGCCTGCAGTACCAGATGGTTCGCCATTGTCACATGCTTTAACACATGTATTGTCAAATCCAATAGTGTATGCATATGTGTTGTGAGTAGCATCTTTGTAGAGATTAGTTATTTTTTTAACAAAAATTTCAGCTTCTTCAACCGTATTAGTGCGTGCCATGGAGCAAATAAAGCGGCTTTTTTTAATTACTAGTTCGTGTGTACCATTTTCTTTTATTGTTAAATATTTTTCAGGTTTTTCAGTCAAAATAGACTCCTTTCTGCGTATTAAAAGTAGAGGTGTTAATATTGTTGAATAAACTTGCAGGTCGTCAATGGATCAATAATCAAGATAACGATATCATAAATTCAAAAGTAAAAAAAGTTCCAGCCATTATTGACAATATTTGCCAGCGTTGTGGGCAATTAGTCATTTATCGACTGCCAACTGGACATAAATATTGTCATAGTTGCATTGGTTTAGGTAGAGTGAGTGAAAATGATTTTTTATGTAGAATGTCTCGTGTTGGGGATGCAGTCAAAAACAAAAATCATGTATTAACTTGGAAAGGTGATTTAACTGATCGGCAAGCAAAGGTATCCGCTGATTTATTGCATGCTTTGCAAAATAATCAGGATCATTTGGTGCATGCAGTTACTGGTGCAGGGAAAACTGAGATGCTTTTTAAAGCTGTAGAATATTTTTTGCAGCAGGGAAAATATGTAGCACTGGCGACACCTAGACTTGATGTCGTTAATGAATTATATCCTCGTATGTGTCAAGCATTTGCCAATACTAAAATTGGAAAATATCATGGAAAAATGGCACAAGATCCCGATAATGAACCATTTATTATTTGCACTACTCACCAACTTTTAAAATATTATCAGGCTTTTGATTTGATAATTATTGATGAAGTTGATGCTTTTCCATATGTCAATAATCCTATGTTATATTATGGTGCGAAAAATGCTATTAAGCCAACAGGGCAAACTTTTTATTTGACTGCTACACCTTCCAAAGATATGTTAACTAAAGTTAAAAATGGAGAGATGGGATATTCATTATTGCAACAAAGATTTCATGGTGGCTTGTTAGCTGTACCTGAAGAATATTTGTTTTGGCGTAAATATATTAGTGGCGAATCTCTACATCCTTTTTTAATAAAAGTACTAAATGAAATTATTAATAGTGGTAAGCCTTTATTAGTATTTGTACCTAGAATTGCTGAATTGGGACTTTATCAGACAATCTTGCAAAAAAAATACTCGCAATTAGTGATTGCTAGCGTACATTCGAGTGACAAAAATCGACAACAAAAAGTTGAACAATTTAGAAACAGAGAAATATCTATTTTATTAACTACGACTATTTTAGAACGAGGAGTTACGTTTCCAGGAGTACAAGTTATAGTCATAGCAGCAGATGATGCTATATACACAACGGCAGGATTAGTCCAAATTGCTGGAAGGGTGGGACGTGCAGCAACTGATCAGGTGGGTCGGGTTATTTTTTGTTATCACCATTATACTAAGGCTTTAAAAGAGGCAAAGAAACAGATTGTGGAGATGAATCATGCAACTATGTCTTTTATGTAATCAACCTTTCACAGATGAGGTAGACTTAAAAACAATTTTTTTACCTGTAAGTTATGTGGCTAAAATTATTTGCGTGAACTGTTATAAAAAATTTAAAAAAATCACTCATCCAGCATGCATAAATTGTAATTCTTACAAAAACAAACTTAATCAAGAGCAATTGTGTAATGATTGCTTAGCTTGGAAAGTTAGATATAATGGTGACTTAGCTTTTAACCGCTCGATTTATCAATATAATGACGCTTTTCATGATTTGATGGTAGCTTATAAAAGATATGGACATTATGTTTTATTTAATGTTTTAACTGAATTAATTAAAAATCAGTTGCCACTTGCGGATAGATATATCCCAATCCCTAGTTCACCAGAACATTTACAACAGCGAGGATATGATACTATTATTTCTATCTATGAACCATTATGCAATTTGAGTCCCGTTTTAATCAAAAAAGCGGGTGGTGAAGCACAGGGTGAAAAAAATAAAAATGAAAGATTAGCAACTGATAATTTATTTAGCTTAAAAGCAAATGTTAAATTATCTGGTCAGATAGTATTGCTTGATGATATATATACTACGGGAAGAACGATTTATCATGCATGGGAGATTATCAAAAAAGCCTTCCCTGATTGCAACGTAAGTAGTTTTACAATCGCTCGTTAATTATATATAAAACCGCTTCCAAATATGCTATAATTATAGTATAAAGAAAACGTCAAAGACGTCGAAGGGAGAGAATCTTTATGTTAAAATACAACGTTCGTGGTGAAAATATTGAAGTAACAGATGCTTTGAAGTCTTATGTTGAAAAGCGACTTGAAAAGTTAGAGAAATACTTTGAAATAGAATCTGACGTAATTGCACACGTTAATTTAAAGGTATATTCAGAAAAGTCTTCCAAGGTTGAAGTAACAATTCCTTTGCCATATTTAGTATTACGTGCTGAAGATACGACTGATGATATGTATAAGAGTATTGACTTTGTATCAGAAAAGTTGGAACGTCAAATTAGAAAATACAAGACGAGAATTAATCGCAAGAGTCGTGAACGTGGAATGAGAGACTTTTTCTATGACACAGATGTTGTTTCAGGTGCTACTGAGGAAAAGGCAGTTAGCGGATTTGATATTGTGCGTAACAAGCATTTGAATTTGAAACCCATGGATGCTGAAGAAGCAATTTTGCAAATGAATATGTTAGGTCATAATTTCTTTATTTTTGAAGATGCTGATACTAATGGTACAAGTATTGTATATAGAAGAAATGACGGACGTTACGGCTTGATTGAAACTAATGAATAATCTAATTGAGGTTAGAAGTTATATATAAATCCCTTTTTAAAGTGTTTAACTTTTTAGAGGGATTTTTGCTGTTATTTATATTTTTAATTTTATAAAAATAATGTTAAAATAGGTTAGTATATTTAAAATTGTGCACAAATTTTAACGTTAAGGATCGATTTAATGACTAATATTCTTAAAAAACTTTATGATAATGACAAAAGAGATTTGAAAAAATTTGAAAAGATAGCCAATAAGGTTGAAAAATTAGCAGATCATTTTGCTAATATGACTGACGAGCAGTTACAACATATGACTGTTGAGTTCCGTGACCGTTTGGCAAAAGGTGAGTCTTTGGATGATATATTGCCCGAAGCTTTTGCTACTGCTAGAGAAGGTGCAAAACGTGTTTTAGGTTTGTATCCTTTTCATGTGCAAGTAATAGGTGGTATCTCATTACACTATGGTAACATTTCAGAAATGATGACTGGTGAAGGTAAAACTTTAACAGCTACGATGCCAGTTTATTTGAATGCATTAACAGGGCAAGGTGTTCATGTTGTTACTGTTAACGAATACCTTTCTGCTCGTGATGAAAGTGAAATGGGTCAATTGTATAAATGGTTAGGCTTAACAGTTGGATTAAACCTTAATTCGATGTCATCTGATGAAAAACGTGAAGCATACAGTTGTGACGTAACATATTCAACCAATTCGGAATTAGGCTTTGACTATTTACGTGATAACATGGTTGTTTACAAAGAACAGATGGTTCAGCGTCCTTTAAATTACGCTATCATTGATGAGGTCGATTCAATTTTAATTGATGAAGCTAGAACACCTTTAATCATTTCTGGACAAGCTGAGCAAGCTAATAACGAGTATATCCGTGCCGATCGCTTTGTTAAAACTTTAGTTGAAGACAAAAGTGATGACAATATGGACGACAATGAGGATCATGGTGATTATAAAATTGACTGGCCAACTAAAACAATTAGCTTAACTAATCAAGGTATTAGCAAAGCGTGTGAACATTTCGGCTTGAATAATTTGTATGATATTGATAATCAAGTGTTAGTGCACCATCTTGATCAAGCATTACGTGCAAATTATATTATGTTGAATAACATTGATTATGTCGTTCAAAATGGCGAAGTTTTGATTGTTGATTCCTTTACAGGTCGTGTTATGGAAGGTCGTCGTTACTCTGACGGCTTGCATCAAGCTATTGAAGCTAAAGAAGGTGTGAAGATTCAAGAAGAATCTAAAACTCAGGCAACAATCACTTATCAGAATTTCTTTAGAATGTATAAGAAATTGTCAGGTATGACAGGTACAGCCAAAACAGAAGAAGAAGAGTTTCGTGAAATATATAATATGCAAGTTATTACGATTCCAACTAATCGTCCTAAGGCACGTAAAGATTTACCCGATATTTTATACCCAACCTTGGATTCGAAATTTGAAGCTGTAGTAGAAGATATTCAAACACGTCACGCTAAAGGTCAACCTGTATTAGTGGGTACGGTAGCTATTGAAAGTTCAGAACGTTTAAGTAAGATGCTAGACCAAGCTGGAATAGCTCATGCTGTTTTGAATGCTAAGAATCACGCTAAGGAAGCAGAAATTATTATGAATGCTGGTCAGCGTGGTGCAGTTACTATTGCAACTAACATGGCAGGTCGTGGTACTGATATTAAATTAGGGCCTGGTGTTAAAGAATTAGGTGGATTAGCTGTTATCGGAACTGAACGTCACGAATCAAGACGTATTGATAATCAGTTACGTGGACGATCAGGACGTCAAGGTGATCCAGGTACAACAAGATTCTACTTGTCATTGGAAGATGATTTGATGAAACGTTTTGGCTCAGAACGTGTTAAGGCCTTTTTGGATCGCATTGCTGGTAGTGATGATGAAAAGGTAATCGAAAGTAGAATGATTACACGACAAGTGGAGTCTGCTCAAAAACGTGTTGAGGGTAATAACTATGATACTCGTAAGCAAACTTTGCAGTATGATGATGTTATGAGAACGCAACGTGAGATCATTTACGGTGAAAGAATGCAAGTTATTACTGAAGAACATTCCTTAAAAGAAGTGTTAATTCCTATGATGCAAAGAACGATTGCACATCAAATTGATTTGTACACTCAAGGATCTAAGAATCAGTGGCGAACAGATCAAATTCGTGACTTTATTGCTTCCAGTTTGGCTAGTGAAGAAGATGCAAAGAAGATCAATTTAAAGAATATAACTGTTGACGAATTAAAAGAACAATTATATGAAATGGTTGATGACAATTATGCAGAAAAAGAAAGACAACTAGTTGATCCAGAACAAATGTTGGAATTTGAAAAAGTTGTCATTTTGCGTGTTGTTGATGATCGTTGGACGGATCATATTGATGCGATGGATCAATTACGTCAATCTATCAGTTTAAGAGGATATGGTCAATTAAATCCTTTAGTTGAGTATCAAGAAGCTGGGTATCGTATGTTTGAAGAAATGATTAGTAATATCGAATATGATGCTACTAGATTATTTATGAAAGCACGTATAGTACCAAATATGAGTCGATAAAAAAGGGAGGGTTGACCTCCTTTTTTTGAAAGGAGTTTAATATGGAAATAAGTGAGATCCAAGCATTACTAGCAAATTTTGAAAAACAATTGTCACATTTTAGGAGGTCTCTTTGACTTCGATAATTTAAAAGAAAGTATCGCAATCAATGAGCAAAAAATGGCGGATGATACCTTTTGGAATGATCAGACGAATGCCCAAAAAATAATTGAAGCGACCAATTATATGCGTGAAAAAGTTGATAAATATCAAACCTTAAGTTCTGCTTTAGCTGATGCGAAGACGGCTGTTGAACTATATAATATGGAGCCGGAAAATGATATGCTAATGGAGATAACAGCAGAAGTTGAAAAATTGAAGAATGAATTTAATAACTATGAGCTGCATCTATTATTGTCGGGAAAATATGATGATCATAATGCCTTGCTAGAAATTCATTCTGGTGCTGGTGGTACAGAAGCTATGGATTGGGCTAATATGTTATTTAGGATGTATCAACGTTGGTGTGATAGTCATAATTTAACCTTTGAAGTAGATGATTTCCAGGTAGGTGACGAAGCAGGCTTAAAAAGTGTTAGTGTTAGAGTACAAGGTAATAATGCATTTGGCTTGTTAAAATCAGAAAATGGCGTGCATCGTTTGGTTAGAATCTCTCCATTTGATTCTGCTAAGAGAAGACATACGTCGTTTGCTTCAGTTGAAGTTATTCCTGAAATTGATAAGAGTATAAATATTGAAATAAATCCGGATGACTTACGAATCGATGTTTATCGATCTAGTGGTGCAGGTGGACAGCATATTAATAAAACATCTAGTGCTGTTCGAATTACGCACTTACCTACTGGTATTGTTACTTCTTCACAAGCTCAGCGTTCGCAATTCCAAAATCGTGAGACAGCAATGGATATGTTACGAGCAAAATTATTTAAACTTGAGGAAGACAAAAAGCGTAAGCAAACTGAGGCTTTAAAGGGTAATCAAAAGGAAATAAATTTTGGCTCTCAAATTAGATCATATGTATTTCATCCATATAATATGGTTAAAGACCATAGAACTGATTATGAAACTAGTGATACTATAGGAGTGATGAATGGTAATCTTGATCCATTTATTTATGCTTATTTGCAGTGGATGCTAAGTCAAGAAAATCCAGAGTAGAATTTGTGGTGATAATATGAAATTTAAATATTTTGTCATAGCAATATTAGCTTTTATAATTTTGAATTTGATATTGCTTTTAAATATAATTTATAAATTATTAACATTTCTTTTTCCAATTTTCTTTATAATCGATATACTTATTATTGTTTTTGGTGCTCTTTCGATTTATATTGCAATTCATAAGGCTAAAAAAAAGTATAGTAGTTATATCAAAAAATTTTATTATAATGATAATTGCAAGCAAGCATCAACATCTCATCGTAAAGAGGCTAGAAATGTTACTATTGATGATGTAGATAAAGAGGACTAATTTATGAGTGATATGGTTAAAATTAGTGAATTGTTGCATGATAATCCCACTTTGACAGTTAAACAGGGTGAAGATTATTTGGAACATAGGGTTGTGTCTGTATCTGATATTTCAAGACCTGGCTTGGAATTAACAGGTTATTTTGATTTCTATCCTAAAGAAAGAATTCAATTATTAGGTAAAACAGAAATTTCGTATAGTACACATTTAGATCATGATTTGAGAACCAATGTTTTTAGACGAATGGCCACTGATATTACGCCTTGTTTTGTGATTTCACGTGGATTACCTATTCCATCAGAATTGTTGGAAGCTGCAGAGCAGGCAAAAGTTCCAGTTTTAACTAGTAATATGCCTACAACTCAGTTGACTAGTGTCTTAATGCAGTACTTGGATGAACATTTAGCACCTAGAAAAAGTATACATGGTGTTTTAGTGGAAATTTATGGTATGGGTGTGTTGATTATGGGCAATTCAGGTGTAGGTAAGTCAGAAACTGCACTTGATTTAATCAAGCGAGGTCATCGTTTGATTGCTGATGATCGAGTTGATGTTTATCAAAAAGACGATAAAACGGTTGTAGGTGAGGCTCCAGCGATTTTGAAGCATTTGATGGAAATAAGAGGGATTGGTATTATTGATATCATGAGTCTCTTTGGTGCTGGAGCTGTTAAAGAAAAGTCTGAAATTCAATTAGTAATTAATTTACAAAATTGGGATCCTAAAGAAAATTATGATCGTTTGGGTATTGCAGAAAAGTATATCAACATCTTTGATGTTGCAGTTCCTCAATTAACTGTTCCAGTTAAAGTTGGACGTAATTTAGCAATTATTATTGAAGTAGCTGCCATGAACTTTAGAGCAAAAAAGATGGGATATGATGCTAGTGAAAAATTTGAAAGAAATTTGTCAGCTTTAATTGCTGATAATTCTCAGAAATAGAAAAAGGATTAAAGATGAACTTGATAATAAATCCAGTAGCTTTTAGATTAGGATCGATGTCAATTAAATGGTATGGAATATTAATGGCATCAGGAATTGTAATAGCATTATTGATGGCAATAGTTGAAGGAAAGAAGAGGCAGATAATGCCCGAAGATTTTTCCGATTTTCTATTGTGGGGAGTACCAATAGGCTTTGTAGGTGCAAGGCTTTACTATGTTATTTTTAAATGGGACTATTTTGCTCAAAATCCAGGGCAAATATTTGCTATTTGGAATGGTGGAATTGCTATTTATGGCGGGTTATTAACTGGCTTAGTTGTGTTAATTCTATTTTGTAATTCTAGATTTTTACCTCCCTTGTTGATGTTAGATATTATTATTCCAGGCGTTATGGCTGCTCAAATAATTGCTCGTTGGGGTAATTTTATTAATCAAGAAGCACATGGTGCGTGTGTTAGTTTATCCTTTTTACAAAGCTTGCATTTACCAGATTTTATAATTAAGCAAATGTATATAGCAGGTCATTATTATCAGCCAACATACTTATATGAATCATTTTTCAATTTAATTGGACTAATTATTATTTTGGCCTTACGACATAAAAAAGGTTTGTATAAACGAGGAGAAGTATTTTTTAGTTATTTGATATGGTATTCTGTAGTTCGTTTCTTTGTGGAAGGGATGCGAACAGATAGTTTATATTTGATGAACACCATTAGAATTTCGCAATTAGTAAGTGTTATTTTGTTTATTGTAGCAATTGTGTTATTAATTTATCGTCGCAAATATAAGCATGTCAAGTGGTATTTAGATGGTAGTGGATTAAAATATCCGTATGAGCGTTAATATTATTTTGGATTAATAGATAGAAAGTTGATAGAAATGACAAAAATTAGTGTATTAGGAAATGGTTCGTGGGGCTCTGTATTGGGCTCAATGTTAGCAGATAATGGAAATGATGTTATTTTATTTGGTAATATTGCTGCAGTTAATCAAGAAATCAATGAAAAGCATACTAATGAGCATTATATGAAAAATTGGTCTTTAAATGATAGTGTTAAAGCAACGGATGATTTAGAGCTAGCTTTAAAAGATGCTGAAATTGTGTTATTTGTGTTACCAACCAAAGCAGTCAGGATAGTTGCTAAAAATGTTCGCAAAGTTTTAGATAAATTAGGCACTAAACCTTTGTTAGTTACTGCTACCAAAGGAATAGAACCAGGTAGCAAAAAATTGATTTCTGAAATTCTAACTGAAGAAATTTATCCTAATGATTTAGATAAAATTGTGGCTATCAGTGGACCTAGCCATGCCGAAAATGTTGCTCAAAAAGATTTAACAGCTATTGCTTGTGCATCAACTGATATTAAAAATGCCGAATTAGTTCAAAAATTATTTTCCAATAATTACGTCAGATTTTATACAAATCCAGATTTAATTGGTGTAGAAGTTGCAGGAGCAGTAAAAAATGTTATTGCGATTGCTGCAGGTATATTAGTTGGTAAAAAATTTGGTGATGATGCTAAGGCTGCCTTAATGACACGTGGATTAGCCGAAATTACTCGTTTAGGTGTTAAATGTTTCGGTGCCGATCGACTTACTTTTAGTGGCTTAGCTGGTATTGGTGATTTAATTGTTACTTGTACTTCTTCCAATTCAAGAAATTGGCGTTGTGGTAAGCAATTAGGTGAAGGTAAACCATTACAAGAAATTTTAGATAACATGGGACAAGTTGTTGAAGGTGCGACTACTGTAAAGGCCGTTCATGAATTATGTGAAGCTAATGATGTTGATATGCCAATTAGCGAGGCTATTTATCGTGTTCTTTATGAAAATTCAGATGTTGATCTAGAAATCAAAAAAATGATGGGACGTAGTCCAAAACCTGAAATCAGATTGTAAAATTTTAGGAGTATGAAAATTGATAAAAAAATATGATGTTATCATAATTGGAGCTGGACCTGGTGGCTTGACAGCCGCATTATATGCTTCCCGAGCTAATTTGTCAGTAGCTATAGTTGATAAAGGATTGTATGGCGGCCAAATGAATAATACAGGTGCCATTGATAATTATCCTGGCTTTGCTGATATTACTGGGCCGCAATTAAGTGAAAAAATGTATCAAAGTGCAATGAAATTTGGTGCGGAGTATTTCTATGCTGATGTGCAACAAATAATCGTTGAGCAACAGATGAAAAAGGTTATTACAGAAAAAGATGAGTTTCATGCTCCAGCAGTTTTAATTGCTACAGGTGCTGTACATAAACATCTCAACATTCCTGGTGAAGACACATATCAAGGAAGAGGTGTGTCATATTGTGCTGTATGTGATGCTGCTTTTTTCCGAAATGAAGAAATTGCTGTTATTGGTGGCGGAGATTCTGCTATTGAAGAGGGGCTATATTTAGCTCAAACTGCTAAAAAAGTTACAATTATACATCGTCGTAATGAACTGCGTGCGCAACCAGTTTTACAAAAGATGGCATTTGCTAATGATAAGATTGATTTTATCTGGAATGCAAATACGGAAGAAATTTTGGGTGATGGTAGTAGAGTTACGGCAGTGAAGTACTATGATAAAAATGCTGAAGAACAGAAGATTTTAAATGTTTCAGGCGTATTTATTTATGTTGGTGTACAAGCTAATAGTATGGCTTTTAGTAATTTAGGGATTTGTGATGAACACGGTTGGATAATTACTGATGATCATATGCAAACTAAAGTAGAAGGTATATTTGCTTTAGGTGATGTACGTCAAAAGGATTTAAGGCAAATTGCTACAGCAGTTGGTGAAGGCAGTATTGCAGGACAAGCTGCTTATCATTATTTACAAACTTTAAAAAATTAAATCGGAGGATAAACATATGGGGGCAAAGGACAGACTAGCTCAATGGTTAGGAAATGAACGCTTAAATTCAGATATGCGTTCAGAACTAATGGAATTTAAAAAAAATTCAGCTTGGGTTGAAGATGCCTTTGGTCAAGATATTAATTTTGGTACGGCAGGGATGCGTGGATTGCTAGAGCCTGGTACTAATCGTATTAACTTTTATACTGTAGGTCGTGTGACGGAAGGCTTAGCTAAACTAATAGAGGAGAATGGTTCTACTGCTATCAAACGTGGGGTTGTTATAGCATATGATTCACGTTATTATTCACGTGAATTTGCAACACATGCTGCACAGATTTTAGGTAATCATGGTATTACAGTCTATTTATTTGACAATTTGCGTCCTACACCGGAATTGTCTTTTGCAGTACGCTATCTTAAGACTTTTGCAGGTATTAATATTACAGCATCGCATAATGCTAAACAATATAATGGTTATAAAGTTTATGGCGAAGATGGTGCACAGATGTCACCTGATAATGCAGATCGATTATTTGCTTTTGCTCAAAAAGTTACCGATATTTTTTCTGTTACTTGTGCATCTGTTAGCACATTAAGACAAAAAAATATCTTACATATGATAGGTGAAGATGTTGATCAAGCATACCTTAAAGAACTTGCAACCGTAAATCTTAATTCTTGTTTAATTAATAAAAATGCTGATCAAATCAAAATCATATATACACCAATTCATGGTGCTGGTAAGGTTTTGTACGATCGGGCATTTAGACAAGCTGGATTTAAAAATATAATCCCTGTAGTTTCACAATCAATCATTGATCCTGAGTTCCCTACAACAATTAAGCCAAATCCTGAATTTAAGCAATGCTTTGATGAAGGTATTAAGTTAGCTAATGATCTGAAAGCAGATTTGATTATAGCTACAGATCCTGATGCTGATAGAATGGGAGCTTGTGTCCGTACTTCAGATGGAAGTTTTCAAGTCTTAACTGGTAATCAAATTGCAACTTTATTTATTAATTATTTGCTAGTTAATCTTAAAGCAGCTGGTAAATTATCATCTGATTACGAATTAATTACGTCAATTGTTTCTAGTGCCTTACCTTTTAAGATTGCTCAGGATTATGGTATTAAAACTAAGCATGTTTTAACTGGATTTAAGTTCATTGGTGAAGAAATAGATCGAATGAGTACACAGAATGACGGTCATTTCTTGATGGGATTTGAAGAAAGTTATGGTTACTTATTTAAACCCTTTACTCGTGATAAAGATGCGATGCAAGGTGCTTTGATGTTGGCTGAAGTTGCTTGTTATTATGCTTCACATAACAAAACTATTTTTGATGGATTACAAGAAATTTGGAACAAATATGGCTTTGCTTATGAAGTAACTAGTGCACTAGAAATGCCAGGTCTTGGTGGTCAAGAAAAAATGAAGTTGTTGATGGATAAATTGCGAAAAGATCCGATTAAAGAAATAATGGGACAACATGTTACAAAGACACAAGATTTCTTATTACAGACAGAGTCTATTAATGGTCAAATGAGTAAATTGGAAGGCTTTACTCAGTCTAATGTTTTGAAATATTTCTTAGAAGATAATACTTGGCTGGCCTTAAGACCATCAGGTACTGAACCCGTAGTAAAAGTTTATGTCGGAGTTAACAAGGATAATTTTTCTAATGCTAAACAGGCAGCAGAAGATTATACAGCAGCTATTGAACATATTTTATTCAAATAATAGAATATATACTTTAAAGTTGGACTTAGGTCCGACTTTTTTTACAGAGGTATTTTAATGATTCGAAAACAAAAAAATAAAAGATTTGAATTAGTATCTAAATTTCAACCAGCGGGAGATCAGAAACAAGCTATTGATCAATTATGTGATAATTTCAAAAAAGGAGTTAAGGAACAAATATTGCATGGAGCCACTGGTACTGGTAAGACTTTTACTATGGCTAATCTTATTGCTAAATTAAATAAACCAACATTAGTTATTTCACATAATAAGACTTTAGTTGGTCAATTATATGGTGAATTTAAACAATTTTTTCCTAATAATGCTGTTGAATATTTTGTTTCTTATTATGATTATTATCAACCAGAAGCGTATGTTCCCAGTTCAGATACATATATTGAAAAAGATTCCGCAATTAATGATGAAATTGATCAATTAAGGCATGCTACGACTTCTGCATTAATGCAAAGAAAAGATGTGATTGTTGTTGCTTCAGTTTCGTGTATTTTTGGGTTAGGTGATCCTAGAGAATATGCTAAAAGTGTCATTTCTTTGTCGGTAGGTGAAGAGTATGAACGAGATCTGCTATTACGAGATTTAGTGAATATTCAGTATGATCGAAATGATTTAGATTTACAACGTGGACATTTTAGAGTACATGGAGATATTGTAGAAATTTTTCCAGCTGGCAATTCAAATAAAGTGTATCGTGTTGAATACTTTGGAGATGAAATTGATCAGATCGTGGAAGCAAATTCCCTGACTGGTGAAATATTAGGAAAATGTGAGCAGATCTCTCTATTTCCAGCTACGCATTTTATGACAGATAGTGAACAAATGAAGCGAGCTATCAACGACATCAAAAAAGAACTATCATTGCAGGTCAAAGCTTTTGACGATAAAGGAAAGTTGTTAGAAGCACAAAGAATAAAGCAACGTACTAATTATGATATTGAAATGATGCAAGAAGTTGGTTATACCAATGGCATTGAAAATTATTCTCGCCATATGGATAATCGCAAAGCAGGTGAACCGCCTTATACTTTATTAGATTTCTTTCCAGATGATTTTTTAATTTTAATTGATGAATCACATGCTACAATGCCTGAATTACAAGCTATGTATAATGGTGATCGTAGGCGCAAACAGACTTTAATTGATTATGGCTTTCGCTTGCCTTCCGCTTTGGATAATCGCCCATTAAAATTATTAGAGTTTGAAAAACATGTGCATCAAATTGTTTATGTTTCTGCTACTCCAGGTGATTATGAATTATCCCGTACTGATAAAGTAGTAGAACAAATCATTAGGCCAACTGGATTATTAGATCCTATAGTTGAAGTTCGACCTATTAATGGTCAAATTGATGATTTGATTGCTGAAATCAACATCCGGATCAGACGAAAAGAACGGGTTTTTGTGACTACATTGACCAAAAAAATGTCGGAAGATTTAACTGATTATTTAAAAGAATTGGGTATTAAAGTCCAATATTTGCATTCAGAAATTAAAACTTTGGAACGGATGAAAATAATTCGTGACTTACGTTTAGGCAAGTTTGATGTTTTAGTGGGCATTAATTTGTTAAGAGAAGGCATAGACGTACCGGAAGTATCATTAGTTGCGATTTTAGATGCTGATAAGGAAGGCTTTTTACGTTCTACTAGACCTCTTGTGCAGATGATGGGTAGAGCTGCTCGCAATGAAAATGGTAAAGTGATTATGTATGCCGATCATATAACAGATTCGATGCAAGCTGCTATTGATGTAACAGAGCGTCGGCGTAATATTCAAATGCTCTTTAATCAGAAACACCATATTATTCCTAAAACAATTGTTAAGCCAATACGTGATATTATTTCACATACAAAGGATGTCGATCAAAAAGATAAGCAGATCAATGATTTTTCTGATTTGAATTTTGATGAATTAAGTGCAAAACAAAAAGAACAAATGATTATTAATTTGACTGAACAGATGAAAATAGCTGCTCAAAAGTTGGATTTTGAGACTGCGGCAACATTAAGGGATGCGATTATTGATTTGAAAAAGTGATCGCTTTAAGAAAGAGAAGACTAGTTGATGAAAAATGATGTAATTGTTATGCATGGAGTACGTGAGCATAATTTAAAAAATATTGATCTAACTATCCCTAAAAATAAACTTGTAGTAGTTACAGGATTATCAGGTTCTGGTAAGAGTTCTCTGGCATTTGATACTCTATATACAGAAGGACGTAGACGTTATGTTGAATCTTTATCGAGTTATGCACGTCAATTTTTAGGTCAAATGGATAAAGCAGATGTTGATAGTATAGAAGGATTAACGCCTGCTATTTCGATTGATCAAAAGACTAGGTCTCATAATCCTCGTTCTACTGTAGGTACAGTTACTGAGATCAATGATTATTTGCGTTTGCTGTGGGCTCGTGTTGGTAAACCAATTTGCCCACATGATGGCACCTTGATAGAGAGTCAAAGCGTTGATCAGATTATTAAACAGATTTTAGGTTTAGCTCCTAAAACTAGGATTCAGATTTTAGCTACAATTATTCGGCAAAAAAAGGGTGAGCATAAAGAGGTTTTCAAACGGATTCAAAGATTGGGATATGTCCGCATTATCGTTGATGGTGTCTTACACGACATTAATGACGAGCTAGTTTTGGATAAAAATAAACAGCATTCAATATCTGTAGTTGTGGATCGTTTAATAATTAAAGAACAAATCAAGTCTAGATTGACAGACTCTGTGGAAACCGCTCTGCGTCTTACAGATGGCTATTTGGATGTAGATATTGTAGGCGACAAGTTGATGAAGTTTTCAGAATATTATGCCTGCCCATCTTGTGGATTTACAGTTGGTGAGCTTGAACCTAGATTATTTTCATTTAATGCACCATTTGGTGCTTGCAGTGAATGTGATGGATTAGGGATGAAACTAGCTGTCGATCCAGATTTGGTAATACCTGATCCAGAAAAGTCCTTAAATCAGGGAGCAATTGTTCCTTGGTGTAATTCTAAATATTATACAGATATGTTATTACAGGTAGCGGCGACTTTTAAAATTCCTATGGATCGACCATTTAAAAAATTAACTGAGCGACAAAAAAGAATCATTTTATATGGTGATGATAAAGTAATTAAATTTCATTTGGCGGGAGATTTTGGCGTTAATGATGTTGAACAAGCCTTTGAAGGTGTATTGAATAATGTTGATAGACGTTATCATCATCCTATTTCTAAATTTATGCAGGATGTAATGTCTAAATATATGACTGAATTAAAATGTACTAAATGTCAAGGACGACGTCTGAATGAGATTGCTTTATCAGTTAAAATTAATGGCTATGATTTGGCTACAGTTTCTGATTTGGCAATTACGGATGAATTAGCTTTTTTTGAAAGTATAGCGTTATCTGAGCATGATATGATGATTGCTAAGCCGATTCTTAAAGAAGTAAAAGCTCGACTTACATTTTTAATTGATGTCGGTTTAGGATATTTAACTCTTTCTCGTTCTGCTGGCACTTTATCAGGTGGTGAATCACAGCGAATAAGATTAGCTACACAAATAGGTTCTAACTTATCTGGAGTTATGTATATATTGGATGAACCTTCAATTGGTTTACATCAACGTGATAATGCCCGTTTGATTAAGACTATGAAAAAAATGCGTGATTTAGGTAATTCTTTAATCGTGGTTGAACATGATTCTGAAACCATGCAACAAGCTGATTATTTAATTGATATTGGACCTGGTGCAGGTATATATGGTGGAAAAGTAGTTGCAGCAGGTACACCTCAAGAAGTTATGGCTAATCCTGACTCATTAACTGGTCAATATTTATCTGGCAAGAAAAAAATCGCTATACCTGATCATAGGAGAATCCTAAATCATGGTGTTATTAAATTAATTGATGTGAGTGAAAATAACTTAAAACATATTGATGTACAAATCCCTTTAGGTGGCTTAGTTTTGGTTACTGGTGTATCAGGTTCTGGTAAATCAACGCTAGTTAATTTGGTATTAAAGCGGGCTATCTTACAAAAATTAGGGTTGATGACTAAAAAACCAGGTAAGTATAAAAAAATGTTGAGTTGGGATCAAATTGAAAAAGTAATTGATGTTGATCAAAGTCCCATCGGTCGTACACCTCGTAGTAACCCAGCTACTTATACTGGTGTTTTTGATGATATTAGAGCTTTATTTGCCCAAACAAATGCAGCTAAAATGCGTGGATACACGAAAGCACGTTTTTCATTCAATATCAAAGGCGGTCGTTGTGAGGCTTGTCATGGTGACGGAATTATTAAGATAGAAATGAACTTTTTGCCTGATGTGTATGTCCCATGTGAAATTTGCCATGGAACCCGTTACAATTCTGAAACTTTGGAAGTTAAATATCATGAAAAAAATATAGCCGATGTGTTAAAGATGACCATATCTGAAGCTAATGAATTTTTTGCGAATATTCCTAAAATCCAAAGAAAGTTACAAACTATTATGGATGTAGGTTTAGGCTATATTCAATTAGGTCAACCTGCGACTACGCTTTCAGGAGGGGAAGCTCAAAGAATGAAGTTAGCTTCAGAATTACAAAAGACCTCTACTGGTAAAAATCTTTATATATTAGATGAGCCAACGACCGGATTACATGTAGATGATATTAAGCATTTAGTTCTTGTATTACAAAGATTAGTTGATGAAGGCAATAGCGTATTAATCATTGAACATAATTTAGATGTGATTAAATGTGCAGATTGGATTATTGATCTAGGACCTGAAGGCGGAGCAGCTGGTGGTGAAATTGTTGCTCAAGGAACACCTGAAGATGTGGCAAAGGTTGAAAAAAGTTATACGGGACAATATCTTAAACCAATATTGAATCAAAATTTATGATAAATGTTCTATGATATAATTTATATCATCAGGAGGAAGGAATGTTAGGGTATGAATGTGCGAAAGAAACAATTATTAATTGTTACAGGAATGAGCGGTGCAGGTAAAACTGTCACTGTTAAATCTTTAGAAGATTTGGGCTATTTCGTAGTAGATAACTTACCGCCAGAATTATTGAGTAGCTTTTGGGAGTTAATTAATTCTTCAAATGATTTTGATAAAGTAGCGGTAGTAATCGATTTGCGTGTTAAGAGTTTTTACAAAGATTTAGTGGTTGAAATTAATTCGTTAGAAGATAATAGTAAAGCACATGCAACCATTCTATTTTTGGATGCATCTGATGATGTTTTAGTTTCTAGATATAAGGAAACTCGTAGATTGCCACCTTTAGCTCAATCTGGTCGCTTATTAGATGGCATAAAAAAAGAACGTGAGGCTTTAGAGAGTATCAAAAATCTGTCTAATTATATTATTGATACCTCTAAATTAACAGCTAAGGACTTGAAAGAACAATTAGTCAAAAAATTTAGTGATGATCAAACACACGTTTTTTCGATTGAAGTGATGAGCTTTGGCTTTAAATATGGTATTCCCATCGATGCTGATATTGTTATTGATGTAAGATTTCTTCCTAATCCATTCTATATCCCGCAATTAAAACCTTTTACTGGTCTTGATCGGAAGGTTTTTGATTATGTAATGGAGAAAGAACAAACACAGATTTTTTATCATAAATTCTTAGATATGTTATTTACTGCTATTCCAGGATATATTGAAGAGGGAAAGGAAAAATTAACGATTGCTGTAGGCTGTACAGGTGGTCAACACCGTAGCGTTTCAATCGCTATTCAACTAGCTAAGGATTTATCCAAAAAGTATCCAGTTGATATATCACATCGTGAAATTAGTCGTTATATTAGAAAATAGTTAGGTATAAAAATGTCTTTTGGCGAAAATAAAATAGTTAAGGTTATTAAAGCTCGACGTCCTAAAATTGTTGTGATTGGTGGCGGAACGGGATTACCTGTAATTTTAAGTGCGTTAAAGCAACAAAATGCTGAAATCACAGCTATTGTTACTGTAGCAGATGATGGTGGCTCTTCTGGCGTAATTAGAGATTATATCAATGTTGTTCCACCAGGTGATATTAGAAATGTTTTAGTTGCTTTATCTGATATATCTCAGGAAGAAAAGGAAATTTTTCAATATCGTTTCAGTAGTGATGATTCTTTTTTTGCTGGTCATGCAATTGGTAATTTGATTATTGCAGCATTAAGTGAGATGCAAGGAAATATATTTGATGCAGTGCAATCACTATCTAGAATGATGCATGTTGACGGTAGAATTTTCCCTGCTTCCAACGAACCCTTAACTTTAAATGCTGAATTTATGGACGGAACGACTGAAAAGGGTGAAACTGAAATCACTTCACAGCACAAAAAGATTAAACGTGTCTGGGTTACGGGAGCTAAAAATAATGCTCGACCTGAGGCAGTTTTACCAGTGTTAGCAGCCATTATGCAAGCTGATGCGGTTGTTTTAGGGCCGGGAAGTTTGTTTACATCAATTTTGCCAAATTTGATGATTGATGATTTAGGTGAGGCTATTAGACAAACCAAGGCTGAGGTAATTTATATCTGCAACATTATGACGCAACGAGGCGAAACCGATAATATGACCTCGGCTGAGCATGTAGCTATTATTAATCGTCACTTAGGTGGTAATTATATAGATACTGCTTTAGTTAATAGTGCTGCAATTGATATGACAAAGTTCAATCCCGCAGATTATGATGAATATTTACGACCAGTTGAAAATGACTTCAAAGGCTTAAGAAAGCAGAATTGTCGAGTAATTACAGCTGATTTTATTAATCAACATAGCGGATTAGTTTTTCATGATGGTAAAAAAATTGCCACGGAAATATTAAATTTAGCCTTAGAAGCTTATGCAAGAAGAAAACAGGAGAAATGATGGGATCTTATGCTAGTGAAGTAAAGAAAGAATTAACGGGGTTGTCTGTGCATCCAGAGCATGCAAAGGCAGAATTGTCTGCTTTTTTACGAATGAATGGTGTCTTAAATTTAAATCAACATCATTTAAGTTTAAATATTGTGACTGAAAACCCGGCTATTGCTAGAAGAATTTTCTCATTAATTAAAATAGCTTATGGGATTGAACCAGCATTGATAGTTTCTAAAAAAATGAAATTGAAGAAAAATTATCAATATCTAGTAAGATTGCAAAATAATGTTAAATTTGTGTTGCACGATTTAGATATTATTGATGAATCATTTGGTGTTTTAACAGGTATTCCTTCCAAAATTCAACAATCTGAACAATTGGCTATGTCATATTTGCGTGGTGCATTTTTAGCAGCTGGTAGCATTAATAATCCGGAAACAAGTCGCTATCATCTGGAAATTTATTCACTATATCAACTTCATAATGATGATTTAATGAATTTGATGAATAAATATTTTTACCTTAATGCCAAGCAAACTAAACGCCGCAGTGGTTATATTGTATATTTAAAAGAAGCTGAAAAGATAGGAGATTTTCTGCATATTATAGGTGCAGTTAATGCAATGTTAGCTTTTGAAGATTTACGTATTATGCGTGATATGCGAAATTCTGTTAATCGTTTGGTTAATTGTGATACTGCTAATATGAAAAAAACGGCTTCTGCTGCAGCTAAGCAGGTTGAAGAAATTAAATTGATTGATAAGAAGATTGGCTTAGATAAACTACCAGAGAAATTGGCTATTTTAGCGAAGTTTAGATTGCAAAATCCAGAACTAACCTTAAAAGAGGTAGCAGATAAAGTGCCTGATGGTCCGATATCTAAATCAGGTATTAATCATCGTTTTCAAAAAATCAAAAAAATAGCACAAAATTTAGGGGAAAAACATGAATGATGAATTTCATAACGTATTATCTGCCGACATACAACTGAATAAAGAGGACTATTTAAAATATGATTTGGAAAAAATCAACGATCGGGCATTAGCTGTTCGTGATATTTTAAAATCTGGCGGTATTTCAAAAAATAATCAAAAGATGCAACAGAATCTAATTTTAGCCTATTGTATTCTAGCAAAATTGGGAATTACGTCGTATTCTATTAGAAAATTGTCGGCAGAAGAAATGAGCGTTTTTCAAATGGCTACTTATAAAGCTGTTACTGCTGCTAGTGCTTTAACCGGATATATTTCACTATTGCATCCGATGGTTTCCGTTAATTATGCAACTCTAGCTACCGATGCTAATTTACGACTAGGAATCGGTTGGTGGTTTTTTGATCCGATCTTAGACAATGTTGAGCGTGGGACCTTATTATTACATGAGGTTATGCATACGGTTTTAGGTCATTATGAGTTGAAAAATTTAGATATGCAACTAGTTAATACAGCTGGGGATGCAATTATTAACCAGGAAATTGAATTTGGTGATCATGAAGTTATGCACTTACCGCAAAATGAAGATAAATCTGATTTTATAGTTTTTCCTCGAACAATTATTACTCAAAAGTATCCCCAAGGTATGCCGAATAATCAATCTTTTGAAACTTATTATCATGCATTAGAAGAAGAAAGAAAAACAACGCCAGTTCCAGATCAAAATAGTGATATTTGTAATTCTATGTCTAGTCAAGAAGAATCTGAGTTTGATAAGCAAAATGTTGAAAAAGCTGGCGAGATAGAAAAAGAATTAGCACGAAACGAAGCATTGCATAAGGCACTTGATCAGGAAAATAAAACGGTTGGTCGTAATGGCTCGGCTTTTAATTCATTTATTTTAAAAGCCCTGCGACCAGCCAAAATTTCTTGGCAAAAATGTTTAAAGAATATTATAGCTAAACATTGCAATACTGTGATCGAAGGTAATATGGATTACTCATATCGTCGTCCGTCTAGAAGAAATTTTAGTAATATTTTTATTAGACCCGGCACTATATCTTATTTACCGAAGATTTTAATTGGCTGTGATTCTTCTGGATCAATGGATGAAGTTGATTATCGCCGATTAATGTCGGAAATCAAAGAAATATGTAAGACTGTTCAACATGAAAAAATTAGTTTTGTTACTATTGATACTAAAATAACGACTAAACAAGTTGTCCACAAAGTACAAGATATAGTATTAGGAGTTGGCGGAGGTACATGTATGGAAAAATTCTATGAGTATATTCATCAGCTTAAAGCCAGTGAAAAACCAGATTTATCAATTTTATGTACAGATGGATATCTTGGTGGCATTAAAGAATGGACATTATTGTTAAATAGTATTGATAAAAATATTATTAATATAATTTTGATTACTGATAGGCAAGGTTATGATTCATTTATCAACTTATATGGTTGTAATACGCCTGTTAAAAATACTACTGTTATATCAATATATTAATCGGAGGAATATGAGATGCCTAACAAGAAATTTTATCCTTATATTGCACAAGGTGCTAATGCTAAGCAAATGTTTAATATTATGCAAGCTTGTATCAGAGCTGGCGTACCTTTTGGTCTTGTTGGAAATCCAGGTGTAGGTAAAACAGCTACCATTGAGGCAATGGCCAAAACGTTAGGTCGTGAAGTAATAAACTTGTCTTTGTCTACGATGCTACCTGAAGATATAGCAGGATTACCATTTCCTACCAAAATCAATATTGGAAGTGATAAAAAGGAGCAAATGGTAGATGCTGCTTGTTATGCAATGCCAGTGTGGCAGCAGAGATTATTGCATAATTCGAATGCTATTTTATTTTTAGATGAGTTTTCTACAGCCATTCCGACTACTCAACATGCTTTTTTACAATTAGTTCAAAATAGACGACTTCCAGGATCAGATTTACCATTTTCTAAAAATGTAGCGATTATTATTGCAATGAATCCAGCAGATCAAGCAGGGGGCTCATCGTTAGATCTGCCAATTGCTAATCGTTTTGCGTGGTTTACTTTTAATCCAGATTTTAATGATTGGGCTACTGGATTTAAACAAAGATGGCAGTCTGAAGAGTTAATGTCAGTTCCAAGTTTTTGCACTGAGGAAAAAATCTTAATGGCACGCAATAAAAAAATTCGTTCTACGATTATTGACTATTTAGATTCTGAAAAAGGTGCACACCAGGTAACGATTGTACCATCTGGTATGGAAAATCCCATAAGTAGTGTAGTTAGAAGAGATGATCCAGCTGAAATGGAAGTTTTTCGTTTAGCATTTCCGTCAGCACGTTCGTGGGATAATTTAGCTGAGATTATGACTTATATTGATGAAAAAGACTTTGGAACCATTCAAGTAGTGATTAATGGAACAATAGGTTCTAATCAAGGTATAGCTTTTTATAAATATTATGTTGATAATTTGAAGAGATTAAATATTGATGCAATTTTAAAGGATCCAAAAAGTGTTGATTGGAAACATATTAGTATTGATGAATCGGCTGGAATTTTTCGGGCATTGATAGAAGAGGCAGCTAATGGTAGGTTAGATCAGGTATTAGAAGTATTCATTAGTATTAAAATTGTTGGAGCTGAGAATTTATTATCTGGTAATCGTCTGCAAGATATTTATAAGGCTGAATATTTGAATAAATTACCACTAGCTACTAGAAAAAAAGTCAAGCAGCGATATCTTGAATATTTTGGTGATTTTTTAACTAAAATTGCTAATAATAATAATAGCGGTCACTAGCAAAATTTTCATGATTGGCATTTCATTTAGATGTGTCAGATATTTATATCGAAAAAAGCATATTTCGTTTAATGCGAAATATGCTTTTTATTTTGCTTTTAATTATTCTTATTAACTAAAATTTCGTCAATCAAGCCGTAGTCTTTTGCTTCTTGAGCTGTTAAGTACTTATCACGTTCAGTATCAGCTTGAATCTTTTCAAGTGGTTGACCAGTAGTTTCGTGCAAAATACTATTGATCTTTTCACGACTCTTAAGAATTTCATTAGCGGCAATTTGAATATCGGTTTGTTGACCTTGGGCACCACCTAAAGGCTGGTGAATCAAAACAGTAGAGTTTGGTAAAGCAAAACGTTTACCTTTGGTGCCTGCTGTCAATAAGATTGAAGCCATGGATGCAGCCATACCAATAGCAATAGTTGATACATCTGATTTAATGAAATTCATTGTATCCATAATAGCTAGACCCGATGTAATTACGCCACCAGGTGAATTTATATATAATGAAATATCTTTAGTATTGTCTTGAGCGTCCAAAAATAGCAATTGGGCAATGATTGAATTGGCCATCGTGTCATTTATTTCACCACTCAACATAATAACTCTGTCTTTTAATAGTCTTGAATAAATATCGTAAGCACGTTCGCCACGTGCGGTTTGTTCAATAACTGTAGGTACGAGCATAATCTACCTCCTTTATAAAATTAGCAGTCATATATATACGCTGCTAATTAAAACACAATTATGCCTGTAGGTCAAATTTTTGTCTCTATTTTACCTTAAATTATCAGATAAAATAAGTCATACAATATTTTTTTACCTACAAACTAATAGATTAAGAGAGTTAATTAATTTTAAGATAAAAAAAGCACTAGCTTTGTCACTAATGCAATTAATATGCACTCCCCGGGAGTCGAACCCGGATTTTAAGAACCGGAATCTTAAGTGATATCCATTACACTAAGAGTGCCTCAACAAACCTATTCTAACAAACAATTTTTAAAGTATAAATAAAAAAATAAAAAATATGTAGTTTACTTGAATAAAAAAATACTAATTGGTATACTATAGGTGTCGAAAAGAGAAATGTCGGGGTATTATTGTGAATAATTGATGTTTCTCTAATATTTTTAATGTTATTGGGTCGCTAAACGTCACTGAATGGGACAAACTGTGACCCACGCAAAGGGAGCAAGCATGGACTCGGATTTAACCTTGTTACAAAGCTTAGTTCCTGATGTTTTTAAAATAATTCGACAGCGTTTTCTTGTCTTGGAACAGATATCGTTGTTAGCCCCAGTGGGACGAAGAGTTGTTGCAAAAAAATTGGGATTGAGTGAGAGAAATATTCGAACAGAAACTGATTATTTGAAACAACTACATTTAATTGAGATTAACAGTTCTGGTATGGTTCTGACAGAAAAAGGCGAGATAACTTTAAAAGAGTTGGCACCGCTGATTGATAGAATATTTAATGCTAGTAAGACTGAATTACAGCTTGCTAGCAAGCTAGGAATTGATCGTGTGATTATCGTTCCTGGCAATGCAGATTTGCAAGATCGTGTTTGGGCTTTGATGGGTGAACAACTTAGTGCAGCTTTAGACTTGCTTTTACCTTTAGGTAAGGATATTATAACAGTGTCTGGTGGTAAAACAGTTGCTAATGTTACTAAGCATCTAAGCAAGCGGTTAAGTAGATATCGTGATATTTTATTTGTACCAGGAAGGGGAGCCTTGGGCGATGATGTGGAACTACAAAGTAACACAATTGCTCAGGCTGTAGCTTCAAAAGTTGGAGGTCGATTTTCAGGTTTGTATTTACCAGAAAATCTTCCTAGTGAAGCTATCAATGCTTTGATGCAAGACCCCATGATTTCTAATACTTTCACTAGTATTTACAATAGTGATGCGGTGATTCATGGTATAGGATTAGCGGATAATATGGCACGTAAGCGTGGTTTTGATGCGTTTACCCGTTCCAAATTAATGGATAAAGGTGCCGTGGCCGAATGTTTCGGGTATTTCTTCGACCATAATGGTCATTTAGTTGATCGTGTGCCGCGAGTTGGTTTTCAACTTGAAGTTTTAGATAAAATACCCCATGTTTTTGCTTTAGCAGCTGGTGAATTGAAAGCTCCGGCAATTATTGCATACATGCATCATGCTCCCAAACAAACGTGGTTAATAACCGATGAGGGAGCCTCAAATAAGGTTTTAAGGGAGAATTGAGTTCTCGTTTAAAATAAATTGTTACTACATAGTTTCCTAAGGAGGAATAACCAATTATGACAGTTAAAATTGGTATTAACGGTTTCGGCCGTATTGGTCGTTTAGCATTTCGTCGTATTATGGAATTAGGCGAAAAGTCAAAGGATATTGAAGTTGTTGCAATCAATGACTTAACTACTCCAGCACTTTTAGCTCACTTACTTAAGTATGACTCAACTCATGGTACTTTTAACCACGAAGTTTCAGCAACTGAAGACAGCATTGTTGTTGATGGTAAGAAATACCGTGTTTATGCAGAACCACAAGCACAAAACATTCCATGGGTTAAAAACGATGGTGTTGACTTTGTTCTTGAATGTACTGGTTTCTACACAAGCAAGGCTAAATCAGAAGCTCACCTTAAGGCTGGTGCAAAGAGAGTTTTAATTTCTGCACCTGCAGGTAGCGATCTTAAGACTGTTGTTTACGGTGTAAACGAAGGTACTTTAACTGCTGATGACAAGATTGTTTCAGCAGGTTCATGTACTACTAACTCATTAGCACCAATGGTTAATGCTTTGAACAAAGAATTCGGCATTGAAGTTGGTACTATGACTACTATCCACGCATTTACTTCAACTCAAATGATCTTAGACGGACCAGTTCGTGGCGGTAACTTCCGTGCTGCACGTACTGCTTCTGCTAACATCATTCCACATTCAACAGGTGCTGCAAAGGCTATTGGTCTTGTAATTCCTGACTTGAACGGTAAGTTGAATGGTCATGCACAACGTGTACCAGTTGTAGATGGTTCCGTAACTGAATTAGTTTCAATCTTGAGCAAAGAAGTTACTGCAGATGAAATTAACGAAGCTATGAAGAAATATGAAACTCCTTCATTTGCTTACAACGATGACGAAATCGTTTCAAGCGATGTTTTAGGTATGACTGCTGGTTCAATTTTTGACCCAACTCAAACTATGGTAACCACTGCAGGTGACAAGCAATTAGTTAAGACTGTTGCTTGGTACGACAATGAATACAGTTTCACTTGCCAAATGGTTCGTACTTTGTTGAAATTTGCTACTCTTTAATCAATAGTTAATACTGATTTTTGTAGTGAAGAAGGCGGAGGGAGATTCTCCTTCCGCCTTTTTTCAGGGAAGTAAGTATCTTACTTTGTTATGGAGGTTTAATATTAAATGGCTAAATTAATTGTTTCAGATCTTAAAGATCTTGAAGGTAAAAAAGTTTTAGTTCGTGTTGACTTCAACGTACCAATTAAAAATGGTGTTATTAGCGATGATAATCGTATTGTTGCTGCATTACCAACTATCAAGTACATTATCGAACACGGTGGAAAAGCTATCTTATTAAGTCACTTGGGTCGTGTAAAGAGTGATGCTGATAAAAAAGAATTAACTTTAAAACCTGTTGCAGAGCGTTTGAGTGAATTATTAGAAAAGCCTGTAACTTTTGTACCTGAAAATGAGGGGAAAGAAGTTGAAGATGCTGTAGCAGCTATGAAGAATGGCGAAGTTATAGTTCTTGAAAACACAAGATTCCAAGATATTGATAATGATTTTGGTAAACGTGAATCTAAAAATGATCCAACTCTTGGTGAGTACTGGGCAAGCTTAGGTGATGTTTATGTTAATGATGCATTTGGTACAGCACATAGAAGCCATGCATCTAATACTGGTATTGCTACTGCAATGAAAGCTGCTGGTAAATTAGCAGCAGCTGGTTACTTGATGGAAAAAGAAATTAAATTCTTAGGTAACGCAGTTTCTAACCCTGTACATCCATTTGTAACTATCTTAGGTGGTGCAAAAGTTTCTGATAAGATTGGTGTTATTACTAACTTAATTCCTAAGTCTGATCACATCTTAATTGGTGGTGGTATGGCTTACACCTTCTTAGCAGCACAAGGACACAAGATTGGTAAATCATTGTTTGAAGAAGATAAAGTTGAATTAGCAAAAGAACTTTTGGCTAAAGCAGGTGACAAGATTGTATTGCCTGTAGACCATGTTGCTGCAACTGAATTTTCAAATGATGCAACTCATGAAGTTGTTGATATTGATATTCCTGATAATGAAATGGGTCTTGATATCGGTCCTAAGACTGTTGAAAAATTCAAAGAAATCTTAAAAGATGCTAAGACTGTAGTTTGGAACGGACCTATGGGCTGTTTTGAAATGCCAAACTACGCAGAAGGTACTTTAGAAGTTGGTCGTGCTTTAGCAAACTTAACTGACGCTATTACTATTATCGGTGGTGGTGACTCTACTGCTGCTGCTAAGCAATTAGGCATTGCACCTAAGATTACCCACATTTCTACTGGTGGTGGTGCATCACTTAATTACTTAGAAGGTAAAGAATTACCTGGTATTGCATGTATTTCAGATAAGTAAGAAAGGATCTAATTTTTATGCGTACACCAATTATTGCGGGTAACTGGAAATTACATATGAATCCAGAACAAACAACTGAATTTGTTAATGCTGTAAAGAATCATTTACCTGAATCATCAAAAGTAGAAGCAGTTATTGCAGCACCAGCCTTGGATGTTGATGCTTTAAGAAAAGCAGCTGCAGGTAGCAATTTACATACTAGTGCAGAAAATTGTTACTTTGAAGCAGAAGGTGCTTTTACTGGTGAGAATTCTCCATTAGTATTAAAGGAAATGGGTATCAATTATTGTATTATTGGTCACTCTGAAAGAAGAGGCTATTTCCACGAAACTGATGAAGATATCAATAAAAAAGCTAAGGCTTTATTAGAGCACGGTGTTACACCAATTATTTGTTGTGGTGAATCATTAGAGACTCGTGAAGCTAACAAGCAAGAAGAATGGGTTGTTTCCCAAATTAAAGCTGCCTTGGAAGGTTTAACTGCTGAACAAGTAAGTTCATTAGTTATTGCATATGAGCCTATTTGGGCAATTGGTACTGGTAAGACAGCTTCATCCGATCAAGCAGAAGAAATGTGTAAGACAATTCGCGAAACTGTTAAAGATTTGTATGATGAAGCAACTAGTGACAACATCCGTATTCAATATGGTGGATCTGTAAAGCCTGCTAATGTTAAAGAATTAATGGCTAAACCTAATATTGATGGTGGTTTAGTAGGTGGTGCCTCATTAGATCCTGAATCATTTTTAGCTTTGGTAAATTACCAAGATTAATTTCAAGATAACAATTTATTTTAAAAACATATATATAAAGGAGAAATTCCATGTCTGTAATTACTGATATTCACGCACGCGAAGTTTTAGATTCCCGTGGTAACCCAACTATTGAAGCTGAAGTTTATACTGAAGTCGGTGGCTTCGGTCGTGCAATTGTTCCATCAGGTGCATCAACTGGTGAACATGAGGCTGTTGAATTACGTGATGGTGATAAATCACGTTTTAATGGTACTGGTGTTTTAACTGCTGTTGAAAATGTAAATGGTGAAATTGCAAAGGCAATTATTGGCTTAGATGTAACTGATCAACGTTTAATTGATCAAACTATGATTGATTTAGATGGTACTCCTAACAAAGGACGCTTAGGTGCTAATGCAATCTTGGCCGTATCATTAGCAAGTGCACGTGCTGCAGCTGATGAATTAGGCTTGCCATTATATGAATACTTAGGTGGTCCTAATGCACATGTTTTACCAACACCAATGATGAATGTTATTAATGGTGGTAAGCATGCTGATAATAATGTTGATATTCAAGAATTTATGATTATGCCAGTTGGTGCAAAATCATTGCATGAAGCTGTACGTATGGGTGCAGAAACTTTCCATACTTTGAAGAAAATCTTAAAAGAGCGTGGTGAGTTTACAGGTGTTGGTGATGAAGGTGGTTTTGCACCAAACCTTAAGAATAATGAGGAACCATTTGAAATTTTAGTTGAAGCTATTCAACGTGCAGGCTATAAGCCAGGCGAAGATATTGCTATTGCATTTGATGCAGCAGCTTCTGAATTTTATAATAAAGAAACTAAGAAATATGTTACTGTAGCAGATGGTCGTGAATACACAGCTGAAGAATGGACTTCATTAATTGAAGATTTAGTTGACAAATATCCTGTTATTTCCCTTGAAGACCCACTAGATGAAAATGATTGGGAAGGTTGGAAGACATTTACTGATCGTTTGAGTGGTAAAGTGCAAATCGTTGGTGATGATTTATTCGTAACTAATACTAACTATTTGAAGAAGGGTATTCAAAAGGGAGTAGCTAATTCCATTTTAATTAAAGTTAACCAAATTGGTACTTTAACTGAAACTTTTGAAGCTATCGAAATGGCTAAAGAAGCTGGATATACTGCTATCGTTTCCCACCGTTCAGGTGAAACTGAAGATACTACAATTGCAGACTTGGTTGTAGCAACTAATGCAGGTCAAATTAAGACAGGTTCTATGTCTAGAACTGACCGTATTGCTAAGTACAACCAATTAATGAGAATTGAAGAAGCTTTAGGTTCTACAGCTGAATATAAAGGTATCCACAGTTTTTACAACTTACATAAACAATTCTAATTGATGTTAATTGTTATTAAAAAGACTTCTAATTGAAGTCTTTTTCTTTAGCATTTGTTTATTTTTTATGGTAAAATTAGTTCAGTGATTAATTTTTTTAGGCAATGGAGGCAACGCTTTGTATAACTTAGTCATGACGTTAATCATCATCGTTAGTTTTTTAATTATTATAGCAACGTTGATGCAGCCACAAAAGCAACAAGATGCCTTAAATGCACTATCTGGTGGTGCCGTATTTAGTGGACAAACTAAGAAACGTGGCTTTGAGGCATTAATGGAAAAGATAACAGGCGTATTGCTTGTGATATTCTTTGTTTTAGCCATAATTTTGGTTAAATTATCTTCAAAGTAATTTAAGGCTTCCGATTAATCGGAGCTTTTTTATTTATCCCATAATATAGAAAAAATGAGGTGTATTAATAGTGCCACAAGATGAACGTGTATTAGCAAGTATTTATGAAGTATTTAGACACAATTCACAAAAATCTTATACGATAGATAAATTGGATCGAGAATTGCATAATAAATTACATTATAAATTTACAGAATTGGTTAGAGGAGTAACCTTCTTAGAACATGAAAAGAAAATTATTACTGATGGTTTAGGAAAATATCAACTTAATCGATTAGATACCATTGTTGAAGGAACATTTAGAGCTAATGATAAGGGCTTTGGATTCATTAGATACGATGAAGTGGCTGATGATATCTTTGTAGATAAAACTAATACTTCATTTGCAATTGATGGTGATACTGTTAAAGCTAAAATTATTGCAGATGCTAACCCATGGAATGGTAAAGGACCTGAAGGACAAGTTGTTGAAATTATTGAGCGTGGTTTTGAAAATTTAGTTGGTGAATTTATTCCTTTTTCTGATCAACATGTAGCGACAACGAATTATCTGGGATATGTAATAAGTGAAAATAAAAAACTAAAAAAATATAAAATATATATTTTGAAGGATGGGTTAACGCCCCAATTAGGTGATATTGTCCAAGTATCATTAAAAACTTATCCATCTGAAGAGTCTCCAGAGGATATGACAGCTGTAGTAATTAAGGTTATTGGAAATAAAAATGATCCAGGCGTTGATATAATGGCTATTGTTGCAGATCATGATGTTAAAACGGAATGGTCTGATGAAGCCTTAGAACAAGCTAACCAGATACCTGATCATGTAACAGCTGCAGATAAGTCAGGAAGAGAGGATATTACTCAACAAGCTGCAGTAACTATTGATGGCGATGATTCAAAAGACTTTGATGATGCGGTAGTTTTATGGAAGCTTGACAATGGTAATTATCATTTAGGTGTCCACATTGCTGATGTGGCACATTATGTTACTGAAGGTTCACCATTAGATATTGAGGCATTTACTAGAGGAAATAGTACATATTTAGTTGATCGTGTCATTCCTATGTTACCTTTTAGATTATCTAATGGTATATGTTCGTTAAATGAAGGTGTTGAACGTTTAGTTTTATCATGTGATATGGAAATTACTCCTACTGGTGAACGAGTAAATTATAGTATTCATCCATCAGTGATGAAATCACATGGGCGATTAACATATAGTAAAGTAAATCGTGCTTTAGCTGGTGATCATTTAGATGAACTTGAAGAAAAATATCGTACTTTGCGTCCAATGCTGGTCGAAATGGCTAAGTTGCATGATATTTTATATCAAAAGAGACACAAACGTGGAGCTATTGATTTTGAAGAACCTGAAGCAAAAATTATTGTTGATAAAATGGGCAAGCCGATTGATATCGTTTTACACGAACGAGGCACTGCTGAAAAGATGGTAGAGTCCTTTATGTTATTGGCGAATGAAACTGTTGCAGAGGAATATTTTAGACGTCATGTTCCATTTTTATATCGAGTTCATGAAACACCAGACGAAGAAAAAATGAAAACATTTTTTGAGTTTGTGAGTGCATTTGGCTTAAATGTAAAAGCTGATCCGCATGACGTCAAACCTAGCGATTTGCAACAGATTGTAACCAAAACTGCAGGTACTACCGAAGAAGCGGTTGTTCAAATGATGATGTTACGCAGTTTAAGACAAGCTCATTATTCTGCAGAGCCTTTAGGTCACTTTGGCTTAGCTGCACAATATTATACTCATTTTACTTCACCAATTAGACGTTATTCAGATTTGATAGTGCATCGGATGATTCATGAATATGGAGTTGGCAAACCTGCTACAGAATTACAAAAGCATTTTCAAGGTAAGTTAGATGAAATTGCAGAGCAAACATCAGTGCAAGAACGTCGCTCCATAGATACGGAACGTAGTGTCAATGATTTGAAGATGACAGAATATATGGCTAACCAAGTAGGTGAACATTTTGATGCTATCATTTCTTCTGTAACTAGTTTTGGTATGTTTATTCAATTACCTAATACAGTGGAAGGCTTGATTCATATTTCTAATTTAACGGATGATTTCTATCGCTTTGATGAAAAATCGCTAACTTTAACTGGTCGTGGTAAGCATCATCAATTTAAAGTGGGGATGCCAATTAAAGTAAAATTGATTAATGCAGATGTTGCCCAGCATCAGATTGATTTTGAAATTTATGATCCTAATACACCTAAAATTAAAAATAACGACCATAATCAAACCAAAACACCTTATCGCCAGCGTACATCGCAAAATAATCGACCATATCGTAAACGTAATAGGCAGAGATAACTATGAAGAAAAAGGAAAATGATGCATTAGCTACTAATAAAAAAGCTAGTTATGATTATTTTATTAAGGAAACTTTTGAAGCAGGAATTGCTTTGACAGGAACAGAAATCAAATCGGTTCGTGCCAGAAGGATTAATCTTAAAGATGGATATGTGCAGACTTATCGTGGTTCTGCTTTTTTAGAAAATGTGCATATTAGTGAATATAAACAAGGGAATATTTATAATCATGATCCCTTAAGAAGTAGAAGATTGTTGTTACACAAAAAAGAGATAAATCATTTGCAAATTATTCAAGCACAACAAGGTATGACTATTATTCCTTTAAAAGTTTATCTGAAACATGGTTATGCTAAGGTCTTAATAGGTGTTGGTCAGGGTAAAAAGCAATATGATAAAAGAGAGACAATTAAACGTCGTGATCAAGATCGTGAGTTAAAAAGCAAATATAAGATTAGATAAAAGATTAGTACACACTAATCTTTTTTTGTGAGCAAATTGTTTAACAAACATATAGGGGTACTGTAGAATAAAAAATGTTGTTATTAACAATTAGATGGGGGACTTTTAATTGAATAAGAAAAATTTGAAGATTCAAAAAATGGTTGTATTAGCCATGTTAATTGCGTTATATATTATCTTTAGTAGATTGTTATCACTTAATATTGGTGGTAGTCATAAAATATCATTTACATTTATATGTATTGCCCTTATGGGATGCTTATATTCACCTTATGTTACTGCTATCAGTTGTGCTGGAGCTGATTTTATTGGATGTATGTTATTTCCTAAGTTAACTTATTTCCCCGGTTTTACTTTAACGGCATTTTTAGTTGGATTAGTATTCGGAATAGTATTTTCAAATAAAGTTAACTTCGTGCGGATATTAATAGCTACAGGTTTAACGTGTTTGATTCAATTTTTTGTTAATAGTTTTTGGCTAAAAATTATTTGTCATGTACCATATTCGGTTATGCTGATTAGTCGAATTCCGCAAGAGTGTATTATGGCAGTAGTTATGGTTATTTTGTTATCTGCTCTATTTAAGTTGGATATTATCCAAAGAAAGATTAAAATGTGGCACGAACAGTAGATCAATAAGTTATCGATTATCAAGATTAGTTGAAAAACAATCTTGATAATTTTTTTTGCAAAAAAATATTGACTAACAAAAAGTAAGTTGCTACTATATTTTTAGTTACAAAAAGTTATTACGAATAGTAATTACTAAAAACAAGTTATTACAGGAGAGTTATATGAAAAAACATTTATTCTTATTTTTTACTTTTTTAGCAATCTTTTGTGGATGTTTGACAGGTTGTAGTAAGCAACAAAGTTCTAACAATAAAAAAGTTATTTATACTACTTTCTTTCCAGTTACAGATTTAACTAAGCGAATTGTTGGTAACAAAATGGAAGTTAAGACAATTATCAAAGGTAATGAAGAACCACATTCTTTTGAATTAAAAACTAACGATATGAAAGATATTGCTAAGGCAGATTTAATCATTTATAACGGTGCAGGTATGGAAAACTTTATTCCAGCATTAAAGGATACAGTCAAAAAGAAAAATAAATTTTTGGATTTGTCACAAGGATTAAAATTACTAGAAGCTGGTAAGGGGATAGTAAAAGCTCATGATCGAGTTAATCCGCATACTTGGCTCAGTGTTAAAAATGCTTACGAACAATTAGATACAATTTATCGTAAGGTTGCTTCGATGGATCCAAATAATGAAGCATATTACAAGAAAAATTTGAAAAAAGCACAGTCTGAATTTAAATCTTTGGATAATCAATTTGAAAAAACTGTGGCCAAATTTAAAGGAAAAGATAAATATTTTGTTACATCACATGCTGCTTTTAATTATTTAGCACGTGATTATGGCTTTAAACAAGTTGCTGTTACAGGTATTTCACCTGATGAAGAGCCATCTGCTAAACAATTGAAAAAAATTGCAGATTTCGTTAAAAAACATCATATCAAAACCATCTTTTTTGAAGGTAAAGCTACACCTAAAGTCGCTAAAACCTTAGCTAAAAACACTCATACTAAGACGGACACGATATATACTATGGAAAATCTTACAGATGATGAAGCTGCAATGGGATATTTGAAATTGATGGAATTAAACATGAAAGCGTTGATGAGATCATTTAATGAATAAAGTACTTGATATCGAAAATTTAACTTTCGCTTATGAAGAAAAAAAGATATTAGAAAATTTTTCATGTAGTATTGAACAGGGAAATTTTGTTGCAATTGTTGGTGAAAATGGTGCTGGCAAAAGTACACTTTTAAATTTGATTTTACATAATTTAAAGCCTCTTTCAGGAAAAATCAAAATTTTTGGTGATGATATTGATCAGAAAAATCACTATCAGGATATAGCTTATGTATCGCAAAGTTCAGTTCAAAATTATCGTAATTTTCCAACTACGGTCATAGAAGTTATCTATAATCATCTAAAATTCTTAAAAGTAAAAGAGCCACCTGAAAAATATTTGGACTTAGTTGGCTTAACAGAGCATCAAAACAAGGTATTGTCAGAATTATCAGGGGGACAATTACAAAGAGTTGCATTAGCTGCAGCTATGATAAAAAATGCTTCGCTGATTTTATTGGATGAACCTACTACAGGTATTGACAAGAAATTTTCTAGAGAGTTTTTTGGCTTTTTACAAGAAATTGCTTCTAGCGGTAAGACTATCGTGATAGTAACTCATGCATTAGATGATGCAATTGATTTTATTGATTATGCAATTGAAATTAGAAACGCTAGTGGGCATATTTTGTCACGTAGTGATTTGCAACAATTAGTGGTGAAATGATGTTAGAAATATTTGATTATGAATTTATGCGTCGTGCTTTTATTGTAGGAATGTTTTTGGCGATTATTTTGCCAACAATGGGGTTACCAATTCTATTAAAACGGCTTTCGATGATTGGTGATACATTGGCACATTCATCCTTAGCTGGTGTAGCTATTGGCTTATGTTTTGGATTTGATCCATTACTGGCTTCGATTGCAGCTTGTATTGTTGCTGGATTAGGTATTGAACTGATTCGTAATAAGTTGAAGGCATATCAAGAGATTTCAACAGTTATTATTTTGGCTGCCTCAATTGGATTAGCTGGTGTTTTTATGAGTTTTATTAATAATGCTAATTCAATTAGTGCCTATTTGTTTGGATCAATTGTAACAATCAGTGATTCTGAATTTTATTTAGTCATTGCAGTATCACTTTTTGTAATAGTATGTTCATATCTTTTATACAATACTTTATATTTGTGTGTATTTGATCCTAAAGCTGCCCCTATTTTAGGTATTAATGTTAAATTTATTAATTTTATGGTGACATTTTTAAGTGCAGTAGCAATATCAATTTCTGCTAAAACAATTGGATCATTAATTGTTTCGTCACTGCTTGTTATTCCAGTAGTCAGTGCTATGCAAATTGCTAGAACCTATAAAAAAACATTGCTTTTATCCATTTTATTGTCGGTGACTTTCGTTTATACAGGATTATTTATATCGTATTTCTTTAATTTAAAGCCCGGTTCAGTAATTGTTTTGATATCGGTTATCTGGTTGATTTTAACAATGATAATAAAGAAAAATTAGGAGTTTGTAATGAATAAAAAAAATAAAAAAAGTCTTGCCAAATTAGGTGTAATTTTAATTTCAGCAACAATATTATCAGCTTGTGGTAATAATCAGGGTGCTAACAAGGCTACGAAAAATATTAATCATTCGTTTGTAACTAAAAAGACTACATATCAAAAAGATAAGACTACTAAAGTTTTAGTAGATTCAGACTCATTTAAAAAGAGTGATATTGTCAAAATTATTAAACATGGTGATCATTGGCATGTCTTTACAGCTGATGGCAAGGAACATATCACATATACAGATCCAAATAAGATGAGTGACTCGACAAGTTTGGAATTGGTTAATGTTGTTACTTTGGCACAACTTAAGAATAAAAAAGTTGTCGCTATTAAGATTCATGGTAATCACTGGCATGTCTTCACAGCTGATGGCAATGAGTACTTAACTTACCAAAATCCAAGCTCGATGTTCCCTCATATTAGGGTTACTAAATATACAGGGCATCATGGATCACGTGGTACAGCGTCAATCACTAAGGCCTTAGCTAAAGATCGTGTTGTTAAAATTTTGCAACACGGTGATCATTTCCATATTTATACTGCAAGTGGTAAGGAATTTATCAGTTATTCAGATCCACGTGGTATGTATCCACATGCAGTCTTTGGTCAATATGTTGGTACACATGGTCAGCATGCAACTCAAAAAGTCACATCTAAACAGCAATTACATCTAGTATCAGTTTTAGGTAAAAAAGTAGCAGATAAGAATCGCATAGTTAAAATTTTACAACATGGTGATCATTATCATATTTATGATGCAGAAGGTAATGAGTCAATTACATATTCAGATCCACGTGCTTTATATCCAAACGCAGTTTTTGGTCAATATGTTGGTACACATGCTGATCATCAACAAGCACAAAATATTGAACAATTACAATTTGTAAATGTTTTAGGGCAAAAAAAAGTAGATAAGAATCGCATAGTTAAAATTTTACAACATGGTGATCATTATCATGTTTATGATGCAGAAGGTAATGAGTCAATCACATATTCAGACCCACGTGCTCTATATCCAGATGCAGTTTTTGGTCAATATGTTGGCACACATGCTGATCATCATTCTGAAAATGATGAACATTCAACACACATTGAAAATAATGAACCTTCAACGCACATTGAAGATAAGCATGATGATAATAAAGATGCCATTGCTAATTTGAAAATCGTTCCTGTTTTAGGTCAAAAAGGGAAGATTGATAGATATGATATTATTAAAATTTTACAACATGAAGATCATTATCATATCTACGATTCGCAGGGTAATGAAGGAATTACTTATACCAATCCACGTGCTTTATATCCAAATGCTAAATTTGGTCAATACGTCGGCACTCACAGTCAGCATAATACTAATGTTGAAATTGATTGGCCAGAAGGTATTGATAAGATAGTTGATCATGGTGATCATTGGCATTTGTATAAAAATGGTCAAGAAATTACTGTAGTGCATGAAAATCCAAAATCGCACTATCCAAATGCTGAATATATTGATGAACGTCCTAAAGATTATTCAAATATTACTGTTGAAAATAATGAGATTTTTACATATGATGAGGTAAAACCTGAAGTTAAAGATGGGTTGCGTGAATTTTTAAAGAAAAAAGATATGCGTGGTATCGTGGATATGGAAGGATTTGGTGATTTAACCAATGAAACACGACCAGTTTATGGCTCTGAAACAGATGAAAATGGCCAACCGATTAAAAAAGACATTTTCTACTTCTGCCATAATGGTGATCATTATCATGCTTTAACCATCAAACAAATTATACAGGCTGCTAAAGCTGGTGAATATGGATCATTTACTGCTCGAGATATTGTAGCTGCAATGAAATGGTCTATTGAAAATAAAGAGAAATTAGTTACCTTTACTGTAAGTAAAAATATTGATGCAGTTAAAAATTATTTGAAACAATATTATCACATTGATGATGAAAACGATATTTCAAGTTTTGGTAATCAGATTGGTATATATGGTATTAAGGCTGACGGTAATCCTGTTTACTTTAATGTAGATGATGATTTTACAGTTGAAAATGGTCAAATAAAATCAATTAAACCTTTACCAGCTAGAGAAGAAAAGACTGATCAAAAATCAGAAGCTGATCCTCAAAAAGAACTTTCAGTTGAAAATGTTAATCCAACTGCTTTAACGAAAGTAACTTTAGATTCTGTCAAAGCATTTTTAATTGAGAAGTATCCAAACAGTGAGGTTTCAGCTATATCTGGTGTATTGTATGTATCAAAAGGTGAAGATGAGGCTCCAATTAAGTTCAAATTGACTGATTTTGCAATCAAAGATAATAAAATTGTCGAGAAAAAATAAAATACTTTCAAAAAAGGTTGACCCAAATTTATTTTATGAGTATAATCAATATCAACTTATTAATTTTATGAAACATACCGAAAAGCAGAGTAAGTTAGTGGATAATTTTAGAGAGCTTCCGTTGTGGTGAAAGGAAGTATTTGAAGCTGACCGAATATGGGCTTGGAATGGTGATAGCGATAGTTAGCTGTCAACGGGTTTGCACACGTTATTAGTGCAAGGTATTTCCGAAAATAATATTTTTGGAGAAACTTGTAGAGATCAAATCTGTGAAGATTTGATGAACCAAAAGGTGGTATCGCGATAAGTCGTCCTTTATCTTTCGATAAAGGACGACTTTTTTGTTTATAAAAATAATTAAGTTGAAAAAATTAGAAGAGGAAGGTAATCCTTATGAAAAACCAAAGAAATATAATTGTAACTGTTGTAGCTGTATTGTTGATAATTGTGGGGTTCTTTACACTAAATCGTAAAGGAAACTCAAGTGAAAAGAATGTCACAATCGGTGTAGTAAGTCAATCCAAACAAGATGAAGCCATTTGGAAAATTATTAGAAAAGATATTAAAGATAAGTATGGTATTAATGTTAAAATCAAAAACTTTACTGACTATACTCAACCAAATAAAGCTCTACAAAATGGAGATATTGATTTAAATGCCTTCCAACACCAGGCATTCCTTGATGCTTGGAATAAGGCAAATAAGGGAACAATTGTTTCTATAGGTAAAACTTTTATAGCTCCAATTAGATTATATTCAAATAAATATAAGAGTATAAAGAAGTTACCTAAGGGTGCAACAATTTCTTTACCTAATGATGCTACTAATGAATCACGTGCATTATTTGTATTGAAAAATGCTGGTTTGATCACTTTTAAAAAGAATTGTTCAAAATTAGCAACTATCAAAGATATTGCAACTAATAAAAAGCAATTTAAGTTAAAAGAAATAGGTGCAGAGCAAACTGCCAGAACATTAAGTGATGTGGATGCAGCTTTTGTTAATAATAATTATGCAATTGCTTCAGGTTTAAAGACAAATTCAGCAATATATACAGAACCTGTTAATAAAGATTCTAAACAATGGATAAATATTATTTGCTCAACTAGAAAGAACAAGAACAATCCACTATTTAAGAAAATTATTAAAGTTTACCAAACTAATAAAGTTAAGCAGCTTTACAAAAAATATTATGGTAATACACAAATTCCTGCATGGGATATTAAGTTATAATTGTTATTAGCTAGAAAACTGTTAAATCATAATCAGCTAATCTAATGTTAAAAGCACAAGATAACGGATTACGTGAAAGTATTCCGTTTTTTATTGGAGGAGTGACAGTTATGGATGAAAAAGGCAAATTACAAGTTTTATGTGATTTAATTAAGATTAACTCTGCTAATGGCAATGAAATTGAGGTGGCAGAATATTTATCAAAATTGTTATCACAACATGGGTTAACAGCCAAAATCGATGCTTTTGGTAATAAACGTGCCAATTTACTAGTAGAAGTAGGACAAGGTGAAAAAATTTTAGGACTAACAGGTCATATGGATACAGTGTCATTGGGTGATCTTACTAAATGGAATACTAACCCGCTAGAGCCTACTATTATCGGTAATAAATTATATGGTCGTGGTGCTAGTGATATGAAAAGTGGGTTAGCTGCACAAGCGATTGCATTAATTGAATTATCTAATTCAGGGAAATTGCCACAAGGTCGTATTCGCTGGATTGTTACTGCTGGTGAAGAAAATGGAACTCCTGGTGCTAATAGATTTGAAGAACAAGGGATAGCTGATGATTTAGCTGCGTTAATTGTTGGTGAATCTACAGATGGAGATATTATTTTTGCACATTCTGGTAGCTTAAGTTATCGTATCAGCAGTGTTGGATTGTCTGTCCATTCGTCAATGCCCGAAAAAGGTAAGAATGCGTTTGATGCTTTAGTAGAATTTTATCGCAGAGAAAAGAATTTATTCGATGATGCACCTTTTGATGAATATTTAGGTTCAGTTAAACATAGTATTACTGTGATGCATGGGGGAGATCAGGTTAATACAATTCCAGATCATGCTGAATTATTAGGTAATGTTAGACCAACTACTGCATTTGGTAATGATAATGTTATTAAAAAACTAAAACAATTAGTGGACAAAGTTAATATCGATTTGGATGCTAAATTACAATTTGAATTAATTTATTCATATTTGCCAATAGAAACTGATCCTCAAAGTAATTTTATTAAGGATGCAATCGAAATATCACAACAATCTTACCAGCAATTTTATCCACAACATCGAAAGGTTAATAAAGATGTTTTTAATGGAGCAACTGATGCTAGTGTTTTCATCAAAAAACATCACAATTTACCAGTATTTATTTATGGACCAGATACATGGCAAGTAGCTCATAAAATTAACGAATATACAACGATACCAAGTTTTTATGCAACAATAGATGCATATAAAAAAATTATTAAACATTTTTTTGCATAAATTGATAAAAAATATATAAAAAGGCTTGACAAATAATTAGGCTGAAATTAGAATTAAAATCATAAATTAATAAATCAAATGCAATGATAAAGAAGAGTAGATTATATTTGTGCTTAAGCGAGTCTCGATTTGGTGTGAGGAGATAGTGCAAATATTGTTGAAAATCACTTTTGAGCACATGTTGACTGAAGACATGCTGGGTACACCCATTATAGTGGAAGCGTATCGCAATATTATTTGCTGTACGTGATAAAAGGTTTTACATAGATGTGTGTAGACAAATCTAGGGTGGTACCGTGCTTTAATTTGCGCCCCTTAATCGATATTGATTGATCGATTGAGGGGCGTTTTTCATTGGTTTGATATTTTTATTTTTTTGGAGGAATAATATGAAACCTTATAATTCTAGAAAGTTATCATTAAAGGAATATCTGGTTGTTAGCTCGCTACTATTTGGATTATTTTTTGGAGCTGGCAACTTAATTTTCCCATTACATTTGGGTCAATTAGCTGGTGGAAAATGGATTGTGGCTACGATTGGTTTTTTGATTACTGGTGTTTTATTGCCTTTATTATCAGTTTTGGCTATTTCAGTGACAAAATCTGAAGGTGTTTTTGATGTAGGTAAGCCTCTAGGAGTAGGTTTTGCCTTGGTATTTATGGTTTTGATTCATGCTACGATCGGTCCATTGTTTGGTACTCCGCGTACAGCTACTGTATCTTTTACAGTAGGTGTAGAACCTTTTGTAGGCTCAAATAATCATACATTAGCATTATTTATCTTTTCAGTCGTCTTCTTTTTATTGGCTTTTGGTTTCTCATATCATGAAAACCATATCTTAGATAATGTAGGTAAAGTTTTAAATCCCTTATTTTTGGCATTACTATTTATTATGTTTTTAGTTGCCTTTTTATGTCCTTTAGGCAATCCAATGACAGCAGCTGTAACTAAAGATTATGTTAATGCATCATTGATCAATGGTTTTTTGCAAGGCTATAACACTATGGATGCATTAGCTGGTTTAGCTTTTGGTGTTACTGTAGTGACAGCTGTTCGTCAAATGGGTCAAAGAAAAGAAAGTGATGTTTCCAAAGTCGTTGCTAAATCAGGTTTTGTAGGTATGGCTGCTGTTGCATTTATTTACTTACTATTGATTGTAGCTGGTGCCATGTCATTAGGTCATTTTAAACTATCAGGTGATGGTGGTGTAGCTTTTACACAAATTGTTAATTACTATGGTGGTGCTTTTGGACAAGCAGTTTTAGCAGTATTAATTACTGTAACATGTTTAACAACAGCAGTTGGGTTAGTAGCTGCTTTTGCTCAAGATTTTCACAAACATTTTCCAGCCGTTAGTTATCATACTTGGTTAGCATTAACTACTTTTGCCTCTTTTGTGGTTGCTAATTTTGGATTAGAGCAAATTATAGCATGGTCAACACCAATGTTGATGTTCTTATACCCATTATCGATGGTTTTGATTTTATTATCAGTTTGTTCACCTTTATTTAAACGTAATAGTTATGTATATTTCTTTGTAGTTTTATTTACTGTTGTTCCTGCTTTAGGTGATATGGTGGTAGCCTTTCCAGCAGTAGTTAGCCATAGTGCATTTGGTCTTGCTGTAGCTAAATATCGAGAAATGTTGCCATTAGCAGAATTTGGATTATCATGGGTAGTTCCAGCATTAGTTGGACTAGTGATAGGTCTTGCAATGTATGTATATAAAGACAAGAAGATGTCTACGCAAACTGTAGAATAAAGATTGAAAATGCTTTCAAAAAAAGTGTTGACAATGTTAGTTGAAAACGTTATCATATGTTATGAAAGTTAAATTTCATAGCATTGAAACGATAGATATTGCAAAAAATCCGTTGAGCTTAGTTGCTTGACGGATTTTTTGTTTTAAATAATAAATAAAATATTCAAACTCATCTTTTTAAAAAAACATTAATATTATATAATATCATCATAATAATATCACTTATATTATTACTATCGGTTAGAATTTGATAATTATTTATAAAATAGAGGTATTAAAATGAATGGAAATGGTATTGTAATCATTTTATTATGTTTAGCAGCAATCATTGTACTATTAACAGAAATACTGAATATTTTGATTAAGCAATTTCCAGATAATTCAGTATGTAAGAAAATATGGTGTACTAGTTCTTATGGTGAAATTTTATTTGCCATTATTGCGATGATTTATGTTTTTGTAGCTTATGATACTAATATAAAATTTTCGATAATATTTTTTGTATTATCACTGTTACTTTTGAAAGGATTACATGGACTTAAACAATACTACAGTAAAAAGTAAAATTTAATAATTAAGCTAAAAAAATAACACTTCCTAACTAGAATTAGGAGGTGTTTTTTATCGTATATTTTTTTAATACCAGCCATGGTTAATCCAAAATTGTTTGGCGTTAACCCATGAACCATATCTACCATAAACATAATTATTAGCTACAAGTTCTTGATTTCTTGGAGAAAAGTCGCCATGAAGATAAGCTGCTAAAAGCTGATATTTACCAATACATTGACCATTTCTTGCAGTATAGCTACCACGTGATTCTCGCCATGCGATCCAATTTTTTGCTTCAGTTTCAGCATCATTAGCTGCTTGAGATACACTGCTTTCATCAACTGTATATTTAGCCATAATCCATTGGTTATTACCTAAGTCATACCAAGTATTACCTTCAGCATCTTTAACAGTTTTAATAACAACCCATCTTGAATTGTTTGCTAAGTACTGACCAGTAACATGTCCATTATCATAATTATCCCAAACAGCAATGCCATAATTAGGAACGTAGTTGATTCTAATTATTTGTTTTGTTGCTGCTTGAGCTGAATTGTCTTTATTGAATGAATTAAAAGTAAAGATTGATATTAAAATCAAGCATGAAATCATAAATGTTTTTAAAAAATGTTTTTTACTTAACATGAAACCATCCTTTTTAATAAACTTATTGTTACTGTATATGTTACCCTACGTATGTTTCAATAAAGTTACAAATATAAGTCGATATTGTTATATTTGGATAATCTTTACTAAAAATTAAAAAAATTGCTAAAAGCTATATTGATGCTATTTAACAACTGATTATTAAGAATTAGTAAATACAAATCTTGATATACATGTTTATAATTACTTACAGATAAATACGAAGAGGTAATGTGAATGAAAGAAATCTATATTATAGATGCTAAAAGGACACCTTTTGGTAAATTTCGTGGATTTTTTAGTGATCAAAATCCAATTGATATGGCAAGTCAATTGTTATCAAAAATGCTGAGTAAAAATAAACTGCCTAAAAAACAAATTGAGGCCGTTTATATTGGCAATGTATGTTCTACTGGATTAGGACAGAACCCTGCTAGACAGGTTGCACTACATTGTGGTCTCAGTCAAGAAACAATTTCTACTACAATCAATGATGTTTGTGGTTCTAGTCTTAAGGCAATGCGATTAGCTCAGGCTCAAATGCAAATAGGTGATTTTGATATGGTAGCTGTTGGTGGTGTTGAAAATATGACGCAAGCACCTTTTTTTGTAGAATCGCAATTCAAGGATCATTCGCAAGATCATTTGCAATGGACCTTGATGCATGATTGTTTAAATGACGCATTTTCGCATCAAGCAATGGGCATAACTGCTGAAATGGTAGCTCAAGCTCATAAGATTAGTCGGGATGCAATGGATCAATATGCTTATGAGTCACACCAAAAGGCGATCAAAGCAATTAAAAGTGATTGGTTTGCTCAAGAAATTATTCCTTTTAAAAAAGAAAATGAAATTTTAGTTAATGATGAAAACGTCCGTTTTGATACATCATTAGAAAAATTAGCTCAATTGAGGTCAGTTTTTATGGAAAATGGTACAGTTACTGCTGGAAATTCTTCTCCTTTGAGTGACGGAGCTAGCTTTTTGATTTTAGCTACTGGTGACAAGGTTAAAGAATTAAAATTAAAGCCTATCGCTAAATTAGGTCAGTTTATTGAAATTGGTTGTGATCCTAACTATATGGGATATGGACCATATTATGCTATTAGAAAATTGCTAAACAACACTAATACTACTATAGATGATTATGATGTTATTGAAATAAATGAAGCTTTTGCTGCTCAAATTGTGGCAGTAGCTAGAGATTTAAGAATACCTAATAACAAATTAAATATTGCAGGTGGAGCTATTAGTTTAGGGCATCCATTAGGAGCAACAGGTACGCGATTAGTTGCTACAGCAATTAACAATTTACATCAAGTGTCGGGGCATAATGCTTTAGTTTCATTATGTATTGGTGGCGGTCAAGCGATCGCATGTAATATTGAATGTGTGACAAAATGAAATTTTATGAATTAAGTGCGATGCAACGTCGTCAATATTATCTTAATAAGGGAATCAATTTTGTTGATATAGATGCTACTGAATTAGATAGATTAGATCAATTAAGTGAAAATGTGGTTTCTAAAATTACCTTGCCATTAGGAGTTGTTCAAGAATTGATAGTTAATGAGCAGACCTATTGTGTTCCAATGTGTACCGAAGAACCATCAGTGGTTGCTGCTGCTAATCATGGTGCCAAATTTTTCAATTTGGCTGGTGGAACTAAGTGCATATGTCAACGTCAGGGAATTTATGGACAGATTATTTGCGAAATTAATTCTCAATTTAATTTAGTGATGTTGCAAAATAAATTGCCAAATATAATTGAAGCGGTTAATCAAAAGTTTGATAGCTTAATTAAACATGGTGGAGGCTTACGCAAGATAGAGACTTTTGTTAAAGAAGATATGCTCTATTTACGCACTTTGGTTGATCCAGCAGATGCTATGGGAGCTAATAAAACTAACCTTATTTTGGAAGATATCAGTCAAAGATTGCATAAAATGACTGGTATATCTGAATTGCTTTGTGCTATTTTATCTAATTATCCTAGTCAATTTGTTCAAGCAAAAGTAGAAATTCCCCTACAATTAGTGGGTACGCATTTAGCAACTAAAATAGCTAAGCTGAGCCGAATTGGTCAAGTTGATCCTTATCGGGCAGTAACCAACAATAAGGGAATTATGAATGGTGTGGATGCTGTTTTATTAGCTAGTGGTAATGATTATCGAGCTGTAGAATCAGCTTGTGGGGTGCAAGCTAGCATTGATGGACATTATACAAGTTTAAGTAAATGGCAAATAGAAGAAAATAAGTTGATTGGTTGTTTGACGCTGCCATTAGCTATTGGTGTTGTTGGTGGTTCAATATCTGCTAGAAAAGATGTACAACAATCATTTTCTTTATTAGGTAAAGTTAACGCACAACAATTAGCAAATATAATTGCCAGCATCGGATTAGCAAATAATTTTGCAGCACTATATGCAATTACTAGTCAAGGCATTAATGCTGGACATATGAAATTGCAGGCTAGAAATGTAGTTGCTCAACTAGAAGCAGACCATAATCAAAAAAAGCAGGTTTTAAATCAAATGATTGCTAATCAAAAGTTTACATTAACAGATGCCAAACAAATTTTGGAGTTAATTAGAAAGCAGGATAATTGATGAAAATTGGTATAGATAAGATCGGATTTTATACGCCTAATAAATATGTAGATATGGTAGATTTAGCTATGGCTCGTAATGTTGATCCTAATAAATATCTGAAAGGTATTGGTCAAGAAAAGATGTCTGTAGCAGATATTAGTCAAGATGCTGTATCTATGGCTATAAACGCAACTAAGCAATATTTGCCTAAAATTGATATTGATAAGGTAGGGTTACTAATCGTAGGTACAGAAAGTAGTGTTGATGAATCTAAATCGGCATCTTTATTTGTTAAATCGGCTTTAAAATTAAAGGCATCAGTGAGAACTTTTGAAATTAAAGAGGCATGTTTTGGCTTAACTGCAGCTATTTTCACCGCTTATGATTATATTAGTACCCATGCTGATAAAACAGCTATAGTAATAGGTAGTGATATTGCAAGATATGGCTTAAATACAGCTGGTGAAGTGACACAAGGTGCAGGTAGTATCAGTTTGTTAATCAAAAAAGATCCAGCTATGTTATCTATTAATCCGCAAACTAGTGCATATAGTAAAGATATCAATGATTTTTGGCGACCAACAGGAAGTGCAACGGCTTTAGTTGATGGTAAATATTCAACTCAAGTTTATTTGGATTTTTTTGAATATACCTTTAAAAATTATCAAAAACAAAATCATGTCGATATTAGCAATTTTAAGGCATTATTATACCATCTACCTTTTACTAAAATGGGTTTAAAAGCCAATAATTTAGCTATTGCTAATCTTGCTGAGAGGGATGCAAAGAAGTTAACCAATGAATTTAAAAATAGTATCGAATTAAGTAAGCAAGTCGGTAATATTTATACAGGTTCACTATATCTCGGGTTATTAAGTTTATTAGTACATGCTGAATTGAAATTGAATGACTTGATTGGTTTATTTTCCTACGGCTCGGGTGCTATGGCAGAATTTTTCACTTTCAATATTGAAGCTGGCTATCGTAATGAAATAATAGATCCTTACTTGATACTTAATAGAAGGAAAAGGTTGACAGTAGCTGAGTATGAAAAAATTTTTACTGAATCCCTTCAAGCACCAATAGATGGTCAATCATTAGTTAGTGATGAGCAAGCAGGGATGTGGTATTTTGCTGGTACTAAAAATCATATTAGGCAATATTGTGAAAAAAGTCGTTGACATTTTTTGAAAGTTATATATAATAGTCTATGTCAGTTGTAATTGACGTAGATTATTGGGTTATAGCCAAGTGGTAAGGCAACGGTTTTTGGTGCCGTCATGCGCTGGTTCGAATCCAGCTAACCCAACCTGTTAAAGAGTAGGTATTAATCCTACTCTTTTTTTGTTTTTCTTATATATGTCCGCTAGACTGATTTGTTATAATTATTTTTATATTTATAAGTAAGAAGGTTTGTTTATGAGAAAAGTAGGAATTATCGGGTTAGGTCATGTAGGTGCTACAGTAGCTTATACTTTATTTACGCATGGTGTCGTAGATACAATGGTTTTGATTGATGCAAATGAAGGAAAAGCAGTTGCAGAATATAATGATTTAAGAGATACATTAGCTCGTAATGATTATCATGTTAATGTCTATATGCAAGATTGGAGTCAATTAGCTGATGCTGATATAATCATCACATCATTTGGTAAAATTTCTGCAGTTATCGAAAATGGTGACCGTTTTGGCGAGTTTGGAATAAATAGCAAGAATGCCAAAGAAATAGGTGAAAAAATTAAAGCGACAGGTTTTAAAGGAATCATTATTAATATTTCTAATCCGTGTGATGCTATTACTACTCTATTACAAGAAACAATAGGATTACCTCACAACAAAATATTTGGAACTGGTACTTTTTTAGATACAGCTAGAATGCAACGAATTGTTGCTGAGGAATTAGGACAAGATCCGAGAAATGTACAAGGCTTTGTTTTAGGTGAACATGGCTCATCACAATTTTCTGCTTGGTCAACTGTTAGTGTTAATGGTAAATCTGTATTAGAGATATTTGATGACCAAAAATTAGCTCAAATGAGTGCTCAATCAAATAAAAATTCATTTATCGTTGCTCGTGGTAAAGGATATACTAGCTATGCAATTGCTACTTGTGCTGTGAAACTAGTTTTAGCAATTTTTAGTGATGCACATCTTTTTGCACCTGTATCTGTTTATTTAGAAGAGTTTGGAACATATATTGGATATCCAGCAATAGTTGGCAAAAATGGAATTGAGCGTGTTGTTAAATTGAAATTGACAGATAATGAATATGCTCAGTTGGCAAAATCTGCAGATATTATTAAGGAACACATAGATCAAATCAAATAATTTTTAAGACGATAGATATTTCTATCGTTTTTTATATAAAAAATTAGCTAAAATATCCAAAAATGCTTGCAATTTAGTATATTTTTGATTATCATAATTAAGTAACGTTTTGGAGGAGTAGCGAAGTGGCTAAACGCGCCGGTCTGTAAAACCGTTCTCTCTGAGTTCAGTGGTTCGAATCCACTCTCCTCCATTGTTATTGGGTTATAGCCAAGTGGTAAGGCAACGGTTTTTGGTGCCGTCATGTGCTGGTTCGAATCCAGCTAACCCAATTGTTCGTTAGAACACCCAACCCTTAATGGAGAGAGGTCATCCTTGGATGACCTCTCTTTATTCTATATAATCAATAATATGGTGCTACTATGGGCTTTAGGTTAAAATTACATTTAAGAGGTACTATATAATGCAAGAACCTGTTTATATTAAAATACATAATCAACTAAAGAAAGACATCGAAAATAAAAAATATGCAGTTGGTGCAAGGATTCCAGCTGAGCGAAAATTAGCTTTAGAATTTAATGTTTCACGTATGACTTTGAGACAGGCTATTAAAACATTGGAAGATGAGGGCATTTTAGAGCGTCGGTTAGGCAGTGGGACATATGTTGCTAGTCAAAAGGTAAAAGAAAAGATGATGGGCATAATGTCATTCACAGATATTACCAAATTGAATCATCAGACGGCTTCTACTCGGTTGATTTCCTATCGTGTCACTCAACCATCATTGACTGAAAGAGAAAAGTTAGATTTAAATTCTATTGATGAAGTTTTACGAATGGAACGTGTAAGATCTGCTGATAATATTCCAATTTGCTATGAAGTAGCGACAATTCCATATACTTTAGTCAAAAATTTTTCTAAAGCAGAGTTATCTGCCGGATTGTATCAGACTTTAATTGAAAAAGGTGGCTATCAAATAGGTAAGGTAGTAGAAAATATTGGTGCTACTATTGCTACTGAGATGGATGCTCGACTTTTATCAGTCAATAAGGGTGAGGCATTGGTTACTAGGCGTCAAGTTACTTTTTTACAAAATAAAATGCCTTTTGAATACGTTCGAGCTTTCTATGTGGCAGATAGATTTGAATTTACTTTTGAAAAATGATATGAACAGAAAATTTAGAATATATGATTAATTTCATAATTATTTTGACCATAATAAAAGCCCCAAAATTTTGGAGCTTTTATCTTATAGTTGAATAGCTTAGCTAATTTCTACATTATTCATTTTATCTTTTGCATTTAGTTTGATTGATACAATGAAACTAATACATTCAATTACTAAAAGAACCAATAGTGAATATTTAACGTTAGTTAAACCAGAAATAGTTGTCAAGAACATAGTCATTGCTGGGGCAGTAGCCATGATGATTGTATTGAGTAAGCCCATACTTGAAGCTAAGATTGTTTGGTCGATAGTAGTGACTAACCATTGTTGCATTTTAAGTGAAGCAGTACTTGCGATTGCAGCTAATAATAAGTAAAATGGCAAGATTGCATAAATATTAGTTAAAAATGCTGCAATAGTAGTAGCGATGCTTAAAACAATAGCGATCATAACTATAATAAAAACTGATTGTTTTTTGAATAATTGTGGTCCAAAAGCACTTCCCAAGATCGATCCCACACTTATTACTACTCCGATTACCGCAAGAGTAAAACTATAATTAGAGATTAACATAGTGGAACGATGTCCAGCCATAATTATTGGTAATAGTGACCCCATTGCAGATAATGCACCATTAAGTAGTGCAATGACTAAAACGGTAGATAATAAACCAGACGCCTTTTTTATTTGTATATATGAAGATTTCATTGTTGCAAAAAAATTCTGATCATTTACTTCGGTTGATGCAAGCGGTGTATTTTCCTTGGTATGACGAAGTCCAACACTCAAATATAAAAGTCCAGCAGCTAAAAATGTAAATGCATTAATAAAAGCTAAATTTGAATAAGATAAGAAGAGCAGTAATCCTGATCCTACAAATTGGGCAGTAGTACTAAAAACCTCATCCAGACCATTTGTAAATCCTTCAGCTTCGGCAAATTTTTCTTTATCAACTAGTTCTACAATTATTGGAGCACACAATCCTGCTGAATAAGTACCAACTATATCAGAAATAAAGTTAATAACGATTATAATCAGTACTAGATTCCATTGTGAAATATGAGTAATAAATAAAAATCCTACTAAGCCGTAAAGGAAAAATCTAATGATAGCCATCCAAAAAATATTTTTTAATTTATTGCGTGTTTTATCAGCTAAATATCCACCAAATATATCTAATAATCTTGGTATTGATTCTGAGATAGCAATTAACGATAAAGCTAAAGAATAGTTTTTCAATTTACTTGCATAGGTCAAAAATGCTAAATAAAAAAGAATATCACCAGCAGTAGATAAAAAACTAGCAATAGAAAATCTTCTATAATATTTATTTTTTAAAAACACGTCCATAATTTTTAAACCTCTTTTTATAAATTTAATGTTGACTTTATTTTAGCAAAAAATTAGAATGAGTTTTAAAAATAGTCGTATTTGAATTTTAGTAGAGGCTATATTTATGACAATTGGTGAATTATTAAAAAAATATCGTGTTAGTCAAGGAAAAAAACAGGCCGAATTTACGAAGCGTGGTTTAATTGTTAGTCAATCTTACTATTCAAAGGTCGAAAAAAATATTAATCGAATTACAGCAGATAGTTTAATTGAATTGCTTAATTATAATAATATTCCATTATGGAAATTTTTTAGTCAACTAAATTCGACTGATGAGCTTAAATATCAGCAGATAAAGGATTTTAATAATACGATGGTTGAAGCTTATTATGAAAATAATATTGAGGAAGTTAAGCATTTAAAACCTTTATTAGAAGCTAGTAATTTGTCAATAAAAGATAAAGAAGAAGAGCAGCTTATTATAGATGCATGGATAGAAGCTATGAAACCTTCTAGTGAAGCTCCAAACTTAAAATTAAGAAACAAGATCAAAGAAAAAATATTTAATATATACGATTTCAATGATACAAATGTGGCATTATTTTGTAATTTTATGCAATTCTATGAACTTGATAGCAATATACTAATTTCCAAGAAAATTATAGAGAGGTATATTAATACAAAAAATACTAAAATGCAAGTAGTTTTGCTGGCTATAATAACAAATATATTAAATTTTGCACTTAATGACAATAAATACCAAAGTATAGATTATTTCATGGAAAATGGAGAAAAAATAAAAAATAAACCAGAATTATTATTTTATAAGTCAGCATTCTGTTTTTTTGAAAATATAATTTTTTATCGTCGTACAAATGATATTAAGTATTACGAAAAATGTATAAAAATTAAAGATTTTTTAGTGGGTGTTGGTATAACAGAATATGGTAAATTGCTCAATAAATTTCTTGTTAAATATAAATAGTTAGATTGTATAAAAAATATTTTCTTTGAATTATCTTAGTACTTTTAACGAATATATTTAATTGATTCTATTAGCATTATAAATAAGCATGATAATTTTTATTTTTCAAAGATACAAATTGTTAAGTCAAAGTTAAATAGTCGTATTTGAACATTAAAATCAAATACGACTATTTTTATTTTTAATAATATTAATGTCATATTATTAAACTGTTAAGATGTTAAACACAGAGGCTTTAGGATTGAAAATGGATGACGATAGTGGAATTAAGGTACCAGTTTTTATAAATTACAAGTTTAATATTTATTTTTGCCCATAACAAAAGCCCCAAAATTTTGGGGCTTATATCTTATAGTTTATTTTTTAATTATGTAGGTCATGTTTAATTTTAGTTGTAGAAATCCCTGGTGTGCGAGGTAAATAAACTACATTACAATATTCCTTGAGAAAATCGAATTTACCTTTCCAATCATCACCCATTACAAAGGTATCAATGTTATATTTTTGAACATCAGTAATCTTTTGGTTCCAGTCATTTTCTGGGATTACTTCATCAACATATTTGATAGCTTCAAGAATATATTTTCTTTCATTGTAGCTGTTATATGCTTCTTTGTGTTTTTTTAATTCATTAAATTCATCTGTAGATAAGGCGACGATTAAATAATCGCCCAATTCCTTCGCTCTTTTTAGTAAGCGAACATGACCATAATGCAAGAGGTCAAATGTACCATATGTGATTACTTTTTTCATAAAATATCTCCTTATATGTTATATTTTAGCAAAAAAAGCAGGTTATACATTAAATTTTTGCTTTTTTTAACAACTTAAATAGTTAGTTTTGTTAAAATAGATAGCAGTTAATAAGTATAACTGGCTGGAGGTATTCATGAAAGCATATTTATTTAGAATATATTTTAAATTGATTATGTTCTTATTGAAATTTGTTGGCACTGATAATAATTTATATGTTATTTTGAATGAAGCAGGTCGTTCTGGCTCCAATGGATTTATATTTTATAGATATTTAAAGAAATATCATCCAGAAGTAGATGTTGTTTTAGTAGAACCTTGGCCTTCAGCTCATCTTACTTTCAAAACATGGTTAAAAATTGGTCGAGCTAAGCATATTTTTACAACACATCAACCATTTAAAATTAAATCTAAGCAAGTTCTATCTTGCTTTTGGCATGGTATACCTTTGAAAAAGATGGCTTTGATGTCTAATAATACATCATATAAAAGTGATTGTCGGAACATTAAAAGTTGGCAAAAGGCTGATTATATTAGTTCAAGTTCTTCTTTATATGAAACCTTGATGACTTCTTGTATATCAGTTAAAGCTTCGAAATATGTTAGAACTGGCTTTCCTAGAATTGATGCTTTATATAATCCTGAGGTTACAAAAGCTGACATATTAAAGCAATATTTTAATGTGACGGATGTTACTGCCAAGATTGGTGTTTATATGCCTACTTTTCGATATGAATTGGAAGATGATTCAATTATGGATAAAATTAGTCGAGGTAATTTTTTTGCCTTTGATTATTTTGACTTGTCTAAATTAGAACAGGTATTGCAAAAGAAAAATAAGTACTTAATTGTAAAATTGCATCCATATGAGATGAAAAAAATAGATGAAAAATGTAAGAAGTATGATCATATTTATTTTTTGAAAGATATCGATTTATTTAAATTCAATTATGATATGTATGATTTACTAGGAAATACTGATTTTTTGATTACCGATTTCTCTTCAGTTTATTTTGACTATTTGCATTTGGATAAGCCAATCTATTTTGTAACTAATTTTTTGAAAGAGTATGAGAAAACTAGGGGGTTGTTGATGGGACCTTATGCCGATATTGTTCCTGGTGCCAAAATTAATACTTTTGTAGAATTGTTAGATATTTTAGAAAATGATACTGATACTTTTGCTCATGCAAGACGCCAATGGTTAAATATGACTTATGAGATAGACTTTCAACAAAATTGTAAGAGATGCTTTGATGCATTGAAGTAAAAAGGTGGATATTTGTGAAAAAAACTTTACTTAATATTTTATATAATGCAATTTATCAAATATTTTTAGTGTTAATCCCTTTAATTACAGTACCTTATCTTTCTAGAACTCTTGGCCCAGGTAGTTATGGAATTTATAGTAATGTTAATAATGTTATCCAATTTCTGATGGTCTTTTGTTCATTATCAATTTCATACATTGGAATGCGTACGATTTCAAAAATTAGAGCTCATAGTAATAAAGAAGAACTGACTGAGGCTTTTTGGGGCTTATGGTATTTTCAGGCTTTGGCCAGTTCAGTGATGATAATACTATTTATTATTTTCTTGCTTTTTATTCATATCAAATATTGGAATTATTTCTTTATTATGTTGCCTTTCTTAATTTCCGCTCAATTGGATATATCCTGGTTTTTTCAAGGATTAGCAGAATTTGGTAAGGTTGTTTTAAGAAATACTTGTGTTAAGCTATTATCAATTGCTTTGATATTGCTATTAGTTAAAAATCCTCAAGATTTAGATAAATATATGCTGATTATGTCAGTTTCTACTTTGTTGGGATCGTGTGTCTTTTGGCTTAATATTAAGCAATATGTTGCTAAACCGGTTAAGCATTTTTATAAATTTCAGCAGACTATTAAAGCAATTATCATTTTATTGATTCCGCAGATAGCTACTCAAATTTATACAGCATTGGATAAACCTTTATTAGGGATGTTTCAAAGTTCAACACAAGTTTCTTTCTACGATAATTCTCAAAAAATTTCTAAGATTATTTTAGGTATTATTACCAGTATTACTATTGTCATGATGCCGAAAATGGCAGCTGAAATAAAAGAAAAGCAAAGAGTGATGTTAAGAAAATCATTGGAGGCTACTGTTATGTTAGGACTTATTTTTGCAGTAGTAGTGATGATTAACACCAAAGAATTTGTTCCTTTCTTTTTCGGCAATAAATATTTGGCAATGACCGATTTAATGTTTTGGTTTACATTGACTGTAGTGATTATCCCTTTAGGTGGTGTTTTTGCCAATCAATTTGCTTTAGCTAATGGCAAAGACAAAGAGTATGCAATTCCGGTAATTATTGGAGCTATTATTGAGTGTATTGCGGCCTCAATTTTAGACATAGCATATGGAGCTTGTGGGGCACTGATTGCGATTTTATTTACCGAAACTATTGTGTGTGTTTTACGTATTTGGATTGTTAGAAAGGATTATGAATTTAAATATGTCTTTAAAGATATTCCTAAATACTTTTTGGCAGCAATAATTACTTTTGCTTGTGGCATGTTAATGCCTAGTTTGACTCACTCCGCATTTCTTAATATGGCATATAAATCTATTCTGGTAATGCTGATATATGGGTTAATTTTGGCATTGTTACATTTAGAATTGAATCAAGATATTGTCACTGTTATCAAAAAAATAATTAAGAGGTAAAAAATGAAAAAAGTTAATGTCTTAGGCGTTGAATTTGATAATTTAACTTTGCTAGAATTCAAAAAAGTTTTTTTGCAACGTATTAAGGATCAAAAGTCTACTTTAATTGTGACTGCTAATCCTGAGATTGTGATGCAGGCTAATAATGATGCTGCTTTTATGAATTTAATCAAAAATGATGCTGATTTTATTACTGCAGATGGTATAGGTATTGTTTTAGCAGGAAAAATTCAACATACACCCGTAAAAGAACGAGTTACTGGCTATGATATGTTTGTTTGGTTTTTGAAGATTGCTAATGAGCAGAAAAAACGGGTATATTTAATTGGTGCTAAAGCGGAAATTGCTAGCTTAGTTGATGCAAAATTAAGAAAAGAATATCCTGATTTGCAAATAGCTAAGGTTGAAGATGGCTATTTTAAAGAAGATTTAGAAACAGTTGCTAAGCGAATTAAGGCAGCAAAACCTGATATGGTTTTTGCTGCTTTAGGTTGTCCGCGTCAAGAACAGTTATTAGCGATTTTGAAAAAACAAGGTGTTCCTGCTATTATGATGGGAGTTGGCGGTAGCTTTGATGTATTTAGTGGTAAGGTTCGCCGTGCTCCTAAATTTTTCCAAAAAATACATCTGGAATGGTTTTATAGGCTGGCAACTAATCCAGCGAGGATTGGTAGAATGCAGGCTTTGCCAAAGTTTATTGTAAATGTATATCGACATCGAAAAAATTAAAAGATTAGATGAGATACAAAGAAAGCTGATATTTAATGAAAGTTTTACATATTAATGCTGGTCTAGAAAATGGCGGTGGATTATACCATATTATCAATTTGTTATCTGCTGCTAAAATGAGGAATAAAGATTATGAACTATTAACTCTAGCAGAAGGCCCAGTTAAAGCAGCAGCCGAAGAAGCAAAAATTAAAGTGACAAGTCTAGAGTCTAATAGTCGTTATGATATTAAAGTATTTCGTCGTTTAATCGATTATATTAATCAAAATAATTTTGATATTGTTCATACGCATGGTCCCAGAGCTAATTTATTTTTATATTTAATCCATAAAAAAATTAAAGCCAAATGGGTAGTTACTGTTCATTCCGATCCTTTACTTGATTTTGCTAATAAAGGTTTAATTGGAAAAATTTTTACTAAGTTGAATATTTTGGCCTTGCGTCATGCTGACCAAATCTTTGCTATTACACAAAGATTTGCTGATTTATTAACTGATCAAGTGAAAATCGATCCTAAAAAAATAATAGTTATTTACAATGGTATTTTCTTTAAAAATCAGATTCCAGTTAAGTTAACGCATGATAAATTTAATATTATTAATGTTGCTCGCTGCGAAAAAATTAAGGGACAAGATTTATTATTAAAGGCTTTGCATGCTGCTGATGACCAGCGATTAATGTTGCATATTGCTGGTGATGGCAGTCAATTGCCGCATTTAAAAGAATTAGCTAAAGAATTAAAGTTAGAAGATCAAGTTATTTTTCATGGCTTTTTAAGTCATACTGAACTAACAAAACTTTATCAAAAAATGGATTTAGTTGTTTTAAGTTCATATTCTGAAAGTTTTCCATTGGTATTATTAGAAGCTGGGGATAATGAATTACCACTTTTAAGTACAACGGTTGGTGATATCAAAAAATTGATTCCTGATGATGAATATGGTTTCATTGTCAATATAGGAGATGAAGTAGCTTTGTCTGATCAATTAGTCAATATTTCTAAATTATCTAAGAAACAATTGCAAATGATTGCTAAAAAGGAAAAGAAATATTTAGCAAATACTTTTTCAATCTATAATCAGCTAGCTGAGATTGACCAGGGATATCAATTGTTAATGAAATAAATTAGTAATTGTTTTATTATAAATTAGGCAATTAAAGATTACGCTAAAGTTGAGGTAAAATAATGATTCCAAAAATAATTCATTATGTATGGGTCGGAGGAAATCCAAAACCCAAAAATATTCAAAAATGTATGAAAACTTGGTCAAAACATTTAAAAGATTATCAAATTATTGAATGGAACGAATCTAATTTTGATATTCATGAAAATAAATATGTTGAGCAAGCATATAAGGCAAAAAAATGGGCCTTTGTGTCTGACTATATTAGGGCCAAAGCAATTTATGAAATGGGTGGCATTTATTTAGACACTGATGTCTTAGTATTAGATGATTTACATGAATTATTAGATAATCGTGCCTTTGTTGGATTTGAAAATATAGATAATCCATTTACAGCTGTTTTTGGTGCAGAACCTAAACATCCTTTAATTAAAGATATGCTTGATTATTATGATGATCGTAATTTCGAATTTGATGCTAGTGATCAATTAAAGGGCGTAAATACAGTATCTGTTTCTGATATTTTGAAAAAAGTATATGGTGCTAAGCCTAATAATCTTGAACAAACTATCAAAGATGGTGTTCATGTTTATCCAGATGGAATTTTATGTAATCCTTCCGGTCAATCAAAAACAATCCATGTATTTACTGGTACATGGATGGAGGGGAAAAAATCACTTAAGCGAAAAATTATTACAATGTTAAAAGTTAATATCAAAACTAAGTTTCAAGCTAAAGTTTATGCTAAGTTGTTTCGTTAATTTGAATATAATTGTTAAATATTGCACTACTAGTGTATGGGGGAAAGTAAATGTTTAATCCAGAATTAGATCGAGATGATTCACTAATATTACATACAGATTTATATGAAATTAATATGATGTATACATATTTTAAAAAGGGTATTAGTGAACGCAAAGCCGTTTTTGAAGTATATTTTAGAAAAGAGCCTTTTGGTAATGGTTATGCTTTATTTGCTGGATTAAGTCATATGATTGATTATATTAAAAAAATACATTTTGCCGAGAGTGATTTGCAATATTTGAAAGAAAATGAAAATTATGATGACGATTTTATTTCATATTTGCGTAATTTGAAAATTAATTTAACAGTTAGGTCTGCCCAAGAGGGTGAATTAGTTTTTGCTAATGAGCCGATTGTACAAGTAGAAGGTCCTTTAGCTCAATGTCAATTAGTGGAAACTGCAATTTTGAATATTATTAACTTTCAAACTTTGATTGCTACGAAGGCAGCTAGAGTAAAGATTGCAGTTGGCGATCAAGCTATAATGGAATTTGGCTCTAGGCGTGCTCAAGAAACAGATGCTGCAATTTGGGGAACACGAGCTGCATATATTGGTGGTTTTGATGCAACGAGTAATGTTAGAGCGGGAAAATTATTTGGTATTCCTATTTCTGGCACACATGCTCATTCATTAGTTCAAGCATTTGGTAATGAATATGACGCCTTTATGGCATATGCTCAAACGCATAAAGATTGCGTCTTTTTGGTCGATACTTATGATACATTGCGTAGTGGCGTGCCAACTGCTATTAAAGTAGCAGATGAAATGGGTGATAAGATTAATTTCTTAGGTGTGCGGATTGATTCTGGTGATATGGCCTATATTTCTAAAAAGATCCGTAAACAACTTGATGATGCTGGATATCCTAACGCTAAAATTTTTGCTTCTAATGATTTGGATGAAAAGACCATTTTGAACTTAAAAATGCAAGGTGCAAAAATAGATGTTTGGGGTGTGGGTACCAAATTAATTACAGCTTATGATCAGCCTGCTTTAGGTGGTGTATATAAGTTAGTTTCGATTGAACATAGTGATGGCAAAATGTATGATACATTGAAGATATCTTCTAATGCAGAAAAAGTTTCAACTCCAGGTAAGAAACAGGTCTGGCGTATATCAGCTAATTCTGAAAAGAAAAATGAAGGTGATTGGATTTCATGTTGGAATGAGGATCCTCGTAAGTTAGACGCTCTTTATATGTTTCATCCACAATATACTTATATTAATAAAATAGTGACAAATTATACTGCCTATCCAATTTTGAAAGATATTTTTGTTGATGGTAAACAAGTTTATGTAGAGCCTTCATTACAGGAAATTAAAAAGTTTGCAATGACTAATTTGGATGGATTATGGGACGAATATAAACGTAGCTTGAATCCTCAAGAGTATCCGGTTGATTTATCGCAAGCTTTATATGATCATAAGATGCATTTGATTAGCAAAATTAGAAATCAGATAATAAAAAGGGAATGTGAAGACTAATAATGAGAGATTTACAAAAAAAGATTATTGCGTATGAACAAGTTGCTCCAAAAATCGATGCTAAAAAAGAAATTAGACGTTCAATTAATTTCTTAAAAGAATATTTACTCAAAAATACAGGATTGAAAACTTATGTTTTAGGTATATCAGGCGGTCAAGATTCAACTTTAACAGGTAAGTTAGCTCAAATGGCTATCAGCGAATTAAGAGCAGAAACTGGTGATAATGAGTATCAATTTATTGCTGTAAGATTACCTTATGGTGTCCAAAAAGATGCTAGTGATGCTGCTGATGCCGTTGCATTTCAACATGCTGATCAGGATTTGATAGTTAATATTAAATCTGCAGTAGATGCAACAGTGAAAAGCCTAGAAGAATCTGGCATTGAAATTAGCGATTTTAATAAAGGAAATATCAAAGCTCGTCAAAGAATGATTGTACAATATGCTATTGCTGGTGCCAATAAAGGTGCAGTTATCGGAACAGATCATGCTGCTGAGAATATTTCTGGATTTTTTACTAAATATGGTGACGGAGCGTCTGATATTTTACCTATTTTTAGATTAAATAAACGTCAAGGAAAAGCTCTGTTACAAGAATTGAATTGCCCAAAGCATTTATATCAAAAGGCACCTACTGCCGACTTAGAAGAAAAACGACCAGCTTTGCCTGATGAGCAGGCATTAGGAGTCAGCTATGATAAGATAGATGATTATCTTGAAGGTAAAGAGTTAGCTAAAGTAGATGCTGAGCGGATTGAATATTTGTGGACAAGAAGCGAACATAAGCGACATTTGCCGATTACGATTTTTGATGATTTTTATAAAAAAAATAATTAAAATGAGCCGTCTTACTTGCCAACATTAAGATTTATTTAATATAATATAATCTAGTAAGGGAGTAACGGCAAGCAATTGCGGTAAGTTCAACACCCGAGAATGATAATTCTCTGGACTTATCTTAATAAGTGAGACTTATGTTTTATTTGACATAAGTCTTTTTTTTATCAATTGGAGGAAAAATTGTGCAACAAGAAATTTATCAACAAAAATCTGAAGATGTCATTAAACAACTTAAAACATCTATAAATACGGGACTAAGTTTACAACAGGTATCAGATAGACTTAAGACGGATGGCTTGAATGAGCTTGTGGGTAAGCAAAAACGTGGATTATTCTTGCGATTTATTGACCAATTTAAAGATTTTATGATTATAGTCCTGATTGTAGCTGCCATTTTATCAGGAGTAGTTGCAAATGAATGGACAGATGCGGCTATTATTATGTTTGTCGTTTTACTTAATGCGGTTTTGGGAATTATTCAAGAAGCTAGAAGTGAGGCAGCTATAGAAGCATTGAAGCAAATGTCGACGCCAAATGCTCATGTTCGTCGTGATGGTCAAGTTGTTGAGATTCCTAGTACACAACTGGTTAAGGGTGATATTGTATTACTTGAAGCTGGGGATGTTGTACCAGCAGATTTGCGGTTAGTTTTAGCTAAAAATCTTAAGATTGAAGAAGCTGCTCTCACTGGTGAATCTGTTCCAGTAGAAAAGAATAGTAAAGTGATTGAAGCCACTGATGTTGCTTTAGGAGATCGAATCAATATGGCATACTCTAACACCAATGTTACTTATGGTCGCGGTGAAGGGGTAGTTGTTGCTACAGCGATGGATACTGAAGTAGGTAAGATTGCAACAATGTTAAATAATGCTGATGAAACTGATACTCCATTAAAAGCCAACTTGAATCAATTAGGTAAAACTTTAACTTTAATGATTTTAGGAATATGTGCATTTGTATGTGTGGTTGGTATTTTTACTAAACAAGGAACGATGCCTTTTGACAAGCTGGCTATAGAAATGTTTTTAGTAGCTGTTTCTTTAGCAGTAGCTGCTATTCCAGAAGGGTTGCCAGCAATTGTTACTATCATTTTAGCTTTAGGTACTCAAAATATGGCTAAACATAAGGCGATTGTGCGAAAATTACCTGCTGTCGAAACTTTAGGAGCAACTGATATTATTGCTTCTGATAAAACAGGTACTTTGACTCAGAATAAAATGACTGTTGAAAAAGTCTTTTATAATGATACATATCATTGTGACAAATTAGAAGATAAAGATAATCTTGCCATTAAAATAATGATCCTAGCTAATGATACTAAAATAACTGATAATAATTCATTGCTAGGTGATCCTACTGAAACAGCTCTTATTCAATATGCTTTAGATTCTAAATGGAATGTTGTTGACTATTTAGCAAATAATAAGCGTGTTCAAGAAGTACCATTTGATTCGGATAGAAAATTGATGTCAACTGTTCATCAACAAGCAGATGGTAAATATTTTGTAGCAGTGAAGGGTGCTCCAGATGAGTTATTAAAGCGAGCAGTTTCACTATGGCATGATGATAAAATAGTTGATCTGGATGCATCAGAAAAGGCTAAAATTTTAGCTGCTAATAATGAAATGGCCAAAAATGCGTTGCGTGTTTTAGGTTTAGCTTACAAAGTTGTTGATGAAAAGTTCACTGAAGTTAATTCAGCGACAGTTGAACAGAACTTAATTTTTGTTGGTTTAGTTGGTATGATTGATCCAGAACGACCAGAAGCTAAAGCTGCAGTTGCTAAAGCAAAATCTGCTGGCATTAGGACCATAATGATTACTGGGGATCATCAAGTAACTGCTGCTGCAATTGCTAAACGTTTGGGAATTATTGGCGAAGATGATACTAATTGTGTCATTACTGGTGCAGAACTAGACAAGATATCAGATACAGATTTTGTTAAATGTGTAGCTAATTATAAAGTTTATGCACGTGTATCACCTGAACATAAAGTAAGAATTGTAAAAGCTTGGCAGAAAAATGGTAAAATTGTTGCCATGACAGGTGATGGAGTAAATGATGCACCGAGTTTGAAACAAGCTGATATTGGTATTGGCATGGGTATTACTGGTACAGAAGTATCTAAGGGAGCTAGCGATATGGTGCTGGCTGATGATAATTTTGCTACCATTGTTGAAGCAGTGCGACAAGGGCGGAAAATTTTTTCTAATATCCAAAAAGCAATTTTATATCTGATGAGTTGTAATGTTGGTGAAGTTTTAACTGTCTTTATGATGACGATGTTAGGTTGGGAAATTTTAGCTCCCGTTCAATTATTGTGGATTAATTTAGTCACAGATACATTGCCAGCGGTAGCTTTAGGTGTAGATCCAGTTGAAAGAGACATTATGAAACGGAAACCACGTGGTAAAAAATCTAACTTTTTATCGGCAGTGGGAATATCAATTGTTTATCAAGGTATTTTAGAAGGAATATTGGTTTTAGGTGTTTATCAAATTGGCTTACATATTGGACCGCATATTGATAACTATAAGTTGTTACATGGTGATGCTCTAACTATGGCATTTTTAACTTTGGGATTAATTCAGTTATTCCATGCTTTTAATTCTAAATTTATTACAAAGTCGATTTTCTGCAAAGATACTTTAAAGAATAAATGGTTTAATTTGGCGATTATAGTTTCCGCAATTATTATGTCTGCAGTAGAAATTCCAGGTTTAACATCTTTATTTAAGGTTACAGAATTGGATATAGCACAATGGCTCGTTGTGTTAACTGCAGGTATTTTAATGATTGCGATTGTAGAAATTGTTAAATTATTTCAACGGAATGCTGAAAAATAAATATTGATTATAAAAACATATTTCATAACAAAGTTATTGAAGTATGTTTTTTGTTATAATTTTTTGAATTGTAGATCGCTTGTTTTTTTTATGAAAAACGTGTAATCTATGAACAAATAATATTTTGAAAAGGAGAAATAAAAGGATGTCAAGCTGGGAAACTAAATTTGCAAAAAAAGGATTAACTTTTGATGATGTATTATTAATACCTGCTGAAAGTCATGTTTTGCCAAACGAAGTGGATTTAAGTGTTAAGTTGGCTGATAATATTAAGTTGAATTTACCATTCATTTCTGCTGGTATGGATACAGTGACTGAAAGCTCAATGGCAATTGCTATGGCCCTTCAAGGTGGTATGGGTGTTATTCATAAAAATATGTCTATTGTAGCACAAGCAGGTGAAGTAGCAACTGTAAAAGGTGTTATGCTTTCAGGTAATTTTACTAGAGCAGCAGTTGATGAGGAAAATAAATTACTAGTTGCAGCAGCAGTAGGAGTGACGTCCGATACTTTTCAAAGAGCACAGGCATTGCTGGAAGCAGGAGCTAATGCTATTGTTATTGATACTGCTCATGGTCATTCAGCTGGTGTTTTACGCAAAATAAAGGAAATACGTGAGCATTTTCCTAAGGCAACATTAATTGCTGGTAATGTTGCTACAGCAGAAGGCACCAAGGCTTTATTTGATAGTGGCGTTGATATTGTTAAAGTGGGTATTGGACCTGGTTCAATTTGTACTACTAGAATTATTGCCGGGGTTGGTGTACCACAAATTACTGCTATCTATGATGCAGCTAGTGTAGCACGTGAATATGGTAAGACGATAATTGCCGATGGCGGTATCAAATATTCAGGTGATATTGTTAAAGCTATTGCAGCTGGCGGTAATGCAGTTATGCTAGGTAGTATGTTTGCTGGAACTACTGAAACACCTGGTCAAATTATTACAGATGGTGATAAAAAATACAAAGTATATCGTGGCATGGGATCGATTGGAGCAATGGCTCAATCACATGGTTCATCAGATCGTTATTTCCAAGGCGGTGTGAATGAAGCTAACAAATTAGTTCCTGAAGGAATTGAAGCACGTGTTGAGTACAAAGGTGATGTTAGTGATACCATTTTCCAGTTAATCGGTGGCTTAAGATCAGGTATGGGTTATGTAGGAGCACGTAATATTGACGAATTAATTAATAAGGCACAGTTTGTGCAAATGACTAATTCTGGGTTAAGAGAATCACATCCACATGATGTGCAAATAACTAAGGCTGCTCCTAATTATAAATAATTCGATATTTTTAAATACTTAAATAATATACCTTGTAAAAATGAATAAAATTAGGTATACTATTTAGGTACGCGGGCGTGGCGGAATGGCAGACGCGCAAGACTAAGGATCTTGTGATCGCTTTTAGATCGTGGAAGTTCGAGTCTTCTCGCCCGCATATGATTAAGAAAGCAATTCATGACTTTCTTTTTTTTTTACTCGGAGATAGATGTATAATGGCTAACAAAAAAATAAATACAATAGCTATATTTAGTGTATTTGTAGCTATTGTAATGTTACAAACTTTTATTCCATGTTTAGGATATATTAGATTTTTCCCTGCTTTGCCAGCAATTACGACATTACCTTTAACAGTAACTGTTTTTGGAATATTAATGGGACCAAAAATGGGTGGCTTTTTGGGTTTCTTTTGGGGAACCTTGAGTTTGTTTAGAGCTTATACGCAGCCTGCAGATTTAGTTTCAATTATGTTATTTCAAAATGCAGTGATTGCCATTATCCCCAGATTTTTAGCAGGTGTGGTTCCTGGACTTGTCGGAAAATTGTGGCAACAACGGCATTCGACTAGAAATTATTTGATTAGTGTTGCTGCTGGAGTGGCGTCCACTTTAACAAATACTTTAATGGTTATTTTATTTACGAGTATTTTTTATAATCATTCTTCTAAGTTAATGTCATGCTTAGGTTATACAGATACATCAAAATCTTTGATTATCGTTTTATTGACTGCTTTGAGCTTTAATAGTGCATGTGAGGCAATTTTTACTGGTATTTTGACACCTCTAATTGTAGTTCCTTTAAGAAAAGTATTATCTAAGAGGCTATAATTATGAAAAAGAAATACTGCAAAAATCAAATGGATTTTATGTTGATAAAAGTTTTGCTCATATTATTGACATTTATGTTGTGTTTACTAATTTCTAGACATATCCATCATCAGGTGCAACCACCAATTAATAATGATATTGATTTGATTCAAAAAAAAGCTTTTATTAAAAAAATGGTTCCCCTTGCTCAGGCAGAGTATCAAAAATATCCTATTTTTCCTAGTGTTACAATCGCTCAAGCTTGCTTAGAGAGTGATTATGGGCGTAGCAGTTTATCTAAGAAGTACAATAATTTATTTGGAATGAAGGGTACAGATCCTAATAGGACAAAGTTGATGGAAACAAAGGAGTTTGTAAATAACAAGTGGATTGTTATCAAAGCTCGCTTTTGTGTTTTCAATTCAATGGAAGAATGTGTAAAAAAGCATACACTTTTGTTAGTTAATGGGACGACGTGGAATCCTAGACAATATCAACATGTGTTAAATAGCACGACTTATATACAACAAGCTGAGTCATTACAAAAAGATGGATATGCGACAGATCCTTCGTATAGTAAATCGCTATTAAAAATTATTGACGAATTTAAATTGTATCAATATGATTATCGATAAATTCGAACCCGCTTTTAGATACTTGTAATTAATCTTAAAGCGAGTTTTTTGTTATAATAAATAAAGCTTATTATTAATATTATTTAGTTTGGAGTATGTTCATGAACGAAGAATCTATGTTAGCTGGGCTAAATCCTGAGCAACAACAAGCAGTAAAATGCACTCAAGGACCACTCTTAGTAGTGGCAGGTGCTGGCAGTGGCAAAACCTCTGTTTTAACCAGAAGAATCGCTTACCTGATTAGAGAAAAAGGTGTTGCTCCATGGAATATTTTGGCTATTACTTTTACCAATAAAGCTGCTAGCGAGATGAGAGAAAGAGTAAAACAATTACTAGATAGTGATGCAGATAGTATCTGGATGTCGACTTTCCATGCATTATGTGTCCGCATTTTGCGTAGATATGCCGAAAAAATCGGTTATGCTAATAATTTCTCTATTGCTGATACGGCAGAACAACTAACTTTAATTAAGCGAATTTTGAAGGAACTTAATATTGACAGTAAGAAATTTGATCCTAAGAGTCTTGTAAATGCAATTTCTAATGCCAAAAATGATTTGCTAGATCCTGAGGAATATGCCAAACAGGTTTCAAATGAATATGAAAAGAAAATTGCAATAGTTTATCGAGAGTATCAAAAGAATTTAAAACATGATTGCATCATGGATTTTGATGATTTGATTATGCAAACATTGGTTTTATTTAAATCAGAACCAGAAGTTTTACATTATTATCAAAATAAATTTTGGTATATTTTAGTTGATGAATATCAAGATACAAATCAAGCTCAATATGAATTATGTCATTTGTTAGCACAGCAACATAAAAATATTTGTGTAGTAGGGGATGCAGATCAGTCTATTTATGGCTGGCGTGGAGCTAATATGCAAAATATTTTGAATTTTGAACAAGATTACCGCAATGATAATTGTAATACTATTAAGTTAGAGCAGAATTATCGTTCTACTGGACATATTTTAAATGCTGCGAATGCTGTTATCAAAAATAATAAAAATCGTAAACCTAAAAAATTATGGACCAATAGTGGTGAAGGTTCCAAGGTAAATTATTATCGGGCAAGTACAGGTAATGATGAAGCAATTTTTATTATTGGAAAAATTAATAAAGAGATTAAAGAAAATGGCTATAAATATAGTGATTTTGCAATTTTATATAGAACTAATGCACAATCTCGTAATATAGAAGAAGCTTTTGTTAAATCGAATATTCCTTATAAAATTGTAGGTGGACATAAGTTCTATGATCGTAAAGAAATCAAGGATATTATGGCTTATTTGCGATTGGTTGCTAATCCAGCAGACTACATGAGTTTACATAGAATCATTAATGCACCTAGACGTGGCATAGGTCCGACAACAATTAGTAAGTTTGAAGAATTTATGTTTAGTAATAATTATACTGCCTTAGAAGCTTTACAGAGCTTAGAGTTAGCCCCAATTAGTGGTAAATTATTCAATATTATGAAAGATTTTGGCAGAAAATTAGAAGAAATGATTATTTTTGCTAAAAATAACACTGTTACAGAGTTGACTAATAAAATTTTGAATGATTTTGGTTATATTGATGCGTTAAAAGCAGAACACACTATTGAAGCTGATACCAGGTTAGAAAACTTAGATGAATTTTTAACTGTAACTAAGCAATTTGATGATAATTATGAGGCAAACGAAGACGGTGCTAAAGCAGTTGATGACTTTTTAGCTGAAGTTTCGCTTTTAAGTGATCAAGATGATTTACAAGAAAATATCGATCAAGTAGCTTTAATGACTTTGCATGCTGCTAAAGGATTAGAATTCCCTGTTGTTTTTTTGGTAGGAATGGAAGAAGGGATTTTTCCGCTTGCACGTGCTCAATCTGATAATAGTGAATTGGAAGAAGAAAGAAGATTAGCATATGTAGGCATTACACGTGCTAAAAAGCAATTGTATTTGACAAATGCTATTCATAGAATGTTATATGGTCATTATCAAAATAATAATGCGTCACGTTTTATTTCTGAAATAAATGATATCGATTTAGCGGATATTAGTCCTGTTGCAGATAATAGTTTTAGTTCTTTTGCTAATAAAAATACTAACTCACATAGTGTTCAACATGAGAAACCAGTAATAGCCAAAAAGGCAGCTGGAGCTATTGGTGCAGATAAAAAGACTTGGTCAGTGGGAGATCAAGTGGAACATAAGGCGTGGGGCAAAGGTGTTGTCACTAAAGTTAATGGTAGCGGTGAAGATATGGAGTTGGATATAGCCTTTGCTAACTTAGGTGTTAAGCGTCTTTTGGCAGCTTTTGCACCTATTAAGAAGGTATGATTAAAGGAGCAAAATGAGTGAATTATCGTTAGCACAAGCTAAGTTAGAAGTACTTAAATTACGCAAACAATTAGATAGTTGGGCATATGCATATTATGTCCAAGATGCACCAGTAGTAGAAGATAATATTTATGATCAGGTTTATCAACAGTTATTAGAGTTGGAACAAAAGTATCCTGTTTTGATAGATCCTGATTCTATTACACAGCGAGTTGGTGGAAATACTAAATCAGATTTGGCTAAAGTCGTTCATGAGCAACCAATGCTTTCTATGGGGGATGTTTTTTCTAAAGATGAGTTACTCGAATTCGATCAAAGAATCCAAAAAATGGTTGGTCATGTAGTTGACTATAATGTAGAATTGAAAATTGATGGACTATCTTTAAGTTTAGAATATAAAGCAGGCAAGCTTGTGCGGGCTTCTACTCGAGGAAATGGGCATATCGGTGAGGATGTTACTGCTAATGCTATGCATATTGAAGATATTCCTAAGTTTTTGCCACAAAAAATAGATATTGAGGTTCGTGGCGAATGCTATATGGATAAAGCTACTTTTGCCAAATTAAATTTTGAGCGAGATGATCAAGGCTTAGCTATTTTTGCTAATCCACGTAATGCTGCTGCTGGATCGTTGCGCCAATTGGATGCTAATGTAACTAAGAAGCGACAACTAAGTACTTATATATATACATGGGTTAATCCACCAGAGACGATTACTAGTCAGCACCAAGCAATTTTGACCATGGCTGAATTGGGTTTTCATACTAATACCACTGGATGTAAGCTATCTTCAATTAATGAAGTTTTTGATTTTATCGATAAATATACTAATCAGCGTAGTGAATTGACTTATGGTATTGATGGTATCGTTTTAAAGGTAGATGATTTAGCATTACAAGCCAAATTAGGAAATACAGTAAAAATACCAAGATGGGAGATTGCCTATAAATTTCCACCAGAAGAGCAAGAAACTGTTGTACAAAATATTGTATGGACAGTAGGTCGTACAGGAGTAGTAACGCCCACCGCTGTGATGGATCCAGTTAATTTAGCTGGTACGGTCGTAAGTCGAGCTGTATTACATAATCCTGATTTACTAAGGCAAAAGGATATCCGATTAGGTGATACTGTTTTATTACATAAAGCTGGCGATATTATTCCTGAGATTTCACAAGTTGTTTTAAATAAAAGACTGCAAGCTAGTCTACCATATGAGATACCGAAAATATGTCCATCTTGCAACCAAAATTTAGTTCATTTAAAAGATGAAGTTGCTTTACGTTGTATCAATCCTATGTGTCCTGCTCAAGTTGAAGAAGGGATTACACATTTTGCATCAAGACAGGCAATGAATATTGTGGGTTTAGGTCCTAAAATTGTACGTCAATTAATAGCATTGCATTTAGTTAATGATATTGCAGATTTATATTTTCTTTCTGCCGCTCAATTGGCTAAGTTAGATCATTTTAAAGATAAATCTATTCAAAATTTATTAAATGCGATTGAAAATAGTAAACAAAATTCGGTAGAATTATTACTTTTTGGCTTAGGTATCGATCATGTTGGAGCTAAAGCTGCACGATTAATAGCTCAAAAATTTCATGATTTGAATACAATCAGAAAGTGTTCTATTGCAGACTTGATGCAAATTGATACTATTGGGCAGACTATTGCTGAATCGATGGTTAAATATTTTGAACAGCAATCGGTTAAAGAATTGATGGATCAACTGCAAATTGCTGGAGTTAATTTTAAATATTTAGGAGCAAGTGACACCCAATCGATTGAAGATAACTTCTTCAAGGGAAAAAATGTGGTATTAACTGGTAAACTAGCTCATTATTCAAGAGCTGATTTAACTAAAAAACTAACAATGTTAGGTGCTAAAGTTATGAGTTCAGTTTCTAAGAATACTGATTATTTAATATATGGGGATGCTGCAGGTTCTAAGAAAACTAGGGCACAGCAGTTAGAGATTCCAATGTTAACAGAAGATGAAGTTATAGCTAAATTAAATAGTCAAAAGGAGTAGTCAAATTGAAGAAACTTTTAATGGGGTTATTAATCTTTGCTTTTGCTATAAACTTAACAGCTTGTGGCAATTTGAAAAATTCTAACCTGACAAATAATCCTGCTAATACCAATGGTAAGCAGAAGACTTATCAAACTACTGTCACCGATAAAAATGGTTACAATGTTTTGTTAAAAGATGGGCAATACTTGATTAGTCCAACCAATGGTATTACTGCAAGTAATAATGATAATAATGTTGATAATCGTAGTTTGGAAGTAGGCTTGTTAAATATTTCTCATGATTTATTTTCAACTGATAAATATGTCTTTCAAGAAGGACAAGTTTTAACACCAAGGCAAGTTAATATTTGGTTGTCTAGATATAGCAAGCACAATAAGCAAGGGCTTAATTATAAGAAAAGTAAGAAATACAGTCCGATTATTTTAAATCAAATTTTTGAGCAAGATTTTTTGGTTAAGTCTGGTTCATCGTATAAGTTAGGTGGGATCAGCTTAGGATTAGCTTTAAATTCAGTGGATTATTATACTAAAGTTAAAGATGGTCCTGAATATCATGTTAATATTAAGAAAAATCAACAACTAGCTTATGGTAAAAAAGTAGCATATACGTTAATAAAACGTTTGCGTAAAATATCTGCTCTTAAACATATTCCAATTTTGATTGGACTTTTTCAAAAAACTGGACGTGATTCTTTAATCGGTGGAAATTATTTGGCATATAGCATTGTTGATACAAATAGTAGTAAAATAAATGAATGGAAGTCAGTTGATTATAGTAGCCAAGTGTTGCCGACTATTGGTGATACCAAACCAATTAATTCAACTGATGCTGCTTCATTTAGTGATTTTAAAGCTGCTATTCAGGGATATTTTCCTAATATTAGTGGTGTAATTGCCAAGGTTCATTACCAAAATAAGCACTTAAAACAGATGAATATTTCTATTACGACACAATTTTATGGTTATGCTCAAATTGAAAGTTTTTCAAGATTAACTTTATCTGTTGCTAAGAAATATTTACCTAATAATGTGCCAATTGAGATACGTATTGAATCCGTTAATAATTTACAGGCGACTATCACTAAAAATGATGCTGATGATAGTTATTATGTTCATGTTTTTAGTGGTGAATAGGAGGTAAAAGGTGAAGATTACAAAAGATGAAATAATTCATGTTGCTAAATTGTCTAGATTAGAATTTAATGCTAAAGAAATTGATAAATTCACAGAGCAAATGGGTGAAATAATCAATATGGCTAACCAGTTAGGCGAAGTAAATACTGATGGTGTAGAAGAAACAGTTCAGGTTGTTGACCGTGATACTGTATTTAGAGCAGATGAGCCTGAACATTGGCAAAGCAAAGCTGAATTGATGAAGAATGTGCCTGATAAAGTTGATGGCTTTATTAAAGTACCGGTTATTATTGATAAGGATGATAATGCCTAATGAATTATTTAAATGAAACAATCGAATCATTAAACAAAAAGTTAAAGAATAAAGAAATAACTGCTGAGCAGTTAACACAAGATACTCTAGCAAAGATTAAAGAGCTTGAACCTAAACTTAATGCTATGATTACTGTGATCGATGATGCTAAACCTGCTGAAAATTTAGATTTTAGTAATGAATTAGCTGGGATTCCAATTGCAGTGAAAGATAATATTATCACTAATAATGTCAAAACCACTGCTGCTAGTCATATTTTGTATAATTATGTGCCAGTTTATGATGCTACTGTAGTATCTAAATTAAAAGCAGCTAAAATGACGATTATAGGAAAAACTAATATGGATGAATTTGCTATGGGATCATCTAGTGAAAATTCATACTTTGGAGCACCAAAGAATCCATGGGATTTGACTAAAGTTACAGGTGGATCATCAGGTGGTTCAGCTGCAGCTGTAGCTGGTGGTGAAGTAATTGCTGCTTTAGGTACTGATACAGGTGGATCTATTAGACAACCAGCCGCATTTAATGGCATATTTGGTATCAAACCTACCTATGGACGTGTATCTCGCTGGGGATTAATTGCTTTTGGTTCATCTTTAGATCAAATTGGTGTTATGACGAAGCGAGTACAAGATTCTGCTAAGATTTTGAATGTATTATCTGGTGCAGATGATCATGATGCAACTGTTTCTGAACGTGAAGTACCCGATTTTACTAAGGCATTAAATCAAGATGTTAAAGGATTAAGAGTTGCTGTACCTGAAGAATATTTTGGTGAAGGAATTAGCGAAAAAGTTAAAGCATTAATTAAAGAACAAATTAAAGTTCTGGAAGATCATGGTGCTATTATTAACAAAGTTAGCTTGCCACATACTAAATATGTAATTCCAGATTATTATATTATTGCATCCAGTGAGGCTTCATCGAACTTACAACGATTTGATGGTATTAGATATGGTTATCGTTCTAAAGATGCTAAGAACTTATTAGACGTATATGTTAAATCTCGAAGTGAAGGATTTGGTGATGAAGTAAAACGCCGTATTATGTTAGGATCATTTGCTTTATCAGCTGGTTCATATGACCGTTTCTTCAGACAAGCTGCTAAAGTTAGAACGTTAATTTGTCGTGACTTCGAAAAAATATTTGAAGAAAATGATGTTATTGTAGGTCCTACAACACCAACGCCAGCATTTGGACTTAATAGTAAAACTAAGGATCCATTAGAAATGTATGCTAATGATATTTTGACTATTGCAGCAAATTTAGCTGGTGTACCTGCAGCTAGTGTACCTGCCGGTTTAGTTGATGGGATGCCAGTAGGATTGCAGATTATGGCTAAACGTTTTGATGAGGAAAGTATTTTCAGAGTAGCTGATTTTATTGAGCGTAGTAATAAGTTTTATGAAAAGAAACCGACGGGATTGGAGGACTAATTAATGAATTTTAAATCGACTATCGGATTGGAAGTCCACTTCGAATTAAAGACTAAAAGTAAAATCTTTTCTCCATCACCGGTTACTTATGGTGCAGAAGTTAATACTGCTACTAATGTAATTGATTGGGGAATGCCTGGTGTTTTGCCAATGGTTAACAAGGAAGTATATCGCTTAGGATTGATGGTTGCATTGGCAACAAATTCACAAATTTCACCAGTTACCCATTTTGATCGTAAAAACTATTATTATCCTGATAATCCTAAGGCTTACCAAATTACTCAATTTTTCCAACCCTTAGCTCGCAATGGTTATATTGAGGTTGAAGTTAATGGAAAAAAGAAGCGAATTGGTATTCATGAAATGCATATCGAAGAAGATGCAGGTAAAAACACACACGGAACCAATGGTTATTCATATGTTGATTTGAACCGTCAGGGTGTTGCTTTACTTGAAGTTGTGTCTGAACCTGATATGGAAACACCAGAAGAAGCTTATGCTTATCTTGAAAAATTACGTCAAATTGTTCAGTTTACTGGTGCATCTGATGTTAAGATGGAAGAAGGCTCCATGCGTGTTGATACCAATATTTCTATTCGACCTGCTGGTCAAAAGGAATTAGGTACGAAAGTGGAAATGAAAAATTTGAATTCTTTCCAGCATGTTCGTCAGTCTTTAGCTTATGAAGAAAAACGCCAAGCTGCTGTATTACTTTCTGGCGGTCAAGTTCAACTTTCAACGCGTCGTTTTGATGAATCTACAGGTAAGACCGTATTAGAGCGTGTTAAGGAAGGGGATGCAGATTATCGCTACTTCCCAGAACCTGATATTGCACCATATCATATTAAACAAAGCTGGATTGATGAAATTAAGGCCTCATTGCCTGAGTCACCATTTGATCGTCGTAAACGTTATGTTAATGAATATGGCATTAAAGAATATGATGCAGATGTTATTTTACAGACTAAAGAGTCTAGTGATTTTTATGATGCAACTGTTAAAGCTGGTGCCGATGCAACATTGGCAGCTAATTGGCTAAATACACAAGTTAATGGATATCTGAATGAAAAGCAAGTTGATCTTGATGAAGTTAAATTAACGCCAGAGCATTTAGCTCAAATCATTAAGATGATTCAAGATGGTACTATTTCATCTAAGATTGCTAAGAAGGTATTTCAAGAAAGTATTGAACATGGTACTGAACCAAAGAAATATGTTGCTGACAAAGGAATGATTCAATTATCAGATTTATCTGTTTTAGCTCCATTAGTTGCTAAAATTGTAGATAATAATCCTCAATCAGTAGAAGATTTTAAAAATGGTAAAGATCGTGCAATTGGTTTCTTAGTTGGTCAAATTATGAAAGAAACTCATGGTAAGGCTAACCCTAAAGTTGTTAATGAATTAATTAATAAAGAATTACAAAGTCGCTAATTGAGAAAGGACAAGGAAAATGACAAAGAGAGCACGTTTGATTTACAATCCTGTATCTGGTCATGAACAAAATATTAGAAATGTTGCTAGTATTTTAGATATTTTAGAACAAGCTGGATATGAAGCTAGTGCTTTTAGAACCACAGCTGAACCTTTTTCTGCTCAAAAAGAAGCTAATCGAGTTGGTAAAGATGGTTTTGAGTTGATTGTTGGTGCTGGTGGTGATGGTACTATTAATGAAATTGTAAATGGGATTGCTCCTTTAGATCATCGACCTCAGATGGCTGTTATTCCGTCAGGTACTACGAATGACTTTGCCCGTGCATTAAAAATACCACGTGATGATTTAGTAGCTGCTGCTAAGTTAGTTTTGCAAGGCAAGACTCGAAAAATGGATATTGGCAAAGCTGGCGATAAATATTTTATGAATATAGCTGCCAGTGGATCGTTAACTGAATTGACGTATGGTGTTCCTTCTGAATGGAAATCTATTCTAGGTTATACTGCATATTTATTAAAGGGAGCAGAGATGTTTCCAAAAATCAGTAATAATAAGATGAGATTAACTTATGATAAGGGAGTATACGAAGGCGATTTGTCAATGTTCTTTTTAGGGATGACTAATTCGATTGGTGGCTGGGAACAAGTAATGCCTGATGCTCAATTATCGGATGGGTTGTTTCAATTAATTGTTGTGAAAACATCTAACCCGATTGATATTCTACGATTAATGGCGATGGCAATTAATGGTAACCATGTAAAGGATCCTAACATTATTTATACGAAGACTAGATCTTTGAAAGTAGAGTTATTAGATACTTCGCACTCCAAGAAAAAGATAGCTGTTAATTTAGATGGTGATATTGGTGGATATTTACCGATGAGTTTTACCAATTTACAGCAACATATTGAGTTTTTTGTTGGTTAATATTAATACAAAAGAAAAATAGATAGTTTAATCTATCTATTTTTTATATATAATAATAGTATGGTATATCAAAAAAAGTAGGGGGGGTGTTGATAATATTCAATAAAACTAATTTAAACATAAAAATTAAGCATTTTAAATTTGGTTATATTGCAGTTAGCATTGTAGTTGTCTTTGCGATGGCAATGGCTAGTTGTGTTTTTGCTAGGAAAAATAGCAAGCATAGTTCTACATTACGTACATCGAAAGTATCCTTGCAAAAGAAAATATTTAGACCCTATCCAGATCCGACTGATTTAGTTAAGGAAGGAGAATGGCAAAAATCTAGTGAGAAAAAAGCATATCCTAACCTAAAAAAAGTTAAGAAATTAGTTATACGTGTTTCCGTTAAGGGGAATAGAGTTTATTTACTTGATAATAATAAAGTTATCTATACTATGTTAGCTAGTTGTGGTAAGTATAAAAATGGCAAATCATTAACACCTCTTGGCAAATATCAGATTATTGGTGGTAGGGGAGATAAATTTTTTAATTCTAAGCTTAATGAAGGTGCTCTAAATTGGGTTAGTTGGACGGAAAATTGTGTATATTTATTTCATTCTGTTCCAATATGTAAGAATCAGAAAATAAATAAATCTGAAGCTGCAAAATTAGGCAAGCAGCCAGCTTCTAATGGTTGTATACGTCTTAGTTTGCCAGATTCTAAATGGCTTATGGATAATGTACCTACGGGTACACCTGTTGTTATTAAAACGCATTAAAAAAGAACTACATGTCGTGAACATGTAGTTCTTTTTTTTGGTATTAACGGCGATTGTCGCTAAAACCAAAAATCTGTAAAAATTGGATAAATAAATTGATAAAATCTAGATACAAAGTCAATGCACCGATTATAGCTAAGCTTGTAGTAGCAATTTCGTCATGATTTTGAATGAAGATATTCTTCATTTTTTGAGCATCCCATGCAGTCAAAATTGTAAAGATAACAACTGCAATATAAGAAAAGATGTAGGTTACCATAGGATTACGCAAAAACATATTGATAATAGTAGCTACGATTAAACCAATTAAAGCAGCTGATGCATAAGATCCTAAATTACTTAAATCTTTCTTGGTTGTTGTGCCGATGAAAGCCATCGTGATAAATACAGCACTACTTGATAAAAAAGCGGCAGTGATGCTTGTTTGAGTGAATGCTAAACAGATAATAGAGAAAGTTAATCCGTAAACCATCGCTGTAAGCATTAATAACACAAATGATAAAATAGGATTTTTACTAAAACTAGTTCCAATGATCAAGGCAAATGGTAATATCAATAGTACAAAAGATAGTGCATGATTTTGGCTTAAAGCGTTGAAAAATTGGTTAGCGAAAAAGTGTAAAACTGTATATGCAGTCGCAGCTGAAACTAAAATTGCTAGGGCTACGATACTATACATTTTAGTTAGAAAACGATTCAAAGCAACATTGTCAACAATGCTACGACGTGTTTGAAAAATATTTTCAAAATTATTCATTATTTCCTCCCATATAATAATTAAATACTATAGATTTAACTAATATTATAACTTATATTTTATACTAAACCAAAATTATTGCATTATACCATGTATTCTTTTTAATCCAATACCACTAATTCCAGAAATGATGGAAAAAATAGGTGAAAATAGACTGAAAAATGTAAATGGTAAAAAGGTTAAAACTGGTACGCCTAAGGTTGAAGCTGCAAAAGCACCAGCTACTCCCCAAGGAATTAAATAGTTGATAACACTCCCGCCGTCTTCTAGAACACGACTGAGTGCTAATGATGATAAGCATAATTTAGTGTATGCGGACTTATATGCCCTTCCTGGTAAAATAACAGACAAATATTGTTCGCCAACTAATAAATTAATGCCAATGCCTGATAAGATTGTAGCAATGATTAAGCTACCAGGCGTTTTTAATTTAGCAACTAGAGGACTCATTGCACTTTGTACAATGTTAAATTTCATTAATAATCCACCTAGTGATAAGGTTGAAATAATTAAAGCGACTGTTTCCATCATGCTAGCAATTCCTCCACGACTTAAAAGGGCATTGAATGCTGCATCGTTGGTTTTAGCCACATAACCATTAACAATAATTTTATTCAGTGAAGCTATTGATTGGTGTGGATTTTGGATAAAAATTATAATAATAGAGATGGTAATATTTAAAAATAAAGTTGGAATAGCTGGTATTTTTTTCCATGCACAAAGTACCATAAAAATAATTGGAATGATGGTCCACCATGAAATCATAAAATGACTTTTTAAAATATGTGATAAAGTTTCAATTCTAGCTGCATTCATTGCACCACCATGACCTAAAATGGTAAATAATAATAATGAGCAGAAGAAAGCTGGTAAGGTAGACCATAACATATTTTTAATATGTGCAAATAACTCACTTTCTGCGACAGCCGATGCTAAATTAGTCGAATCAGATAGTGGCGACATTTTATCGCCAAAAACCGCTCCCGAAATGATAGCTCCAGCTACTAATCCAGGATTAGCTTTCATCGAAATGCCGATACCAAATAAGGCAATACCTATAGTTGAAATGGTTGTAAAACCCGATCCGATAGCTACACCGATAATTGTACAGACTAGAAAGACGGATGGTATAAAATAGTTACCATTTAGTAAGTGAAAACCTAAATACATAATGGATGGAATAATGCCACTTTTAATCCATAGGCTGATTAGGGCTCCAATTAGGATAAAAATAAAGATAGGGATAATTGCGACACCAATACCTTCTTTGATACCATCTTGGATTGATTGCCAACTGTAACCATGAAAAAATTTGATCCAAAAAATAAATAGGCAAATAGTAAACAATACGGGAACTTCTGGTGCTATTCCCAATTTAATTACTGAGGTTCCTAGAATGAATAATAAAGCCAGTAAAATACAGATTGCTTCATTGAATGTAACTTTGTGTTTCATAAAATGCTCCAAATAAAAAAACCGTTGATATATAAATCAACGGGACGATATGATAACCGTGGTACCACCCATATTAATGCTACGCAATACTCATATCAGGTGATAACGGCACTGAATATGGCCGAATAAATCATGTTTTACATGTCCGCTGTAATTCGAAAATTTTGCCTGACCGATTTGCACCTACCATCGGCTCTCTTGCTCTTAACAAAATTTCTACTAAAATGAATTTTCTGAAAACATGATAGCAATATTAAAATGCAATGTCAATAAAAATTGAATAAGTTTCAAATATACACAAATTGCGGCTTTTTTTGTATCATATAGTAATGAATAACTGGTGTGAGGTTTAAAAATGGAAAAGAATCAAATTGTTGAATTAGAAATAACAGACTTATCTTATGAAGCAATGGGCGTAGCTCACTATGAAGGATTAACAATTTTTGTGAATAATGCTTTACCTGGTGAAATTGTGCAGGCAAAAATATTGAAAATTAAGAAAAATTTTGCTTTTGCCAAAGTGGAAAAGTTCTTACAAAAAAGTTCCGATCGGATGGACGTGCCTCTGCGTCAATGGGTGCAAACTGGCTTAGCTGCTTTAGCTCATATGAAATATGAAAGACAATTAGAATTTAAAAAAAAGCAGGTAGTGAATTTGTTAGAAAAAGTCCATCTTAATAAAAAAGTTAATGACTGTTTAGCTAGCCCAGAATCAACAGCATACCGAAATAAGGCCCAAGTTCCCGTTAGAATGGTTAATGGTCAATTAGAAGTAGGTTTCTTTAGAAAACATTCGCATGACTTAGTACCAATGACTGATTTTTTAACAACTGACAAAAAAATAGATGCAGCCGTGGTAGCTGTTAGAGATATTTTACGAAAATTTAATGTTCCCGCATACGATGAAATTAAACACAATGGTGAGGTTAGGTATTTAGAAATCAGAAGAAGCAAAGCTAATGGGCAATTAATGATTGTTTTAGTTTGCTTGCACAAATCTTTTAACAATCTTGATGCCGTAGTCCAAGCTATCAAATCATTAGACAATGTTGCCTGTGTTATTTTAAATCATAATCCACATAAGACGAATGTGATTTTAGGTGAAAAAGAATATATTTTAGCAGGTAATGGAGAAATAGTTGATAAAATTGGTGATTTATCATTTAAGATTTCATCACAAAGTTTTTTCCAAATAAATTCGTTGCAGACACCACGTTTATATAATTTGGCTATTCAAAAAGCCCAACTGACAGCTGATGATGTAGTAATCGATGCTTATTCTGGTATTGGTACAATTGGTTTATCAGTTGCTAAGCATGTAAAAAAAGTGTTAGGTGTTGAAATTGTAAGGGATGCAGTGAAAGATGCCAAAAAAAATGCCATTTTAAATGGCATCAATAATGCAGAATATTTTGAGGGAAAAGCAGAAGAATTAATGCCACAGTGGGCTAATGAAGGCTTAAAAACTGATGTGATTTTTGTTGATCCACCACGCAAGGGACTTACAGATACTTTTATTAAGGCAGCAGTAGCAACTAGTCCTAAAAAAATTGTCTATATTTCGTGTAATCCAGCTACTATGATTAGAGATTTGCAAGTTTTTCAAGCAGCAGGTTATGATTTTGATTGCATTGATCCAGTTGATATGTTTCCGCAAACGCCACACGTTGAGACAATCGTGTTGCTTTCCAAACTAGGCTCAAAATGACATATTAGTATTGAGCTTCCACTTGACGAGATGGATATTACCTGTGCGGAGAGTAAAGCAACTTATGAATAAATTAAAATTTATTTTTTTTAAAAGTATGGGTTTAAGATGTCAACACTTCATATTGTGCAAGTGAAGAGAAAATATGGTTTAGATGTTAAGGAACATTATAATATGTCTAAAAGTCAGAAACAGAAAAGACCACAGTGTTCAATTGAAAAGTAAGAAGCTATTTTGGATGCGTTGAAGTATTTTAAGATGGTGTATTATTAAAACAATAGGGGGGCATAGACAGTGGCTAATATTGAAAGTATTAAACAAAAAATACTACAACTGGATGCAGGTTCATTTCAAAATCTTTGTGATTCTTATTTATATAAAACAGGCTATCCGAGTATAGTATCTCTTGGTGGAGAGGCAGGTACACGTAAGACCACTTTAGGTACACCTGATACTTATTTTATTGCATCAAATGGAAAGTATGTTTTTGTTGAATACACAACTCAAAGGACGAACTTATTTGCAAAAATTAGTGATGATCTTGAAAAATGTCTTGATACAGCAAAGACAGGTGTTCCGCATGACAAAATCTCTGAAATTATTTATTGTCATACTTCATCAAACTTTACGCCATTGCAAGATAGTGAAGTAAAAAAACTGTGTGAAGATGTTGGAGTTAAGCTTGTAATTATTGGAATTGATAAGCTTGCAGAAGATATATATCTTTTCCATCATAATCTTTCACGTGATTTTTTGGGAATATCAATAAGTACAGATCAAATTCAATCATATGATGAATTTATTAATAGTTACAATGCAAATAGAATGGCTGCTCCAATTGACACTAAATTTCTATTCAGAGAAAAAGAATTTCAAGATATCATCAATGCTTATCTTAAAGTGGATGTTGTTATACTTAGTGGTTCATCAGGTACGGGAAAAACACGTTTAGCTTTGCATTATGTAAAAAATCATGCAGATGCTAAGAATGAAAAGACTTACTGTATTCATAGTAATGCATTACCAATATACGAGGATTTAAAACTTTTTTTAGATAGACCAGGAGATTATTTTCTTTTTATTGATGATGCCAATCAATTGTCAGGACTGCAGCATATTATTCGATACGTTAGTATGAAATCAGAGGGATATAATGTAAAAATACTTATTACAGTAAGGGATTATGCACTTCAAAAAGTGATAAACGATGTTAAAGCAATCACTTCTTATGAAATTGTGAATGTAAATGTATTTTCAGAGAATGAGATTAAGGAATTACTTGAAACTTCATTGGGCATTTTGAATTCAGATTATCAAGAACGAATTATAAGAATTTCAGAAGGGAACGCCCGTATTGCTATACTTGCTGGGAAAGTAGCATGCAGTTCAAATCGTTTGGATTCTATTGACGATGTGTCACAATTATATGAAGATTATTATGGTTCTAATTTAGAAAATAATCAATTTTTTACAGACAAAAATCTGTGTATAACTTCTGGTATAATTGCTTTTCTTGAAGCAATTCATTTAGATTATATTGATGCACTTTTACCAATTCTACAGGAAAAAGGGTTAAATCGAGATAGTTTCATTGAAAATATCCGTATGCTTCACGAGCTGGAGATTGTCAATATTTGTAATGATAAAGCTGTTCATTTTTCTGATCCATGTTTGTCTAATTATTTGTTAAAATATATTTTCTTTGACAAAAAATTACTTAGTTTGTCGAAAATGATTAAAGCTTGCTTTTTAAGTTACAGAGAGAGAACTATATCTTCTGTTAATACGTTGCTTAATATTTTTAAAAATAAGGCACTTTTAAATTTTGTTGAGAAAGAAATAAAGTTATTATGGGATGAATTATCAACAGAAAAATCGCCAATCTTCTTTGAATTTGTAAAAGTCTTTTTTCGCATTAATCCTACGGAAACACTTTTGCTTTTGCAAAATGAAATTGAATCTGAAGAAAGAGTGATTTGTGAATGGATTGATATAGATACTGAAAAAAGAAAAAATTATCAATATGTGGAAAATGATATCATTAAAACTCTTGGTGGATTTGCAGATATGAATGATTTGCCAACCGCTTGTGATTTGTTTTTTCAATATTATCTAAAGCGACCAGATTTATTTATGGAATTTTACCATGCAGTTAATATATATTTTGGTATTCAGAGGGATTCTTTTCGTAATAGTTTTTATACTCAAATAATTTTTTTTGAAAAAATAATAGAATATTCAAATGATTGGAAACAAGAATTTATTGTAATAATTTTTTTGCAGATAGCAGAAGAATTTCTGAAGTTAAAATTTTCTCCAGCGGAGGAAGGACGAAAGAATGCAATAACCATATATCAGATTCCATTAACTATGTCTAAAGGTGTTGAAAAATATCGTGGGTTCATTTGGGAATCGTTAACTTCTTTGAGTAAAATTGAAAAGTATAGAGAAAAAGTTAGGGAAATTCTTAGTTCTTATGGTGGCATTATTGATGATATAAGCATTCCTGTTTTACAATTTGATTTAAAATATATTGAATTAATTTTGAAGTTAAATTTTCCACCAGATAAATTGGCAAATTGCCTTTTAGCAGACAAAATAGTGCAAGTTTTTAGCAGAATGAATTATTCTTGTGAATCCTTGTTTTCTGAATATTTTAAAGGAGAAGGCTTTCAATTATATTGTCTTCTTAAAGGACCAGATTATAAAGAAACTGGTTATGAAGAAAATAGAAAACAAAAGCAGCAATCAATTAATCATTACACTTTGAATTGTGATTTACAGATATTTAAGAAGTTAATTGATGTTTGCAACGGTATTTCTGAGCTAGATAACCATTCATATTGGGAGGTTGGTGAAGGATTAGGCATTGCCTTTGATGCTATTTCCGATAAAGCAGATTGGTATGTTGATGCAATTAAATATTATATCAAAAACGATACACCAAACAATTTACATCCATACCATCTAGTAGACAATTTATTTTCATTATTATCCGATTCAGAAGTGTATGAAATTATTATTAGTGAAGAATATAGTCAGAAAAATGCTTGGACATATGCATATTATCATGAATTACCGCAGGGATTAATTACAGAAAAACATTTACAAGGGCTTTATAATTTTTTGAAAGATACTTCTGACAGATATATTACCTCATCATCAATGCGTGATGTAGATTTTCTGGATAAATATAAATCAATAGATGAATTAGCATTAATAGAAGGTTGCAAAATCATTTTGGATAAAAAAGAGTATTCCTCTTTTATCGTGGATATTTATTTTGGCTTGTTATTTAATTATCATCATAATACACCAAAGGAAGTGATTCAAAAATTTAATTGCAATTTAGAATTGCTTGAAGAAATATACCATGCTATGTTGTCATATGATAAACATCATGATTATGACGGACAATTTTTGAAGGAAATATATTCGGTTAGACCTTCTATACTGGATAAGTATATAGATTATTTAATAAATAGTGACTCCTTTAGCGACCATCAAGAAAAGCATTGTTGCTTTTTTGATTTGGACGATTTTGTAGAAATATATAATAAAATCTTTGAGCAGTTGATAAGAAACCGTCAATATTCTAGGTTGTCAGTACCGTGTTTTTTAGAATCTTTATTATTGCCAAAGCAAAATGAGAAAAAGCTGTTAGAAAGACAAGATATGTGGATTCGACAATGTATTCAACAATTCTGCAATGATGAAGCAAAAATGTATTGCCTATTTTCAGTTGTGTCAAAATTAGAGATCAAAAGAAAAAAAGAGTATATATTGCTATTTCTTGAGAATAATACGTTATTTGAAGACTTTGAAAAAATACCATTAACACCTACTTCTTGGAGTTGGTCAGGTAGTGCAGTACCTATGTATTCAGCTTGGATTGAATTTCTCGAATCATTGTTACCAAATTTTATAGGTTTAAAGTGGATAAAACATAAAAACTATATTGAAACAAAAATTGATGATTTACAAAAACAAATCGAAGCGGAGCAGATAGACGAGATTTTAAGAGGATGATTTATAAATACAAAAAGACTGTATAAATATATAAGTAAAACTATCTGTGAATTGACATTTCATGATGGTTTAACCTACAAACAAATTTATCTAAATCTTATTTAAGGTTTAAAAAACATTATGGATGTCGGAGATGTTATTAAGACTGGTTTGGACAATGATGAGCAAGTTGAGACTGTAGTATTGATGTCAAGAAAATAAGTATCTACAAGGAGGAAAAATGATAAAGAAAATAGGAATTGTTAGTTTATCTAGTGGTGTTTTGGGGGAAAGTTTTGTTGAGCATGAAATAAAAATAGGATTAGACAGATTAAATAAGCTAGGAGTAGAGATAGAGTTTTTACCTAATTCTCTGAAAGGCATTGATTTTTTAAAAAATCATCCAGAAGCTAGGGCAGATGATTTGCTACTTGCTTTTGAAGATGACACTATTGATATGATTTTATGTGCTATTGGTGGAGAAGATACTTATAGATTAGCACCTTATTTGTTCGAAGGCGATAGATTAAAAAATATTGTCAAACAAAAACTTTTTTTAGGCTTTTCTGACTCAACAATAAATCACTTTATGCTAAATAAACTTGGTATAAAAACATTTTATGGTCAGGCTTTCTTGACAGATGTATGCGAACTATCTGATAACATGTTAGCTTATACAGAAAAATACTTTTTAGAACTTATAAAAACAGGGAAAATAAAAGAGATACACCCTAGTGAAGTTTGGTATGAGGAAAGGGAAGATTATAGCGAGAAAGCTATAGGAATAGAAATGAAAAGTCATACTAATACCGGTTTTGAGCTTTTAAGAGGAAATCCTATATTTAGTGGGAAAATTTTAGGCGGATGCATAGAATCAATATATGATATGTTAGATAATTCTTTATTTGAAGATACAGTAGAAATTTGTAGTAAATATGATTTATTTCCAAGCCTTGAGGCATGGGAGAATAAAATTTTACTTATAGAAACAAGCCAAGAAAAAACAAAACCAGATTTATATAGGAAAATGATACTTGCTCTAAAAGACTACGGAATATTTGATAAATTATCAGGAATACTAGTAGGGAAACCTCAAAATGAAATTTATTATGAGGAGTATAAATCTATTTTATTAGAAGGAATTACCAATAAAGATTTACCTATTGTCTATAATATAAATATTGGACACTCAACTCCAAGATGTATAATTCCTTTTGGGGTAGAAGCAGAAGTAAATGTAAGTAGACAAACTATATTCTTTAATTATTAAACAAAATTGAGCTAAGCCATGAGCTGTTTTTTCCTACTTTAGAATGATTTAGTAAATTATAAGATGCTTATTGATTAACCTATTCCCACATACGAGGATTTTGAGAAATATTAAAATTTATCCATACTGAACTACTCAAGCCACGTTGAGAGTGTCGTATTGATGTCAAAGGCTGATTAGGTGGGTGCAAATTTGCCTTTGTGTAGCAGTGGTTTGCGAGGGCTATCGTTAAAAGATTTAGTATACGGCGGCTGTAAGATAGCTCGGCGTGTTGAGCACAGTTTGGCTGTATTGGGAAGATATCAACGCTCTATGGTTGAGTGCACAGGATGTTAACGTTAAAAGGTGCACACACTTTGCCCCCCACCCTGTGAAGTGGGAAAATATAGCTCAAAAGGTAAAATGAAACCCGATTATTAGGATGTGCACGAGGAGGTGCTTAAGGAATGGATAATAAGAAGTTTGTCGCAGATACGAAAAAGGATTAATTAGAGTCTAATAGAACTTTAGATATGTATGCAGAGGGTATAAAAGAAATTTTGAGCTCTTTTTATTATAATATTTATTAGTAATACTACATTGGAAAGTAAATATCCGGACTGAAATCCGATTATATATTTGTATCCACTGGAGAAAGATAAAATTCATATTTAATGAAATTGACAATCAGGCCTTATGGAGGGTTTTATGGCTGAGATTTGGGATGCGTATGATAAAGAATTTAATAAATTAAAGAATATTACATTAGTGAGAGGAGAACCAATTCCTGACGGCATGTATCATTTGGTGGGCGAAGTAATTGTTAAACATATAGATGGGACTTACCTTATTATGCAAAGAGATTTTGAAAAGAAATTCGGTGGAATGTGGGAGTTGACAGCAGGTGGTTCTGCATTGCAATATGAAACACCATTAGAATGTGCAGTAAGAGAATTAAAAGAAGAAACAGGTATTGAAGCTTCAAAAATTATGGAGATCGGAAGATTTGTGCAGGATGTTTATCACTCTCTTTATGTTGAATATCTATGCGTAACCGATTGTAAGAAAAATGCAATTGCTCTTCAAAAAGGAGAAACGGTTAATTATAAGTGGGTAGATAAAAAGAGCCTTTTGGAAATGAGCCAAGACGAGTTAGTATCATCAAGGGCAATCAAACTTATTAAAACAGTAGATATATAAATTCAAGTTTGGCTGTTTGAGGGAAGATATCAACGCTCTAGGGTCGAGTGCACAGGATGTTAACGTTAAAAAGTGCACCCACTTTGCCCCCACCCTGTGAAGTGGGAAAATAAGGTTTAGGCTAATTATCATGGAGAAGAAATCTAAGTTTCGTTAGTCTAATAATAAGGAGAGATGGCTCTGGATAAGATAGATGAGCTAAATAAAGATGTTATAGTCATCCATCCTCAGCGTGTGATTAAGGATTATGCGGTTGGGGTTTATGCTCGTGTGAGCACAAATCGTAAAGAGCAGTTGGATAGTCTTGCTGTTCAGGTGTCTGGTCTTACTCGTCTTGCTGCTGCTCACATGACTTGGTTTGTTGCTGATGTTTTTCTTGATGTTGCTTCCGCTAAGGTTGGATCTTCAAGAAACGAGTTTAATTGGATGATTGATGAGTGTGAGAAAGGTAATCTTGATATTATTCTTACGAAAAGTGTGAGCCGTTTTGGTCGTGATACGAAAGAAGGATTAGAGGTTATTAGAAAGATTAAAGCTTGTGGCACGAGAATTATTTTTGAGGCTGATAAGATTGATACGGAAACTGTCGATGATGAGCTTTTAATTAGCGTGGTTCAGGCTTGTAGTCAAGCAGAGAGTGATTGGCGTAGCGAGAATATTGTTTGGGGATTAAGGCGTAGAGCATAAGACGGCACGTCGGGTCTTTATATCAGAGTTTGTTATGGTTATAAGAAAGATAAGCATGGCATGCTGATTATTGATGAAGAGCAAGCGAAGGTAGTGAGAGCTATCTTTGATTGGTATCTGGAAGGTTTAAGCGTTGGTGGAATTATTGAAAGATTAAAAAGTAAAGGTGATAATTCTCCCAAAGGGAAAGACACTTGGAGTAAACGAGCCGTTGAGAGCACTTTGACTAGGCGTAAATATACAGGCGATGTGGCTATAGCTGATTCAGGCGGTTCTGACAGGCAATATTTGTATTCGGCTCATCATGCAGGCATTATTTCTAAAGAGAAGTTTGAAGCTGTTGAGCTTGAGATGGCGGCTCGGAGTAATTTGGAAGTTGGAGAGGACGGAACGGTCAAACACAAGTCGAAGAAATATAGCTCGAAAACGAGTAGAAAGGAGAACTTAAATGAATTGTAGAGGGCATGACACAAGACAAAGAATTGTTAGAGATTATGAAATTCATCCTGAAGCACATATTAAGTTGTTAACAAATCAACAAAAACATAGTGATGCAGGAGCAACCATTGAAGATGAATATTATGTATTTAGTGCCAAGCGTAAAGCTGATGGCAAGAAGAAAGTTATTCAGTGTGGCATGGGTGCGGCAAGATATTTTTTAGAGCTAATTAATCACAAAGGGTTACCTCTTTTTAATCCTATTATAGGTGATCCTAGTGTAAATAATAGAAAAGAATATGACAATATAGGGAATGGAAATTTACAATCTGAAAAGTGGAATGAAACTGCAAAGCAACTTTATAATGCAATAATGTGGTTGATTATTTTATGGGATGCTAAGCCAGATACACCTTTATTTGATTTTAAAGACGAAGTAATCAAGTATAAAACATATGAGCCCTTTGAAAGCAAGATAAAAAGATTTAATACCACTATAAAGAATGGTGGCAAAGAGAAAACTCTGACTGAGATAATTAATGGCTACAGAGCGGATAATGATATTAGAGATGGAATTTGCAACTTTGATATTCTGAAAAATAAAATTCGTGATATGAAAGACAAACAAGGAAATACTATAGAATCTTACTTTTAATTATTGTGGAAATGGGATGTTCTAGAAAATAGCCTAATTGAGATTTACATAGCAGACTATGCAATATGGTTAAAACATCAGTAAAAACAGTACTAACAGTACTTTGTTGATGTGTTGGATATGCTATTGCTAATAGCCTAACAATCTCATGTTGAGAGTGTAGTATTGATGAGCATTCACTCGGATATGTGAATTTTATGCAGAAGAAGATGTAGTGTATTGTATGGAGGAGAGAAGAAGTATATCAAAAGGATACACAAATCTATACTTTATATTACTCATGTACTTAAAATAAAGGCTCTTAGAAAAATTAAAAATCGAATAAAAATAATCATTGTTCTAGCTAATCGAAAGGCTAGATTTTTTTTATTTTAGGTATGTCATTTTTGATAAAAATGGTGTCAATAAAATCATTTTGGGGGTGTGTCTTGATATTGTTTGACTTGTTTGGCTTTACTTTTGGATACCGTAAGAAACACTGGATTTAAGGGTTAGACGTGACCATGTTCCATATGATATTTGAGAAAGGCAAGGATATATTCAGACAACAGAAGGGAATGTTGTTCACTATGGATATATAGAAAGCTTTATCGAAAAGTTAGGAGAAAGATTTAACATTAGAGAAATTGCATTTGATAGATGGGGGGCTGTTCAAATGGTTCAAAACTTAGAAAATATGGGATTTACCGTTGTTCTATTTGGGCAAGGCTTTAAGGATATGTTACCACCAATGAAAGAACTCATGAAATTAACACTTGAACAAAAAATAGCTCATGGTGGAAATCCGGTTCTTAGATGGAATATGGATAACATATTTATTAAGACAGACTCTGCAGAAAATATCAAAGCCAATAAGGAAAAGTCCACAGAAAAGATTGATGGAGCTATCGCTACCATCATGGCACTTGATAGAGCAATAATATGTGGTAATGCCAATACTGAAAGTGTGTATGACAGTAGGGGTATTTTACTTGTGTAAAGATAAGAATTGCTTTTGTGCGTTGTTTTTTCTTTTATAACGTACAGAAGAAAGTGACAAGTATAAATAATCGCCTAAGCTCTTAAAAATCGCCTAAAAATATGCTACAATTAGGCGAAAGGGAAAGGAGGTAGGCGAATGAGGTTTTTTAATTATGAAAATCTAGCAAGAAGTAAGTGGGATAGTGAAATTATAAATCTTCTTTCACAAATTCATGAGCACAAAGGAAAACAAGAACTTTTTTTGACACGCAAACCTGCTGTTTTAGATAAATTAGTAGAGATTGCTAAAATTCAAAGCGTAGAGGATTCTAATAGAATAGAGGGAATTGTTACTACAGCAGTCAGAATAAAAGAGTTAATGAATCAAAAAACAACTCCTAGAAATAGGGATGAAGAAGAAATTATTGGATATAGAGATGTACTAAATATGATTCATGAAAGTTATGAATATATTCCAATCAACAGTAACTATATTTTACAACTTCATAGAGACCTATTTAAATATAGTGAAAAAGAAATTGGTGGTAGATATAAAAATACGCAGAATTCTATTGTGGAAAAAGATAAAGAGGGTAATGCTATCGAAAGGTTTAAGCCATTATCTCCATATGAAACACCAGGTGCAATTGAGCAAATTTGTAATGAATTGAATATAGCATTTGACAAAAAAGACGTAGATTCGTTGCTTTTAATTTCGATTTTTATTCATGATTTTCTGTGTATTCATCCTTTCAGTGATGGAAATGGGAGAATGAGTCGTTTATTAACAACTCTCTTGCTATATAGACAAGGATATGTAATTGGGAAATACATCAGCTTAGAAAGTAAGATCGAAAAAAATAAAGACAGTTATTATATAGCTCTAGAAAAAAGCGGGATAGGTTGGCATGAAAATAAAGAAAATCCTGTGCCATTTATAAAATATATTCTTAGAACCATATTAGCTGCTTATATTGATTTTGAAGAAAGGGTTGATTATGTAGACGAAAAAGTTCCTACAATCGATCTTGTGAAAAATGCCATTGATAGCAAGCTAGGTAAATTTACTAAAAGTGATATGATGGAATTAGTTCCGAGTGTAGGAAAAGCTACAATTGAAAATAAACTTAAGAAATTGACTGAGGAAGGGTATATTGAAAGATATGGTAAAGGAAGAGCGACCTTTTATGTAAAAAAGTAAGAAATCACTAAAAATAGAACAAACGGAAGTGCATATAGTTTTCTGATGGGTAGCTCATCTTCCGAAAGAAGAGTAAATGAACGCTCGGCTATGCAGATGACAGCAGTATATAGCTGTGTTCGAATACTCTCTGAAGAAGTGGCAAGCTTGCTACTTCATGTTTATGAAAGAACAGAGATTGGAACAGTTAAGACCATAGAACATCCCTTATACAAGGTGCTATATGATGAATCAAATCTTTAGAGAAACCATGATGACACATTTACTTCTTTGGTGTAATGCCTATGTTCAGATTATCAGAAATGGTAAGGGTGAAGTCCTAGGACTCTATCCACTTATGCCAGATAGGATGAAAGTAGATAGAGATGATAAGGGTCAAATCTACTATGAATACTTTGTCAGCGATTCCGATGAAGGAACAGAAAAACAAGGAAGAGTAAAGCTAAATGAGTTAGATGTTCTTCATATTCCTGGACTTGGATTTGATGGACTTGTTGGCTATTCACCTCAAGTTGCTGCTAGACACTGATTTGTTATATATGGATTAAATAATTTAACGATAACTTCTACATATCGTTAAAAGGTTTATAGATATGTTTCCATATACAGACAAGTCTACCTCACATACTTAGTGTTCAATCAATCCATACAGAGAGCGTGGTTCTGTTGACTAAAACACATAATGATAGTGTGAAAAAGTCTAAAAATAAGGTTCTTTTGAGATTTTAAAATTAAAAATTAGACTGCAAAATTTGTCTGAAAAAATGTATAAAGCCTTGGTATTTTTACAGTTGGATAGACAAAACTATTGAGATTGGGTCGATTATACAGAAGTGTTTACTTGTGATTTATGAAAAAGAGAGAGTAGAAATAGGCTAATAATCATTTAAGGATATATTGAATTATATTAGGCTATTTCAGAAAGTAGAGGTGTTTATGCCTGGCAGCTTGGGGTTTTATAGAAGAAATACTGAGTAATGAAAAGTACATAGGTATTTTGGTTGTTAATGCAGGTGGCAAAGAAGGTCAGATTTATAAATTGAACAATTTTCATCCGGCAATCATTTCAAAAGAAATGTTCGATGCTGTTCAGGAAGAAAAACATAAACGCAGCAATGTAGTCGTTGATGATAATGGAATACACAGAAATACTACTAAGTATAGTTCGAAGAATAAAAACCGTATTTTAACATAAAATAGGAGGTTTGAAGATGTCAAATTATGCATATAGAGATATAGAAAGAAAAATAGTACTATATTCAAGTCAAGCTATAAAAGAGGATAGAAATGAGACTTTTTATTGCCCCAATCCGAAATGCAAAGCTAAACTTTACATTTGTGCTATAGAAGGGAGTAAAAGTGCTTATTTTAGAGCAACAAAACCAATGTATAAACATATCTTGAATTGTCCATTTGGAACTAGTAGTTCGGAATTCGATAAAAATAAATTCGATGAGTCAGAATTTGTTTTTAATAATGCAATTGATGGTCTTCTAGTTGTAACAGGAAATCCTAAAAAAGAAAAGAAAATTGATGGACATAGCATTGGAGAGCCGAGAGCACATCCACTAAGGACAATAAAGCAAATTTATTCTATGTGTAAGAGTATGCCAGCAAATTTGAAATATGGTGATAAAGAAATAGGAGAAATGTTATTGGATGATAGAAGTGAATATAGATATCCGAGGGGCTGCTTTGGCAAGAAGATAATTGAGGCAGCTGTTAAAGGAAAGTTATATGATAACAAAAAGAAAGAAATATATTTAGTCGCTCCCATGTATAGCCAAAAATATTCTTTTATATTATCATTTTTTGATGAAATCACATATAAAACTATTCGTTCTGAGATATATAATAACAGAGATAAGATTATAGTTGTTGCTGGAGAATGGAAATCGTCAGGTATATATAATATCACACGTATATATGGAAGAAAGCAAGTTGCTATTGGAAAATAGCCTAATCGAGATAAATATGGAAATTCAAGAAAATGCTGAAAAATTAACTTATCAAGTCAGTTGGAAATAGCCTAAAAATCTCACGTTGAGATTGTCGTATTGATTTCTAGGGCAGATTAGGTGGGTGCAAATTTGCCTTTGTGAGCGAGGGTTATCTTTAAAAGGTTTAGCTTGTGGCGGCTTTAGGCTGGGTTCTCGCGTTTTTTGGGTTGCTGTTTGAGGAAACATGTCTACGCTCTGGGGTCGAGTGCACAGGATGTTAACGTTAAAAGGTGCACCCACCTTGGCTAAGGTCGGTTCATCAATATCTAAGTTTAATCGCATGATTGAAGAGTGTGAAAAAGGTAATCTTGATATTATTCTTACTAAAAGTGTGAGCTGTTTTGGTCGGGATACGATAGTTCGAAAAAGTAGTAATAAGACTTGATATAACTCAAGTTAAGAAGGGTAAAACAAGAGACGCATAATTCGTTTATGGACAGTTATGTTTTAGAATTTATCGATGCTCCCGAGCTTGGGAATGAAAGAGAATTTCAGAAGTCAATTCTAGAGAATTTGAAGAACTTTATTTTAGAGATTGGTAAAGATTTTTCTTTTATAGGTAATGAGTATAGGGTACAGGTTGGCAATCATGATTACTATATAGATTTGCTATTCTATCATAGGGGATTATCCTGTTTAGTTGCATTTGAATTAAAAATTGGAGAGTTTAAACCGGAATATATCGGAAAAATGAACCTCTATTTAGAAGCACTGGATAGAGAAGTAAAGAAACAAACTGAAAATCCAAGCGTAGGAGTAATCCTTTGTGCTTCAAAAGATGATGAGGTAGTAGAATTTGCATTAAGTAGAAGTCTTTCGCCTACAATGGTATCTGAGTATACATTAAAACTGATAGATAAGAATTTGTTGCAACGAAAATTAAAGGAATATATAGATATTGCAGGAGAAACAAACGAATAAAATTTAATAATTATAATGCGTAAAAGGTTATTAGAGTAAAATCTAACCGCCTTTTTGTATTCTGAAACTGTTTGTTTTCTGCTAGTGGATTTGAAGCATTTATGATTTGTTAATAAATGGCAAACCTTTTAACGATAGCTTGCTTCGATCGTTAAAAGGTGCACACAATACCCATCAGTTTAGCTTCACACACTTTTAGCCTACAATTCGGATAAAAGGTGTAACAATTATAAATTCTAATACGTTTTTATATTACTTTAAATTAAATAATAAATGGTCTTCATCTATAATAAATACAAAGAATAAATTCTAAAAATGGCACAGAATTCGGTGTATAAGGAGAATACTAAATGTTATCACTCAGAAAAAAATATAAAATATTAATTGACTACTCTGATTTTAATATTCATGACGCAAAAAGATACTTTAACGGAATGACAGAACTAGAATTTACTGGTAAGGAATTATATGAATCGGTTATTACCTGTGGTATGCCATATGTTCTTCCTACTGAAAAAATTCTTATATCAAGGATAGAAGAAATTATGTACAAATTTTATTTATTAAATACTGCTTTAGAAGTAGATTCTCATAGATATCTGATTTTTTCTAAAAAAATGCACTATTTAGATTCCACAGAATGTGCATATTTAAATTATTATATTGGAATGTTCATTACTAAGCTAGTAAGTAGTAAAATTTTTGGATTTGATTATTTGGTTCATTTGAATATCGTAAAAAGATATATGAGCGTAAAATTTAATTCCCCCAAACGACCGGATTTAATTGCTTTTAATAAATACGTAAATATTTATTCAATTTTTGAAGCAAAAGGTAGAACCAGATTAGACAATAGAACGCTGATAAAAGCAAAGAAGCAAGTGCAAGCTATAAAATATGTTAATGGGGCAAAACCATCAAATGGAATCGTAAGTGCAGTAGTACATGATAATAAGAGTATGGTTAAATGTTATTTGAGGGATCCTGAACCCAAAGGAAGTGAGACACTTAATATTCCAAAGTCTCTCCTTATTTGGCTATATTATGAACCAATATATTTACTGTTTAAAGAAGAAAAAAATATTGAGAAATGTGCTAATTGTATGAATGTTCCAATACGTATTAATGATAATGAGACACTGACAATAAGCATGAACACAAAATTATATCAGCTTTTGCGTGAATATGAAGAATCAAATATACGTAATTGTTATAAGCATATCGATGAGAATTTCGACGAAAAATTTCTTGAAGACTTCTCCAAAATTTCTGAACCACTAAAAATGGAATAATAAGTCAAAAAATTTGTAAAGTTAAGTTGGTGAATATTACGTGTTATAGACAAAAGGATAAACACTGTTAATATCTCAGTCAGCTAACTGATACATTAACGCTCACAACATCGTTAGAACATCGTGGCTTCCAGCCAACAAGCGTATATCTCATAGGCATAGTGCTGAGAGAGCGTATGGTTTTTCTAATGTGGTTGACTTGTTTTTCCGCCGTTTTAGGAACTTGCAAAGTAAAACGAATATACTTGTATAATTCGCTGAGATCAAGGGACGCTTGCGGAGAATAAATGACGCTATAGGTTGTGCTCATACGCCATATTCCTTAGCGAAGAATTGGTCTACTTCATCCGCACTGTATTGTTTTCCAGTCGAAAGTGAGTCGATGCCTTTTTGTAATTCTTTACCTAACTAATCTCTTGTTAAGTTGCCTAAACCAAGCGGTTTTTCTTGCTTATTAGTTGGCAATCGGAGTTCAAATGGCATGCCTTTTTGTAAAACAATCTGGCTGTAAAGCATTTGAATCGCAGAAGACGGTGTTATGCCAAGCTGGTTCAAAATGTTTTCAGCATTTTCTTTAAGGGTGGTGTCGATTCGCACATATATAACATTGGTATTTGCCATGATATTCACACTCCTTTTTGTCTGCATTTTACAATTGGCAGCAAGCAATGCAAGCAGATGAAAGCAATATATTTATTTCAGTGAGATAATCCATCTTAAACTTTTTAACGATAGAAAAAGCTATCGTTAAAAAGTGTAGCTATGCTTGGGGTTCTCTCGAGCCACGTCGAGAGTGTTGTGTTGATGTCAAAGGCTGATTAGGTGGGTGCAAATTTGCCCTTGTGTAGCAGGGGTTTGCGAGGGCTATCGTTAAAAGGGTTAGTGAGTGGTGGCTTTAGGCTGGGTTCTCGCGGTTTTATGAGGAAACATGTCGACGCTCTGGGGTCGAGTGCACGGGATGTTAACGTTAAAAGGTGCACACACTTTGCACCCAGGGTGGTAAATGATAATTTTCCTTAACATATTTTTTGTAGTGTTCGAGATATTGAGATTTTATTTGATGTTCTCCTAAAATATCAAATACATGGATAGCTTGTTCATTTTTTCAACACTATTGGTTGAATTCATCTTAAATTCAAAATATCCTGTTGCATATAGAAAAACAGTTTGTTCATAATAATTTAGTTCACTATCCAGTAATCTCTCTATCTTACTAATTAGATGAGTACAAGTAGAAAATTCTTTCTTATCTACGCTTAAAATCAAGCAATTTATTGCTAGCTGAGCAACTAATCTTTTATTAGTTTTGCTGAGCGATGAGTAGATATAATTGTTCAACATTTCCTTTGTTAATAGGTAGTAGGAATTGTAGTTAATAGTTCTTGCACAATTACCTAATATAATGATTTCGTAGTAACCCCATTTTTCAACCTTGAAGAGATAATCTGTTAGTTTAACTAATTCTTCTTCTGATGGAATAATCTTATTGTCTAGTGTATGCAGAATTGATTTTATCATTGTTTTTTCAAAAGGATTTAAATTATAATTTGAAGAATTTGAAAGCAATAATGCTATGTTATCAATATTTTGTGATAAATATTGTTTACGAATATATTGCATTAAGGTGGCAATGATTCAGTTTTAGTGAAGTTATTATTATGGATAATGAGAAATTCCTCTAATGAGATATGTAATTTATCTAAAATATTGATAAGTCGAATACAAGATATCTCTGACTCACCTCGCTCAAAACGAGAGATCTGTGATTTAGAGAGATGATCATCAGCTAAAGAATATAAACTAATCTGTTTACTTTTATGGACTTTTCAAGTGTTATACCAAATTTTGATTTCATTTTTCCCGCTTTACCAACAAAATTTTGTATTGCTTTTATTTATTACACAATAATTAAAAACAAAAAGGAGGTAAGAAATGAAGAAAATTTTAAAACTTGTGCCAATTTTGTTGTTGGTAATGGATATCATTATTATTGTCGGTGGATAAAATATTTAGGTGTACATTTGTTAAAGAATATTATAATTAATAGAATTTTAACTAGTTAATTTTTTTAGAATTATATAACTACTATATTTGAAATGTTGGATAAATTTACTTATCTTTTTCTAACATTATATACTATAAACAAAATGTAGTTTAATTTTTGTAAAAAATTCAAATTATTGAGAAGGAATGATTTATGCGAGCAAGTATGTTTGTTATTGATAAAACTGGAGATTATGTTGTTATAATTAAAAGATATAAAGACGGAAGAGAATATTATGTTGTTCCTGGCGGGAAGGTAGTAGTTGGAGAGAGTGTTCAACATGCTGCAATTAGAGAAATTTCTGAGGAATTAGATTTAAATATTAATGAATCAGAAATAATTGGGTCACTAAATGGTGATGATAATGTATTTTTCTTTGCAAAAACTGGTTATAAGCAAGGTGGGCTTAGTATTCATGGTGAAGAGAAGTCAAGAAGTAATCTAGATAATGTATATCAACCTATATGGATTAGAATTAGTGAAATTTCTAGATTGGAAATTTTTCCAAAGTTTGATAAGAATAGATTCTCAAAGATAGTTGGAGATAAGTGTAATGAATAGTGTGATCTTTTGCTTTGAAGGTGCTAACGATGCCGGGAAGAGTACACTATTAAAGAAATTATCAACTAATTCTTTGTGCCAAAATTTTGAATTAGGTACGACAGAAAAACTACAGGATTATGAGTGGTGGTTTCACAATAGTAGTCCATATGAGCTTATTGATGAAATAATAGGATTAGTAACTAATAGAGAAAGAAATTTGCAGTTTTTGTGAGAGTAAGGTTTGTTTGGTAGATAAAGGCTATATGACATTGTTTTCTAGATTAAAAGCGACCTTTCTTTTGAGAGGCATGTCCCGAACGAATTATCAAAATATATGGTTATGAAACTAAAAACTTTAATAGACAGGTAAAAAACAATATTGAAAAGTTTGAAGGCGAAGATTTTATGTTTCAACTGACCGAGAATGAGTTTGAAAACTTGAGGTGCAAAAATTTCACCTCAAGTTGGGGTGGCTCGAGGTACCTACCAAATGCCTTTACAGAACAAGGTATTTACATGATTATGACGGTATTAAGAGGTGAACTTGCGATTAGGCAAAGCAGAGTTTTAATTAGAACATTTAAGCAGATGAAAGACTTTATTATTGAGAATCAAGATTTTATCGGTTCAAAAGAATTAGTGCAAATTGCTATTCAAACCAACAAAAACAAAAATTATATAGAAAAAATAAAAGATAAAATCAGCACATTAGCAACAAAAGAAGATTTGAAAAAGGCGATTTGATTCATATCTTTGGCTATTTTAAGAAGCGTGACAAAGAGGTAAAGACTTACAAAAGATAAAAAATAAAGGAGTAAACTATGGAACATAATTGCGGATTTATTAACGATAAAAAAGCATTTAGATATAGAGCAGCAGCCATCATAGTCGAAGAAGGTTGTGTGCTATTTGCAGGAAATGATGAGGACGACTATTACTACTCAGTTGGCGGAGCGGTTCACATGGGCGAGACATCAGAAGAAGCCGTAAAGAGAGAAGTATTTGAAGAGACAGGTCTTAATTACGAGGTCGATCACCTTGCTGTCATACACGAGAACTTCTTCATCGGCAGCTCTGGCTTAAAAGGAGTAGACTTCCATGAGCTTACATTCTACTACATGATGAAGCCCATGGGCAAAAGAGATTTTACGAGCCAAAGCACTACAGAGTCAGGTGCTAAAGAGACAATGCATTGGTTACCTATAGATGAGCTTGATAAGTGCAAGGCTTACCCGACATTTATGAAAGAATATCTTAAATCGGAGCATAGAGGTGTAGAGCATATAGTTACAGATGAAAGAGATTAAGTAAGCCTACCATTATGGCAAGGGATCGTTACATAAACATATTTCATTAAAATTGACAAATAACCACCAATAGTATACTATAGCAACTAACAGTACCCGACACGCCTCTTAACAATGCGGACCAAGTCGGGTCTTTTGTTTATAAGAATCTTAATAACTATGCGATAAATTCAGGTATTTTAGGAGAAAAGGAATATATGGATATTTGGGATACAATGTATGAAAAGGCGAAGCCACAATTTCATCCGGAGGAAGTTTCTCCATTCGTTTACGCACATCATGTTGTATGTGCAATAGAAGCTGAAAACGGAGAAATTTTCACAGGTTTCTGCATTGAGAGCTGTAGTGGGGTTCTTAATTTGTGTGCAGAACGCGTGGCCGCTCTTAATATGTATGTGAATAGCGGACAGACGAAGGTGAAGCGTCTGATCGCATTCCGCGACAAGGCACCTTATGGTGCGGGAAGCGGTATGCCTTGTGGAGCGTGTAGAGAGTTCTTTTATCAATTGAATGAAGAAAATGAAAAAATGGAGATTATGGAGGAATTTGAACAGCGGAAGACTGTCACGTTGAAGGAGCTCATGCCAAATTGGTGGGGCAAAGATAGATATGCTGAAGCGAAAGCAAAATGACCGTCCTGCTTGTATAGACAGATCAAGTCTCCCACACTGCCATCCTGGTTTCCTATTTAGTCCCTATGGGCTTGCGATGATAGGAGCGACTGTGATAGCATTTATTGAATTGATAAATTATAAGATTAAGGCAGTGTAGGCAAATTTAAATTTCTGGAGGAGAAAATGGTGGATGAATTAAGAAAAGAAATTGCAATTCAGCAGAAAAAAGGGTTACCATTTATCATGGCATCGGTGATTATATGGCTTCTGATAGTACTTGTGTCAATTTTAGATATCAATATGAATATGAAAAATTTATTGGTATTTTGCTGTTCATGCCCATTATTACCGCTGGCTTGGCTCATTGGTAAACTTATAAAGATGGATATCTTTTCAAAACAAAATCCACTTGGACAATTAGGCTTCATTTTCACCTTAAATCAAATGATTTATTTATTAATCGTTATGTGGGTGTTTAGTGCGGTTCCGGAAAAGATGATTATGGTATACGCTATGGTGTTTGGAGCACATTTATTTCCCTATTCATGGTTGTATCAATCAAAGGGATATACAGTTGCAGCAATTTCCATTCCAATGATTTCCTTGATTTTAGGATGTGCATTAAACGGCACAACGGTTGCTGTTGCGGCATGTATTATTGAGATAGTATTTGCTTGTGTATTACATATGGAATTAAAGAAAATGGGAGATGACTACAACAAATCCCAGTTTGTAGAGCTTAGCAAGGATCAAGTTTCTATGAAATAGAAATCTAAATATAAATACGTTATGTGTAAATAATTAAGGCGGTAGTAATACCGTCTTTTTTGATGCCTAAAAAGGTTTCAGAATTCAAGGCTAAAGTTTCATTGTATTCAACACGTAATGAAACTATATACGAAAACTGCCAACGAGATTGATGAGCTTAAAGGTAAGAAACAGCAGCTTCTTATAGAAAAAGCAGGTCAAGAAGATGATAAAATACGAATCAGATAAATGGAAGATTTTCTTAAAAAGTGAGCGTCACGATATTAGTGAATATTACGAGAAGCTGGTAAGAAAGTACATCAAGAAAATAAAAGTTTACGAGGACAGATTCAGCATAACTTTTAAAGCAGAGATTAGTGTGAATATTGAAAGGGCATCGTAAAAGCCAAAAGAATGTGAGAATTTGAAATATTACAAAAGTAAGCCTAGGGGGGAATCCTCTCTAGGCTGTTTTTATGCTCAAAAATTAAGCTATCATGCCAATCTTAAACCTTTTAACGATAGCTTTTTCTTCGTTAAAAAGTGACCCCACTATCCATTCTGTACACTCAAAATTTAGACAGACTTCCCAATAGATTACTTATCAGTAAATTCAAATAAATCTTCCACTTTTACTTTGAAAATTTTTGCGATATCCATGACCAGTTTCAAAGACGGGTTATATCTACCATTTTCTAGATGAACAATAGTTTCTCTTCTGACATTAACCATTTCAGCCAGCTCTAACGTTGGTATAAATTCATTTTGTAAATCCAACTTCAAAATATGTCCGTTATGGAAATAATTCTAAATAGGGAGAGACGTAAGTTTATGGAAATAAAGCGTGATTACTATCTAGACAAATTAATAAAAAAATAGTATATTTATTAAAATTATTACAGTAATCAGAGCGAATGGGAGATCTTGTTTACTTAATAATCTGTTTTATGATCATTTGATGTAGAGTCGTGTTAACGAAAAGGAGGTTAGTAGTGTTATGAGGAATAAAACTATTTTTTGTAAAACTATTTTTCAAAGTTGTCTTGTTATGCTTCTGCTGTTAGGTTCTCTCTTTTCTCTTGCTGGGTGCACTGACGATGAGGAAAAAGCAAAGCTTGCGTCGTATCATTGGGAAACGGTAGCAGTGTCTCGTGAAGAGTTTCGTATACCAGAAAACTATATGAATAAGGATGAATTGTATCTCTTTGTTTCACGAGATATTCTTGATTCTCATCAAGATTTGTCTAAAGTCACTCTTGGAGATAAGCATATCAAATTAGTTAACTCATCGTTCAATTTACCTGGTCCAGGGCTTAAAGCTTTATTTTTAGTTGGAAAATTTGATTTAAAAGACAAGCCAGGCTCTGCTGTTCTAAAAGTACCAGGGTTTAAGAAAAAAGGTAATGTTGCTATAGGATATAAGAAGAAATAGTAGTATTTTGCACTTGATGTTTAGTGCGAATGTTGAAAGTGTATATATCAGTCGAAAAATCCCATTCGTGCAATTGTGTTACAATATGCGACACAATAATTTGTTATATGGGTATTGAGGTTGATTGATATGGCAGTTACTAAAAATGCGAATGTGAATGTGAGAATACAATAAAATATTAAGCAGCAGGCGGAGCAGATTTTGGAAACTATTGGAATTCCTAGGGCTACTGCTATTGACATGTTTTATCGTCAAATCATTCTTAATAAGGGTATTCCGTTTTCGCTTACTATTCCGAAGTCGCTTCCAGCACAAGATGATATGGATGAGAAAACGTTTAACGCGTTGATGGCTAAAGGTTATGATCAGGCGGCTCAAAGTGATAGTTATCCGATAGATGATGTTTTTGAAGAGCTTGACCGCTGATGGGCAGCCATGGGGTGAGCTTGGTTTTAGAAGAATACGCGTAAAAAAATTATTATGTTTACTTTTGTGTTGATGAGAATAAAAGAGAAGTCCAAATACTTGCGGTTATTTACGCGATAAGAGATCAGGCTACGCAACTGGAGCAATTGTAATGTAACGCACTGTCAAGAGAGTCCTAAACCTTTTAACGATAGCCCCTCCTATCGTTAAAAGGTTTTTCGCTATCCATAGTGTGCACTCGAAAAAGGACTGACGTATTAGGAGTTCTCTCAATCCATTTAGAATCAATTTGTTTGTTGTCAAGAAAATAAAATAATAGACTATAAGACTTTTGAAAACAATGGCTTTATTTATATGAATAATGTTTGGTCTATCTAATTTTATATATTTTCAATCTTCACAGTTTGCGTGGATATCTATCAGCATATTTGACAAAATCATATAATTTAAGTAAATTTCACAAGTAATATTTCAAGGAAAGGTGGGAAAATTGTGAAGTTATTTCTTAAAATGTCTCCATTGGCAACTGCCGAGGCACAATGTGTGTGCAGTCAATTTTGATTGGCTATAAACATTAAACATTTTGAAAGGAGAAATAATGGAAACAATAGTATCCGCTTTATTAGTTTTTGTTTCTACATCCATTGACTACTTAGTTGTCTTGACTATTTTATTCGCTAGTCAAGGAAAGAAAGGTTTGAAATCAATTTATGTAGGGCAGTATTTAGGTACAGGACTGCTTGTACTGGTTAGTCTTATTGCCGCTTACTTTTTAAATTTTATTCCACAAGATTGGATTATCGGACTCCTTGGTCTAATTCCGCTAGGTCTTGGTATAAGAGCAATTTTTGTGGATGAAGATATTGATGAAGAAGATATCGAGGAGAAAATTACCGGAGATGGATCAAAAATCTTAGCATTTACAAGTTTAACAGTAGCAATGGGTGGAGATAATTTAGGAATTTATATCCCCTATTTTACAGGAAAGAGTTTGATTGAGATTAGTATAAGTTTAGTAATATTTGCCTTAGGGATTTTGATTCTATGCAAATTATCTCAAAATCTCTCCTCAATTTCTGCTATCGGAGAGACTGTGGAAAAGTACGAAAAAGTAATTGTACCTGTCGTGTTTATTGGACTCGGTCTCTATATATTGATTGAAAATGGAACTATTAATTATTTCATAGGTCAAGTCCTAAAAGTGGTGTAAATTCATTTCCTTCCCTTTATCCGATATTTTTACGTTCAGGCTCAAACGAGAAAATAAGCAGAGCTTCTCCACCATTATGGTGCTTGATCGTGCTATCTGATGCAGTAATGCGAACATAAAAATCGTATATGACAGTCGAGAAATCTCATCCGTACAGATGTATTACAATATGCAACATGCGTATGGAGGTTGATTGATATGGCAGTTACTAAAACAGCGAATGTGAATGTAAGAATACAAGAAAATATTAAGCAGCAGGCGGAGCAGATTCTGGAAACTATTGGAATTCCTAGACTGCTATTGACATGTTTTATCGTCAAATCATTCTTAATAAGGGTATTCCGTTTTCGCTTACTATTCCAAAGTCGCTTTTAGCACAAGATGATATGAATGAGAAAACGTTTAATGCGTTGATGGCTAAAGGCTATGATCAGGCGGCTCAAAGTGATAGTTATCCGATAGATGATGTTTTTAAAGAGCTTGACTGCTGATGGGCAGCCATGGGGTGAGCTTGGTTTTAGAAGAATACGCGTAAAAAAATTATTACGTTTACTTTTGTGTTGATGAGAATAAAAGAGAAGTCCAAATACTTGCGGTTATTTACGCGATAAGAGATCAGGCTACGCAACTGGAACAATTGTAATGTAACGCACTATCAAGCGAGTCCTAAACCTTTTAACGATAGCCCCTCCTATCGTTAAAAGGTTTTTCGTTATCCATAGTGTGCACTCAAAAAAGTGTAGATATACTTGGAGTTCTCTCAATCCACGTTGAGACGATAGTATTGATGTCAAAAGTGGATTAGCAGCTTTTGTTGCACGCTTGTATTTTGTACGCTCTCTGTTAGTTTTGTATACATTTCTTTTGAAACGGCTATTTTCACATAATTATGTGCACATGTGTTAAGAAAATGCCATGTTACGATTCGTAACGCTTGTATTCTCGTTCGTTTCTTTTCTATTCATATGTTGCTCGTTATCATGTAATTATGCAGTGCAATTATTAATTGCATTACGAGCAAAAAAAATCGTTAAGAACGAAAACTCATAGCCAATGAAAGGAGTTATACGATGTTGTTAGGAGAGAAAATCAGAAATGCACGCGTGGAAGCGGGTTTAACTCAGGAAGAACTTGCTGAAATGATTATGGTTTCGCGTGCTGCGGTAGCGAAGTGGGAAGGTGGTCGCGGTCTGCCGGATGTTGCAAATTTGAAGGTGATTGCGGATGCACTAGGTGTTACTGTCGACTATTTGTTGGATAAAGACAATGCTATTGATTTGTCAATCATTAAGAAGCCTATTGATGTAGCGAAGTATGGTCTTAATGCAAAATTGGGTGTTCGTAAGAAAATCAAGATAAAGGAACAAATTATTCGCGATGAATATGCAGACGCTGAAATTATTATGCTCACAGTGACGAAGTTTATTCCAAATTCGTCTGAAAAGTTTATGGATAATTTTATCGGGTGGATTACTACTTTGTTCAGTGATATTCCTTTGTTTGATACCTTTGCATTCGGTAAAGCTGTAGAGAGTATTGGCAGTGCACAGTATTACTTGGTGAATAAAAAAGAAAAGCAATTTTTTGTGTTGATAACGGATGAGTATATTATTAGCAGAATGATGCGAGTAAAGTTCACTGATAAGAAGATGTGTGTTGGGGATAAGGAATTTACTCAAGTTGGTAAGTTGCGTGATAAGTAAGAACCAGTAGTTGGTTCGGAATTGGTCAGAAGAATGTGTTTTTCAGTTTTGATTTTCGCATTCTCCTGATTTTTATTTTCCGCGTTTTGTACATGCTTTTAGTGTTTTGGCATGACAGTTGATCATAAGAAATGAAATTCGATTTTTGCACACATATAAAAGCATATTCTTTGCATCTAGCTAGTTTACTGAAATTATTTGACCTATGCGTCAAAAAAGTTCATTGGCACCAAGTCATGATTTTGACCATATTGTCGAATTTTCATTATTTGTTGTTGATAATATTTTTGATGTTTCTGCCTGCATAAAAGATACGAACAACCGTCACGCTACATTTATCTTCATCTACGAGGTAAAAAGCCGTGTAGTTATCTATGGGAACCCTGCGTATTCCCATAGAATGCCACGGCTCCCACTCTACAAGCGGATGGCGCATAGGCATAGTGTTAAGAGAGCGGATAGTTTTTCTAATGCGACTCACCTGTTTTTCGGCTGTTTTAGGAACTTGCAAAGTAAAACGGATATACTCGTATAATTCGCTGAGATCAAGGAACGCTTGCGGAGAATAGATGATGTTATAAGTTGTACTCATGCACCATATTCCTTTGCAAAGAACAGATCTACTTCATCTGCACTATAAGATTTGCCAGATCTTAGAGAGTCTAAGCCTTTCTGCAATTCCTTATCCAACTCATCACGAGTGATACTGCCTAAAGCAATAGGTTTATTTACTGGCAGGCGAAGTTCAAAGGGCATGCCTTTTTGTAAAACGATTTGACTATAAAGCATTTGAATTGCAGAAGACGGTGTTATGCCAAGCTGGTTCAAAATGCTTTCAGCATTTTCTTTAAGTGTGGTGTCGATTCGTGCATATACAACATTGGTATTTGCCATGATATTCACACTCCTTTCTGTCTGTATTTTACAAATTATAGCAAGCAATTGCAAGCTAGCGAAAGCAATATATTCATTTCAGTGAGATAATCTACGTCGAGACTGTAGTATTGATGATTAGCCGGGTGCAAATGTGCCCTTGTGCAGCAGGGCTTAGCGAGGGCTATTATAAAAGTGTTGATAGCGATGAGTGAGCTTTTACTTATAACTCTCTTTTTTGAAACAATCAATTTTACAGCATAATACTAAATCAATCGGCAAGAGAGTCTAATTTATTCAATCATATGAATTAAAGATTATTAAATGGCTTTAGTTGACCTAAATTGCATGTATTGTAATGACAACGTGTTGAATATAAACTAATATTTTAGTATGATAAAAGAAAAGGGAGGTACCGTATATGGCTACTACGAATTTAAATATCAGAACAGATAAGTAAATTAAAGAACAAGCTGATAAGATTTTTTCAGAACTAGGGCTTAATATGACGACAGCAATTAACATTTTTTTTGCGAACAACTATTCGTGAGAATGGGATTCCTTTTTCTCTTAAATTAGAGGCTCCGAATGATACAACGATTGCTGCTATTGAGGAAGGTAGACGTATTGCGTCTGATCCTAGTGTAAAGGGTTATCGAAATATGGAAGATCTTAAGGGGCTCTTGATTTATGAGATATGAAGTAAAATTTACGAACCAGTTCAAAAAAGACCTTAAATCAGCTAAGAAACAAAATAAAAATACGGATAGTCTTTTAAAAGTAATTGATGTTATATAGGCTGGGTACACATTCAGAATTGTTTAAGAAATAAAATGATGCCTTTGCGATAATTTTCCTATTGTTAAAAAGTGTAGATATACTACCCGTTCACTCAATCTCATGTGAGAGTGTTGTATTGATGTCAAGGGCTAATTAGGTGGGTGCAAATTTGCCCTTGTGTAGCAAGGCTTAGTGAGTGCTATCTTAAAAGGTTTAATGCATGGCTGTTTTAGGCTGGGTTCTTGTGGTTTTTGAGCGTGTTTTGGCTGTTTGAGGAAACATGTCGACAGTGCACAGGATATTAAGTTAAAGGGTGCACCCAGGCGGTAAATGATAATTTAGGGAGGCGTTTTATGTCAGCAATTAAAATTCAAAACCTCACTTTCTCATATTATGGATATGTAAAACCGATATTTGAAAATGTATCGTTTTCCTTTGATACAAACTGGAAAACGGGATTGATAGGAAGAAATGGAATTGGTAAATCAACTCTATTTAAGTTACTGTTAAATCAAGAGACTTATCAAGGTAAAATAAGCAAGGATGTTGAATTTGTTAAATTTCCACCAAATATAAGCGATACTTCAAAATTAGGGATTGATTTATATAAAGAACTAATATCAGATGATGAAGAATGGAAGTTATTTAGAGAACTTAATTTGCTAAATGTAGATGAGAACCTTGTTTATAGGGAATTTAAAACTCTTTCTAAAGGGGAACAAACAAAAATCCTTTTAGCTATTTTGTTTACAAAAGAAGATGGTTTTTTACTTATTGATGAACCAACAAACCATTTAGATATGAACGGAAGAAAAATTTTAAGTGAATATCTGAAAAGTAAAAAAGGTTTTTTGCTCATTTCTCATGATAGAAATTTTTTAGATGGATGTATCAATCATGTTATTTCTATTAACAGGAATTCTATTGATGTCCAATCGGGAAATTTTACATCATGGTATGAAAATAAATTGATGAAAGACAAATTTGAAATCAGTAAAAATGAGAAATTAAGAAAAGATATTAAACGCTTAAAAGAAGCTGCAAGACAAAGTAAAATTTGGTCTGATAAGATTGAGAATACTAAAAATGGTGTAAAAGTATCAGGGATAAAACCAGACAAAGGGCGTATAGGTCATCAGTCAGCCAAGATGATGAAGAAGTCCAAGAATTTAGAACATAGACAAAATAAGGCAATAGAAGAAAAGCAGAGTTTACTAAAAGATATCGAAATAAAGGAAAGTCTATTACTGCATCCGCTACATCATCACAAAAATCCCCTAATATCGGTTAGCGAGTTATCAGCACACTATGGAGAAAGACAGATCCTAAGTAATTTGAGCTTTGAGATAGAGCAAGGCGATATAGTGGCTATTAGTGGAAGAAATGGTAGTGGAAAATCAACCTTGATTAAAATTCTATTAGGTATAAATCACGAGTATACAGGTGAGATAAAATTAGCAAGTAATTTAAAAATATCGTATATTCCTCAGGATACATCTAATTTATCAGGTAGCCTAAATGAATATATTCACAGTCAAGATGTTGATGAAACATTATGTAAAACAATTCTAAGAAAATTAGATTTTGCAAGAGAATTATTTGAAATGGATATGATAGATTATAGTGATGGACAAAAAAAGAAAGTTTTAATTGCCCTAAGTTTGTCGAAACCAGCCCATTTATTTATTTGGGATGAGCCGTTGAATTATATAGATGTAATATCAAGAATACAGATTGAGGAAATTATAAAAGAAGCAAAGCCTACACTCATATTTGTGGAACACGATAAGCGATTTGTAGAAGATATCGCTAATAAAATAATACAATTTTAATTAAAATACAAAAAAGCGTATATGACAGTCGAGGAATCCTATTCATGTAAATTGTGTTGCAATATGCGATATAGTATTTTATGATATGGGCATGGAGGTTAATTGATATGGCAGTTACTAAAAGTGCGAATGTGAATGTGAGAATACAAGAAAATATTAAGCAGCAGGCGGAGCAGATTTTGGAAACAATTGGAATTTCTAGGGCTACGGCTATTGACATGTTTTATCGTCAAATCATTCTTAATAACGGCATTCCGTTTTCGCTTACTATTCCCAAGTCGCTTCCAGTGCAAGATGATATGGATGAGAAAACGTTTAACGCGTTGATGGCTAAAGGCTATGATCAGGCGGTTTGCGGTGATAGTTATCCGATAGATGATGTTTTTGAAGAGCTTGAACGAGGTCTTTAATGGATGAGTATAAGATAAAAGTCACTCGTCAGGCGAAAGAGCATCTTGCGATTGTTCGAGAATATATTGCCACTGAGTTAAAAGAGCCGATAGTGGCTAAAAGAATGCTCGAGCTGTTGAAGGAGGGAATGACGTCTTTACAGACGATGCCTTATCGTGTGAAAGCAATTGATGAGCAACCGTGGAGAAATCTTGGTTTTAGAAAAATACGCGTAAAAAATTATTATATTTACTTTTTGGTTGATGAGAATAGAAAAGAAGTTCAAATACTCGCGGTTATTTACGTTAGAAGAGATCAGGCTAAACAACTGGAACAATTGTAATGTAACGCACTATTAAGCAGGTCTTAAACCTTTAGCTCATTTCTAAAAAATATTATTGTTCCAACTATGATTAAAAGTCCTATTAGTTATAAAGAAACTTATAAAAGTGCAATAGAACAAGACCCTTCAAGCCAAGAAAAACTAATACCGGTCAAAAATGTTAAGGCAAATATATTAATGATAGTAGGCGAAGATGATTTGATGTGGGATAGCTTTGCCATGGCAAAAAAAATAAAAGAGCAAAACCCTAATGCAAAGATTTATTCTTATAAAGAAGCAGGGCATATATTTGCAGGCAATGGTGTTTTAAATCTAGGAAGAATTAGAATTGCAACAGGTGGAACAACTGAAGGCAATGATAAAGCAAAAAGTGAATCAAGAAAAACTATTGCTGCTTTCTTAAAAGAAAATCATAAATAGATAATTACTTGTGTGTTCAAAAATGATAAAAATATAGTATTAAAGAAGTGGAATTAATCTACTTCTTTTTTATTTAAAAATATGCTGTACAATATCATTTTTCGTCTTTTCATAAATTGAATACGGACAGTAGATGGATGACATTTGAATGAAGATACCAAAATCTTTCATAAATTCTTTTTTACTTAGTTATAATCCATTGCCAAATTTAGAGTCTATATTGTAGGATGTATTTTCATAATTGCTATATTAATCACCAGAACTTTCTTTTTTGATAAAAATTTTAGAAAATTGAGATATTATAAAAGCGTTTAACAGGCCAGCATTTGCAATTATTGTTGATAATGTAGTGGTTGCTAGAATTGATAAGGATAGATCAGCCCATCTATATGACCTAACAATCTATTTCAGAACAGGAATTAAAGATAGTCAAGATTCTAAAAACTATTCTATACAAAGCTTAAAATGCCCCCAGCTAATCAGCCCTTGAATCATCTCACGTGCTACGAAGCATCATCAGAAAATGACTGGACGAACGAGTAGGTATGGAAGAAAGGCAACCAAGTTTGGCTTCGTCTCGTCGTTGCCATCATTGCGTTGAACCGCACCATCAGATGCGGCAACTAACCAACCTAGCAAAGCGTCTGGAGCATCAGTGGTCTACTTATACTGTGACATTTTGACATTCAAAGAAGTTTGTGTATAATATATACTCGTATTATTGTAATCAATTCGAGGTAGTAATATCATAAAACACAAATCTACAGTAAAACGAAATGGCGGAGGTAGGATTCAAATGACAGAGGAACACACTATCGTGTCCGCCGCTAAAGGGAATAGGCTACAGCTAATACCCCTAATAGCTGTGCTAGCAGGCCTAGGAATACTAGTTTATCGCTTCTGGTTTAACACCTCTGCTCTGTATGCTCCATTCTACGCTCTCATGGCGTGCGGGGTTGTTGGTGCGTTGATTCAGTTATTGGTTGCAATAACAACTACTTGTTTGTACCGCAGAAAAGTTATAGCTATCGTGGATGCGACAGTTATTATAATTACATTGTTGACTATTCTCTTTGGCGAGTATATAGCATGCAGCGTGCTGAAATTATCTGTTATTAGCTATGCTTGGAGCCCTGGAACACAGATTAACACCGTCGCTACAATCTTGTCCGGTGCTGTGGTGACACTCCTAGTATTCTGTGAACAACGCAAAATAAAGTGACAGTAAAATCCTATGAAAAATGCACACAATTTGCCCCCGCTTTTTATGTGGAAAGAAAGAGAGTTTATTATGGTTAACAATAATTTAAAAGAAAAAATAAAAAATGCTAGAAAGAGTGGAGGAAAAGGTAAATTCAAAAATTTATATTGGTGGGTAATAGATCTAGAAAATGAAGTGGATATTTACAAGACTAAATATAACAAAATTTTTTTAATGCCATATACTTTTGGACTTACAGAAGATGATTTAAATCCAAATACAAGTACGGATATAATAGGTCTGAAAAATTATGAAGAAAATGATGAAGAAGGTAATAATTTATTTAATCGCATAAGTAAACAAAAAAATTATAAAAAAGCTAAAATACATTCTAACAATTATAACGTAGATATAACTACAGGTAATTTTCACCCACATGATGCTTTGAAGGGAGTAATAAAAGGGGAAAAAATTAAACAAATCATGCTAGTAAGAAATACCTTAAGTAAAAATCAATCTCACTACGGAGTTTTATACCCCAAGAATTGCCCTAAAGGCGAAGAAAAAAATTTCATAATTTTAAGAGATGAAGCCAATAAATTACGCTACATTCCTAAAAAATGCATAAAACTAGTAAAAGAAAACGAAGAACTTGAAAAAACACTTAATGATTTTTTAAATTCCATAGGAGTTGAATAAATAATATTACTTAGAACTAAGAAATAGTTATCAGATGTAAATGTGATGTGCCCCCCCAAAAAAAGTTAGACTTTTGTCTTTAAAAAATAAGGGGGTTATTTTTCATATTCGTGTATAACACGTTTTATAAGAGCGTCTTTACCTGGTCCTGGTTCAATCATTGATAAGAAATGACGGGATGAAATTGTGGTCAGCAGATCAATTAGATATCGCACGCTTTCATCAGGCCCAAGAATAGTATCTTCTTTGTTAATATGTTTAAGGATGTAATGCTTGTAGTATTTAGCCACACGATCAGGTTTCCAACCATTTTCTTTTAGTTCGTTGTATAATTTGTCAAGATCTAAAGTAATAGTGACCTTCGTAGGTAAATTAATATTTTCATTTTTATCCATAAGTTTGTACCTCCTATTGTTGATAATATACTTCAATGTAGAAACAAAGGCAACAAAATTAAAAAGTGGTAGGTAAAAATTTCCAAAGACTTATTATACGCTACGCAAAAAACTGTATAAAGTTTCATGCTAAAGAAATTTTCCAATTTCATGAATGGTTGAAATACCTAATAGAAAGATGCATGTAGGAAATTATAGAGGTTTATTAAGATGGTGCACAGTTAATCTTCAGAGCAAGAACTCAATGAAAGTAAAGTGGTAACAAAGGGGTATGTAGCAGGGTTTAGCGAGGGCTATCGTTAAAAGATTTAATGCGTTGCTGCTGCTTATTTCTATAAGCACTTTTTACCGAGCTCAGAAACTTTTAGAGCAAAGAAAAGGTGGAAAAAGTTAGCATAAAAGGTTGACAATCCATAAAAAGACTGATATGGTATCCGTCAGATGGACAGACAGCGTAGTTCTTTCTATTTTTACGTAGAATTTTTTGATTGACAGAAATATATATCTGATGGATTGCATTTTTGGTCAAAAACAAAAAAGACAATGGGCCTATTGATCTTTCTAAGATTGTTAGTAATGTCGATAAAGATGTTACTCAGGCTGGTAAGCTCTACTATGGAGACGTTGCATTCGGAGTTGTTGAGGCAAGCGATTTATTTGAAGGTGCGTATAATGACGAAGGTTAATTTTAAATAACGAAAAGAGATGATAAAAATGCACGTAACTCCATCAAACTAATTACTAATCAATAATGATCTATAGTGGATCTTTTCCGGCACGACGAGAATGAATAATTCTCGTCGTGTTGTTATTAACAATTATTATCGTTAAGGAGGTTTGTTTCTATGTTTTTTACTTCAAAAACGTTTCGTTCACAAAAAGGTGCTACGCAATGCATTCTGGGGCTAGGGACACATCAAGAATTTGTTGATCGACCAACTGCTGATATCTATATTTCTATTCTAGCTTTTTGTCTACAAGGCAGGAGCTTAGAGGAATTAAAAACTTATATAAATAATAATCATTTTTCGTGGAAATATATTGAATGGTTGACTAGACATAATTTTCTCATAAAAACTACTAATACATATCTTTCTGAATGCGAAGAATTATATATTAAAAATCAACTTTTCCTTGACAGCCTTTTCAATCGTACGTTTGATATGAAAAAAATTTTCGGAGATTATACAATAATTATTGCTGGATGCGGAGGTATTGGTAATTTTATTTCTTATGCTGTTTCTTCACTCCCAGTAAAGAAAATAGTCTTAATAGATTTTGATCATATCGAAAAATCTAACCTCAATAGACAGTTTTTATTCACTACTTCAGATATCGGGCAACTGAAGACTGAAATTCTTGCTAAGGCCTTACGCGAAAGAGGTTGCAAAGCTGAAATAGAAACATATTCCAGTAAGACTTCTTACCAAACTTTATCAGAAATACTTTCTAGTAATGAAGGAAAAATGTTCTGTGTATTGTCTGCAGATAGTGCAGGAATTCTACAAGATACTACGAAATGTTTTGCTAAATATGAAGTCCCATTTATTAATGTGGGATATTTCAATGATATTGCAGCTATAGGTCCACTCTACGATCGCGATCATGCATGCCCGCTATGTGGTAACACATTAAATGTGGAAGCAAAATACAGTGCAACCGATACAAATAATTTGTATGAATTAGTTAACCGTAACTATTCAGCTCCTTCTAGCTTTACGAATAATGCACTTGCTTCTGCAATGGCAATGAGTGACATTATATCATATATTGTAGGTGATAAGGAAGGCGTACAATCGTTCAATAAGCGTATTGGGATTGACACACGCACACTTAAACGTTATGAACTGCCTGTAGAAAAAGACTGGAAGTGTAAATATTGTGGAAAATAATATGCACACACTACCTACCTCATTACAGAGAAACATATTTGTATATTACTCCGTTGCAGCAATTTACATGCTTTCAATCTCTCTTCCTCATGCGATTCTTACACCGTTACTCATTCAAAAAGGATTATCCTTCGCTGACATTGCTACCATACAAATTGCATTCAGTATTGCTGTAGCGTTGTGCGAGATCCCTAGTGGCATTCTCTCTGATGCATTTTCGAGAAGAACTGTCTATTTATGGTCAAAGTTTCTAATCATTGCTTTTTTCTTGATTGTTTACTTCGCACATGGGCTTCAAGCTATGACCATTGCATGGTTTATTTATGGAGTATCTGTAGCTTTTGATTCTGGAACTATTGGTAATGAAATTATTTTACGTGTACGAGATCACTATGATCATTCAGGTGAATCTTCTGCAAAAATGGTCGACACTTTAGTAAGGCTTGATACGAGGATTGCTACGATATGCATGATTATTTCTGGTTTTATCGGATCATTCATATATCAGCAAATAGGTTTTTCTTTATACTGGTTTTCACTTCTTGGGGCAACAATTTGCATAGTTATCATTTTTATATGTTTCCCAGATAAAAACATCGGCACAATACCACAAGGCAACAGTGCATCTATTACTAAAATCAAACACGTTTTTACGGAAGGTGTTCGTGAACTTATTGACAACAAAAATGTGGGCATTTATTTTTGCACACTTGCCACAACACAAATATTTTTCCAATCACACTTTCAATTTTGGCAATCATTCTTCTTGGAAATTGGCATGAAACAACACTATTTAGGTCTTCTCTACGTACTATTTCAGTCAGTGTCATTTGTCGTTTCATTCGTTTCCATGCGTGGAATATTGGCTCGTTACAAATTGGCATCAATATTGCCTTACGTATTATGCACAACAGTATTTTGTATCGTGTTGTTACTAATGCCAGTAAATATATACATACAAATATTTGCGTATAGTATATTTGTTGCCATATTTTGGGTTGTTTCTAATGATATCAATGCGCAACTACGCCAAAATCTTACGGAAAAAGCCCTCAGTACCTTAACGTCACTTGCATCTATGATGACGAGAATCGCGTCAATCATAGTGCTGAGTATCCTATCTGTCTTGTTACATTTGTTTCCAGTACATGTAGTAATACCTCTGATGTTCGCTATAGCAATGATTACTACTCTTACATCATATTTGTATGCCAGTTATAAAAATGCTAATTGTTAAACTCTGCGTATCTTCAACTCTTCAACGAATAAACGTAAAAGTCAAAAGAGCATGAGCATTTGAAATGTTGAAAATCAAGCCTAGGGATAATACTTTCTAGGCTATTTTTATGCAAAAAAATAAGGCTATTAAGCCAATCTTAAAAGATTAAGTATCGGTGGTATTATTAAAAGGCTAAAAAGTAGAGGTGTTAAGTCTCACAAGAGAAAGATATTTGTAGTAAACGAGCTTTTGGATCTGAATTGACAATTGCCAAAATGCAATATATAATTGCAAATATAAAAGGAGGAATTAGTATGAGCTGGCAGGAAAAGGTAAAAAACTTAATGAACGATAGAGGTATTAATCAAAAACAGTTATCGCAATTAAGCGGTATTACAGAAAGTTCGGTTTCTAGGTATCTTCGAAGTGATCGTAGACCACGACTAGATGTTGTAGTTAATTTTGCTAAAGCGTTTGGCGTTGCAACTGACTATCTACTTGATGATGGGGAAGAGAGTGAAGCAAGTGCATATAAAACAATTTCCACGGCTATTGCCAGGAAAGGTGGGGAGCTAACACCTGAAGAAAAAAATGAGCTAATTGCACTACTTCTCGGGAGTAAAGCGGATGTATAGAAACGGAATTGAGTATGACAAATTGGATAAGTTGATTTATTCAATATATGTTGATTACAATATCAAAGCATTTCCCATTGATGAAAAAGATCTTTGCCGGAAGATGAAAATAGCTCTTGTTCCTTATTCTGCTTTTTCCGATGAAGCTAAAAAGCTGTTGCAAAAGAAATCAAATCACGCATTCTTTGTTAAAGAGTCCAAAGAAAATCCACCAACAATTTATTACAACGATACGTTTGAATCAGAAGGTTCAATTCGTCTTTCTGTTTTTCATGAAATTGGGCATTATATTTGCGAAGATGAAGATGATTCGAAAGATGATTTAGCTGATTATTTTGCAAGGCATTTCATGTGCCCAACCGCTTACCTCATGTTGAAGGGGATAGAATCACCCAATGAGATTGTGGCATTTTGCGGTGTAAGTTTTCAAGCTGCGTGCAATGCAAGTGCAAATATTGCAAATCGTAAGAAAAAACTTGGAAATAAGCTCTTGAGCTACGAAAAAGAATTTATAAAAAATATTGATCCGATAGCATTTTGGTTTTATGAGTTGACAGACAGGGGGGAGAAAGTTATGAATGTGTAGATAAATTAAAACGCTTCTAAATTGTTGGAGCAATTCAAAAGCGTTTTATGTAGGCGTTATAAAACACCCAACTAAGCAGTGAATATTTTATCACGCCTACTAAGTAATTACAAGAAAAATTAGAAAATAACACACGTTTTAAGAACGGGTAGAAAGGCGTGATATATGGTGAAATTAAATACAAATAAAGCTCTTCACCGTACACATACAGTGAAGGGTGAAGTAAATGGGCACAACTAAAAGCGGACGAGTTTTAAATACGCGAGGAGCCGCTGGTTCAGCGAGTCAATTTGCTGTCGTTCATTCTAATGAAGGAGCATATACTAAGCCACAGAAGGATAACCATATCCGATTAAAATCTGGCGGTCACGGGCAAACAGGACTTAAAGAACTGGATAAATACGGTATTGAGTATCATATTGTGAAAACATATCCCAATGGCGTAAGAGTTGGATATGTGCCACGGCATAAAGACACTAAGAAGAAAAAGGGTACTAATCAAGCGTGGTTTCCGGCTAGCTGGACAACCAAAGACATTAAACATGCAGGTGAACATGTTGCTAATTTAAAAGGAAATAAGCATGTGAAAGATGGAGTTATTGTATTTGGTAATTGGAAAGGCGTGCGTGTGGGAGTTATACGAACACACGGTCAAATCGGCACAATCTTTCCTGATTCAAATCAACCGCGTAAGAAAAGAGGTAAGAAATAATGGATGTACAAAAATTTAAAGAAGTGCTTAAAAGACGTGATGAGACACACAGTGAATATACTTACGGACTAGAAATGTGTTGGAAGGAAGAAGTTGAAATATTAGCTGAAGATATACCATCAACTATCGAGTACTTAAAAAATGATTGTACGGCAGATGAATTTGTATGGATTAGCGAAATTATTGATGATCTGGCTGAAAAGACGCGAAGCAGAGAGCTTGTAGAGTGTTATAAAAATTTGATGAATAAATACTCAGAAGAAACTAAAGAATATTACATTGGCTTTTGCATAGAGTGTGCTGAGGATTTTCTTGAGGATACTGTTGAAGATTCCGATTCAAATCAACAGTTCAAGAAAAGAGGTAAGAAATAATGGATGTACAAAAATTTAGAGAAGTGCTTAAGGAACTCAATGAAACTGAAATCGAATATGACTATGGTATAGAAATGTGTTGGAAGGAAGAAGTCGAAATATTGTCTGAAGATATACCATCAACTGTCGAGTACTTAAAAAATGAGTGCACGGCAGATGAATTTGTATGGATTAGCGAAATTATCGATGATCTGGCTGAAAAGACGCGAAGCAGAGAGCTTGTAGAGTGTTATAAAAGCTTGATGGGAAAGTTTCCTGAAGAGTCTAAGAGATACCATGTGGATTTTTGCATAGAGTGTGCTGAGGATTTTCTTGAGGATACCGTTAAAGATTTCGATTCAAATCAACCGCTCAATAAAAGAGGTAAGAAATAATGGATGTACAAAAGTTTAGAGAAGTAATTAGAAGACGCAATGAAACTCATGACGAATACGATTATGGCGTAGAAATGTGTGGCAAAGAAGAAATTCAAATATTAGCTGAAGATATACCATCAACTATCGAGTACTTAAAAAATGATTGTACGGCAGATGAATTTGTATGGATTAGCGAAATTATTGATGATCTCGCTGAAAAAACACGAAACAGAGAGCTTATGGAGTGTTATAAAAGCTTGATGGGAAAATTTCCTGAAGAGTCTAAGAGATACCACGTAGATTTTTGCATAGAGTGTGCTGAGGATTTTCTTGAGGATACTGTTGAAGATTCCGATTCAAATCAACAGTTCAAGAAAAAAGGTAAGAAATAATGGATGTACAAAAAATTAGAGAAGTAATTAGAAGACGCAATGAAACGCATGATGAATATGATTATGGCGTAGAAATGTGTGACAAAGAAGAAATTCAAATACTGTCTGAAGATATACCATCAACTATAAATTACTTGCAAAATCAATGCACGGCAGATGAGTTCTTTTGGATTAGTGAGATTATTGATGACCTAGCTGCTGAAACACAGAGCAGAGAGATTGTGGAATGCTATAAGAATCTAGGGAAAAAATATCCTGACATGGCTAAGACATTTAACCTTTTCCGGCTGCGTGAAGTATGCCGAAGCGGCGTTAGGAGAAGATGCTAATGTCTAAAATAGAAACTCTCGTAGATGAAGGTTTCAGAGTTTCCTTAATTGAAACAGCATTCTTTGATGGAAAATTTGAAATACCGCATATTGATGCTCCAAAGGATATTGTTGTACCCAGTGGTCTTGTACCGTTTTCACGAAGGCAGCGTAGCCGTGATAAGCAAGACTTTGTTTGCTTTTACGAACACGACGTTAAGTTCAGAGAAATTTTGACGCATACGGAGGATTATGTTGAAGAGCTAAAACAATATCCCGGAGTAATTTCTCCTGATTGTTCTCTCTATATTGATGCACCTCTTTGTGTGCAAATCGCAAGCATTTATTTGAATCGAGCAGTTGGCTATTATTTAAGCAAACAGGGGATTTACGTTATACCTAATATCCGTTGGGGTGATGAGCGAACTTATACTGATGAATTATTGGGAGAAAAAGTGGCTTTTCAGGGCGTAGACAAACATAGCATCGTGTCAATTGGGACTTATGGGCAAATTAGAACAGCAGAATCTAAAAGGTATTTTAGGGAAGGCTTGATTGCGATGCTAGATGAGCTTGAGCCTAAAGTTGTCCTTGTATATGGTGCAATGCCAGATACTATATTTCATGGCTTGGAAACTATAACTGAGTTTGTGCAATATCCCGATTGGACAACACGTATGAAACAAAAAAATATAATGTATAAATCTAGTGTGGAACATATATAGCATTTAGGAGAATAGGCGATGGAGAAGGATAAAGCAAAATGTGTGGCTAAAAACTGCAAAACTGAGTTTATTAAGCCAAGTTATCATAATAAAAATGATTATGAATATATAAAACAATTTTTATCTGTAAAATTTGGTATAGAAATTAATAATAATTTAAAACAACAATTTGGATATTACCCAATTGAGCCAATGGCTCCTTTTCATGAAAATAAGGAAGAATTTATAAGGGTAGAAATGACTATAGCAAGTAATGAAGCCCCTATAAAAGTTAAAGGTTGGAAAGTATGTTTGAAAAAGGAGCCTCAGGATACTTTTTATCGAAATTTTATTTGTAAAAATAAAGAAGGAAATAGAAAGAAGAGATGTTTTGTTGTTAAACATTTTCATAGAACAATGGAAATACATCGTGGGCATTTATTAGCTAATAAGTTTAAAGAATTTTTAGTCTCAAAAACGGATCAAGATGATCATGTAAACCAGTTCTTTGGAAAAGGATGTGTTGAAAATATAGCATGTCAAACTAATGGGGCTAATTGTGATTCTACAACTATTCATGGTCAATGGTATTTTGAAGACGAGGTAGTTAAAGCTTTAAATAATGGCGAAGTTACAAAAGTTTTCTATGAAATATATGAACTATCGGTTCAAGAACGTAGTTTAGGTAGGGTACTATTAATTAATTCTGAACCTGAGAATGTATTATCATATTTTGTTTTTATTCCCAACTCGGAAAATTCATCTAAGTAAGAGGGATACTTTTGTTTGTGTTTATGTGATATATAGGTTTAATTAAGAAATTAAAGTCACAATTCTGTATTTCCTTTTTTGTATAGTATAAGTGAGTGATGAACTACCTACTACCCATACAAAAATAAATTCATAGTTATTGCACTACACATATTTAGTTCGTAGTGCAATAATGCTTTCTTCAGGTCTTCCATAGAAGAATATGATGGGCGTTAGGGTCTCTGGAAATTCTTCTAGCTTCTTCCATGGCATTCAGCATTAAACTTTGGGATTTCTACTTTAAAAGGAAGACCTCCTTGCAAAACACACTGACGTAAGAAGATGTTCACAGAACTTGACATATCGATGCCAAGTTTTTTAAACAGTTCATTTGCTTTTGTTTTGACATTACTATCGATACGAATTTGAGTAGGACTTATTGCCATATTATCAGCTCCTTTTAAGGCAATGGCGATACAATAGGTATACGTTGTCAAGCAATAAACAAATGAAATAATTTAGAAACAGCCTATATCTTGTTCATTTATGTTGATAATTGCAACTTTGAACTTTTTTGAGAAAAATATGAGTATGAAAGGTTGTATGTGTAGTTTTTAGTATTACAATGAAAGCTAAATAGACTAGTAATCTAATTTTAAAGAATTGTATATTAAGAATAAGGAGCACTTATGAGATTAATTAGACCAAATAATCAATATATCCAAGGTTATATAGAAGCAAATGAAGAAGATGAAATGTTTAGGCCGAATGCAGAAAGACGTTTTAATCACCCTGAAACAATTGTAGAGAGTTCTTATAATTTGGAACATGGTATAAATTTACCTACAAATTATGTTAAATCTACTACATTTTGGCTGATAGATAATGAAAAATTTATTGGCGAAATTAGTATTAGGCATGAATTAAATTCTTTTTTAATTAACTATGGTGGTCACATAGGGTACGAAATTAGACAATCTGAATGTATGAAGGGCTATGGAACAAAAATGCTTTCTATGGCACTTAAATATTGTAAAGAGACTTTGAATCTAAATAAGGTTTTGATTACGTGTGATGATGACAATATCGGATCAATAAAAGTTATAGAAAATAATGGTGGGATTTTGGAAAACAAAGTTAAAAATAACTTATCCAGAGGAAATGTTATAACAAGAAGGTATTGGATTAATCTATAGGAAAAAGGAGCAATTTTGTTCAATCATCTGAATGAATAACAAGCAAGGACATTAAAAAAATATGTTGACAACGTAAAAGAAGCCAAGAATGTAAAAGATGGAGTTAGATATTTTAAAATGATTTATTTAATGAGACATGGTGCAGATCCAGTTGATCGTTATGGTGGATGGAGTGAATATGGGTTAACTGAAGTTGGTAGGTCACAGGTTAATAGTGCAAAGCATAAATTATTAGGAAAAGGTATCACTGGTATCTATTCAAGTGATTTAAACCGAGCAAAAGAAACCGCTGAAATTGTGGCAGATGTACTTTCTTTGAAAATCACATATTTGCCACAATTTCGTGAAGTTAATAATGGATTATTAGCTGGTATGAAAAAAGTAGAAGCTGTAGAAAAATATCCTGGTAAATATTTTAGAACACTTGATTGGGCAGAAACATGGCCTGAGGGTGAAAGCCCTGAACAATTTTTTCGCCGTATTAAAAGTGCATGGTATAGTTTTAAAAAAAAGGTTGGAAGCAGAAACGTGTTATTGGTCACTCATGGCGGAGTAATTAATATAATATTGTGTTTAGAAAATGGCATATTTTATACTAATAAAGAATTACATTTTAAAATAAATGATGCAGAAATCATACAAATGGATGTATAAATCTTATATTGATGAGAAATGATTATTGGAATTTTCTCTAGGCTTTTTATATTCAAAAATCAAGCTATTAAGCCAATAGTATACCTTTTGCGATATTTTCCTATTGGTAAAAAGTGTAGATATACTGACCACTCAATCCATTTGGAGTGCATAGTATTGACACAAAAAATATAATTAATTCATTTTGTACTTTCTATAAGAGTAGCTTAAAAGGGTGCTCTTTTTTTATTGAAGGAAGTAAGGATTCGTTACATCCTTTTTAAAAAGGAAAACTCATAAGTCGCTTTTACATATTCGCTTTTATAATATATAATAAAAGCGTAAATGAGAGAAGGCGGACTATGAATACACTTAAAGAATATATAAAAGAAAATATAGTAATCACAAACAAAGAAGCAGAGAAATTTGGATATACTAGGTATAATCTATCAGAATTAACAAAGAGCGGGCAACTAGAAAGATTAAGACCAGGACTATATCAGTTAAAGGGAAAAGTAATAGATGATTTTGTTTTAATATCATCCAATAGTAATCGAATTATATTTTCCCATCAAACAGCCCTATACCTCCACGACCTATCAGATAGGACCCCTAGTGTATTCCATATATCTGTACCCCAAGGTTACAATGCAAGTCATATCAAAAAAAGATATGAAGACCTACAAGTTCACTATGTAAAAAAAGACTTATACGAAATAGGAAAGACAGAAATAAAATCACCACAAGGCAATCTTATTCCAATTTACGATATTGAAAGAACAATTTGCGATATCATAATTGACAGAAAAAAAATAGATAAGCAGATTTTTACAGATGCCATAAAAAGATACTTTAATTCAAACAATAAAAATCTAAGACGACTAATAAAATACAGTAGACTATTTAAAATAGAAGATGAAATTAGAAGATATATGGAGGTATTATCGTGATCAATATCGAGAGTATAAAGGGCAAGATAAGAAATCTGGCAGAGAAGAAAAATCTGAAGTCGCAAGAAGTTCTGCAAATATACTTTTTCGAGAGATTGTTAGAAAGATTATCTAAATCACAATACAAAAACAATTTTGTAATAAAAGGAGGATTCTTAATATCATCCTTAATTGGCATTGAAAATAGAACGACTATGGACATGGATACAACAATTAAAGGTATAGCTCTAAAAGAAGACAGAATAAAAGAAATCGTAGAAGAAATTTTAGATATTAATGTAGACGATGGAATAAGATTTGAAATAAAAGATATTAGTTATATTAGAGAAGAGGACAAATACGAGAACTTTAGAATTTCACTAATAGCAAATGTTGGAAAAACCCAAAACCCTATGAAAATTGACATAACAACAGGAGATGCAATAACACCACGGGAAATAGAATACGCATATCCATGTATTTTTAGCAAAAAAGATATAAAAATAATGGCATATCCATTAGAAACAATTTTAGCAGAAAAATATGAAACCATAATCAGAAGAAATATAACAACAACGCGAATGAGAGACTTTTATGACCTATACACTCTCTACAAACTTAAAAAAGATAAAATAAACTATGAAATTTTAAAAGAAGCAATAGAGAAGACCTCAAAGAAAAGAGGAAGCCAAGATATAATGCAAGACTATGAGAAAATAATCGAGGATATAAAAGAAGATTCATACCTAAGATCCTTGTGGAAAGTATATCTCAGTGAAAACAAGTATATTGATGATCTAACCTTTGATAAAGTTATTGATGTGGTAACAATTTTATCAAATGATACAAAGTTGTGTTAATAAGAAGGAGACACTCAAATGGCTAATAGTAGGAAGTTTGTAGCAAAAACAAAAGATGTTAGCTTAACGGTGAGAAGGGCTGAGTCTTTTAGCATTAGTTATGTTGACTGTGAAAAAGATATGTTTCAGATTGAAGAAAATCAAGACGGTATAAAATTCTTCCAAAGAGAAAAGGCGTCGGCTTGCTACTGGTTTGGTTGGTTAGCTAAAGGCAATCCTGAAGTCGTTATTATGTTGCCAGAAGATGTTGATGTTTGTGAGATTGAAGCTGAGGTAAATCAAGTCTTGGTAACAGATATTAAAGCTGACAAGATTTATGTAAAGGTTAAAAATGGCAAGGCAGCAGTAAGAAATGTTCAGGCAAATGATGTTTTTATAAAGTGCGTTAATGGAAAAGCTGTAGCACATAATGTTGAAGCTACTACTTCTTGCACAGTGGATACGCTAAATGGCATGAGCGTTTTAGAAGGAACAATTACCAGGGATGCAAGTATTGAAGTAACTTGTAAAAATGGCATTACCGAGGTGTCTGACAAGAATAAAGTTAATCTTGGTTGCAGGACAGACGGATGTGCTCACTATGTCGTGCATTGCCTTAATGGAAAAGCTGCTGTGAAGTAATTGGCAAGGATTATTTAATTATAAACAATAAATTGGTTTGAGGATATATTTTCTTGTACCTTAAAAATTTATGTATGAGAATACGCTAACTTAGAGGGGATGCTACACGGAGTGCTTTTCAAAGAAAGTGGACTTTTTAAGGTTTTAAATGTTACCATCATAAATGGGTTTGTGTAAAAAAGATTACAAAGGACACATTTGTAGATGGAGGATATATGAAGAGAAAAATATATTGTGATTATCTTCGGCTAATAGCTACATTCGCAGTAGTTGTACTTCATGTGTCAGCTTCAAATTGGTACGGGGCTGATGTTCACGGATTAGCTTGGCAGTCGTTTAATTTCTATGATAGTGCAACACGATGGTCAGTACCTATTTTCGTCATGATAAGTGGTGCCTTATTTTTAGGCAGAGAAATACCAATAAAGAAAATATATAGTAAGTATATTTTGCGGTTGGTAATAGCATTTTTTACTTGGAATTTATTTTATGCGATAGTGACGCAAGAAACAAGTAAGCACGGAATAATTTATGGACTAAAAACCCATAAGGAAGCTATAGTTTCAGGACATTATCATATGTGGTTTGTAATAATGATTATAGCTCTATATATGTGCATACCATTTTGCAAAAAGATTGTGTCTGATACTTTAACCACAAAATATTTTTTAATATTGTCATTTGTATTTTCAATGATGATTCCGTGGATAGTTCAACTGTTAAAAGATTATGTAGTTGATAGTAATGAACAATTAGTAAAATTTGTTGGCATAGTCAATTCGAAATTATCTATTATGAGTATGAATATGATGTTGGGATACTCTTTTTATTTTGTACTAGGATATTATATGGATAAGATTGAACTCAATAAAAAGCAGCGAATAATCATTTATATCTTAGGAATTATTGGCTTTGCATTTACTATTTTGGTAGATTTGAATTTAGCACTCAAAATGCATCAACCATGTGGTAATTATTATGGTAATTTCCGTGTTAATGTTTTATTAGAAGTAGTGGCTGTGTACACATTCTTTAAATATCGCGAATATAAAAATTTGCGACTGAATAAGTTCGTTTACCTAATTTCACAATATACTTTAGGAATATATTTGATCCATGCATTCTTTATCGAAAAGTATGCATCGATTTTTAAATTTAACACGTTATCATTTAATGCAATAGTATCAGTGCCAGTAGTTTCAGTTGTTGTGTTTGTCAGTGCAATAATAGTATCAGCGTTATTGAAGTATATTCCAATTATAAAAAAATATTGTGTATAGATTGAAAAGACAGTAGATTATTTCGCTGTCTTTTTTTATATTTTGCATAGTTATTTGGACGTTTGTAAAGCAGATGAGTATAAAAATGATGAGCATATATTTTGCTAAAAGCAAGGCAATTATTATATAAATTATTATATAATTATAGTGATTAAGTTCTAATAAATCTATTGATTTAATCGCTTAAGCAATGTGTTAGAAGTAGTAACTAAAAGGAGAATTAATATGAAAAATAATAAAAATCATAATTTGATAGAACGTTCAAATTATGAAAAAATTACGCACTATTCGATTCGAAAAGTTAGTTTTGGTGCTGCAAGTGTTGCGATAGCAGTAGCATTTATGTTTTTGGGTGGCAGATCTGTATCTGCAGCTGAAACCAATAATGCACCAGCTACTAATCAAAGTGCTACTGCAAATACTAAAGATGAGGCAGCTAATCAAGTTTTTGATGCTCCAAGCAATGACGCTAATGTAACTGAGCTTAATACTAAGCTCCAAGCTTTACCTGATAAAATTAGTAATAATACTAAGATCAATGATATGGATGAATTAGGAGCAACTACTGGAGTAGAAGCTGGTAAGGTAAAAGATATCACAGAATTTGGTGGCTGGACTGCTATTAAGGATAAGGATGGACAAGGTCATTTCATTATTGCAAGAAAATCTGATAAGGGTGTATTTCCTATTGAGACTGTTAATTCAGTAACTGGTGGTAATAGGAATTTCGTTACCTATTTGAATGAAAGTACGTTTGATCGTAAAGGTAATTACATGCTCTTCTTGGGTAAAGTTAGAACTCTAATTAATAAAGAGCAACAGACTGTTGATGGAAAACCTTATAAAGATAATGATAACGGGGCTGATAGAAATGATGGTAAAGGTCTTGTCGGCTATAATGGTATCGAGAAGACTTTTAAAGCCTATTCACCAGAAACTGGATCTAAAGTCAATATTGAATTTAAAACTGGTTTTACTGGAGATATGAATGGTCATAAGGCAAACTATAAAGTAGAAGTAATTGCTAAGACTGCTGATGGCAAAACTGAAAAAATTTATGAGCAAACGTTTGACCCATCAAAAAGCATTGATAATGACAATATGAAAGTAACACCAGCAAATATTGGTGGTGATGCTCATTTTACAACTTCTAGAAACATTTCAAGGGATGATATAACCCAAAAATTAGAAGATCCTAAATTAGTTGATAAATTAGGTAAAAATTCTGGAACATTCACTAGTAAAAATATTACCTTAAAACCAGGAGTAGTAGAATATACCACTTATATAAGTGCTGCAAATAGTAAAGTATTAGGTATGGGTTACAATACCAATTGGGAGCATGTTGCCCTTCCAATTTCAGGTACAGATTTCAATATTGATCAGGATACAAATATTTTAGCTAAAGATCTTTTGAAGAAAATTTATAACAAATTAATTGCTACTAAAGATAAAGATGAACGGGGAATGACCGAAGAATCTAAAAAAGCTTATGATGATCAACTAGAAGCTGTCAAGAAGATATTAGATGCTACAACTTTATCTGAAACAAAAGATTACAAGGCAGAAACTAAAACTACATTAGAAAAGCATAAGGGCTTGACTGTCGATAAATCTGGCTTAGAGCAAAATAAAAAAGCATTAGACGACTTTATAGCAAGCATCTCAACAGATGGTAAGACTAAAGATAGTAAAGATGCATACGATGTTAAGAAAACAGAAGCAGATACGGCTGTGGCTGACGCTAAGAAAGTATTAGATAATCAAGCAGCAACTGTTGATGAAGTAGCTGATGCATTAGCTAATGTTAAAATTAAAAAAGCAGAATTGGCAGAAGCCAAAGCTAAGTTAGTCGATGTGATGACTGGTGATCAAAAAGCTGACTTAGAAAAAGCGGAAGAGACATTAAAATTACCTGATACAAAGGAAAAGACTCCTGCTAGTGTCGCTGCTTATCAAGCTGCTATGGATAAGATCCAGGCTGATTTAACAGCAGCTAAAACGACTGCCGATGAAGTCATCAATAAAAAAGAAAATGCTACTAAAGCAGAAGCCACTGACGCTCAAGTTAAGATTGCTTTAGTTAAAGTAAAGCTAGTAGAAGCTGCTGCTTTATTAAAAGATAAAGCTGATAAAACAACTTTAAAGGCAGCTAAAGATGAGCTAGCAAAATTAACTAGCGAAGCAGATCCAACCACGGGCAAAACTCAGACAAGTAAAGATGCATATGATAAAGCCAAAAGATCCGCAACACAAGCAGAAGCTGATGCTCAGAAAGTCATTGATGATGATAATGCTACACTTGAAGCAGTTACTGCTGCATTAACCGAAGTTCATACTAAAAATGCAGAATTGGAAAAGGCAAAACTAGCTTTAGTTGATTCTATTACTGATGAGCAAAAGAATGCATTAGCTAAAGTTGACGATCTTTTAAAATTAGCAGATACTCAAGGTAAAACTCCGGACAGCGTAACAAAATACAATGACGAAATTGCTAAGATAAAAGATGATTTGGAAAAAGCTAAGAATGCAGCTAAGGAAATAGTAAATAAAGCAAATGAAAAAGAAGCTTCAAAAGCAGAAGCAGAGACAGTGTTAGCTAAAGTTGCTACCTTGAATTCTAAGTTGGTAGATGCAGTTGCTATTTTAAAGGATCAGGCTGATAAGAATGAATTAATTGCAGCTCAAATGGCATTAGAAGGCTTAACTAGCGAAGCAGATCCAACAACAGGCAAGACAAAAGCAAGTAAAGATGCATATAATCAAGCCAAAACAGCCGCAAAACAAGCAGAAACTGAAGCTCAGACAGTAATTAATGATGCCAATGCTACTCCTAAAGAAGTTGCAGAAGCATTAGCTAAAGTTAATGACAAAAAAGCCGCCTTAGAAGAAGCTAAGACTAAGTTAGTTGATGCTATGACTAATGAACAAAAGCTAGACTTAGCTAAAGTAGAAGACGATTTAAAATTACCTGACACAGATACAAAGACGCCTGATAGTGTTAAAGCATATAATGACGCTATTAAACAATTCCAAGCAGAATTAGAAACTGCCAAGCAAGAAGCTAAAACAGTTCATGACAAAGGCGATAACGCAACTAAGGCAGAAGCAACCGCTGCTCAGGAAAAGGTAGCTGCACTTAAAGAAAAATTAACCAAAGCAGTTGATTTATTAAAAGATAAAGCTGATAAAACGGCTTTAAAGGCAGCAAAAGAAGATTTAGCAAAATTAACTAAGGAAGCAGATCCAACTCCAGGCAAAACGCCAGCAAGTAAAGCTGTATATGATAAAGCAAAAGCAGATGCAACCAAAGCAGAAACTGCCGCTCAGACAATTATTGATGATGAAAATGCTACACCTGAAGCAGTAGCCGATGAATTAGCTAAAGTTAATAAAAAGAAAGCAGATTTAGAAGAAGCTAAGACTAAGTTAGTTGATGCCATAACTGCTGATCAAAAAGCAGCATTAGCTAAAGTAGCAGATGATTTAAAATTAGCAGATACTAAGGGCAAAACATCTAACAGTGTAAATGCATATAATACTGAAATTGCTAAGATACAGGATGAATTGGCCCAAGCTAAGCAGACAGCTAAGGAAATTATAGACAAAAAAGACGAAGCATCAAAAGCAGAGGCACATGAACTGCTAGCTAAAGTTGCTACTTTAAATTCCAAACTTGTAACAGCTGCTGGTGCTCTAAAAGATCAAGCAGTAAAGACTGAATTAGTTGCAGCTAAAAAGAAATTGGAAAGTTTAATCAAAGAAGATCCAACCAAAGACAAGACTACAACAACCAAAACTGCTTATGATAATGTTAAGAAGACTGCAGAACAATTGTTAACAAAGGCTCAGAACCTTATTGAAGATGATAATGCTACTCAAGATGATGTTGATGCTATATTAGAAAACCTTTTATTTAAGCCTGATGATTTAGCAGCAGCTAAAACCAAATTAGTTGACGCTATAACAGCTGAACAAAAAGTCGCATTAGCTAAAGTAGCAGACGACTTGAAATTAGCAGAAACAACAGGTAAGACTCCTGAAAGTGTTAAAGCCTATAATGATGCTGTTGAAAAAATCAAAGTCGAATTAGAAGCTGTCAAGCAAGCAGCTAAAACAGTACAAGACAAAGGCGATGACGCAACTAAGGCAGAAGCAAAGGAAGTTCAAGACAAGATAGCTGAAGTTAAAGCAAAATTAACTAAAGCTGCAGAATTGTTGAAAGATAAAGCTGATAAAGAAACTTTAAAGACAGCTAAAGCCGAGCTGGCAAAATTAACTAGCGAAGCAGATCCAACAACAGGCAAAACTCAGACAAGTAAATCGGTATATGATCAAGCAAAAGTGGACGCAACACAAGCAGAAGCTGATGCTCAGAAAGTTATTGATGATGACAATGCCACTGCTGAAGCGGTAGCTGCAGCATTAGCTAAAGTTAATAAAAAGAAAGCAGCCTTAGAAGAAGCTAAGACTAAGTTAGTTGATGCCATAACTGCTGATCAAAAAGCAGCATTAGCTAAAGTAGCAGATGACTTGAAATTAGCAGAAACAACAGGAAAGACTCCTGATAGTGTTAAAGCCTATAATGATGCTGTTGAAAAAATCAAAACCGAATTAGAAGCGGTTAAGCAAGCAGCTAAAACAGTACAAGAGAAAGGCGATGACGCAACCAAGGCAGAAGCTACTGCTGTTCAAGACAAGATAGCTGCAGTTAAAGCAAAATTAACTAAAGCTGCAGAATTGTTGCAAGATAAAGCTGATAAAGATGCTTTAAAGACAGCTAAAGCTGAGCTGGCAAAATTAACTAGCGAAGCAGATCCAACAAATGGCAAGACCCCAGCAAGTAAAGCTACATATGATCAAGCAAAAGCAGATGCAACACAAGCAGAAGCTGCTGCTCAGAAAGTTATTGATGATGACAATGCCACTGCTGAAACAGTCGCTGCAGCATTAGCTAAAGTTAATGAAAAGAAAGAAGCCTTAGCAGATGCAAAAGCTAAATTAGTCGATGCTATAACGGCTGAACAAAAGGCAGCATTAGCTAAAGTAGCAGACGACTTGAAATTAGCAGAAACCACAGGAAAAACTCCTGACAGTGTTAAAGCATACAACGATGCTGTTGAAAAAATCAAAGCCGAATTAGAAACTGTTAAGCAAGCAGCTAAAACAGTACAAGATAAAGGTGATGACGCAACCAAGGCAGAAGCAACTGCTGTTCAAGACAAGATAGCTGCAGTTAAAGCCAAATTAACTAAAGCTGCAGAATTGTTGCAAGATCAAGTGAGTGAATCACACACAGATCCTGTAGAAATCGATACACCAACTGATTTAGACAATCCAACTAATTTGGATATCACGACTAATTTGGATAATCAAAATAATGTATCTAATAATCAAGATTCAAATGCAGATAAAATAGTTCAAATAGTAACTAAACCAACCGAAACAAAAGTTACTACAACAGAAAACAACCAAGGCAACGGTACCACCACAACTGTAGAATCAAAAGCTAATAAACAAAATCAAGCAAAATTACCTAATACAGGTGAAAAATATTCTACAGCAACGATTATGGTAGCTATTGCTGGAATTTTATTAGGATTTGGATTAGCAGCTGGTCGTCGTAAAGAAAAAGAATAATCATAAAATTTTTAAACACTATAATACCTTCAAAAAGACAACTTTTTGAGGGTATTTTTTTGCCCAATATGATACATAAATTTATCTAGAAAAATATTGATTAAAGATTGCTAAAATGGTACTATAAATGTAACCAAAATTGAATAAAAACATAAGGAAGCAAGGTACATGCCTGAATTAGAAGTGGATAATAAAATATGCGAGTATAGAAAAGCATTGGGACTATCGCAACATAAGTTGGCTAAAGCAGTTGGGCTAAAAAGGCGTTCAATTATGGCTTATGAAAATAAAACAATTAGTCCCACAGTAGAGACTGCATATAAAATATGTAAGGTCTTAGGCAAAGACATTAAAGAAGTTTTTATATTTAAAGATATCAAGGAGGACTAGTAAGATGGGCATTTTTTTAACGAGAAACGCAGATATTCACCATATGGTACAAAAAAATTTTGGTAAAACCGATAATTATCTCGTAGCAAATAAACATAATGACTGTTTAAAAGGCTTGTTCAAATTACTATTAAGTAGGCTTTACTACATATTTGATGGTGGCAGAATGTTCGTGTTGTATTTTGACAATCAGGGCATACATGAGAAGGAAATAAGTTTTACAGACAATGCACCTTTTTTGCTGATTCCTTGGCATGAGGTACGCAATTTTAAAGTAAAAGATAAGAGAAATAAGGTATATATAGATGTTGATCACTTGGGGAAAATTTACTCATACGAAATATATTTTAATGGTAAGTTACCGCAAGGTAATCGCGAACGCCTTATGCAATTGAGTGAGCATAATTTCTATCGTGGCAGTTTATAGTTTTGATTTTGGGATAATTAAAATCGTCAGCTTAGTAGGAACAGCCTTACCAAAGAATAAGCATATCGATGAATAATGAAACATAAAATGTTTTGTAGTTTCTGCTTTATTTATTAGGTGCTATAATGATTGTATGGATTAATGGTGCATGATAACCTCCACTTCGGAATATATTATTTACGTGATGCATAGGGACAGATAATATTTATTAATTAGTTATTCTCTAACTGCTGTTAGTGAGTTTTCAGTTAGAGTTTTATGTATTTTTTGATATTTTTGTACATAAGTAAAATTGAGCATGTTACCATTAATCTGGTTTGATTATGAAAGGGATACATTAATTTGTATCCCTTTTTTGTTTGAATATAAAATGTATACTGCTTGTAGCATTTTTTTACAAAAGCTTTAATATTTTTTATTAAATATCATAACTATGATATAATTTAATTGGGAGGATTTAATTTTTAGTATTGTGTTAATTTCTTCCAAAAATTTTGGGTCGAGTTATAGGGAAAATTACTATAGACTGACTGATTGATATTGTTACATTGATTGATAGGCAAACTATTTGTTTTTTATATAAGGAGGTAACTATATGAATGATAAAATGCAAATGCACCGCCTGATTGAACAGAAACGTATCGAAGGAGCTGATAAAAAGCCAAGATATGGTATGAGAAAACTGACAATAGGTACAGTTTCCTGCTTACTTGGTTTTGCATCTTTATTAGCGTTTACTACACCTAATTTTTCACAAGCTGCTGAAAGCGGTAACACGGGGGGGGGACTAATTCTCTAATAACGGGTACAGTTCCAAAGGAAAATAAAAGTTCATCTGAAGAGGGAGAAAAATTAAGAGCTCCTCAAGATGTTAGTGGACAACTTGAAAATTTAAAAATTAAGCTTTCAGGTGATAATCATGAAAATGCAAGTTTAATTCATCCACTTCGTCCAGCAGATGATAATGATGAATCTTCAGATCAACAAATGAAAGTTAACTTTTCATTTGATGTAGATGGAAGTGAAATTAAAGAAGGAGATTACTTTGATTTAAATCTTTCTAACAATTTAAACTTGTATGGTGCTACATCAAAGAAAGCTGATATTCAAACTAAACTTTATGTTGGTAATGATCTTGTAGCAAAAGGTGTTTATGATGTTGAAAATCATAGAATGAGATATACTTTTACTAAAAAGGCTAGTGAATATGGACATTTTAGCCAAAGTGTCATGGAACCTGTATTTATTGATGCAAAGGGAGTGCCAACTAATAATAAAAATGTCGCTGTCGAAGCAAGTATAGGTAATCATAAATCTCAAAAAGAAGTTGAGGTTACTTACGATTTACAACCTCAAGCAGGACAAGATAATTTAAATAGTAATGGTACTGCCAATCTTTTTGATATTGATGAAAGCACAGGAACATACAAAGAAACTATCTATGTTAACAATAAACAAAGAGAACAAAATAATACTAGAATTTTAATTGAAAATGGTGGAAATGATTCCTTTACTACTTTTGATGGTCAAGTGGTAAAAAGTATAGAAGTTTATAAAGTAAAAGACCCTAGCAAGTTAAGTGGTAGTATGGACTTAGATATGGATAATTTAGAAAAGGTAAGTCCGACACAATACGATCAAAAATTAAAAGCTGATAGAAGTGGTATCGAACTTGATCTGAAAAATCAGGGTACCAAAGATGTTTATGTAGTTCGTTACAATGGTAAATATGACTCTTCTAAAAACGCTAATATAAAAACTACTATTGTTGCAGATCCACAAAACAATCCATATGAAGTGGCTGAACACTTTGCATCTGTTTCAACTAGAAGACCTGATGACGAAAGTAAACGGTTATTAGGATCATTTTATGATATGCATATTTATCAAACTGTAGATAAATATGGCAAGCTTATTAGAACAGATCATATTGAAGAATTTAAACACTTTTTAGAAGGTAAAGAAAACGAGCAATATACTACTGAACAAATGCCATTAGATGGTTATACTTTGACAAAAGTAGTACCCGCAAATAAAGCTAATTGTAATCAAGATGGTACTAAAGCAACAGGTTACTTCACAGCTCAAGTAACAAAGTCTGTAACTTATTATTACATTAGACAAAATGATAAGGGATATTTTAAAGCAATTCACGTTTACCAAACTGTAGATGATGATGGTAATATATTATCCACAGATGCTATAGACTCAGGTAATTTACAATCTGGTTATAGTAATCAACAATATACTGGTGCAATTCAAGGACGTGATGGTTATACTTTTACTCATGTTGACGATGTAGATGGAATAACCAAAAAAGATCAAAAAGTTACTGGTAATTATGAAATTGATAAAACTAAAAAAGCTACATTCTACTATCAAAAAGTAGTTCAAAAAGGACATTTCAAAGAAGTTCACGTTTATATTACTAAAGATAAAAATACTGGTAAGGTTACAAGTATTGAAACTGTTGAAGGTAATGAAAAATCTGGCTTAGCAGATGAACAATATACTACAGAAAAGAAAGATAGAGAAGGCTTTAAACTTACAAAAGTTGAGGGCAAAGGTGGACATCCGAAATTCGATAATGAAGGTAAGAAAACTTCTGCCAACTACATTGTAGGAGAAAGACAAGTTGTTCAATATACTTACGAACGAGAAGTAGCTACAGGAACATTTAAAGAAACTCATATCTACATTACTAAAGATGAAGACGGTAAAGAATTAGCTAGAGATGTTATTACAACCGAACCTCAACGTGGTAATGAAACAGAAGAATATACTACAGAAAAGAAAGATAGAGAAGGTTATACTTTCGTAAAAACTGAAAATCCTGTAGGAGATCCAAAATATTCAGAAAAAGGAGACAAAACTAAGGGTAAGTTTGTTGGCGATAAAGACTTAGCAATTACCTATGTCTACGAAAAGAAAGTTAAAAAAGAAGTAGTCCCAGAACCGAAAAAAGGATCTTTCAAAGAAACTCATATTTATAGAGTTAAGTACAAAGATGGTGATGTAATCAGCGAAAGTAGCACTGAAAGAGTAGTTAGCGGAACTGAAAAAGAAACTTACACTACGGGAAAGATAGATAAAGAAGGCTTTAAATTTATTGAAACAAAGGATCCAAAAGAAGATCCTACTTATTCTGCAGACGGTTCTAGCAAAACTGGAAACTTTAAAGCAGATAAAGAGCAAGCAATAACTTATGTTTATGAAAAAGAAGTTGAAAAACCTGCTCCAGCTCCAGAACCGAAAAAAGGATCTTTCAAAGAAACTCATATTTATAGAGTTAAGTACAAAGATGGTGATGTAATCAGCGAAAGTAGCACTGAAAGAGTAGTTAGCGGAACTGAAAAAGAAACTTACACTACGGGAAAGATAGATAAAGAAGGCTTTAAATTTATTGAAACAAAGGATCCAAAAGAAGATCCCACTTATTCTGCAGACGGTTCTAGCAAAACTGGAAACTTTAAAGCAGATAAAGAGCAAGCAATAACTTATGTTTATGAAAAAGAAGTTGAAAAACCTGCTCCAGCCCCAGAACCAAAGAAGGGA
>NZ_GG700805.1:463318-481837 GCF_000160875.1 Lactobacillus iners DSM 13335
CAAGGAAATTCACATTTATGTCACTAAAGATGAGGATGGAAACATTGTTAAGACAGAACAAAGTGAAAATAAAGTTAATGGTCATGACGGCGACGAGTACACAACCGAAAAGAATGAAAAAGATGGATTCAAATTTGTGAAAACACAAGATCCAAAGGATAATCCAACTTATTCAACAGACGGAAAGAGTACAACAGGAAAGATAGTTGGCAATAAAGATCAATCGATAACTTATGTTTATGAAAAGGTAGTTAAGAAGGAACAACCAGCTCCAGCTCCAGAACCGAAGAAAGGATCTTTCCAAGAAATTCACATTTATGTCACTAAAGATGAAGACGGAAACGTTGTTAATACAATTCAAAGTGAAAATAAAGTTGATGGACGAGACGGCGATGAGTACACAACCGAAAAGAATGAAAAAGATGGATTCAAATTTGTGAAAACACAAGATCCAAAAGATAATCCAACTTATTCAACAGAAGGTAAGAGTACGACAGGCAAGATAGTTGGCAACAAGGACCAATCTATAACTTACGTTTATGAAAAAATAGTTAAGAAGGAAAAACCAACACCATGTCCAGTATGTCCAACACCTAAGCCAGAGCCAAAGAGTGGATCCTTCAAGGAAATTCACATTTATGTTACTAAGGATGAAGACGGTAAGGTCGTTAAGACAGAACAAAATGAAAATAAAGTTGATGGACGAGACGGCGATGAGTACACAACCGAAAAGAATGAAAAAGACGGATTCAAATTTGTGAAAACACAAGATCCAAAAGATAATCCAACTTATTCAACAGAAGGTAAGAGTACGACAGGCAAGATAGTTGGCAACAAGGACCAATCCATAACCTATGTTTATGAAAAGGTAGTTAAGAAGGAAAAACCAACTCCATGTCCAGTATGTCCAACCCCTAAGCCAGAACCAAAGCCGCAACCAGAGCCAAAGCCAGAGCCAAAGCCAGAACCAAAGCCGCAACCAGAGCCAAAGCCAGAGCCAAAGCCGCAACCAGAGCCAAAGCCGGAACCAAAACCACAGCCGCAGCCAGAGCCAAAGCCAGAACCGCAGCCACAGCCAAAGCCAGAGCCACAACCTAAACCTAAACCAGAGCCAAAACCTGAACCAAAGAAATTACCACAGTCAGGTTCTTCAGAAGAAGGTTACGCATTAGGAATGGCTATGTTAGGATTGAGTGGATTAATGACTATAGTAGATATAAAACGAAAAAATGAAAAATAGTTGTTAAACTGAAAAAGACAAAGTAGTATTACTTGTATGAACCCCGAAATTCGAACCAGAATTTCGAGGTTTTTATTATGTTTACCTTATCTAAACAAGCCAGAATTGATATGTATAATTATTGACAAAATGAGATAAACGTTTATTATTAAACTTATATTTTTCCAAAAAAACGAGGTATTAACCATGGCTAAAGTGTTAAAAACTAATGTAAGTAAGACTATTATCGGGTTAGACAACGGTTCCATTGAAGAAGTAGATACTGCTTCTTTAGATTTTATTCCTCAGGTAGATGATGAATTGGAAGTTTATAAAACTGGCGATGAAATTATTGTTAGAAAATGTAATAAAGAGCAATTTTATCATAATGGTAGAAGAGTAAATAAACTAGTATATGCTTTGCTAGCAATTTTTTTAGGTAGTTTTGGTATTCATAAATTTTACGCAGGTCGGATGGTAGGTATTGTTTATATCCTTTTCTTTTGGACTTGTATACCTGGACTTATCGGCTTTATTGAGGGCATTGCAGCATTAGTCAAAGAAGCTGACAGTGATGGTAATATCTATTTATAGAAATGGCGATTGAAAAAATTTAGTGTGTATCAAATCGTTTTATCGCTAATTAAATGAGTGAAAAGACTTCGAGATTATATAATCCGGGGTCTTTTTTTACAAAAAAATCAGATTGAATCCAAGAGCAGGAAACTTGAAAGTCGGGGGGGGGGGTGTACTAAAATTAAAGTGTATAGACGTCAAAAGACGTGTTTTTATTATTAATTAATATAGATAATTATTAGGAGTAAGTTATATGTTTGGTAAAAATAATAAATATATGCGTGATCTTAAACAAAGAGAAAAGGTTACGTATTATGGTATTCGTAAGTTTAGTGTTGGTGTTGTTTCAGTAGCTTTATCTTCACTTTTCTTATTAGGGTACGCCAACTCAGCTGCTGCAAGTTCAACTGTAGCAACTGATGTCCAACATTCCGAAAAAGCAAAAATAAAAGTTGATGCGGATACTAATAAAGAAAAAGCTGGAAAAGTTGATAAAAATTCATTAGCTGATTCTGCACCTAAGAAGGAAGAAGCAGAAACTAAAGCTAAATCTAAAGTTAAAGCTAAAATCAATGAAATCATACATGATAAAAAACAAGTTGATAAAGTCTTAGCAAGCGTTAAGTCTGCTAAAAATGGGCAAGCTGTTGTATACCAAGATCGTAGTGGTGATGCAGTAAGTAATCCTGAATGGCTTAAAAAACCAAATATTTTGGAATTGCAACGTTATCGTGGAGTTAATGATCAAGGAAAAAAGAAACCAGTTGGAAGTGATAATGTCGGAGAGTGGAATGACGTTACCCTAAAAACTGATATGTATGCACATGTTGAAGAAAGAAATGGCAGTAAGTATTTAGTTTTTGATGTCTTTTTCAATAATGATGGTCGTTCGATGCTTAAGCACTCCAATCAGCAACAATATGTTTGGCAAATACCTTACCAAATCGCAGATTTGAATAATGGTGGTTATAAAGGCGATACTTTGTCTAACTTATCTATTGATTTTTATGACAAAAATGCGTCATCTGCGTATAATGCTGTGTTGTCTCGTGATTTTTCAAATTTCTATAAAAATAATGCTAACTCAGCTAAATTAAATCCCTTACAGACAGATCACTCTTTTGGTCAATCTATTTATCTTTATACGTTGGGAGTACGTGCAGGCAGAAGTCGTAATCAAGATTTAAGCGATACCTTCCATTCTAATAAGGATGATCAAACTATTAAAAATGCGACTAAGTTGAGTGCACCTTACAGTAGTTACAGTTATGGTATTGGTGTTAGAACGACCGCTGTTAACGAAGCAGCTCACTTGCACTGTGATGTTAAATTGAGACCTGGTGTAACGACTGAAGATATTCAAAATGCTTATACTTGGGCTAACACATCATCTTATGGTAGAACTACTAATTCTGCTTATACTTTCATTTCTGGTCGTGAACCATATGGAGAAGAAAATTTACCGCGTAAAAAGAGTGATAGTGAAGCACCTAAGTTGTATTTAAATGGGCAACCAATGACTGATGGTAAGGAATTTACAACTTATCAAGGAGAAAGTACACCACTTAAATTTGAAGCCTCAGATAACGAAGGTAAGTTAAAGAACTTTAAGGTTACAGGCATGCCAAGTGGTGACTTTAGTGTGGATAATCAATCTGCTACTGAATCTGCAAAATATAGTAAGGACTATAGTCAGGAAAAATTTGAAAATAAGGTAAATGGCCAACCTAAAGAGAAAATATATGATATTGCTGTGACAGCTACTGATGAAGCAGGCAATACTACTTCTCATAGTGTTAAGGTTCAATTGAAGAACCAAAGTAGTAAATATGCTGCTCCAACGGCAGATGTGATTACTGTTAAACGTGGTGAAAAGCCAAGCAATAATGATATTTTTGCAAAATTAAAATATAATAAAGCAGATGATAAAAAAGGCACACCATCTGTTGTTTCAATTCCAGATACTAATTTAGCACCAGATGCGTTCAAAACTGGGGATACAGCTGATGCAGGTTCTGCGGTTGTGAAAGTTACTTATTCAGATGGTTCCTATCATACAGTGAATGTTCCCGTTAAAGTTAAGAAACCAGATAATTTAGCTAATACATTAACTGGAAAGACTGTTGAAGTAAAGGTCGGTGATTCATTAAAGCAGACTGCTGATAAAAAAGTGGATGCTAAACAATATGTGACTACTACGGGGAATGTACAGCCACAAAAAGTTGAATTTGAAAAGGAACCGAGAACTGACTTAGCTGGGACATTCAAACGAAAAGCGATTGCTACTTATCCTGACGGTTCTAAAAATGAAACTGATGTTACTTTCAAAGTCAAACCTCTGAAACCAGTCATCCAGACTAACTTGATTGGGCATGCTAACCAAGAAAATCAGAAAGTAACGGTATCTGTTGGGGACGGAGTACCTGATGGAGCAATTGTTCGTTTAACTGATGATAAAAATAAAGTTCTAGGAGAAGGACAAGTAAATAATGGTAGTGCAGAAGTTGTTATCAAAGATAAAATGCCCGATAATACGAAAGTAAAGGCCACTACCATTGTTAAAAATGGTGGAGAAATCACTTCCGATCCAAGTGATCCAAGCAATGTGTCCCAAGATGATGTCGCACCTACATTAACAGTTTCCGCTCCATCAGAAATTACCGCAGGTGACGATTTGACTTTTACTTTTGATGCTAAGGATAATGTCAAGGTTAACTTTGAGATTGCAACTGGCATTGCGTCAGGTATGTTTGATATGGGAAACTTAATGAATATATTGTCAACTCAGCAGAAGACAACGTATTCTTCTTATCAAGATGACCATATGAAAGGAACGACCACTTTATTGTCGGTACCTGATAGTGAAGTGGGTAAACATGAATTTACCTTTAAAGTAACAGACGATGCAAATCATACAGTTACTAAGAAGGTGTCAGTAACTGTTTATCCTAAATTAAAATTGAATGTTGAACCGATTACGGTGCCTTTAGGTGGAACATTGCCTGATGCTAAAGTAGCACTAGGTAACACAGAAGGAATTGCAGAAGTTAAGAATAAAACAACAGGAAAAGTGGATATTCCAGCACCAACTATTCAATGGGTAGAACAGCCAAAAACTGATAAAGTTGGTAATGCATTACCAGGTAAAGTAAGAATTACATTTAATGATAATCGTAATGGTGGTAAGCCAGTAGATGTATCAGTACCCGTTAATGTACAAGACCAAAACGCTCCTGAAATTAAAGTTTACAAGAAAGAAAATGGCAATTATGTTGAAATAACTGCTAAAGATAAAGATGGTTATATTAAACTTGATAGTTATGCACGTGAAGATGTGGACTTTAAGATCACATCAACCGATAATAGCGGTCAGATTAATGATTTAAGTATGATGCCTATTCCCGGAGTAAAGAGTTCAAAACCAGATGGCACAGGATCAAAAGATAATCCTAAGTCATTTACTTTAACAGGCCAAGCTCCGTTAGGAGATAAGTATTCTAGAGTTGTAAAAGCAGTCGATCCTTCAGGAAACACGACGACTTTGAAAGTTAGATTATATCCTCATAACCAGAGTGAAAAGTATGGTAACAAGGTCCACGGAAAATTATTAACTTATAAGATGTCAGACGGTAATAATTATCCTGATCCAAAAGATGGTATTTCTCAAGAGGGGAATGATTTTCCAGTAGGATCAACTTATTCATGGGCAACAGAGCCAAAATGGACTGATCCAACAAGTGGTAAAGATGGTAAAGGTACTCCAAAAGAAGTATCAATTTGCGTTACTTTACCAGATGGTTCTACTAAGAATGTCAAATCAACGCTTACTATCATTGATGATGTTCCTCCTGTGATTGAAGAACCAGAAGATGCTGAAGCAATTACAAAAGATAATCATACTGTCTATCGTGTAAAGGTCGTACGTGGTGGTGAAACTAAGATTTCTCTTAAATTGCACGATACATCAGGTCAATTACAAGGTGTGACAGCAACAGGAACAAGTTTTGTGACAGCAGGACAGATTTCTAAGATTACTGATGCAACAATTGACAATCCTGCAACCGTTGATTTAACGGTTAAGGCACCAAATCAAGCAGCAGAAGAAGGTAAGCCTTGGCAAGAAACAGTGACCTTAACAGATGCGAAGGGTAACACTACCACAGCAACGCTTGAACTTTATGCTGATAAGGATGCTGATTTGTATGATCCTACAGTAACTCCTGTAGTTAAGACTAATACTACTGATACAGTAACTCAAGATGACATTAAAAAGGCTGTTACTAAGGATAAAGAGTATCCTAATAATTATGCAGATCCAACAGTTGCAGTTGATGGTAAAATAGAAGATTACAATAAGGATAATAAAAAAGACTACTTTGTGCCTGTTACAGTTACATATCCAGATCAATCTAAAGATCATGTTCAAGTCCATGTGACGATCGGTAATGATACGCTAGCTGCTAAATGTGAAGCCACTAAAGGACGTATAAGTGTTGCTTATGGTACTTCAAAAGATACTATTAAGAACAAAGTTGAAAACACCAGCGAAAATGAAGTTAAAGTAAAGGAAGGTAGGAAAAAAGTAAAAAAGACTGACTATACTGTTCAGGTTCTTGAAGAATCAAGCCTTCCAGATGGAAAAACAGCTGGTCAGTTTGAAGTTCCTGTTAAAGTTGTTTATAAAGATGGATCTGCTGATACAACAACGGTCAAAGTTACAGTAGAACAGCCCCAAAGTAAGTCTGATGTGAGTCAGTCTATAGGGCAAGTTGAAAAAGAGTATGGACAAGCAACTCAAGAAAATGATGTATTAAAAGTAATTAAGCAAGATGACGGCCCTAAAGTTTCTTCACATATTAAGGCCAAAACAATTGTTCCAGGGCAAACGCTACCTGATGGTAAACATCCAGGCACGCAAAAAGTACGTGTACAATTAACATTTGATGATGGTTCCCATAAGGTGGTAGAAGTTCCTGTTATTACTAAAGATCCACTTAATAAACAATATGAGCCAGTAGCTACTGAACTTAAAAAAGATTATGGCCAACCGGCAACTAATGAAGAAATTATTAAGCAAGTTACAGTTAAAAAAGGTCCGCAAGTTTCTGAAGTAGTACCTAATAAAGATGTAACCAAGATAGAAGTTGTTCCAGGGCAAACTGCTATAGACGGAAAACAACCTGGTACAGTGAAGGTACAGGTTAAGGTAACTTATAAGGATGGTACAAGTGACATCGTTAATGTTCCTGTGACAGTAGCTGATCCAGCAAGTGTTACTTATCCACCAAAGGCTGATGCATTAACAGTGCCATGGGGGACCAAACAAGACGATATTAAGAACCAGATTGTAAGTAAGGTTACGATTGATTCTAAATATCCTACTGATAAGACTAAACCAAAGATTGAAGTAGCTAAAAATGCTAATGTGCCAGATGGGCAAACATCTACTAAAGTAAATGTTCCTGTTGAAGTCACTTATCCAGATGGGTCAGTTGCTATTGTTCAAGTTCCTGTAACAGTAGGCAATAAGCAAGCCGATAATTATGATCCAACAGTGACGCCAATTAAGAAAACTTATGCTGAACGTAAAATTACAGCAGACGATATTAAGAAAGCAGTTACCATTAATGGCTTGGATCCTAATAAAGGTGACTATACTATTTCTGTAGATGATACTATTCCCGCAGATGGCTTTGCTGAAGGACATACTGATGTTGCTGTGACTATCAAATATAAAGATGGTTCTACAGAGAAAACAAAAGTTCCAGTAATTATTGGACAATCTGAAGCAGGTTACACTGAAAAGAATTTGCCACAAGCTAAAACTATTTATAAGAATTACGGTGAAGAGATTAAAGATAGTGAAATTACGGGAGCAGTATCTGTTCCAAATTATACTAAGAGTGATAAGCAGACTCCGGGGGATGCAAATAAACTTCAATTTACCATTGCTGAGGGCAGTGCTAAGCCAGATTCACATAAATCAGGCAAAACTTTAGTTAAAGTGGTAGTTACATATGAAGATGGATCAAAAGCTACTGTTGATGTGCCAGTAATCGTGAAGGCTCCAGATACTGAGCAATACACACCAGCAGCTACTCCAGTTGAAAAAGAATTTGGCAAGCAAACTTCAGAAGATGACATTAAAAAGGCTATTACTATCTCTGGTTATCCTGAAGATAAGAAGAATAAGATTCAATATAAGGTTTCGACCAATAAAATTCCAAATGGTCAAACAGCTGGAGACTTTACTGTTCCAGTTGAGATTACTTATGCTGATGGATCTAAAGGAAATATAGATGTACCTGTTAAAGTGAAGTCGCCTAAACCTCAAACCACCGATAATACAGTCTTTGTTGGAACTAGTCCTGATGCTGAGAACAGCATTAGTAATAAAGACCAGTATCCAAAGAATACGACATTTGAATGGGAGAAAACACCTGATACTTCCAAAGCGGGTGAGCCAACAGGCAATATTTTAATTCATATACCAGGTCAAAAAGATCCACTTAAGGCTCCAGATGTTAAGGTTAAAGTTGTTGCAGTTCCCGAGACTCAATCTATTAATGTCTTTGAAGGAGAAACACCTGAGGCAAGTAAAGGAATCAAATCTAAAGAGGGACAAACCACAACCGCAGAATGGCAAAAAGACTCTGCTGGGGTTGCTCAGATTCCTGATACAAGTACAGCTGGAACGGTTAAAGGTAAGGTAGTGGTAAAAGTTCCTAGTGTTCAAACGCCTGCGACAGTAGAAGTTACAGTAAATGTATTACCTGCACCTAAAGGTGGCACTATCAACACCAATGTTAATGGCTCCGTGGATCCTAAATCTGGCGTAAAAGGCAATGACAAGTATCCTAATGACACTAAATTTGTTTGGAAGGATGGCAATCCTGATTTAACTAAACCTGGTATTGTGACTAAGAAGGTCACTGTAACTGTTCCAGGTATGAAAGCTAAAGAGGTTGAGGTAACCATTAATGTGTTGCCAAATCCAGCTGGTCAGGATCAAGTCACACTCCAAGGTCAAACACCTGATCCTAAGAAGAGTGTTGCTGATCATGATAAGTATCCAAAAGGAACAACCTTTAACTGGACAAAAGAACCGTCTACTGATAATCCAGGAGAAACTGCTGGAAAAGTCGAAATTACAGTTCCTGGTTCAGATAAGCCAATAACTGTTGATGCTAAGTTGAAAGTCATTCCTTATCCAACTAAGCAACATCGTGTAGTTCTTCAAGATCCTGAAGGAAAGACACCTCTGAATGCTAAGGATAGTATTAAAAACGCTGATCAGCTGCCATCTGATCCAAATAATGCTACTACTTTCACTTGGAAGGATGGTAAGGCACCTGATAACAAAGTACCAGGCAACAAGAATGGTGTTGTTTTAGTCAAAATTCCAGGTGTGGATAAAGAAATTGAAGTACCAACTACAATTGAGGTAGTTCCAAAGCCAAATGCTAATGATGGGATTAAGGTTGCTAAAGGTGGCGATCCAAAACCAGAAGATAGCATTGCTAATATTGGCGATCTTCCTTCAGGGACAACCTTTAAGTGGAAGAAGGATCATAAGCCAAATACAGAAAATCCAGCTGAGAAGGTACCAGGTGTCGTTGAAGTGACAATTCCAGGAATTGATCATCCAATTGAAGTACCCGTTAATGTTGTTGTAACAGACAAACCATTTATCAATGATGGGGCTGCTACCAATGATTCAGGTGATAAAAATAAGACAGAAATTACAGGAAAATCGCTTCCAGGAACCAAGATTGAAGTTCAAGATGAAACTGGAAAGAAGATTGGTGAAGGTGTCACTGATCAGGAAGGTAAGTTCAAGATTGCTGTTACACCAAAACAAGCTGCAGGCAAGCAATTAAAACTTATTCCTACAAACAATAATCAAACAGGCGATGCAACTACAGTTACGGTTACTGAAAAGCCAGCTAAGCCAACAATTGATACGCCTGAGAACGGCAGTGTAACCATTAAACCAGCAGATAATGCTAATAATGTTTCTATTGATGTAGATATGGTACCTAACACGGTTAATGAGGTCATCGATGAAAATGAACCGCAGCCAAAACAAACTATTGCTGCTCATAAAGACAAAGATGGTAAATGGAAATTAGATGGAGATGTACCAACTGGCGTAACCATTGATCCAGAAACGGGTGCTATTACTATTCCTGCTGAAGCAGTTAAGGATGGAAGTCCAATTTCCGCAATAGCAAAGAATAAGGACGGGCAATCTTCTGATCCTGCTAAGGGAACAGTCGGATTTATCAAACCACAAATCATTAACCAATCGGCTAACAATGATGATACTAAGAATAAGACAATCGTAACTGGTAAAACATTACCTGGTGCTGTTGTTAAAATTGTAGGTCCTAATGGTCATGAATTTACTGATTCCAAGACTCCTGTCAAAGCGGATAAAGATGGTAACTTTACTGTTGAAATTCCAAAACAGGAGCAAGGTACATTGTTGACAATTACGCCAATTAATGGACCTAAGGCAGGGACACCAGTAAATGTAGCAGTAGGTATCTCTATTACTGATCAAAAGGCTAAGAATACTAGCGATAAGCCAGATAAGACAGTAGTAAGTGGGGAGACCGCACCAAATGCTAAGGTTACAATTACAGATACTGATGGTAATCCAATTAAAGATAAATCTGGACAACCAGTTTCTGTTACTGCGGATGATAAGGGACACTTTACAGTGGATATTCCAAAACAAGCTGATGGAACTGATATAGTGTTAACCCCAAGTCTGAAAAACGGAGATAAACCTAATTTAGTAGGTGAACCAGTTAATGCTACAGTGAAAGATACTCCAGTAGTTAAAGATGGCAATGCTATCAATGATCCAAAGACACCAGCCAAGACAGTAGTAAGTGGCAAGACGACGCCAAAGGCACAAGTTGAAGTCAAGGATAAAGATGGCAAGACCATTGGCACAGGTACAGCGGATGAAAACGGTCATTTCACAATTCCAGTACCAAAACAGGATCCAGATACTAAGTTGACACTAGTGCCAACAGCTAATGGAGTTACAGGCGAACCAGCTGAAGTCACAGTAAAAGATGTGCCAGTAGTAAATGAAGGCACTGCCCACAATGATCCAAAGACACCAGCTAAGACAGTAGTAAGTGGCAAGACTACGCCAAAGGCAAAGGTTGAAGTCAAGGATAAAGATGGCAAGACCATTGGCACAGGTACAGCAGATGAAAACGGTCATTTCACAATCCAAGTACCAAAACAAGACCCAGATACTAAGTTGACATTAGTGCCAACAGCTAATGGAGTTACAGGCGAACCAGCTGAAGTTACAGTGAAAGATGTGCCAGTAGTGAGTGAAGGTACAGCTAACAATGATCCAAAGACGCCAGATAAGACAGTAGTAAGTGGAAAGACTACGCCAAAGGCACAAGTTGAAGTCAAGGATAAAGATGGCAATACCATTGGCACAGGTACAGCAGACGACCAAGGCAAATTTACAATTCAAGTACCAAAACAAAATCCAGATACTAAGTTGACATTAGTGCCAACAGCTAATGGAGTTACAGGCGAACCAGCTGAAGTTACAGTGAAAGATGTGCCAGTAGTAAATGAAGGCACAGCTAACAATGATCCAAAGACACCAGATAAAACGGTAGTAAGTGGAAAGACGACGCCAAAAGCAAAGGTTGAAGTTAAGGATAAGAGTGGAAATAAGGTTGGTGAAGGTACAGCGGATGAAAACGGTCATTTCACAATCCAAGTACCAAAACAAAATCCAGATACTAAGTTGACATTAGTCCCAACAGCTAATGGAGTTACAGGCGAACCAGCTGAAGTTACAGTGAAAGATGTGCCAGTAGTGAGTGAAGGTACAGCTAACAATGATCCAAAGACGCCAGCTAAGACGGTAGTAAGTGGAAAGACGACGCCAAAGGCACAAGTTGAAGTCAAGGATAAAGATGGCAAGACCATCGGCACAGGTACAGCAGATGACCAAGGAAACTTTACAGTTGCAGTACCAAAACAAGATCCAGATACTAAGTTGACACTTATCCCAACAGCTAATGGAGTTACAGGAGAACCAGCTGAAGTTATAGTAAAAGATGTGCCAGTAGTCAACGAAGGTATAGCTTACAATGATCCAAAGATGCCAGATAAGACAGTAGTAAGTGGCAAGACAACGCCAAAGGCAAAGGTTGAAGTTAAGGATAAAGATGGCAAAACCATCGGCACAGGTACAGCAGATGACCAAGGAAACTTTACAGTTGCAGTACCAAAACAAGATCCAGATACTAAGTTGACACTTATCCCAACAGCTAATGGAGTTACAGGAGAACCAGCTGAAGTTACAGTAAAAGACGTGCCAGTAGTAAATGACGGTACAGCTAACAATGATCCAAAGACGCCAGATAAGACAGTAGTAAGTGGAAAGACGACGCCAAAGGCACAAGTTGAAGTCAAGGATAAAGATGGCAAGACCATCGGCACAGGTACAGCAGACGACCAAGGAAACTTTACAGTTGCAGTACCAAAACAAGATCCAGATACTAAGTTGACACTTATCCCAACAGCTAATGGAGTTACAGGAGAACCAGCTGAAGTTACGGTAAAAGATGTGCCAGTAGTAAATGACGGTACAGCTAACAATGATCCAAAGACGCCAGATAAGACGGTAGTAAGTGGCAAGACAACGCCAAAGGCACAAGTTGAAGTCAAGGATAAAGATGGTAAGACCATTGGCACAGGTACAGCAGACGACCAAGGCAAATTTACAATTCAAGTACCAAAACAAGATCCAGATACTAAGTTGACACTTATCCCAACAGCTAATGGAGTTACAGGAGAACCAACTGAAGTTACAGTAAAAGATGTGCCAGTAGTAAATGAAGGCACTGCCCACAATGATCCAAAGACGCCAGATAAGACAGTAGTAAGTGGCAAGACAACGCCAAAGGCACAAGTTGAAGTCAAGGATAAAGATGGCAAGACCATTGGCACAGGTACAGCAGATGACCAAGGACACTTTGCAATTTCAGTACCAAAACAAGATCCAGATACTAAGTTGACACTAGTGCCAACAGCTAATGGAGTTACAGGCGAACCAGCTGAAGTTACAGTAAAAGATGTGCCAGTAGTGAGTGGAAATTCAACAATTGAGTCAATAAATGAAATACCAGTTATTATTGATGGTAAGGCAATTAATCATGAAAATGGTTCAGCTAAGACAGTAGTAAGTGGCAAGACGACGCCAAAGGCACAAGTTGAAGTTAAGGATAAAGATGGCAAGACCATCGGCACAGGTACAGCAGATGACCAAGGAAACTTTACAGTTGCAGTACCAAAACAAGATCCAGATACTAAGTTGACACTTATCCCAACAGCTAATGGAGTTACAGGAGAATCGTCTGAAGTCACAGTAAAAGATGATATTGTTAATAACGTTAAAATAAAATCATCTAAATCTGTAGATAACACTAAGGCAAGTGATACTCATATCAGAAGTGATAAAGCTACTGCTCATGAATTACCACAAACAGGTAATAATAGTTTTGCTTTGACAGGATTATTATTAGCAGGAATTGCGGCAATGCTAGGAATTTCTGGGTATCGTAGAAAAAATAAAGATTAATTTCAAAATTTATCGCTAATTAATCTATTTTGATTAAATGAGTGAAAAGACTTCGAGATTATATAATCTCGGGGTCTTTTTTTACACAAAAAATTAGATTGGACAGTTAACAAATAATATTTTTTTAATCGTCAAAGAAGAACGTTCATCAAATGAAAACGCATTCAAGTTTTATATTTAACAAAGCCCTTTTACTATATTTTTTAGCTATAATTTAAAAGAAAATTAAAAAAGCCTGCATTTCATTCAATTAAAAACTATATCTATATTGATATAGCATATCATCAGTTAGGTATATTGAATTCTTCATATTTATCTTAAAAATAATAAAAAGCTTGAAAGTCGGGGGGGGGGGTGTACTAGAATTTAAATGTATTGACGTCAAAATACGTATTTTTATTTTTTATTATTAATATGGGTTGGACAATGTTTAGGAGAAATTAACATGGGTATTTCTAAGAATAATTTACAAAATAAATTACAACAAGAAGCACGGCAAGTGCCACATTTTGGTATCCGAAAATTGGCTATTGGAACCGCTTCGGTTTTACTATCTACTTCATTGTACTTTGGTGCTATGGGAAGATTGGTGCAAGCTAATGCAAATGTTGCTACTGGAAATAATGTAGAAAATGAAAAGATTAATTCTGGTAAAAAAGATACGGATCGTGCAACAAATGATCACGTCGAACAGCCTAAGAAGAATATCGATGGTGGTCAGTGTTTGTTAGTTAAAGATGGCAAATATGATCAACAACAATGGCAAAATCAATATAATGAAGAAGCCAGAAATCGTATAGAATCTAAGCAAGCGGTTTATGATTTAGAGGATGAATTGTCACAAGTTTCAGAAGCTAAACGTGCTGAATTAATTAAAGAGTTGCAGCAACCGCTTTCTACTGAGCAGAGAAAACAAAAAGTTCAAGAAATCAAAAAAACTATTAATAAGATCGTTCAGGATACATTGCCTAGTGCCAAAAAAGAGGCACATGATAAAGTTCAAAAGATGGAAAATCTAATTGATCCTGATAAAACGCCATATTATAACAAAATTAAACAAGCTAAAAATAAAAAAGAGCTTCGAGAGATTGAACAACAAGCTGAATTAGAAGCCTTAAAAAAGGAAACAAGCGATTATATTACCTTACAATATAATAATTATCATAGTAATGCTGAATTAGATGATAGGCAAAATCAAGAATATAAAAACTGGGCAAACAAAAGGTTGGATCTTTATGCAAAGATTGCATTACACCCAGAAACAGAACTTTCAAGCGAAGCTGATAAGCATGATTTCAATAAATTAAAAGCAGTTTTAGCCTATGCGAGACGTGCAGCAGATTCCGTTATTACAGGATGGGATACTGATCAGGATCTTGATCATAACCAAACGATTGATTATTACTCTCATATTTTTGCAGATGGTCATATGACTGACCGTAAGCAGTATATTGCAAATGATTGGAGTAAAGGAAAGCCGTATAGTGGTCAATTAATTGATCCAAGCAATATTTCTGAACAGATTACTAGACAAGCTGATGGTACTTATGAGTGGCAGGTTTCCTTTAATAATAATAATTTAAAAACCGGTAAAGCTCGATTTTATTTCACAGTGCCGAGAGATCAGGAAATTATTGAGGATCAAAACCATGCTATGGAGGTTTATCGTGATGGTGATAAGAACCACATGTCTATCACTGCAGCTAATATGCAAGGCTTATCCAGAATAGATGATAAAGCCCAGCAATTAACTAACATGGTGAATCAGATAGCAGCTCAGCCTGATTGGGGTTCATTGAAACAAAAATTTGCAATGCGTCATGGTGATACAACTGGAGCTGTGGATCCTGATTGGGATGTGTCTGCTTATAGTGGCGGTAACAGGGTTCCAGATAGAAGAGGTTTTTGGATTAATTCCTTCATTGATGGCTACACTTATAATCCCGGATGGCCGAGATCTGGCCAATGTAAAACATTACAAGGTATTATTTTCGGTTTAAATGATGGTGGGCGTGATCCTAATAAACCTGTTACTCGTCTGATGTTAAATGAAGGCTATGATGTTTCTAAACAACCTGAATTTAATGCTAAGGCCCCTAGACAAGTTGGTAAATCGGTTCGTTTGGTAGGAGATGCTTCTGACCGATTATTAGAGCGGATTAATACCATTCAAAAGCGTCGTGATCTTGTGTTCATGCAAACTATGATAGACAGTGATGCGATGAGCTTTAGATTCTATACTAGAAATGTAGATCCAGCTAAGCGAGGTCGTGAACATAAAATTGAATCGGTTATGGGCACACGTTCTTTTGAAAGTAATACTAACCATTCTTTAGTAAAATTAGTTGATACTTATGTAAGTGCACAACGACCAGAACCCGTATTAACTCAGCCAATTACTGTTCCACTAGGGGTAGAACCTGATGTTAAAGATGGTATTGAAAATCTTCCTGAACAGCAAAAATCTAATCGTTTTTCATGGTTAAGCAATAATAAACCTGTTGTTTATGAACTTACTCAAAGTGGAAAACCTGTATTGGGTGAGGCTATTAGTCAAGATGCACATCGTTCTATTGCTAATATTGATTTGCAAATTCCTGTAAATGTTGTAGGAGTTTTCAAAGAAGGTCAAGATTTCAACACTGTAAAGCAAGGTGTAACACCTGGTCATATGATTAGGGTATCCAAGGCGGGAGTGACTGGTGATTTTAAGGCACAAACATTAAATTATGGCTTGTCTATTGATAAAGATGGTAATTTAACAGGTAAGCCTAAGATAACAGATTGGAAACCTGGTGAATGTCAACGTAAGGTTGTATTAGACCTGACTTTTAATGGTAAAGCAACTCAAGTTCCTATTACTATAGTTCGTAGCGAACAGGCACCAGCCGTTACTATTTACGAAGGAAATAAGACTGATTTTGCACAAAATCCAGATGGTAACCGTGTAACGAATACTTATAATAACAGGATTTCTCTTGTGTTTTATAAGGGAGAAAATAAAACATATACAGTAGCTGCAACCGATGATCAGACCATTAAGCAAGCTACATATCAATTAAGTAATAATCAACCACTTAGCAAAGATATCAAAGGATTAAAGATTAGTGATCAAGATCAAGTTATTAAGGCTCAAAGCAATAAAAAAGGGGCTAAAACAGATCCTTATCGCTTTACTATTAGTGGACCTGTAAGTACGGGTAAACATGGAGCAAGTGATTATGTAACACCTGGTCATTATACGCGTCAAATTGTTGCAGTAGATAATGAAGGTCTCAAGACTACTTACACTTTTGATATTGAAGTGCGTGAAAAAGCTCAAGATGCTCGCTTAGCTGGTAATGAACTTCATCGCACCGTTGGAGATACTTTCTCTGAGGTTTATCAAAATAAAGCAGATGCCAACCAATTAACAACAGGTACTAAGCCTGCTGGAATAACATGGGGATTTGAAGGAAAAACGCCATTAGACATTGTTACAAAAGAGGGTAATCAATACAAACATAGTCGTGCTGGTTATTTCGAATATGTAGCAACAGCCACTTTTAGCGATAACTCAGTAGTAAAAACAACTGGTGAGAAAGATCATGAGCACGTTCGTATTACTGTAAAACCACAAACGCCATCCTTTACTGCTTCGGAATTAAATGAAGCTGGTAATGTGAAGAACAAGCAATTGACGATTAATGTCAAAAAAGGTTTACCTAAAGGAGCTGTAGTTACAGTTTACTCAGATCAAGCTGGACAACATGCTATTGGTCATGCCACTGTAGGTAAGGATGATCAGACAAGTGTTCAAGTGACAGTTTCTAAAGTGCCTGTTGGAAAACTCTATGTACAAACGGCAGTTACTGGACCAGATCAATGTTATTTAACTAAACAGCCAGTCACTGTAAAGTCTGATATGGGAGAAGGCACAGCAACTAAACTTGCTGCACAAGCAACATTGACTCTCACGAATAATGGAAATGAAACTATTAAGCCATACACTACTGTAGATAATAAGACTAAGACCATTACGATTATAGCTGGTAAGCAATTTGATATTAATGGTGACGTAACAGATAGAATAGATGTTATCAAAGATACTGTGGTTCAACCTTCTCATGAAAATGAAGGTAAGAGTGCTGAAAGTTGGATGAATCCTGTTGAAAAAGGATCTGATGGAACCCAAGCTAAGCGTGACCGCAATTACCAAAAACAATATTCTCAACGTGATAGTAAGCGTGAATCATTAGGTAGTAAAGCAAATCCATATAAAGTTTCTTTAAGTGGAACAGCACCAGAAAAGATTGGCAAATATTATATTAAATTCCAAACATGGAATGGTGATGATAGAGCTGAAACTACTGAATGGAAAGTTAAAGTTGTTACTCCTGCTCCTAAATTAGAGGGTGGCTTATTTGGTGGTCGAGAAGAAAGTGCTAAGCATCCATGGTATAATCCAAACGGATATTCCATTAATACTATGGTAAGTAAAGGTATTGATCGTTTAACTTACACTGTTACAGATAAAAATGGAAAAATAATTGAGCGTAGTGACAAATTAGATGATAATTTTGTCATACACGAAGACTTATACAAAAATGCTGACGGTAGTTATCGTGAAAATGAAGATTTTACCTTAACTATTGCGGCTAACAAATATGATAATGGTGATGAAGCAGAATGCTGCCTACCGACTGTTAAGACTGTTAAGTTTCAGTGGAAAGATTTCGATATACCAACTTTTACACGTGATGAAAAGCGTAAAGGAACTATTATCTATATCAATGGTAAAGAAAAAGGCTTTATTCCTGATGGAAAACAGGGTGAACAAGGTAAACAGGGTCAAGCAGGAAAAAATGGAACCTCAGTTACTATTAAGAGCATAACTTCAGATAAGTCCGGAAATCATGTAATTACTTTCTCTGATGGCAAGAGTGTAACGGTAGAAAATGGTAAGAACGGTATTAATGGTAAAAATGGTGAATCATTTATAGATCCACATGTCGATAAAAACGGTGATTTGTATGTCACAGTAGTAGATGCCAATGGTAATAAATCGCAAAAGAAGATTGGCCACGTTAAAGGTGACAAGGGTGATCCA
>NZ_GG700804.1 GCF_000160875.1 Lactobacillus iners DSM 13335
CAGCTAACCGCTTATATTCAATAACTATATCTGATATCTTTTTAGCAGGTGAGAAATCATTTTCATCAGTCTTTTCAATTAGATACTTATTAATACTATCATTAGAATTTGGTTTAACTTCTAACGTATCATTGGCAGTTTCAACCTTTTGATAACCTACTATATTTTTAGCATCATATTTAGATAACTCAGCATTATCACTATATGTAACTACATTATCATTACTCTTAGACTTCGTTAACCATTGACCATACTCATCACTTATAGATGCAGAACGAAGATCTTTGTCTAATGCTATAGAAGATATCTTAGAAATACCTTCTGATTTTAAAATAATATATCTAATAAATTCAGCCTTTTGTACCGAAGTTGTTGATTGCCCGTCTTTTTTAATAATGATGTTACGTTGAATAGTTTCTGCAACTCTATTTTTATTTTGGGCATCAGCTGTGATTGTCTCCAATGATAACTTTAATGATGATTTATCTGCAAAATCTACATATATGCATGGATTTCCACTATCGTCGCATTCAAATCTATAAGATAAATTATCTGGTGCATCAGCAGGTATTGCAACAAAATCTTTAGGAGGTACTGGTTGATTTTCAGCCTTAAATATTTGTTGCCAATCCAATTGCTCTGGAACTAAAACTTTATATCCATGAAATTCATCTTTGAATCGTTCATTTTGTGATTTCAAAGTAATTTTCATAGTAATTGTAGTACTATGACCTGAAGAATCTTTGGCAGTAACTGTTCTTTCATATAATCCTGTAGAAAAATCGTTTGCAAAAGTTCCTGTCATTGTAAGAACATATGGATCCTTACTCGTTCCTTTAGGATTTTTAGCAAGATTCTTAATATATGTATCATGATCATTACTAAACCCTTTAATATCACCGCCAGCAATATTTACATCAGTAACAACATGCGAATTATCTGTTGCCTTAGCAAGTAATTTAAATTCTCTACCACAATATACTGTTATATTGTAACTATTATTAGATCCTTTAGTAACCACAACATCCTTACTCTTTGGATCACTTGACACAAGTTCTAGCGTTGGTGCCTTAGTATCTTGAACAATTAAATGACCTAAAATAGTTTTAGATGTTTTATCTGCAAACTCAGCCTTAATATGAACTTCTTTACCAGTATTTGCACTTGTTACCTTAGATTTATCTAATTCTTTATTATCAACAAATGTCCACTTAACACCTTTTGTAGCTTTACCTAATAAATTCTTAGTATCTTGGGATACAAAATCTTCAGGGTTTAATGATACACTATCATCATTTACTTCCACTGTTTTTGTGATACCTGTAAGAGTTTGATTATCAAATTGATCTGCTTGATCTTTAACAACAACAGTTAATTTCTTCGTACCTTTATTATTACTTGCATCGGTTGCATTTAATGTAATAGTGTGTTTACCTTTATCATTAAAAGTACCACTAATTACAGAAGTATAAGGTTTAGCTTTAGACCCTTCACCCTTATGATCAGATGTCAGCGATACTCCTTCATGTGTACCCTCAATAGTTATATTAGAAACATGATTGGAATTATCAACAGCACTTACATTTAAATTAAATGGTTCATTATTATAAACAGTTATCTGATCACCATTAACAACACACTTACCCTTTTCGGCTTTAGATACTGTAATCGCTGGTGCAGTAGTATCTTTAACTGTCAAGTGACCATATATTGTCTTAGTAGATTTATCACTAAAGGTGACAACAACACTTACTTTTTCATTTGTCTTAACTGTATCAATTTTTGGCTCTTTACCATCTGCAAATGTACAAGTTATACCATCTTTTGCAGAACTTAATTTTTTCAACGTTGCAGGATCAATGAAGTCTTGTGCTTGAGGTATGTTTGCAGAATTAATTTCAACAATTTTGGTTATTCCATTCAATTTATCATTATCAAATTGAGCAGACTGGTCCTTAACAATAAATTTGATCTTCAAATCATTGGTATTATCAACACCATCCCATGCACGAACATAAGATCCGTCTATTGTCTTGGTATGAGTATTTGGATCAAATTTTAAATCTTTTGAAAAACCACCTTCAATAGTAACCACATATGGATCATTGACTTTTCCTTTTTTGCCACGATACTGTGCTTGATATACATCATGATTATCAGTAATATCAGCAGCAGAACCGTGGAAACGTGCATCATTAATTATATTTGAATTATCAGTGGCTAAGGCTTGAATACTAAATTGTTCATTACGATATACAACAACAGTTGCAGTAGAGTTTTTATGTTTACTATCTGATGGAGTGCATGTTATTTCCCCTACTCTATTTTTCTTATTAGAATTAGTTTTTATTAATTTTAATGAAGGAACAGTAGTATCTTGAACTTTTAATGTACCGTTAATTACCTTGTGGGAACCATCACTAAATGTAACAGTAATTGGAACAGTTTCAGTCTTCACTTTATCAATAGTTGGCTGTTTTGCAAAAGCATAATTTTCAGTGCCATTAGCTGCATCTAACTTTTGTTTAGTTGCTTTATCAATAAAGTCTTCTGCCTTAGGCGTATAACCTGAGTTAACTTCAACTGTCTTAGTTGCTCCATTTAATTGATCACTATCAAATTGAGCAGACTGATTTTTAACTACAAATTTGAAATTAGTATCACCAGCATTATTGTTACCATCTACAGCATGGATTGTTCTTGAATAGCTACCCAATTTAGCTTGTGTACCAAAGCTACCACTAATATTTAAAACATACGGATCATGACCGTGATTATGATTACTATCATGATCAGTAGTAATTGTAAATTCGTTATGTGTAGCTGTATCTTTAGAAGTTAACTTAGCATCATTAACAACTTTAGAGTCATCTTTCACATTAGCATTAATATTGAAGTTTTCATTACGATATACTGTGATAGTTTTACTTTGATTATCAATTTGAACTGGTCCTGAATTAGTTCCTTTGACAAAGTTAACAGTTGGAGCATTCTTATCATTAACTATTAAAGTACCAATAATTTCCTTAGTAGATTTGTCACTGAAAGTAGCTATTACATGAACTTGTTTACCATCAGCAGACACTGCATCGGTACTTAATTCCTTCATATCTTTAAAACTATACGTTACGTTGCCATTTGCCTTTTTTAATAGAGACTTGGTAGCATCAGAAACATAACGCTCTACTTCATTTTGATTTATCTTGGTATGAAGAGTAACTGTCTGTGTCTGCCCTGTCAATGTTTGCCCATCAAATTGAGCTGCTTGTTCCTTAACATAGAATTTGAATGACGTATTACTACTATTGCCGGCTTTATCGGTAGCTTGAATTGTACGTGTATATTGGCCAGTTTTTGTAGTAGGAGTAAATGAGCCGAAAATAGTTAGTGTATATGGATCAGTGCCATGATCTTTTTTACTATCATGGTCGGTCGATGTTCCTTCCAAAGTTGTACCAGTCAATTTAACATCACTTACCAACTTAGAATTGTCATTGGCTTTAACATCAAAGCTAAATTTTTCATTACGATATGTTGTAATTGTCACTGACTTTTGATTGTTGCTAGTTTCAGTGCCAATTGTAATTTTATTGCCTGTAACATTTGGAGTCTCTTCAAATTTTACAGTAGGAGCTTTAGTATCCTGCACTATCAAGTGACCAGTAATTGTCTTAGTTGAACCATCACTGAACTTCGCAATGATCTTAACATCTGAAGGTTGATACTTGCCATTTGTTTTGGTTGATACGGTATTATTGGCTGGTTGCTTACCATCACTAGTAGTCCACGTATACTTTACGTCATTTGCAGCTTTTTTAAGTAAAGCTTGTGTTTTAGCATCCACAAAATCAGTCGGTGACAAAACTACATTATCATTAACTTCTACTGTTTTGGTAGCACCATTTAACTTATCGCCATCAAATTGAGCTGCTTGATCTAAAACATTAATAGTAAATTTAATATCACCTTCATGATTAGCACCATCCCATGTTTTGATCACCGCAGTACTTGTTCCTTTAGTAGTTGGCGTACCCGTTAATTGTATTTGATATGGATGACTCTCACTTACTGCTTTATTTCTATTGTGTTGTTGGTAATCACGGTCATTAGATGTCATCCAAGTTAAAGAACCATTATCCTTTGATAGTAGTACGTCCAAAATATGACCTGAATTATCATTAGCATTAACATTGACACCTAATTGTTCATTCACATAAGCAGTAATTGTTACTGAACTTTGTTTAGTATCACTTGGTTTTGTTGACTGGAGGTATTTATTATCTGATACTTTCACATGAGCGTCTGTTGATGCAAATTGCACCGTTGCTAAATGTGTATCTTGGACATTAAGTTTAGCGTTAACATCTATATAGGAGTTATCAGCAAAAGTCAACTTAATTACAGCATTCTGCTCTTTAATATTGGTATTATCGAAACCAGTTCCTTTATAAGTATACTTAACATTATTTGGTAATTTGACTCCCTTAGCTGTGACAAAGGTCTTAATATCTGGAATAGCTTCTTTTACTTCGATTGTTTGTGTATTACCTTGTAATAAATTCTTATATTTGTCACACTGTGGTAAAACATGGATTTCTAAATTGGCTGTTCCTGTATGATCAACATCATCCCATGCTGTAGCAGATACCTTATATGTTTGATTGACCATATTATTCGGCACCGTACCAGTAAGGTGAATAATATATGGATTATTACTTGTACCTTTACTATCACGCTTACCTTTTGTATCAGACTTATATTTAGTTTGGACTTGATCTTCATCTGAACTTATCCAATTTGGTAAAGTATTTCCATATTTTACACGCAAATCTTGCACAATATTACTATTATCATGAGCTTTAATTGCTACATCAAATTTTTCATTTGAATATACATTTAGTCGATAATTATTATTGCCTTCATTGACAATTTTATGATCTGTAGTATCAAACTCAACAATAGGGTTTTGCGTATCGTTAACAATTAACTTACCCTTAATCTCTAAAGTTGAATTATCCGTAAATTTAGCTACAACCGTAACATCTTTCGGAGTATTTCCTTTAGTTACATGATCATGGGCAGGAACACCATTTTTAAAGGTATAAGTAACTCCTGTTTTACCTGCTACACCTGATGGTGCCTTACCTAACATAGCTTTAGTACTATCGTCTACAAAATTATCAGGTTTTAAATGATCAGCAGTTTTATCATTAACTTCTACAGTCCAGGTTCTGCCTTTAACCTTATTCTGATAACGTCCTGCTTGATCTGCGACTACTACATTAACCTCTTGTGACACAGTCTTGGTATCATTACCATCCCAAGATTCAAATTTAATCTTGTAAGTTTTACCATCTTTAGATAATCCTTGACCATTCATCGTCAAAACATATGGTGTTTTATCGTCAACCTGCATCCCGCGATGATTTTTCTGATATTCATTATGATCTGTTGATAAACCTGTAACATTTGTACCACCATTCGTCAAGAAATCGTTCATCTTACTTGTCGTATCGGTTGCATTGACTTTAACTTGATATGGTTCATGATTATATACAGTCAACGTAGGATCAATTGCACCATTTTTACTATTCAAACTAAATGAAGCAGATCCATCTACTGGTTTAATATCAATAGTTGTATAACTCAAAGTATCTGCAGGTTTTAGAGTTAATTTGCGATACTGCATATTTGCTCGATCGCCTTTATGTTTAGCGGCATTAAATTGAATAGTAAAGCTTACATTTCCTGAATTATCAACTGTAATACCATTTTCACCATTTTTAATATCATAATGATCTTTATTAGCATCATAGATAGTCTTTTTGATATCTTGTTTTTCTTGCTCACTTAGAACAATCTGTTGTCCCTTAAATCTAATTGCAATTTTAGTTTTCTGAGCATAAGCTGCTGCAGGTATTACACGTACGTTAACAGATCTGATTTCACGGTTAGGTAAAAAGGCATTTAAGCCATCATCCATTTGGGTTTTATTACCATAAATATTAGTAATATCATCAGCTGTGAAATTAGGCATACCAGAACCAGCCCAAGCAATATTCATTTCAGAACCAGGTTTAGCAATAACTACACCAGATAATTCCATTCTTGCATTTTGGTGAACATATGGATTAGCAGCATTATTATCTGCGTCAACAGGTGTTTCTTTATAATCAGCGTTAAAAAGATTTTCATCAGCTTTTCCTAATTGCCAAGACAATGCAGACGTACTCTTATAGTCAGTAGACCACATGGCAAGACCCTGTTTATCATTTTTACTATTCAATGATATCTTAGTCTTTTCACCTTCATGAACTTCTACATAATCATTATGCGTTTGAGGATCAACTAAAATATTATTTTTCTTACCATTAATGGTAATACTTAGTTCTGGTTTAAAACGTAGTCCGCCCCACTGCATATAATTAACCGTAGTTTTATTTTCATAAGAGTGGTAACCAGCAGCATAATATGGATTATGAACATTAGTTGATTTAGGGTCATCAATTCTAGTATCAAAAGTGATTTTATATGTATTAGTATCGTCTTGTTTAGATTCAAACATATAAACACGGTCAGTGTTTTCTTGAATCAATTGTGCATAATCAATACGTTGGTAATCACTAGATTCACCTTTATTAAAGTCATACTTATATTTATATAAGTTATCAACAAATGGACCCATCTTAATGCCATCACGGCTGTTAGTAAATTGTGCTTCATCGCCCCATTCATCTTTATTAAGTTTGGTACAACCAGATTGTGGGTAATTAGATCCTTGCCAGTAATGCTTATAAATAATGTCTTTTAAAGTATGAGCTGATCCGATATAGTTCCATCTGCTAAAACTGCCACCGCCCCACCACAGATTGACACCGTTTCTAGTATATGTTTTCCAACTTTGCTTACCATAATATGTTTCTGGTCCTTGAGCAGTACCTGACACTCTATCTGCTGGCAAGAAATCATTTTGAGTTGCATTTTGCCAAATGTTATCAACAGTATATCCTCTACCAGTCAAAGTTTTACTATGACCTGATGCATCTGTAGAAACAATAGCTGCATCTGCAAATTTAACTCCATTTTTTGAATCGTTAGAGCTGACAATACTCTGACCTTTTGGCGTCGTGAAATAATAGTGACCACTTTTACGATCGGCATGCTGATGATTAAATTCAACTGTCCAATGATAACCTACTAACTTACCAGTTTGATCCTTAATTAGTGAATTCTTAACATAAACAGTATTATGAATCTCTTTAACAGTTGGTATTTCTTTAGCATTATTATGCGTACCATATAAAAAGGTACCAGGTTTATACAAGGCAAATACATCAGTACCAGTTGTATTTCCATCTGGACTTTGTGGCACGATGAACATGCCACGCTTATGCCAAAATACATAGTCCAACCATTTTCTGATTTGTTCTCTATTATTTGCAACATTAATACCTAATATGGCATTTTGATGAATTTCTTCATCTTTAACCATAACGTTGCCAGCTGTTTCATCTAAAATCTTGTTTCTATCATCATTATTCCAGCTCAAAGCATATTGTAAGAAAGCAATAGCTGAATTCTTTTCTTGTTGCAGTTTAAATTGGTCTGAATTAAATTCTTTAGCACTTAATGGCTTATGCAAGGATAAATTCTTAAGATCAAAATCACGATCTGCGTAACTGCGAGATTGTGGCATGGACTTGCCATGAGCATTAATTTGGATCTTAGGTAATTTATCTACTAATGCTAACATTCTCTTTGCATTAGTTTCATAATTATTGAGCTGTTCAGCCTTAAGATTTTTATTTTTCAAAAAGCTATCTAATTCAATTCCAAAATCAATAATTTTTTGTAACTCACCCTTATCAGCCTTAGTTTGATCAAGGTGCATTGTTTTATCAAACAGCTGATCCGATAAAGCTTTTAAATTATCAACAGAAACTGACTTGACAGATTCCTTTTTTGTCTTTTCTGCTGCTTCTTTTTTTGCCTGTAAAACAACAGTCTTTAGTCGATGAGCAGTATCTTTTTTTGCATCTTCAGAATAACTCTGAATAGCCGTTTTAGCTGTAGCTATCGCCAAATCAAGTTGTTGATTGGTTTTTGGGGTAATCTTATCAGAATTTAGATTCTCAGCAGTTGCTATGTGGGCTTTAAGTTCAGCATCTGTCTGATTTACCTTCTGATTAACCAATTTTTTATCTACCATTTTATTAGTGGTCTTCAAGCTTTCATTGGCTGCAGGCGGATTTTCCTGCTTTTTATTTACATCATATGTTCCATGCTTGGTGCTGCTATTTTCAGCAGCCAAAGCATTTAAATTATTCCAGTTTAAATACAGTGAAGTCGACAGTAAAACAGAAGCTGCTCCTATAGTAAGCTTTCGTATACTGAAGTGAGGTATTTGATGTGCCTCTTTCTGCAGTTTGCTTTGAATATTATTTTTTGATAGCTTCATTTTTAATACTTCTCCCATAATTAATTTTTGTTGCTACTCCTTAGTATACTCCAAATTCTATGTAAAGAAATAGCAAAAGAGCAAGTCTCATTGAAATCGTTGACAAATCAACCTTATGCATACCTTTTTTTGTTGCTATCATGCGTATTTTTAATGATTTTTTACTAATAAAAAAAAAAAAACATTAAAATCTACAGAGAGTAGCTAAACTACTACAGATCAGTAAATTATTAATGTAATTTCTCTATATATAAAATAATATTAATTCTTATCTGCTTTCAAGGCAGCCATTGTAACATAATTATATGGTTGATTATAATGAGGCAAGAAGAAGATATCTAGCAATTGTAACTTATCCATAGTCAATCCTTCCTGAATAGCTAGCGAGAACATATGAATAAGTTCATGCATATCATACAATGAAGCTAACTGTGCTCCTACGATACGATTAGTTTTCTTTTCATAAACGATTCTAATTTTAACTTTGGCATTTTCAGATGCTGGCATAAAATCTGGCAATTGCTTATCTTCATAATCAACATATTTAACTGACAAGCCAAATTTATCAGCTGCTTTGACGCTCAATCCAGTTGAAACCAACTTCAAATCATAAATTTCAATACCATTTGAGCCTTGAACTCCAGCACCTTCTATCACGGTACCTGCAGCATTATGTGCTCCTACAATTCCACTTCTAACAGCATTGGATGCTAAAGCAATATAAGTCGTGTCTTGCAGTGCATTAGAATAATTAGTTGCACAATCGCCTACCGCAAACACGTCAGGATCCGATGTTTGAAAATTGCGATTAACAAGATATGCCCCATTTGAAAACCGCTTTAAGTGGTCTCCGCCTAAAATGGCATTAGGTCTAAATCCAATGCAATTAATTACTATATCTGCTTGATACTTACCTTTATTTGTCTTTAAAGCACAAACATGTCCATCTTTACCAAGATATTCCTGTGCTAATTCTCCATAATGTGTTTCAATATCATGATCTCTTAAATTTTGATCCATTAAAGTAGAAAATTCAGGGTCATAATAACTAGACAAACACGTCTTCGCAGCATCAAATAATAATACTTGCTTTCCACGACGACGAGCAGCTTCGGCAATTTCAACACCTATATATCCTGCACCAACTACAGCAACAGTCTTCACATCACTTTTATCTAATTCCTGATCAACTGCCATCCCTTCTTGGAATAATTTCAAGAAATGAATACCTGCCAAATCTTTACCTGGCAAATCAGGTGCAATTGGAGCTGAACCCTCAGCTAAAATCAACTTGTCGTATGTTTCTGTGATTTCTGTATGATTTTTAATAGTTGCATAAACTATCTTATTTTCAAAATCAATTTTATTAACGGTAGTTTCCAAAGAAATACGTGCACCTTTGGCTTCAAAATCTGCTGGTTTAGTATAAAATAATTTTTTATAACTAGAAATTTGGCGTCCAACCCATAAAGCAGTACCACATCCTAAATAAGAAAGATTATTATTTCGGTCAATCATGATGACCTCATTATTTTTACCATAATTATCTAATAATGTATTTGCAGCAGCTATACCTGCATGATTAGTACCTACAATCACAAATTTCACTGTGATATCCTCCTTGTATTTACATAAATAAGAATACTTCTTATTAAGAATAAGTATAGCACTAGCAGGTATAAAAAGCTTGACAGGACTTTTACCTTAGTTAGATCTATTTTAAGCCTTGCCATTTCCATGAAACTACTTCAGGCATATCTTCACCATAATCTCTAATATATACATGGTGTTTATCTAAAAGTCTGTCTATTTGTTCTATGAATTCAGCATTAGTATCTGCTAAATTAGTCATCATCACTGCATCTTTAACTAAATGGAAACGATCAAGTTCATTTAAAACACGCATATCAAAAGGTGTCGTAATATCACCATTTTCTTCATAACAATGAATATGAATATCATCTTTACCACGACCACGTTCAAACCAAATCGATGACATCATTGGTTTAAATCCATGCCAAGCAAAAATAACAGGCACGCCTATCGGAAATAGTCGTTCAAATTCTTGATCGGAAATTGCCGCATTATTTTTAGATGTAGGCATTAATTTCATGACATCAATCACATTAATATAGCGAATCTTCAATTCAGGAAATTCTTTATGCAAAATATCAATTGCAGCCAACGTTTCAATGGTAGGCTCTGTTCCAGTAGAAGCAAACACAACATCAGGTTTTGCATTATGGTCTGTAGATGCCCAATCAATATATCCCAAGCCGTGATCAACTAAGCGTTTAGCTTCATCAATACTAAACCATTGCGGACGTGGTTGCTTGGATGTAACCAAAATATTAATACATTCACGATCTTTAAATGCCTTATCTGATACTGCTAAAAGCGAATTAGCATCTGCAGGTAAATATTCATGAACCAAATCTGCATGTCCCTTTTCAAATAAATGCGTCAATAAACCGGGATCTTGGTGGGTATATCCATTATGATCTTGCTGAAATACTGTTGAAGTATCAACAAAGTTCAAAGCTGGATAATATCTACGCCAAGCTTGTTCTTTAGCTTTACGTAACCATTTGAAATGTTGCGTTAACATCGAATCAACTACACGTCCAAATGCCTCATATGTTGCAAAAAAGCCATGACGACCTGTTAATACATATCCCTCAAGCCATCCTTCTGCTTGATGTTCTGATAATTGTGAATCAATAATTCTACCAGAATTGTTCAAATTTTCGTCATTAGGTTGATGGATTTTTTCCATCCATTGTCTTTTTTGATTATCTAGCAAATCGAATAAACGATTAGATTTGCACTCATCAGGGCCAAAACCTCTAAAATTATCGGGATTCAATTTAGCTATTGCATCCAAATATTTAGCCCACTCAACCATATCTTGTTTTTCAACAGAACCTGGTTGATCAAATTTCACAGCAAATTTTCTAAAATCAGGTAAATTTAAAGATTTTGGACTTAACCCGCCATTAGTAATGGGATTTTTAGCCATTCTATGTACACCTGTAAGCGTATTTTGCAATACTATCGGTTTTGGATAACCAGTATCTTCAAACAATTCTTCAGGATGATAACTCTTTAACCAATCGGTCAATAAATCTTTGTGTTCCATTTGCTTTTGACTAACTGGAATTGGTATTTGATGTGCTCTGAAACTATTTTCAATTGGATTGCCATCTAAATCAAACTTAGGACCTGTCCAACCTTTAGGTACTCTAAAGATAATCATCGGCCATGTTGGTAAGGAACTGTCGCCAGTTTCTCGTGCATGCGTTTGAATTGCTTTAATTTCTTCTATTACTTGGTCAAGTACATGAGCCATTTCATGATGAACTTGCATATGCGGTTTATAACCATTAAATTGTCCATCATTATATGCAGAAATAAAATATGGTTTCCAACCCATCCCTTCAAAATATTGTGTTAATTCCGCATCCGACATCCGCGACACAATCGTTGGATTTGATATCTTAAAACCATTAATTTGCAAAATAGGAATCACTGCCCCATCATGAATTGGATTAATGAATTTATCAGAAAACCAACTAGTAGCTAAAGGACCAGTTTCTGATTCACCATCACCTATTTCAACTGCCGCAATAACATCTGGATTATCTAAAATAGCACCTACACCATGTGATAAGCAATACCCTAATTCTCCACCTTCATGAATAGAACCTGGTGTTTCTGGTGCAGCATGTGATGCTATCCCACCTGGAAAACTGAATTGCTTAAATAACTTAGCCATTCCTTTTTCATCTTGCGTAATCTCAGGATATGTTTCAGTATATGAACCATCTAAATAAGAATTAGACACCATCACTTGACCACCATGACCAGATCCTTCAATATAGAACATATTCAAATTATATTTTTTGATAACTCGATTTAGATGTGCATAAATAAAATTTTGCGGAGCAATCGTTCCCCAATGACCTATCGGTTTAGGCTTAACATCGGTAGCAACTAAATCTTGCTTCAACAAAGGATTATTCATCAAAAAAAGTTGTCCAACGGACAAATAATTGGCTGCACGCCAATATGCATCAACAGATTTTAAATATTCTTCACTATCGTAATTCATCCTTACAACACCCCACTATACTCTATGTACATTTTCATGATAGTACATCATATATTTCAAATCAACCATTGTGTAAATTGATACCTACCAATTAAAGAATTGCATAATAAAAAAGCGATATTAATTCTATATCACTTTTCCTTCTCATTACTTATTTAAATTGACAAAACTATTGTACTTCATATATTTATAATGAACACGCATGTTAGATACTTCAAAAGGTGTACCATCATCTAAAAAGAAAATACCCTCAATAATACCTACCGGCTCATTAGGTTCTAACATTAATTTCACTTGATCTTCTAAAGTAGATGGTTCTACAGTAATAGTTAAAAACGACTTGGTTACTCGCTTATTTTTTTGATGCTCTAAATAATTAAATAAGGATTTTTTTAAAATATCAGGATTTAAATCTGGAGCAATTTTGATAGGTATAAAACCAGTTTCAATTAAAAATGGCTGATCGTCAAGCAAACGTAAACGTCTTATTTTATAAACAAAATCTGAACTAGTTAAGAACAAATCTTGTTTCAGATCATCATCCGTCTTAATTACTTGATAATCTAACAACTCAATATTTTGTGACTTACCTGGTACACTAAATGAATCTGTTATACCTAAATTAGAACCTTCATATTTAAATAATCCTCTATTTTTTAGATAAAGCGGATTAATAAATGTCCCACTACCTCTTTTTTTAAATACTATCCCCTCTTGAGCTAGCAATTCCAAAGCACGCTTCATTGAGGAGCGACTAACTTGATAGTGCTCACTTAAACTACGCTCGTCTGGCAGTCGCATTCCATCATACTCTTTATTAACAATTTTTTCCTTAATATCGTGCATAATTGTACGATAAACTAAATCAGCCATTATTTTTTCTCCATCTCAGCGGATTGTGTAACCTTTAAAAACCAATCGGTAAATATTTTGTGATCAACTGCTACAGCAATTTCTGCATTGTACTTAGTGCAAGCTTTATCACTAAAATCAATAACACTAGCACCATAAGTATATTTACCAGTTAATTCTATCTCAACATGTGCACGACTAAATGTATACATTTGAGGATCCAATAACATACCAATAGCAGTAGCATCATAAATTTCAGTACCACCACTCACGCTTTCTTCGTTGATACCTGTTAAAATACCATATAGCATCTCACCTACTCTACCATGTGCTTTAATGCTACTCATATCATCAGGCAATATAGCAGCTTGACGGCCTATTTCAAGCGGTGCCACTACAATCTTTAATCCACTATTGAAAACGATTGCAGCTGCTTCTGGATCACATGCAATATTATATTCTGCAAGCGGCGTATAATTTCCACGACCTATATTGCATCCCATAATAAATAATTTATCTATTTTACTAATATCTTCAGGATATTGCTTAAATAATAATGCAAAATCAGTCAGAGGACCCAATGCTACCAAAGTAACTTTTTCCTTCTGCTTATTAATTTCTTGATGCATTAACTCAATAGCATTGCCACTCTTGAGCAATGATAAATCAGCTTCAGGAAATTGATAACCTACCATCCCACTTACTCCATGAACATCTGCTGCTGAAATAGCATCACGAATAAGCGGAGCAGCTGAGCCTTTGACAACTGGAACTGTAGTTTTTAAAAATGTTTCTAATCTCAAGGCATTATCTAGCGTATGCTTTAAAGACACATTTCCCCATGTAGCTACAATCATACGCACATCAAGTTCCTGTGCAAATAAGCTTATAGTAAGAGCAGCCGCATCGTCAATACCAGGATCAGTACTGATAATTAAAGGTATTCTCTTCATGTATACATCCCTTCCCAAACTTTGTATAGATTAATTATGCACTAATAACATTAAAAAAAAAAGACTTGATAACAATCAGTCTTTATAATAATCATCTTTAATTCTAACGTTTTCTGATTTCTATTTTTCCATCACTATGAGCAATAATAACTTCATTGCATATATTTAAAAATAAGCCATGTTCAACAACACCAACTACGCTATCCAAATAATGTGCTAACACATTAGGAAATGGAATAGGATCAACATGTAGATCAATTATGAAATTTCCATAATGTGTAATATATCTTTTTCCATTGTCATCCAAACGATATTTTGGCAATAATCCTTCTTGACTAAAGGTTCTAAAATTCTGCTCACATGAAATAGGCAACACCTCAACAGGTAATGCAAAGCCTTTTAAGCGATCAACAAATTTAGTTTCATCAACAATCCATATATTTTTTTTAGAATTAACAGCTACATTCTTTTCTAAAGTTAAGGCACCTCCTCCACCTTTAATACCATTAAGGTTAAGATCAACCCGATCGGCACCATCAACAGTTAAATCAATTTGATCAACTTCAGATAACTCATTAACTTTAAAGCCTTGCTTTTCTAATTGAGCACGAGAGCGATTAGAAGTGGTAACAATAGCTTTTAAGTTTAAAGCTTTTTCCCTATTTATTTTAGCCAACTCATCAATAAAAAATGCTACCGTGGAACCTGTGCCAACACCTAACACAGAATTAGGCTCAACCATCAAGGCTGCTTTTTTAGCTGCTTCTTGCTTTAATTCATCTTGCTTAGTTTTTTGCATAATTAATCTCCTTTAAAGCTGCTTCAACAATATCTCGCTTAGGAATAGAAGGAAATGCTCCTAACTTTTGCACAGCAAAAGATGACGATAATGAAGCATAAATTGCACTAGCTTCAATATTTGCAAAATCCGCTTGCAATTCACTCGATAATGCTCCAATAAACGTATCACCCGCTGCAGTTGTATCGACAGCTTTAACTTTAAATGCTGGAATCAATTTGCTAACTTTACTGGTCGAAACAAAGCATCCCTTTTCACCTAAAGTTATAATAACGCCATCAATGCCCAACTGATGATAAAACTCAGCACTTCTTTTCATAGAATCTAAATCGGTAACTCTAATACCCGTAATAATTTCACTTTCGGTTTCATTTGGGGTAATCAAATCTGTTACCTTTAATAATTCTTCAGGTATATTAGCTTTAGCTGGTGCAGGGTTCAAAATAGTTTTTTTGCCTGCTTGATGTGCTAATTTGAAAGCTAATATTGTAGGAGCAAGCGGCGTTTCAAATTGGGCTATCACAAAATCACTTGTTTGGATTTCATCTTTGGCTTGCATAATATCCGCTTCAGTCAAATCATAATTTGCTCCATGTTGAATAATTATTGAATTTTGTCCAGTTTCTTGTAATAAAATATATGCCTGACCAGTTTGTTGCTTTTTAGTAACATTAATATATGCAGTATCAATCTCATTTTCAGAAAATTCTCGCAACATATATTCACCATTACTATCATCACCAACGCGACCGACAAACACAGTCTTATTTCCTGCTCTAGCAGAAGCGATGGCCTGATTGGCACCCTTACCTCCTGCAGCTTGAGAAAATGCACTCATTGCTACAGTTTCCCCAGGTTTAGGTAAAGCCTTTATATGCATAATATTATCGACATTAATTGATCCGATAATTGTTACTTTCTTCATTATATCTACTCCAATTTAAGACTAATTTCTTATAAAATATCAATATAGATTATTATAACATTAATATGTATAGTCGAAAATTATCACTAATTTTGATACCATAAGTTAAGTAATGATATCTAATATTTTTAAAAAAAAGAGGTAAAAATTAATATGAATGCAATTTTAACAGTTTATGGTCAAGATAAAGTAGGAATTATTGCCCAGACAAGTACTTATCTTGCTGAACAAAAAATCAATATATTAGATGTGTCACAAACAATTATGGGAAATAATTTTGTCATGATGATGAGTGTACAATTACCAAAGGGAGCTGATTTTATGGTTATTAACCAAGGATTAGCTCAAATAGCTAAAAATTTATCTGTCGAAATAAATCTAAGAAATAATGAATTGTACGATGCGATGCATCAAATTTAATTTAAGGAATAATCGAAATGGAAATAAATAAAATTTTTGAAACAAGTAATATGATTTCACAAGAAAATTTAGATATCAGAACAATTACAATGGGAATCTCACTTCTTGATTGTATTGATAGCGATAGTGATGTTGCTTGTCAAAAAATATACAATAAAATCATGAAGAATGCTCAAAATTTAGTGAAGGTAGGTAGAGAAATCGAAGCAGAATATGGTATACCTATCACTAATAAGCGTGTCTCTGTAACACCTATTTCACTAATCGCTGCTGCTTGCAAAGATCAAGATTATGTTAAATATGCCAAAACACTAGATAGAGCTGCTCAAGAATTAGGAATTGATTTTATCGGTGGCTTTAGTGCCCTTGTACAAAAAGGATACCAAAAAGGTGATCATATCCTAATTAAGTCATTACCTCAAGCATTAGCTGAAACTAAATATGTTTGTGCTTCTGTGAATGTTGGATCTACAAAAAGTGGCATCAACATGGATGCAGTTAAAGAAATGGGAGATATTATCGTAGCTGGCTCTAAACTCAATTTCATGACTAATGCAAAATTAGTTGTCTTTTGTAACGCAGTAGAAGATAATCCTTTCATGGCTGGAGGATTTCATGGTATCAGTGAACCAGATGTAGTAATTAACACAGGTGTCTCAGGTCCCGGTGTTGTAAAAGCAGCATTAGAACAAATTAAAGGTCAATCAATGGATATTGTAGCCGAAACCATCAAGAAAACTGCTTTTAAAATAACTCGTATGGGACAATTAGTAGGAACCATTGCTGCAGATAAATTAAATGTGCCATTTGGTATTGTCGATTTATCATTAGCACCTACTCCCGCTGTCGGTGACTCAGTTGCTGAAGTTTTAGAAGAAATAGGCTTAGAGCAAGTTGGCACACATGGGACCACTGCATGTTTAGCAATGCTCAATGATGCTGTTAAAAAAGGTGGTATTATGGCATGTAGTCATGTGGGGGGATTATCAGGTGCATTCATTCCTGTATCTGAAGATGCTGGGATGATTAGTGCTGTTAATAACCATTGTCTAAATATCGAAAAGCTTGAAGCAATGACTGCTGTCTGCTCCGTCGGACTAGATATGATAGCTATTCCTGGCAATACACCAGCAAGTACAATTAGTGCCATGATTGCTGATGAAGCAGCTATTGGAATGATCAATGCCAAAACAACAGCTGTGCGGGTAATCCCTGTACCAGGCAAAAAAGTGGGCGACTTTGTTGAATTTGGTGGGCTTTTAGGACACGCTCCGATTATGCAAGTAAATGAAGCCTCAAGCCAAGATATGATTGCTCGTGGTGGTACGATTCCAGCTCCTATCCATAGCTTTAAAAACTAAAATCATAAAAATATCTTTATCATATATCGACTTTCAAAGTTAAAATTAAAATCTAGCATTGAAAGTCGATATTTTTTAATTATAATTAACTAAACTACAGCAAAAAAGCGTAGTAGTCAGAACACTACCACGCTTTTAGACTTTTTTGATTACTTATAAAACTTATTTTCTAAATATACTGTACCTTTTTTAGAAACCCATTGATTACCACCAAGATTGTACCATACATCGGAATTATGGTAGTATATTTTCAAAACTTTCCACGATGAACCATTAGGCAAACACTTACCTGTCGGTTTAATACCTGGTGCTGCCCACACTCTAATACCAGCATTAGAATTACATCTTACTTTAATAATAGGGCAATCCTCATATTCTCTATAGTCACATAAATCATATATTCCCTCTTCCATACTTGTGATATTAGCTACCATATATGATCCATCAACCCATTGATTACCACCAAGATTATACCATCGCAACTGAACACCAGGCATACCTGAAGGGCATCGATAGATTTTAAAAATTTTCCAAGACCGTACATTAGGATCAATATCTTTAATAACTTTGCCAAATGGTTTATCTAATACAGAAGTTGGATTAGCTTTCGGTGAATAAACAGAACCTACACCTCTGATATTAGTCGTTATTCCAACATAATTTTCATTAACCCATTGATTACCACCAAGATTGTACCATTTAGGTGCATGTACATCACCATATTTTTTTACACTATCACAGCATTTAAACACCTTCCAATTAGTACCAGGTGCAAGATAGCGAATCACATTACCATTAGGCTTATCACATACAGCTACTTTAGTATCACCATTAATGACATTAGCAATACCTTTAATACCAAAAATAACATAAGAAGCTAACTTGATTGTAAGATCTTTTTCACTAACCCATTGATTACCACCAAGATTGTACCAATTATTGTCAACATCATAATATTTTTTGAAAATTTTCCAATTGGTGCCCGGTTCAAGATATCTTACTACATTACCATTTGGTTGATCATATACAGCTACTTGCTTATCACTATCAACTGTCCGACCTGTGCCATTAAGACTAATAACCATATTACTTTTTGTTGACTCAATATTTTTTGCATTAGCAATTTCTGTGGCAGCAGATACTTTACTAATATCCTTATTCCCAATAGCAGTATCTGCTAAAGAAAGTAATGCTCCAGCACATAACATCGAACATATTGATATTTTAGTATACTTCATAGCTAATCACCTCACTATAATAATCCATCTTTTGCCTAAAATTATAATTTCTTTTTTTAGAAGATACAATACTAATATTATATTTTTTTAAAAAAAGCAATATAATATAAACCTCAAAATTTAGACATAATAAAAACCCCGAAATTATTGTCCGAATTTCGGGGTTCCTATCACACATCAAAATATGATTTTAACAAAATTACTATTTTTTATTATTTCTTACGTCTCGTATAACATTATGCAATGATAGAACAAACGCTAAGAAAATCAATATAGCTTTTATATACGGGTATTGATCCAAAAATGTAAATCCACTATTAAAGGAGATAAAGTATACCACTAAAACTATAACTACTATTAGTGCACTTTTAACAATAACTTTAGACATATCAGTACACCTTCACTTCCATATCCCAACTAAAAAATATTTACACACACCCAGGCGACCATATTTTTACATATTTTTCTTTGTTGGTCAACAAAAAAATATAATACTATTAAATAAATTAGTAAATAAAATTAAAAAGCGTAGCAACTTTAAATAATTGCTACGCTAAAAATTTATTGATTAATCGTCATTCTTAGGTGCTTGATCCAATTCAGCAGACATCATCCAAATTCTCTTCTCAACTGAAGTATTGAACAAAATCAACATATCATTGGTAGAATCATCACCTTCTTCAGCACTGATTCTAATTCCTTTTTGATATAGATCACGAAGTTGTCTTAAATCATCAACAATAATACTGAATCTCTCATTAATTGTTAAATTATAATCACCTTCACTCTCTTTAATTTTGCTCTTTTCTAAGACTTCTTTTAAACTAGAACATGGATTTCCATCTAAGATAACAATTCTTTCTGCAGCTAAATCTAATTGTTCAGATAATTCATCCATTACCTCATCCAGATACGGATGCAATTTTAGAAAACGTTCACCTCTCATATACCAATGATGTTGATGTACAACTAAGTGCAATTTAATTAAATCGGCAACTGCTTCATTCAATATTTCTTTTGTCTTTGGATATTTCATTAATATTACCTCCGTATTTCATAATATATATTAATTATAACGTGAGGCGTAACAATCACATAATGATATGCACTTTTTTATCCAATAGCACCTTCCATTTGAAAACTAATTAAGCGATTGAGTTCAACAGCATATTCCATAGGCAATTGTTGCGTAAAAGGTTCAACAAATCCCATAATTATCATCTCGGTAGCCTTACGTTCAGAAATACCTCGACTCATCAAATAATACAATTGCTCTTCCGAAATTTTAGATACAGTTGCTTCATGTTCCATCGCTACATTAGAATTTTCAATAGCATTGGTTGGAATCGTATCAGAAGATGACATGTCGTCCATAATAATAGTGTCACATTCAACATGCGACTTTGAACCGCTTGAATTTTTACTAAAATCAACAGTTCCTCTATAATCAGTAGAACCGCCACCACGGGCAATTGATTTTGAAACAATGGAACTCGAAGTATTGGGAGCATTATGTAACATACGTGCACCAGAATCTTGATGCACACCATGATGAGCTACTGCAATAGATAACATCGTACCCTTGGCACCCTCACCATTTAAGTAAACACTTGGATATTTCATAGTAACTTTAGCACCCAAATTACCATCAACCCATTCCATAGTTGCATTCTTTTGAGCTTGTGCTTTTTTAGTTTCTAAACTATAAACATTATCAGACCAATTCTGAATAGTAGTATAGCGACAATATGCACCTTCTAAAACATTAACTTCCACGACTGCAGCATGCAAGCTATCAGAAGAATATTGCGGTGCTGTACATCCTTCAACATAATCAAGATGAGCATCTTGATCAACGATAATTAATGTTCGCTCAAATTGACCCGAGTTTTCAGCATTTAAACGAAAATATGCTTGAATAGGCGTATTAACTTTTACACCCTTAGGGACATAAATAAATGACCCTCCAGACCAAACGGCACAATTTAAAGCGGCAAATTTATTATCAGTTGGATGAGCAATTTTTCCAAAATATTTTTTAAAGATATCAGGATATTCTTTTAAAGCACTATCCGTATCCATAAAAATAATACCTAATTTATCAAATTGCTTTTTCATATTATGATAAACCATTTCTGACTCATATTGTGCAGCAGAACCAGCTAAATATTTACGCTCTGCTTGAGGTACACCCAATTTTTCGAAGGTTAACTTAATATCTTCTGGAACATCGTTCCAATCACGATACTTTTTATCTGTTACCTTTTGATAATAAAGCATATTTTCTAAATCTAACCCACTAAGATCGGGTCCAATACTTGGGAAAGGCATTTTTTGATAAATTTGATAAGCCTGCAATCGATAATCTAACATCCATTTAGGCTCATTTTTTTCAGCAGAAATTTTTCGTACAATTTCTTCTGTTAAACCACGACCAGTAGAAAATTTTGGCTTTATATTATCATGAAAGCCAAATTGATAAGCATCATCATTTACCAAATCCTCGGCTGTTGCCATTTTATGCTTCCTTTCTCAATCCTAATAATATTCTATCCAATCCCCACCAAGCAATAGTAACGCACTTAATTCTGGCTGGAAATTGCATAACTGACTCTAAAACTTTAGCATCCCCTAATGCTTCCATCTGTGATTCAGACTGTTTTTTGCCTAAAGCAATAGCAGATATTGTTTTAGATAAAGATATTGCCTGTTCAACTGATTTTCCTTTAATTACTTTAGTCATCATATCAGCTGATGCTTGACTTAAAGTGCATCCCTCTCCAGTAAATGATGCATCAATAATCTTATCATTTTCTAGACATACAAATAGTTTCAATTTATCACCACAGTTAGGATTATAAACATCAGTCGTCAACGTGGGAAGCTCTATTTCTCGCTTATTGCGTGGATGTTGCCCATAATCTAAAATAACTTCACGATATAATTGATTCAATCTTTCAATTCCCATGATTAAAAAAATCCTTTGCTTTTTCAATTGCTTCAACTAATATATCAATATCTTTTTCAGTATTATAAATATAAAAACTAGCTCTAACTGTAGCAATAACTCCCAAATCCGTCATTAATGGTTCTGCACAATGATGACCAGCTCTAACTTCAACACCTTCAGCATCTAAAATCGTAGCCAAATCATGAGCATGAATTTTATCCAGATTAAATGAAAAAATAGGCAATCGTTCTTTACTAGTTAATGGACCATAGATTGTCAAAGCAGTAATTTTTTTAAGAGCATTTAGTGCACAATCTGTCAATTCTTGCTCATATTCAGTAATCGTTTGAAAACTTATTTTATTTAAATAGTCAATAGCTGCACCTAACCCTCTCACACCTGCTATATTGGGAGTTCCAGCTTCAAATTTAAAAGGTATCTCTGCCCAACTACTAGTAAAACGACTAACATGTTCAATCATCTCACCACCATACATAACTGGTGTCATCTTTTCTAATAAATATTTGCGTCCATACAAAACACCTACACCAGTGGGGGCTAGCATTTTATGACCTGAAAAAGCATAAAAATCAGCCTCTAATTGTTGCACATCGATTGGAATATGCCCAACAGCTTGTGCACCATCAACCACCATAATGGCACCAACCTTGTGTGCTAAACTTGCTAATTTCTTAATTGGATTAATCACTCCAAGTACATTACTAACATGCACTGCAGCTACTAGCTTAGTTTTACTCGTTATTTTTTGAGCAGCATCATTCATATCTAATCTGCCATCAGGCGTTAATTCGATAAATTTAAGTTTGGCCTTTTTTCGTAGTGCTAATTGTTGCCACGGAATTAAATTACTATGATGTTCCATAGCTGTAATAACTATTTCATCACCAGCACTAATAAATGATTCACCCCAACTTAAAGCCACCAGATTTAAACTGGCAGTACAACCTGAAGTAAAAATAATCTCACTAGTGTCCGCAGCATTGATAAACTTTTGCACCTTTTTACGAACAGTTTCATATATTTGGGTAGCTTTTATGGCTAAAGTATGACTGCTTCGATGAACATTACTATATGCATCGTGATAAAAAGTGTCACAAGCTGTCAAAACTTCTTTTGGCATTTGTACAGTGGCTGCATTATCCAAATAAATTAACTTTTCATCGTTAATCTTCTTTTTTAAAATGGGAAAATCATTTCTGATCTTTTCGATATCTATTTTGTCCATTAATCAATTTTCTTTCCAAAATATTAATCATTTCATGTCTAACATCAACTGCTGGTATAGCATCTAAAACTGCACCCAAAAAGCCTCGAATTACTAACCGCTCTGCTTGATCAAATGGGATACCTCTACTCATTAAATAATTCATCTGAATAGGATCTACTGGTCCGACACTAGCTGCATGAGCTGCTATTACGTCATTTTCATCAATTAATAATAAAGGATTAGCATCACCATGGGCATTATCTGACATCATCAAAATACGATTTTGCTGATCAGCCTTTGAGCCATGAGCACCATGCTTTATTTGACCGATACCATTAAAAATTAACCTAGAATTATCCAATAAAACACCACGTTGATTAATCAGACCGGTAGAATGAGGTCCACGATTGATAACTCGATTATTAATCCCGACATGTTGTTTATCTGTGGTAACTGCTATCGCTTTTGAATAAGCATAACTACCATCACCGATTAGCTCAGAATCAATATTACCTACTGTATTACAATCATTCATCAACCCTACTGCCCATTCAACATAAGCATCACGCATTATATTAGCTCGCTTATTAAAATATAAGGTAGTATTTTTTCCTATTTCTTCTAAAGAAGAAAACTCCACATGGCTGCCATCTTCTGCCCAAATTTCTACTGCCATATTCATAGTATTATGACAGCTACCAATCGTTTTTAAATGTTGCACAAATTTAAGCTTACTATTTTGACCAACAACGATTAAAAGATGTGGATTAAAAGATGTTTCAGATCTACTATCTTGTACTAAATCAGCTTTAATCGGAATATTAATTTCAACATTTTTAGGTACATATAAAAATAATCCAGCATTAACAAAAGCTTGATGATAAGCAGTAATTCTATCCTCATCCACTTTAATTACTTCTGTCATAAAATATTTTTTAATCATTTCTGGATATTCTTTTAAAGCAGTAAAAATATCAGTAAATATAACACCTTGCTTTTGATATTTTTGGGGCAAATTTAAAGAACAGGTAGTCTGTCCAATCTGCAAAACATTAAACTCATTTGTAGTTACTGCATTTTTTTCTATGGATTCTGCTATTTGCAAATCTATGTCATGCTTACTAAAAAAAGGCCAATTATCAAATTTGAATCTTTGCATTTGAGGTAAATCTATATTATTAAGCAATAATTTTTGAGCCGCCAATCTTTTTTCAATAAACCAAGCTGGTTCTTGATGATTATATGCTACTTGTCTCAACCTAGAAGCTTGCTGATCATCCATGATTTACACCTCTTAATCTTCATCTACTAACTTGATATCCAAACCTAATTCATCACGCAACCCAGCATAACCTTCTTTTTCCAATTTTTTGGCCATTTCAGGGCCACCATCTTTGACAACGCGACCATCCATCATCACATGAATAATATCAGGGACAATATAATCCAGCAGTCTTTGATAATGGGTAATCATCAAAGCTCCAAATTGATTACCTCTCATAGCATTAACACCACGTGATACAACACGTAAAGCATCAATATCTAATCCAGAATCGATTTCATCTAAAATAGCAAAACTAGGCTTAATCATCAACAGTTGCAAAATTTCATTTCGCTTTTTTTCACCGCCAGAAAATCCTTCATTTAAATATCGATCAATCATATTTTCTTTCATATCTAGCAAAGCCAAATTTTTATCCAATTCACTTAAAAAATCACTAATGGGAATAGGATCATTTTCAGGACGTCTAGCATTAATAGCAGCACGCAAAAACTCAGAATTAGTTACACCAGGTACTTCAGCAGGGTATTGCATTGCTAAGAATAAACCTTTTCTAGCTCGCTCATCGACCGTCATATTCAAAATACTTTCGCCATTTAATAAAATATCACCCTGAGTTATATGATACTTAGGATTACCCATGATTGTTTCAGACAAAGTGGATTTACCAGTTCCATTCGGACCCATAATTGCATGGATTTCACCAGTATGCATGACCATATTGACGCCTTTTAGTATTTTCTTGAATTTTTTTTCTTTATCTTGTACTTCGACATGTAAATCTTTAATTTCTAATGTTGCCATTTTATTACTATTTCTCCATTACGATAAAAAATAGCCATCCGAAGATGACCATTAATACTATTATGAGTTTTTTAAAACTACCATTTCAACCGTATCAGCTACATATTCACAAGCATCAACTGAACGTTCCAAGGCATTGTAAATATCACGCCACATCAAAACGTTCATAGGATCGCTTTCTTCAACAGAAAGCCTATGCATATTTTCAATAAATAATTTATCTGCTTCTTCTTCTACAGAATTAACACGTATAATTAAATCTTTGAAAGCTGTATTACGTTTGAAATTTGGCATCTCCTTTAGTAATGTTTTAACATCTTCTACAGCATTAATCAACAAACTAATCACTGGCAATGCATCTGGTCTGATTTTTTTAATATTATTAGTATATAAGCGCATCCCTACACTTTCGATACTATCCGTCATTGTATCTATTTTTTGACTTAACTCTGCAATATCTTCCCTATCAAATGGAGTAATAAATGCACGTGCTAATACTTTAGTAAGATTATGTTTAACTTGATCACCTTGATGTTCAATAAAATGAATTTTTTTGGTATTTTCACCAATCATGGTACTATCATAATCTGTCATAATTTCTTTTAATAATTTAGCTGCCTGCAAACTATAATCTGCACATTCAACAAATGTTTCAAAATAATATGAATCTTTAACTCTTGCCATAATTTACTCCTAGAAAAATGCCATAAAAATTTTGGCCATAATATAACTGATAATTCCGCAACCTGGGAATGTAAATACCCAAGTAAGCATCATATCTTTAACTACACTTAAATTAATAGAAGATAATCTTCTAACTGCACCTACTCCCATAATTGCACTGGTCTTGGTATGTGTTGTAGAAATTGGAACACCTGTTAAAGTTGAAATTAAAATGCACAAAGCACCTGCTAAATCAGATGCAAAGCCTTGATATTTTTCTAGTTTAACCATGTCCATACCGACAGCTTTTATGATTTTTTCACCACCGACAGAAGTTCCCACTCCCATCACAGTTGAACATATCATCATTAACCAAATTGGAATAAAAGTATTTACCAAATCTGAATGACCATTAGCAAATGCTATACCAAGCAATAAAACACCTATAAATTTTTGACCATCCTGTGCACCATGCATAAAACTCATAGCTGCAGATCCTAAAATTTGAGCGTAACTAATATACTTATTGGTCCGTTTCCGTTCAAAATTACGACAAATTAAAATTACTAACTTACAAACTAGCCAACCTAAAACAAAACCAAGAAATAGACTCAGAAATAAACCATAGATAACTTTGATCCATTCTGTCCCATTTACACCCTTTAAGCCATTTTGCATAGCAATTGCTGCTCCTGTTAAACCAGCAATTAAAGAATGTGATTCTGACGTTGGAATACCAAAATAAGAAGCACCTACACTATAAACAACTATTGAAAATAATGCTGCAGATAGAGCTATCATGGCATGACGAGAATCGCTACCAAAATCAACCATATTGGAAATAGTTGAAGCTACCGAGCTATTTATTTGAGTCATAATTAAAACGCCAAAGAAATTAAATATAGCACTCATAACAATAGCAGTTTTGGGACGCATAGTCCTCGTTGTAACTGTAGTAGCAATCGCATTAGGTGCATCTGTCCAACCATTAACAAAAATAACACCTAATGTTAAAAATACGGTAATCGCCAATCCTGGATTAGTGATTACCTGTCCTAAAAAATTACTAAAAGATATTGTCATATTGTTTTCCTTTTAAAATAAAAATCACAATATTAATTATACATAATTGTATCTATCTTTTTTATATTTTTATTGATTTTATTAATATAACATTTTTTGTGCAAAAATGATGCTATATATCTAAACAGAAAGTACCTTTGATAAGAACTCTTGTGCCCTTTTCGTTTTAGGTTGTGCAAAAAATTCTTCTGGCGTAGCTTTTTCCTGCAAAAAGCCATCTGCCATAAACCAAATTTCATCAGACACATGCTGAGCAAAGCCCATTTCATGAGTAACAATTAACATAGTCATCCCTGAATCTGCTAATTCCTTCATAACATTTAAGACTTCGCCTACCATTTCAGGATCAAGTGCGGAAGTTGGTTCATCAAACAACATTACATCTGGATCCATAGCCAATGCTCGAGCAATTGCAACACGCTGTTTTTGACCACCAGATAAAGCTGATGGCATTTTATTAGCACAATCTTCTAATCCTACTCGCTCAAGTAATGATAAGGCCTTCTGATTTGCAGCTTCGTTTGATATTTTGTTGACTTTCATCGGTGCCAATTTAATATTCTCTAAAACGTTCATATTAGAAAATAGATTAAAATTTTGAAATACCATTCCCATTTTCTGACGCAATTTATCTAGCTTGCGTTCATTAATTGAAGTGATATTCTTTTCTTCAAAGCAAATGCTACCATCATCAGGTTTTTCTAAGCCATTTAAGCAACGTAAGAATGTACTTTTACCTGCACCAGATGGTCCTATAATTGATATAACTTTCCCTTGCTCGACTGTTGCTGAAATGCCTTTTAAAATGCTTTGCTTACCATAATGTTTCTTTAGATCATTTATTTTTATTAAATCAGTCATGATAATTCATCCGCCTTTCCATATACGATAGGATTCTTGTCAAGGTAAATGTCATTATAAAGTAAATAGCCATTGCAACGACAAGCGGAAATACTCCTTGATATGTAGAAGTTTGCACCAATTGTGTTTGATACATAGTTTCAGCTACACCAATTATAGAAACTAGAGAGCTATCTTTCAGCAAAGTTATAAATTCATTACCTAATGCAGGCCATATATTTTTGATTGCTTGCGGAATAACTACATATCGATATGTTGCTGCTTTACTTAATCCTAAACTACGAGCAGCTTCAGCTTGTCCTACGGGAAGTGAATTGATTCCTGAACGAATATCTTCTGCCACATATGCTCCAGAATTAAGACCAATTGCTATAATACCAGCTAACAATGCTGACATATTTTGAATAATTGCACCTATTCCAAAATAAACAAATAAAATTTGAACCATCTGCGGTGTACCACGAATTAATTCAATATAGCAAATTGCAGGAATCTTAAGTGCCAAATGACTACTTAATCTCATTAAAGCCAAAATTGTACCTAAAATTACACCTATCAAGACAGAAAATATAGTAATAACTAAAGTAAGCTCTATTCCCTTAATGAAATATGGTGCATATTTAAATGGATCTTTTTGGGCAGTTGATTTTTTCATTGACTTAGCAGCTTGTGGTAAGAATTTTGTTAAAACTAATTTTTTAGCAATAACTTTATCGACTGTTTTATTAACTTCCTTCAATAAATCTGGTTGATTTTTTGCTACCGCTATTGCATTACCTGCTTGTGGTTCCTTTAAATCGGATTTAAAGCAATATAGACTAGGATTATTGTGAGCATATGCTTTAGCAATTAATTCTTCCATAACCACTGCGGATACTTTGCCAGATTGTAATGCTAAAACCAATGTGTTAATTTTACCTAATCCTTTAACATGTGATTTTGGCATTTGTTTTTTAACTAATTGATATTGCAAGCTACCATTTTGTGCTCCAATTTTTTGTCCCTTAAAACTAATTAAGCTATGATATTTTGCCCGATCATTTTTATTAATTAAAAAATATTCCCCACTAGGTCGATAATATATTTTAGAAAAATCGACACTCTTTTTTCTTTCAGGAGTAGGAGTTAATCCTGAAATAACCATGTCAACTTTTCTCGTCTCTAAAGCTACCAATAAAGAATCAAAACTCATATTTTTAACTACAAGTTTGACGCCTAAATCTTTAGCTATTTCTTTAGCTAACTCAATATCTACACCCACATATTTATTGGTACCATTTTGATTATCAATAAATTCTAATGGTGGATAATCTGCTGATGTACCTACAACTAACTCTTTTTTATTTTTTATACACGTTAAAATCGACTTGGATGAATGATCAGCTGCTACAGCATTTGCTGAAAACAAACATAAAAAAGTCATTAAACAAGCGAGATTAGCAATAATTTTAAACAAGTTACACTTTTTCATATAAACTACTTTCTCCATGATATAATCAAAATAACTATATGTTGTTCATTTTAACAAAATTATAATTTCAATAACAGTTTTTTAGAGGATATTTTAAAAAAGATTATTACTATTTTTTTCACTTTAATGTATCATGTAATTAACTGAATAAGGAGATATAAAATGGAAACACAAAAAAAGCCAATTATAATCGGTATTGCCGGAGGATCAGGTAGTGGCAAAACTACCATTGCAATGGAAATATATAATCGATTCAAAAGAAAACATAATGATCGCATTTTAAAAATAACTCAAGATTCTTATTATAAATGCAATGATAACTTATCAATGACTGAAAGAAGCAAGATTAATTATGATCATCCTGATGCTTTTGATATGAAACTTTTAGCACATCAACTTAATTCATTAATTAATCATCATGCTATAGAGATGCCGATATATGACTTTACGCAACATACAAGAAGCAAAGAAACTACTCACGTAGAACCTGCTGATATTATCCTGCTAGAAGGAATTTTAACTCTATTTGATAAACAGCTTCGCAATTTAATGGACATTAAAATATATGTTGACACGGATGATGATATTCGCTTTATCCGGCGATTAAAAAGGGATACACAAGAGCGTGGTCGTTCTGTCGACTCAGTCATCAGTCAATATTTAGCTACCGTTAAGCCAATGTACCACCAATTTATTGAGCCAACCAAGCGTTATGCTGATATTATCATACCTGAAGGTGGGGAAAACAACGTTGCCATTGATATGTTAACAACAAAAATCAATGCAGTGTTATCATAATAAAAAAGCCAAGAATGTTTTAAATTCTTGGCTTTTTTGCTGTATAAAATCTATTAATATCTTTGCTATATATAATTATGCCTTCGCCTGATTGTAAACTTACTACAATAGGTTGCAAGCCTACAAACTCATTGGAAGAAAAGACGAATGGATTTGCTGAAGAATAATTTTTCAACTCATATTTAGCACCACTAATATTCAAATCATCAACAGCTGTCAAATTACCAACTGCAAAATAATTATAGCCCGCGACTGCTTGAAATTTTTTGACACCTGGCAAAATATACATAATAATATTTTGACAATCAATGTAACGGATTTTTTCACAATACTTTTTTAATTCAGATTTGCTAAAAGTAAAAATATTCAATAAAAAGTGATCTAATCTTCCACCAGTAGCTCCATAAATATCAAGTTGATCCACATTATATTCTTCAAAAGCAACTTTGAATAATTGTTCTGAATCCGTATAATCTTTTTCTGGATGTGAATATCTAAAATCGATCTCATATTCTTCTAGCTGTGCTAATTCACCCTTTTTTAAGGAATCAAAATCACCTATAGCAACTTCAGGAACAATTCCCATATCTAATAAAAATTGACTACCACGATCGCTGGCAAAAATTAAGTCATTATTTTTTTTAGCTACTAATATGCGATCTTTTAAATCCTTGGGCCACAGCTGAACTGGACCTCCCAAAAGTGCCACAGCTTTTTTCATTTCATCACACACTTTAATTTATCTATCTGATCTTTAATCATGCCATGCTTAAAGATATATGAGCCAGCTACTACAATATCCGCTCCAGCTACCTTAACTTTGTTAGCAGTCACATCATTAATACCACCATCAATTTCTAGCGGTATCACATACCCGTGATTTGCCATCATCTTTTTAAGAAACACTATCTTATCTATAACTTCATTACGAAATTTTTGTCCTCCAAAACCAGGTTGGACAGACATTAACAAGACTTGATCAATTTTATCTAAAAAAGGAACTATTTTTTCAACAGGCGTATCTGGATTAATAGCCAATGCTACTTTTATACCTTTATTTCGAACATATTCTATCCATTTGTCAATTTGATCTGTAGCTTCTAGATGAAATTCTAAGACTGCACATGATAAATTGGCAAACAAGGGTAACATCACTGGCAAGTTATTACTCATTAGATGAATCTCAATTTCCATATCAGGAAAATCTCGAGTAATACATTTAATCAGTTCTGGGCCATATGAAAGATTCGGAACAAAATGTCCATCCATAATATCAATATGTAGTCTTTTTATTCCCGCTAATTTAACTTCCAAAATCTGTTCTTTTAAACTTAAATTATCTGCATTTAAAATTGATGGTGCTATCATTTTTTGACTACTTTCTATATTCAGGAATTCTTCCCAAAGCAATTTCTTCCCTAATTTTTATATATGAATTATATCTACTATCTAAAATATCATGATTATTCAATGCTACTTTAACAGCACATTTAGGTTCATTGATATGTTGACATTGCCTAAATTTACATTCTTTGCTAAAATGTTTAATTTCATAAAAGAGATCTTTTAATTCATCTAGCTTTATATTGGACAAGTCAATTGAGGAAAAACCTGGCGTATCAGCAATATAACCTTTACCATATTCAAATAATGATATCTGTCTAGTCGTATGTTTTCCTCTATTGAGAGCAAAAGATATCTCGGCAGTTTTCTGACTGATATCTTTTTTTAATCTATTTAATAAAGTAGATTTTCCTACACCAGACTGACCTGCTAAAACCCATATCTCATCGGAATCTATATTATTTTGTAAATACTGCTCTAGATCTTGATAATCGACAAAATATTGATACCCTATTTTTTGATACTCATTCAATTTACTTTTTATCTTCAACAACTCATCAGATGATATCAAATCTGTTTTTGATAAGAAAATTACTACTTTAACTTTCTTCCATGCAAAAAAAACTAAATATCTATCCAACAAATCAACTGAAAAGTCTGGTTGTGTAGCAGACATTACCAACAAAACATACTCAGCATTTGCCAAAGCAGGACGTTGCAATTCACAAGTGCGATCAGCTACAGCAACTAAATAATTTATCCCTTTATCATCTGGTTGCACGACCACTCTATCACCAACTAATGGCTTTTGCTTTAAATTACGAAATATGCCACGAGCTCTTGATCTAATAATCCCTTTATCAGTTTTAATATCATAATAACCAGAAATAACACTTACAACAATGCCTGCAATTTTTTCTAGCATTATTTTCTTATATCCTCATCTACTATTATTTTACCGTCTTGAACAATTCTAACTCTAGCTTCATCAGATGAACTAAAATCTAAAGGCACTGATATAGTTTTATCTGTAGTAATATACGTATCTACATAAGTATTACTGAATTTATGACTATCATCTGAAATAAATACTTGAATATGATTACCATTTCCGCGATCACTACTGCTATCATATCTGATATCGTACTTCTTAATAAGAATATTACCATTGTCTCTAGAAACAACCACCGTTACGCAATCTCCTCGACTAAGTTTAGTACCAGCTTCAGGATCTTGTCTGATTACAGTACCTTGCGGAGCACTAGAATCTTCTTCAATGACTTTTAATATCAACCCTTTATCTTTGATATAATCCTTCAAGCTCTTTAATGAATAACCTTTCAAATCACGTAATTTTATCTTTTTATGTGTCTTGCCACCTTTGGAAACAGTTAATACAATTTTAGTCTTATCTGCTACCACTTTTTTACCTGGGAAAAGGTTCTGCTCTACCACAACACCTTTTTCAACCGTCGAAGAATGAATCTCCTTTTTTATTACCTTAAAGCCTAAATCTTGAAGCTCTTCCTGTGCGTCTTCAAAATACTCATAAATAACATTTGGAACTGCAGTTAATCCATCACCTTTAGAAATTATCAAATTAACTTTTTGATATTTTTTGATTGAGGTTCCACTCTTAGGTGTTACATTAATCACATGATTATTTTTTATTTTGCTAGAAAATTTATGATAAATTTTACCTACACGCAAACCACGACTAATCAAAACTCTCTTGGCTTGCATTTCATCCAAATTATTTAATTCTGGTACTTTAACATAATCTTTTCTACCTAATGCAAAAATGAAAATTAAAATTATCATCATAAATGCAAAAGCAGTAGTGATCCACCACCACTTATGCTTTTTAAAATTAGATAACCATGCAGAACTTTTATTACTATCTTTTAAATTTTGCTTGATCTCGGCTGTGTTTTTAACCGATCCATCAACTACAGGTAAAACGATAGTTGCATCTTTATTAGGATTATGCTCAGCTACAAATGGTGGTTCAAAACGCCTAGAAGGTTCCAAACTAGTATCTAAATCTTTTTTCATTTCAACGACAGATCTGTATCGGTCACGTGCATCTTTGGCAGTAGCTCGCATCACTACATTCTCTAATGGTTGCGGTATTTCAATATTTTGCTGACGCATCGACGGGGTCGGTTCTTGAAAGTGTTTTAAAGCAACTGCAACCGCATTTTCACCACCAAATGGTACCTGTCCCATAATTAACTCATACAAAATAATACCTAATGAGTAAATATCTGATTGCTTGGTAGTAATGCTACCTCTTGCTTGCTCAGGCGACATATAATGTACAGATCCTATAGCAGTGTTGGTTTGCGTCATAGTACTTTTATTTAAAGCAACAGCAATACCAAAATCTACAATCTTTATGTTACCCATTTTATCCATCAAGATATTTTGTGGTTTCAAATCTCTATGAATAACACCATGTTGGTGTGCACATATTATAGCAGATAAAACTTGATCCATAATACGAATAGCTTCATTCAAAGATAGTGGCTTATTTCGTTGAATATATTCTTCTAAATCGATTCCTTCGACATATTCCATAACCAAATAATGACGTTGATCATCACTACCTACATCTAAAATAGAAACAATATTTGGATGACTTAACTCGCTAGTAGATTGTGCCTCTAGCTTAAATCTATGGATAGTTTGTGGATCTTTTTGTAAATCTAATCTTAATAATTTTACTGCAACTTTTTTACATAAAATTATATCTTCAGCAAGATAAACATTGGCCATTCCTCCTTCTCCTAAAAGACGGAGAATTTTATAACGACCACCTAATAAGTAGCCCTTCTCAACCAATTTTATTGACCCTCCTTTTCTGAACAATCCAACAAACAGACTGTTATATTATCTCCACCACCCAATCTATTTGCCTCATCAATTAATTTTTTGCATTTTTCTTTTAAACTATGACCATCAGGAACTAAAATTGTTTGAATTTGCTCATCTGTCAATGAATTAGTTAATCCGTCAGTACATAGTAAAAAAATATCCGATGTATGTACTTCTAAAATAGAAAATTCTGGATCTACTGTACTAGAGACACCTAATGTTTGAGTAATTATATTTTTTTGAGGGTGATTTTTAGCTTCTTGTTCTGTAATTTGACCCATTTTTAATAATTCATTAACCAAAGAATGATCCTCAGTTAATTGCGTAAGTTGCCTATCTCGATATAAATAGGCTCTAGAATCACCTAAATGTGCAATTAAAGCTTGATCAGCAAAAATAATGGCTAAAACTATTGTCGTACCCATCCCATTTAGATCTGCAAATTTTGTGGCTGTACGCAAAATATTGTCATTCTCTGCTTTTAATTGCACAGATAACCAACTTTGTGCAACTTGTGCCTCACAAAAATCTGTCATCATAAAATTGTGGCCTAAATGGTTAACAGCCATATTGGAAGCAACATCTCCACCTTGATGTCCACCAATGCCATCACACACAACTCCCATAATAATTCCATTGCGATTTTTAAATGTTTTTACAAAATCTTGATTTGTCTTGCGAACTTTACCAACACTTGTAAAATAAGTTGCTTCTACCAAAATAATTAACCTCTTTTAACGAATTTGGCAATAAAAAAGCCATCACTATTATAATCATCCGGAAAAATTTTGATCATTTTACACTTAGATAAATTACCAACTTCAAATGGAGCCAAGGAAAAATCAGGATGATTAGTCAAAAAACGCTTCACTACATCTTCATTTTCTTCTATTGAAATCGTACAAGTTGAATATACGAGCTCACCATTTTCAGCTAATAACCCAGCTACATGATCTAAAATATTATACTGGATTTCGCTTAGATGCTTTAAATCTTCCATCTGTTTTTCATATCTTACTTCAGGTTTTCTTCTTATTAGTCCTAATCCTGAACAAGGTGCATCTACAAGTATTTTATCAAATTGTTGGCCGAAAAAATACTCATTAACTTTTCTAGCATCAAGTGCTTTCATGATCAATTTTTGATCTTGGTGTAATCTAGTCAATGTTTGTTTAACTAAATTTAATTTTTTTTGATGAATATCTAGTGCAAAAACTTTACCTGTTGTTAAATACTCAGCTATCTGTGCAGTTTTACCACCTGGAGCACTACAAGCATCTAGCACCTTTTCATCACCTTTAAAATTAAAAGCATCGACTACTAATGAAGCTGCACTATCTTGAATCGTAATCAATCCATCCTTAAATAATTGACTATTTGTAATAGATCCATGGTCCAAATTAACATTATGATTAGTTAAATTAGATATACTTATTTTATATTCTGTAGCTAATTTGTGCAAAATTTCATCTTTTTTACTCATATCAGCAATTCTAATGCTATTAACGCTTGGCATATTACCTGCTTGTAAAATGCTTATAGTCTTAGTTTTTCCAAAATGATCCAGGCAATATTTAACCAACCATTGAGGATATGAATATTTAATACTCATATATTTAACTGCATCTTTTTCTTCTGGTAAAATTTCACCTCTTCTAACTAATGAACGCAAAATACCATTAACTAATCGATAAGATTGCGAACCCTTAGGGCTATATGACTTAGCTAATTTATTTGCTTCATCAACAATTGATGCAGTAGGTATTTTATCTAGAAAAAAATATTGGTATGCAGACATCAATAGCAAAGGCCACAAATAATCTTCTTTTAATTTAGTCTGCACTAGTGACTTTAATTGATATTCTAAATAAAGTTTATATTGAACAGTTCCATAAACAATTTGTGTAGTTAAGGCTTTATCGATAGGACTTAATTGGCTTTTTTCCAAAGCATTATTTAATGCAATATTGGAATATGATTTTTGTTTAAAAATTTTCAATAACGTATCTAAAGCGACACTACGTGCATTAATCTTCAACTATTTTTTCTCCAACTTTAAATTGATTACCTTGTCCATTGATAAAATCTTTAATTGCAATAGGCTTTTTGCCCGTTGGTTGAATATTTAATATCTTCAAAATAGTACCATTACTAAAACTAATTGCGAATTCTTTATTTTTAGAAACTAAATAACCACTTTCTAAACTACACTTTTCAGCACTAACTTCACTTTGCCAGATTTTATAGCGTTTATTATGCATCAAAATATATGCACCAGGTTGTGGATTCAATGCACGCACTAAATTATGAGCTTGGGTAGCAGTCATACTAGTCTTTATTTGTTCTTGGTCTTTTGAAATATTAGGCGAGAAAACGACTTTATCCTCATCTTGACAAGTAGGTACTATTTGATTAGCTATAATCTTTGGAATTACTTCAAGTAACAAATCCCGTCCAATGATACTTAATTTTTCAAATAAACTGCCAGAAGTATCGTCATCAGAAATATCAATTGCCCTACTACCATACATCTCACCTGCGTCCATTTTTTTAACCATTTCAATAATAGTTACACCAGTTTGTTTATCACCATTAATTAATGAATATTGAATAGGTGCACCACCACGATATTTAGGCAGCAATGAGCCATGAACATTGATAGCCTTAATTTTAGCAGTTTGCAAAAATTTAGTTGGTAAGAACTGTCCATATGCCGCAGTAACAATAAAATCAGGTCTAATACTTAATAATTCATTCATTTCTTCTGATTTTGATAAATGTAGCGGTTGATATATTTTCAAATTATTAGCTAAGGCAACTTTTTTAACTTCCGATTGATGTAATTCTTGCTTTCTTCCAAACTTTTTATCGGGTTGCGTAACTACTGCCTCGATTTTATATCCCTGATCAATTAATCCTTGAAGTACAACTGCACCAAATTTTGGAGTTCCTAAAAAAATAACTGATGTCATTAAAACACTTCTTTCTATAAATCTACATAATATTTTCTGGTTCTTGATCTATATAAACATTAATATCATTTTTGGCAATATCTTGAGCATAGTTTTGAATATAACTCAAAGTTTCAGCCAAATAAGGTTCTTTTTTATATTTTACCAGTATTTGATAAAAATATTGATTATTTATTTTACCAATTGCACTAGGAGTTGGCCCCAAAACGATCGTTGCTTGACTTAATTTTTTAGTCAATAGTCTTTTGACAAGAAAAGCCTGCTTAGCAGCCAGAGGTTCATTATGCGAGACAATCGAAACCAAAGTTGTAAAATAAAATGGTGGATAATTACCAATATATCGGTATCGCATTTCACTTTGATAAAATTGCTCATAATCTTGTACACTAGCTAATTTAATCGCATAATGGTCTGGATTATAAGTTTGTATCAAAACCAATCCTTCTTTATCTGCCCTACCAGCTCTACCAGCTACTTGCGTTAATAAATCAAATGTTTTTTCACTAGCATTATAATTAGAAACAGCCAAGCCAATATCAGCATTAACAACACAAACCAGTGTAACATTAGGAAAATCAAGCCCCTTAGCAATCATCTGTGTACCTAACAATATATCTGCTTGACCTTGTCCAAAGGCAGATAATATTTTTTGATAGCTACCTTTTTTTCGTGTCGTATCTATATCCATACGTAAAATACGAACGTTAGGAATCATATTAATAAGTTCTTCTTGAATCTTTTGAGTACCACTACCCAAAAAAATAATATGCTTGCTATGACACTTAGGACACACATATGGTTTATTAATTTCATAGCCACAATAATGACATTTCATTTGATTAATGTCTTTATGATAATTCAGCGAAATATCACAATTAGGACATTGTAAAACATAACCACACTCACGACATAACATAAAATTGGAAAATCCCCGTCGATTTAACAATAAGATAACTTGTTCTTTCTTGGCTATGGTCTTTTTTATTACGTTCAACATATCAACAGAAATATCAAATTGCGTCCCTGCAAACATCGCTTTTTTTAAGTCGATAATTTGCACTTTGGGTAGTTCCTTATTATTAGCTCGATTATTAAGTCGCAGTAATTGATAAACACCTTTTTGAGCACGAGCTCTACTATACAATGATGGAGTTGCACTCCCTAATACTAACGGACAATGATTGTATTCACTTCTTAAAATAGCTACATCACGTGCATGATACCTAGGAGTATTATCTTGTTTATAACTTGCTTCATGCTCTTCATCAATAATAATTAAACCAATGTTAGTTAACGGTGCAAAAATAGCACTTCTCGCTCCCACGACTACATGTGTTTCTTGGTTGCGAATTCGACACCACTCATCATATTTTTCACCCTCAGATAGTGCACTATGTAATACAGCTACATCTTTTCCAAATCTGCTTTTAACTTGATTGACCATTTGCGGCGTTAGTGCTATTTCGGGAACTAGCATTAATGCACTCTTGTTATTTTTTAAACATTCAGCAATGGCGTGTAAATATACCTCCGTTTTTCCACTTCCAGTTATACCCTCTAATAAAAAAGTTTTAGCATTTTTTCGAACAATTTGTTGATTAATTTGATCTAGAGCAGCTTGTTGCTCAGCATTTAATTGCACAACTTTTGATGCATGAATCATATCAGCTGCAGTTGGATCACGATATACATCAACTTCTTGCTTTTGCAACCAATTATTATTAACTGCATTTCTTAAAACATCTGATTTAATACCCAAATTAGCCAACTCTTGTTGTCTCTTAGGATATGATTCATAATTTTCTATAATGTCATTCAATAATATTTTTTGCTTAAAAGCATTAGTTCTTAAATTAGCCAAAATTTCCAAATAGTCTTTTTTGGAATTACTGATTGAATATATTACATCCTTTTTATGACTAGCTTTGTTTTTGACAACATAATCTATTTTGGCAGCCTTAGTTGCTAATAATTTATTGATTAATAATATATCCGCATTAGATCTTACAGTGGCAGCATCGATCACTTTACCATTAAAAATTGGTAATGCTCTAGCTGAATCAGTCAAAGGCACAATATTTTTTTTATATCCTGCTTTTAACATGCTCGGTAACATAGCCTGCAAAATAGAAATTCTATACGTAAATAATTTACGTGCTAAAACTTCAGAAAGTTTAACTAACTCTGGTATTAAAGGAATTTGATCATCTAAGACTAACGATAATTCTTTTAATTCACCTTGATAATTAGCTTCTGCATGAATATCAACAACAAATCCTTGCACTTTTCGCCTACCAAATGGTACGACAACGCGTGATCCTACTGCAACATTTTTTAATTCAGATGGAATCTTATACTCAAACGTTTTATCAGTTTGTTTAGCTGCTACATCTACAATTACTTCTGCAAACATTATTTCACCTACAAAAAAGCCTTCATCGCTAGAAACAATGAAGGCACTTCTTTACCATTAATCAATCTTAGTTTGGTGTTCAGGATCAATAGTAACTTTACCAGCAGCTATTTCTTCTAATGCTTGTCCTAAGGCTTTAGAAGATTTATATGACAAAAGAGCTCCTGGCTCTCCAGATTGTAACTCATGAGAGCGTTTAGCTGCCAATACTGACAACGAGTAACGCGAATTAACTTTATCTAATAACTTATCAATCGATGGATATGTAATTTTCATCTTAATCCTCCTTAACCATATTTCGATAATCGTCAATGACACGAGCAATGCGAACATGTTCTGATTCAACAATTGCCTTGATATGATCAACTGCATTAGCAACAGTATCATTGACTACTGCATAATCATAATCTTGCATCATTAATATCTCTTGGCGAGCTTGTTGCATTCGCAAATCAATAGCTTTATCAGAGTCTGTACCCCTATTTACTATTCTATGTTTTAATTCATGCAAATCAGGTGGTGTTAAGAAAATAAATACACCATCAGGCATCAAGCTTCGCACTTGCTTTGCACCATTAACATCAATTTCCAGCAAAACATCTTTTCCCATGTTAAGCATTTCTTTTACTGGTGCTAAGGGCGTACCATAATAATTACCGACATATTGGTTATATTCCAATAATTCTTTATTTGCGACAGCATTCTTAAATCTTTCTTCATCGACAAAGAAATAGTCTTTACCATCAACTTCACCCTGACGTGGCTTCCTAGTAGTCATGGAAACCGAATATTCAAAAGGAAAGGCCTGTTGCCTCACCATTTCAGTTTTTACTGTACCTTTGCCAACTCCTGAAGGACCAGATAAAACAATTAATAAACCTTTATTAGACATATTCACACCCATTCAATAATAACGTAACACTTTTATTGTGCATTAAAATTGAACTTTTTTCAAGCTTATATTTTATGTAAATAAAAAAACAAGCACTAAAAAGAGCTTGCAATTTTATATATTGAACTGATATCTAATCATTATAAAATCTGAACCATTAATCTAAATGTTATGTTCTGAATAATCCATAACAATAATATTCCAATAAGTGGCGATAAATCTATACCAAAGCTATAACTTATCTTCATAATGGGTTTAATTCTAAATAGTGCTATATATGGATTAACAATTCTATTTATCAATTTACCAACTACAGATCTATATAGAAAATCAACCCAACTAAATAACGCATCAACAACAATTAACAATCCATAAATATATGCGATATAATGAACAATCAGTAAAAAATAAAAAAATAAATATCTCAACATAATTATAAATTATCTTTTTCGCTTGTAGCATCAGCTATTTTTCCATCAGTAACAAACTTAGGTGGTGTAGCTAAGAATATTTTTTCACCAACACGCTGAATATCTCCATTCAGTGCATAAACTGTACCCATAACAAAATCAACTATACGTTTTGATTGACCTTCGTCCATACGCGAGAAATTAATAATAACTGCACGGTTATTAAGCAAATTTTGAGAAACTTCTTTAGCGTCAGAATAAACACGAGGCTCAAATAAAACTATTCTACTCTTACCTGCATTCACAGAATTAATAGAAACTATATTTGATTTCTTGTCGTTACGTTTATCTTCCTGGTAGCTAACTTCAGATTCTTCAAATGAATCATCCTCATACTCATCTTCATCTGAAATACCTAACATCTTTGTCAATTTTTCAAAAGCCATAAATAGTCTCCCCTCTTAGAAATTAATTATTCTGGCGATGTTTAAAAAATGGAATGTCATTTTCATCATCAAGATTAGTCTCAACATCCAAAACATCTTGTTGCTCCGATTTACTAAATGGAGTCCAAGAATCTCCTTTAACTTTTTCTTGTACTCGATTACTACTTGTTTTATCTTGTTTCCAAATACTTGTTGGATCAAATAGCATATCTGGTTTAGCAACATTACCATCTTTTTGTGTATCAGCTGGTGTAACCGCCTTATTAGCTGTAGATGATTCTACACTTTCTTTGTTTAATTTTGCTTTAGTAACATTTTGATGATTATCTTGTTTATTATCAATACCAGTTGCAATAACTGTAACAACAACTTCGTCACCCATGTTAGCATTAATCGATGTACCAAAGATGATATTAACATCATCACCAGCTGTCTTAGAAACAATATCTGAAGCATCTTGTGCTTCAAATAATGTTAAATCAGGCCCACCAGTGATATTTAACAATACTTGTTTAGCACCATCAATTGAAACTTCCAATAATGGCGAAGAAATGGCCATTTTAGTTGCTTCTACAGTTCTATTCTCACCACTAGCACGACCTATTCCCATCAAAGCAGAACCTTGGTTTTCCATAACTGTTTTAACATCAGCAAAGTCTAAGTTAACATAATCAGTTGAAGTAATCAAATCTGATATTCCTTGCACACCTTGACGAAGAACATTATCAGCCTCTTTAAATGCATCCATCATAGGTGTCTTTTTATCAACCATCTCGAGTAAGCGATTATTGGCAATAATTACCAAAGTATCGACATATTGCTTCAATTGACTAATACCTTCCGCAGCATCCTTTGAACGCTTAGGACCTTCAAAAGTAAATGGTCTTGTAACAACACCTACCGTCAATGCACCTGTTTCACGGGCAATTTTGGCTATGACTGGTGCGGCACCTGTACCAGTACCTCCACCCATACCAGCAGTAATGAAAATCATATCTGCTCCCTTAAGAGCTTCTTCTATAGTCTGTTGACTTTCTTCAGCAGCTTTTTGCCCTACTTCAGGATGTGATCCTGCACCTAAACCTCTGGTTAACTTCGGCCCTAACTGTATCTTATTCTCAGCCTTATTACTATTTAAAGCTTGAACATCAGTATTAGCAGCAATAAATGATACTCCTTGTACTCCTTCATCAATCATACGATTAACTGCATTACCACCTGCTCCACCAACACCGATAACCTTTATAACTGCACTTTTATTATCAGAATCAAAATTAAAATCCATTAGCCTAACCCATCCTCATCAGTCAAAAAATTTTTTTATAAAATCAATGAATGACTTTCTTTCTTTTTTAACTTTACCATTATTAGCATCATCTTCATGACTACCCTGCTGTATGTTATCATTATATTCTAATTCTCTATTATTTTCATCCTCAGAACGTTGCTTTTTGAAAAATACTGACTTACTTTTGCTAATAATGTCTTTTACATCATCAGTATGTTGAGAACCATATATAACACTATTTGCTAAATAATTAATATCACTTAAATTATACGCATAAGTTATAACACCCAATGCTACAGCGTAAATAGCATTTTTTAATCCAGGTTGTCCTGACTGATACATCTTAACTTTTATATTATAACTATTCTTAACAAGATCATCAGTACCTTGAATCTCACTATTTCCACCAGTTATAACAATACCACCTGGTAAATTAAAAGCTGCATGTTCCTTTAACCCTTTACCTACTCGATCTAATATCTGATGTAACCTGGCACTGATTATTTCACTCAAATATTCTTCATCAATCATTTTAGGGGCATTAGCTCCAACAACATTAACAGGAAACTTGTCTTCTTTAGAAGTTAGTTCAGGGTCTGCATAACCGAAGTCACGTTTTATTTTTTCTGCTTCATCTAAAGACGTATTCAATACAACTGATATATCTTTAGTAACATCACTACCACCTTCAAGGTCAATAGTTGCATATTTTATTTTATTTTCATGAATCACAGTAGCAGTAGTAATACCACCACCCATATCCAAGATAATGGATCCAAATGTTCGCTCACCTTCATCTAGTGCAACATTGGCAATTCCTAATGGCGTAGGTACAAAAAATTTATTATTATATCCAGCTCTTTCAATAGCTCTACTTATATTGTGTAGATCTGAAATAGGAGCTGTTACTAAAACACCATGAACTTCTAATGAGTGTGCAATCATCTTTCTAGGATCATCAACATCTGTACGTCCATCAATCAAAAATTTGCTAGGCAAAAAAGTTATCGCTTGTCTAGTATCTTTAATGGAAGACTTAATTGCGACAGAAACAACCCTTCTCACATCATTTTCGTCTACTTCCTTGCCTTGTTCACCAACATTAATCAATCCGTGTGCAGACTCTAGTTGCAACATATTCGCAGGAACTGCTGTAATTAGGTAATCACATGTTGTATTTGTTTTCTGAGAAAGCCCATTTAATACTTTTTTAATACTGTTAGCAGTTTGTTCAATATCAACTATTTTACCATGTCGCATACCTTTAGTTGCTTCGCAGCAAGTACCAATAACACGTAATTTTCCTGTTTCTGAGGATGCTAAAACAGCTTTTACGCTAGTTGTACCGATATCTAAACCTACCAATAAATCTTTCGTTTCCAAGATGTTGCCCCCAAATATATTAATTACATAAATTTTACCATATTAAATAATACCAAGTATAGTTTTAAAAATTAATTTCATATTGTTCTTTATCTTTAACTGTTAAGGGTCTAGAGAATACCCCTACCTCCATATCTATAATGGAAGGTTGCGTAAGCTGTTTTTTTATGCTATTGTAGTATTTTATTTTTTCAGCAAAAGTATTTACATCTCCAATAATAATATTGTGATCATTAAGCAACAAAATAATCTGATTTGGTCGCCTAATTTTTCCACTGATCATTTTAATTTTATCCCTAAAGTAAGGAGGTAAAGCTTTATAAACTTTTAAATCATTAATAATAGACTTTTGTCTGCTATAACCCAAAAACAAAGGTTTGCTAATATCAACTAACTTTTCCGATATATCTTGCCTAGATACCTTGCCATTAAACAATATCTTTCGATAATGATTATTTTCCTTAACGTAGCCTATAACACGTTTTTCTTTGATATGTAATATAAGATTATTCCAATTTGTAACTGTAATCTTAACTGTATCAACTTCAGGAAAAACACGAGATATCTTTTTGCTATATTCTTTGCCTTTAAATAATGAAAAAACCACCTTGGTCTTGGGACTAACATCAATAATTTTAGCAACTTTAGCACCATCTATCTCGTCTGCACCTACTAATTTAACGCTTCTCACACTAGACTTAAAAGAAATAAAGTACAAACATATAATTATTCCAACTACAGACAAAATAATAATACTGCCTAATTTAGTCCATAAAGCATGCCTTCTAAGTGCACCTAGTCTCGGTAAATCAATATTTTCTTTTATTTTTGTTTTCTTATATTCAGTCCATTTAGCTATTTGCTCTTTAGGATCTTTTTTAGTTAATTTACTATTTGACATCTAGTAACACCTACTTTATGCTCAAAAATTATTTTTTATTAATGAGATTTTGCATTTCGTAAATCAATTTATCTGATGCATCACAGCAACATAATTTTTTAGACTCTGCTGACATTTTTTGTGCACAATTAGGATCAAGTAAAATATGATCAATTGAGGAAACAAAATTGTTAGGATTTAAATCATTTTCATTAATTACTAATGCAGCACCTGCTTTTTCTAAATCCATTGCATTTTTTTCTTGATGATTATGTGTAACATTTGGACTAGGTATTAAAACAGCGGGAACACCTAACGCTGTAAATTCCGCCAAACTTGTAGCACCTGAGCGTGAAACTACACATGTCATCTGTGGCAACAATCCTGGCATATTATCAATATAAGGTACAATAACAATATTCTTAGCTATCTTGTGCTTAGCTAACCGCTCTTTAATCTGGCCATAATAAACTTGTCCGGTAGCCCAAATAATTTGATATGGCTTATCCCCCAATTCATCAATTGACCGTTCCATGATATTATTAATCGCAAGTGCACCACGTGAGCCACCAAAAATTAGAACAGTGAAAACATCAGGATTAAGATTCCACTTCTTCTTCAAATCTATCTTTGTTTCATTTAAGCTTAATACTTGCTGCGACCTCGGATTACCTGTTTTAACTAGCTTTTTCTTCTCTGGAAATTGACGAACAACATCATCAAAGGTATAACACACTTTATCAACATAATGTGCTAAAAATTTATTAGCTAAGCCAACAACAGAATTTGACTCATGAATCAAAGTTGGTATTTTCATCTTAGCAGCTGCATAAACTATAGCTCCACAAACGTAACCACCTGTACCAACAACTACATCGGGCTTAAATTCCTCTAAAATTTTACGTGCATCTTTAGTAGCATTTAAAAATAGCTTGATTGTTTTAAAGTTACGCAATAAATGTTTTCTATTAAAGCCTTGCACAACTAAAGTCTTAAATGGAATTTTAGCAGCTGGTACAATTTTAGATTCTAATCCCTTATTAGTACCAATAAACAAAATATCATCATCTGTTGTTAACTTTCTTTCTTTTAGCCTTTCTATCAATGCTAAAATTGGATAAATATGACCGCCAGTGCCACCACCGGAAAAAATAATTCTCATAATTACTTAGTTTTTAACTCCTTAACAAATTTCACGAAAAAGTCTCCACGATCTTCAAATGTATTAAACTGATCCCACGATGCACATGCAGGTGAAAACAACAATACATCACCATCATTTGTTAAATCATACGCCCTAGGCACAGCTTCTTGCAAGGTATTAACAATAACAATATCTCGGATACCAGCTTTTCTAGCAGCATCGGCTAATAAATATTTTGTCTCACCATACAATACGATTGCCTTAACATGTTTTTTCAATAATGGTACTAATTCATCAAATGTAAATCCACGATCTAATCCGCCAGCAATTAAAACTTCAGGTTGACTAAAAGATGGAATAGCTACACTAGCAGCTTCGATATTAGTTGATTTTGAATCATTATATATACGCCGATTGTTATAAGTCATCACATATTGTAAACGATGTTTTGCACCCGTAAATGTTGACAGCACACTTCTAATATCCTCATCAGACGCACCCATAATCTTAGAAATAGCAATAGCCACCAAACTATTTTGCTGATTATGACGACCAGGTATCTTAATATCTGATATTTTCATAATTTCATGGTCAGCTTGGCTTTCTAAATATTGTTCACCAATATAATAATCTGCTTGAGTAGATTCTTCGGAAAAAGTGACCACGTGAGCTTTGGTTAGGGAAAGTTCTTGTTCTAAGATATTTTTTTGATCAAAATTAGCTATAAAATAATCAGACTTATCTTGATTTTGTGTAATGCGTAACTTAGCAGCTACATAATTTTCAAATGTCTTGTGATAATCAATATGTACATTATTGTAAATATCAACAATCGCAGCAACCTTAGGCTTCATAGTATTTACACCCATAAGTTGAAAACTTGAAATTTCAACCACTAACAAATCATTAGCATTAGCCTTAAGTACTACTTCAGAAATTGGAACACCAATATTACCCACTGCATAAGCATGTCCACCAAATTTATGTAAATGATTTTCCATAATTCGTTGTGTCAACATTACTGTTGTAGTTTTTCCATTAGAGCCAGTAACACACACATATGGTGCAGAACTTACTGCTAAAGCTACTTCAGGCTCGGTTATAATTGATACATTAGCAGCTTTAGCTGCTTGGACTAAAGGATTTTCATAAGGTATACCAGGATTTTTAACTAAATAATCAAAATGCTCTTTTGCAAAAATATCAGTTGGATGATACCCAGATATAATTTTGACACCTAATGACGCTAATTCTATAGCTTGAGCATTATCATCTAATTTTTTCTTATCATTTAAAGTTAATTTTGCACCTAATTTTAATAATAACTTAGCTACTGAATAACCACTCTTGCCCAGTCCTAATATTAAAATGTTTTTATCTTGATATTTATCTATTATCTTCATCAAAGTAACTACCTCACAATGCAAGTAATAAATATATAATACTACCTAAAAGTCCCACAAGCCAAAAGACTATATCAACTTTCCATTCACTCCAGCCTAACATTTCAAAATGATGATGTATTGGAGTCATCTTGAAAATTCTCTTACCAGTAGTTTGAAATGAAATAACTTGTAATATGACACTCAATGTTTCCAAAACATAAACTATACCAATGATTAATAAAGACCATGGTCTATTTAAGAAAATCGAAACTGCAGCAAGCCCACCACCTAATGCTAGTGAACCTACATCACCCATAAAAATTTTAGCTGGTTTATGATTAAAAATAAGAAATGCTACCAATCCACCAATAACACTACAACAAAAAGCAAGCACAGTTGCATTATGTGCTAAATATGCTAAATAAGCATACGTACCATAGGATATAATAGATAAACCCGTTGCTAAACCATCTAATCCATCTGATAAATTAACAGCATTTGAATAACCTACCAGCCAAATTATAATGAAAAATACAAATAGTAAATAGCTATTAACAGTCCCAAATAATGGGATATATATCTTAAAAGTAAAATTATCACTATAAGCGATTAACAAAATTACTAACGCAATTATAATTTGCCCTAATAATTTTTGCCATGCTCTAAGTCCTAAATTTCTATGAAATAATAATTTCAAACCATCGTCTAAAAAGCCTATTACTCCATAACCTAAATAAGCAATAATCAAAATTATAGCTATTTTATTTAACTTACCATTAGATAATAAAATTGCGACAGTTGCAATTATACTTGATAACAAAAAAACAATTCCACCCATAGTAGGTGTACCTGCTTTTTTTGCATGCCATTTAGGACCTTCTTCTCGAATTTGTTGCCCTTCTTTTTTCATTTTCATAAAACAAATAAAGAATGGCAAAACCAGTGCTGTAATAACTAAACTAATCACACCGGGATATAAACCATATTGCATATCTAACCTCATCTTAATTCAACTTTTACTTTACTATTTCGATTTAAAATAGATCTTGGGATTCTACTCTGCTTATAAACTTTTCCTTTACCTAGCACTTCCACTTTAACTTTACTGATATTTGCAAATTGAGTAACTTGCTTTATCGTCCAGCCCTTCATATTTGGACATCGAATAATACCACCAGTAAATATAATTATTTTACTATTCGGATTTACTTTGGTATTTGCTAAGATGCTTTGTGCTTCAACCTTATGACCTGAACCGATTGTTTCAACATAAAGTCCCATTTTTTCTAATAATCTAACCGCTTGTTCACGAGACTGTCCCTTAACACTAGGAATAGTAATCTGTTCATCCATCATATCTACTTTTGATGATACGCTAACACGGTTAATTAGGGGTTTAAAAATTAAAGACATTATTGTTTCGGGAGGATCACTCATAATTTGAGGTTGCTTCATAGTGATATATATACAATATCTAGGGTTATCAGCTGGTGTAAGGCCAACAACGGAAAATAGGTAGTTTCTATCGCCTTTAAGGTATCCTCCATGTATACCCGCTATCTGAGCAGTACCTGTTTTTACTGCTATACTTTTTCCTGGAATCTTATAAGTCATACCTGTACCATATTCTTTTTCAACAACATCTCGCATCAATTTTAATGTAGTTTGTGCAGTTTCTTGAGAATATACAGGTTTACCAACTTTTATCTTTTTATACCTTTTAATGACCTTACCAGAAGAAGACACAATTTTTTCAACCAATTGTGGTTTTAACATTTGCCCTGAATTTGCCAATGCACTATATACTTGCATCATCTGCATTGCATTAACATTAATACCTTGACCAAATGAAGTAACTGCTTGATCAATTTGACTATGAATATTAATTAACCCTGAATTTTCATCGGGTAATGTTATATTAGTTTTCTTACCAATATGATAATTATCTAGATACCTTCTCCAAGTGTGCCTACCTAGTCTGTTAACCAAAATAGACATACCTACATTACTGGAACGAGGAAATGCCTGCTCAAATGGAATAGCACCCCATCCTGTATAATTCCAATCATGAATTGTAGAGCCATTAAATGTAATAGACCCCGAACGATAATATTCCTTAGGATTATATTTTCCTTCTTGAATAGCTGCAGTAATTGAAAGTATCTTAAATACAGATCCAGGTTCATATGAATCTTGAACTAAAATATTACGCCAATTATCATTAAGTCCCTTCCTAGTTGCTGGATCAAATGTAGGTCTTTGTGATGCAGCCATGATCTTTCCTGTTTTGACATCTTCTACAATTGCCGTTAATGCTTTAGGTTTGTATTTATTTTGAACAGCATCCAATAAATTTTCTAAGTAAATCTGTAATTGCGAATCAATTGTTAAATAAATATTATTGCCATTAATTGGTGCTTTATATGAATGCTGACCTCCAGGAAGCTGATATTCACCAGCATCAACCAAAGCTATTCTACGACCATCTTTACCAGATAATACTTTATTAAAATACTTTTCAATCCCCATCGTTCCGATTAAATTGATTGAATGATTTTTTTTATCATTAAATGGTTGTGCTATACCTATGATATGAGAAGCAAATCTACCATTTGGATATAATCTTGAAGGAGTTTCATCAAAATGAATACCAGGTAAATGCATTGCCATAATCTTTTTTTTCGTTGCTAAACTAATACCAGAACCTGCAGTACCAAACTCTACTTGATATGCTTTGTGTTTTGGATGCAGATATTTCAAAATTTTTTTTTCGCTTAAGGGAATAACGGTCGATAATTTTTCAGCAGTTTTTTTCTTATCGACTACATACATTGGTTTGCCTTTATAATCTAGCGAAGACTTATCCAAAATGGCATATAAAGTAAAACTATGCGAATCTTCTGCAATTACATTACCACTATTATCATAAATAGCTCCTCTTACAGATTTTAAAATTTCATCCCGTTTATATAAATTGCTAACCCTTTCAGAGATGTTTTCACCCGCTATGGTTTTAGATATACTTAAATACAAAAATCTTCCTACAAAGAGCAAAAAAACAAATGCCATTGATATTTGCAACAATCTACCAACTACATTTCGATTAACATGAGATTTTGACACTTTTCGGACAATCTTTTTATTATTCATCATCGAATATTCCTGATATTACTCTCAATTAATTGTAATCCATACTGTTTTGCTAATTTATTCATTCTATTAGCTGAAGTTAATTCGCCAATTTCCTGTCTTAAATTAGTATTTTTATTTTGTACAGTAGCAATATCTTTCTGTATTTCAGATAAATTACGCTGTGCATTAGTAGCAGAAATATTAGAAGAAATCATAAAACACATCATAATTAAAGTCATAACCACACCAAAAGCAATAAAAAGCACTTCTGTTAGACTTAGAGGTTCATTTTGAGAAGTCAATCTAACTATCACTTGTTTATTACGTTGGTTGTCAGCATCTAACTCTGAATATCTAAAATTTCTTGCTGAACTATCTACCATACCAATTCTCCTCTTAAAAATTAATAATTATAACTTTTCTGCCACTCTTAGTTTTGCACTATGTGAACGATTATTTTCTTCTAATTCCTTATCTGTTGCAACAATAGGTTTTCTACTAATTATTTTTAATGTTGGCTTTAATGAATCTGGTATTTGCGGCATCCCTCTTGGAATATCGACATCTGAATATTTTTTGAATATTTTTTTTACTATCTTATCTTCCAACGATTGAAAAGTAATCACACAAATCCTACCGCCAGGCTTTAAAATTTCAATTGCATCTAACAATGATTTTTCCAGTACTTCTAACTCATCATTAACAGCAATTCTGATAGCTTGAAATGACTTTTTAGCAGGATGACCACCTGTTCGTCTTGCAAAAGCCGGTATCGCTTCTTTGATAATATCTACTAATTCAAATGTTGTAGTAATGGGTTTTATCGCTCTTTTCGCTACAATATTCTTAGCAATTTGCCTAGCATATTTTTCATCACCATATTTAAATAAAATATTACTTAATTCCTTTTGCGACCAAGTATTGACAATTTTATATGCATCCAAATCCTTAGTTTGGTCCATTCTCATATCAAGTCTTGCATTAAATCGATACGAAAATCCACGTTCAGGCTGATCAAACTGCGGTGAAGATACACCTAAATCGTAATATATACCATCTATGCCATCTATAAAACCCAATTTTGCTAAATTTTGCTGTAAATTACCAAAATTATCATGTACTAAGCTCAATTTTGGCTTGCTATTGGCTTTTAATACTTCCGAAAAGCTTTTCTTAGCAAGTTCAATAGCATATTCATCTTGATCAAAACCAATCAAATGCCCATTAGACAATTGCTTTAGTAAATATGATGCATGTCCACCACCACCAAAGGTAGCATCAACATAGACACCATCATTTTTCAAATTTAAATTATCAATTGTTTCGTGTAAAAGCACACTATAATGTTTAAATTCCATAATCACAATTCTATATCATCCAAGTCTTCTGCGATGTCATCATAGTTATCATCAGCTTCGTCAGCAAATTTTTGCCAACGATCCTCAGACCAAATTTCAATTCTATTTGAAACACCAACTATGACACATTCTTTAATAAGATCTGCATGTTCCTTCAACGTAGCAGTTAAATTAACACGTCCTTGCTTATCAAATTCTGTCTCCATCGCCCCTGAATAGAAAAGTCTCGTAAACTTACGTGCACTTCGCTGTGTCAGGGGAAGTTTGGCTAATTTAGCTTCTATTTTTTGCCATTCCGCCTGCGGATAGCCAAAAATACAGCCTTCCATACCACGAGTGAAAATAATCTCATCACCAATTTGATCACGAAACTTCGCCGGTATAATCAATCTACCTTTACTATCCAAATTGTGATGATATTCACCCATGAACATGGCCATTCCCCCCTTTCAACTTATAATTTACCACAATTCACCACTAGTAACCACAATTTACCACAAAAAGGCAAAAAATATTTAAAAAGCTATATAACCACACCAAAAAAAGATCCTAAAATTAGGATCTTTTATCATAGATATTTATCAAGTAAGTAATAATTTATAAAAAAATAGTGATTAATAATAAACAGATATACCAAATAAAACTACACAATATAAGATATCGCCATAAGGAAAATAAAATTCTACCTAATGCTATATTTTTATTTTTTTTAACAAAATTAATGGCAACCGTAATCACCAGAATAAGATAAAATAAAAAAGCATATGGTAAAAAAGATGGCAGCTTGTGGAAAGATGTAATCAATTGGCACGCAGCTATTAAAAAAGGTGGCATCAATTCCACATAACTAATTTTTTTATGCGGTAACATATTCTTAACTAAGATGCCACACAATAATCCGATAAATGGTAATAAAAAAATCAATACAAACATTATTAAGCTCCTTATTAAGGATAAATATACACCGTTTACTATATTACATAGTTAGTTAAAATTGCAATAATAATCTTTTTAAGATAAAATATTCCTAATATAGGAGGTCGTAACATGCGTAAAAAGAAAAAAACAAAATTTCAATTGCTAACTATTTTTATGGCATTACTAATGGCAATAATCACTTTAGCAAGTATTGTAGTAGGTGTCTTACCACTACTATCCAAATAAAAGATAATATCAACATAACAAAAGACTCGTTACAAATAAACTTAGTAACGAGTCTTTTATTTAATAAAATATTTGCTTATTTAAAAATGGGTACTTAACAATTAATTTTAACAAAAGATTGTAGCTTAAAATATATAAAATGATGCACATAACCAATGATTCAACCAATTGTCTCATTATTGCAAATAGTGATATATCAATGATACCAATAATATTTAAGACTAATAGCAAATACAAATAAACTCCAATATATCCTAATAAACAGACTAATAGTCTTGTAATAAATAACTCAGGAATATATTTTGCTATTTTCTGAACACAATAACACAACAATGGAAAGGCAACAATATATATGCCGATAACGCCTACATAATAGATATCATACACAAGCCCGACTACTAAACATAGCCAAACATTAGCTATATTATGTGCATCACTTAGTGCTATTAATGTTATCAATATAATGGATAACCAACATGCCACATTCATATTGCCCAAAAAGCGAGTAAAAGTTTGAGACAGCACACCATCTAACACCATAGTAAAGAATAAAGCAATTGCAATATACCACCGCTTTAATTGAACCATTAATCTGCTACCTTTCTCTTAACCACTGTAACAATAGATGGATTATTCAAATTACCTGCTGGTTTGATTTCTAATATATTAGAAAGACCATATGAATCACGTGATATTTTATAAATAGTTCCAACTAATAGTCCTTTAGGAGATTTTCCTCCCATACCACTAGTATAAACTTGTGTACCCTGTTTCACTTTTACTTTACTTTCTATTGGAGTAAAAGCTAATTTATCATTTATTAAAGTAATAATACCATGAATTTCTTTATGTTTCTTGCTTTTAGCAGCTACTGCAAATCGGTTAGCTGCCTTATCTGTAGATGTAATTAATTCAACTTTGGAGCTAGTAGAATTTACTTCTACTACCCGACCTATTAATCCTGAATCTGACATAACTGCCATATTTTTCTTAATGCCCGATCTGGCTCCATGGTCTATAATTAACAAATTGGTCCATGAATCAGGTGAACGAGAAATAACATTACAAATTACCAAATCATAATCCGACAATGTGTCCTTAAGCTTTAATGTTCTTTTTAAAGCCAGATTTTCATTCTCGAGCGAAGTATTACGAGCTTTAACTTGACCTAATTCGTCAATTTTACGTTTTAAATGATCATTTTCTTGTTGAGTATTAAAAAGATCAACGACCGAATTTGAGCAATCACATATTACATTAAATGGATATGTTACTACTTTAGTAACAATTGACATCGCATCATTGCTAATACGCTGTAGAAAAGGAGGCTGTTCACGTGAATTTCTCATTTTAGTTGAAAAAGTTAAGACAGATAAGATTAGTACCACAATCAGAAAAATAAAGACATTCTTTTTATTTTTGAAAAATTTTTTCATCTAATTATTCACCTAAAAAACAGAACAAGCCGGAACTACCGGCTTATCTCTAGTGTCTACGCATAACTTCAATATTTTTCAGTGATTCACCTGTACCTATTGCAACACAATCTAATGGATCTTGTGCAATGAATACGGGAACTTTGGTTGCTTCTGAAATAACCTCTTGAAGGTTCTTCAGCAACGCACCACCACCTGTTAAAACAATTCCATGATCAATTACATCTGCTGCAATCTCTGGTGATGTTTCTTCCAATGTCTCTTTAATAGCTGCGATAATACTTTGCACAACCTCTTGGATAGCTTTAGCTACATCTACTGCATCAATATCCATAGATTTAGGTAACCCAGTTATCAAATCACGTCCACGAATACTCATAGATTCTATATCTTTAGCTTTTTCAACGGAAGCTGAGCCGATTTGAATTTTAATTGCTTCAGCCGTTCTCTCACCAATCAATAAATTAAAGTTCTGATGGATATATGCTGCAATAGCTGCATTAAACTTATCTCCAGCCATTCTTGTAGAACGTGATGAAACAATACCACCTAAAGAAATAGTTGCAACATCAGTAGTACCACCACCAATATCAACTACCATTGAACCCGTAGGATCCATCACTGGAAGACCTGCACCAATAGCTGCTGCAAAAGGCTCCTCGATTACATAAGCTTCTCTTGCACCTGCAACACGAGCAGCATCAATAACCGCACGTTTTTCAACTTCTGTAACACCTGAAGGTACACAAATCATTGCAGAAGGTTTTGAATTACCTACAGTCTTTTCAATAAAATACTTAAGCATTGCTGCAGTTGTATCATAATCAGCAATTACACCATCTTTCATAGGTCTAATTGCCTTAATGCTACCAGGTGTTCTACCAATCATTTCTTTAGCGTCTGAACCAACAGAAATAATCTCACCTGTCTGCGTGTTCTTAGCTACTACAGACGGTTCTCTTAAGACAATACCCTTGCCTTCAATATATACTAAAGTATTGGCAGTTCCTAAATCAATGCCAATATTTTTAGATCCTAATCCAAACACGTTGAATCTCTCCTTAATACGTCTTATATTTAAACTATTCAACATTAGTCTATGCTATTATAGCATAAGAAAATGAAACACGCTAAGATTTCAAGTTATAATAATTCCATTTCTTTAAAACTTAAATAATTGCCTGTATTTACAATAAAATGATCTAAAAATCGTATTCCCATACATTCACTAACACTAGATATTTTTTTAGTAACTTGGATATCTTGTTCTGACGGTGTTAAATCTTCACTAGGATGATTATGTGCTAAAAAAAATCCAGCTGCATTATAAATGATTGCCCATCTAAAAATATCTCTCGGATGAATAATCGCTTGATTCAATGTACCTTTAAAAATTACTTTTTCTGCAATTATTTTATTTTTAACATCAACATAGACTGCCATTAAATGTTCTTGATAACATCCCGATAATACATTACTCAAATAATATCCAATTTGTGAACTAGAGCAAAATGACTCCATTTTTTCTCTTTTAATAGCTTTAACCCGATTGAGCAATAATTCAGCACCTAAAGACAACGTTTCTGGAGCTTCATGACTTCTGGTATACTCAAAAAAATCAGTGAATGTTGTTATATTTCGTGCCTTACATTCTAAACGTAACTGCTCAAATGTTGTAATATTTATTTCTTGTAATCCTTTAATAAATGTATTGATAATTTCTTCATCGTTAGATAATAAGTATTGATTAGTATTTTCCATAAAAACCCCTCTCAATACTTATTACGAAAAAATCAATAATTATTTTTTGAAAATTCCAAAAAATTATTACATATTAAGTATGCTAGTTTTTTATCTTGAATTGTAGCTGGCTTTAAATCAGGTATCATCACACACCTCAGTCCAGCTTTTTGAGCAGCTTCAACACCGATCCCAGTATCTTCAAAGACAATTAATTCATCGCATTGCATGTCTAATCGTTTAACTGCATCTAAATAAATATCGGGAGCTGGCTTAGCTTGTAACCTAGCTTGTTTAACATCATCATAGCAAATAAAAAAGTCAAAATAATTCTCAATATGAAATTTTTGTAAAATTTGCTCAATCACTTCTTTAGTATTACTTGAAGCAATAATACATTTTTTCTGATCTTTTTTCAGTTTTTGTAAAAATTGAAGAACACCCTTTTTTAAATGCAATTGACCTTCTGCTAACCATAAACTAAACAATTCATTAGTTCGAGAGATAAATTTATCTTTTAATGATGCATCTGCAAAAAAATCATGATAAAATTCTGCTACTTTTTCAGGTGACGCACCAACGATTTCTAAATATGCATCCCTAGGAATAGGAGTTTTTAATTCTTGAGCTGCTTGGATATTTGCTCTCCAATATAGTCGCTCAGAATCAACTAGTAACCCGTCAAGATCAAAAATAACTGCCTTAAATGTTTTATTTAAATTCGTCTTCATGGCGATCTCCGTGTATATAATTCAAAATAGCTCCAGCCAGATAAAAAGAACCGGTAACAACTAAAATGTCATCTTGAGTCAATTTATTTTTTAAAATATCATAAGCTAAACGATAATCATCAATAAAATTAATATGACAATTTAAATCATCTTCAATATCACTCTTGGTTGCAGCACGAGGATATGAAATTCTAGTAAATGTTATTTTTTCTTTAGGATCAAATAATTTAACCACTTTAGCAATATCCTTATCTTTCATCATGCCTAATAAAATATAAATTCTACCCTGAGCAATTTTTCGCACATAGGATATCAATTCATGAACGGCTTGGATATTATGTGCCCCATCTATCATAATCAAGGGCTTTTTTTGAACAATTTGGTACCTTGCCGGAATAATAGTGTTGTTAATTGTATCCTCAATATCCCTAACAGAAATATCAAATTTTAATGTAGCAAAAGTGATTAAAGCTAATGCAATATCATAAGCTTCAGCTTGTGGTCGCAACTTAAAATGAAAAAGACGCTTATTAATTGTAACTACAATATCATCATTGCACTCCACTTGAAAATCTCTTCCTAAAAGCAAAACTGGGGCATTTTTTTTGCGGGCTTTATCCATTAAAAGAGGTAAAACCTTTGCTGGAATATTTCCTAATACGACTGGTCTATTTTTTTTAATTACTCCACTTTTCTCATGAGCAATATCAAACATAGTTGGTCCAATAATCTTTTCATGATCTAAACCGATTGTAGTAATAATACTTGCTTGTGGCACAATTACATTCGTTTTATCATGTTCTCCACCAATGCCGACTTCTATCACAGCATAATCACAATTTTGCTTAGCAAATATCCAAAAAGCCATTGCAGTTTCAAATTCAAATGTTACTAAGTTAAATTCTGGATATTTTTTTTGAATATTCCTTATCGCATTTTTAACTGCCTGATATGCACTAATTAGCAATTCATCACTAATTGGTTGACCATTAATCTGAATTCTCTCATTGAACACTTCAACATATGGAGATACAAAAAGACCGATCGACTGACCGGTCTTTTGTAAAAGGCGACTTAAATAATATGCCGTTGATCCCTTACCATTTGTACCAGTAATATGAAAAGTTTTTACTTTATCTTGAGGTTCATTTAATTCTCGTAAAATTCGGCGAATATAAGTCAAATCATTTTTTTGATGAATTCGTGGCAAATGTTCAATAAAATCTATTATTGCTCTAACATTCATTCATTAATTACTTTCTTTCAATTCTTTCAACCTTTGTACAGCACCTGCTAATTGACTCTCATAATCAGCTTGTTTTGCCTTCTCTTTTTCAATTACAGCTTCTGGAGCATGATCAACAAAGCCTTTATTAGCTAATTTAGCTTTACAACGCTTAACTTCTTCTTGCAAGTGGTCTATTTCCTTATCCATTTTAGCAATTTCTTCTGATAAATCAACTAATTCAGCTAATGGAACAAAAATCTGAGCACCTGCTATGACAGCAGATTTAGCTAATTTAGGTGCAACCACATTAGTATCAACAACTAAACTCTTAGGATGTAAGAAATTCTCTACATAATCACGATTATCTAATAAAATATGTTTATCTTTTGAATTATCTAATTGAATCATAATATCAATAGCAGATGACATTGGAGCATTAACTTCCATTCGAATATTTCGCACAGCTTTAATAATTTCAATTAGGAATTCCATATCTTGCTCAGCAACGTGATTTTCAAATTCAGGATGTGCTACTGGATAAGATGCTACCATAATGCTCTTACCATTATGTGGCATTGATAACCATAATTTTTCAGTAACAAAAGGCATAATTGGATGTATTAAACGTAATATCTGATCCAATATCCAGACTAAATTATCTTGTTTGTGCTTTTTTAATATTTCATCCGTACCATTTAAAGCTACTTTTGATATTTCAATATACCAATCACAAAAGTCATTCCAAATGAAGTTATACATTTCTCTACCGGCTTCACCAAATTGGAATTCATCAAACAATCGTGTTACTTTCTTAACAACTCGATTTAATTTATCAAAAATCCATTTGTCCGATAAATCAAATGTATCAACATCTGGCATATGAGCAGCTGCTGCGTCTTCTGGCAAATTCATAATAACAAATCTAGAAGCATTCCAAATTTTGTTAATAAAATTCCAAGCTGAATCCATTTTAGTATAACTGAACCTTGTATCTTGGCCTGGTGCAGTTCCATTTAGTAAGAACCATCGCAAAGAATCCGCACCATATTTTTCTACAACATCCATTGGATCAATACCATTGCCAAGAGATTTTGACATCTTACGACCCTGTTCATCACGAATTAATCCATGTAATACAACATTTTCAAATGGGCGACGCTTAGTAAAATGTAAACTTTGGAAAATCATCCTAGATACCCAGAAGAAAATAATATCATATCCCGTAACTAGAGCATTAGTAGGGAAATATCTCTTAAAGTCAGCAGCTTCTTCATCAGGCCAACCCAAAGTTGAAAATGGCCACAATGCACTTGAAAACCAAGTATCTAATACATCATTGTCCTGGTCCCAATTTTCAATATCTTTAGGAGCTTCTTCTTGAACAACCATTTCACCAGTTTTTTTATTGTACCATGCAGGAATACGATGTCCCCACCATAATTGACGTGAAATCACCCAATCATGCACATTTTCCATCCAATGTTCTAAAGTTCCCTCAAAACGTTCTGGAACAAAGTTAACTTTGTCGTCTTCTTTTTGATTAGACAAAACTTTATCAGCAAGTGGTTTCATTTTTACAAACCATTGAGTAGACAATCTAGGCTCAATTTGTACACCACTTCTTTCCGAATGCCCTACTGAGTGAACAATCGGTTCAATTTTTAACAAATATCCCTCATTTTTAAGGTCTTCAACTAAGGCTTTACGACAGTCAAAACGATCCATACCTGCATATTTGCCAGCTTGTTCATTCATAGTACCATCATCATTCATAACATTAATACGTTGCAAATTATGACGATTACCAACTAAAAAGTCGTTAGGATCATGTGCAGGTGTGATTTTAACTAATCCAGTTCCAAAATCAGGATCTACATGTTGATCTTCAATCACTGGTATATGACGCCCTACAAGTGGCAAAATTAATTCTTTACCCACTAAATCCTTATACCGTTCATCACCTGGTGCCACTGCAACAGCAGTATCCCCAAACATTGTTTCTGGACGTGTAGTAGCTATCTCAACACTACCAGTTCCATCAGCTAGTGGATAATTAATGTGATAAAAGGCACCATTATCATCCTTATGAATAACTTCTATATCACTTAAAGCAGTCTCCAATTTAGGATCCCAATTAATAATATATTGTCCTCGATATATCAAACCCTCTTCATATAATTTGACAAATACTTTACGAACAGCTTTAGATAAGCCATCATCCAAGGTAAATCTTTCACGAGAATAGTCTAAAGAAAGTCCCATTTTGCCCCATTGGCTTTTAATGATCGAGGCATATTCGTCCTTCCAATCCCAAACTTGCTTAATAAATTTTTCACGACCTAATTGGTGACGGTCTTGACCTTGTTTACGTAATTTTTCTTCAACTTTCGCTTGAGTTGCTATTCCTGCGTGATCCATACCCGGAAGATATAAAGTATCATATCCTTGCATTCTCTTAAAACGAATTAAAGTATCCTGAATAGAAGTATCCCATGCATGGCCCAAATGCAATTTACCAGTAACATTTGGTGGTGGAATAACTATCGAATATGGATGTGCTTTCTTATCTCCTGATGGTTTAAATAAATCTTCATCTAACCAAGTCTGATATCTGCCCTCTTCTACAGCTCGAGGATCATACTTAGGTGCTAACTCTGTCATTGCTTATTCCTCCATAAAAAAAGTCCCGGACATATTGTCCAGGACGAAAACTCCGCGGTACCACCTGATTTAAGTATATAAAATATACTTCGCTTCTTTGTGATAACGGTACAATCCGAAATAAACCTACTTAAATTTCAGTCTATCAGCATCTCAAGCTACTAAATTTTTCTGGCCTCTCAGCTAGTTGGCTTTTCTCTGTAAACGAAAAATTACCTCTTGATCAACGCCTATTGTTTATTAAGTAAAGTATAACATCTTTTATAAATAATAACTATAAATTACCATTAATTAAAGTAAATTATCACTATCTTCAAAATGATCATTAATAAATTTTTGATTGGGATAAATAGGTATAATTTTGATATTATCCAAAGCTCGCTGAATTAAGCTTTCACTGTCTAATCTATCTTGCAACTTTCTTGCTTCATCAAGTTTAGGCTTGGTCTTAGGTCTAGGCGGTGCAAAAATAGTACAACAATCTTCAAATGGCTGTATTGACAACTCAAAAGTACCAATTTTATCAGCCAGTGCAATAATTTCAGTTTTATCCATAGTAGCTACAGGTCGCAAAACAGGTGTGTTAGTGACATCATTGATAGCAACCATTGATTCTAATGTTTGCGAAGCTACTTGCCCAACAGATTCACCATTAAAAATAGCTAATCCACCACGCATCTCTCGAATTTTATCTGCCAATTGCAACATAAATCTTCTTTGAACAGTCATTAAATAGCCTTCTGGCAACTTTTCTTTAATCTGCTCTTGAATCTCGGTAAATGGAACAGCGATAAAATTGATTTTTCCACAATAATTAGCTAAAATACCAGTTAATTCTTCGGCTTTAGCTAATGCCTTGTCTGTTGTATAAGGTGGACTAAAGAAATGAACCATATCTATTTTCACACCACGCTTCATCGCTAAGTACGATGCAACTGGAGAATCTATACCACCAGATAGCATCATAACAGCTCTACCAGCAGTGCCTACAGGCATACCACCTGCTCCATGTAACAATTGATTAGAGATATAAATAGCATCTTTCCTTACTTCGATTCGCAAAACCAAATCAGGATTCTTCATTTTAACTTTTAAATCTGACATATGGTCAAACAAATAATCTCCAACTAACGCATTAAGCTGATTAGTATCATATTCAAATTCATGATCACTACGTCTAGTATTAATTTTAAAAGTCATACCGTCTTTAAAAGTTGCTTGCATCAAATTAAGAGCAGTTTCTTCAATAGCTGACAATGTTCTATCTGTCTTAATGACTGGAGAATAAGTTTGAATACCAAAGACTTTTTTTAATTTTTGATCAATTTCATCAAATGGTGCACCATTTAAAATAATATGCAACCGATCATGTTTGGGATAAATTTTAATAGCCGGAAAAGTACTTAAAGCTTTTTGAATATTATCAGCTAGTTTGGCTATAAAGTCTCTTCTATTTTTTCCTTTAGTAGACAATTCACCATACCTAACCATGACTTCTGTATATTCCAATCTAATCACCTCAATTCAAATGATTTATTTTAGCAAAATGTTGATAGATTCCATCAAAAATCTCAATAAACTGCTTTGCTTCTTCCAATGTATTCGTATCATCAAAACTTAGTCTTACCGCTGATTCTGCAATATTATTATCTATTCGCATTGCTTGTAATGTTGAACTTTCTAAACTACTTCTTGAAGAACAAGCACTAGTAGTAGAAATATAAATATCATACTTTTCTAGAGTATGAACCAATGTTTCACCTCTAATTCCTTCTAAAGCAAAACATAAAATACTGGAAACAAAGTTATCATTAATTGGCGAAAAGATATGAATACCAGGCTTATGACTCAAATAATTAATGATTTTTTCTTTTATTTGGTTCTCTCTTGCCACGTAATCTTTCTCATTAGCTAAATATAATCGCATTGCTTTAGCAGTAGCTGCAATGGCAGGTAAATTTTCTGTACCAGATCTCAAGCCACCTTCTTGGCCACCACCATCAATTAAAGGAACCAACATTTTTCCCTGTTTTTTATATAGTATTCCTACGCCCCGAGGAGCATGAAATTTATGAGCCGATAAACTCATCAAATCTACTCTAGAGGTAAAAACACGCGACCAAATTGCTTTTCCTAAAGCTTGCACATTATCTACATGAAATGTGATATTAGGATATTTTTCCAGAATTTTACTGATTTCTACTATTGGTTGAATAGCACCGATTTCATTATTAACACCCATAATCGAAACTAAAATAGTATCTGATCTAATACTATTTGCCAAATCTTTAGGATCAACCAAACCGTTACTGTCAACTGGTAATACAGTGACATCAAATCCTTCGTTCTCCAACATGCGAATAGAATGAGATACTGCAGCATGTTCAACGCTACTAGTAATAATATGCTTACCAAATGCTTTTTTGGCAAGAGCAGTTCCTTTGATAGCCCAATTATCAGATTCACTACCACTAGCAGTAAAATATATTTCAGTTGAATTTACTCCCAACAATTTGGCAATTTGGTTTCTAGATGCCTCAAGTAATTGATGTGAACGATCCCCAAATTTATGTAAACTAGAAGGATTGCCCCATATATCTTTAGTAACCTTTATATAGGTATCCAATGCCTCTGGATTGACCTGAGTAGTCGCACTATTATCAAAATAAATCAAATATTATATACCTCTCTAAAAAAACGACCACATAGTGATCGTCAAATTAACTATACAATGAATATTAACTTAATTAATTAAATCCTGCAACAGCTAAAAATTACTTTTTATAATAATCACTCTCAATTCGCTTATACGAACCTGGTTCAACTTTTTCAATGGCAGCAGCTAGAATATCCAACGCTTCTTTATATTCATACTTATTATTATATAAATCATATGCAACCTTATTAGCATGAATAATATCATTACGATTAGCATATTTGTTAGAATATTGCATTGTCAGCTCTACTAAGTCAGCTGAATCTAAAATTTCCTTTGTGTCTTGCTCTAAGCGATCAATATCATTTTGAATTTGAATCAATTCATGTGATATTTCTTCAAGATTTATCCTAACTTGATCTAATTTATCAGCAGTTTTGGCAATTTCATTCACAACTAAAGTATATAGTTGTAAAAAGCTGTCTGGTTTACCAGGTAGATTTCGTCGCTCCATTTTTCTATAAATAAGCGAGACATTCTGCTTAAATTTTTCAATAGAAGCATTAGCTATCTTTTCACCATCATATAAACCATCTACATCTTTAAAAATTTTATTTTCTCGTTCATCTGTCTTAATAATTTCATCTATTAATTTGTGCCACTTTTGTTCTATGGAGGAATATACTACTCCTCCATCACTAACTTTTTGACAATCTACATCAAATTCAGAATTCAAATGCTGAATACGACTTGATAATCCCCTAACTTCATCTAATTCTCCATGCGTTAATTCATAACTCTTATCAATATGTTCCAAATTTTTAATTAATTTCACGGAATTAGTAATAGTATGTGTTAGTGCCTTTACAATCTTAGCTTGATGCTGATCCACAAAAGCTTTGGCTTTATACTCTTTTGTTAAAATATCATAGCATTTATCAATGGTTTCTTTAATGCTATGATTCTTACTATCTGCATCCTTTAATTTTAACTGTGATACTAACTTTTTGCTTTCTTCAATCGAATTTCTTAATTGCTTGACAGTTGAGCAAATATCAATTTCAACAATACTAAATTTATTTTTAAGCATACTTTTGTATGTAGTACTAATTTCAGTCAATTGTTCTGGAAAAATATCTAACAATTCAGAACTTGTTTTCTTTACTAATGGTAATTCATCCTCTAGTTTAGTTATTGCACTTCTAATTTTTTGTAAAACACGTTTTGCTTCAACGTGATCACCTTGAATTGTTAAATTCTTAACTGATTCAAATTGGCATCCTATAGCATGCAACTCATCTTCTAAAGCTTCCAAAGCCAAGCTATAATCATATGAAGTTGATAAAATATATTTTCGTTTATCATCATATTGCTTTTTTAAAGCATCTAATTGTAATTTATTATCTCGGGTAAATTTTAACAATTCCATAAACCCTTTTTGCAAAGCTAAAACTTGTGTACCAATTTCCTGTACTTTTGGTTTTACTTGCTTAACAATTTCATAAGCCGTATATAATTTATAGCTTTCATTAGCAGCTGCAGCATTATTTAATAACTCCAAGCTTTTGGTAACATCTTCAGAAAATATGCGATTATAATTCTTTCTATCTTTGCTAAATCTCTCCAGACTTGCTCCGGCTAAATCCATCTTATCTAATCGATCAATATCTTCAGCAATTAAAGGATCATCTAACTTAGCTAAATCATCATGCAAAGAAGATATAACATTCTTAAGATACTTATTAATTATAATAGCACCTAATAAAACTGCCATTAATAAAACAACTAAAAAAACAATCAAAATAGTTTGCTTGGCTGACATATGATTTCCCCCGTCTTCTGTCATCAATTATAGCAAAACAAATGCAAATAAACAGCAAAAAGAGCCCTATAATACTTGATTTTTTAAAAAATTATCCGTATAATGTGCTTTGTGTAAAATATTGCAGCAATAAGCGACAAGAACGTCAACATCTTAGGGCGTTTAGTGAATCGGTAACCCGTGCTGCACTGGGTGAAAATTCAACTTAAGATGCACGAATGTTGAGCTTATTCTTATATTTTACTCCAGAAATTATTTTATGTTTTTATGGAGGATATTTTTATGTCAAGATATACTGGCCCAAGTTGGAAACGTTCAAGACGTTTGGGAATTTCACTTTCAGGAACTGGTAAAGAAATTAGTCGTCGTAACTACGCACCTGGCGATCACGGTCCTGGTAATCGTACTAAAGTTTCCGAATATGGTGAACAATTAAAGGAAAAGCAAAAATTACGTTGGATGTTTGGTTTGAATGAACGTCAATTCCGTAATTTGTTTGTCCTTGCAGGTAAAATTCGCGAGGGTAAGCACGGTGTTAACTTCATGATTATGCTTGAAAAGCGTCTTGACAATGTAGTTTACCGTTTAGGTTTAGCAACTACTAGAGAACAAGCAAGACAATTGGTAAACCATGGTCACATATTAGTTGATGGTAAACGTGTTGATATTCCTTCTTTCCAAGTTAAAGTTGGTCAAGAAATTAGCTTAAAAGAAAAATCAAAGAACTTACAACAAGTTAAAGATGCACTTGAAGCTACAGTTTCACGTCCTGCCTTTGTAACATTTGATGAAAGCAAAATGACTGGTTCATTAGTTCGTCTTCCTGAACGTGACGAAATGGAACCTGAAATTGATGAATCACTTGTCGTTGAATGGTACAATAAGAAACTTTAATATTCAGTTAAGAATCTTTCCTTTATGGAAAGATTTTTTTATTATGAAATATATCATTGAGGATGTACAAAAAAATGCAACCATTAGCATATAGAATGCGACCACATAGTTTAACTGATGTTGTTGGTCAGCAACATCTAATTGGTCCAGGAAAAATCATCACTAGAATGGTAGAAGCCAAATTATTATCTTCTATGATTCTTTATGGTCAACCAGGAATTGGCAAAACTAGCATTGCTACAGCTATTGCTGGTGCAACTAAGTATGCATTTAGAAAATTAAATGCAGCTACAGATTCAAAAAAAGATTTACAAATTGTTGCCGAAGAAGGCAAAATGAGTGGTACTGTTATTCTATTATTAGATGAGATACAGCGATTGGATAAAAGTAAACAAGATTTTTTATTACCCCTGTTGGAATCCGGGCAGATTATTTTAATCGGTGCTACTACTGAAAATCCATATATTGCTATCTCACCTGCTATTAGATCACGTTGTCAGATTTTTGAACTAAAACCACTTCAATCAGAAGATATTTCTAAGGCTATTGATCATGCTTTACTTGATCCAATTAATGGATTAGGCAAAGAAAATGTTACTTTAACGCCAGAAGCTAGAAATATTTTAATTCAAAAAGGAAATGGCGACTTGCGATCAACCCTTAATGCCTTAGAACTAGCTGTATTATCAACCAAACAAGAATTAATGCAGACAAATCAATATCACAATAAATTGACTATTTCTGAAAGTGAGATGCTGAATTCTGTACAATTCAAATCATACAATTTTGACAGTAATGGTGATAGTCACTACAATCTCCTTTCTGCATTTCAGAAATCAATCCGCGGATCAGATACTGATGCTGCACTTTTCTATTTAGCCGAACTATGTCTAGCTGGAGATTTAAAGTCAATTTGCCGAAGATTATTAGTAACTGCATACGAAGATATTGGTCTAGCCAATCCTGCTGCATGTAGTCGTACTACCTTGGCTGTACAAGCAGCTGAAGCTGTAGGTTTACCAGAAGCAAAAATTATTTTAGCAAATAGTATTATCGAATTATGTACTTCACCTAAAAGTAACAGTGCTTACTTAGCCATTAATCAAGCAATTGATTTAGTTGCTAATACAAAGGATATTGATATTCCATTATCCCTAAAAGATGCACATTTTAAAGGAGCCGCTAAACTAAAACATGGTCAAGGTTATAAATATCCGCATGATTTTAATAAAGATTGGATAGCACAACAATATTTACCTGATCAACTAATTAATACTATTCTTTTTAAACCTAAAGGTAATTCTAAATTTGAAGAAGCAATTAAAGCTCAATATTTAAAATTAAAGGATTTACAAACTAAAAATTTAAATAAAAGTAACTAAATTGACTTATTGTTAATTTTTGATAAAATATAATTGATCTAAGTAATCAAGTATTAATTAAGAGTTGACCGATCAACCAATTGACGTTAGATTCTACGAATAACTACTAAATCGGAATACCTAATTTTTAGGAATCCATATTTACGGCGACGTAGGATCAATTTTTGAACACTTTCGGGTTCAACGACGTTATTTATGCTTGATGCTTAGATTTTTTTATAGTTATATATAATAATTTTTAAAAGGATAATTTAATGTCTATTTTACAATTGATAATCTTACTATTTATTATGCTGATATTATTAGTCGCTTATTTTTTATATAAGTGTCAATTACAGAATACATTTCTTATTTATAATATTAAAGATAACAATAATTTAAGAAATTTATTCAAATGTACAAGCCTAATTTTAGTCTTCGTAGCAATTTTAGGTTTAATTATTTTATTCAGTTTTGATAAATACTATAACTTGATAACATTATTTTTAGCCAGTGTTGTCTTAGTACTATTTTCACTGATGCTAAATATTTTAAAATAAATATTTATATATAAAGGTTATATGTTTTGGAGTAAAATATTATTGAGGTGATTGCTAATGTCAAAACAATACAAAAATATTCAAATTGCAATTGATGGATCTAAAGAAGCAGATGTTGCATTCAAAAGTGCTGTTGAAATTGCAATTTTGAACGATGCTAATTTAGAAATATTGCATGTAGTTGATACAAGAGCATTTCAAGATGTATCAAGCTTTGATTCCGAAATGGTAGAACAAGTTTCCAATGATGCTAAAACAAAAATCGAAGATTATTATCAACGAGCACTTGATGCTGGTTTAAAACATGTTCATTATTCTATTGAATATGGTTCTCCAAAAAATATTATTGCACATGAATTTCCAAATGAGCATAATATTGATTTGATTGTCATTGGTGCTACTGGTTTAAATGTTATTGAGCGATTACTTATCGGTAGTGTAACTGAATATGTGACTCGCACTGCAGTTTGTGACGTCTTAGTTATTCGCCAACAATTAGCTCAAAAACAAGATATCAAAAATAATAAATAATTTTTCTAATAAAAATACACTTAATCGTTGCAAGGTTAAGTGTATTTTTTTGCTATTCTGATGTAATTTTTAAAAATCTTTTACTCTACTAAAAATATAATCTTTATGGTGCCATTTCATTGATAAAATCAAACCTACTCCAATCATATTTCCAATCAAAGCAGACCCACCTTGTGATACAAAAGGTAATGGAATACCAGTAAGTGGCAATAAATCAATTCCCATTCCAATATTTTCAAAAACATGGAAAAGTATCATCATAATAATCCCAGTTGAAATATATGAATAAAATGTATTTTTTGTTTCAAAGGTAATCCTAACCATCTTAAAGATTAAATAACCATATAAAACTATTAAGGCACACGAACCTACGAATCCAAAAGTTTCACCAATTACCGAAAAAATCATATCTGATGTTCTAACAGGCACATATACATTTATTTTACCAAAACCTTGACCAAAAATTTGCCCTGAGCCAATTGCTTTCATACTCAACCATAATTGATATGCACCTTTAGACGTATCACCAAAGGGATTAAGCCATGAATTTATTCTTTCAAATTGATACGCTCTAAAATTAAAATGGCCTAATATTACCTGACCTCCTGGCGTAGTAACCAATAATATAGCAACAGCTCCTAATAAAAAAGCTACACCATACACAGGAAATATAATTTTCCAGGTTATGCCAGATACTAAAATAACTCCACCCACAATAGCTATAAAAACTAGCATGGTACCAAAGTCATTTTGTAATTTTAACAATATCGCAACTGGCAAAAGATATGCCATAATTTTACCGATTAGTTGCCAATCTGATTTAATTTGATGCTCAAATCGTAAATTATGCTGATTAACTACACGAGCTAGCATTAAGATGAATGCTGGTTTCATAACTTCTGAAGGTTGAAATGTTAAAGGCCCTAGTTTAAACCAACTCTTGGCACCAGTTTCATTAAAGGTACTGCGATTATATAAAAATAAGACCGCAATTAATAAAATAATTCCTGTAGCATATGCATAGGGGGCTAATTTAAATAATTGCTCAGAATCAAATCGCATAATAAAAATAACAATAGCAATGGATACTACATACCACAAGCCTTGCACAGCTACAATATACTTTGGTCTACCCAAATTAGGATCATTACTAGCTGCCACCCAGATAGCATACAAACTGATTAAAGCTAATGTAAAAACAGATAGCACAATACCCCAAGCTACTCTATCAAACCAGTCGGATTTGTTTTCTACTTTTGCCATTACCTATCACCACTTTTTACTTTTCGTGAAGTGTAAAATATGATAACAATTCATTAATCGCACTTTCTAAAGTCTTAGAATATATACTATATCCAGACTTAGCAGTAATAGCATGATATCGATCATTATCTTTTTCAATTATACCTACACTCTTTTTACCTGGAATAATAACCTCCCAAGTTGGAACAGAAGCATTTTTCTGTTCGTTAACTTCTATTTCAATATTTTCTAGCTTTTTTGACATACTATCTCCTAATTTATTTATAAAATTTTTTGGCAATTATTGGATCCATATATTTCTCAGGATGCGGATTTCTGCGGATAGTAAAAAAATCTGGCACAGGATCTACACCACCACGGACGAACGGATTACATCTAATGATACGTGCAACGCCCATAATAATTCCTAAAATACACCCATGTTTAGATATAGCAGTAATCATATATTTAGAACATGTCGGATAATATCTACATGTAGGTGGAAATAATGGTGATATACACTTTTGATAAATAATCACCATATTAATAAGTAATTTTTTCATTAATTTAAAAATTGAAATAAATGTATCCATGAAAAAAGTAAGGACACAACAATTTGAATCAAAAATAGGTTTCATCCTATTTTTTGGAATGTTCCTGAATATTTTTTAGCAAAATACCTGTTCCATTAGCAACAGCTTCCAAAGGATTATCTGCCACTAACACTGGAACTTGTAAATAATAAGTGATCAACTTATCAATATTAGTCAACAAGGCACCACCACCAGTTAGCATAATACCTCGGTCAATAATATCAGCCGATAACTCTGGCGGAGTTTTTTCTAATACTTCTTTGGTTGCTGCCACAATGGACATCAATCCATCTTCTAATGATGATTGAATTTCCGTTGCTGAAACTACTGTCTGCTTTGGCAAGCCATCTATAATATCTCTACCTCTTACTGAAATAACTTTCTCTGGATCAGCATCAAAAGCCGTACCGATTTGAATTTTTATTTGTTCAGCAGTACACTGTCCTATCAACAAATTCTTATTATTTTTAATATAATTAATAACAGCTTGGTTCATTTTATCACCAGCCCAGCGAAGTGAGCGAGAAGTTACAACTTCACCCATTGACAAAACGGCAATGTCAGTAGTTCCACCACCAATATCAATTACCATATTTCCCTGCGGTTTAAAAATATCCAAACCAGCACCAACTGCAGCTACTTTCGGTTCAAAGTCTAAGTAAACTCTTCCTCCACCTGATTTTTCTGCAGCTTGAATAATAGCCTTTTGTTCTATCGATGTAACACCTGTCGGAGCACAAATTAATATATTAGGTTTAGACATAAAACCTTTTACATTTAACTTATTGATAAAATAACTTAACATTGCTTCAGTAATATCAAAGTCCGCAATCACACCATTTTTTAAAGGACGAATTACTCTGATATTACCAGGAGTACGACCTACCATTTTATAAGCTTCTGTGCCTACAGCAACTACTTTATTTGAATTAGTATCAACAGCAACTACAGATGGTTCATTTAAAACGATGCCTTTACCTGCAATATTTATCAAAACATTAGCTGTACCTAAATCAATTCCTATGTCTTTTGCCACTACAATACCTCCAGTAATTAATCACTAAAAATTGTATCACAAAAATATATTTTATTTAATAGGTATTAAATAAATAACCATTTCAGTAACATTGAATAATACATTAAATTAATTAAAAATTGTCCAACTAAATAACCTAATGAAATGGCAATAAAAATCAATAAGATTTTAACTTCATTAGTCTTCCCTTTACGGATAAATTTTTCCAATGCAAGACATTTAACAACCTTAAAGGAATAAGCAATTGTCACGAGATATGTAATAATTCTTATTAAAGCACCTATACCTAAATCTTTCATCTTTTTCTCCTTAAACAAAAAAAGATGGGCAAAAACCCATCCTTTACGATTATTTACCTAAATTTTCACGAACATGTAAACGATTAAGTGCTCGCTCTAAAGCAATTTTAGCCTTATACATCTCACGATCATTATGATGAGATTTAGCTTCTTGGATATGCTTTTCTGCACGCTCTTTAGCAACTTGTGCACGTTCAACATTAATATTTCGTGCACGTTCCGCACTATCAGCAATAATAGTAGCCTTGTTATCTGAAAATTCCATATAACCACCATTAACTGCTATATGATCAACTCCATGTTTGGATTCTCGCTTAACTTTAACTTCTGCAATAGCTAATGGAGTAATTAAAGGTAAGTGATTATACAAAATTGTTCTCTCACCATCAATCGCTCTAAATGAAATCTTACTTGAGCGATGTGAATAAATAACTCCATCAGGTGTAACAACAGTTACAGTTAAAAGCTTCTCTGCTTCTACCATGATATATCAACCTACTTTGCTTTCAACATAGCTTTAGCATCAGGGTCACTAGGTACTACTCCCATAGTATTAGCTTTGTTAATTACATCTTCGATTGGACCAACATTTCTAAATGCATCTTCAGGTAAATCATCTAACTTACCATCAATAATCATCTTAAACCCTTTAATGGTTTCTTTGATTGGAACATATGAACCTGGCAAGCCAGTAAATTGTTCAGCTACGAAGAAATTCTGTGACAAGAAGAATTGTATTTTTCTTGCTCTAGCAACAATTAATTTCTCTTCATCTGATAATTCATCCATTCCCAAAACAGAAATAATATCCTGTAATTCTTGATATCTTTGTAAGATATGCTGCACTTGAACAGCAACTTCATAATGATCCTTACCAACTACTTCAGGATCCAAGGCACTGGATGTTGATTCCAAAGGATCAACAGCAGGATATATACCTTGCTCAACTAAGCGACGCTCCAAATTAGTAGTAGCATCTAGGTGGGCAAATGTTGTTGCAGGTGCAGGGTCTGTATAGTCATCAGCTGGAACATAAACTGCCTGAATAGATGTAATAGAACCCTTTTTAGTAGACGTAATTCTTTCTTGCAATTGACCCATTTCTGTAGCCAAAGTTGGTTGGTATCCTACAGCACTAGGCATACGTCCTAACAAAGCTGAAACTTCTGATCCTGCTTGAGTAAATCGGAAAATATTATCAATAAACAATAATACGTCTAAACCTTCTACATCACGGAAATATTCCGCAATAGTTAACCCAGTTAACGCAACTCTCATACGTGCACCAGGTGGTTCATTCATCTGCCCAAAGACCATGGCTGTCTTAGCTAAAACACCAGATGCCTTCATTTCAAAATAAAGGTCATTTCCTTCACGTGTTCGTTCGCCAACTCCAGTAAATACAGAAATACCACCATGTTCTTGAGCAATATTATGAATCAATTCCTGAATAATAGTTGTTTTTCCAACACCTGCACCACCGAACAATCCAACTTTACCACCACGGACATATGGTTCCAACAAGTCAATAACTTTAATACCTGTTTCTAGAATTTCTTCACTGGTACTCAAATCATTGTACTTAGGTGCATCCTTATGAATTCCATCACGTTGAACGTCATCAGCAATTTCAGGGCCACCATCAATTGGATCACCTAAAACATTAAATACACGACCTAATGTTGCTTTACCAACAGGGACAGAAATTGGACCGCCTGTGTCCTCAACTTCCATCCCACGTCTCAATCCGTCGGTAGATTCCATTGAAATAGTTCTTAAAACACCATCACCAAGTTCAAGTGTTACTTCAAGCACTAAGATATCACCATTAGTGTTTTTTACATGCAAGGCATTATTAATATCAGGTAATTTTTTATCAACAGGAAATTGAACATCAACAACAGGTCCGATAACCTGTAAAATTTTACCTTTGCTCAAAATATCTACCTCTATTCCTCTTATCATTCAAGGGCATTAGCACCACCAACAATTTCAGTAATCTGTGTGGTAATTTGTGCTTGTCTAGCCCTATTTAACTTGGTTGTCAATCTAGAAACAACATCCTCAGCATTTTTAGATGCACTTTGCATTGCAGTCATAGAACTTGCATGTTCTGCAGTTTTAGCATCCAAAATTGCACCAAAAATCATTGAACGGGCAAATTGCGGTAAAACCGATCTCAAAACCGAATCAACGCTCGGGGCAACAATATAATCTTTAGGGACCACTTCCTCATCAGAAATATCTAAATCAGAAATTGGTAACATCTTCTGAACACGAAATGCTGAAGATAAAGTATTCACATGGTGAGTATAACAAACATATAATTCATCATATACACCGTTTTGATACATTTTAATCGCCGACTGGATAATGTCTCTAACTTGTTTATAATTAGGAACATCATCTACTCCCTTATATTCGTATACGACATTCAAATTCTGCTTTTTGAAAAATTGTGCAGCAATACTACCTACGGCTAGTATTTTGACATCTCTTTTTTCAATTTCAGCATCTTTAAAAATATCCATCATATTTTTAATGACTTGGTTATTATAGGAACCTACCAAACCACGGTCACCACTAATTACTAAGTAACCAGTACTTTTAATTTCCTTGCGTGGTTGAATCAAGTCCACAATCTTACCCAATTCGAATATATCACTATAGTCAAGTGAATTTATTTCATCGTCACACATTTCCACATTTTTCTTGTTAAACTCATCAAAAATTTTGGCACTAACAAGATGAGAAATAGTTTGACGAATATGATCATTATATACTGTATAAGCCTGATTTAACTTTTCAGTACGATTAAGTTTTACACCTGAAACCATTCTCATGGCTTCAGTAATTTGACCTGTTTTTTGAATAGAAGAGATTTTTTTCTTCAATTCAAGGAGAGACTCTGTCATTTAAATAACCTTCCCTCCTAATTTTTACCTATTGAAAAACCTTCGTTAAAGTCTTTTAAAGCAGCCTTTAATTTGTCTTCATCTGGTAAATTACCAGTTTTCCTAATAACATCGAGTAAATCATTATGATTACTTGCAAAGAAATCATACAATTCATTTTCATAACGAAGAATATCAGGAACTGGTATCTCATCAAGAAAGCCATGTGTCAGTGCATATAATACCAACACTTCATCTTCAACAGGTAATGTCTTATGCAATGGTTGCTTAAGAACTTCTACAGTTCTGCGTCCACGATTAAGCTTAGCTTGTGTAGCTTGATCTAGATCACTGCCAAATTGTGCGAAGCTTTCCAATTCACGATATGAAGCAAGGTCAACACGCAAAGTTCCGGCAACTTTCTTCATAGCCTTAATCTGTGCACTACCACCAACACGTGAAACTGATTCACCAGCATTAACAGCTGGTCTAGTACCTGCAAAGAACAAATCTGACTCTAAGAAAATTTGTCCATCAGTAATTGAAATAACATTAGTTGGAATATATGCTGAAATATCACCGGCTTGTGTCTGAATAAATGGTAAGGCAGTCATTGAACCACCACCTAATTTTTTGCTCAATTTAGCACTACGTTCCAACAAACGTGAATGTAGATAGAAAACATCACCAGGATATGCTTCACGACCAGGTGGACGACGAAGTAATAATGATATTTCACGATAAGAAACTGCTTGCTTGCTTAAGTCATCAAAAACAATAAGCACATCCTTACCATTGTACATAAATTCCTCACCCATTGCAGTACCTGCATATGGAGCGATGTAAAGCATTGGAGCTGGCTCACTAGGTCCAGCTTGAACAACAATCGTATAATCCATTGCTCCAAATCGCTTCAAAGTTTGAACGGAATTTTTAACTGTTGATTCCTTCTGACCAATAGCAACATAAATACAAATTACATTTTGACCCTTTTGGTTAATGATAGTATCAATAGCCAGTGCAGTCTTTCCTGTTTTACGGTCACCAATAATCAACTCACGCTGACCACGACCAATTGGAACCAAGGCATCGATTGCCTTAATACCTGTTTGTAAAGGTTGGTTAACGGACTGACGCTCCATAACACCGGGAGCCTTGCTTTCTATAGGTCTAGTTTTTGTAGTCTTTATCTCACCTAGGCCATCTACAGGTTGTCCCAATGGATTAACAACACGACCGATCAATGCCTCACCCACAGGAACTTCCATGATTTTTCCTGTACGTTTAACTTGATCACCTTCACGAATGTCATCGAATTTACCTAAAATGATAATACCAACATCATTTGCTTCAAGGTTCTGTGCAATACCATATGAACCATTAGAAAACTCTAATAACTCACTTGATAAAACATTATCTAAGCCGTGAGCTCTGGCGATACCGTCACCGACGTAAGTAACTGTACCAACTTCGTCGACGTTGAGCTTTTCACTGTAATTTTCAAGTTGTTGTTTAATTAAAGCACTTAATTCTTCCGCTTTAATGCTCAATGGTCTCACCTCTTTTACTTATACTTAATTGCTTGCGAATCTGCTGCAATTTATTTTTGATTGATCCATCAATTATGTGATCCCCTACTTTAAGAACCACACCTCCCAGAATATTGGCATCTACTTGATTAGTTAAATGAATATTACTCAAGTTGAATTTATTAGCATATGACTTACTAATGGCAGCTAACTGTTCATCATCAAGAGCAATAGCACTGATTGCTACGCCACTTGCCTCATTCATCTCTCGATCATAAAACTTATCAAAAGCTTGCAAAATACAACCTAAATCCTCAAAACGACCATATTCTAAAACTAAATGTAAGAAATTAGCCATCTCTACTGTCATTTCAGCAGTTACTGCCTTTAATATTTGCTTCTTGTCGTTACTAGACAACAAAGGAGAAGCCATCAACAATTCAAATTTAGGATTTTCCTGCAAAACTTTAATCAGCTCATCCACCTCATCATGAACAAGTGCAAGTTTAGCGTTTTCTTTAGCATATTCAAATAACGCCATTCCATATCTGGAAGCTATTTCTTCCCTACTAAGAGACATTACTCATTCAGCCCCTTGATAAATTTATCTACCAAATCTTTCTGATCTGCCATCGAAAGGTTCTTACCAATCAACTTTTCAGCAATGGTGACAGAAATATCAGCTACTGCATCATGAGCTTGATTTAATGCATCAGCTTTTGCTTGTGCAGCATCTTGTGTAGCTTTTTCTCTAATAGAAGCAGCTTCACTATTAGCAGCACTGATAATTCCATCTTTGGTCTTTTCCGCATTGCTCTTAGCTATAGAAAGGATTTGTGTTGCTTCCTGCTTCGAATTCTTTAATTCTGCTTCACGTTGATTAGCTAACAATTCTGCTTTCTTTTGCTTATTTTCTGCATCATCTAAATCAGAAATGACTTTTTTACGCCTTTTTTCCATCATTGATGATACAGGTCCAAAAGCAAAATGATTGACTAACCACAACAATGCAGCAAAAATTAAAAGATAATATAAAGTATCACCTAATTCGAGCTTGATAGCAGCTAACATTATTTGCATATGAAACCCTCCTTTCCTGTAATTAAATACACATAGCTAAATAATTACAAGAAAAGAATTAAGAAACTGATAACAATTGCCAAAATAGGAACAGCTTCAATCAAACCAACACTAATAAACATGTTAGTTCTTAATTCATTAAAAATTTCGGGTTGTCTTGTCATACCCTCAATAGTCTTTGAGATAACACGTCCATTACCCCAACATGCAGCTAACGCAGTCAGACCTGCAACAAGTGCGGCAGCTAATTGTTTCATAAAAAAACCTCCAAAAAATTATTCTTCCATGACTTTCTTATTAATATAAACCATCGAAAGTGTTACAAATACATATGCCTGGATCGAGCCTATAAAAATAGAGAAGCCTTGCCATATCATAGTTAATGGTACCGAAGCGAAGATTGTTGCCCATCCTGCACTTTTAGCAAGATGCTCGCCAATCAAATTCAATAATACTTCACCGGCATATATATTACCGTACAAACGTAACGACAGCGTCAAAAAATTCGTAAACTCTTCAATAACATTAATCGGCAGCAAAAATCCAACTGGTTTGGCATAATTAGCTATAAAGCCCTTTGCTCCAAACTTTTTAATGCCAAAGTGATACGATAAAAGCAATGTCATCATCGCCATCGTCATTGTAATTAATGGACTTGCTGTTGGTGATTTGACAAGAATTTGATCATTAATCTTTACTTCTAGGAATAAACCCAATTGGTTCATAAAGAAAATAAACAAAAATAATGTAAATGCATACAATGATAAGTTTGATTGCACTTCACTATCGGAAACATTATTCTTAACTATACCATTTGTAAAGTCGATAATAGCTTCCAGAAAATTCTGCTTTTTTCCTGGCTTTAAACAAACTTTACCTGATAACCAATAAACTAATCCGAATATTGCAATTGCTACCAAAGTTCCTGAAAAGCAATTGGTAATATTAAAGTTCAATCCTAAAAAATTAACAACTATAGATTTCTCACCCACTTCGTGACCTCCCTTCCAGTGCTTATTACCATGCACACATATAAAATTATACGCCCGTTTTTATTAAATTTTCAAATAAATATTCAGTTATTGTTTATTTTGTTCCAAATAAACGGTCACCGGCATCTCCCAAACCTGGGAAAATATATCCATTAGACATTAATTTTTCATCTTCTGCTGCTGCATATATATCAACATCAGGATTTTCCTTTTGGACTGCCTTCACACCATCAGGTGCAGCAACCAAAACGGCTAGCTTGATATCAGTTACGCCACGTTTTTTCAAGGCACCGATAGCCAAATTAGCTGAACCACCCGTAGCTAACATAGGATCGACAATAATGCATTGTCTTTGTTCAACTTCAGGGGGCATTTTGAAGAAATACTCATGTGGCTTTAAAGTCTCTTCGTCACGATACATACCAATATGTCCAACTTTAGCTGATGGTATCATCTGCAAAACACCTTCAACCATTCCCAAACCTGCACGTAAAATCGGTACAACTACTAATTTCTTACCTGCCAATTCTTTTTGAACGGTCTTACCAATTGGAGTTTCAATTTCAACGTTCTTCAATGGTAAATCACGTGTCATCTCATACACCATTAATCCACCAATCTCACCAACTATTTGACGAAACTCGTTAGTACCTGTTGTCTTTTTCCGAATAATAGTTAATTTGTGTTGAATTAACGGATGATTCAGAACTGTAAACTTTCCCATAATTTCCTCCTGTAAAAAAATATATCCGACTATTATTTTAGCAGACATTAGATACAATGAACTCAAAACATCAAAAAAAAGCGAGAATTAATCTCGCCTATTTTTTAAAATGATTTCCTGAAGCAGCCTTATTTAATCTATTCATATATGCTGCACTAATATTTCCTTTAGCAAAACCTTGAACATATATCGTTTTTATTTGCTCATTACTATCAAAATATCTTAATGCACCAAACAAATTATGTGCTGCTTCATCAATAGAAACACCTAATGAAAAGCTATCTGCATCTCCCAAATCATGCAAATTATCAGCTAATGCAGCTACACCTACTGATGAATCATGCGGTATATATGCAAAATCTGCTGGATCATCCACAATATACACTGGTGAGCTAGGAGCATAGTGACGATATTTCATCCCTGGTGCTTTAGGCACATCTTTAGTTTGAACTGTACCTTTATTGAGTAAAACTTTTTTATGTAATACTTCTGATAACTCATCTGGAGTAATTTCACCTGGTCTTAAAACTACTGGTTGATCTACAGATAAATCGATAATTGTCGATTCTAATCCTATTTTTGTAGGACCATTATCAATAATACCAGCAATCTTGCCTTTTAAATCATGATATACATGTTCTGCTGTCGTTGGCGAAGGCTTAGTAGAAGTATTAGCTGATGGACCTACAATTGGTCTAGCTAAAGTATGAATTAACTCATTAGTTAAAGGATCCTGTGGACACCTAAAAGCAGCTGTTGGCAATCCTCCAGTCACAGCATCAGGCAATGCACCTTCTTTAACAAATAAAATTAAAGTCAACGGACCTGGCCAAAAATGGTCAATTAACTTTTGAGCATCAGCAGGTATTTCAGTAACATATTTTTTCATCATCGCTTCATCTGCAACAGTTACAATCAAAGGATTATCACTTGGCCTGCCTTTAGCTCTATATACATTTTTGACTGCTTCTTCATTAGTAGCATCAGCTCCTAAGCCATAAACAGTTTCAGTAGGAAAAGCTACTAACTCGCCTTGTGCTAACAATTGAGCAGCTTGTTTAATATTATCTTTATTAAAAATTTGTGTATCCAATTTATTATTTCCACCTTCCATGAACCATTCGCGGTTTACCAGCTAAATCATTTTTAAATTCAATTGTAAATTCAGGAAGCTCCTTGGCAAATAATTCAGCCAATAAATCCTTTTGTGAAAAACCAAACTCCAAAAAGAAATGTCCATCTTTGTTTAAATGTTTTGGAACTTGTTTAACAAAACGACGATAAAAATCTAAGCCATCTGCTCCAGCAAAAAGTGCCTCTTCTGGTTCATTTTTTATAACATTTTGATCCATCAAATCTTTTTCACTATTTTTAATATATGGTGGATTGGAAATAATTAAATCAAATTTTTCTAATCCTATCAGGACATCTGCTTTTCTAGTGATGATATCATTCAAGTTAAATTTTAGGAAATTTTCCTCACTTTGCCGTAATGCCGAATCAGTAATATCACTAGCATAATACACAATATTGTTTATATTCTTGCACTCAGCTTTTTTAGCTAATGCAACAGTGATCGCCCCAGAACCAGTACCTAAGTCTAATACTTTACTATTATCCTTGAGATAATCTAAAGCCCATGTAACTAGCTCTTCAGTCTCAAATCTAGGAATCAATACGCCAGGATGAACATCAATACTATAACCTAAAAACCATGCATGACCTACGATATATTGAGGTGACATCCCCTTATGCAATTTATTTAAATCTTTTTTTATTTGAGTTAATTGTTCTTTAGGCAAATCCTGATCCAATTGCAAATGATATTGACTAGGAGTCAAATTTTGCCTTTCTGCTAAAACAAAATCAACATCTTCTGCTATAATTTGTGGATTTTCAGCAATAAACTTCGTCCTTAATGTTCTAAAGCTAGGCATTATCATCAGCCATCTTTTCTAATTGTTTTGTTTGGTAATATAAAACTAGTGCACTAATAATATCTTCTAACTCACCATTCATAATTCGATCTAATTTATTTAAAGTTAAACCGATGCGGTGATCTGTAACACGATTTTGTGGATAATTATATGTTCTAATTCTTTCTGATCTATCACCAGTACCAACGGACTCTTTTCGTTTAGCATCATAACTAGCCTGATTTTGACTCTCATAAAAATCATAAACCCTTGATTTCAAAATCTGCATAGCTTTTTCACGATTCTGTTGTTGTGATCTTTGATCCTGCATAGCCACTACAATACCAGTTGGTAAGTGTGTCATTCTAACCGCACTAGAAGTTTTATTAATATGCTGTCCGCCCGCACCAGATGAACGATAAACGTCAACCCTAATATCTTTAGGATCTAAATCTAAATCTACTTGTTCATATTCTGGCATAACAGCAACTGTTGCAGTAGATGTATGTACACGTCCTTGTGATTCAGTTACAGGAATTCTTTGGACACGATGTGCTCCATTTTCATATTTCAATTTTGAATAAACTTTATCACCACTAATCATCACAGCAACACGCTTAAAACCACCAACTTCAGTTTCTTCAGCGTCAATAATCGACATCTGCCAGCCTTGATTTTCAGCATATTTTTGGTACATCCGCAACAAATCACCTGCAAATAAAGATGCCTCATCACCACCAGCAGCCCCTCTTATTTCCATAATGATATCCTTATCGTCATTAGGATCTTTAGGTAACATCAAAATTTTTATTTCTTCTTCTAGCTTAGTTACTTCTTCTTCAAGGGCTATATTTTCTTCTTTAGCCATATCAATTAAATCTGAATCGGATTCATGAGATATAATTTCTTTATTGTTAGCAATTTCTGACTGATCATTGCAAAAAAGTTTGTATTTTTCAACTACTTCACGCAAATCGGCCTCTTCTTTTGAAATTTCCATATACTTTTTAGTATCATTGATAACTTCAGGATCTGACATCATTTCCTGCAATTCTTCATAATGAGCTAATAAGCTCTCTAACTGTGCCATAACTTTATCCATTGGCAAAATTCCTCTTTCATCATAAAAATAATTTACTTTTCGGGATTAAAATAATGATGTCGACAAACTGGATAATAACTCTCGTCTCCACCAATTTGTACTTGTTCTCCCTCATAAACTGGTACTCCATTATTTATTCTTAAATTCATTGTTGCCTTATGACCGCAATAATGACAAATAGTTTTCATCTCTTCTATTTTATCAGCAAAAATCAATAAATTCTCACTACCTTCAAATAAGTGATTCTGAAAATCATTTTTTAAACCAAAGGCCATGACAGGTATTTTAAGGTCGTCAACAATATGAGTACATTGTAAAACATGTTGTCTTGTTAAAAACTGTGCCTCATCTATTAAAACACAAGCTAATGGTTCATGCTCAATATTCAAAGATTTTTTATTTTCTTCCTTAACGTAAGAAAAAATATTCATATCATGATCAATCGCAACAGCAGTTCGATGTAATCCAATTCGTGAAGAAACTACACCGACACCGCTTCGATCATCCAATCCACTCGTCATTAAAACTATTTTTCTTCCTTGCACCTCATAATTATGAGCAACTTTTAAAATTTCTATTGTTTTACCTGAACTCATTGCTCCGTAACGAAAAAATAATTGTGGCATGTTAATTTCTCCCCTTTATTTTCTTTACATAAAATAAGTATAGATTAAATTAATAAATATTGCAGATAAATATCGTTTTAATGTTAATCATATGCTATAGTATGTTCTAGTTTGAAATGGAGGATCAATATGTTTATTAAAACTAATTTAGCCAAATTCTTAGGTAAAGTTTCTTACTTAGTCTTGCACAATATTTTCAACGGTGGAACAAGTTTTCCTGGAAAATTGGCTGTTAAAATTGACCACAATATTTTGGAAGAACTTGCTAGCGATTATGAAGTCATACTTGTAACAGGAACCAATGGCAAAACAATGACTACTTCTATCATAACAGAAGCACTAAAAGAAAAATATGGTGATGTGTTAACTAACCCTTCGGGCTCAAACATGTTACAAGGAATAATAACTGCCTTTTTAGCTCATCGCAAAAAACATAGTCAACGTAAAATCGCTGTCTTAGAAGTAGACGAGGCTTATTTAAAAATTATTACTACTTATTTAAAGCCAAAGGTAGTGGTATTAACCAATATTTTCAGAGATCAAATGGATCGATATGGTGAAATTTATACGACTTATGAAAAGATTATCACTGGAATTAAAAATTGTCCTGATGCTACCATTGTGGCAAATGGTGATGCAAGCATTTTTTCATCAGACGATCTAACTAACCAGAAAATATTCTATGGCTTTGATTTAAATAATTCAGACCAAAAAACTGATTTACTAGCTCCAGTTAATACTGATGGTGTATTATGTGCTAAATGTCATAATATTCTACATTACCATGAAATAGTCTATGCTAATTTAGGTAACTATTTCTGCCCTAAATGTAATTTTCATCGACCTAAATTAAAATATACTGTCAATGAAATCGTCAAACAAACGCCTAAATCATTAACATTTAAAATGGGTACTAAAGTATATCAAATGGCTATTGGTGGCACCTATAACATATATAATGCCTTAGCTGCCTATTCTGTAGCTAAAGAATTTGGCTTGTCAGATGATGAGATTGCCAGATCATTTAGCAAAAATAAGCGAATTTTTGGGAGACAAGAATTAATTAACTACTCTGATAAGGAAATCATTCTAATTTTAGTCAAAAATCCAGTTGGCTTAGATTCTGTTCTAAATATGCTCAATACTGAAAATGACGACTATTCTTTAATAACTTTATTGAATGCCAATCATGCAGATGGTATTGACACTTCATGGATCTGGGATTCCAATTATGAATCCTTACACAAAGAAAATATTAAACACATCTTAGTTGGTGGTTCACGCCACCAAGATATGCATTTACGACTAAAAGTCGCTGGTTTTGATCCTAAAATCATGGAAACTACTCCTACTGATGACGAGTTAATCGATGCAATTCCTAATTTGCCTTGCAAAAAAATATATATTCTATCAACTTATACTGCTATGCTTAGCTTGCGTAAAAAAATGGCAGAAAGAAAAATAATCAATGTAAATATGTAAATTTAAATTATCGAGTTTTCTAATAAAAAAGACTCGATAATTTTTTGACGCATTTTTAGGAAAATCAAATTGTGTCCAGAAGGATATATACGATTTGTTAAGACAATTAGCCCTGTTTTTTTGACCTTATCAAGTAACATGAATGTTCCAGTAAATCCTGTATGATAAATCAATGTATGATGATCAGATGGATCAAAGCACAAATCCCACCCCCAGCTACGAGCATGCAGCTTAGCGGGGGTTTTTATTTTGTATAACTCAGATAATGTTGCTGAGCCAAAAGGCAAAATATCATCCCTTAATCCAACATAGCCTTGTGCTAATCGATATAAATCAGCAATATTAGAAAATAATCCTGCTGACCCACAACTTTTACCTAACACTCGTGCTTTAGGATCATGCACTACACCGCACAACATAATTCCCTGCTGATTCATTGCTGTAGGGACTGTTTTATTAGCATCAGGAGCAAAACTAGTTGCTTTAAGTCCTGCAGGCTTGATTACTTCGTGCATAATGATATCTTGCAAATCTTGCTGATATATTTTTTCAAGTACTAAGCCTAATAAAATAAAATTAGTATCAGCATAACGCACTTTATGTTCAAACTCTTCTGTTACAGGTAGATTAATAATTGCCTGCAATAATTCACGTGCATTTAATTGATCCCGATTAGCAATCCAACCTTTAATACCACTAGTATGTGTTAATAAATCACTTAATTTTACTCTCTTATCTAAAAATTCAGGCAAATACATCTTTAAAGTATCATTGAAAGCAATTTTACCTTCATCTGCTAATTTCAACAGAACATTAGTTGTGCCAATAACCTTAGTCAAACTAGCTAAATCATAAATTGCATCTGCTTTTAATGGAATAGGTTGCGGTATTATTTGTGACAACCCTACTGTATTTTGCCATACATCATTATTTTTAAAAATTAGATAATTAACACCAGGTACTATTTTGGATGCTACCATCATTTCAATCAATTTTTTAGTCTTTAAGAACTCCATAATTTATCACCCACTTAATATATATCATACCTGCTATACATATCAAATTACCATCGATTATACAAAATTTTAATTATAAGCCTTGACATCTTTAAAATATTAAATTATATTAGTTATTGTTAGTTTTGCCCGTTGGTCAAATGGTTAAGACGCCACCCTCTCAAGGTGGAGTTACGAGTTCAATTCTCGTACGGGTGATTACTGGGTTGTAGCCAAATTGGTAAGGCGGGGGACTCTGAATCCCTAATGTATCGGTTCGAGCCCGGTCAACCCAATCTTACGATTTCTTACTCACATAAAAAAAGCTCTTTATTTAAAGTAGCTTTTTTTATTGACTATTATTTCATCATAGCCTTTTTAAGTGCCTTAAACACACTATCATCAGTCTGTAAAATTAAACGTGGATATATTCTTCTAATTAAGATCAATATCCCTATTAAAAAGCCTACTGTTATTGAAATTGAAATTAATATTTCCCACGTAGATGCTACTTCATAAATAATTCTAATTGGCATCATAAATGAAGAAATAAAAGGAACATATGATAAAACAAATAACAAGTTACTATGTACATTATTATTAAATTGTGTAGCTAAAATAAAACACAAAATAATCAAAATTGTCATAAATTGGGCAGTTTTACCTGCATTTTCTGGCTTAGAAGCCAAAGCTCCACATAATGCAGCCAAAATAAGACAAATGATTAATGCAGCAACAACATATATCAGACTATAAACACCTATATTACCTAAAATTGCACCAACAAAAGGATCAAATTGATGTACTAATGTTTTACCTTCTTTAAAATAAGGTAATAATCGCCAAATGCTATATCCACCTACAAGATAAATGCCTATGTGCAATAATACTTCTCCAATTAATCCCATTATTTTACCAATAAAGTAATCACCACCAGGCATACTTGAAAAAACAACTTCCATAATCTTAGTTCCTTTTTCTGTAGCAATTTCCTGTGTAGTAACACCATTATATATCAACAAAATGAAATATAAGATAAAACAGACAGCATAGAAACAGATTATTTTAATACCTGTATCATTTTTGATTTCTTTGGACTTTTCTGCTTGTTTTACATGTACCTCAGGTACTGTCATAATTTTCTTTTTTTGTTCATTAGATAGCTTAGCTGTAGCAAAATTAATATTATTTTGTAGTCCAGATATAATTACACTACTTCTTTTATGAATATTGCTAGAATCAGTTGGTTGCAGATAAACCGTTGCATCCAATTGCTGATTCTTTTTAATAGTCAAGTAAAGATAACCTTTAATTTTCCCTTTTTCAAATAATTTACTAGCTGTAGCTTGATTGTCATAAAGTTTAACATCTGGATTAGCTTTTAAATTGGTTTTTAGTAAATTATCTTTACAAACTACAGCAATCCTATTATCAGTGTCATTCTTTTGGTGAGCACTCTTAGCTGTAGCAAGACCAATGATGATATTAATGCCAACAATAATGAATGGACCTAATACCATAAATATAAAGCCCCAAGATTTTATTTGGCGAAAAAATGTTTCCTTGGCAACAATTAATATCTTTTTCATAAACCTTCACCCGCCTTTTGCTTAAATATCTCATTCAAAGTAGGAGGCTCCTGATCAAATGTTTGGATATATTTTCCTTGTGATAAGATATCAAAAATTGTATAACCATATTCAGCCGAAGTTAAGTATAATTTGATTCGACCATCATTAAGTAATTCTGCTTTTTCAACACCCTCAATTTTGGATAAGTCCTCAATAGCCATAGAGGTTCTAACATATATCCGCGTTAAGCCGAATTTATTACGCACATCATAAGTATTTCCGTTAAGCACAACTTTACCATTGTCTATCATTACCACGTCATCACATAGCTCTTCTACATTAGACATATTATGATCTGAGAAGATAACTGTTGCTCCTTTACTTTTTTGATTAAGAATCTCACGCTTCATTATTTCAACATTCAAAGGATCTAATCCACTAAAAGGTTCATCTAAAATAATTAATTGTGGATTATGAATAAGAGTCGCAATCATTTGCACTTTTTGTTGATTTCCTTTAGAAAGACTTTTTATTTTGTCATCAACCTTTCCTTTAACTTCAAGTCGCGACATCCAGTCAGCTAATAATTTATCGATTTCTTTATCATCCATTCCTTTTAACCTAGCTAAGAATTTAATCTGTTGCTTAATCTTGAATTTAGGTAACAAACTACGTTCTTCGGGTAAATAACCCACACTATTGTAATCACCTGCTCCGAATGGATGACCGTCAATTGAAATAGCACCACTATATTCCACAAATTTTAAAATACTATGAAAAATAGTAGTTTTACCAGATCCATTTTTTCCGATCAATCCCAAAATATGTCCATCTTGAGCAGTAAAGTTAACATCATATAAGACTTGTTTATTGCCAAAACTCTTATTTAACTGCTTAATTGTTAACATAAGATTCGCCTCCTCACATATAGTAAAAGATATCATATGAAAATAAAAAAAGATATATGTACATATATCTTTTTTAGCAAATTATAAGTTATTAAAGTCTCTTAGTTAAATCATCATGTAAATCTTCATAACCAGGCTTGTTTAAAAGACCAAACATATTACGTTTATAGCTTTCAACACCTGGTTGGTTGAATGGATTAATTCCATTCAAATATCCAGATATACCTACTGCCAATTCGAAGAAGTAAATCATATAACCTAATGTATGTTCACTTTGATCTGCAATATTGACAGTCATCACTGGAACTCCACCATCTGTATGTGCTAAAACTACACCTTCATATGCACGATCGTTGACATAATTCATCGTCTTACCAGATAAGAAGTTTAACTGGTCTAGATTTTCAGCATCATTTGGAATAGTAATGTCATGACTTGGATTTTCTACTCGCACAACAGTTTCCATCAAATTGCGACGCCCTTCTTGAATATATTGACCCAATGAATGTAAATCAGTAGTAAAGTTTGCACTAGATGGATAAATACCCTTTTGGTCTTTACCTTCAGATTCACCGAACAATTGTTTCCACCATTCACCAAACATTCTCAATGTTGGTTCGTAATTCTCTAGCAATTCTGTAGTAAATCCTTTGCGGTACAAAATATTTCTTAAAGCAGCATACTTATATGGATTATCACCTAAAACATCAGTAGTTTGATAGTCACTGCGTGCATCAGCTGCACCTTTCATCAAGGCATCAATATCACCACCAGCAACTGCTATTGGTAAAAGACCTACTGCTGATAATACTGAGAAACGTCCTCCTAAATCATCAGGAACAACAAATTCTTCATATCCCTCAGCATCTGCTTCAGTCTTTAAAGCACCTTTTTGACGATCAGTTGTAGCATAAATTCTCTTAGCTGCTTCTTCTTTACCATACTTAGCAACTAATTTTTCTTTCAACACACGAAAGGCAATGGATGGTTCTGTAGTAGTACCTGACTTAGAAATAATATTTAAGCTGAAGTCTTTATCACCTAACCATTCAATTAAATCATATAAATATGAACCAGAAATTGAATTACCACAGAAAACAACAGTTGGATACTTTTCTTTGCCTTTGCCATAAAAAGCACTATTTAAAAATTCAATCGCAGCTTGAGCTCCTAAATAAGATCCACCAATTCCAATTCCGATTAAAACTTCAGAATCTTTTTGGATTTTAGCAGCAGCTTTTTTAATTCGGGCAAATTCATCTTTATCATAATTTACAGGTAAATCAATCCAGCCACGGAAGTCTGCTCCTGCTCCAGTTCCTTCACGTAATTCTTGATCTGCAGCGTTCACCATAGCTTGCATTTCCTTTAATTCATTATCATGAACAAAAGGTGCCAATTTACTATCGTCAAAACTTAAAACTTTTGTCATCTTTCAAACTTCTTTCTATGAGAATTAAAACTGTATACACTTTCATTTTAGCAGAAAAAATCCGAAAAAATACTACAATCGTATGTTACCGCAAACAATTATCATTTAGATGATGAAAACACTTGAAATACTAACTGATCTAGCTTGTTGAAAAGTATTTATAATTAAAATTTGGCGTTTTTTAAAAATATCAGTAAAATATCAGTATAAGGAGTAAATTGATGATAAATAACAAATATAATTTTAGGCAAAGTAAAGTATGTTTTTTAACGATACTAACTATATTATTCTGGTTAAAATACATGTTTGCCTTTTACTTTTATTTTAAATTACAACTAAATGATTATTACCAACAAATTATTGCATTGATCTCTTCTCTAGGCTCAACAATAATTTTATTTAGTATTGCCTTTTATATTACTAAGCCACTTTTGTCATATATTTTTATGATTTTGTTGGATATCGCCAATACTACATTATTATTTTCAAATATTATTTACTTTAGGCAATTCAACGACTTTTTAACCTTTAAAACGATTCAAAATACTAGTAAAGTGACGCAAGGTTTAGGTAAAAGTACTGTTGCATTGATGCAACCATTAGATATTTTAATCTGGTTAGACATCATCGTTATTGTTTGTTTATTGGTGTTAAAAATAATTAAGCTTGATCAGCGACATTATAATATTAATTTTTCTTTTGCCATTACATCATTTGGACTTTTCATTGCCTTGCTAAACTTAGCATTAGCGGAAACAGCTCGACCAAAATTATTACGTAATACTTTTGATCGTTCTTACGTTGTCAAATACATTGGCTTAAGCAATTATACGCTATATGATTTAACACGCAGTGCACAATCTGGCAGTAGCAAAAGAAATATTAATGCTAGCCAAATCAATAAAATTTTAGCTTATACTAGGAAAAAATATGCTGGCATTAATCCTAAATATTTTGGCAAAGCTAAAGGTAAAAATGTCATTATATTACATCTAGAAAGTTTCCAACAATTTTTAATTGATTTAAAGATTAACAATAAAGAAGTAACACCTTTTTTAAATAGTATTTATCATAGCAAAAATACTATTTCCTACAAAAACTTTTTCCACCAAGTAGGTTTAGGGAGAACTAGTGATGCTGAGACGATGCTAGAAACTGGCACTTTTGGTATTGCCGATGGATCTTTATTCTCGTCATTAGGTAATGAAAACACCTTCCAAGCAGCTCCTCAAATTTTAAGACAACGAGGCTACACATCCGCTGTTTTTCATGGAAACATCGGTACATTTTGGAATCGTAATGAAGTCTATAAAAATTTAGGCTATAATTATTTCTTCGACTCATCATATTATTTCAACGAGAAGAAAGATAAAGTTGGCTACGGACTTAAAGATAAATTGCTTTTTGCCGAGAGTATCAAATATCTAGAACAACTGCAACAACCTTTTTATGTCAAATTTTTAACAGTAACTAACCACTATCCCTATAATATGGACACTGAAGATTTAGATAAAGATTTTAAAACTACCAATACTAACAACACCACCATTAATAACTATTTTCAAACTGCTCATTATTTAGATCAATCAATCAGAGAGTTTTTTGAATATTTGAAAAAATCGGGCCTAGACAAAAAATCAATAGTAATTTTATATGGAGATCATTATGGTGTAGGTAGCTCAGACAATGAAACTAATGCCCTAGCTCCTATTCTCAACAAAGCTGATAAACCATGGAGTGAATATGACACTATTAACTTGCAACGAGTTCCATTTATGATCCATATGAACGGACTAAAAGGTGGTATCAAATCCAATATTGCTGGCGAAATTGATGTTTTACCAACTTTACTTCACTTACTAGGTATTGATACTAAAAACTACATTCAATTTGGTAATGACCTATTATCTAATAAGCGGCAAAAATTTGTTATTTTCAGAAATGGCACAATCATTACACCACATTATATTATTATGGGCGGTAGAAATAATCTTAATCGAATATACGATTTTAACACTGGTGAAAAAATCAATAATCTGACAGATAAACAAAAAGCCCATATTGAGCATTTAATTAAGCAAGCGGCTAAGTCTTTACGTTACTCCGATTTATTGAATAATCGTAATCTTTTACGTTTCTATACCCCAAAGGGTTTCATTCCAGTCGACCCTTTAACTTTCAATTATCAATTGAATTATCTTAATATGATTAGAATTAGAAAAATGGTAGGCAATAATTCAACTTCCCTTTATTCTGAAAATAGAGGTTCAACTATTGATATGTACAAAACAGATGCATTCCAAATTAATAAAGATAAATTATTCGACCTTCCTGCAAATGTTATTAAGACACGAAAAGAAGCAAAAAACTTATTAAAAGAAGATGCACCACTAAATAAATAGTGCAAAAAATTGCATATAAAAAAAGACTATGATCAAAATATAGTGCTCTCAAATAGTTAGATGCTTAATCCAGCTTTATGGAAACACTACAAATTTATCATAGTCATTTTTATAGCTAAATATCAAAATTTAGTTCATCATATTTATAACCAACACCCCAAACTGTAATAATAACATGCGGTCCTACTTTCTCTAATTTTTGGCGTAAGGTTTTTACATGTGTATCAATCGTCCGAGCATCACCAAAATATTCATTGCCCCATACCAATTCCAATAATTTTTTACGTGAAAAAACCTGCGTCGGACTACTAGCTAATATTGTTAAAATAGCGAATTCTTTCGGCGAAAGGCTATTAATCTCCTGCTTATTAAAAATAACTTTATGTTTTTCCGGATAAATCTTTAAATACTTTGTACAAATAACTTGCTCAATATTGAGATTAACTCTTTTGCCACGTTCCAAATTAATTCGGCGATATAAAGCTTTGATTCTCGCAACCATCAAAAGTGGACTAAATGGGCGTGCTAAATAACCATCTGCCCCTTGTTGCAATGAAGAGATCAATTCTTCTTCAAATTTCTTTTCAGCTAAAACCAGAATCGGTGTTTCTAATGATATATTGCGAATATACTTTACTACTTCAACTCCATCAAGTGAAGGTAGCTCTACATCTACTAAGACTAAATTATATTTATTTTTGTTCAAACTATACATTTTGGTACCAATAACCCCATCAGTAGCAATATCGTAATTCCACTTTTCCTTCATAAAAAAAGCTTCTAGAATTTGGATAATAGCTTCTTCTTTTTCGATTAATAGTATATTCATCTTAATCTTTAAATCCCTTGGTTAGTTTATGCTTAACTTTATCCGGCTCAATATAGTCATAAGGCAATAAATCACGTGCTTTTAAGAAACGCTGTAATGCTTTTTCTGTACTGATAAAAGGAAAAATTATAAATAAATAAAAAGTCAGCAGCCATAAAACGATACAACCATCCCACTTTAACAAGTGGATGATTAAGCCTAATCCAAATTGAATACTACCATAAAGCATAAAATATTTAGCAGCACTTTTTTGAGCAAATTTAAAGCCTTCTTCGCTCACCATTGCCAAATATGACACATAACCATAAAGATTATTCGGCTTTTTAGCTGGTGATATTAACCAAATTAAGCCAATCATAAATAAAATAATTCCACATGCAATATATAACATTTTTATTCATCCTATTCTTCATTAGTAGGTACAGAAATAATAATTTTTAAACTTTCGCCAACAAATTTAAAATTATTATATTTGTTAGGAACAATAAAACTATCACCTAATGATAAATTATAGTCATTGCCATCAAAAATCAACTTACCCTGCCCACTAATCACTGAAACCAACAAATATTGGTAATTTAACATATTCCATTCAAATTCCCCGAAAACATCCAATTGCCATAGATAAAAATGAGGTGAATATGGAGGATTAGCCAAACGAACCAAGGTAGCAGCAGGAAACTTGCTAACTGCTCTTTCTAAATAAGGATCGACATGTGGCACTTGAATCGTATCTAGCGACTGCTGAATATGTAACTCTCTTTTTTGTCCTGTTTTATTATCAATCCGATCCCAATCATATAATCGATAAGTAACATCACTTGATTGTTGCGTTTCAATAACCATGATTCCTTTGGTTAAAGCGTGAACACAACCCGCAGGAACATATAAAAAATCACCAGTTTTGATTGGCACATATCGTAACAATTTGTTCCATTGACCATTTTTTATCCATGCTGCTAATTGCTCCTTTGTTTCAGCATGATGACCGTAGATTAACTTCGCACCTGGCTCAGCTTGTAAAATATACCAACATTCAGTTTTACCTGAATCATTTTCATGAATTTTGGCATATTCATCATCTGGATGCACCTGTACTGATAAATTATCATTAGCATCTAATAATTTAACTAAAAGGGGAAACTCAGCAGCATGCGGTTGACCAAATAAATCAGGTTTTTGCTGATATAGTTCTCGCAAATTAAGACCTTGATATGAACCTTTTATAACTGTTGAGGAACAATTTGGATACCCAGAAATAATCCAGGCTTCTCCAATCTTACCTTCTGGTAAATCATTAAAAATTTTTTCAAACTTACGAGAGCCCCATATCTTAGAACGAAAATAGGGTTTTAAAAAAATTGGTTCCAATCTTTAATACCTCACCTTATTAAAATTTTATTCATAATCCTGCAAATTTAAAGGATACTTTTGCAAGCGTTTTTGAATTCTTTTAGGAATAATTACATAGACATTGTCAGTTAATGTTATTTTTTGTGGTACAACACCTTGTTCTATCCATTCTGTCAATTCAACAGGTAATTTACTAATATAACTAAAAGTAGTGATATATCCTTTTGCTACTACCTTATTTTGACGTAACCACTGTTGCAAACGCCACCACAATAACCAACGATATATAGTATTATCATCAGAAAATACTTTTTGCATATATTTAAGCACTAATTGATGCTTGGTCGCTAATTTAAAATATCTCAACCCATTGCTGTAATTGCAATAATATGGATTGGCATCACTATCTGCAAAAATATTAAATCCTAAAAGATCCTGATCACAACTTTGGGTATCATTCATGACATCTTCTAAAATTTTGTTTAGTGACAATGGAATGGATTTAACTACTATTTTAGAAAGTGCCGTTATATTTTTCTTTAAATTAACACCATTGATAACTTTATTAACATCAAGACGTGCGTCTTCATAGGTCAATTGAGAAGTTAAATATTTTTCTAAATAATCGTGAATAAATGCACTCAGTACTTCCATATGTTCATAATTACGAAACATTATAGCTATCTTTTCTTGTACCAACATATTATAGTCATCTTCAGTCAACAAATCACCCGATAGCATATTTTCCTTACAAAATTCAAGTGGATATACTGAATTATCAATATACCATTGTTCATCAAATTTACAAATTAAGGTTAGCTTTCGTTGATAAACAAATTCTAAAATATTTACTAACCAAGCAATTTTATCATCAACTATTGCTTTTTTTATGATAGACGCCATATTTAGATAATTCATGTAATAATGCTTAGAAACAATCAACCGCTGGATTAAAAATAACAGTTTGACAACAATTTGCCATGAATAATTTTGAACTAAACTTAATAACTCAGCAGAAGTTAAGCCTAATTTATTACACACAGACTTTAATTCAGGAATCTTTAAATGATAATCATACTTAAAATCATAAACATACCAACTATCATGCTTTATACCTTCATTAATGATGATTTGGCCATCACGATCTAGCAAAAAAGAAGGCATTGTTTGATTAGTTATAGACCAATTTAAAATAGGACTAAGCAATTGATCTTTTCTTAATAATTTATCAAATGCTTCAAAATAGATAGCATCCCCAGTCAGGGCATACGCTTTTACACTAGTACTAAAACAATCATACGAAATATTTTTGATATTTCTAACTAGATTCTTCAATCTCCACAATTGTTCACTATTCAGCTGTTCTAATTCAGGAAAAGTCAGAAAGTCATTAACTCTATTAGCAAAATATTTACAATCAGCTATTGATAATACCATAACTAAACAACGCCCCCATTTTTTAGGTCTTTATTAAGATAATAGCATATAAAAAATAAAATGACTCCTTATTTCAAAGAAAGAGCCATTTTAAATAATCATACTTAATCAGAGAAAATTTAACTAATACTTTATCTAACTATATTATAGTAAATCCTAGATGTTATCTTAAACACTAATAAATATATAATAAAGAAAATTGAAATCACTGCAGCTAAACAAATATTATAATTTTGCCACTTAATTCCACCGAACATTTGCACCAAATTAAAAACAATCTTCGAAGCAACTATACAATGAATAATCGACACACATAGGGGAGAATATAACAATAACATCAGTTGTGATGTATTAGATTTCTTAATCAAAGCATCTTCCAACCCAATTTCTTTCATAATTCTAAATTTATGACGATCTTCATATCCGGCTGAAACTTGTTTATAGTAAATAATTAATATCGTACCAACTAAGAAAATAATACCGATAATAATTCCAATAAAGAGAAATCCACCATTAATTTCATAAAATCTCGTTAAAAATTCTTTGGCATCAACAAACTCTACCTTATTAGCAGAAAGTACATGCACCCGTTTCGAATATTTTTTATAACTTATACCCTTAACATCCCAGTTGTAACTACAACTAATCTTAGCATTAGTAGCCATTCCACCAGTTGCTTTTACAAAAAGTTTGCTAAAAAATAACATAGTCTTGAGATCTTTGACAATAATACCATATGATTCTATGGCAACGTTTGCAGGAACAAAGTTATCAACTGTCCTTACTTTAAAAGTTCGCCCTCCAATCCTTAGCTTATGAACATTAAGTTTCTCGATTCTATTATTACAAAGTAAAATCTCATCATCTTGCAATTTAATCTTTTTATGCAAGTTGGCATTATATCCAACTAAATCACCAACATATAACATCTTAGATGTTCGAGAAGATAAAGATTCATTATTTAGTATTTTTAACTGATCACCTTTTTTTTCACACCAGCTTTCACAATTATAACCAACGTATGAATGAACAACTTGTGATTTATTATCGACTGTTTTTTCAACTTGCTTTTTTAAAGTATTAGATACCTTTTTATAATTGTGCAAGTCAATATTTTCACCACTAATTAATTCATATGACCGTGGAATTGCATTTTTAAAATTCATATTAGCTGAATAATAAATCATAGTCACCGCAGATAGAGTAACTATAACCCCTGAACCCAAAATTGCTATACTTGCTAATGATAAGGCATTACTTTTAATACGATATAATAAACCGCTCACACTCAAAAATTTAACTGGCTTGAAATAACTGGAATGTTTCTTTTGTAATTTAAGAGCAACAACCGTTAATGCAACATATAAAGCATAAGTTGCAAATATCACTAATAGTACCGCAATAAAGAAGTTAGTAATAGATTCTAAAGTACCCTTAGTTGTCAAGGCAATCCAATATCCTGCACTTAAGGTTATTAATCCAAATAATAAAACCAAATAGCGTGACTTGGGTTCACCTTCACCACTATGTTGTTTATTTAATAATTCCGTTGGTGTTGAAATATAAACTGTAAAGCTTAATCTAATAACCGTAATAAGATATAAAATGATTACAACGACCATGGTCAAGACTATTGCCAAGATACTTAGTGGGTAATGCATTACATTTACTCCCATATCTCGCATTAAATAATTTAATCCTAAAAAAGCTAGCTGACCAAATATGTATCCTCCTACTGTAGCAATAGCTAAAATCATTGTAAAGAGATACATAAATTCAATACTAATAATTTTTCTAATATGCTTTTTTTCTAAGCCTAAAATACTATACAGTGCCAAAGTTTTATTTTTTCTTTTTAATAAAACAGATACACTATATAAAACAAAGATCACAGCCAAAATTCCTACAATGACAATACCCATATTAATAATACTTATTAAAAATTTATGTCGATGTATAACATAGGAATTGCTGGCTAAACTGACCATAATATTAAATAAAATGAACATAATTCCTGATGATAAAACAAAAGGAATTTCTAATACTTTGTTGGCCTTTAAGTTTTTAAGAGCAAACTTCTTAGCCATTAAAAATGACATTATTGCTCACCTCGCTTCAACATAAATTGAGCTTGGCTAATTCGCTCCATAAATTCAGACTGACTTTCAGCTTGGCTACGATAAATTTCATGATAAACAATTCCATCTTTGATAAATAAAATTCTTTTAGCAAACGAAGCTGCTCTTAAAGAATGCGTTACCATCATAATAGTTTGTCCAGCCTGATTGATTTTGGCAAACATATTTAAAATAATCTCAGAAGACGTTGAATCCAACGAACCTGTAGGTTCATCAGCCAAAACTAAATCGGGCTTAGTAATGATTGCACGAGCAATCGCTACTCTTTGCTTTTGTCCACCTGAAATTTCATAAGGGTATTTATTTAAAAGTTCACTAATTCCCAATTGATCTTTAATTTGGTCTAACCGTTCTTGCATTAGCTGTGGTTTTTGATTAGATAAAACTAACGGCAAATAAATATTATCCCGATTGTTAAATTGATCTAACAAATTAAAATCTTGAAAGACAAAGCCCAACTTATTTCTTCTAAAAGTTGAAATTTCACTATTTTTTAGTGTACTAATCTCTTTGCCATTCAAAATAACAGAACCCGATGTTGGCTTATCAAATGTTGCAATAACATTCAATAAAGTAGTTTTACCAGCACCAGACTCGCCCATAATGGCAACAAACTCACCAGCTTCCACACTAAAATCTATTCCCTTTAAGACTTCAGTTACAACACATTTAGTTTTATAGGTTCGTTTTATATTCTTTAATTCCAAAATCGCCATTTTAATCACTCCTAATATTTTGATGATTTAATTATTGATGATTTAATTATATGAAATATAAAATTCTCCAGCATTTATTTAACCTTACAATGACAAGGCTTATCTTACAAAATTGTAACTTTGTTTAGGAAAGCAAATAATAAATTCGCTGCCAACATTCACTGTTGAACAAACTTCTATTTTAATATTTAACAAAATAGCAATCTTTTTCACCAAATATAGCCCGATGCCACTTGACTTTTCATTGATACGTCCATTAAAACCCGAATAGCCTCTATCAAAAATTTTATTTATATCTTCTGACTTTATTCCAATTCCAGTATCTTTAACTTTTAAAGCATTTTTATCTCGATCAAAACTAAGCGTAATTTTACCAGAATTAGTATATTTTAAGGCATTAGCTAATATTTGTTCAATCAAAATCGTTGCCCACCTTGCATCTGTAATTATTTTGGTATCAATTGGCTGATAATCTAGCGAAATATTTTTATCAATAAATAAACCAGAATACTTTCTTAGTAAACTCTTAAGCAACTTATCGATTTCAACTTCTGCAATGTCCATATCTGCTTGACGATCCTTCAATTTCATATAATTGATCGCCATATTAGTATATTCACGAATGTAAAACATTTGTTCCTTTAGTTGACACGTATAAGGATTTTTTTCTTTTTGTAAAATCAAATCCGAAACCGTAATTGGCGTTTTTATTTGATGAACCCATAGCAAAAAATATTCCTCTAAATCTTTTCTTTCAATGTCGATTGTATTCTTAAGTTGTCGATTTTCTATCAATAGCTGATTAACTTGCTCTTGTAAATTTTCCTTCTTTTTAAAAGTCACCCAGCAAATAAATAAGTAAATTAACAGGCAAAAAGTCACTATCTCCAGTGATAAATAAAATAAAGAAAAATCCAAATTGGCAAATAAAAAAACAAAAAAGAAAATTAATAATACAATAAACACTGCTACGCAAATTTTGACTTCAGTTTTAACAAATTTTTTGATCTTTTCCATACAATCACTTCAAATAATATCCTATTCCTTTTTTCGTTTGAATTAATTCATCATAACCCACTGTTTTAAGCTTTTTCCTCAATCTAGCAATATTAACTGCCAAAGTATTATCATCAATAAATGCATCCCCTTGCCAACAATAATTAATAATGGCTTCTCTTTTAGCAATTTTATTTTTAAAATTAAACAAAATCTCCAATATCAAAAGTTCTGTACGCGTCAATTCTAAAACAAAATTTTTACCCTCTAGATTAGCCACCGACAAATTTAATTTTAAATCACCATACATAATACTATCACTGCCTACTTTATAGTCATAAGTTCGACGTAAAACAGCCTGAATTTTAGCTATAGTTACAGTTATATCAATCGGCTTAGTAATATACTCATCTGCTCCCATTTGCATCGCTCTTACAATATCACCTGATTCAGTATGCGAAGTAATAAAAATAATCGGTACATGTGATATCTGCCTAATTTTTTCTGTCCAATAAAATCCATTATAAAAAGGTAACGATACGTCCATTAAGACCAAATCCGGCTTAAAATCTGTAACTTCCGCTAAAATGTCATTAAAATTGCTTGCTTTTTTGCTCAAATAACCCCACTGAACTAATTCTTCTTCCAATAAACTGGCTAGTGTTGCTTCATCTTCAACTATTAGTATTTTCATATATCCCACACTTATCAATTATTTTGTGTAAAAAAATCTCCTATGATTATTGTATCTAATCATAGGAGATATAAATAGTATTTTTAAATTATCATTAAACTATTGTTTCCAGCAATGAGCTAGTTTCAATTGATTGGCTTTGATGACAGGAACAACACTGTCACCTTTCTTAGCAGCCAATAAAATTGCTTGCATTGAAGATTTTAATTGGAAGTAAGCTGCATTTTCATTCTTACTAATCTTCAAATTATAGATATTAGCAGTCGTTTTATCTAATATACCAGCAACCTTTGAATCTTTAGAACATTTATAATCATCAGATTTTAAAATAGACTTTAAAACCGGCATATAACCAGTTGCATGTGCTAATTTCAATTGATTACGCTTAGACAACATGAATTTAATAAACATAAAGGCAGCAGATTTTTGCTCAGCAGTTCCCTTATTAAACATATAAATATCTGTTCCTTGTTGCACATTATATTTAGATGGACGTGGTGCTACTCCATAATTAAACTTGTTTTTGCCCATACCCATTTTAACATATGCTTCACTAGCACATGTACTGATGAACATTGCAACTTTTTGGTGACCAAAATCAGTTGAAAGATAACCATTGGCAGAAGCTATTTGCAAATAACCTTCTTTTAATCCTTTGATGTACCAATTCAAAGCTTTTTTAGATTCAGGGCAAGTCATATCAATATTCTTATCAAAATCAATACCTTGTTCCTTCATAGATAAAATGTAGTAATTTGCCAATTCATCAACACCTGCACCAACTAAGGCATGATTACTCTTTTTATAGATAGTTTTAGCACATTGAGCTAATTCAGACATATTACGTGGTACTTTTAAATTATATTTATCAAAAACGTCTTTATTATAGAATAATACTTCTGAAGATTTATTAAATGGTATACCATATTGCTTACCGCCAATTTGAGCACCAAGCAATAATTTATCCTTAATATCACTCTTGGCCACAGAACCCCATCCTATTTGGCTATTTTCAATATATGGTTTTAAATTAACCAGCTTATTTAATTTAGCAGCATCATACAACCAACCTGGGTAAGCCTGAGTAATAGTTGGCAGATTCTTAGGTGATTGCAAAGTTGCATTGATCTTAGACTGGAGATCTGCATAATTACCTTGGTTTTCCAATTTAATATGTATGTTAGGATGTTTTTTTTCAAACTCCGCAGCATATTGCTTCATACATTTCTCAGATGCTCCTGTCATAGAGTGCCAAAAGACGACAGTAGTCTTTTTAGTAATATTTGTGGCAACCTTACCATCTGTTGAACTACTATTTTTAGAACATGCTGATAAGGTTAACATAGCAAGAGCTGATGTAGCTAATAGTAACAGTTTCTTTTTAAAATTCATATGGATCCTCCCCATAATAACGCACTGTTATAAAACATAAATAATAAATTTCAACTGCCTGATTTTTCAACTCAGACGCCTCAATTTTACCATAAATTTAAAAGTTAATATCCATTTTTTGCAATGTAAGCCTTATCATAAATATAAAAAATGATATAGCTTCAAAAACTATATCACTTAAATGATTATTCAACTAATGCTGATTAGAGGAATCGAACCTCCGACCTTCTCTTTACGAGGGAGATGCTCTACCGACTGAGCTAAATCAGCAACATATAGATTATTATAGCAAAAATACCATTTTTAAGCAACATTTAGCTAATTTAAGATAACATTGTCCTGATAAACAAAAAACGCATCAAATTAACCATAATAGTTAAATTGATACGTCTTGAATGAATCATCAACTTATTTTTTATCTTTATTTATCACATATTTGGATGAACCAATTATAAATATTGACATAAAGGAAACTAAATAAACTAAAATTCTACAATCTGCTCCCAATTGAGGCAGTTTTTTAGCATTAATATGTACATCTGATGATATCTGTTGACTAAGTTGTTTCTGCTTGATAGATGGTACTTTTTTTCTAGCAATTCTGTCAAATGACTTAATTCTGTAGCATGATCTGCTTTTGTTAGTTCTACTAAAGGATCACCCTTGCTAGTTACTACACCTGCGGGGGTAGCTTTTTGCACTAAGGGATCGACTTTGCTAGTTATTACAGCTGCGGGCTTGGCTTTTTGCACTAAGGGATCGACCTTGCTAGTTACTACACCTGCGGGCTTGGCTTTTTGCACTAAGGGATCGACCTTGCTAGTTACTACACCTTCTGGTTTAGCTTTTTGCACTAAGGGATCGCCCTTGCTAGTTACTACACCTGCGGGCTTGACTTTTTGCACTAAGGGATCGACTTTGCTAGTTACTACACCTGCTGGTTTTGTTTCTTGCATTAAAGGTTCACCCTTGCTAGTTACTACACCTGCGAGCTTGGCTTTTTGCACATCAATGGTTACAAAATATGTTTTCTTTGATCCATCTTGATAAGTTAAGCTTAAGCTACCACATTGACCTTTGCCTATTTGATAAGGTTGATATAAATGCATGGAGCTTGTTTTATCTTCAACCTTAGCTAAGGGAAGTTCATTACGATTCAAAATACATTGTGTTAAATCAGGAATTACCCCAACTTCTGTGACAATATGATTTTTAATCTTTGCAGGATATGCATCTGCTTGCGTTGCTACTACAGGATTACTAAAGCCAGCTAATACCTTTTTCAAATTAGCTTCTTGGTCTCCAGTGCCTGCCATAGAAGATTTTCTCCTACCCTGCTTAAAGCCGAATTGCATGATGCGATCTTCAAAATAAGTACGTGAACTATGTCCATTAGCTGATTTTCCAACCGATTTCGCACCGATAAAATTTCCAACCGCTGAAATCACATTATCATTTGAAACAGCATAATGGATCGCTTCTCCTCGTTGAGTTAACAAATTTGCTTCTTTAGCAACACGTTGCATCTTCTTATTGAATAAATTTCCCCTAATTTTAGGGGCATTAAAGGTTACAGCTTTTTTAATTCCAGTATAACCTTTATCACGTGCTTCAACCAAAGCAGTCATTGCCAAATATCCACCTAATGAATGTCCCGTCAAATATGTATTCGTTAAAGCACCTTCATTTTGTAATTGCTTTAAAATTTTGTTCAAGCTATCAACTTGACCTGGGGTCATTCCTAAAGTCAAATTCAAATCATCATCAAGATCTGCTCCACCCTTCGTACCTCTAATTGCCAAAACCTGTACTTGATTATCCTTCAAATATGGTAAATCAGAATGCGTAACAAAAAAAGTTGCATCCAATCCATCTGATTCGTGGAAAGATTTTTCTGCTTTCCAAAAAGGTGCTAATTCCGTATGCATTAATTCATATTCTTGTCGACCATTATATTTTTCTTTCAAAGGATGATGCGAATCAAGTACTTGTTGAATATAATTATCATCTCGATAACTCAACTCCATCATCATAGCTAAATCTCGATCACAAATATTCCAAACCAACGGATCAGTATGATTCTTAATCTCATCAGCATCTAATAATCCATCACCATCACTATCACTTAATAGCGGATGAGTATGATAGCCCAAAAATTCACGGTTGTTAACCTTTTCAACATACAATTCTTGACCATTCTTTAAGCCATCATGGTCATCATCTCCAGCCACATCCAGAACTGGCTCATGATAAAAACTTGGATCAACCTGACCTCCTGGCAGCGTTAATTGTCCTTGTGCAAGCTTAATCATATCCTGCTGATTCAAAGGTCTGAAAGACTCAACCTGATTTTTTGATTTTTTCCTAGTTTTCGTTAAATCAGCTACAGATGCTTTTTTATCTACTAGGTGTTCTTGATAATTAGATGTATTTTCTTTAGCTTGAGATACAGATATTTCTGTCAAAAAAGCCACACTAATCACCATAGAAACTACACCAATAGCTAATTTTCTAATTCCATAACATAGATTACTTCGTCTTCTATTAAAGACCATTCCTCCATCTCCTTATTATTTGTATTTTTTATCTTAAAGGCACACATATTTAAGATTAAAGCATATCTACCTTTGCAGTCAATTAAAATTATTTAACCCATTGTCTTGCTACAAAAAAGTGCATGGATTTAAAAATCCATACACTTCCTCATAATTGATTATCTATAAATCATCAGTTTAATAGAACACAGTCCTTAATCCTGTTCTTTTTTCTTTGGCAAAACTACTAATCCGGCTGCTAAGCAAAGTGCTGCAACTAAGCTCGCAATATCGGATGTTTCCCCTGTTTGTGGTAATTTTTCCTTACCACTTGTAGGTGTCTTGTCAGTTGAAACTGGTTTTTCTGGAACTGGTGCTGGTTCTGGAACTGGTGTTGGTTCTGGAACTGGCATTGGTTCTGGAACTGGTGCTGGCTCTGGAACTGGCATTGGTTCTGGAACTGGCGTTGGTTCTGGAACTGGTGCTGGTTCTGGATTAATCTTACGATAAATAGTAATTGAATCTTCTGCCTTATATTGCTTACCATCACAATTTACTACAGTCACTACAAATGGATAAATACGTGAAACTTCACCATCTTGCCAATCATCAACCTTAGCAGTACCTGTGAATGTCCCTGTCGTTGAATCAAATTTGATCCCTTTAGGCAAAGGACGACCAATCATCTTAAGTGTGTAGTATGGTCTAGTTCCTGGTACAACACCCACATATGACATTGATTTACCTGGATTAGGTATTGAAGTATCTGGAGTTGATGTACCTTGAACACTAGGTTTGGACGTTATGGTACGAGTCACAACTATATCACTTTCAGCTACTTTTGTTGAGCCATCAGAGTTATAAACTGTAACACGAATTGGTACACGACGTTTAGTTTCGCCATCTTTCCAATCAGTAATCTTAGCTTTACCAGTAATTGTAGCATCTTCTGGATTAAAGACCATACCATCTAATAATCCTTCTACCTTATAAGTATTAGCTATAGGACCTTGAACAGTCTTATCTTCTGCAGGATAATCAACTGCTTCTCGATCACTTCCTACTAAAACTGAAGTTGCCATCAAATTCAATAATCCTGCATTAGCTACTTCTTGATCACCTAAAGAACGACGACTTCTTGTATGCTTAACTGCAGCTGTCACATTGGATGGTCGGTCACCTAATTCAACTGGTATAAATCTAAGCTGAATTCTACCGAGATCTGCTCCATCCTCATACCTTGCATCAAATTTAACTGGTTTAAAGTCACGATTATCACAAATACCGCAAGTTCCTTGACAATCTTTGCCATCTCTACCATCTTTACCGTTTGGAATTACAACAGTAGTTGAGCCCTTGCTGGTTGTAAAGGTCACTGTAGTAAATACATGACCATTTTCATCTTTGCCTTCACCTTTAGTAATAGTTGGAGTCTCACCATCTTTACCATCCTTAACCTCAATTACTTGTGGTTTAGCATTTGGTTTTTCCTTGATCCCTTCACGATCACGAATTTGATCTGTAATAGTAATGATGTGACTATTACCTTGTTCTGCTACTTCAATCTTAGGTCCAACTCCGTCATAAACGGTATTAGTAGTAGTCTCTTTGGTTAAATTACCATTGTTATCCCATTTTTCTTGAGTAACAGTAATATCAACACCGGTATTTTCTTCATTTCGCTTAATATCTACTTTAGCAGAAAGACCCTTAACAAGACCTGCATCAATTGGATTTGCTTGACCTTCTATAGTAATCATTAAATGTCCAGTCTTGGCATCTACGTATGCACTAGTAACAGACTTACCGTCTTTACCGTTCACACCATCCTTAACTTGAACATCACTACCAACTGGCTGCTTCGTCTTGTCTGGTTTGCCCGTCTTTGGATCCACTGGATAGAATTTAATCGTGGTTACGCCATCTTCACCCTTTGTAGCTACTGGAGCATAGGTGATTCCGTCACTTACTTTAACTTCTTGGCGATAAGCAGTGCCGTCATCGTTGTAACCGTCAATCGTGATCGTTGTTTCACCATTAACTTTGTCACTTACCTTAATGTGAGGCGTCTTA
>NZ_GG700803.1:0-3183 GCF_000160875.1 Lactobacillus iners DSM 13335
GCACGGCAACGTCCTACCCTCGCAGGCAGTTTCCCACCAACTACTCTCGGCGTTAAGAACCTTAACTTCTGTGTTCGACATGGGAACAGGTGTTTCCTTCTTGCTTTCGCCACCGTACTCTTCCTTGAGCTTTTACACTCAAAACTGAATATAATCTCTGCTTCTTCCGAGCTCTCTTTGGTCAAGTTCTCGACTTATTAGTACCGGTCCGCTCCAAGCATCACTGCTCTTCCACTCCCGGCCTATCTACCTCATCGTCTCTAAGGTGTCTTACTGCTTTCGCTTCGGAAATCTCATCTTGAGGGGGGCTTCGCACTTAGATGCTTTCAGCGCTTATCCCTTCCATACATAGCTACCCAGCGGTGCCTTTGGCAAGACAACTGGTACACCAGCGGTATGTCCATCCCGGTCCTCTCGTACTAAGGACAGCTCCTCTCAAATTTCCTACGCCCACGACGGATAGGGACCGAACTGTCTCACGACGTTCTGAACCCAGCTCGCGTGCCGCTTTAATGGGCGAACAGCCCAACCCTTGGGACCGACTTCAGCCCCAGGATGCGACGAGCCGACATCGAGGTGCCAAACCTCCCCGTCGATGTGAACTCTTGGGGGAGATAAGCCTGTTATCCCCAGGGTAGCTTTTATCCGTTGAGTGATGGCCTTTCCATGCAGTACCACCAGATCACTAAGCCCTACTTTCGTACCTGCTCGAGTTGTCTCTCTCGCAGTCAAGCTCCCTTCTACCTTTACACTCTGCGAATGATTTCCAACCATTCTGAGGGAACCTTTGGGCGCCTCCGTTACTCTTTAGGAGGCGACCGCCCCAGTCAAACTGCCCACCTGACACTGTCCTCTCACACGCTTAGTGTGACGAGTTAGAGGATCCATCAAACAAGGGTAGTATCCCAACATTGCCTCTGATAAAACTGGCGTCCTATCTTCTCTGGCTCCTACCTATCCTGTACATGTTTAACAAATACTCAATATCAAGCTACAGTAAAGCTCCATGGGGTCTTTCCGTCCTGTCGCGGGTAACCCGCATCTTCACGGGTATTATAATTTCACCGAGTCTCTCGTTGAGACAGTGCCCAAATCATTACACCTTTCGTGCAGGTCGGAACTTACCCGACAAGGAATTTCGCTACCTTAGGACCGTTATAGTTACGGCCGCCGTTTACTGGGGCTTCAATTCTAACCTTCGCTTTCGCTAAGCTATCCTCTTAACCTTCCAGCACCGGGCAGGTGTCAGTACCTATACGTCATCTTACGATTTTGCAGATACCTGTGTTTTTGATAAACAGTTGTTTGGGCCTCTTCACTGCGGCTGATTTCTCTTCAGCACCCCTTCTCCCTAAGTTACGGGGTTATTTTGCCGAGTTCCTTAACGAGAGTTCTCTCGCTCACCTGAGGATTCTCTCCTCGACTACCTGTGTCGGTTTGCGGTACGGGTACTCGCTCTCTGGCTAGAAGCTTTTCTTGGCAGTGTGACTTCATGACCTTCGCTACTTTGATTTCACTCCGCATCACGTCTCAAAATTGGCTACAAGCATTTGACTCGTATCCTCCCTTAACGCTTACACATGATTCCATCTCCATGCGTCATTAGCCTCCTGCGTCCCTCCTTCGCTCTTATCGATTACGAATAGTACAGGAATATCTACCTGTTGTCCATCGGCTACGCCTCTCGGCCTTACCTTAGGTCCCGACTTACCCTGGGCGGACGAGCCTGCCCCAGGAAACCTTAGTCTTTCGGCGGACAGGATTCTCACCTGTCTTTCGCTACTTATACCGGCATTCTCACTTCTAAACGCTCCAACAGTCCTCTCGATCTGCCTTCTCCGCCTTTAGAACGCTCTCCTACCACGCAGTTACCTGCATCCACGGTTTCGGTACTATGCTTAGCCCCGGTAAATTTTCGGCGCAGCGTCACTCGACTAGTGAGCTATTACGCACTCTTTAAATGGTGGCTGCTTCTGAGCCAACATCCTAGTTGTCTGTGCAACTCCACATCCTTTTCCACTTAGCATAGATTTTGGGACCTTAACCGGTGATCTGGGCTGTTTCCCTTTCGACTACGGATCTTATCACTCGCAGTCTGACTCCCGCGCATTGATATCTGGCATTCGGAGTTTATCTGGATTCAGTAACCCCTGACGGGCCCCTAGTCCAAACAGTGCTCTACCTCCATTATCATTCACACGAGGCTAGCCCTAAAGCTATTTCGGAGAGAACCAGCTATCTCCAAGTTCGTTTGGAATTTCACCGCTACCCACAACTCATCCCCGCAATTTTCAACTTGCGTGGGTTCGGTCCTCCAGCGTGTTTTACCACGCCTTCAACCTGGTCATGGGTAGGTCACTTGGTTTCGGGTCTGCGTCATGATACTATCTCGCCCTCTTCAGACTCGCTTTCGCTTCGGCTCCGTCTTTTCTGACTTAACCTTGCACCACAACGCAACTCGCCGGTTCATTCTACAAAAGGCACGCCATCACACTTTAACGTGCTCTGACTACTTGTAGGCACACGGTTTCAGGTTCTCTTTCACTCCCCTCCCGGGGTTCTTTTCACCTTTCCCTCACGGTACTGGTTCACTATCGGTCACTGGTTAGTATTTAGCCTTGCGAGATGGTCCTCGCGGATTCAATCGGGATTCCTCGTGTCCCGACCTACTCAGGATCCTGCTCACCTACTTTCCGGATTTCGCTTACGGGGCTCTCACCCTCTTTGGCTTATCTTCCCAGATAATTCTGCTATCCTTCCATTCGGCTTTTTACAGTCCTTCTACCCCTAATGGCAAGCCATTAGGTTTGGGCTCTTTCCTGTTCGCTCGCCGCTACTTGGGAAATCGATCTTTCTTTCTCTTCCTGCAGCTACTTAGATGTTTCAGTTCACTGCGTCTTCCTCCTTAATGCTATCTATTCACATTCAAGGTGACACCTCGCGGTGCCGGGTTCCCCCATTCGGATATCTCCGGATCTCTGCGTACTTACCGCTCCCCGAAGCATTTCGTCGTTTGTCACGTCCTTCATCGGCTTCCAGTGCCTAGGCATTCACCGTGCGCCCTTCTCTACTTGACCTATTCAAGTTGAGCTTCTCTCTTCTCGGTCGCTCTTTTTTCAATCTGTTCTTTGATTGTCTCGGTTTTTGCTTTGATTATATTCAGTTTTCAATGTCCTAACTCTT
>NZ_GG700803.1:3395-5327 GCF_000160875.1 Lactobacillus iners DSM 13335
CCCTCAAAACTAAACAAAGTTTCTTTGTGTGCTTTCCGCTTGGCTTCTCATATCCTTCTCTTAGCATCTCTGCTCTCCAGATACTTTCGCCTTCCTTAGAAAGGAGGTGATCCAGCCGCAGGTTCTCCTACGGCTACCTTGTTACGACTTCACCCTAATCATCTGTCCCGCCTTAGACGGCTGACTCCTTTCGGTTATCCCGCCGGCTTCGGGCGTTACAGACTCTCATGGTGTGACGGGCGGTGTGTACAAGGCCCGGGAACGTATTCACCGCAACGTGCTGATTTGCGATTACTAGCGATTCCAGCTTCATGCAGGCGAGTTGCAGCCTGCAATCCGAACTGAGAACGGCTTTCAGAGATCCGCTTGCCTTCACAGGGTCGCTTCTCGTTGTACCGTCCATTGTAGCACGTGTGTAGCCCAGGTCATAAGGGGCATGATGACTTGACGTCATCCCCACCTTCCTCCGGTTTGTCACCGGCAGTCTCATTAGAGTGCCCAACTTAATGCTGGCAACTAATGACAAGGGTTGCGCTCGTTGCGGGACTTAACCCAACATCTCACGACACGAGCTGACGACAGCCATGCACCACCTGTCTCATAGTCCCCGAAGGGAACATCTAATCTCTTAGACTGGCTATGGATGTCAAGACCTGGTAAGGTTCTTCGCGTTGCTTCGAATTAAACCACATGCTCCACCGCTTGTGCGGGCCCCCGTCAATTCCTTTGAGTTTCAACCTTGCGGTCGTACTCCCCAGGCGGAGTGCTTAATGCGTTAGCTGCAGCACTGAGAGGCGGAAACCTCCCAACACTTAGCACTCATCGTTTACGGCATGGACTACCAGGGTATCTAATCCTGTTCGCTACCCATGCTTTCGAGCCTCAGCGTCAGTAACAGACCAGAGAGCCGCCTTCGCCACCGGTGTTCTTCCATATATCTACGCATTTCACCGCTACACATGGAGTTCCACTCTCCTCTTCTGTACTCAAGCTCGACAGTTTCTGATGCAATTCTCCGGTTGAGCCGAAGGCTTTCACATCAGACTTATCGAGCCGCCTGCACTCGCTTTACGCCCAATAAATCCGGACAACGCTTGCCACCTACGTATTACCGCGGCTGCTGGCACGTAGTTAGCCGTGACTTTCTAATTGATTACCGTCAAACAAAGGTCAGTTACTACCCCTGTCCTTCTTCACCAACAACAGAGCTTTACGAGCCGAAACCCTTCTTCACTCACGCGGCGTTGCTCCATCAGACTTGCGTCCATTGTGGAAGATTCCCTACTGCTGCCTCCCGTAGGAGTTTGGGCCGTGTCTCAGTCCCAATGTGGCCGATCAGTCTCTCAACTCGGCTATGCATCATCGCCTTGGTAGGCCGTTACCCTACCAACTAGCTAATGCACCGCAGGTCCATCCAAGAGTGATAGCAGAACCATCTTTTAAACAGTTGATAGGCATCATCTGTTGTTATCCGGTATTAGCATCTGTTTCCAGGTGTTATCCCGATCTCTTGGGCAGGTTACCCACGTGTTACTCACCCGTCCGCCGCTAGCCTGTATCTTGTTTCACAGAGTGCAAGCACTCCGATCTTCAAGGCAGACTCGCTCGACTTGCATGTATTAGGCACGCCGCCAGCGTTCGTCCTGAGCCAGGATCAAACTCTCAATTTATTTTTAAATTGAACTGTTCTAGCTCATTTTCGATTTGTTTGATTTGTTATCTCAAATTTATTGCTTGCGAAATTGACTTCGCTTTTGTTTGGGGTCTTACCCCCGCACACAATTAGCGAAACTTTGTTCAGTTTTCAAGGTACTACGCACATCTAGTGCTTGTTTAGTTTATCATACTTAGTTCTGTTTGTAAAGAACTTTTTTCTCATAAACCTGCCGCTCACGTCTTATCCGTGACGACATTTAAAAATTATACATGATT
>NZ_GG700802.1:0-29992 GCF_000160875.1 Lactobacillus iners DSM 13335
CTGTAATGATATATAACTTTTTAATAGCATAAATTTATGATAGTTAAAATAGCTGATTAAATTGTAGCTGATGAATATTATCTTGTGCAGTATTCTTTATGGATAATATTTTTGGGCTAGTACACCGCTAAATATGAAGCTATACTTACGCTAAATGTTTATATATAAATTTTATTTCAGCCTATTGAAAAAGCCTTAGAATGCGATATCACATTTTAAGGCTATATTTTTTATGATATTATTTAATTTTCTTAATAAATTTGATGGACAATATCAAAATGCTGAAGATAACTAAGGCACTAATCATCGGAATACGATCTTTTGGTACCCATAGTAATAGTCCAATCATAGTAATGAAAAATCCTAATACAAGGTAGTCTGTATATGGATATAGCGGCATTCTGAAATTATGTAATTGCTGTTCAGGGGTTTGCTTTCTATAACGGATATGTGCCCAGATCATGATGGACCAGATTATTAAAAACATACTCGTTGAAGTAGCCGCTATGAAGTGAAATGCATTTTCTAAAAATAAGTTCATTATTGGTGCAATCCCTATTAATAAGGTTGAAAAGAGCAATGCATTTTCTGGTAATTGTCGTTTATTTAATTGCCCCATACATTTAGCAAAATTACTCTGTCCATGGTAATTTAGAGAAAATAGTAAACGTCCGCCACTATAAATAAATGTATTCGTAGAAGAAATAGCAGCACTGATTACTACAAAGTTGATGATACAAGCAGCATTTTTAATACCAGTTGCACCTAATGCTTGGACAAATGGTGAATCATTAATAGCAACTTGTTTCCATGGTATGACCAATAAAATAGCTAAAATAGCGAGAACATAAAATAAAATAATTCTAACTGGTAATTCATTAATAGCTTTGACGATTGTTTTTTTAGGATCTTGTGCTTCCGCTGCAGTCAATCCAATTAATTCTACACCGATGAAACTAAAGATAACCATCTGAAAGCCACTAAAGAAACCATTAGCACCTTTAGCAAAAAATCCACCATCTTTGAATAGGTTACTAAAGCTGATTGCACCATACAATTTTGTTGATCCATTAGTGATTAATAGGTAAAAAACTAATAAAACAAAGGCAACAATAGTCAATATTTTAATAATTGCAAAACTAAATTCCATATTACCGAAAACTTTAGCTGAAATTAAATTAATCATTAACAAAATTATTAACGTGATTGATCCAGGTAGCCATAGTGGCAAATCGTGCCACCAATATCTAAAATATAGTCCTAATGCAGTTAGTTCTGCCATACCTAACGATAGCCAACTAAACCAGTATAGATAGCCAGTAACTGTTCCGATAACTTTGCCTAAATATTGGGTAATAAAATCAATATATGTATTTTTATTCAAATCTGAAAGAATTAATTCCCCTAACGCTCGCATCAAGAGGAAAAGAAAGAATCCAACTAGTGTATAAATTAAAATTACTGCTGGTCCTGCCAATTCAATACTATTACCAACACCTAAGAAAAGGCCAGTGCCAATTGTCCCACCTAGAGCTATTAACTGAATATGCGTGTTAGTAAGGCTTCTTTTCATTGATATGTCTTTTGAAGAATGAGATTTTTTCTGCTTCATTCACTAACTCCTTTCATGTATTAGAAAATTTTACCATATAATGTAAATAATTTCCTTTATGGAGCATATGTTAGTGGATATAAATCTGCTCGCCTAATTATTGTAATATAAATAATATATGATTTCTAGCAACCATCTTAACTAATAAAAGATTGTGAAAACAAAAACAATATATACGCTAAAAAAAGCAATTATAGTAGTAATTGCACTGTTCAAGTCAAATATACATTGTTAATTAATTAACAATGTTATTGTATCTTAGCTACATTGGTAGTATACTCAATTTAGTTGAATAAATTATACAGTGTAGCAAATGAAGGGATTTTTATATGGCTAAAGAAATTGCATCAACAACTAAAAAGGAACAAATAGATGTACAAGCTATGATTGATAGCTACGTAGTACAAGCTCATGTTGCATTAGATAAGATGGCTAATTTTTCACAAGAACAAGTAGATAAAATTTGTGAAGCGATAGCTAAAGTCGGAGAACAAAATAGTTATTTATTGGCTAAGATGGCTGTTGAAGAAACAGGACGCGGTATTGTTGAAGATAAAACAATTAAAAATATGTTTGCCAGTGAAAATATCTGGAATAGCTTGCGTCATGAAAAGACAGTAGGTATCATTTCTGAGGATCCTGAAAGACAATTAATTAAAATAGCTGAACCAGTTGGTGTTATTGCTGGTGTAACGCCTGTAACTAATCCAACATCTACTGTTATTTTTAAGTCGATGATTGCGTTAAAAACACGTAATACAATTATTTTTGGTTTTCATCCGCAAGCTCAAAAATGCTGCGTTAAAACTGCAGAATTAATTCGTGAAGCAGCAATTAAGGCAGGAGCTCCTGATAACTGTATTCAATGGATCGAATATCCAAGTATTGAAGCTACTAATGCTTTAATGACACATCCTAATATTCAAACTATTTTAGCTACTGGTGGTCCTGGCATGGTAAAGGCTGCATATTCTTCTGGTAAGCCTGCATTAGGTGTAGGCCCTGGTAATGGCCCTGCATATATTGAAAAAACAGCTAATTATCAACGTGCTGCTTATGACATTATTTTGTCTAAGACGTTTGATAATGGGATGGTGTGTGCTTCAGAAAATTCTGTAGTTATTGATAAAGACATTTATGATAAAGTCAAAAAAGAATTTGAAGCATGGAATTGTTACTTCTTAAACAAGGATGAAATTAAAAAATTTGAAACTACTTTTATTGATCCTCGTCGTGGAACAGTAGCTGGACCTATTGCTGGTAAGTCAGCCTACGAAATAGGTAAACTTTGTGGTGTCGATGTTCCTGAAGATACTAAGGTAATCATTGCTGAATATAGTGGCGTAGGTAAAGAATATCCATTGTCTGCTGAAAAATTATCCCCTGTATTTACTATGTATAAGGTATCAGGAGCAGATGAAGCATTTAAGATTTGTAAAGATCTATTGAGTTATGGCGGACGTGGTCATACTGTTGGTATTCATACTGAAAATAAGGAATTAATTAAGAAGTTTGCTTTAGCAATGTCTGCATGTCGTATTTTAGTCAATACACCAGCTGCTTTGGGTGGTATTGGTGATTTGTACAATAACATGTTGCCGTCCATGACTTTAGGTACTGGCTCATATGGTGCAAATTCTATGTCACATAATATTTCTGCCGCAGATTTATTGAATATTAAGACTGTTGCGATGAGAAGAGACAATATGCAGTGGATAAAGGTTCCAAAGAAGACTTATTTTGAACATAATGCTGCTAATTATTTAAAACATATGCCCGATGTAGAAAAATTTTTTATCGTAACAGATGAAACCGTGGCAGGAAAATACGCAAACCAAATAACTGATATTATCAGTCAAAGATTAGGTAAAAAAAGTTATGAAGTTTTCCAGGCTGTTAAAGAACATCCAACAACTGATGTTATTTTAGATGGTGTTCATCGAATGAATATTTTTAAGCCTGACGCTATTGTAGCCTTGGGTGGCGGATCTGTTATGGATGCTGCTAAGATTATGCGATTATTTTACGAAAATCCTGACATGACTTTAGAAGACTCATATCAAAAATTTATTGATATTCGTAAGAGAGTTGTTCGCTTTCCTAAAACAAATATGGTGCAATTAGTATGTATACCAACCACTTCAGGTACTGGTTCAGAAGTATCACCATTTGCTATTATTAAAGATACACAAACTGGTATTAAACATACTTTATGTGATTATTCATTAAATCCTGATGTTGCAATTGTTGATGACAATTTTGTTGAAACCCTTCCTGCAAAATTAGTTGCTAATTCAGGTATGGAAGCATTAGCACATGCAATGGAGAGTTATGTATCAACGATGGCTACTGACTTTACACGTGGTTGGTCTATGGAAGCAATTAAGTTAATTTTTGCTAATTTAGAAAAATCATATAAAGGTGATCAAGCAGCACGTAGTAAAATGCATAATGCATCTACCTTAGCTGGTATGGCTTATGCTAATGCCTTCTTAGGAGTAGGACATGCAATTGCTCATACTTTAGGATCTACTTTTAATATTCCTTCAGGATTGAGTGATGCGATTACTATGCCATATGTAATCAAATTTAATGCACAACGTCCACGCAAATTACCTATTAGACCACATTATTCAGTCTTTAGAGCTGATAAAGATTATGCTGAAATTGCACGTAGCTTAGGTATTCAAGGAAAAAATGATCAAGAATTAGTCGAGGGTTTAATTAATAAATTTGTTGAATTGGCAAAATCAATTAATATGACGCTTAATTTAAAAGACAATGGTGTTTCAGAGGCTGACTTTAATAATAAAGTTGAACAATTAGCTGTTGAAGCTTACGGTGATCAAAATATAGTTACCAATCCATCAGCACCTTTAATTAAGCAAATTGAACAGTTGATGAAAAAAATCTATGTTGGTTAATTTTTTTCAGTAAATATAAAGGAGCTACCATTGTGTAAGGCAATTGGTGGCTTTTTTGTTGGTATCTTAATTTATATAAAAAACTTAACTAATGCTTAAGAAAAACATTAACTTTTTACTTGATAATATAATGTGTTAAATTATGAGGAGAGATAGAGATATAATATGAAAAAAATACTTGCAATTAATTCTGGTAGTTCGTCATTTAAATACAAGTTGTTTAATTATCCATCTGAAGAAGTTGTTGCTCAAGGTCAAGCACAAAGGATAGGATTAGCTGGTGCTACCTTTTCGTTGAAATTAGCCGATGGTAGTAAGTACGAATCTGAAATTAAGATTCCTGACCATAAAACTGCGATTCAATTATTATTGACGTGGTTGCCTAAGTATAATGTTATTAATGATTTAAAAGAAATTGCGGGTATAGGTCACCGAGTAGTGGCAGGTGGAGAAATCTTTTCTGAAAGTGCTTTGATTGATAAAGAAAAGTTGCAACAAATTTATGATTTATCTGACTACGCACCTTTACATAATCCTTATGAAGCTGATGGCATTAGGGATTTTATGCAATTATTACCAGGAGTACCACAAGTAGCTGTATTTGATACTTCATTTCATCATACATTGGATCCAGTACACTATTTATACTCATTGCCTTATAAGTATTATGAAAAATACCGTGCTAGAAAATATGGAGCCCATGGAACATCAGTCAGATATGTTTCACATCGAGCAGCTGAACTTTTAAATAAGCCGCTTAATGAGTTAAAGATGATTGTTTGCCATCTAGGTAATGGGGCTTCCATAACTGCAATTAAAGATGGTAAATCATATGATACGTCTATGGGCTTTAGCCCTGTAGCAGGAATTACAATGTCAACACGTAGTGGAGATATTGATCCTTCAGTTTTACAATATGTGATGAAAAAAGAAAATATTAGTGATTTTAATAAGATGATTAATATTTTAAATAATAAATCAGGTATTTTAGGTATATCTGATTATTCTCCAGATATGCGAGATATTAGAAAAAAAGCTGCTGCAGGTGATGTCAAAGCCAAGTTGGCTAAAGATATTTTCGTTAATCGAATTATTAAGTATATTGGTTCTTATTACGTGGATATGGGCGGGTTAGATGCTTTAGTGTTTACTGCTGGAATAGGTGAAAATGAATCATTATATCGCCAAGCTATTGTTGATAAGTTGTCTGTTTTAGGATTGAAGATTGATGAAAAAGCAAATTCAGTCAATGGTGAAAAAGTTATATCGGCTGTCGATTCAAAAGCCAAGATACTTATTATTCCTACAAATGAAGAATTAGTTATTGCTAGGGATGTAGTTCGTTTAGCTCAGATTAACAAATAAGAGATATTTTTTCGTAAATAAAAGGGAACAATCACCTCAATGTGATTGTTCCTTTTTTTAATCTTCATATCCATTAGGATGTTTTTGATGCCATTTCCATGCAGAAGCGATAATATTATCGATATTTTCATGTTTAGGTTGCCAGCCTAAAATGGTTCTAGCTTTAGTAGAATCAGCTACTAGCGAATCAGGGTCGCCGCCTCTACGTGGTCCAAATTTGTAGGGAATATCTGTCGCAGTAATCCGTTTTGCACATTCCAGAATTTCCAAATTTGAATATCCATGTGTTGTTCCTAAATTGAATACATCTGATAGATTAGTCTTTATCAGATGCTTCAAAGCTAGAATATGTGCATCAATTAAATCTTCAACTTCAACATAATCACGGACATTGGTACCGTCGATAGTTTGGTAATCATTACCATAAATTGTAAATATTTTGTCATGACTATCAGCACATTTTAAAATGTTTGGAATTAAATGAGATTCTGTTCTATGGTCTTCACCAATTGTGCCATCACTGGTAGCTCCAGCAACATTAAAATAACGTAAAGCGATGGATTTAATATTATTAGCTTTATCTGCCCATAACATCATCTTTTCCATCATCATTTTGGTTTCACCATAAGGATTAATTGGTTTTAATGGTGCCTCTTCAGTAATTGGTAATTTTTCAGGTATTCCATAAGTTGCAGCTGACGATGAAAAGATAAGATATTTAACTTTAGCATCATTCATAGCATTTAGTAGCGAAATCATACCAGTAATATTATTTTGATAATATAATAGTGGCTTTTGAACTGACTCTGATACTAATGAATAAGCTGCAAAATGCATAACAGCGTCAATTTTTTCATTTCTTAAAATCTTTGAAACTAAAAAAGTATTTAATAAATCAACTTGATAAAACTTAGCTCGGGGATCAATTGCTTTTCGATGACCTGTAATTAGATTATCGAGAACGACTACATGATAACCTGAATCAAGTAATTTACGAACAGCATGTGAACCTATGTATCCAGCTCCACCAATAACTAATATGTTCATATAAAATACCCTCTTTCTTACTATGAATCGGATTGTAACATATTATATCAAAATTTAAAATAGTGGATTATTAAAAGATTTTTATTACAAATTAAATTGTTTTTTTTGCTAAAATATCTTACAATTCCTTTAGAAGATAATTTAATATACAGCGAGAGAACAATGAACGAAGATAATTTTATACAGATAAAAAACCTGAAAATGGTATACGAAAACGGATATCAAGCAATATCAGATATAAGTTTCACGGTTAAAAAAGGCGAGTTAGTTTGCTTATTAGGACCTAGTGGTTGTGGTAAAACGACAACTTTGAATATGGTTGCCGGCTTATTGAATCCTACTGGTGGTGATATTCTAGTAGATGGTAAGTCAGTTTTGAATGTAGCACCTAAAGATAGAAATATAGGCTATGTGTTTCAAAATTATGCCTTATATCCACATATGACAGTTTTACAAAATGTTATGTTTCCTATGACTGTAGGTAAGAATAAGAAGAGCAAAGAAGAAGCTAAACAGATTGCTGAACGTTTTATGCGATTAACTCATATTGAAGAATATGCTAATCAAAAGCCAGGTAAATTATCAGGTGGGCAACAACAACGTGTTTCTATAGCTAGAGCTTTAGTGCAACAGCCTAAGATCTTGTTGATGGATGAACCTTTGAGTAATTTGGATGCACGCTTAAGATTAAAAATTAGAGAAGAAATTCGTGCACTTGTAAAGAAAGTTGGAATCACTACTTTATTTGTTACTCATGATCAAGAAGAAGCATTGTCCATTGGAGATAAAATTATTTTATTTAATGAAGGAGTTATTCAGCAGGATGCTGCAAGTTATGAGATCTATTTAAATCCTGCTAATCAGTTTGTTGCTAATTTTATTGGTAATCCTGTTGTTGATAATTTTAATGTGGAAGTATCAGATGGCAAAGTTATAGGAGATGGTTTTGAGATACCAATTTCTGCTTTTGATTCTGATAGATTTAAGAAAAATCTTACTGATGGCGTTTATACTTTGAGCTTGAGACCTGAAAATGTTTTTCCAGTTGATAATCAAGCAGATGGATTTTTCACTTGCAAAATTGATGATATTGAATTGATAGGTCGAGAACGCATCCTCAAATTTACAATTAATGGCTTAGGACAACGGTCTTTAGTTAAAGTTGAAGCAAATGTAGAGCCTAGTGATGAAGTCTGTTTTGGATTAAACCTCGATCGTGCGTTTATATTTGATAATAATGGGGAGCGAATATATTAATGAAAAATAATCAAAAAAAGGCTTGGTTATTTTTGCTACCAGCGATTATATCTGTAACAATCTTTAGTATTTGGCCAATTATTAGAGCATTTATTATCAGTTTTCAGGGTGGACCGTTAATTTGTTTAAATTTCAACGGAATAGAAAACTATAAATATATATTTGCTGATACCGATTTTTGGAATTCATTGACCAATACTGCTATCTATGCATTTATGACTGTACCGATTGCATTAGCGATTGCATTAGCGTTAGCTTGGTTTGTATTTTCTAAAATAAGACATCAGAGCTTTTTTGAAGCAATGTTTTTTATGCCTTACGTTACTAGTACAATTGCTACTGGTATTGTTTTTAGATACATCTTTAATGGTAAATATGGATTGTTGGATTTTGTTTTAAAAATGCTACATTTACCAGCACCAGATTGGTTAGATGATCCAAGTATGAGCCTTATTTCATTAATTATTTTTGGTATATGGTCATCGCTAGCCTTTAATATTGTTATATTAATAGGTGCTTTGCGTAATATTGACCCTAATTATTATGTATTAGCTGATATGTATGGTGCTAATGAAAGTGAAAAGTTTTGGCGTATTACGATTCCACAACTATTTCCAACTTTAGCGTTTTTGTTAACAGTTAACTTAATAGGTGCCTTTAAAGTTTATACACAAGTGTTTGCCTTATTTAATGGGTCAGCTGGACAAGGTAATTCAGCGATTACATCCGTTTTCTATATTTATAATAAATTTCAAGTTGCTAATACACCAGGAGTTGCGATGGCAGCGACTGTATGTTTATTCTTGTTTATTTTATTTATAACATGTCTGCAACGTAAGTTAATGAAGAGAGTGAACAGTTAGCATGAAAAAAATTAAAACAATACTTATTTATATTTTTGTAACATTTTTTGCTATTATTACAGTCTTCCCCTTCATTTATATGATTTTTGGTGGACTGATGACATATGAAGAAACTACACGTATACCGCCTACCTTTGTACCGGGTAGTTTTAAAATTAGTAATTACCTAGCAGTATTTAATCAAGCTCCTTTTGCGAGATACTTTTTTAATACCTTTGTGACTGCAACTACGACTACAGTTGTAAGTTTATTCACTTCGATTTTGGGAGCATTTGCCATGGCAAACCTGAAATTTAAAGGTAAAGGGTTAATTAAAATCATATTGATATCATTATTAATGGTACCAGGTGAGGCAATTATTTTTACTAACTATACTACTATTATGAGTATGGGATTGATTAATACATACATAGGTTTAGTTATACCTTTTTTAACATCTATATTTTATATGTACTATTTGCAAAGTTATTTCAAATCAATTACGCCAACTGTGTATAAAGCTGCAATGATTGATGGAGCTAGTGATTGGGAGTATATTTGGCGAATTTTAGTGCCAATGTCTAAAAGTGGCTTAATTACTGTTGCATTATTGAGTTTTATCTCAGGTTGGAATGCTTTCTTGTGGCCATTATTAGTTACTAACGAGTCAGATATGCGTTTGTTAAATAATGGATTAGCAGCATTTGCTACGGAAGCTGGTTCACAAACGCAATTGCAATTAGCAGCTGCGACTTTAATCGTGTTACCAATCTTAATTGTTTACTTTGTATTTAGAAAGCAAATTATACGTGGAGTTGTAAATCATGAATTTAAAGCATAAAACAAAAGTTACATTTTACAATGGCTTAACCACTATTGGTGGACCAATGATTGAAGTGGCTTATAATGATTCTCATGTTTTATTTGACTTAGGAGAAGTGTTTAAACCAGACTTAGAATTGGCGGATGAAAGTTTTCAAACCTTAATCGATAATCAATTAATCGGTGATGTGCCTGATTTTTACGATTATCATTTAACAGGCAAGAAATTATCCGATAGTCATTGGAAAGCTAGTGCAGCCTATATATCACATGTACATTTAGATCATAGTAAAGCCCTTAATTTATTAGATGAGTCTGTTAAATTATATACAGGTCCAATTACTGCTAGTATGTTGCCAGTTTTAAATAAAGATGGCAATTATTTATTACCTGCAGCTGGAAAACCTAAAAATTACACTCGCCCGATAATAGCTGCTGATTTGAATGTGCCAATTAAAGTAGGTGATATTACATTAGAAATTGTTCCTAGTGATCATGATGCGTATGGTGCAACAGGGCTAATTATTAAAACTCCTGATAAAAAAATTGCTTATACTGGTGATATTAGATTGCATGGTTATCACCCAGAATGGGTAGAAGCTTTTATGCATAAAGGACACGGCTGTGATATGTTGATTATTGAATCTACTGCCTTGTCTTGGCCTAATGAGAACCATAGCGAAGAATTTACTGGACCTAAAAATGAAGATGAATTGATTGATAGGATTGTTCAATATCAGATAGATAATCCAAAGCGACAAATCACCTTTAATACTTATATTTCTAATGTAGAAAGAATTCTTCGAATTATTAAAGATTCGCCTAGAAAAGTTGTCCTTTCTGCCAAAAGAGCCGAATTTTTGAAATTGTCAATTGGTGTTGATGTAGCATACTATTACTTGCCTGGTGAAGAGATAATTCCAATTTTGCGTTCAGATTTAGAAGTTAATTATAATACTTTATTAGCTGATGAAAGTGAATTCTTATGGCAAGCTGTAGCTGATTTTGATAAGTTAAAGAGTGGTAGTTTGTATATCCATAGTAATGCAGAACCATTAGGTAGCTTTGATCCTGCTTATCAGCCATTTGTTGATACATTAGAACAACATCAGGTAGAAGTTGTGATGCTGCGCTGTTCTGGTCATGCCAGTGCATCAGCATTAGAAAAAATAATACGTGGGTTTGAACCAAATGTTTTGGTACCCGTTCATTCAATGCATCCAGAACTTTTGGAGAATCCATGTGGAAGTCGTCTTTTACCCGAACGTAATCAAGTATTTACATTTGAGTAAAATTGTTGTTGTTTTCGTTTTGTTTATTGGGAGGACATATGAAATTTACCAAAAAGTTAGCTACTTTGGCAGTAACTGCTTTAGCTGTAGTATCATTGACAGCATGTTCAAATAAGAGTAGCAATTCTAGTGCTAAGATACCAACTAAGATTAGTAAAAAGACTACTGTTGTTTTCTGGCATGGTATGGTTGGTGGCCAAGAAAAGGCTTTAAAGAGCATGGCTAAGGAGTTTGAAGCTAAGAATCCTAAGATTCATATTAAGCTTGAAAATCAAGGAAAGTATTCTGATTTACAAGCTAAGATTAATTCAACTCTACAATCACCTAAAAATTTACCAACAATTAGTCAGGCATATCCAGGTTGGTTGTTAGTAGCAGCACAAGCTAAGAAATTAGTTGATATGAAACCATATATTACCAATTCAAAGATTGGATGGGGATCTGTTACTAAGAGTGACATTAGAGCTGACTTGTTAAAAGGTGCTCAAATTAAGGGAGTACAATATGGTATACCATTTAATAAGTCAATTGAAGTATTACTTTACAACAAAGATTTATTAAAGAAATATGGCGTAAAAGTTCCTAAGAATATGGCTGAATTGAAAAAAGCAGCTAAAGTTATTTACAAGAAGAGTGATCACAAAGTTGTAGGTGCAGGTTTTGACTCACTTTCTAACTATTATGCTTTGGGTATGAAAGAAAAAGGTCATGATTTCAATAATAAGATTGACTTTACTAGTTCTGATTCCAAGAGCATTATTGATTTCTACGCTAATGGTATTAAGGATGGTTACTTCCAAACTGCAGGTTCAGCTGGCTATCTCTCAGGAGATTTCTCTAACCAAAAACTTGCGATGTATGTAGGTTCTTCTGCAGGTGAATGTTTCGTTAAAATGGGTGTAGGCAAAAAGTTTGAATACGGTGTTGCACCTCGTCCATCAGAATACAATATCGCACAAGGTACAGATATTTACATGTTTGATAGTGCAAGTGCCGATCAAAAGGCTGCTGCATTTATGTTTATTAAGTTCTTGTTAACAAAAGAAAATCAACTTGCATGGGCTGATAAGACTGGATATATTCCTGTAACAAATACAGTGATTTCTTCAGAAGCATATAAGGAATCAAAGAAGACCAAGATGCCACCAATTTTGACTAAGGCAATGGCCAACTTATATAGTGTTCCTGTTGTTAAGAATAGTAACGCTGCATATGCTGCTGTAAACACTGAATTACAGGCTGTGTTTGCCCAAGCTAAAAAGCACAAAGATTGGTCCGAAAATATTAAAAAGGGTCAACATAAGATTGATAGTGCTTGGAAACAATAATTATTATAAAAAGGGATGTTATGCATCCCTTTTTTATTTTTTGACAAATTTAATAAATAAATACTCTTTTTTTGACAAAACTAAATTAGTGTCAATAAGATATTGATATAGTTTGCTTATATTGCTACTATAATAGCGTTGGTAATATTAATTTGGGAGGTAGATTTTTATAGAAACCTGTTTTATTAAACAAGTCGAAATCTTTTATAAGGAATTATCCAGTAGGGCAAATTATAATTGCTCCATAAAGCATTTATGTCAGCGTAGTAATATTTCTAGACAAACATTTTATAATAAGTATAAAACGTTAAGTAATTTTGCTGCCATTTGTGTACAAGCCAAAATTAAAAGCTTCTATGCAGATAAGCAACATCTTGATTTAGATAAAAAGATAGCTTTGGGACTACGTTTTGTTAAAGATGAAAAAATATTCTTCGCCAATGTTATTAGATTGTGTAAGAAAAAATGCTTATGCTTAACTTTGGAAGAATATTTGTATAATATAATGAAAAAAGAACTAGGAGATAAGTGTGAGATATCTGAGCATTCTTTGAGGAAGAGTGTCAAGCAATTATATGATTCAATATATAAATGGCTGGATCATGGTTGTTTAAGAGGTGTTGATAACTTTATTGATGATATTCAAAATATAGCGGACTATTTTGAATTTATGTCTAGTGTGGTAGATGTTAAACCGCTGTGGTTAAAGTCATTACAACCAAAAAAATAACTTTGATTATGCTTGCAGTTGTGGATTTGTTAATATTTTTAAGTTTGGTAAATGCAGGGTAGATACGTGTAATTTTGTAATCAAGATAGCTGTTAGCAAAATGTACGTAGGATCTATGTTATCTTTAATATCGCAACTAATAGTTATATCATTAGACTTAATAGCAATAAAAATTGTTGCTATTTTTTTTATACCTTTGTAGCAATAAAATTGTTGATTTTTAACATTACCATATGCCCAATAACATAAATGAGCAGCAAATAAGACCTCTTTGTATCCTAGATTAACAGTAGTTATATTAATAGGGGCATTGTCTTTGATTTTAATGTAATATTTTGAATTGGGGCATTTTTTATCATGGTATAAACGACCTATCTCCTCATTATTTTTTGTTTTAAGTATTATCATTTGGCTGAGAGTATTTAAACAACCACAAATAAAGTAAGAAATTTCATGATATTGATTAGTTACTTCGAATTGATTTTGAAAAATATTATTAACCAAATGTATTTGATATAACATTAATTATCACCTAGAAATTCATAGATTGCATGAGCCACTCCATCTTCGGTGTTTTTTAGTGTGATATGTTTAGCAAGTGCTTTTATTTCATCAACTGCATTGCCCATAGCTACGCTAACGCCTGCTCGTTCAATCATAGACTTATCATTCAGATTATCTCCAATAGCCATAACTTGGTTTGTTGATATCCCTTTCATTTTTGCATAGTGCATTAATGCAATTCCTTTTTGTGCATTTTTATGATTGATTTCAATATTAGTATTGGAACTGGAAGTAATAACCAGATCTCCTAGTTGCAATAATTTTTTACTTACTTGATCAAAGGTTGCACCATCTGGTTTAAATGCTAAAAATTTCATGACTTTGAAATTAGGTAAATTAAGCAAGTTTGAATAATTATCAACGAATGATATGCCCATAATTTGTTCTGAGCCGCTGGAGAGGGGAACAGCATGTTTGAAATCTAGATTTTGGTTTAAGTCTACTAAAAGATTAGAAACATTAGTAATACGTTCCAATTTTGAATTTGAATAAACATTGTCAGCAGATACAATTTCAAAATAATAGCCACTTTCATTTAAAATCTTTATGATTTCTTTGCTTTTTTCTGTAGGAATATCTTGTTCAAAAACTAAATGTCCTTCAGTGTTGTAAAGCATAGCCCCATTTAAATTAATATAGCCAACTTTGATTCCTGCATTGGCTAATAATTTAGCAGATTCCAATTTGCTCCGACCAGTTGCAATTAAAAATTCAACGCCCTTTTTTTGAGCATATTTTATAGCTTTGATATTTTCAGCAGAAATTTGCATTTTTTCATTAAGTAAGGTACCATCCATGTCGCTAGCAATCAATTTAATCATAATATTCCTCCATATATTTCTCAATCATTATGATATCATGAAATTAGGTTATTTTTTAGAATAGAAAGATTGATTTTAATTATTAAGATGAAAAAATTTATTGGGAATGATTGGGATCAAATATTAGATCCTATATTTGAGAGTGATAAGTATCGCCAATTACATGAATTTATCAAGCATGAATATAGTACTAAGGTAATTTATCCAGATATGTATCACATTTATACAGCATTTAAGCTGACACCTTTTTATAAAACTAAGGTGGTGATTTTGGGACAGGATCCATATCATAATCCTCAACAGGCAACGGGTATGAGTTTTAGTGTTAATCCAGGAGTTGCATTACCCCCTTCGTTACGTAATATCTATAAAGAATTGCATAATGATGTTGGAGCTAAGATAGTTAATCATGGCTACTTAAAAAAGTGGGCCGATCAAGGGGTGTTATTGTTAAACGCAGTCCTGACGGTCCCATATGGTAAGGCGAATGGACATCAAGGAAAAGGCTGGGAATTTGTTACTGATCAAGCGATTAAGTCTTTAAGTGATCGAGGAGGAGTTGTATTTATTTTATGGGGTAAATTTGCTCAAAATAAAATACCACTGATTGATGTCAATAAAAATTTCATTTTAAAATCAGCACACCCTAGTCCACTATCTGCTAGTTATGGATTTTTTGGCTCGCATCCTTTTTCTAAATGTAATGAATTATTAAAAAAATTAGGGAAAAGCCCTATAGATTGGCAATTACCAGAATCGGTTGCACCTAATGATGTTGTTTAATTATAATATGATGTATAGCATAGTTATGATGGGGAGGAAAATTAAATCAGATGAAAGTATTTGATATCTTAAAACAAAAGGCATTATCTTGTGAACAAAGTATTGTTTTTCCAGAAGGTAATGATTTAAGGGTTTTGGAGGCAGTTTGTCGACTTAAATCAGAAAGAATGGTTAATCCTATTTTATTAGGGGATGTTGACGAAATAAAAAAATTGGCACTGCAAAACCATTTAAATTTGGCGGATATTCGAATTATTAATCCTTTAACTTATAATCAAATCGATGAGATGATTGATGCCTTGGTCAAACGTCGTAATGGCAAGAATACTGTACAAGAAGCTGCAGAAATGCTCAAACATGGTTCTTATTTTGGAACGATGTTGGTATATTTACATAAAGCTGCTGGAATGGTATCGGGAGCAGCTCATTCTACTGCCGATACAGTTAGACCAGCATTGCAAATTATTAAAACTTTACCAGGTATGTCTCGTGTGTCGGGTGCAATGATTATAGAAAGAGAAACGGAGAAATATATATTTTCTGATTGTGCTATTAATATTGATCCAGATGCACAAACTCTAGCTGAAATCGCATATCAATCATACTTAACAGCTAAAATGATTGGATTAGATCCTAAAGTTGCTATGTTAAGTTTTTCTACCAAAGGATCTGCTAAGGGACCTATGATAGACAAAGTGATTCAAGCAACAAAAATCGTGCATGAAACGCATCCAGAAGTGAAAATTGATGGTGAGTTACAGTTTGATGCGGCTTTTGTAGCTAATGTTGCTGCTAAAAAAGCTCCTAATTCTGAAGTTGCTGGTAAAGCTAATGTTTTTGTTTTTCCTGAGTTACAATCAGGAAATATTGGTTACAAAATTGCACAAAGGTTGGGTAATTTTACGGCAGTTGGTCCCGTTTTGCAAGGACTAGCAGCTCCAATCAATGATTTATCACGTGGTTGCTCGGCAAATGATGTTTATTTAGCAGGAATCTTAACAGCTGTGCAAGCAATTGAGGCTAAAAAATGAAATTATTAATTACTTCTGATCATGAAATGCAAGATCTCGGACAAATTTTAGGAACGCATGCAGTAGCAGGAAATATATTGCTACTAACTGGTGATCTAGGGGCTGGTAAAACAACTTTAACTAAAGGAATTGCTAAAGCTCTAGGCATTAAAAGACCCGTAAAAAGTCCTACTTATACAATAGTTCGTGAATATAAGGAAGGAACATTGCCATTGTTTCATATGGATATGTATCGCTTAAAAGATAGTGATCTCTCGAGTATTGATTTGAATGATTATTTTGAACAAAATGGAGTAATTGTGATTGAATGGCCAGAGTTTGTGATGGATAATTTACCAGCTGATTATTTAAAAATTAATATTGCACGAATTGATGATACTTGGGATTCAACTAAACGAAGTCTAGTATTAACTAGTAGCGGAGAAAATAGCAATATCTGGCTAAATAAAATTTTACCTGACATCGAAAAATAGAATTTTTAAAGATTAACAGCATGTATGTGTCGTTAATCTTTTTTTGTAGATATTTTTATACCGATACATTGGATAGTTTATATGTATTTAATAAAGTTCTTGATTTGTTCATCACCAAACTGTTGATTTTGTTTAATCAATATTTCAGCACATGCTTCACTATCACTTAATGCATTATGATGATGCCATAAATCAATATTTAATTGATTGGATACAGTGTCCAAACGATAATTTTTTAAATTTGGCATCAATGCTCTACTTGTAGCTAAGGTATCAATGGTAAGATAGTGTGGTTCGGCAATATTATATTTTTTCAAAGATTTTTTCATGACATTACAGTCAAAACGTGCATTATGAGCGACAACTAGCATACCTGGTTGAAATAACAATCTTATTTTTGGCCAAACTTCGTCCATGGTGGGTGCATCTTTTACATCATTAGCTGTTATACCATGAATTTTAATATTATTTTTATCAAAAGGCATTTGTGGATTAATTACAGTATAAAAACTGTCAATAATTTTATTATCTCTAACTAAAACTAAGGCTAGTGAACAAGCACTATCATAATGACGATTAGCTGTTTCAAAGTCCATTGCAGTGAAATTCATAAATATTCTCCAATGTAAACAAACAAATTTAAGTTCAGTATAACATATAGTAGAAAAAAGAGTTGTTTTTGCGTTATTATAATTAATGTAATAAAAGATGGGGGTGGCGACAAATGAATTTGATGACTTTAAGGCAACAAGGAATTGATATTCAACAGAATATACCGTTAAGTCGCTTTACTTTTACCAAAACAGGTGGACCAGCTGAATTTTTAGCTTTTCCTAAAAATTTGCCGGAATTAGAATTATTAGTAAAAAGCGTTCGTCAGGAAAATATGCAATTAACTGTAATTGGTAATGCATCGAATTTGATTATCAAAGACGGTGGTATTGATGGATTAGTGATCATTTTAACCAAAATGAATCAAATTATTGCTAATGAATCCGATTGCACTATAAGTGCACAAGCTGGTGCAACAATTATTAATACGTCTAATGCTGCTAGGGATGCTGGCTTAACTGGGTTAGAGTTTGCAGCAGGTATTCCAGGTAGCGTCGGTGGTGCCGTATTTATGAATGCTGGAGCTTATGATGGAGAAACTGAAAATGTGATTAAATCGGTTAAAGTTTTAACTAGAGATGGTGTCTTTAAAACTTATACGCATGATGAAATGCAATTTGGTTATCGCCATTCAATTGTACAAGATACTGGTGATATTGTTGTTAGTGCTACATTTGGATTAAAAGCGGGCGAAAAGAAAGCTATTGCGGATAGAATGAAATATCTAAATGATTTGCGACGTGCTAAGCAGCCCTTAGAATATCCATCATGTGGTAGTGTCTTCAAACGTCCTAAAGGTCATTTTGTAGGACCGATGATTATAGAAGCTGGTTTGCAAGGTACAAGAATTGGTGGAGCTGAAGATTCTAAAAAACACGCTGGTTTTATAATTAATGTTGGTGGGGCTACTGCTACTGATTATTTAAATTTAATTCACTTAATTCAAAAAGTTATCAAAGAAAAATTTGATGTCGATTTGCAAACAGAAGTGAGAATTATTGGCAAGGAAAAGAGAATAGATGATTAATTAGAGACTGCAAGTTGTAGGACTTGTAGCTTTTTTTAGGTAAAGGATAAGATAATGAGCAACATTATAAGGTTAGAACATGTTAGAAAAGAGTATGATGATGGATTTGTGGCATTGGATGATGTAAATATTTCCATTGAATCGGGCAAATTTTATTCTTTAGTCGGTCCTTCAGGTTCGGGTAAAACTACCATCTTACGAATCATTGCTGGCTTTAGTGAAGTTAGTGCGGGTAAAGTATTCTTTGATAATCAGGATATTACTCACTTAGATGCAGCAAAAAGGCAAATTAATACAGTTTTTCAGAATTATGCCTTATTTCCGCATATGAATGTTTTTGAAAATGTCGCCTTTGGTTTGAAGATCAAAAAGAAAGAAAAATCAGAAATTATTAGATCAGTCAAAGCTGCTTTGCATATGGTTCAGCTTGATGATTTTGTTAATCGAGAAATTTCTGAGCTATCAGGTGGGCAGCAACAACGTGTGGCTATTGCTAGAGCTTTGGTTAATAAGCCGCAAGTTTTATTGCTGGATGAATCATTATCTGCCTTAGATAAACGTTTGCGAAAAGATATGCAATTTGAATTGCGTGAAATTCAAAAGAAGTTAGGTATTACTTTTATTTTTGTTACACATGATCAAGAAGAAGCTTTGGCAATGAGTGATGAAATATTTGTATTAAATCAAGGTACAATTCAACAAAGTGGTACACCTGTTGATATATATGATGAGCCAGTTAATGATTTTGTAGCTAGATTCATCGGTGATTCTAATATTCTTAATGGAAGAATGATTGAAGATTATTTAGTTGAATTCAATAATCGTCGTTTTGAATGTGCTGATGCGGGAATTAAGCCAGGTGAAAAAGTTGAAGTTGTATTGCGTCCAGAAGATTTAGATATAGTTGAAGTAGCTGATGGTAAATTGTCAGCAACTGTAGAAAGTCAATTATTTTTAGGCGATCATTTTGAAATTAAGGCAACAGATACTGATAATAATGAGTGGTTAATCCATTCAACTAACGCTTCCAAAATCGGCAAAGAAATTGGCCTATATTTTGACCCTGAAGATATTCATGTTATGAGATTTGGCGAATCTGAAGCTGAATTTGATAAACGATTGGAATCATATGAAGGAGAGGATGATGATGAAGAAAAATAAACTCTTATTTTTGATTCCATATTCGTTGTGGATTATTTTATTTGTAATTGCTCCATTAGTGATGATTACTTTGAATGCTTTTAGTAGTAAGTATGGGTTAACCATTAATAATTTCAAACAATTTTTTATTAATGGTACTTTTTTGCGGATGACGCTAAATTCCTTTTGGTATGCCTTTTTAATTACATTTATTACTTTGCTTTTATCATATCCTACTGCATATATTTTGAGTAGAATGAAAAATCAGCAATTTTGGCTATTGTTGATTATTTTGCCAACATGGATCAATTTATTATTGAAAGCATATGCTTTTATTGGCATCTTTGGCAAACATGGTCTATTAAATAATTTTTTAGGTTTAGTAGGAATCAGTCCTGTTAATATTTTATTTACTAATTTTGCTTTTGTAGTAGTAGCAGCGTATATTGAAATTCCTTTTATGGTTTTACCTATTTATAATGCTATTTGTGATATTGATCCTGCGGTCGTTAAGGCTGCCAAAGATTTGGGAGCAAGTAATTTTCAAACTTTCATTCGCATTTTATGGCCACTATCAAAGTCAGGAGTTGAAGCAGGTGTGCAAGCTGTTTTTATTCCTTCATTATCATTGTTCATGTTAACTAGATTAATAGGAGGTAATCGAGTTATTACTTTAGGTACCGCAATTGAAGAATATTTCATGTCTACTATGAATTGGCCAATGGGGTCAACAATTGGTGTGATTTTAATTATTTTAATGATTGCAGTAATGATTTCAACGTCATCTGATAGCAAAAAGAAAAAGGAGGTAAAATTATGAAAAAATTCAAGTGGGATAAGTTTTACCTAACTTTTATTTTGCTGACTTTGTATATTCCAATTTTTTATTTGATTATCTATTCATTTTCTAGTGGAAATAATATGGATAATTTTAAAAATTTTACCTTTGATCATTATTGGGATTTGATTAATGATAATCGCTTGTTGGCAATTTTTATAGAAACAATTATATTGGCCTTGCTGTCATCATTGTTTGCAACTATTGTTGGAACTTTAGGGGCTATTGCCGTTAATAATATTAAAAATAGAAATCGCAAAAAATTATTGCTTACTTTAAATAATGTGTTAATGGTTTCACCGGATGTTATCATAGGTGCGAGTTTTTTGATTTTATTTACGGCTATGGGCATTAGTTTAGGCATGGGATCCGTTTTATTGAGTCATATTGCTTTTTCGATACCAATAGTTGTATTAATGGTTTTGCCACGGCTTAAAGAATTTGATAAATCATTAGTCGATGCTGCTAGTGATTTAGGAGCTAATTCTTGGCAGATATTTAGTAAAATTTTACTACCAGCTATTACTCCTGGTATTTTATCAGGTTTTTTCATGGCTTTAACTTATTCTTTAGATGATTTTGCTGTCACATTTTTTGTTACTGGTAATGGCTTTTCAACATTATCGGTGGAAATATATTCTCGGGCGAGACAAGGAATTAATCTGGAAATTAATGCATTAAGTACAGTAATGTTCATATTTGTTTTGATTTTAGTGTTTATTTATTATTTAATTACTTGTAAAAAAGGACATACTAAAGGAAGGGCTGGTACTTTATGAAGAAATTAGTGTTAGCGGCGATTACCATCATTTTGGTATGTTTAGGGTTACAAATTTTAGCTGATAAATTAAATAATTCAGGTGTATCTTCAGGCAGTAAAGATTTAATTATATATAATTGGGGTGATTATATTGATCCTAAATTATTGAAAAAATTTGAAAATCAGACTGGATACCATGTAATTTATGAGACATTTGATTCTAATGAATCGATGTATACCAAGATTAAGCAAGGTGGTACTGCGTATGATATTTGTATCCCGTCAGATTATATGGTTTCCAAGATGAAAGAATCACACTTGCTAAAAAAGATCAATTTGCGTAATATTGCCAATATTAAAAATATTGATCCTCAATTTATGAACCAATCATTTGATTATGGTAATAAGTATTCTATCCCTTATTTTTGGGGAACATTAGGAATTATTTATAACGATAAATTTGTTAAAAAAGGTGAGATTAAACATTGGAATGATTTGTGGAAAAGCAAGTTTAAACATCAGATTTTATTAGTAGATTCTGCTCGTGATATTATGGGCTTATCATTAATTTCTATGAAAAATTCTGTTAATAGTCAAGATTCGTTAAAATTAAAATTAGCTAAGACAAAATTGGATGCTTTAGGATCAAATGTAAAAGCCATTATTGCCGATGAATTAAAAATGTATATGATAAGAAATGAAGCTTCAATTGGAGTAACATGGTCAGGAGAGGCAAGAACTATGTTAAATGAAAATCCACATTTGCATTATGTAGTTCCTTCCGAAGGATCTAATTTATGGTTAGATAATATTGTTATTCCGAAGACTGCTAAAAATCAGGCGGGTGCATATGCCTTTATTAATTTTATGCTTGATCCTAAAAATGCTGCTCAAAATGCTAAATATATAGGGTATGCAACACCTAACATGTTAGCTAAGAAATTATTACCAGATTCAATTAAAAAAGATCGTCAATTTTATCCTGCTACATCTACTATGAAGCATTTACAGGTCTTTAAAAATTTGCGATCAGAAAAGATACAAGAATATAATGACCTATTTTTAGAGTTTAAAATGTATGCACACTAGAAAGATAGGTTATTGATTATAAAAAAGGGGTGATAGGAATGGTTTGGGATATATATCATATCTTTACTTGGCAACATCTTATGAATTTGATTGATATTTTGATTGTATGGTTTTTAATTTATCGTTTAATTATGATTATAAAAGGTACAAAGGCCGTACAATTAGCTAAGGGTATCGCTTTAATTATTGTAATTAGATTAGTTGCTGGCTTTTTACATGTTGTGATATTGTCATATTTGGTAGATCAAATTTTATCATGGTCAGTGATTGGTATGATCATTATTTTTCAACCTGAAATACGTCGAGGGTTGGAACATTTAGGTAGATCACCATTACTAGGCGGTAATGTAGTCGCCAAAAAAAGTTCTGAAATTATGATAGAAGAATTGGATAAGGCTATTCAATATATGTCTAAAAGGCGTATAGGTGCATTGATTACTTTACAACAAAAAACTGGGTTAGAAGATTATATTGAAACAGGTATTCCTATCAATGCTACGATTACTGGAGCATTATTAATTAATATTTTTATTCCTAATACCCCTTTGCATGATGGAGCTGTAATTATTAAAGATAATAAAGTATCAGTTGCGGCAGCTTATTTACCATTGTCTGATAATAATACAATACCTAAAAATTTAGGTACTAGACATCGAGCTGCAGTAGGTATTTCAGAAGTTACAGATGCAATTACAATTGTAGTTTCGGAAGAAACAGGTGGTGTAACGATTACACGCAACAGTAATTTGATGCTAGATTTAACTAGAGAAGAATATTTGAAATATTTAAGAGCACAGTTAGTTCCTGAGACTGACGATCAACCTACTAATTTTCAGCGAATGATATCTAAAATATGGAATTGGGGGTCGAGTATTAGATGAATAAATTTTTCGATTCTAAATTATTTTATAAACTTCTGGCCCTTATAATCACTATTTTGTTAACTGTTTATGTTAGTTATAATCAAGTCGGCTTTATACCGCGTGGTCAACGAACTCGGACTTTGCAAACTGTTACCAAGACTGAGACACTTAAGCTGCCGTTGCAGATTTCTGTTAATACTGATAAATATTATGTAACTGGATATCCAGAAAAAGTAAAGGTCAATATTACAGGTCCTAGTGCTTTAGTTGTATCAGCCATTAATACTAAAAATTTTAGAGCTTTTATTGATTTAAGTGAATTAAAAATAGGCAAACATCAAGTTCCTATTAGAGTTAGCGGGCTTAGTAATCAATTAAGTTACAAAATTTCTCCTAAGAAAATAGTGGTTGATATTCAGGAAAGAAAAACTCGGACATTACCGATAAAAATAAGGTATAATAGTGATGTCTTATCCAAAGAGTATTTTGTTTATGCACCATATTGCAAACCAAGTATGGTTGAAGTTACGGGAGAAAAATCTGAAGTTAACCATATTAGTAAAATTATTGCTAATGTTGATATCAGGAAAAAAACAATACATTCTTTTGATAGTGAGGTTATGTTGGTAGCAGTAGATGCTTCAGGTAAACAGTTGAATGTTGTAATTCAGCCAGAAACTACGCATGTATATATACCAATAAGAAAGTCCAAAAAAAGGGTAAGACTAAATATTACTTCTCATAATGCTGCAAGTAATAGAATGTATTCGCTGACCAGTTCCATAAAGAAAGTTACGCTTTATGGTGCAGCATCAACGTTAAAAGATATAGTTCAATTAGATGTTGATGTTAATTTGGCAGGTATTGTTCATAATACTTCTAAAAAGGTAAGACTTAAGTTACCAAAGGGAGTAGTTAAAGCAGACCCTAGTGACATTTGGGTAAAAATTGAAATGGCTGACATTTCAGCGATTAAAAATTAATATAAGAAAGGTCGATTTGTAAGATGCTTAAGTACTTTGGTACCGATGGTGTTAGAGGTGTTGCTAATGCTGGATTGACTCCAGAAATGGCATTTAAATTAGGACGTGATGGAGGTTATATTTTAACCAAACATAAGAGTGCAGGTGAAAGAGCTAGAGTTTTAGTTTCTAGAGATACTAGAATTTCTGGACAAATGTTGGAGTATGCTTTAATTTCTGGTTTACTTTCTGTAGGGATTGAAGTTTTGGAGTTAGGTGTTATTACTACTCCAGGGCTATCTTATTTAGTTAGAGCTCAAGGAGCAGATGCTGGTGTCCAAATTTCTGCTTCTCATAATCCAGTTGAAGATAATGGTATTAAATTCTTTGGTAGTGACGGGTTGAAACTTTCTGATGAAAAAGAAGCTGAAATTGAAGCTTTAATTGACTCTAAAGAAGATACTTTGCCTAGACCATCCGCTCAAGGATTAGGTACTGTTACTAGTTATCATGAAGGATCATCTAAGTATTTGCAATTTATTGAAAATACCTTACCTGAACAATTAGATGGTATTAAAGTGGTAGTTGATGGTGCTAATGGTGCTTCTAGTGCGTTAATTTCACGTTTATTTGCGGATATGGGAGTTGATTTTACAACTATTGCAACTCATCCAGATGGCTTAAATATTAATGATCATGTTGGTGCAACACATACTGAATTATTACAACAAGAGGTAGTAAAACAGGGTGCACAATTAGGCTTGGCATTTGATGGGGATGCTGATAGATGTATTGCTGTAGATGAAAAAGGTAATGAAGTTGATGGCGATCATATCATGTATGTTATAGGTTGCTATTTAGCAGATCATGGACGCTTGAAAAATGATACTATTGTTACTACAGTAATGAGTAATTTAGGCTTTACTAAGGCATTAGAACGTCGTGGAATTAAAAATATCAGAACCCAGGTTGGAGATCGCTATGTTTCTGAAGAGATGCGTGCTAACGGCTATAATTTGGGTGGTGAGCAGTCTGGTCATGTAATTATCAGTGATTATCATAATACTGGTGATGGTATGCTCACAGGATTACATCTTTTGTATGTTATGAAAGATACTGGTAAATCATTATCCGAATTGCTTAGTGATTTTAAATCATATCCACAAAAGTTAGTTAATGTACCAGTTCGTAATAAGCAAGATTGGAAAAAGAGTACCAAAATATCTGCAGCTATTGCTGAAGTTGAAAAGACTTTAGGCGATGATGGACGTATTTTTGTTAGACCTTCAGGTACACAAGAATTAATTCGTGTAATGACTGAAGCACCTACGCAAGAATTGGCTGATAAGTGTTGTCAAGATGTAGTTGATGTAGTTAAAGCTGAAATGGGTATATAAATATTAAAAGGGTTTGCGATGATAAGAACCCTTTTTTGGTTTCACTATTATAACTATACCAATTGTAGTCTGCTTTTTTAATTTTTGGCTTGACTACTAACCTTAAATCGGCTAATATAACATTTGCTAAGAGTTCTTAGAAAACAATATAGTCTATACCAATTTTTGGCATAGATAGAGGAGATAAATTATGTGCGGTATAGTTGGTATAATTGGTAAGTCAGCACGTGACGTTGTTTTAAATGGTTTAAAGAAGCTAGAATATAGGGGTTATGATTCTGCTGGTATTTATTTAAACGATTTAAATGGTCATGAATATTTAACTAAAGCTGTAGGTCGTATCAAGAACTTAGAAGATAAGCTAAGTGATAATGAACAAGGATTAGTAGGTATTGGACATACAAGATGGGCTACTCATGGCAAACCTTCTATTGCCAATTCTCATCCGCATTATTCATCTGATAAGCGTTTTTATTTGGTTCATAATGGTGTTATTGAAAATTATGCTGAATTAAAGGAAAAATACTTGTCTGATGTCAGTTTTAATTCGGATACAGATACTGAAGTCGTAGTTCAATTAATTGCTAAAATTGCTAAAGAAAAATGTTTATCAGGTTTTTTAGCCTTTAAAGAAGCATTGAAATTAATAAATGGTTCTTATGCCTTCTTATTAGTTGATAATAAAGAACCGGATCATATTTTTATAGCTAAGAATAAGAGCCCGATGATGTTGGGTATTGGTGATGGCTTTAATATAATCGCTTCAGATGCAATTTCTGTTTTAGATCAGACCAAACTTTTTATTGATTTGCAAGATGGTGATGTCGCAGATGTTACTGCTAGTGCAATTAATATTGAAGATATTGCAGGCAATCATATTGAACGTAAGCCTTATCTAGTAAATATTGATCCAAATTCAGCGTCTAAAGGGACGTATGAATTTTATATGCTTAAAGAAATTGATGAACAGCCTTCAGTTATGCGTCGTTTATCGAAAGAGTACTTTAATGATGATGCAGATGTTAAGGTTGATGCAAATATCGTCCAATCAGTAGCACAAAGTGACAGAATCTATATTTTAGCTGCTGGTACTAGTTATCACGCTGGTTTAGTAGGTAAGAATATTATTGAAAAGTATACTGATATACCAGTAGAAGTTGGTATTGCATCGGAGTTTGGATATCATTTTCCTAAATTATCTAAGAAACCATTCTTTATTTTTCTATCACAATCAGGTGAAACAGCTGATTCACGTGTAGTATTAAAACAGGTTAACCAATTAGGGTTACCTAGCTTAACTATTACTAATGTAGCAGGTTCAACTTTATCTAGAGAAGCTACCTATACGATGCTATTAAAAGCTGGCCCTGAAATAGCTGTTGCATCAACTAAAGCATATACTGCTCAAGTTGCGGTACAAGCTATTTTAGCTAAAGCTGTTGGTGAGTATTTGAAAATAGCAGCGGCTATTGATTTTGATTTAAAACGACAATTGGCTTTAGTTGCTGAAGGCATGCAAGAGATAGTTGATGGCAAAGAGAAAATTAATAGTTTGGCTAAAAAATATCTTGCTACTACCAGAAATGCTTTTTATATTGGTCGTGGTGTAGATTATGCAGTAGCTTTAGAAGGTGCTTTAAAACTAAAGGAAGTTTCATATATTCAAACAGAAGGTTTTGCTGCTGCTGAATTAAAACATGGAACGATTGCTTTAATTGAAAAAGGAGTACCAGTTGTTACCTTAATCAATGATCCTGCAACTGCTGATTTGACACGTGGTAATATTCAAGAGGTTGAATCTCGTGGTGCAAATGTTATCACGATTGTTGCTAAGAAATTTGCTAAAGCTACTGATGATATTATATTACCTGATGTAGATTACTATTTATCACCATTGGTTACTGTTGTACCAGCTCAATTATTAGCTTACTATGCATCCAAAAATAAAGGGTTAGATGTAGATAAGCCAAGAAATTTAGCTAAAAGTGTTACTGTAGAGTAAGCATTGAATACAATAATGAAATAGGCTAAGCTAATTTGTTTAGCCTATTTTATTATTGCTTAAAATACTGTATATTTTATATATAGTAGACTAATGGAGAATATTTATGTTACAAGAAAATTCGAAGAAAAATCAATTTTTTATTAGATTATTACAATGTTTTATTTTAATTCAGCCTTTATTGGATACATATTTCTTTTATGCCAATTCTAAATTAAAAAAATTATTTGTTTTTTCTATACCAACGCTTTTAAGATTTGGTTTGATAGCATTAATTGTCTTTCTTTTTTGGAAATTCAGTATCAGCGAATCACGGAGTCGATATTTTAAATATATTTGTGTGTATGCATTGATCTTAGTATTTTATTCGGTGGGGCATCTTTGGTATTTTTCAACTTTTCCAGCGATTAGTAAGGTAATGATAATCAAAGAAGCTTTTTATATTGTCCGGATGCTGTTACCGGTGATTATGATATATATTATCTATCATACTGAATTTTCAATTCAGCAGTTTATGGTCGTAATTCAAGGACTAGTTGCGTTAATTTCAGGTTCTATTGTTATTAGTAATCTGATTTGTAAGTCAATGTGCTCATATGACAATCACAAGCTAATTGTGGCTAATATATTTTCGTGGTTCAGCCGTAGTGATTTTACTTTTAGAGAAATTGCTTCAAAAGGCTGGTTTTACTTTGCTAATACTATTTCAGCAATTTTAGTATTATTAGTGCCACTTATAATTTATCTGCTCTTAACTAGATTTAATTTCATTAACAGCATACTTTATATAGTTACAGGTATGGCAATGATTATGCTGGGTACACGAGTTGGTACTCTGGGTTTTGTCGCTATAAATATCCTTTCTATTTTAGTATATTTAGTGCATATATTTATTTTACGCAATGCCAAATTTAGTATTAAACCATTAATATTGATTGCCATTTTTGTTGGTGCATATTGTGCAACTATACCATATAGTCCGATGTCTCGCAGAAATCAGTCTACTGAAACAGTAGCTAAAAAATCTACTAAACATCATACTAAGCGGTTAATAAAAAAGTTAGATAAGGCATTATCGCAAAAAGAGACTAAAGCCGAAAAGAAAGAATATATTATTGCCTTTGTAAAAAAATATCATAATCGCTTTAATATCCCTAAAAAATATATCAAGTATAGTATTCCAGTAGAAAATAATTATCAATTTTGGAATAAAGTTTATCATTGGCCGTCTATTAAACGAATGGATAATCGTTTGCTTGAAGAAACTATGGTCAAAGAATATATGAGTCAAAAGTCAGTCGGTCTTGTTAAAATATTTGGTATTTCATATTTGGCAATGACGCAATTATTCCATTTAGAACGGGATTTTGTATCCCAAAAAGATTCGATGGGCTTTATTGGTATGATTTTACTGGTAGGCATTTATCCTATTATGATAGTATATTCAATCTATAAATGGCTAAGATATAGTCAATTACGTACGATGTTAAATAGCTTTTTGATTATGGCTAATGGTCTACTTATTTTAGTAGCCTATAATTCTGGAAATGTTATGGATTTCTTGACTGCTTCACTTATTGCCAGCTTTACTTTTGGCTTTATGTTGTTACAGCAGAAAAAAGTTAAGTAGTGGAGGTTATTTCAGTTGGTAAAAAAGATTATACAAGTCAAGAGTCTTAAGATATATTTAGTGATTGCTATTTTAGCAGCTATTGGCTCTATACTTAGAAGCTGTCTAGCTAAAGAAATAAATGGGGTTTTACTAGTTAATATTTTAGGATGCATTGCTTTAGGCTTTATTAATCTTTTTTTGAAAGATTATAATTATAGCAATTTATCATTAGCTAAGGGGTTAACGGTAGGTTTTATTGGCTCATTTACTACATTTTCGTCCTATAATTTAGAAATTTTTAAATTAATTAATCATAAGCAATATCTTGCAGGTCTGACTTATTTTGTATTATTTGCAGCTTTGGGGCTATTTTTTACATGGATAGGGATGCTTTTAGAAAAACTAGTAGTAAAGGTAGGTAAAAATCGTTAATGGCATGGTTGATGGTTTTGATCGGTGGTATATGCGGGGCATTAGTTCGCTATAAAATTAATATTTATACTAGTAATTTTTATTTAGGAACTTTTCCACTAGCCACTTTATGTGTTAATTTAGCTGGTTCATTTCTGATGGGGATTTTATTTGCTAAAGTTTGTGCAGGTTATAGCTATGCTTTATTAGGTACAGGCTTTTTGGGTGGGTTGACGACCTTTTCAACAATGAATTTTGAATTACTCGATGAATTACGTAACAAGCAATATCTAATATTCATCTCTTATTTTGTGCTTACATACCTCGGCGGTTTTACTTTATTGCTTATAGGATATATATTAGCTAAATAAAATGTGCATATAAAAAG
>NZ_GG700802.1:30042-42981 GCF_000160875.1 Lactobacillus iners DSM 13335
CTTTTTTATCTTATTTACTGATTTTAGCTAAGTTTTGGTAGTTAGTTAACATCCAATCAAAATATGTAGTGTCATTAGGTATAGTTTCTCTTACTTTTAAGATTGGAATTTTATTTGCTTTAGCTTTTTTAATAAATGAATTGATAGTTGCACTATTAACTTGAGTATTGTTTACAAAGAAAGCAATTTTTTTAGTGGCAATCATCTTATTCATATGTTTAATGATTTTTGGACTTGGATCTGTTTCTTTTTCAACAGCTTCTTCAAATTCTGGATTGCCTATCTTGTATCCGGCTGCTATTAAAGCATAGTCAAATACTGGCTCACTTACTAATACTGGTTTTTTAATCGCTTTAATATTTTTGGCAATTTCTTGGATTTTAGCAATTTTTTTCAGATATTTTTGAGCATTATTTTTGTAGTAAGCACTATGTTTTTTATCCAGTGTGGATAAACGCTTAACCAGATATTTAACATATGCTTGTGGCATTTTGAGATTGTACCAAATATGTGGGTTAGCATCTGTTTTAAGGTGCATTAGATCTTCACCAACTCTAGTTATCTTTTTACCATTAGCTTTGGCTAATTTCTTCATCCAGCCATCGTAATCCATTCCATTTGCGATAATTATATCGGCGTGTTTTAAATCTTTAGCATCAGATGTTTTAGGTTCAAAATCATGAGGATCAACTGAACTGCTTTTGATAATCGCAGATGATATACCATACTTACCTACAATGTTTTTGGCAATATCAGCATAGACATTTGTTGATGAAACTATTGATATTTTTGAATTACTTTTATTTTCCTTAGTACAAGCGGTACATAATAAAATAATCATTCCTAAAAAAATACCGATTGTGCCTAATTTTTTAAAATTCACTTGAAAGCCTTCTTTCTAAAAACATATATTTAAGGATATAACTATACTTACTTTTAGTCAACAAAAAATAATGCAAATTTGTAGATTATTTACTGATTGTATCAACATTGTAAAAAAATGCTCTTATCAAAAAGAAGTATGATATTGAAGTGATGTGACCCCAAAACGTTAGACTTTTCGGGGTCACATCAAGATTGCTTATCATTTTTTTGAATAAATATTTGTATAAAGTTAATTGCTATTTGAAATTATCTTTACTATGAGGTATGATTTACAAGGTGAACTATATTAAAAAAAGAAAGAAGGATCCTTATGTCAGGACATTCAAAATGGCACAATATTCAAGGGCGTAAGAATGCACAAGACGCAAAAAAAGGTAAAATATTCCAAAAATTATCGCGTGAGCTTTTTATGGCTGCAAAGAGTGGTGGTCCTGACCCTTCAGGTAATCCTAGCTTGCGTTTAGTTATGGATAAAGCACGTGCGGCTAATATGCCTAAGTCAAATATTGAACGTGCTATTAAAAAGGCTGAAGGTAATTCAGATGAGCATTACGACGAAATTACTTATGAAGGTTATGCACCAGGTGGTGTGGCAGTTTTAGTAGAAGCATTAACTGATAATAAAAATAGAACTGCTTCAGCTGTGCGTGTTGCATTTACTCGTAATGGCGGTACAATGGGTGCAACTGGCTCTGTTGCATACATGTTTGATCGCAAGGGCTATATTGTTATTGATCGTTCAACTACAGATGCTGATGAAGATCAAGTTTTGATGGACGTTATGGATGCAGGCGGTGACGATTTGCAAGCTAGTGATGATGCATTTGAGATTTATACTGATCCTAAGGCATTCACTGGTGTAAGGGATGCATTAGAAAAAGCTGGCTATAAGCTTGCAGACGCTGAATTAACTATGGTTCCGCAGAATACTACAGCGGTTCCTGCAGAAAAGAAGGAACAATTTGAACGTTTGATCGATGCATTAGAAGATGATGATGATGTATCAAATGTTTATACTGCAGCAGCGGATGAAGATGAATAAGTAATATTACACGTAATAAAAACCTTTCTGGATTGCGATGCAACCACGGAAAGGTTTTTTTGTGTGCTTTTAATTAAAATAAAATTTCTTTCTTCTTTGGAATTGTTTTAGCAATGACTCTACCTTTATGAATAGAATATAAAACTTCACTATGTTCATTTAAAACTTGGTAGAAATTCTTACCATTTAATACAATCAAGTTCGCTGGTTTACCGACTTCGATGCCATAACGATCGCTAATATTTAGGACACGTGCTGCATTGTACGTTGAAAACCGATAGCTATTCATTATTTCTTTGTATCCCATCATATGTCCAACATGCAATCCCATATGAATAACATCTAAACAATTCCCGTCACCTAGCGGATACCAAGGATCAAAAATATCATCATGTCCCATTGCAACATTGTTACCATTGGCTAGTAATTCTTTGACTCTTGTCATCCCTCGACGTTTAGGATAGGTATCAATTCGTCCTTGTAAGTGTGTATTGACTAGCGGATTTGCAATAAAATTAATATCTGCTAAACGTAGTAAGCGAAATAGTTTTTGGACATAGGCATTATTATAGCTGTGCATTGCGGTAGTGTGTGAGGCAGTTACTTTTTGCTTGAGACCACTTTCTAAGGCGAGGCATGCTAAAGTTTCTAAACTTCTTGATTGATCATCATCAATTTCATCACAGTGAACATCGACTAAAACATTATATTTTAAGGCAAGATCAATTATTTTATGCAATGATTGTACTGAATATTCACGAGTAAATTCGTAATGAGGAATTCCTCCGATAACGTCTGCTCCCATTTTTAAGCATTCTTCTAACAATGTTGCTCCATTTGGAAAAGATAGAATTCCTTCTTGAGGAAAAGCACAAATTTGTAATTCAATCGTTCCCTTTAATTCTTCACGAACTTCTAATAGTGCTCGCATAGCAGTAAGATTTGGATCAGTTGAATCTACATGAGAACGTACAAATTGGATGCCATTACTTGCTTGTTTCTTAATTGCTTGAATTGCTCGTTTTTTAACATCTTCTACTGTTAAATCTTTTTTGCGTAGAGCCCACGTTTCGATGCCTTCAAAAAGAGTACCAGATTCATTCCACTTTGGTTGCCCGGCAGTTAATGCAGAATCAAGATGAACATGCGGTTCGATAAAGGGTGGTAGCACCAACTTGTAGTTTAAATCAATTACTTCTTCATTCGGTAATGGGGTTAAATGATCTGCAATAGCAGTAAAAGTTTCTTTTTCAATTCGAATATCTTGCGATTTAGTAGCATTTTCAATATAAGCATTTTTTAATAGCATGTCTGAATCTCCTATTTGTTTATTTTAATATATTGCAAAAGTAAATAACTAATAATAGCCGCAATTAGACTGTTAATAGGTGGAATCCCAATTTTAATAACACAACCAACGAAAGCACCAATAAAAATTGGACATAGAGCTGAAAGATTATAGTTAATTTGACATTCTTCAGTCTTGTAATTTGAGCGATGCATAAAATAGTCTACTACAATAATACTACCGATTGGCGGAATTAATGAGCTTAATAGTGATAGATATGTTGTGAAATGTTCAAATAAGAAGATGGAAAGTAAAGTACCGATTGTTCCAGCAATCATTGTCATTAGCTTCATGGAATTATTAGTGATATTTGCTAAAGAAATACCAGAAGCATATAAAGCGTTATTATTTGTTGACCAAATGTTCAGGCCTAAAGATAAAATCGCTGGTATTGCTAAGCCTTGCATAATTAGTGTGTCAAAGATATCAGCTTTACCAAAGGCAGCAGCTCCAGTAGCTCCGAAGATAAACATAAAAATATTTCCTACGAAAAATGCTATTACTGTTGCACTGATTGCCCCGATACTATTTTTAGAAAAACGAGTGAAGTTTGGCGTAGAAGTACCACCAGATATGAAATTACCAATAACTATACTCAAAGCCATCGCCATAGATAGTGGCTTGAGAGGATGATTGCTAAACATATTTTGTAAACTGCCACTTGTATGAAATGAAAGATATACTGAATAAAATCCGAGTACCGTTATAAGCGGAACTGCAATAATACCAAAGATGGAGAGAGCTTTAATTCCTTTTACGGACGTTAAAGTCATCAAAAATCCCATAATTAAAACTAGCAAATAAACATTCAAGTGGTAAAATGCGGCAACAGGGATAGCAAACATTGCTACGCCCACACCAAACCAACCTGTTTGAGTGATACCAATTACGAATGAAGCTAGGTGAGCACCCTTGTTACCGAATGTTTGCCTTGCTAGCAAATCTAGATTCATGCCAGTGTGTTGTCCAATATATGCTAAACAGCCTGTATATATAGCTAAAAATAAATTACCTAAAATAACTGCAATAATGAATTGTGATAAATTTAACCCTAATCCTAAATGACCACCTGCTGTCATACTTGGTGAAAAATATGTAAAACCGACCATTATAACGAGCATTTGCCAAAAATTTTTACGATTGCCTTTTACTCGACTGTGGGCATATTCTTGATCAATCTCATTTGCACGACTTTGATCGGGTTGGCTAATTTTTCCAAAATAATTTTTCATCTCTAAACTCCTTATTAAATCGTTAATCCTTCTATTTCAGTCTAAATTGCTAACAGTATAGCAGAGAGCTTTTTTGATGTAAAGATTAAATTGGATGTTTTTAGATTTATTATCGATTTAAGATACAAAAAAGCTACATTTTAAAATGTAGCTTTCTTTATTTCTATCTGTCTATATTTAAAACTATTTCTTTAATTTTTCATTGATTTGTTTAATATCATTTTTGATTAACTGGGCATTAATAAACCAGATTAAAACATAAATAAGGGTGAACATTATAGTGAATACTAATATATGTGGCAAATCAATAATAAACCAGTGAGCCATAAATGCTAGAGGTGTAAAAAAGATATAGTAGACAAAGAAGTTGACAATAGTTCTCTTTAATAAGGTCCATCGTTCAATTTGGAAAATTAAGGCTCCCATACTGAATACCAATCCCATTAAAGCCCAAAGTACAACTGAAAAGGTTACTGCATCGAGGGGACGAGCAAAATGGCTGGTAAAGACGGGAGTAGAAGGTAGGTATGTGTCAGCACCATTTAAATAGTCAAAAAATAATGAGATACATAAACCGATTGCAATACCTAAAAACATTCCTTTAATCGCACTTAATATATATTTTTTCATAATCCTAATCTCTCCTTTAAATTTTTGATTTTTCTACGTGAAATTGCTATACGCTCTTGATTCGTCAATACTACATCAATCGCACCATCATTTAGCAATACTAGATGATCGATATGCTTGAAATTGAAATAAGCACTGCGAGATGCTTCAATAAAGTCATTATTTAAAATTGCTTTGACTTCTTTCAGCGGCTTGCGACAACTATAATGTCTATTTTGCGTTGATATATCCAATTTTCGATCATCAGTTTGGATAATAAAAATATCATTTAAACTAATAGGTTTTAGTTGATCATCATAATAGCACCACAATACCTGATTATTATTGAGATATTGCAACATACTTTCCAAATTTGGTTTCATTTGTTTAACCCATATTTCGGCATGTTCTTCACTAATGGATGCATCTACATGTAAGTTGATTTTCATTACGTCCCTCCTGTTTTCTTTTGATAGAATAAGTATATCAGGTAAAATCGCAATTTATACTTAAGTTGTATAAATGGCATATTTTAAGTCATAAATGGCCATTATTTTGGCTCAGTTTGGTAATTAATGCACATTGAAAGGAAAAGTTAGATGTTAAAAATCAGAAATGCTGTTAAAGAGGATGTACCACGGATTATGGAGATATATTGTTATGCACAAGAATTTATGATTAAATGTGGCAATCCAACTCAATGGGGTCATAGCTACCCTACAAGAGAATTAATTGATCGTGATATTTTGAATCAGGCATGTAAAGTAGTCTACGATGAAACCGGAATACACGGGGTTGTTGCTTTATATGAAGGTATAGATCCTACATATGTGCATATTGAAGATGGATCTTGGCTTAATAATGATCCCTATATTACTATTCATCGAATTGCAAGTGATGGTCGGGTACATGGCGTCTTTAAAACTGTTGCCGATTATTGCAAAAATATGATTGATAATGTTAAGCTTGATACCCATGCCAACAATTTGATTATGCAGTCGCTAATTGCAAAAAATGGATTCACCAGATGCGGGATTATTCATGTTGATGATGGTTCTCCTAGAATTGCATATCAGTGGTCGAAAAAGTGATGAATTGCCCAGTTGATCACCTTTTTTATAAAAATCAAAAAGCTAAATTAATGTAATCAGTTTACTTTTATACTATAATAAGATTGAGTTATCATATAATAATTTAGCATGATGATTTTAATAATTGAAAAAATAATTTAGTATAGAGGTAATGATATATGGTAGGAAAAAATAATGAACTTAATAAATCAAGGCATATATTTGAACATATAAATCGTTACAGCATCAGAAAACTTAAGGTAGGTGTCGCTTCAGTCGCAATTGCTGGTTGTTTTGTTTTACCTATGGGTACCAACACGGTATCTGCGACGGAAGTAAAGACTGAGGATACTGTTAATAAACAAGAAAATAAAAAGTCTGCAACTGACACTAATGATAAAGAAACAAAACAGTCGGTAAATACTTCAACTGAATCTCTTCACAAAACACCTGATCATCAGGATCCTAAGAAAAAAGATCAGACTTCTAAGGAAAAAGATCATCAAGCTGTAACTAGTGAGATTAAGGACAAAAAACCTGAACAAAAGACAAAACAAGATACGCAGATTGATGAAACAAGTCATTCTAATAAAGTACCTGTTAATCAAAATCATCTAGAAGCAAAAGATCAATCAACTGCTAATGATCAAGTGACTAATGAAAAAAGTGGCAAAGTTTATAACTTGCGTTTTGTTTATACACTAAATGATAATGTCGTTTCGCAACTCTATCAGCCATATGAACTAACACTTACTGAAAGAGAACTTAACAAAAAAGACTTTGTTAAATATTTGGAAGTGCCTCATTTGGTAGGATATCGTACATACGCTGGAACTTATATCAAAAAAGATGGCAAATATGTTACAGCAACTGATTTAGATGAAAAAAAGACACATTATATCAAAATTGATGCCGCTTATATTAAAGAACATGCCAAAGCTGATTCAGCTGATAAAAGTGGCTTGCATTATAAAGGAATAGTTAATGTACCATATACACCAGAACAAAAAGTTTATTACGTTCGTCATTTAGTGCAAAAATTTGATAATCCTAATGAATTTGAAGATGTCAAGTTACCTGATTCTGTTTATAAAGTTACTAAGACAATTACCGAAAATGGTAAACAAAAACAGGTTGTATTAACTCGTAATTATGGAACTGTAGGTACGGTGGCATATGCTCAGCCAATCTTTATTCCAGGTTATCGTCCGGAAACTAACCTGCTTCGTTCTGCTTTACCAGATAGTGATCAGCCAGTAATATTTACTTTGCGTTATTATCGTGATAGTTATGAAGTCAAATATGACACGGATAATGGTACTAGCATACGTACTAAGCGAGTATACTACCAGCAACCAGTTACAGAGGTTGCTAATCCTACACGTCGCGGTTATGTATTTCAAGGCTGGACAGTTAGTGGATTATCAGATAGTGAACATTCAGGTTCCAAAATAAATAAGGAACAAAAGTTTACAAGTATTAAATCGATGCCAGCTAATGGAGTCACCTTTAAAGCACACTGGAAAGCAGTTGAAAAAGCTGAGTATACAGTTAACGTTTGGGCTCAAAAAGCAGATCTTGTCGATTATGCTCATCCAGATAATATTGTGAACTATGACTTTGTCGGACGTGTTAAGCGAACTGTTGATACATTTGCTAAAAATGGTGATGGTTCAGTAGATGAATCTAAACCGACTACAATTGATGATCCTCATATAGAGCAAACAGAAATAGAAAAGATGGCTTTCCCTGATACAGTAGAAAGCGATCGTAAGACTGCTGCTGAGTTTGGAAAGTACTACGTCTTAAATGACAGATTTACTAAAGTAATGAACCACTTAATGGTGGATAAGAAAACAGGCAAAACGACACTTAAGTTTACTCAGCCAGATGCACGACACCAGAGTCGTGCGATCATCCGTCCAGAAGGCGACACAGTGCTAGATCTGATTTATGATCGCAAACCTTATGATCTGATTTTTGCTAAAGGGGATGTTGCAAAGGGTGTTGATACTTCTACTAGTGGTGTTGATAGTGGTTACAATACACCAATTGTCAAACCGGATGCTGAAGGAAAATGGGTAACTTATTGGTATGATAATACTGCTCAGCCAGATTTTGATAAGAATGGTGATTTTCAATTTGACGAGCGAAATATTGTCAAAATGAAGCCTAGAACAGATGGCAAGACACTTTATTCGCCTTATGTCGTCAGAGCACGCTATGGTGCGTCATTACAATATCGCTGGCCAATAGAATCAGAAGTCAGAATGCAGCGACGTGAAGGTGTTGATCTTGATACACATGGTGATCCTACTAGAGGGTCAGATGATGCCATTGGATTTTTGGGCTTTGTATTGAAAAACAAAGCTGAAAAGGGTAAAAGTGAATATGCTGAATATGGTGCATATAGGGATACGCCACCTTATCGAGTAACCAAGGCCTTTTTGGGAGGAACGGATTCTTTACCTAATCCACATCTTACTTTGTATGGGAAACCATTGAAATCCAATTGGCGGTTGCTGACGACAGATTTAACTGATTTAAGGCTAAACAGAGGTAAAGTTGAACCACAAAAAGTGATTATCAGGTTGGAAACTGATCAATCAGCTAAGAAAAATGATGATAAGGATCGTCATTATGCCTTCTCATTGGAATCCTATTCCAAAAATGACACAAGCAACGACTATACGTTTAACTGTCCGCTGATTAAAGGTTATCAGGTAATTCCAGAAGATGCTAAGCAAAAAGCTGAACAAGTTGATGCTGACGATATGAATGACAAGCTTGATAATATGATGGAAGAAGATTATGAGAACTATCAAAAAGATCATCCTGATTATGAGGGATCTTTAGAGGATTACAAGTTGCTAGTTCTTTCAGGTAATCAACGCTGGCAATATGAGTTTTATTTACGCCATCATCCTGAATATCTTCCTGAATTAAAACCGATGGTAGCAGATTATGTAGCTAAGCATCCGGGTCGTCACAAGAATGATTTCTTTAATTTATTAATTAGTGGCCGTTTAACTGGAGATAAGGACCAAGTCCAAAAAGCTTATGAACAATTAGAAGCTGGTTTTACCCGATATAAGCAATTAAGTGAAGATATTAATAATTATGTTAAAGAGTCTTATGAACAATATAAGAAAGATTGGGTAGCAAAAGGTGGTGACGAATCTGATATTGAGCCAGATGATCCAGATGATCCAGATCATCTTTCATCAGGAAGCCCTGTTTTGGAGTTACCTGAATATAAGCGTTGGGTTTTAGGTAATCGTAAGTTACTTGATAAAGATCATCCTTTAGACGAGATGTATGAGGATTATAAAACTAAGCATCCTGATTTTTTAGGAAGTCCGACAGATTTTACTTTTCTATTTGAGCAACATGCATCACCTATTTATTATACTAAGTATAATTCTACTGATAAGTTGGATGATCCATTGAATATGGATGCTGAACCTTATGAGAAGAATATGTTATTAGTTTATAGGTATAAGCGTTGTCACTATAAGCTGAAATTCTTTGGTAGTAGGGATGCTGATACGGCACTTGCTGAAGAAGACCATCCTTATAGCGAAAATATTAGAAATGCTTCGTATAATAATGAAGTGAAGGTCGTTCCACTTAAGGCCAATGATCCTAAACATAATCTACCTTATCAATGGGAATTTAGAGGTCAAACAATTACTAGACCAACTTATTTACCAGAAGATTACGTCTTTAAAGGTTGGGCACTGGATGCTGGTGGTACGCAGCCTTTAATTCCAAGTGGCTTTACTAAAGAAGAACAAAAGAATCTAACACCAATTGGGATGCCTGAAGGAGGCTTAGCTCTTTATCCAATATGGGGACCTTCTGAAGTTAAACATAAAGTGACCATCAATTATTGGGGCAATAAGTCCTATGATATGGAGTTAGTTCATGATCAGATTTTACATGAGCATGAGAAACCAGAAGGAACGGATGACCCCTTCTTGAAAGATCCGCCGCATTAGAAAGGTTATGCCTTTACTGGTTGGGTAATTGAGGTTAAAGGTAAAGATGGCAAGGTGCAAGAGCATCCATATGCTTTTGATAATCCAGTGGTTGAAGATATGACATTGAAGGCAAAATATGTGCCAGATGTGCGTGTGACAGCAACTATCCATCATTATTTACTCAAGCCTGGTGAAACAATCAAAGCTTATTATGACCTCTTTAAGCAAGAACAAGACCTAGATAAGCAAATAACTGCTTGCACTGATGCAAACAAGGTTAATGAATTGCGTGCTACAAAATCAGAATTGACCAAGAAACGAATGGCGATGGTTGATATAGATGCTGTGCAGACAATAGATAATTTGCGACCTGATGCAGCTTATTCTGCTCAGGCAGTTTATGAAGGACCACAATATTTCCCAGATACACAATTTGACCAGATTACTGTTAACAAAGATGCAAAGAAGAATGTTGCTTGGTTTGTTTACCAAGTATTTGGACAAAACGTGTATAAAGTTCAGTATCATGATGCGAATGGAAAGGATATTTTACCACCGCAGACGATTAGAACAGGTAATCTTGATTGGGATGTTGCTACAGCACCGCAAATTCAAGGTTATCGCTTTAACAAAGTAAGCGTACCTGACCGAGATGCCAAAGATAAGCAAAAAGATGACACACATCCACAAGGACAAATGACATTTGAAGTGACTCCAGAAGGTAACGGAGTTAATAAAGTATATAATGTTATTTTCACCTATGATGATGTACGGATATTGAAGCGAAAAGATCAATCACAAGCAACTCCAGCAGGTTATCAGCGGATTTATTACAACACTGATGGCAACGGAAAATTAGTAACTACTGATGATAAAGACAAGCAACCTGTAGCTAATTTGACTTATGATGTTGTTGACGGTTTGCAGAATGGGTTGTTGCCAGATATTAAACCACAGGCCAACCCAGGTTATCGCTTTGTCCGTTGGGATCCAGCTGTACCAGATACATTGGCTTCAGTTAAATCACGAACTTACACTGCAATTTTTGAACCAGATATTAGCACGAGAAAAGATAATCCATATATCATTAGCGTTGGTGATCCATTACCAGATGCTAAAGAGTTATTAGCAGGTGCAAAAAATCTGCCAAAAGATGTAAAAGTAGCTTATGTTGAGGGTCAAGGACAGCTTAATGGAGACTTTATTGTACCAAACGGTGCCAAAGTACCTGATCGCACTTATGTTGATCGTCCAGTTAAGTTGTTGATTAACTATGATGCAGTCGATGACGCAGGAAAAACTAGTCACAGGACAATTAAGTTAGATACCACTTTAACTGTGGTGAACCCTGTAGTAGCTCAATCTAGAATCTTGTCTGCTGATTTGAGTGATCAAGATCAAAAGAATAGCGGAATTGATAAGCATACGCTAGCTGTCGATCGCTATATTCGCACGCACTATAAGCTCGTTACTTTTGATGCTAAACAAAATGGTGATTTTGCTAGTCCTGACGTGGAGCGTAGTTACTATGTGAAGCCAGATGCCGAAGTCATTATTCCAAGACCTGGAGTGATAGCTAAAGCTGGTTATGATTTCAGTGGTTGGAAACAAGGAAATACGTCTTATTCCAAGGTAGTGAAGGGTAAATTCAGTGATAAGACGACCATTGTAGCGGACTATCGGGCACATGCGATGACGCTTAAGCCAATGATTCTGAGTGTTGGTGATCAGGCACCAGAAGCTAAGGCATTGGTAACTAATAGTGATAAGTTGTCTGATGCTGCTAAGTTTAGTTATAGTGGGTCTGCCCCAACTACACAAAAAGCAGGTAAACAACAAGTTACAGTTGTTAATACAGATGGTGTTCAGGAGTCAACTACCATTCAAGTGATTGATAATATCGTTTCTAATAATCAATTCCAAGGTTTGAGTGAAGCAGAAAAGGCTTATATTAAGGCACATTATAAGCGAATTGTCTTTTCAGCTGGTCAACATGGTCAATTTGATCCTAAAGATGAAACTGTCTATTATGTAAATCCTGATCGTGTACATGATCTTAGCAAGTTAGCTCCGCATGTAACAGCTAAGATGGGATATAAGCAAGGAAATGGTTTAGCTAATACAGGATTTAGTTGCAAGTTGAAGGATGTTCGTTTCGATTATGATACAGACATTGCAGCTACTTATCAGGAAGTTGATCCGACGACCAAGCATTTGATTATTAGACAAGGGATGTCTTTGCCGAAGGCGAGTGAATTCATTGAGTCTCTACCTCAAGGTACAGATGTTGCTTACAACTTTGAATCAGAGTCTGCTCAAAAATATGCTCAAGATGAAGTAGGACATACTAAAGTTATTCCGTTAACATTGACTTATAAACAAGCAGATAAAATTACAAGAACAGCTCATTGTGTAGCATATCTTACTGTTTTGCCGTCTGTGATTGCTCAAGGATCTGAAACTGCACCCGATTGTGTGGACTACATTAAGAAGAATTATCATACGATCACCTTTGATGCAGGTAAAGATGGGCAATTGAATGGTGCAACAACATACTTTGTTGATCCTGATCGTGAAGTAGATTTGACTTCTATTCAACCAGGTGTGACAGCCAATACTGGTCAGCAGTTTAGCGGTTGGAATAAGAAACTTAAGGGTAGATTTACTCAGAATACGACCTTTGAAGCTACTTATCGTCAAGCTCCGAAACCAGAACCGTGTCCAGTATGTCCAATACCTAAGCCAGAACCGAAGAAGGGAACCTTCAAGG
>NZ_GG700802.1:44356-143326 GCF_000160875.1 Lactobacillus iners DSM 13335
TGAACCGATGCCAGCTCCAGAGCCTAAACCAGAGTTGCAGCCTAAGCCACAGCTGGAGCCAAAGCCTGAACCGACGCCAGCTCCAGAGCCAACGCCAGCTCCAACTCCGGTGCCTGATCCTAAACCAGAGTCGCAGCCTAAGCCGCAGCTGGAGCCAAAGTCTGAACAAAAGAAATTACCACAGACTGGTTCGGATGAGGGTTACGCATTAGGAATGGCCATTTTAGGATTGAGTTGTTTGCTTACTTTAGCAGATAAAAAACGTAAAAATAAAAAATAATTTTTAAGTCCAAAAGGGCGGTAACAACGTTTACTGCCTTTTTTTGTGTGTATTTTTTTATCTTCTTTTTTATAAAAAATGTTTTTTTGCGTAATTATTTTATGGATAGAAAGGAGGTGTTGTATGGATACTAGTATGTATGCCGATGAATTAATTAAACATGCAATTAAACAGCGAGTTAGTGATATTTTTATCTTACCAACTACTGATTGTTATACTATTAAATTTAAAACATTAGTTGGTCTGCAGATTGTTGAAAATATTTCTGCAAATAAAGGTGTCGAAGTAATTAATCATTTTAAATTTATTGCTGAAATGGACATTGCAGAACATCGTCGCCCTCAGGTAGGTTCTTTTATTAAGGAAACTAATGGAAAAAATGTTTTTTTGCGTTTTTCTAGTGTTGGTGATTTTTTAAATAGAGAATCTATGGTAATTAGGCTTATTTATGATATGGGAGATTGTCATTATTTTTTTCCAGAACAATTTGAAAAATTAAAACAACTTTCGAAAAAAAGAGGAATGATTGTGACTAGTGGTCCAACGGGGTCTGGAAAAACAACTACTATGTATCAGTTAATTAAGCAAATTAGTTCAGAAAAATTTGTTATGACGATTGAAGATCCAATTGAAATATTAGAACCTGATTTTTTGCAAACGCAAATTAATAATCAAGCTGGTATAGATTATCTATCTTTGTTAAAGGCTGCTTTACGTCATAGACCCGATATTTTAGTCATTGGTGAAATTAGAGATGCACAAACTGCTAAAGTAGCAATCAATGCGGCTTTAAGTGGGCACTTAGTTTTAACAACAATTCATGCTAAAAGCACATATCAGATTATTGATCGTTTTTTAGGATTAGGTATTAAAATGCCAGAATTGGAAAATGCATTGACAGCAATCAGTTACCAACGATTGTTGCCAACTGTGAAAAACACATTTTCGTGTTTATTGGATATAGCTGATGCTACAAAATGGCGAAAATCAGTTAGTGAATATGATACTAATTTTGTAGATTGGCAGCAAAATATAGAAAATTTATATCATAAGGGAGTTATCGATAGTGATGTTTTTCAAAGTTTTCTCGAAGGATAAGCTTAATAAAAGTGAACAATTGGTCTTTTTGGATTATTTGCAACAAAGTTTAAATAATGGCTTTTCATTCAATCAATCATTAAAAATACTACCTCACGTTTGGAATGAAAAAGTTAATATTATTAAAAAACTTTCTAGCAATATTGCACAAGGAAATGATATTGGTCAATCTTTAGTCGCTATTGGATTTTCTCGTATGATAGCACAACAGATATCATTTGCGATTAAGCATGGTAATTTAATTGAATCATTGTCTCAATTAACCAAGATTATGCGACTCAAAAATGAACAAATCAAAAAAATTAAGAGCGAGATGGCATATCCTGCTGTTTTAATTGTGATGATGGTTAGTCTTTTGATTGCTATGCAGACTTTTTTGCATTCAGAATTAAGCTCGGATAGTTCGAGTAGCGATTTTATTTTTGCTATTATTATTAGTTTACTAGGTATATTTTTTATTGGTTGTTCTTATGTTGTCATTTTAGCTAAAAAGCAGGATTATACGTCATTTAAAAAGTTGATTCATGTTCCAATATTAGGGCGTTTAGTTAAATTATATATTCATTATTTAATTGTTTCTGAATTTGCTATTTTAATGTGCAATGGCTATACCTTGCAACAGATATGTAATTTTTTTGCTCATGAGACGAATCAAAGCATTGCAAAAACAATTACTTGTAAGATGAATGATGCTTTAATTAAGGGAAATGATATTGAGGAGATTATTAAACAAGAAGAATTTTTGCCAGATAGTTTAGTTTTACTTTTTGGAGTTGGTGCGGATACTAAAGAACTTAGCAAAAAGTGTGTTTTGCTTAGTCAAACATTATTTTATGAATTAAATTTCAAATTAGGCAAGGCTGTAGTCAGTATCCAACCTTTTTGTTTCATTTTAATTGGCTTTTGCATTTTAGCCATGTATTTAAAAATTTTAATGCCTATGTATGCATCTATTCAAAATATTTAAGGAGAAAAAAGTTAATGAAAGTTTTACATAAATTATTAAAAAGAAAAGTTAAAGGTTTTACTTTGATAGAAATGGTAGTAGTTATAGCAATTATAGCCATGTTGATTTTATTAATTGCCCCAAATTTATTTTCATATCGTGATAAAGCAAATAATACTGCAAACGATGCATTTATTAAAACTGTGCAGATGCAGGTAGATTTATATAAAGATGAGTATGGAAAAAATATAACGGTAAGTGATATGCACGATAAGAATTATTTAACTGATAATCAGGTTAAAAAGATAGAAGCAAACCACATTACGATTAAAGATGGTAAAGTAATTGCTCCTAAGAATTAAAAGATTAAGTCGAGGCTTTACTTTAATTGAAAGTTTAATAGTTTTGGTTATTACGTGTTCAATTATTTCTTTTCCGATTATTGAATTGAAGGGATATAGAGATAATTTAGCTTTAATTAATACTAGAGCACAAGTTAAATCAGCTATTAATTTTTGTTTGAAAGAGTCAATTATCAATAAACGGGTATATTTCATTCGTTATTCTGAAACTAGTAATAAATTAAAAGTGATGTCTGATTGGTCGACTGCTGAAAAAACTTTTTTGATAAATTCGCAAGTCAAAATAAGTAATATTGATAATTTAACAATAAAAAAGAAATCATACGTTGCTCCTCGGACAATCTATTTTAAATGTGGCAAAATTACAAAAAGAATGACTATACAGTTAATGTGGGGACGACTAATTGAAAAATAAAATACGTGCATTTTTGTTAGCAGATGCCTGTCTAGGTTTATTTCTGTCAATAGTTGCTATGAGCTTGGTTTATTATAGTGTTGTAGAATTACAAAAAATAAAAACAACTGTAGAAATTAAAGTTGATCGTAAATTGGCTGAAAAAATGATGGCAGAAACAAAAATAACTACTGTTAAATTACATAATAGGACTTATGAAAATATTTAAGACAAAAAATAAAGGATTTATGTTGGCGGAGGCTATAATAGCTATTTTAATAACAGTTTTATGTTTTGAGATTTTATATTCAACTATTAATACAGTTAGGACAGTTTCCCATAAAAGGGATGGAGTCAATAATGTTGCCTTCGCCTATATTCAGCTTAATCGCTTCATTAAGGATAGAGATTTGATGCTTGATATAAAACATTCAGATGTAAAACGAGCGATACTTAAGCAAAAAAAGAAGGATGAAGAGAATAAAGTATACTATGAGACATATTCATTTTATGAGAGAAAAGGTCAATTGAGGATGTCACAGGGATATATGCCCTTGATGATGAATTTAAGAACAGTATATTTTTCATATGTGAATAAAGATGTAATGAAGATGAAAATTGTTGAACGAGATGGTCGTTGTAGCATATTAGCTTTTAAATTGAAAGAAATGGAAAAGGATCAACGTGCTGATGAACCTAAAAAATAATCGTATATTTTCTATTTTAAAAATGAAAGTTCCAGCTACTGCATTATTTTGTGCTTTGTTAGTAATTGTAACTTGCATCGTTTTTATTAAATATTATCAATCGGCTTTTTTTGCTGATCTTCAAATAAATTTAGATATTTATAAGAGCCTACGTTAATTTTCTAGTAAAGAATATACTAAAAAGGTATAAAATACTGGTTATTTATAGTTGATATCTATAAAATAATAACGTAGAGGAGTGGATTATATGGAAGATCTTGAACATCTGAATGAGCTTTATTTAAGTTTTGAAGAAGTAGTTGATATTTTAAGAAAAGAATTAAATGTAACATTTACCGAAGCGTTAGTTGAAACGTTTGATAATCTTGAACACCAAAAAATAAAAGTGGAAGCTAATGCTCCTAGTGCTAAGATTGTTGAATTATTAACAAAAAAGTATGCAAATTTAGAGTATGAAAAACTTGAAACGTCTGTCAAAAGTCACTTATTTTATTTGCTTACACTTAAAGCAGCTGATGTTGATAATTTTAATAGTACACAATTACCAACGCCCCGTATTTTGGCCACTATTGTGGCATTATTATGGTCAAAAATAGTACCCCAAACGGCTAAAGAAGTTATCGATCCAGCTATAGGTAGTGGTACATTATTGTTTTCACTAATTGATCAATTACGTTTTCTCAATCATTCTAAAAATTCATTTGTTTTGACCGGCATTGATAATGATCCGGCAATGTTAGATTTAGCGGACGTTAGTTCATATTTAAATAAATTACCTGTAGATTTATTGCGTCAAGATGCTTTACAGCCTTGGTTGACAGGAAAAAAAGACGTTGCTGTATCTGATGTGCCAGTTGGTTATTATCCATTAGATAATAATGCTAAAAATTTTGATAATTGCCAGTTATCTGGACACTCATTTGCTCATATTCTTTTTATTGAACAGATTATAAAAAAATTAAAGCCTAGTGGTTATGCTTTTTTAATTGTGCCTAAAATGATCCTTTCAGGAAAAGAGGCAGCAGATTTTATGACTTGGTTAACTAAAAAAGTTAATATTTTGGCAGTAGTTGATTTACCTGATGATTTGTTTGCCAATATGAAATATCCAAAATCTATTTTAGTTTTGCAAAACCATGGTCAGAAGATGCAGTTAAGAAAAGTTCTAGTAACCAAATTAGGTTCACTCAAAGATAAGTCATCTTTGGTAAAATTAAATGTTGAATTGAATAATTGGGTAAATGAATAGTGAGATATAAATGGAAATGATTAAAAAAATTTTGGCTGTTAATGCTGGTAGTTCTTCTCTAAAATTCAAGTTGTTTTCGCTAAAAGACGAACAAGTGTTGGCTCATGGACAAGCAGACCGAATAGGGCTACCCGAGTCGACATTTGTTTTGAAATTAGCAAATGGTGAAGTTTATCAAGATAAAACTGGGATAAGAACACAAGAGGATGCAGTTGAAAAATTATTATCATGGTTGACAAAGTCTAAGATTGTTAATGATTTAAGTGAAATAGCTGGTGTTGGACATCGAGTAGTGGCTGGTGGTGAGTATTTTGCTCATAGTACATTGATTGATCAAGATAATTTACAGAAAATTTATGAGCTTAATGAATATGCACCTTTACATAATTGTCATGAAGCAGATGGCATTAAGGCTTTTATGAAATTATTACCAAATGTGCCACAAGTTGGTGTGTTTGATACATCAATTCATCAAACACTTGATCAAGTTCATTATATGTATTCTTTACCATATGAATATTATGAAAAATATAAAGTTAGAAAATATGGAGCTCACGGAACTTCAGTTAGATATGTATCTCAACGGATAGCTTCTATTTTAAAACGACCTTTGGATGAATTGAATATGGTTATTTGCCATTTAGGCAGCGGCGTATCAATAACAGCAATGAAAAATGGGCAATCATATGATACATCAATGGGTTTTAGTCCATTAGCTGGTGTTACTATGAGTTCACGTAGTGGAGATATTGATCCATCTGCATTGCAATATATATTGGGTAAAGAAACTGATTTGAATTTTGATCAAATGATCGATATTTTAAATAATAAATCTGGATTGTTAGGTATCTCTGGAATTTCTCCTGATATGCGGGACATTCGCAAAGCGATTAGCCAAGGTGATGAGCGTGCTAGTTTAGCTAGAAATATTTTTATTAATCGTATTGTGCGATATATTGGTGCTTATTATTTAGAATTGCAAGGAATTGACGTAATTGCTTTTACAGCTGGTGTTGGAGAAAATGATATTGGCATTCGTAAAGAAATTATGAACCAAATGAGCTGTTATGGATTAATACCTGATTATGATGCAAACCAAATCAATGGTATTGAAAAAATTATTTCCGCTCCAAATTCTAAAATAGTTGCTATGGTAATACCAACTAATGAAGAATTAATGATTGCACGTGACGTAGTTCGAATTGCCAAGATAAGTGATTGATATTTTTGCATCAATTATGCTATGCTAGTATGTAGTCGGGGATGTTTTGGGATTCGACAGGCGTAGATTTGCATTGATTGCAGTTCGTAGGTTACGTCTACGTAAAAACGTTACAGTTTAAATATAACTGCAAATAATCAAAATTCTTACGCATTAGCTGCTTAATAACCAGCCTGCGTGATCTTTGTGATGGTTGTACTCGTGGTTATCCAAAGGTTTTATATTTAACGAGTTGCATTTAACTGATTACCTAGGTAGTTAGACTAAGATTTTAGGTTAGCAATAGCTATTTGCCCCGTTATATGGCGTTTTGCTGTTGTGAAATCAAATAATATAACTATGATTGTAGATATCAGTGACAAAATGCGTTTGGACAGGGGTTCAAATCCCCTCATCTCCATTATATAAGGAAAGAATGTTGATATATCAACATTCTGGTAGCTTAAAACTACGTTTTGACTACAAAAAAAGGGCACTGATTCAGTGTCTATTTATTTTAGGAGGAAAGTATGCTAAAGAAAAAAAGCTTACTCATTAAACACAAGTAAGCTCGAAAGAGAGAAGTTAAAGACTTCCATCTTTGGCGTATCTAATTATACCATGACACACAAAGAAAAAATGAATCGTTATTTTGCATTAACTATCGTGGCAATTCTACTTGGAACTTTTATTAAAGTATTTGGGAATTGTTTATGATGATTAATTTAAATAGTTCGGATATTATGGACGCTAAAGAAACATCTAAAATTTGGAAAACAGTGGATTGTAACTACTCAAGGAATGGAAGCAATCACTGGTAAACAAGATCCTAGAAAAAACAAATTATAGTGAAAGAGTTAATCTGTTGATTGGCTCTTTTTTTCTTACGATATTTTAACCCCCGTAGAATTATTACCTCCGTGGTCTAATCTATAATAAAAGCAAGAAGCAAAGTGTATTGCACGGTACGCTAGAATATTTTCCAGATAACGGCAAGAAACAGAATTCATGGTCGAAACGATGGGAAAAAGTTGGCGAAGATGATAAGGTATAAGAAAGAAAAAAGATCAGTGAAAATAATAAGTTGTTTGTTAAAACGACACATGCTTAAAATAAGACAAATTAAACGGAGTATTTCAAATATAGATATAGAAAAAGCTTTGAGAAATCCAATCCATAAAGAAAGTATAATAACTGACGAATTAGGTAGAAAAAGTCAAAAAATAATAGGTGATTTTACAACAGTTGATATTAATCCTGATACGATGGAAGTGATAACAACTTATCCTACTAAAAAAAGTAAGCGACAAAGATACCTAAAGGGGAGATAAATGTATGTTTACAAAAGAAGAAATTAAATATATGAAAAGCTTGGGTCTGAATTTAGATTTTCATAAGCCTCTTCTTAATGAGGATTATGAACGAATTGAGGATATTGTATCTCATCAGTTACAAGTATATGGTTTTGATAAAAATTATAATCCTACAACAATTGGTATTTTATGTGAGAACATTTTGGATAAATTTGATTAACTAATCGCCAACCTAAAGTAAGGCGGTTTTATTTTACACAAAATTCAGAGTAATCAAGGAGTTAAAACAGTATGAATAGTAAATAAATTCAAGAAAATGTTGTTAAAGCAGTTGAAAATTGTGGTTTAGCAATTTATAAAAATGCTCAAAAAATTATCAATATAAAACAGGGCGATTACTCAATATACCTACAACGGTAAAGATAAAGACGGGCTAAGGCTGTTTTAGAAGATTCATGGATATTTAAGTGGTTATTATTAACCAATTTCTACAAGCGAAAGTGATATGTTAGATATAAAGGCTCCAGTATTCAAAATAGTTTATTGAAAAACGAATTACAACAAGATATAATTTTTTATAGAAAAGAGTATTATGTTAAAGATTTGGAAAAGCCTATTAATAAATTTTTTAGTACATCGGTTACTACTAAAGGAGTAATAGGTGGTGTACCAAATCTAGCTATTAAAGTTCCTAAAGAAACTTTTGGTGCTTATATTGAGCTACTTAGTCATATTGATTATAAAAAGCAACGAGAATTTTTAATTAATAGTGGATTTAATCTTGACAAAATATCAGACGATAGAGGACTATTAATTTATAAAGTTAGAGGTGAAAGCAATGAAACTAAGTAAAAAAGAAATAGAAGAAGCTTATCTTGCAAGATTAGAATCTGAAACACGTCAACCAGAAACTGAAGAACAACGAAAGTTAGCGAAAGAAAGAAGGGCGAAAGTAGATGCTATGGTAAAAGAGAACTTAAGAAAAAAAGGCATAGAAATTAACTAACCGCCAACCTAAAGTAAGGCGGTTTTATTTTGCACAAAATTAAAAAGAAAGATGGGAGAAAAATTCTGGTATTACACGAGTAAAATATAAAGGGAAGTCTTTAAAAGCTGAAATATATTGGTATGAAGCAAATGGAAATAGAAAAGAAATTAAAATTCAGAGGTTTTTAAAAGATGAAAGTTAGGTATCTAGGAAATACTGAAGGAATTTCCTTAACAAAAAATAAAATATATGAAACTTTAGATTATGAAGAGGGTTTCCTTAGAGTGATCGATGATACTGGAGAAGATTATTTATATGATTTTGAAAAGTTTCAAGTTATAGAAGAATAATTAACTAACCACTAACTGAGAGTAAGTCACAAGAGGCCATTAATTTTTATGAAAAGATATCTGATCTTCTTTTTTATTTAAGGTAAAATATATAATGTGAATAATTTTTGTGGAGGACAATTATGGAAAATTCCAAGTTGAAAGTAAAAGATCTCGTTAATATTGGTGTCTTTGTAGTTATTTATTTTCTTATTCTAGGTATATCAAGTATGACCTTTGTCTTTTTAGGTATGACTATGGTTAAATCGACTTTGGCATTGCTTTGTTTTGCTTTAGCACCATTTGTTACCGGTATAATTTTAGGTACGCCAGTTATTTTATTGATGGCTAAATTACAAAAACCATGGGGATTTTTTACCTTTGGAATTTTATCACCAATTCTTTTATGGCTTAGTGGGCATAATAGTTTTATTCCTGCTATAGGTGGTATATTGCTAGCTGCTATTGCTGAATTTGTTTTATATTTAGGTAAATATAAGTCTTTTAAGGCGATGCTGATAGCATATGCTTGTTATAATATTTGGACGATGTTACCCTTAGCTGATATCTTATTTGTTAGAGCAAAAAGGGTAAAAATGATCCAAAAAATGGGTTTGGCGTTAGTAAATAATGTATTTACTACACCTAATGTCTTATTAATTCTAATGTTTGCTTTAGTTGGTGGGTTGTTAGGTGCTTTGTTAGGCAAGAAAATGCTAAAAAAGTATTTTACTAAAGCTGGTATTTTATAATGCAGTTTATCCATGATGATAATCGTCATAATTTACATCCCTTGACTAAATTCTTTGCTGTAATTTGTTTGAGCTTTACGCCATTTTATCGTGTAAGTGCGTTATATTGCTGGGTTGTTGTTGCAACAATTGCCATTTTATTTGCTTTGCAATTTAATTATAGGGATGCTATTAAGGCAGTAATATATTTTGGATTTTTATCTTTGTTGCCATCTGATATGAATTTTAGACATATTGGCCTAATTCATGTGTTATTTAGCCTTATATTAATTATTAAGGCTTTTTATTTACCATGTTTATCTGCCAAATTATTGATTAAAACAACGGATGTAGGTTCATTATTATCAGCTTTATCACAAATCAATGTTCCACGAACTATCAGAATTCCAATTGCAGTTATTTTTCGTTTCTTTCCATCCTTTAAGCAAGAATATCAAAATATGCATTTAGCTATGAAGGTTAAAAATATTACTTGGCGTACACCAATAAAATATATTACATATATGTGGATACCATTGCTGATTCTATCTTCAAATATTGCTGATGATATTGCTAAAGTAGCTGAAACAAAATGCATCTATAATCCAATCAAACGAACGCATTATTTTTCGATCAAATTTGGTTTAATGGATATCTTATACTTGTTGAGTTTATTGTTGCTGGTGACAAAGGGGTGTAAGTTATGTTAACAATAAGAAATGCCTATTTATCATATCCAGATCGAAAAATAGTATTAAAAAATTTGAATTTGAATATTAAAACTGGTGAATGTGTAGTTTTGACGGGTATCAGTGGTTCAGGTAAATCTAGTATTTTGAATCTGATTAATGGACTGGCAACTAGATATGATAATTGTAAAATTAGTGGTGAATTTTTATTTCAGCATCACGATATAGTTAAATTAGAATTGTATCAAATAGCTCAGCTCATTGCTAGTGTTTTTCAAAATCCAAAAACTTCATTTTTTAATGTTAATACGACAATGGAGTTGCTATTTTTTTTAGAAAATAATGGTGTTCCTAGACAAGAAATGCAAAAAAGATTATCTGATTTATTAAATTTATTTCCTATTGCCAATTTATTAAATCGCAATATTTTTGAATTGTCGGGTGGCGAAAGGCAAATCTTATCCATTGCTACAGCTTATATTTCGGGAGTTCAATGCGTTTTATTGGATGAACCATCAGCTAATTTGGATAGTAAGTATATTAAAATAGTTGCTAAAATGTTAGCTATCTTGAAAAAAAGAGGAGTTACTTTGTTAGTAGCAGAACATCGTTTATATTATTTAATGGATGTTGCTGATAGAGTGTTGGTTGTTGCTAATGGTACCATTAGTCAAGAATATTCTATTTCTAAATTTAAGCAATTAAGTGAAAAAAAGTTATATGCTATGGGACTTAGAACTAGGCAAGAGGTACAATTAAAGTCTTTTTCTCCGATGACTAGTGGCGAATTTTATATTAAATCTTTATATAAAAAGTTAATTAATCATCAAATTTTAAAGATAAGAGATTTATCGTTAAAAAAAGGTAATATTTATGGAGTAGTAGGTTTGAATGGCTCAGGTAAAACCAGTTTAATTAAAGCTTTACTTGGTGTAGATAAAAAATGCCAAGTTGCTATTTACTTAGACGATAAGTTATTATCAACTAGACAACGAATTAAGCTTTCTTCATGGGTTATGCAAGATGTTAATAATCAATTATTTACTGATAGTGTTATGGCTGAAATAAAATTAGGAATTGGAAATATTTCTGTAGATAAAATAAATCAAGTGATTAAAAAATTAAAGTTGTCTTCATTGCTAGATCGTCATCCATTAAGCTTATCTGTTGGTCAAAAACAGCGAGTGGCAATTGCTTCAACTATTTTAAGTCAAAAGACATTATTATATTTTGATGAGCCAACTAGTGGAATGGATTATCTGAATATGATTGCTATTTCCAAATTGCTTAGAGATAGTAGTACCAACAATAATATTATTATTATCGTTTCACATGATGTAGAATTTTTGAATCAAACTGTCGATCATGTGATTAAATTGTCAAGCAACTGATAAGTCGCTTTGCATGTTAAAATAAATTATAAAGTAAATTTTACAAGGAGAAAAAGTATGACACCATGGTGGAAAAAAGCAGTAATTTATCAAATTTATCCTAAATCATTTCAAGATAGCAATGGTGATGGTATTGGAGATTTACCTGGAATTATTACTCGGTTAGATTATTTAGCTAAGTTAGGAATTGATGCTATTTGGTTATCTCCAGTATATCAATCCCCAGGCATAGATAATGGTTATGATATATCAGATTATCAAGCAATCGATCCCCAATATGGAACTATGGATGACATGGATAATTTGATTTTGGAAGCTAAAAAAAGAAATATTAAAATTATTATGGATCTAGTTGTAAATCACACTTCAGATCAGCATGCGTGGTTTGTAGAGGCTAGAAAAAATAAAGAAAATCAATACCGAGATTATTATATTTGGCGTGATCCTGTAGATGGACATGAACCAAATGGTTTGCAATCTGCATTTTCTGGTTCTGCATGGCAATATGATGAAACTACCAAACAATATTATTTACACTTTTTCGCCAAGCAACAACCTGATTTAAATTGGTCTAATAGTATTGTCCGTGATAAAATTTATCAAATGATGAACTATTGGATTGACAAGGGCATTGGTGGTTTTAGAATGGATGTCATTGAGCTAATAGGTAAAGATCCAGATAAAATGGTTCGTGAAAATGGAAAAATGCTACATCCCTATTTACAGGAAATGAATCAAAAAACTTTTGGTCAATCAGATTTGTTGACAGTTGGTGAAACTTGGAATGCTACTCCTAAAATTGCTGAGGATTATTCCGATCCAGCAAGGCATGAATTATCAATGGTTTTTCAATTTGAAAATCAAACATTAGATCAAAAAGATGGTTGTAGCAAGTGGGACTTAAAACCTATTGATTTAGTCGAATTAAAAAAGATATTGGTTAAATGGCAGACTGAACTCGATTTCAAACATGCTTGGAATAGCTTGTTTTGGGAAAATCATGATATTCCGAGAGTTATTTCTCGCTGGGGTAATGATCAAAAATATCGGGTAGTTTGTGCTAAGATGTTTGCTATCGTTTTACATTTGATGCATGGTACACCATATATTTTTAATGGAGAAGAAATTGGTATGACCAATTCCCCAGTTAAAAATATTAATGAAGTGGAAGATATTGAAAGTATCAATATGTATAATGAACGCTTAGATGCTGGTTATGATAAGGATGAATTGTTGCATGCCATAAATGTTAAGGGGCGTGATAATGCAAGAACGCCAATGCAGTGGTCTGATGCATTGAATGCTGGATTTACGAGTGGTAAGCCATGGTTGCGTGTAAATTCTAATTATACTGATATTAATGTTAAACAATGTTTGGCAGATCCTGATTCCATTTTTTATACATATCAAAAGTTGATTGAATTGCGTCATCATAATCAAATAGTTGTAGATGGTGATTTTCAATTAATAGAGGAAACGGATGCACAGATTTTAGCATATTATCGTATTTTAGGAGATCAAAAGTGGCTTGTGGTCGCTAATCTCACTGATAAAGAAAAGCCATTCAATTGTCACGAACAATATCAAAAAGTTTTAGTTGAAAATTATACGACCCCAAGTAATTTACAAAATATTATTTTAAAACCATATCAAGCATTTGTAGTAACGATTGCATAAGAAAAGCGAAATTATTAAATTTCGCTTTTTTATTTTTATTAAATTTGACGATATATGTAAAAGCCACCCATGCTTGTATAACATCCTTCAATGTTAGATGCAGGTTCTTCTAAAACACCACTGTGTGAGTCATCGCGGTCAGTACAGTGAATAATAGTATATGGTGAAGTGTACAAGACTACATGTCCTGCAGCTCCTCCACTAAGACCTTTAGTTCCGAAAATTACAACATCCCCCTTTTGATTAGGGATTCTGGTAGAATGTGCGACTTCTGTAAAATTGTTTTTTAATAACCAATTGTGCATAGAATCGGTATTTGGTATATATCCTAATGAAGATGCACCACCAGCTCTCAATGCAGCATAAACAGCACCAGAACAATCTGCAGTACCATCAGAACCATCACGCTTACCAAACATGGAGTATTGCACACCATTGTTTTTGAGTTGACGCATAAATGAAATAGCAGAATCAATATTTACTGGTCCATTGTTTAGACCCATATCATAAATTGACATATTGTTGTGTTTAGGGATGTAAACATGTTTAGGAATATAAATATTAGTTAAATTCTGTACAGGATTATATGTTGATTTTGCTTTAGATATAGTCTTCGCTTTTTCAACAGTTTTAGGAGCTTGCGTAACACGTGAAATATTCTTAACAAGTTGTGGCTGATCAGTTAATTTTGATGAAATCCACTGTGCACCACCTAAATTAAACCAGGTATACCCATCATTGCCATGTTCGATTTTAAAATATTTCCAAGATGTATTAGGATTTAAATGCTTGACATATCTGCCGTTAACGGGAGCTGTATATACATTTACACCAGTTGCTGCCTTAATCTTAACTACATTAGCAGTAGGCAAAGTCGTTTTTGCGTGCACATTATTGTTAGTATTAGTAGTTGGTTTTTTAGGAGCTTGTGTAGTAGATTTTTTATCAGTATATTGTTCAGGAACCCATTGATTCTCATTTCCAATTCTGTATAAAGTTCCTTGATTAGAAACTAACTTTTCCCATACTTTCCAATTAGTGCCATTAGCAACATATTGATTTTGATACTTAAATTTACTATTAAGTAAGTTTACTTTGCCTCGGCCATTGTAAACTATACGTAGTGTTGATCCATTCATTGAGGTTCTAGTATCTGCTTTAGATTGTTGTACATTTAACAAGCTTTCACCACATAATGTTGCAACTGAAAGTATCAATCCTTTTGATAAATTACGAACAAATTTTCTCTTTTTCATTGGTATCTTCCTTTTTGAATAAACTACTACAATTACTGTTATTATACCACTTCAGGGGATAAAAATATATTTTATTAAAAATATATTTGACTTATGATTTAGATAGTCATATACTATTTAAAAATACTTAATTATGGAGGAAGAGTTAATAATGTATTATTTAAGTAATTGTGTTAATCATTTAAATAATCGTTGGCAAAGCCGGTAATCTGGTTGCTTCGGTTTTCGGATGCAACCTGAGTTTTCAGATTGTATCTGTGCCGGTTAGCTTTTTGAATTGTCTAGTCTGCATGGATTTGTATAACATGCAGGCTTTTTTTATTTCATTGTTGTAGAGGAAAGTACTGTATTGATGTACTTTCCTTTTTTGATTATTGTTTAAGAGGAAGAGTTATGAAAAGATTGTACACATTAGTAGCTATCTTATTAATTATATTAAGTGTAGCTTTTGTTAATCAAAAAACAGAAAGTAAGCCAAAGCATAATATGCCTGTAGTTGGTGTATTAACTTTATTGCATCATCCAGCTTTAGATCAAATTTATGATGGATTTGTGAAAGAAATGGCTAAACAAGGTTATCATAAAGGCAAAAATTATAAATTAGAATATCAAAATGCTCAAGGTGATCAAAGTAATTTAGAAATCATGTCTAAAAAATTAGTTAATATGTCATCTGATATATTAGTGGGTATTACAACACCAGCTAGTCAATCGTTGGCTCATGCAACTAGTAGTATTCCGATTGTTCTGGGGGCAGTAACTAATCCTAAAAAAGCAGGTTTAGTTGCTAATAACGATCATCCTAATACCAATATTAGTGGTGTGTCCGATCAAGCACCTGTTGAGGAACAATTAAAATTAGTAAAGAAATTAATGCCTAAAAATGCGAAAGTAGGTATTATTTATACGTCAAATGATAGTTCTGCTGTTACTGAACATGACCTATTTGTGAAAATTGCTAAAAAATATCATGTTAATTTGAAGTCATATTCTATTGCTAATAGTAATGATCTGAATCAAGTTTCTCAAAAAATGTTAAATGAAGTAGATGCTGTGATTGTGCCAACGGATAATACTATAGCTGGAGCTATGCAAACCTTAGTTAAGAATGCGGATGCAGTTAGAAAGCCGATTTTCCCAGCAGTTGATACAATGGTGAAACAAGGTGGTTTAGCTACATATGGGATTAATCAAAATTACTTAGGAGTTTTAATTGCACGCTTAGTTGTAGATATTTTAAAAGGTAAGAAAAAAATTGCTACAACCCCTATTCAATATGTGCGTCATGGAATTCCAATTTTAAATCTGAAAAAAGCCAATCAACTGGGTATTAAAATTCCAGTCGACTTTTTAAAGGAAAGTATAAAAGAAGGAGAGGTATTCGAATAATGAATTTGATGGTATCTGCTATTGGGCAAGGCTTATTATGGGGCCTATTAGGATTGGGATTATATATTTCATTTAGAATTTTGAATATTACAGATATGACTGTAGAAGGAACTTTTCCTTTAGGTGCTGTAATTAGTGTTACATTAATTAGTCATGGCTTTAATCCTTTATTAGCAACTTTAATTGCCTTTTTAGGCGGGATGTTTGCTGGATTGATTACGGGACTATTATATACCAAAGGAAAAATTCCTCCGATATTGGCTGGTATATTAGTGATGACAGCGATTTATTCAATTAATTTGCGGATTATGGGTCGATCAAATATTTCCTTATTGGGATGCAAAACATTATTTTCTAATAAATTTTTACTTAGGCTACCTAAATACTTTGATAATGTCTTTTTAGGCTTAACGGTTATGGTTGTAATTACTACTATAGTTATTCTTTTTTTACAAACTGATTATGGGCAAGCTTTTATTGCGACAGGTGATAATCCAAAGATGGCTAAGTCATTAGGTATAAAGACCGATAATACAATTATTGCAGGTTTGATGGGCTCAAATGGGTTAGTAGCAGTATGTGGTGCATTAATAGCACAAAGTAATGGCTATGCAGATATAAATATGGGTTTGGGTACAATCGTAATTGCTTTAGCATCTATTATTATTGGTGAGGTAGCTTTTGGAGAATTAACCTTGAATCAACGTCTAGTAGCGGTGACCTTAGGCAGTATTCTTTATCGCTTAATTATATTGTGTGTGTTGCAGTTAGGCTTTAGCACTAATGATTTGAATTTGCTTTCATCTATTGTATTAGCAATTTGTATGATGATTCCACGATTTGATAAACTATTTAAAATTAAAAAGACTATATTGAGGAGCGTGAAGAGCAGTGAATAAGCCAATTTTTGAATTAAAAAATGTTACCGTTTTAGGTAACAAAAATAGTAGTAATGTAACCAAAATATTGAATAATTTGAGTTTAACTATTAATGATGGTGATTTTATTACAGTTATTGGTACTAATGGTGCTGGAAAATCTACTTTATTGAATGTTATTTCAGGAGCATTAGCAATTGATGATGGTATCATTTTACATAATGGACGTGATATTACAAATTTAAGCGAGGAAGAGCATACCAAATTTTTGAGTAGAGTTTTTCAAGATCCTCAATTAGGTACAGCTCCTAGAATGACTGTAGCTGAGAATATGTTATTGGCCCTAAAACGTGGTGAAAGAAGATTTTTAGTTCCAAGAAAATTAAAGCAAAATCGAGAACGCTTTTTAAAATTAGCAAAAATGATGCACAATGGACTAGAAGATCGCATGGATACTTTTACAGGTAATTTATCAGGTGGTCAAAGACAAGCTTTGAGCTTTTTAATGGCTATATTAAAGAAACCAGATATTCTTTTGCTAGATGAACATACAGCTGCATTAGATCCACATACTAGTCAGTCTTTACTTAATGCTACGAGAGAAATAATTTCGCAAGATAAGATTACTGCACTGATGATTACTCATCATTTAGAGGATGCATTGAATTATGGTAATAGGTTGTTAGTATTAAAACAAGGAAAAATTATAGCCGATTTAGATCATAATGCTAAAATAAAATTAACGACAGACGATTTATATAGATATTTTGAATAAATAATTATCAATAAAAGCCAAAGTTTTAGTAAAATTACTAAACTTGGGCTTTTTAATGTTAAAATAATAAGATAACTTAACAAGAAAATGGATTTGAAAGGTTAGGAAAATGACAAAAAATCAATTGAAATTTTTAACCATTGCATTAATTTTAGGAAATATCATGTCTGGATTGGACAGTACTATTATTAATACTGCAATTCCATCTATTGTTGCTAATTTACATGGAATTCAATTTATGGGTTGGATTATTGCGATTTTCCTGCTTGGAATGTCAATTTCGATTCCCTTGTGGACAAAGGTTGCTGAGCGAATAGGTAATAAAAATGCTTTTTTAGTTACGCTTTCCTTTTTTATAGTAGGTTCTATTTTAGAAGCTATATCACAAGATATGACATTTTTCCTTTCAGTTAGAATAATAATGGGCATAGGTGCAGGTGGTATGGGCTCTTTACCATATATCATCGTAGGTTATATTTATCCAAATATTAAGCAAAGAACAAAAGCATTAGGGATTTTAACTAGTGGTTTTAATGCTGCAGCAATTGTTGGTCCCCTAATCGGTGGATGGATTATTGATATCTCATCTTGGCATTGGATATTTTATATTAATATTCCGATCGGCTTGCTTGCTATGTTATTAACTGCAATATTTTATAAAAAAGAATCTATTAGTAAATTTTCTAAATTCGATACTGTTGGTTCGGCTTTATTAGTAACAGGTTTAATTACTTTTTTATTAGGAATTCAATTATTAGGGTTAGTTAGTGTTTGGCTAGTTATTTGTTGTTTAATAATTAGTTTGTTAATTATGACATATTTCTTTATACATGAGAACAAAGAAGAAAATCCTGTATTACCCCTCAGTTTATTTACTAATAAAAATTTGATAGGTGATTTTTTGCTATTTGCTTTAACTTGGGGAGCTTTTATTGCAGTTAATGTTTATTTGCCGATGTGGGCACAGGCATTTTTGGGTATGACAGCACTGATTGGAGGTATGACATTAATACCTAATTCTTGTTTTTCTATTGTTGCTTCACAATTTGTTTATGTTTTACAAGGGCGGACAAAAACTTATTATATAATTTTAGTTGGAATAATTGGAATGCTTATTTCATCATTTTCCTTATTAATGGCTGATTTAAGTATTCCTTTATGGATATTGATTTTTACATCTGCCTTTTCAGGTATGGGTGTAGGTTTTATTTTTGTAGAATTACAAGTAAAGGTACAGGTGGATGCTGGACGTGAACATATGGCTGATGCCACCTCTACATCGTATTTAATTCGAATTTTAGCTCAAACAGTAATGGCTGCTATTTATGGTGTGATTATGAATTTATCACTTAATCAAGGTATCAAAGCCCATCCACAGATAACCCTTTCTATGCTGAATAAAATGAGTGATTGTCGAACAGCTAGTGAATTACCAGCTAAGTTGTTACCATTAATGAGAGCAATTTCTCATTCAGGTATTAGAGTTATCATGTTGGTTTCTTGTTTATTATTGGTTATATCTTTGGTAATCAATTATAAATTTAATCCACGACATTAAAAAAGTATTTAGATATCGATCTCTAAATTGAGGTCGATATTTTTTTGTATAAATATTAATGTTTATATAAAAAAAGATAAAATATTAGTAGACAAAATTATAATATATTATTATTATTAACATGATATTTAAATAATACATGTAAAAAATAAAGAAAGAGTGATTTTTATGAACAGACGTTATTATTTCTTAGCCAATTTATAAATAAAAATAAAGGAAAAATAAAGGAGAGTTGACAAATGAAAATTAGCGTCAATAACTTGGCAATAAAATACCAAGATCATTACGGAATAAAAAATATTAGCTGTGAATTAACTGCAGGTAAATTTGTCGCTTTAGTTGGTCATAATGGTTCAGGAAAGACCACTTTATGTAACGCACTCGTAGGGTTATTAGAACCTAGTGAAGGTGATATTAATATTCAGGACTTATCAACTGATAAACAAAATTTTTCTACCATTGGTTTTGCACCACAATCTCAGGTTGTTGATTGGTATTCTAATGTTGAAGCAAATATCATGCTAGGAGCACAATTAGCTCATTTAAAGCCTAATGAAGCTAAGAATCAACTTGACTTGATTTTACGACTATTAGATTTATCAGATTTAAGGGATAGAAGTTTAACTGATTTATCTGGTGGACAGTTGCAACGTGTGCAAATTGCACGTGCAATTGTTCATAATCCATTAATTTATATTTTAGACGAACCTACTGTAGGATTAGATGCACAAAATACTGATAATTTAATGAAGTATCTCGTTAAAGAAGCACAAAGTGGAAAATTAGTAATCGTATCATCGCACGACCTTTTTCTTTTGCAAGAATATGCTGAAGATTTGCTCTTACTAGATGAGGGAAAGTTGATCTACCATGGTTCAATTAATGATTTGCTTAAAGCTAAAGGCAATAGTCGAAAATTTCTCATTACTTTGGACAATGAATATTCAGTTGCTGATGACTTCATGATTAAAAATGATGACGTAATTAGGGTGGAGCATGAATCAGATAATACTTGGCAGCTTGAAGTAAAGCCTGAGGTAACAATTAGTGATCTGATGTTGATGTTTAAAAAAGAAATCAAAGTTACTAGTTGCGTTGAACATGAGAAGACCTTAAAGGAAGTATATCTATCAATGTCAAAAAGGAGTGGTAATTATGAAACCAACTGATTTTAGAAAAAAATCTAACCTAGGACTTTATGGATTAGGGTTACTCATTAAGTATGAAACCAAAGCATTTTTTGAAAATAAGGGTTCAGTATTAAGTTTACTTTTGACACCAATTTTATTTTTTGTATTTATTAGTACAGGAATTAGTAGAATGACGGGTAATGTTATTTATGCTGGCATGAAAGTTTCATATTTAGAATATTCTTATTTAGGAATTATGATTTATCTGGTTCTTGGACAAATGAGTCAGACTATCTATCGGACTACAATTGATAAAAAATATGGTCTGTTAGCACTAAAATTACTTAGTGGTATTAAACCTTTTTACTATGTAATAGGTATGAGTACCTATGCTATGCTTGGTTTATCAGTTCAAATGTTTGCATTAATTATTTTAGCTAACTTTTTTGGCATCCATTACTCTTTGATGAAAATAGGAGTGATGATTGTTATTATCATTTTGACTTTGTTATTTTGGTCGGCCTTAGCGGTTGCTATCACATTACGTATCTCTAATTATCAAGTGAGAGATAATATTCTTTCATTTGTAATCACTCCTTTGAGTTTTACAGCCCCTGTATTTTATGTGCTAGATTATGCACCATTGTGGATGAAATGGTTAGCCAAAATTAATCCAGTTACTTATCAATTAGGTGCACTTAGACAAGGTGTGATGTTGAATCAATACTTTCAGTCAATCATTATATTATTAGTATTTGCACTTGCTGCAACTGCTTTGTCCAGTAACTTGGTTGCTAAATCGAAGTTGAATTTAACTGAATATTAGTTTATACAAAAACAGTAGTAGTTAATTAACTACTACTGTTTTAATTTTGTCATTAAATTATCTTGGTGCCTTCTTTTTCAGCTAATTGTTGTTCAATAGCTGCATGTTTAGGTAATATACCATTTAAGATCATCCCTAAAATAGTTGATAGAGCAACACTAGTTAATTGGAAATTACCTAATTGTAAGTAAGCTCCACCAATACCAACTACCATGATGACAGAAGCAATCAATAGATTTCTCTTTTCACTAAAGTCTACTTTGTCATCAACGAGGATCTTTAAACCGTTGGATGCAATAGTACCAAATAATAGGAAGGAAATACCACCAATAACTGGCATCGGTATTGATTCTATTAGAGCGGCAATTTTTCCAATGAATGAGAAGATAATTGCAAACACGGCAGCACCAGCTAAAACCCAAACAGAGTGAACTTTTGTCATTGCTAAGACTCCAATATTTTCACCATATGAAGTGGTCGGAGGTCCACCGATAAATCCTGCGGTAATCGTTGATAATCCATCACCTAACAGCGTTCTATGTAAACCGGGATTTTTAAAAAAGTCTCGTTTAGTCAGAGAATTAAGAACCATAATATGTCCCATATGTTCTGACATGGTAACAAATGAAATAGGTGCCATTGTTAGAATAGCTGCAGGATATAGTTTAAGTTTATAGGATATAATGGGAACATCAAGAGCAGGGAATGTAAACCAAGCTGCTTTAGCAACCCCACTAAAATTCACAATACCTAAACAACAGGATAAAATATACCCACATATTATTCCTAATAAAATAGATACTAAACTAGTAAATCCTTTGAAAAACATCTGGAAACAAAGTGTTACTACTAGTGTGAAAATGGCAACTAAGAAATAAATCAAATTATATTTCTGATTATGTAACATAGCATCATTTGCTGCCGTTGTAGCTAATGATAATCCGATAACTATAATTACTGGTCCGACTACAATTGGTGGTAAAACTTTGTCTACCCAAGCTGAACCAATTTTGCTGACAACATATGCAACTACCAAATAGACTAACCCAGCTGCGATTGCCCCTTGTGCAATTGCAGGATACCCATCTGCTTTCATTAGTGCTTGCATTGTCGCTATGAAAGCGAAACTGGAACCTAGGTATGCTGGGATTTTAAAATGAGTTAAAATCATGTGAACCAAGGTTCCTACACCAGAAGCAAGTAATGCAATGCTTGGATCCAGTCCTACCAAAATAGGTACGAGTACTGTCGAGCCAAACATCGCAAATAGGTGTTGTAATGATAATAAAACACCTTGTGATAAATTAGGCTTTTCATATACGTCTAGAATGGCATCATCATTATGAAAATTCTCTTTATTCATGCGTAACTCCTATTCTATAGATTATTATACCTAAAAAACCATCTTAGACTGAGTCCAAGATGGTTTTGCATTCAACGGTGATTATCATAATATAAAAGCAAAGCTCCTTCTTGGCCTCACAGGACCAATTTAAAGGTATTAAATATCTACATGTAATTTAAACTATAATAGTTTATAAAGTCAAGTATAAATATAAAATTAATTGATATTTTTAACTACGTTAATGTGAAATAATAATAAATTGATGCCGACCAATGCAGCGGTAACGATAAATAAAACATTGTAATTAAAGAAACCAGCTACGGTTGATCCAACTAAAGGTCCAAAAATATTTCCAATATACATAGCACTTTGATTCCAAGAAAAAATTCTACCAGTAGTTTGGATGGAAGAATTTTTAGCTAGCATTGTTTGCACTTGTGAAAATAGACATGCATCTGAAAAGCCAATTAAGAAACGTAAAACCCCAAGTTGAACAGCATTTGTAACAAAAGCTGTAGTAAAGAAGAAAATAATAGCAGAAATTAGACCACCGATTATGATTTTGTGTGTTCCAATTTTATCACCTAATTCGCCAAAACGGGGTGCAGCTAAAAATGTTGCAACACCAGGCAGTGCAGCGATAATTCCTGCAACAAAAATAGTATTTCCTTGATTATGCATTAAATTGGCTACGTATAAAGCAACTATAGGATTTATTGAGCTATTAGCTGTTTGAATGATGATGGTAGTTAATAATAAACCAAAAATTAAATTTGGTGATTTTAAAGAATTGATAACTTGTTTATTAGTTATAACACTTTGTTTGCTGATAGGCTTAAATTCTTCTTTTACAAATAAAAATGATAGGATGAATGAAATAAATAGTAAGATTCCAGTTAGTAAAAAAGTGAAGTGATATGTAAACATGGATGCTAATAAACCACCCAAAAGTGGTCCTAATAAATTACCAGCAGTAAATGAAGCTGCCATAGTTCCCATAGCTTTTCCAGCTTGATTTTTTGGCGATTCCGTAGCGATTAGTGCATTAGCATTTGAAACAAATCCAGCAAAAAATCCTTGTAACATCCGTAAACAAAAAAGCTGATATACATTAGTTACAAATCCCATGGAGCCAATAGCAATTGCCATTCCAATGGATGAACGTAAAATCATTAATTTTCGTCCCTTTTGATCAGCTAATTTGCCCCACCAAGGAGATACAAGTGCAGAAACAAAGTAAGTTGTGGAGAAGGTAAAACCTACCCAAAAGTTTAATTCTTTATGTGTAAAAGTGCCCAAAGTTTTTATATACAAAGGCAAAAAGGGTAAAGCTTCAGAAAAACCAATACCTGCAATAAAAACAGCAATGGCTAAAACAAATAAATTTTGCCTAAAAATAATTTCTTGTTTGTCCATATAAGACCTCCAATACTAATAAGAAAAGAAGTATGTTTAATTATATGCTTATTACATTTAAATTGCCAATAATAACTATTGCTGATAAAAAATGATAGACAAGATAGTGTATTTATTTAAAAATACTGTAAAATATTAAGAGATGTTTTGATACAGGAGAACTTTTATGAAAAAAGAACAAGAAATAAAGATGCTTAAAGAATTTTCAAATGCCAATTCTACTTCAGGATTTGAAGAGGAATTTGTAAAATTATTTGCAACATATGCTCAAGATATTGCCAATGTTGAGATTGATGGTATGTATAATTTGTATGCTTCCAAAAAAGAAAATCAAGGTAATCGACCAGTTATTCAAATAGATGCTCATTCAGATGCGGTAGGATTTATTACACAAGCTGTTCGACCAAATGGCTTAATAAAGTTCGTTCCTTTGGGTGGTTGGGTTAAATATAATATACCATCCTTAAAAGTAAGGATCCGCAATAAAGAAGGTGAATACATATCAGGTGTAGTTGCCACTAAACCACCTCATTTTATGACTGCTGCTGAGCGAAATACTATACCTGATATTGCAAGCATGTCTATCGATGTTGGTTCTTGCAGCAGAGAAGAGACCATTAACGATTACAAAATTGATACAGGGTGTCCAATTTTTGTCGATGTTGAATGTGCATACAATCCTAAAAATGGTTTGTTCTTTGGCAAAGATTTTGATGATAGATTTGGTGCTGGAGCCATGATTTCTATCTTAGATAATTTAAAAAATGAAAAGCTAGATTTTGATCTCGTGTGTGCATTATCAGCTCAAGAAGAAGTCGGATTAAGAGGAGCATATGTTACTGCTAGGAAAGTAAAACCTGATGTATGTTTAGTTTTAGAATCTTGTCCTGCTGATGATACTTTTGAACCTGAATGGTTATCACAAACAGGTTTAAAAAGAGGACCGATGTTGCGAGATATGGATACTAGTTTTTTGCCAAATCCTAGGTTCCAACAATATGCTTGCCAATTAGCTGATCAATTAAACATCCCTTATACTCGTTCAGTTAGAACAGGTGGCGGACAGGATGGTGCTGCAATTTATTATGAAAATGGTGCTCCAACAATTGTGATTGGAATTCCTGTTCGATACGAACATTCACCTTATTGTTTCTCCGCCTATACTGATTTTAAAGCTAGTGTTGATTTAGCTACTGCTTTAGTTCGTGATTTGACAGTTGAAAAGTTAAATTCATTTAAGTTACAAAGTTTATAAAGTATTGTTATGTAAAAGAAGTTAATTAATTAAAGAATTTCATATTTTTAAAAAGCGAACATTTATAATAGCCCATATTTGAAAAAAACGGATTTATTTTAAAAAATATATGAAAACTATCTAAAGACGTGTATAATAAAACTCGTGAGAAAAAAAGAGAGGGGTACAAGGGTATGTCGTCAATTATTGAGTTTAAGCATGTTAATAAATATTTCGGAAAGTTGCATGCCTTAAAAGATATTAATTTAACAATTGATGAAGGACAGGTGGTTTCAATTATTGGTCCATCCGGTTCAGGTAAAAGTACGTTAATAAGAACTATGAATGGTCTTGAAACAATTGATTCGGGGCAGTTGATAGTTGATGGGTATGATGTAGCGGATAAGCATACTGATATTAATAAAATAAGACGTGATGTAGGTATGGTTTTTCAACACTTTAATTTGTATGAGAATCATACTGTTTTAGAAAATATCACTTTAGCACCTAAAATAGTATTAAAAAGATCTGATGCAGAAAATGAAAAAATTGCAATGGATTTATTAAGAAAAGTCGGATTAGAAGATAAAGCCCAACAGTATCCAAGAAATTTATCAGGTGGACAAAAACAACGTGTTGCTATTGCAAGATCATTAGCAATGCGTCCTAAAGCAATTTTATTTGATGAACCAACTTCAGCTCTTGATCCTGAAATGATACAAGACGTGTTAGATGTTATGAAATATGTTGCTGAACAAGGAATAACAATGGTAGTTATTACTCACGAAATGGGATTTGCACGTGAGGTAGCTAATAGGCTTATTTTCTTTGAAAATGGTCAAGTTCTTGAAGATACAGATCCAGAAAAGTTCTTTGATCATCCAGAAACAGAACGTGCACGTCAATTTTTAAGCAAAGTTATTTCAACGAAGTGAGTAAAAAAATGAAAAAGATTCATAAAATTTTGCTTGCTCCCTTCATTCTATTTTTGTTACTTTTCTTAGGTGGTTGTGGGCAAGCTAAAAAAGTAAATGTATATCAAAAAGTTAAACAAAGTAGAACAATGATATGGGGTACTAGGGCAGATACTAGGTTATTTGGTTATATGGATATCAAGAGCTCTAAAATAATAGGTTTTGAGATAGATATGGCCAAAGCTGTTACCAAGCAAATGTTAGGCAAAGACGCGGTGGCTAAATTTGTGCAAACAACTCCTAAAACGAGAATACCATTGTTGAAAAATCGTAATATCAATGCGATATGGGCTACGATGACGATTACGCCTGAACGAAAAAAGCAAGTTGATTTTGCTAGACCTTATATTGGTGCAGGTGCATCCCTACTGGTACCTAATAATTCAAAAATAAAGGATGTTCATCAACTTAATAATAAAAAAGTGCTAGCTGTTAAAGGAACTACAGCCGTAGCTGATATTAAAAAAGTTGCTCCTAAGGCAAAAGTTTTGGAATATGATGACTATGGTCAAGCTTTTAGCGCTTTAAAAGCTGGTCAAGGAGTTGCATTGACTACTGATAACTGTTTGCTAGCTGGTATAGCTAGTGAAAATCCTGGTTTTCACTTAATTGGTAAAAATTATACCAATCAACCATATGGTATTGCAGTTGACAAAGGTCAAGCTGAGTTAAGAGATCATATTAATAAGGCCTTATTAGCACTTAAAAAGAATGGTACTTATCATCGTTTGCTAGTTAAATGGTTTGATGGAATTCCTGGTTTTAACATTAAGGAGGCTGAAGTTCTATGATCAATATTTTAGTTAATCATTGGCCTCAATTTATGCAGGGCTTGAGTTCAACTATAATGTGTAGTTTGATTGCTATATTTTTTAGTTTGATTATTGGAGTTATTTGTGCTTTGGTAGAGGTTTCTCCGTGCAGAATACCGCATTTAATAGCTCGAATTTATGTTGAGATTTTTCGTAATATACCATTGCTAATTATCGTTATGATTTTTTATCTGGTAGTTCCGCAAATGGGCTTAAAGTTAACAGGATTTGGTGCTGGAACGATTGCATTAACCTTATATACTTCCGCTTTTATTTCTGAAACAGTAAAATCTGGTATTAATTCTATTGGTATTGGTCAAATGGAAGGTGCGAGATCTAATGGTATGTCTTATGTTCAAGCTATGCGATATGTTGTTTTGCCACAAGCTTTAAAAGTTGTGATACCACCTTTGGGCAATCAATTTATCAGTTTGATTAAGAATTCTTCGGTGCTGGCATTTGTTGCTGGTTTTGATTTAATGTATCAGGCCGATGTTATTTCTCTTGCATCTTTTGAGACAGTTAATACTTATATTGTAGTTGGTCTACTTTATTTGGTGCTAACTTTACCTTTAAGTTATTACATGAGATATTTAGAAGAAAAGCTTGCTTAGGAGGGTTATATGGAGACATTTATTCATGCGTATTCTTGGATTAACCTGCGTTTTCTTTTGCAAGGTTTGATGGTTACAGTATATATATCAATAGTTTCTATTATTTTGAGTTTTATCTTAGGATTATTTTTAGGCATAGTTAGATATTTGAAAATTAAAGTGATTTCGCATATTGTGGGATTCATTGTTGATATTTTAAGAAATTTACCTTTGCTTTTGATAATTTTCTTCGCATATTTTGGATTACCACAATTAGGGATTGTAACTAATGTTACCTGTGCCGCAATTATTGCTTTAGTTGTTTTTGAAGGAGCAATGTTAGCAGAAATTGTACGTAGTGGTATTGGTGCAGTTAATAAAGGGCAATTAGAGGGTGCGTTATCTAATGGTATGACATATGCTCAAGCAATGTATCATGTTGTGGTACCGCAGGCATTGCATTTTATGATACCAGCAATCTTATCACAATTTGTATCCTTAATTAAGGACACATCATTAGCTACAATTATAGTTCTACCAGAATTGTTGTATCATGCTCAAATTATATATAGTCAAAATACGACTTATTTACTTCCAATGTATGTGATAGTTGCGTTAATGTACTTTATTATATGTTTTACATTATCATTGATAGCTGATCATTTGCAAAAACAGTATTCAGCAAAATAATTTTGCAAAAAAATACTTCGATATTTTATCGAAGTATTTTTTTACTATTTTGATACTAACAGGATTGAGGTAAATGTATTTTTTAGATTCTTATCTGCTTTAGTTAAAATATAGAATACAATAAAAAAAGCAAGCCTAAAAATTAGACTTGCTTATTTAGTTAATCATGTTTAACTGAGTTTTATACACGAGTAACCTTACCGGACTTCAAAGTACGTGCTGAAACCCATACACGCTTAGGCTTACCATCAACAAGAATGCGAACTTTTTGAAGGTTTGGCTTCCATGAACGTCTAACTGCGTTCAAAGCCTTTGAGCGTTTGTTACCAAATGTTGTCTTGCAACCAGTAATAATATCTTTTGCCATTGTGCTAAACCCTCCTTTAAATGTAGTCATAGTACTTTAATAATTTATCATATATGTGAAACAAATGCAACTTAAGATATTATTTTTTGCTTTTTTTGCTTAAGAATTGTTTTCTGCTATTATAGCTATGTTAAAATGGTTAAGTAAATATATTCTTCAGAAATGGAGGAAAAAAATGGCTGTTAAAATTAAAACAAAATATGGTTTGGTTGATATATCAAGTAATGTCATTTCTACTGTAGTAGGTGGTGCTGCAACCACTAATTATGGAGTTGTTGGCATGGCATCAAAAAATGCATTAAGAGATGGTGCGTTTGCGATTTTAAATAAGGAAAATTATCGCAAAGGTGTTGTTGTTAAGATAGATGACAATCAAATTGTTGTCGACGTTTACATAATTGTAGGTTATGGCTTGAAGATTTCTGAAGTTAGCAGAAATGTTCAGGATAGTGTTAAATATAATCTTGAAAATCTTTTAGGCATTAAAGCTAAAACCGTCAATGTTGTGGTACAAGGTGTAAAAGTTTTAGATTAATATGCTTAACTGGAGGATTAGTAGTGGTATTGAATAATATTGATAGTCAGCGTTTTAAAGATATGGTTCGTGTGGCCACGCATCGTATGGGAAAAAATGCTGAATTTGTTAACAAATTAAATGTTTTTCCTGTTCCAGATGGTGATACAGGAACTAATATGAATTTAACAATGGAAAGCGGTGCAAGAGCCGTTAATGAAAATAATAGCAGTTGTGTAGGCGATTTAACCAAGAGTCTTGCTAAAGGAATGTTAATGGGAGCTCGTGGTAATTCAGGAGTAATTACATCTCAATTATTTAGAGGATTCTATAAAGCTACTGAAAATAAAAAAGTACTAACTGCTCAAGACTTATCTCAAGCTTTTTCTAATGGTGTTGCAACTGCATATAAAGCAGTGATGAAACCAGTAGAAGGTACTATTTTGACTGTAGCACGTGTTGCAGCTGAAAAAGGTGCAAGCAAAGCAAGTGAAACTAATGATGTGATTGCAGTTATGAAAGCAATTGTAAGCGGTGCTAAGGAGGCATTAAAAACGACTCCTGATTTGTTACCGGTTTTAAAACAAGTTGGTGTAGTTGACTCTGGAGGTCAAGGGTTAGTTTTTATCTATCAAGGATTTCTTGAAGGTTTAATGGGTAAAAAAGTAAACGATGCCTTTCAACTTGGTGAAAATGAAATGGATGAGTTAATCAATGTAACTCATCATCAAGCTGAATCTGCACAAGTTCAATTATCTACGGGTGATATTAAAAATGGCTATTGTACTGAGATTATGGTCGATTTGACAGCATCTATAGCAGATAAGAAGAAATTTGATTTAGCAGAGTTTAGAGCATACTTGTCTGAACTAGGTGATTCTTTATTAGCAGTTTCTGATGGTGATATTGCTAAGGTTCATATTCATACTGAATATCCTGCTAAAATTTTTGCATATGGTAAGCAATTTGGAAAACTAGGTAAAATTAAAATTGATAATATGCGAATTCAGCACGAAACAATTGTTGAAAATAGTAAAGAACAAGAAGAAAGTGTAGATTTCGCAGTTATTGCAGTTGCATCTGGTCATGGAATTAGGGATATTTTTAAGAGTGAAGGTGTTAATCGGATTATTTCTGGTGGACAGACTATGAATCCTTCAACACAAGACATTATAGATGCCATTAATAAATCTGGTGCTTCTAAGGCCATAATTTTACCCAATAACGGCAATATTATTATGGCTGCAAAACAAGCTGCAGAAGTTGCTAATATTCCTGTAGGTATAGTACCAACCAAGACTATTTCACAGGGATTAACTGCGATGTTAGCTTTTGATCCTGAAGTTAGTGTAGAAGAAAATGTAACAGCAATGAGTTCTGAGCTTGATACTGTAGTATCTGGTGAAGTTACTAAAGCCATTCGTGATACAACTATAGATGATATTGAAGTTAAGGAAGGCGATTATTTAGGTATCATTGACGGAAAAATCAAAATAGATGATCCTGATATTATTTCTGCTAGCCTTAGAATGATTGAAAATATGTTGGATGATGATAGTGAAATTGTAACTTTAATGTATGGTAGTGATGCTAATGCAACACAGGCTGAGAAAATTGCTGATAAATTGAGAGCAAGCCATGAAGATTTGGAAATTGAAATTCATGATGGTGGACAGCCAGTTTATTATTTCTTGGTATCTGTAGAATAAAATGGGAATAGTTAATTTGAAGGTACTTTTAAACCCTGTTAGTGATTTAGATGGAGTCGGTGTTAAAACTGCTGAAGCTTTATCACAATTAAAAATAAAAACTATATATGACTTACTATTTTATTTTCCGCGTAGATATGATAGTCTAGAAACTTTTCCTTTAAATGAGTTAAAAGATGGTCAAAAGGTTTTGCTGAAGGGAAAAATTGTGACTGATGTTGTAGTTAGCAGATATGGTTATCATAATACAAGGCTAAATTTTAAGATGCAAATTGACCATGATATTATCATGGTCAATTTTTTTAATCAACCATGGTTAAAAAAGCAGTTACAAAAAGGCAATGATATCGCTATTTATGGTAAATACGTGTTAGCTAGTCAAACTTTGAGTGCTTATAAGATTGTTTTGAGAGAGGAGGGCTTTGAACCTGTTTATTCATTAAATAGTCATATTAAGCAAAAAAAATTAGTTAGCTTTATTAGCCAGGCTATAGAAAAATATCTTCCTCAATTACCAGAAGTAATACCGCAATACTTACGAGATAAATATAAATTGTTAGATGTTAAATCAATGATTATTCAAATGCATCAACCTAAGGATCTTCAGCAAGTAAAAGTTGCACAAAGAACAGCCATTTTTTTGGAGTTTTTTGTTTTTCAATTGCAATTATCACAATTATTGTATGCAAATGATCAAAAGAATAGTGGTATTGCTAAAAAATATGATAGTAGTGCAATTAATGAGTTAAAAGAATCTATTAATTTTCAATTATCAGATGATCAAATTCAAGCTATTAACGAAATTTTGGCTGATCTCGCTTCTGCTAAACGAATGAATCGTTTATTACAAGGGGATGTTGGTTCAGGAAAAACCATCGTAGCTGTTTTTGCAATTTTTGCCTGTATTACAGCTGGCTATCAAGTTGCATTAATGGTGCCTACTGAAATTTTAGCCCAGCAGCATATGAATAAAATTGTAGCTATTTTGGAGCCTTTAGGTGTACGTTGTGCATTATTAACTAGTAGCACTAAGTTGAATGAAAAAAAAGAGATCTATCGTGAATTGAAAGATGGAATTATCAACTTAGTAATAGGTACACATGCTATTATTCAAGATCCAGTTATTTTTAAAAAACTAGGATTAGTAATTATTGATGAGCAACATAGATTTGGTGTCGATCAAAGAAAGCAGTTGTTAAATAAGGGAAAAATGGTGGATATATTGGCAATGTCTGCCACGCCAATTCCGCGAACTTTGGCTCTTAGTGTTTATGGTGAAAATAGTGTTTCTGAAATTCATCAGATGCCTCTTGGGCGAAAAAAAGTTATATCTTACTGGATCACATCTGATAGTTTAAGAAAATTATTGACGCTCATGAATGAGCAATTGGAACAAGGATTTCAGATTTATGTGGTAGCTCCACTAATAGCAGAATCAGATAAGTTACATTTAAAGAATGCAGAAACTTTGTATAAGAAAATGGCTCTATATTTTGGCTCAGATAAAGTAGCTTTATTACATGGAAAAATGGCTAGTAGTCAAAAAAGTGACATTATGGATGCTTTTATCCATGGAAGTATCAAAATTTTGATTACAACCAGTGTAATAGAAGTAGGTGTGGATGTTGCTAATGCTAATATGATGATTATTTTTAATGCTGACCATTTTGGCTTAAGTCAATTGCATCAGCTCAGAGGTCGAATTGGTCGTGGTAGCACACAAAGTTATTGTATTTTTGTTAGTGATCCTAAAACTGATAGTGCCAAAAAGCGTCTGAAAATTATAAGTACATGTGATGATGGTTTTGCATTAGCACGTGAAGACTTAAAATTACGTGGTGAAGGTGACCTTTTTGGACAAGCCCAATCTGGTATTCCACAATTTAAATTAGGAGATATAATTAATAATTATAATATTTTTACTACAGCTCAAAAGGAAAGCAAGATTTTAGTGCATCAAAATCCTGAGTTAGTTGGTGAAGAATATGATTTCTTGAAACTATTAATGGAGTATGATGATTAATAAATAAAAGTGAGGTTGACATGAAAAAAATAGCGATTGATGCAATGGGTGGTGAACATGCACCACAAGCTATTGTGGAGGCAGTGCTAAGTTTAGTTAAACAATTACCGCAAACTAAATTTATTTTATTTGGTGATAAAAATAAAATAGAAAATTGTTTAATTGGTGTTAAATGTGAAAGAATAGAAATCGTTAATACTACAGAAGTTATAGATGATAGTGATGAACCTGTGAAAGCCATTAAGCAAAAAGGCGATTCATCTATGGTCGTAGCAGCTAAATATGTTAAAGATGGTCAGGCTGATGCGTTATTTTCTATGGGAAATACAGGTGCATTATTGGCATGCGGTATTTTTATTATTGGTCGGATTAAAGGAGTTAAGCGTCCAGCATTAATGCCTACATTACCTAGTTCATCAAATAAATTGGGTTTTAATATGATTGACGTTGGTGCTAATGCTCAGAGTAAGCCTGAATATTTAATACAATGGGCAAAAATGGCAGAGCTGTATGCTGAAAAAATTCGGAAAATTGCTCACCCTAGAATCGCTTTGTTAAATAATGGTGCAGAATTTGATAAAGGGGATGCTTTGCATCAAGAAGTATATAAAAAATTGTTGAAAGAAGATTTAAATTTTGTAGGCAATATTGAAGGAAATGAGTTGTTTAGTGATAAGGCAGATATTGTTGTGACAGATGGTTTTTGTGGCAATATTGCTCTTAAAACACTTGAAGGTACATCACAAGTTATAGTTCACGAGATGAAACAAAGTTTACTTAACAATGGAATTATAGTTAAGTTAGGTGCTTTATTAGCTAAACATGGTTTGCAAAGTCTAAAATCACATTTTGACGTTGCTAGATATGGTGGTGCTGTTTTAATAGGATTAAACGCACCGGTTGTTAAAACACATGGTAGATCTGATAAACGTCCAGTTTATTATACTTTATTACAAATCGATAAGATGTTAGATGAACATTTAATTGATGAATTCAAAAAATATTTTTTAAATAATAACTAGCATTGTAAGAATAAATAGATTAAACTTTATTTTATTATGGAGGGGATAGTATGTCAGAAGAAGAAATTTTTAATAAAATCGCCAATATTATTGAAGACCGTTTTGAAATTAATCGTAGCAATATAACGCTGAATTTAAATTTTAAGAATGATTTAGATGCTGACTCGATTGATTTTGTTGAATTTGTGATGGATTTGGAAGAAGCATTTGGTGCTGATATTTCCGATGAAGATGCAGAAAAATTAAAAACAGTTGGTGAAGCTGTCAAGTATATTTATCAAAGGCAAAATTGAAATAAATTTAAAAGATTTTAGCAAACTTAAAGAATAATTAATTAAGTTATTGATTTAAGTCTTACTTTTGTATATAATAATAGCAATATTTAAAATCTAATTGACTTTTAATTATATGATACCTATTTATTGAGAGGAGAATGTCTTTTGGAAAAGCAGCGTGATGTATTGTTAGACATCGAGCACTTACATACTGCATATAGATTACAGGGTAAGTTTTATGATGCAGCCGATGATATAAATCTAACGTTAAAGCGAAACGAAATATTAGCTATAGTTGGAGAGTCTGGTTGCGGTAAAAGTACCATTGCTTCAAGTATTATTGGTTTGTATGATCATAAAAATACTAGAGTAACTGGCGATATTATGTACAATGAACTCAATTTATCTGATTTAAACGAAAGTTTATTTAATAAAATTCGTGGAAATAATATTGGTATGATTTTTCAGGATCCACTTGCTTCATTGAATCCATTAATGAGAGTTGGTGATCAGGTTGCTGAAACTCTGTATTATCATACTAAATTAAATGAAAAAGCACGATATGCAAGGGTTATTGAGTTATTTACTCAAGTAGGAATGCCTGAACCTGAGAAGATGTATCGTATGTATCCGCACGAACTATCAGGTGGTTTAAGACAACGTGTAGTAATTGCTATTGCTATAGCATGTAAGCCAGAAATTATTATTGCTGATGAACCTACGACTGCTTTAGATGTTACTATCCAAGCACAGATTTTGGATTTGTTGAAAGATATTCAAAAGGAAATGCAAGCTGGCATTATTTTAATTACACACGATTTGGGTGTTGTTGCTGAAACCGCTGATCAGGTTGCAGTAATGTACGCAGGTCAGGTAGTTGAAAAGGCAGATGTTAAAACTATTTTTGAGCATCCTTTGCATCCATATACACGATCACTTCTTAATTCAATGCCACAGGCTGACGATGAAAAAGAACAGTTACACGTAATCCAAGGTACAGTGCCATCTCTTAAAAATATGCCAAGAGAAGGGGATCGCTTTGCTTCTAGAATTCCATGGATTCCTGCAAGCGAACATGAAGAAAATCCTGTAATTCATGAGGTTGAACCAGGACATTTTGTAAGGTGTACATGTTGGAAGAATTTCCATTTTCAAGATCAAAGTAAGTAGGAGATAATTATGGCTGAGGAAATTATTCAAATAAAAGATTTAAAGGTCCATTATCCTATTCGTTCAGGTTTTTGGAATAGGATAACTGACTATGTGCGTGCAGTAGACGGTGTTTCATTATCTATTAAGGAAGGTGAAACATACGGATTAATTGGTGAATCAGGTTCAGGAAAGTCTACTATAGGTAAAGTAATTGTTGGTGTAGAAGCAGCTACAGAAGGTCAAATCTTATATAAAGGCAAAGATATAACTAAGTCTAGAAATAGAAAAAAGCTTAATTATAATAAAGATGTTCAGATGATTTTTCAGGATTCTATGTCTTCTCTTAATCCTAGAAAAAGAATTGAAGATATAATTGCTGAACCTATCAGAAATTTTGAAAATTTAACAACTGACGAAGAACGTAAACGAGTTCAGGAATTGTTAGATATAGTTGGTATGCCAAGCGATGCTATTTATAAATTTCCACATGAATTTTCAGGTGGTCAAAGACAAAGAATTGGTGTTGCACGAGCAGTTGCCACTAAGCCACGTTTGATTGTTGCTGACGAGCCAACATCTGCCTTGGATTTATCAGTTCAAGCACAAGTATTAAACTTTATGAAACAAATTCAACAACAGTATAATATTGCTTATTTGTTTATTTCACACGATTTGGGTGTTGTTAAACATATGTCCGAAGATATTGCTATTATGCATCGTGGTCGATTTGTTGAAATTGGAAAGAGTGCTGATATTTATAATAATCCGCAGCATATATATACCAAGAGATTGTTGTCTGCTATTCCAATTGTTGATGTTAATCGTCGTGAAGAACATAAGAGAATGCGTCAAAAGGTTGAAAAAGAATTTCAGGATAATCGTGATAAATGGTATGACAAGGATGGTCGTGTATATCCATTACAACAAATATCCGATCGTCACTTCGTTGCATTACCTAAAGATGCTATTAATAGCGAATTAGAGGGGGAAAAGTAATATGTGGAAGACGGTTTTACGACGTATTTTGATTATGATCCCACAATTGATCGTATTGAGTTTATTGGTTTTCGTTTTAGCTAAGATGATGCCCGGTGATCCATTTTCTGGGCAGATAAATCCTAACCAAGACCCTAAGACAATAGCACATTTGAAACAAGAATTGGGATTAAATGATGCCCCATGGATACAGTATTGTAGATGGTTAGGTAATGTTATGCATGGCGACTTTGGTACATCATATATTCAACATGTTGCTGTTACTTCACTTATTTGGGATCGTGCTGTTAATACTTTCTGGTTATCAATTGTTACTGTTATTTTATCTTACTCTATTTCGATACCGCTAGGAATTATTGCTGGTCACCATCAAGATGAATGGCAAGATCAATCTATTCAGATTTTTAACTATATTACTTTTGCAATTCCAGGATTTGTGTCGTTAATTTTGGGATTATGGTTATTTGGTTTTACGCTGGGTTGGTTCCCAATAGCAGGTTCTGTTGGTACAGATTGTGATTCTAGTGTATTTGCATACATTTGGAGTAGATTTTATCATTTGATATTACCAGCTATGTTATGTGCTATTTTATCTACTACTGGTACTGTTCAATATTTGAGAACTGGTATTGTTGATAATAAGGTTGAAGATTATGTTAGAACTGCACGTAGTAAGGGTGTTCCAGAAAAAGTTGTTTTTAACAAACATATTTTGCGTAACTCCTTGTTGCCAATTGCAGCTTTTATGGGTAATACTATTACAGGGTTACTTGCTGGATCAGTAATTTTAGAAACAATCTTCTCATATCCTGGTATGGGTAAGTTGTTCTTGGATTCTATTTCGCAACGTGATTATACGACTTTGACTGCTTTAATTTTACTTTTTGGTGTTTTAACTTTAGTTGGTAATTTATTATCAGACATCATTATGAGTATTGTTGATCCACGTATTAGAATTAAGTAGGGAGGTTGATATAAATGTTTAGTAAGAAGAAAAAAGCTGATGTTCAAGCAACTGCTAATAATTCAACGCCAGACTTACCACCTTCCGCTATAAAGGTTGTTGCTAGAGAAATAATTAAAGATAAAATTTCATTGTTAGCATTTTTGGTAATTGCGTTAATTTTTGCCACGACTTTTATTGGCTCATTTGCTTTTAGTGTATTACATGTTGATGTTACTGATACTAATATTGCGGATGCATTTTATTCTTGGGGTCAGATGGGACATATATTAGGTACTGATGATGGTGGTAGAGATATTTTAAACCTACTTATAGTAGGTGGTAGAAATTCCATCATGATTGGTTTATCAGTTACTTTTATTACAGAAGTAATTGGATTAGTAGTTGGTGTTATTTCAGGATATTATGGCGGTTTTATTGATGCTATAATTATGCGTATTATTGATTTTATTCAAATTTTGCCACAATTACCAATTATCATTGTTTTAGTTAGTGTAATTCCTAATTATAACTCAGTAATTTTAGTAGCATTGATTTCCCTTTTTGGTTGGACTGGAACTACTAGGTACTATAGAAGTTTTGTCTTATCTCAAAGTGGTCGTGAATATGTCCTTGCTTCTAAAACTTCAGGTTCAAGTGATTGGCAGATTATGTTTCGTGAAGTTTTGCCTAATATTAGCTCAATGATTATTATTGATGTTGTTTTGGGAGTAGCTGGTAATATTGGTATTGAAACTGCATTATCATTTATTGGATATGGATTGCCTAATTCTACACCATCTTTGGGTACTTTAATTGGATTTGCTCAGGATCCAGTTAATGTTACGACCCGATTATGGTTATGGATGCCTGCCACTGTGGTTTTATTAGCATTATCATTATCATTTAATTATGTTGGTCGAGCATTGCAAAGAGCAGGAGATGCACGTCAACGTGAAAATTAAGCAAAAGAAGGAAAATGTGTATTTTCCTTCTTTTTTTATGCTCAATTAAATTGAATATGGTGTTAATAATAAGTAATTTCATTTTATGGATAACTACTTAAAAAAGATGATTATAAGATAAGATTTTTAAATCGTACTGCAACAAAGTAAAAAAATAAAAAATATGATAAATTAATTTGTTCATAAAAGATTATATAACAAATAGTAAGTACTATTTGTGCCAATTAAGTATGATAAATTATGAAAAAGTTTAATGTGCAAATCAGATGCGAATCTCGTTAGTTGCTTAAAATTAGATACATGTATAGCAATATTTAAGTTAAATTGCTATAAGACAATTTAACAAAAATTAAATAAAATATAAAAAATTTACAAAAAAATATTGCAAGGTTAAGTAGTAGATGTTATCATCTAATTAATAACTACGAAAATATCTATTGGGGGTAAATAATTTATGAAAAAATTTAGATTATTAAGTAGCTTAGCACTGTTATCTGGTGTGGCTTTAACAATGACTGCGTGTGGCGGCAAGTCTGATAATGCCAATGTTTCTACTAAGGCATTTAAGAGTGCTGTTCCTAAGAAAGAAGTTAAAAAAGGTGGAACATTGCGTCGGGCATTAACTACCAATACACCATTTACTGGAGTCTTCTCAAATGAACTTGCAGATACTCAAGATGATTCTGATGTTATGAGTCCTGCAAATGAATCCTTGTTTGATTTTGATGACTCATATGGATATAATGACGAAGGTCCTGCAACCATTAAAATGGATGTAAAGAAAAAGACTGTTACAGTTAAAATTAAAAAGGGTGTTAAGTGGTCTGACGGTAAGCAAGTATGTGCTAAAGACTATGAATATGCTTATGAAATTATTGCAAACAAAGATACACAAACATCTAGATATACTGAATCTTTACAAGCTCTTAAGGGATTATCAGAATATCATGATGGTAAAGCTAAGACTATTTCAGGTATTGAAATGCCTGATGGTGAAAAAGGCTTGACAGTAGTTTTACATTATAAAGAAATGAAACCTGGTATGCGTCAATCAGGTAATGGATTTATATGGGAAAGTGCTGTACCATATCATTATTTAAAGGATGTTCCATTTAAGAAACTTAAGGAAAGTGATAAAATCAGAAAGAATCCTATTTTCTTTGGACCTTATAAGTTTAGTAAGATAGTACGTGGACAATCTGCTACATTTGTTAGAAATCCATATTACTGGCGTGGTAAGCCTAACTTTGACAAAGTTGTAATCCAAGTGCTTAACCCTAATAACTCTTCACAAGCTCTTAAGTCACACAAGTTTGACATCATTGGTGTTCGTAATTCTCAATGGAAAGAAGTAAAGAATACTAAGGGAGTAAACTTTGTAGGAAACGTTGGATTAGGTTATTCTTATGTTGGATTTAAAGTAGGTAAATGGAGTGCCAAGAAGGGTAAGAACATAATGAACCCTAAGGCTAAGATGAATAATAAAGCACTTCGTCAAGCCATTGCTTATGGTATGAATATTGCACCAGTTTATAAGAGATATACTAATGGATTAACTTTCCAAATTCCAACATTGATACCTAAGCAATTTGGTGCATTCTATAATGGATCAGTTAAGCCATATACTCAAGATTTCAAGAAGGCTAACAAGCTTTTGGATGATGCAGGATACAAGAAGAAAGGTAAATGGCGTGTACAACCTAATGGCAAGCCATTAGTAATTCACTTTGCCGCAATGTCTGGTTCTGCAATTCAGGAACCTATTATTCAAAACTACTTGAAACAATGGCATAAGCTTGGATTGAACGTTAAATTGGCTGGCGGTCGTTTAATGGAAATGAACTCATTCTATGACAAAGTTATGCACGATGATCCTAGTGTTGATATGTTTATGGCTGCATGGGGCTTATCTAGTGAACCTTCACCAAATGACTTGTATAATGAAAAAGCACCTTACAACTTCACAAGATTTGTAACTAAGAAGAACTCAGAGTTACTTAAAGCTATTGATTCTACTAAGGCATTCAATAAGAAATATCGTATAGCTAAATTCCATGAATGGCAAAAATACATGGCTGATGAATTATATGTATTACCAGTAGCTAACAATTGGTCTATTACTGCAGTCAACTCTAAGATTAGTGGATACGATGCAAGTCCTTCAGCTAGTTGTAAATTCTGGATGAATTGTGGATTTATTAAATAGTTTACCTAAAAATAAATTTGTTAATAAAAAGTTTGATTTCTATATAGTGATCAAACTTTTTTATTTGCTTTAGTGAACCTTTTATTTGCTTTAAAAAATAGGTATAATTAGTTAGTTATAGGAAGGAATAATTCATGGTTTCAGAATCTTTTAAAAATGAATTGCAAGAAAAATATCAAATAAAATTTAATAATGAACAACTTTTGGAGCAGGCACTGACACATTCATCTTATTCTAACGAACATCAAGGATGTAAAAATTATGAAAAATTAGAATTTTTGGGTGATGCAGTACTTGAATTAGCGATATCGGATTATTTATATAGACATTTTCCTAATATGAATGAGGGAGAATTAACAAGAATGCGTTCCAATATTGTACGTACGGAGGGTTTTTCACAATTTGCTACTGAGTGTGGTTTTTCTAGAGAAGTAAAATTAGGCAAGGGCGAAGAGAAATCTGGTTCACGTACTAGACATACTTTATTAGAAGATGTTTTTGAAGCATTTAATGGTGCTTTATTTTTAGATCAAGGCATGCCTGCAGTACAACACTTTTTACATTTAACTGTTTATCCTTTAATTGCCGAGGGTGATTTTGATTCATCTCGAGATTATAAAACTGAATTACAAGAAAAATTACAAGTTAATGGAGCAATTGATATTCAGTATAAAGTGATTGATTCAGATGAAGCACAGCCCCGATTTACGGTTCAGCTTATAGTAGCTGGTGAGAATATTTCGCAAGGTATTGGACGTAGTAAAAAAGCCGCTGAACAAGTTGCAGCTTCTGTTGCTTTGAAAAATATTTAGATTTGTAAGAAAAGGTGAAATTGTGCCATTAAAACAATTAGTCTTAAATGGTTTTAAATCATTTGCAGATAAAACAACGATTAATTTTAATAAGGGAATCACAGGGATAGTTGGCCCCAATGGTAGTGGTAAAAGCAATGTTACCGAAGCAATTAGATGGGTAATGGGAGAAAACTCTGCCAAAGCATTACGTGGTGAAAATATGCGTGATATTATTTTTGCTGGTAGTGAATTTAGAGGACCATTGAATAAAGCTGAAGTTTGTCTTATTTTTGACAATCACGATCGACAATTACATCTTGATTCTGATAAAGTAGCAATAATGCGTCGTATTTTGAGATCAGGTGATAGTGAATATTTTATTAATAATCAGTCAGTTCGTTTGAAAGATATCAGAACTTTATTTGTTGACTCTGGATTATCACAAAATAGTTTGGCCATTATTTCGCAAGGTAAAGTTGATCAAATTTTAAATTCTCAGGCAGAAGATAGAAGATATATTTTTGAAGAAGCAGCTGGTGTTTTGCATTTTAAGCAACAAAAATTAGTTGCTTTAAAAAAATTAGATGAAACTAATAACAATTTGATTAGAATTAATGATTTGGTTAAGGAGCTAAAAGCGAGAGTCGAGCCATTATCTGAAGAAAGTTCATTAGCTAAGCAATATAAATTTGAAAAGAAACAACTTGATCGAAAGTTGAAACAATTACTTGCATTAGAAATTGAATCACTGGTGTTAGAAAAAAAAGAAATAGGTAGCAAATTATCTGATAGTAAAACAAATTTAGATCGTATAGATGAAGAAGTAAGTAGATCTCAAAAGGATTTAGAAGCTAAAAAGAAAAAATCTAAATTATTACATGAACAAAAAGATGATCATCAGAGTGCTTTACTACATATTACACAGGAGATAGCTCAATTAAGTACTGAATTGCAAATACAAAAGCAAAGTTTTGAATATGATGCTGCGACTGCTAAAGAATTTGAGCAACAACACCAAGAATTAATTGTTAGAAAAAATAAATTACAGCAAATTGTAATTAGTCAGCAAAATGATTTAGCTCAAGTTACTAATAATGCTCAACAGTTAGCAGATTTTAAGAAAAAATTAGGCTCAAAATTAAATATAACTCCTAACGAATTGAATCGCAATTTGGAGCTGGTTCGATCTGACTATATTCAGACTTTGCAAGATCAGACTACTAACAATAATCAGCAGGTGTTTTTAAAAAATGAGATACAAAGATTAACTAGAGCTGAAGATAGTCAAGTAGTTTCATTGTCTGAGCAAGTTCAGCAAAGTTCAGTAAAATTACACCAATTATTACAAGATAAGAAAAATTTAATGCAGCAACATGAAGAATTAGCCGCTAAAAATAATCAGAAAACTAAAGAATATAACCTTATTTCCCAACATGGACAAAAACTTCAGGAGCAAATCAATCATCTTCAGAACATCTTATCGCAAAAGCAAGCACAAATTGACGGGTTAAAGAAATTACAACAACGTCATGATGGTTACTATACAGGAGTTAAATTTATTTTAAATAATATGAATAAATTTGCTGGTGCAGTAGGTGTAGTAGGTGATTTGCTTAACTTTTCTCCTAAATTGGAAGCTGCATTGATTACGTCTTTGGGTTCAGGAGTACAAAGTGTAGTTACTATTGATAAAAATAGTGCTAAAGATGCTGTTGAATTATTAAAAAAATATCGTGCTGGTAGAGTAACTTTTTTACCTTTAGGTGGGTTGCGAAAAAATAAGATTCCTGATTCAACACTCAGAGTTATTAAATCGATGGATAAAGTTTTGGGTGTTGCAGAAGAACTGGTTACACCAACAATTGATAAGGATATTAGTGAAGTTATAAATTATTTACTAGGTAATGTTATTATTGTCGAAGATATGCAGACAGCATTGCAAGTGCAATCAAAAACTGGGGGATATTATCGAATTGTTACTTTAGATGGCGATATCATTAGCCCGGGTGGTAGTATTACGGGTGGTATACGCAATCAACGTACGAATTCTCCGTTGCAAATTAATTTACAAATTGCAGAATTGGAAGATAAAGTTGGTGTCGATTTGCAAAAGATGAAGTCTTTACGACAAGAATTAAGCCAATTGAATGATAAGATTCATCAGTTTGATATAACTATTCAAAAATATCAACGCCAATTATTGACACTTGAGAGTGAATTTAATAAGAGTAATTTAGACTATCAAGGGCAAAAAAAGGAAAATGATAGATTAAATCAGTTACTTTTGTTACAAACAAATGCTCAAAAGCAGAAACAAAGTGATATCGAAAAAATCAAAGGCCAGCTGGTTGAACAAGAAACATTGCAAAAAGTTATAGCAGACAAGCTTGTTAGTCAGAAGTCAAAAATGGAATCATTAAAGCGTGAGATAACGCAATTTGATAATGATCGCCAACATTTACAGGCTGAATTAGCTGACAATAGTTCTAAATTAGCTGTTGCTAACAACAAATGTGCTAACTTACAAGAACAGATTAAACAGAATCAGGAACAAGCATTGCTAGTTGAAAAGCAATTGCAATCTTTAGCAATTAAAATGCATGATTTAGATGCTAAAAAAAATAATACGCAAAATGAAGAAACTTTGAACCAAAAGATTGCGATGAAAAAGTCCAGTCAAGAAAAATTAACTGCTGATTTAACTGAATTAAATACACAATTAGGTAAGATAGATGCTGAATTAAATCAGTTAGAGTCGCGGGCTTCTAGAGATTATGAATTAAGAAAAAATCTTGCTGATAATCACAAAAAATTATCTATTGATATTACCAAACTTTCTGATAGTATCAGACATAAATTAGATATTTTATCTCAGGATTATGATATTAGTTATGAAGCTGCTTTAGATATGGTTGAAGGTGAACATAACTTGCAAAAGCAGCAAGATTTAGCAAAAGATGTAAAATTGCACAAAATGTCTATTGCTGAAATAGGTCCTGTTAATTTAAATGCTATTGATGAGTATCAGGAAGTAAAAACAAGGTATGATTTTTTATCTGAGCAACAAAATGATTTGTTATCTGCACGTAAAAATATCGAAGTTTCTATGTCTAAACTTGATAATGAAGTGAAAAAACGATTTGAAGATACTTTCTTAAAAATAGCTCAAAAATTTAAAACTATATTTCCTATTATGTTTGGTGGCGGACATGCTCAGTTGATGATGGTTGATCCTAAAAATATATTAGAAACTGGAATCGAGATTGTGGCACAACCACCTGGCAAGAAATTACAAAGTTTGAGTTTATTATCTGGTGGAGAAAGAGCTTTAACAGCGATAACTTTATTATTTGCGATGTTAGAAGTGAGTCCTGTTCCTTTTTGTATTCTAGATGAAGTTGAAGCGGCTTTGGATGAAGCCAATGTAGTTCGTTTTGCAGATTTTTTAAATAAATATGAATTACAAACACAATTCATTGTCATTACTCATCGAAGAGGTACGATGAAAAAAGTTAATAATTTATATGGTGTAGTCATGCAAGAATCAGGTGTTTCTCAAGTTTTATCAGTGTCATTAACTGATGATCAAAATAGGTGAGGTAGTAATGGGATTATTTAATAAGTTAAAAGAAAAATTATTGGGTAAAACAGAAGAAAATAAAGATTCAGAAATTACAAAAAAAGACAATGATATTCAAGCTACATATGATCGTGGCTTGAAAAAGACTAGTAATTCTTTAGGTGAAAAACTGAATTCATTTTTAGCACAGTTTAGAACAATTGATGAAGATTTTTTTGATGATTTGGAAGATTTATTAATTGAAGCAGATGTGGGCTATGAGACAGCAGAACTGCTGACTGATGAATTACGAAATGAGGCTAAGCTTAAAAATGTTAAAGATAGCAAATTGTTAAAAAATGTTATTGTTGAAAAATTAGTCGAATTATATGAACAAAATAATACTAAAGATAGTAAGCTAATCCTTAAAACTGGAGATATGCCTGCTGTGTTCTTATTTGTTGGCGTAAATGGAGCAGGTAAGACAACAACCATTGGTAAATTAGCTAAAAAATTAAAAGATGCAGGTAATTCTGTGATGTTAGTAGCAGCAGATACTTTTAGAGCGGGTGCTGTAGAGCAATTAAAAGCATGGGGTCAGCGTGTAGATGTGCAGGTGATTAGTGGCAATACTAATGCTGATCCTTCATCAGTGGTTTATGAGGGGTTAGAATGTGCTGTTAACAATCATATAGATTATTTATTGGTTGATACTGCTGGTAGGTTGCAAAACAAGGTTAATTTGATGAATGAATTAGACAAGATAAATCGTACAATACATCGCAAAATACCTGATCAACCGCAAGAAATATTATTGGTTATTGATGGTTCTACTGGACAAAATGCTTTAAATCAAGCAAAGGAATTTGATAAGACAACAAAATTAACCGGATTAGTGTTGACTAAATTAGATGGTTCTTCAAAAGGTGGAATCGTTTTAGCAATTAGAAATGAAATGTCATTACCTGTAAAATTAGTTGGCTTAGGAGAAAAAGCAGAAGATCTAGCAGAGTTTGATGCAGAAAAATTTGCGATTGGGTTATTCCATGAGTTGATTTAGAGTTGCTTTGAGGAGGAAATATTTAGATGAAAAAATTAAGTGCTTGTACAACAATATTAGTGGGTAAAAAAGCTACGATAGATGGGTCCACAATGATTGCTCGTAATGACGATACATATAGTCCAATTACACCACAAAAATTTATTATTCAGAAAGCAGAAAAAAATAATAAAGGACGCATTATTAAATCTTATTTAAATAATTTTCAGATGGAATTACCAGAAAATGCTCAACGTGTGCCAGCTGTACCTAATGTTGATTATAAAAAATTAGGTTACTATGATGAAAGCGGAATTAATGAATGCAATGTGGCAATGTCTTGTACTGAGTCAACTTATGGTAATGAAAGAACTTTAGCTTTTGATCCATTAGTAGTAGATGGGTTAGATGAAGATTGTATGCAAACAGTTGTTTTACCTTATATTAAGTCAGCTCGTAATGGAGTTGAATATTTAGGTGAATTGATTACTAAGTATGGAAGTGCTGCAGGTAATTCTGTTTTATTTGGTGATAAAGATGAAGTATGGTATATGGAAATTGTAACGGGTCATCATTGGGTGGCTCAAAGAATTCCTGATGATTGTTATGCTATTGCTGCTAATAGAGTATCTATTGAAAATGTTGATTTTACAAATGCAGATTATTTTATGTGGAGTGATGGAATTAGGGAATTTGTTGATGCACATCATTTGAATCCAGATCATCATGGATGGAATTTCCGCCATATATTTGGTACGTACACTGAGCAAGACAGACATTATAATACTAGTCGTGTATGGTATGGGCAAAAATATTTTAATCCAGATATTGAGCAGGATCCTCAAGATGGTGATCTGCCTTTCATCAGAAAAGCTAACAAATTAATTACACAAGAAGATATTGAATTTGTCTTGGGATCTCACTATCAAAATACTCCATATGATCCATTTGGTCATGGAACTGATGAAGAAAAACATATGTATCGTCCAATTGGATTAAATAGAACGCAAAATGCACATATTTTGCAAATTAGAAATGATGTTGATGCTGATAAAGCAGGCATTATGTGGTTATGTATAGGTGGACCTACTTTTACACCATTTATTCCATTTTTTGCTAATATGAGTGACACTGATGCATCATTTAATAATACTAGTTTAACTTATAATCAAAATGATGCTTGGTGGTACTATAAATCATTAGCCAGTTTAGTGGAGAGCCATTATCCACAATTTGTGCAACTTAATATTAAATATTTAGAAGAACTTAATCGTTATTACCGTGGCAGAATAGAAGAAATTATTGCTAATAGTGAAGGTCTTGCAGGTACTAAGTTAACTGAATATTTAACATCGGAAAATCAAAAAACTGTCAAGCATACTAAGAAGTTATCTGATGAGCTTTTTGGCAAAATGTTTATAGAGTCTATTAAGATGTCTAAATTAACATTTAGTATGGATAAAAATTTATAATATAAAATATTTATAGTTATTTGGCATACAATTGGTTATTTAATATAATATACTAATAAATATATTGATATTTGTTAAAATGATATTTAAATTGGAATAAGGGTGATGGCAATGACAATAACACCAATGGAAATTCATGATAAAGTATTTCCAATAGTTAAAAGTGGGTATAGTGCGGAAGCTGTTGATGAATTTCTTGATCAGATTATTGATGATTATGCAGATGTACTTGATCGCAATGTTGATTTAAAGAACGAAAATTATAAACTTAAGAAACAAATAAGGGATGCATCTTCTGACAATACGCAAATACGTCAGCACATGGTAGAAGTTCAAGAACAAGCAAGACAAATTGTAAATCAAGCACGTGTTACGGCTCACCAAATAATTGATGATGCTAAGGACAAATCTGATAGCATGTTAGCTGATACACAAAAGCAACTTGTTCAACAACAAAATATGTTAGAACAATATAATACATTGATGAATGATTATGAATTGCTTAAAACTGAGGTTGCAAATTTTATTCATGATACCAAAGCTAAATTAAATGAACAAGTCAAAGAATTAGATGATAAGGATTGGCAGATATATTTAGATAAGCATTATGGTAGGACTCGTTTGTATCCTGCTGATGGTTCACAGCCAATTAAAACTGATGATTCAGATAATCTTATTGACGAGGAAGGTTTAATTAAACCAGAAGATATAGATAAATATCAAGAATATATACCTGCAGAAAACTTTGATGAAGATATTGACAACAATACGGATACTGAAGTAAACTCTGATAATGAGAAAGAAGATACTCATAAGATTTTAGAAGGCGATAATCCTACTGTCGTGGAAACAGTAGAAGATGAAAATAGTAATTCTGATTCACTTTCCAGACCTAAGATTATCTTCCCTGATGATTATAAAGATCATAATTAAAGTAAATCGACAGTAAAACAAGTAGATGAAACAGCGAGCTATTAGATGGTGAGAGATTAGCAATATCGAAAATGTTGATCAGCTGCCAATTGATTTACCGTAATCTATACGTTACATGAAATATGAGTGGAACATTTTTATGTTCAAGTTAGGTGGTACCACGAAAAACTTCGTCCTATTTTGGGCGAAGTTTTTTGTTTAGAAAGGAAAAATATGAAAATAAAAGATACACTTAATTTAGGTAATACTAAATTTAAAATGCGTGGAAATCTTCCAGTTCGTGAAGCTGAATGGCAAAAGCAATGGGAGGATAACAATTTATATGAACAAAGACTTAAATTAAATGAAGGACATCCTCGTTTTGATATGCATGATGGACCTCCTTTTGCTAATGGTAATATTCATATGGGGCATGCATTAAATAAAATATCTAAAGATATTATTGTTAGATATAAAAATATGCGTGGCTTTTATGCTCCATTTGTTCCTGGATGGGATACTCATGGATTACCTATTGAACAGCAATTAGCTAAAAAAGGTGTTAAGCGTAAAGAATTAAATATGGCTGAATATCGTCAGATGTGCCATGATTATGCTTTGAGTCAAATTGAAAAGCAACGTCAAGATTTTAAGCGACTAGGTGTAATGGCTGATTGGAATCATCCATATATTACTTTTCAACCCCAATTTGAAGCTCAAGAAATTAGAGTATTTGGCGAAATGTACAATAAAGGTTATATCTATAAGGGTAAAAAACCTGTATATTGGTCATGGTCTTCTGAGTCAACTTTAGCAGAAGCAGAAGTTGAATATAAAGATGTTGAAGCAAATTCGATTTTCGTTGCTTTTAAGTTGATTGATGGTAAGGATCTTTTGGACACTGATAATACTTATTTGATTATCTGGACTACTACACCATGGACAATTCCTGCCAATGAGGCTATTTGTGTCAATCCTAAGTTTGATTATTCATTAGTTCAAGTTAATGACAAGAAGTTCGTTGTAGCTACTGGCTTGTTAGAAAAAGTTGCTCAAGAAATTGGCTGGGATGAATATCATGTGGTTAAAAGCTTTAAGGGCTCAGAGATGGAGTATATGAAAGCTAAACACCCTATATATGATAAAGAGAGTTTAGTTATTGAAGGATTCCATGTTACTTTAGATGATGGTACTGGCTTGGTTCATACCGCACCGGGATTTGGTGCAGATGACTTTAATGTAGGATTAAAATATAACCTACCAATTTTTAGTCCAGTAGATGGTCAAGGAAATTATACTGATGAAGTGCCTGAATTGGCTGGAATGTTTTATCAAGATGTTGATAAATTAATGCTTGAAAAGCTTAAAGCGTGCGGTGCATTACTTAAGTTAAAAGTCTTTACTCACTCTTATCCACATGATTGGCGTACTAAAAAACCTGTTATTTTTAGAGCTACGACACAATGGTTTGCATCTATTGAACCATTCCGTCAACAAATTCTTGATGAAATTGATAAAGTCAATTTTTTGCCAGATTGGGGAAAAATCCGTCTTTACAACATGATTAAAGATAGAGGAGATTGGGTCATTTCACGTCAACGTGCATGGGGAGTCCCATTACCAATCTTTTATGCAGAAGATGGAACACCGATTGTCACTCCGGAAACAATTGAACATATTGCCAAGATTTTTGAAAAAGAGGGCTCTATGGCATGGTTCACTAAAACAGCTAAAGAATTGTTGCCTGATGGATTTACTTCATCTCATTCACCTAATGGTGAATTTACGAAAGAAAAAGATATATTAGATGTATGGTTTGATTCTGGTTCGTCTCATACAGCAGTTATGGCACAAAGACCAGAATTGAGTTATCCTGCTGATTTATATCTTGAAGGTAGTGATCAATATCGTGGTTGGTTTAATTCTAGTTTAATTACCTCTGTTGCTATTTCAGGCCAAGCACCATATCGTCAAATTTTGTCTCAAGGTTTTGTTTTAGATGATAAAGGTCATAAAATGTCTAAATCATTGGGAAATGTTATTGCACCAAATGATGTAATTAAACAAATGGGAGCTGAAATCATTCGCTTATGGGTAGCTGGTGCGGATACAACTTCCGATGTTGCTGTTTCTCAAGATATTTTGAAACAGGCAGCTGAGAGTTATCGTAAAGTTAGAAATACTATGCGATTTATGTTGGCTAATACTTCTGATTTTGATCCAAAAAAGAATACAGTGCCTTATGATGAAATGTCTGGTGTTGATCAATATATGGAAGTTAAACTTAATAAGTTGTTAGCTGAATGTTTAGAGGCATATGATCATTATGATTTTACTTCTGTATATAAGAATGTATTTAGCTTCTTGTCTAATGATCTGTCATCCTTCTATTTAGATTTTGCTAAAGATGTTTTATATATTGAATCTGAAGATGGTCAAGCTCGCCGTTCGATGCAAACTGTCATATATGATTTCTTAGTTAAATTGGCAAAATTGTTGACGCCTATTTTGCCACATACAATGGAAGAAATTTGGAGTTATTTAAAAGAACCAGAAAAATTTGTACAATTGACAAATATGCCTGAAGTACAACATTTCGCTAATGAAAATGTGATTTTAAGCAACTGGAAGAGATTTATGACATTAAGATCTGATGTTTTAAAGGCTCTAGAAGATGCTAGAAATAAAAAGGTAATTGGTAAATCTTTTGAAGCACATGTTATCTTATATCCGAAAGCAGATACTGCTGAATTATTAGAATCTTTAAATGCAGATGTTCGTCAAATATTGATAGTATCTGATTTAACTATCGAAAATGAGACGAAAATGCCACAGAATGTAGAAGAGTTTGCTACTGCTGGTATAGTTGTTGAACATGCACAAGGTGATGTTTGCCCAAGATGTCGTCGTACAACTAATGATTTTTGTAAGAATGGTAGCTTATCTAATTTATGTTCTAGATGTGCAGATATTGTTTTGAAAAATTATCCTCAAGTGTCAGAGGAAGGACTTGAAGAGTAATGAGGACAGGCATAGTTAAGCAATTTGATAGTCGGTCTCCTTATGGATTTATTGAAGATGATTTGACAGGAGCTTCATATTTTGTTTTTTATAAATCAATTAAAGAAAGTGGCTATAAAAGATTAGAAGTTGGACAGCGTGTACGTTATCAACTTGCACAGGGTAAAAAAGGTTTGCAATGTATTAACGTTTATGTTGAAAACAATGAGAGAGGATAATTAAGATGGATATAAGAGAAGAAGAAATTTCTAGAAAACGTATTTTTTCTGGAAAATTGATCGATCTGGATGTCGAAACCATTAGTTTGCCTAATGGCAAGACCGCTCTGCGTGAGATAGTTAATCATCCTGATGCTAGTGCAACAATTGCTATAAATAATCAAAATAAAATGCTGTTGGTAAGGCAATGGCGTGAAGCTATTAAGCAAGAAACTTTAGAGATACCTGCGGGATTAATTGATGATACGGATGCTTCACCATTGGATGCAATGAAACGTGAATTAAATGAAGAAGGTGGATATCGGGCAGAATATTGGGAAAAGATTTCTGAATTTTATTCATCATGCGGTTTTTGTAATGAAAAATTGTACTTATTTTATTGTGATACTTTGACTAAAGTAGAAAATAAGCGTCCATTGGATGATGATGAATTCCTCACTCAAGTCTGGTATAGTTTAGATGAGTTGAAACAATTGCTTGCACAAGGTATGATCGTTGATTCAAAGACTGTAATGGCTATTAATTTATGGGAAAATATGGTATTAACGGGTAATCGTAAGAATGACTGAAAAAAGGTCTGAGTATATTAAAGAAAAAAGAAAAAAAGCTCTTTTTGGTTTCTTTAAGAAAAAAGGTCGCCATGCAGCTGATAATTCTGATTTAAAAGATAATATATCAAATGATGAAGTAATAGACCGTCCAAAATTAACCAAAGAGGAAAAAAGCAAACGATTAAAACGCTTTTTAAATCGAGCAATAATTATTGAATTGATTTTATTAGCTTTGGTATTATTATACTTATTGAAGTTTTAGGGGATTTAATAGTGAAGATTGCAATCATAGTTCCAATGGCTGAAGAGGCAGAGTATTATCATACTAATTTTCAATTTAATGAAATTAAAAAGTATGGTATAACCGAATACAGTCATGGTTTTATAGGTAATAATGAGGTTTTTATAGGTCTTTCTGGAATAGGTAAGGTAAATGCCGCCATGAATATTACCTCATTATTAGTTAATGAAAAAATTGACCTAATATTTATCACTGGTTCAGCAGGTGCGTTGCAAACTAATATTCATCAGTATGATCTTGTTTGTCCTGATGCATTTCGTTATTTTGATGCACATAATACTATGGCGGGAGATTATGTAGAAGGGCAGATACCCCAAGAACCTGCTGAATATGACTTAAATAGTATGTTACGTGATGATTTTATTAAGTATTTACAGGCAAAAAAAATAAGATATTTTTCAGGATTAGCTGTTACTGGTGATAGTTTTATTGCAACATTTGAAACTAAGAATGCTATTTTGAAAAACTTCCCGGATGCACTTTGCGTGGAGATGGAAGGGGCTGCTTTTGCTCAAGTTGCATCTAAATTTGGCGTACCGCTAGTTGCACTGCGAGCTATTTCAGATAATGCTGCCAATGAAGCTGCTGTTGATTTTGATATCTTTGTCAAAAATGTTGCTAAAAAAGCTGCAAGTATTATTTGCGATTATTTGAAAAATTAATTTATAAAGGGTTAGATTGGTTTGAAAAAGAATATATATTTAGATAATGCAGCTACTACACCGGTTTCGCCATCTGTAGCTGCCAGAATTAACGACGAAATGCTTGATGATTTTGGAAATGCATCAAGTCAGCATTATTTTGGACGTAAAGCTCGTGCAGCTGTAGAAGTCGCTAGAAACATTATTGCTGATTCCATCAACGCAAAAGCAAATGAGATTGTATTTACTTCAGGTGGTACAGAAAGTAATAATACTGCGATTTATGGTACAGCTAAATTACGTAGTCATTTAGGTAAAAAAATTATTACTACTAAAGTGGAACATCCATCAGTGTTAAATCCAATGAAAGATTTGGAATCGCAAGGTTACAATATAGTTTATTTGGATGTTGATCAAACGGGTCATATTTCTTTAGAGCAGTTAAAAGATGAGTTAACGGATGATACTATTCTGGTATCCATCATGTCAGTTAATAATGAAGTAGGTTCTATTATGCCAATTGAAGAAATTGGTCAGTTGGTCAAAGGTACTAATGCTTTATTTCATGTTGATGATGTTCAAGGATTTGGTAATATAGATATTGATGTTCAAAAGTCAAATATTGATTTAATGTCGACGTCAGCTCATAAAATAAATGGTCCTAAATTTTTGGGATTTTTATATGAAAAAGAAGGAATAAATTTGCCACCATTATTATTAGGTGGTGAGCAAGAATTAAAGCGTCGACCTGGTACAGAAAATGTTCCTGCTATTTCTGGTTTTGGTGTTGCAGTTAAAGAATCAAATATTGATAAAAAAGAACAACAAAAGAAATATCAAAATTTACAGAATATTATTATTAATAAATTGAAACATGATCATGTTGATTTTGAAGTTAATGGTAGTATCTCTGGATCTGTTTCACATCATGTTTTAAATTTATGGCTGAAAGGAATAGATACAGCCTTGGCTATTACCAATTTAGATTTAGCCGGTTTTGCTGTTTCTGGAGGATCTGCTTGTACAGCAGGATCTTTACATCCATCGCATGTTTTAGCTGCAATGTATGGTGAATCATCTCCACGTTTAAGAGAGTCGATTAGAGTATCTTTTAGTAGATTTACTAGTGAGGACGATGTAACTTCTTTTGCAGCAGAATTAGCTGATATGTGCAAAAGGTTAGTATAGTTAGCTTAATTTTGATGAGCAATCAAGCACTAATATAGCTTGGTTGCTTTTTGATACTATGGGATATATATTTAGAATTAATAGTCAAATTTATTAGTTATGGAGTGATGACCTATCGGAAAAATAAGAATACATAATATTGTGGTTTATACACATAATGGAGTTTTTGCAGAAGAAAAAATTTTGGGTCAAAGGTTAGAAATTGATTGTGAAATATCTTATCCGATTGAACAAAAAGTAATTCATGATAGCTTATCTGAAACAATAAGTTACGTTGATATTTATGAATTAATAGTAAAATATGCACAAGAGCAAAGTTTTAATTTAATTGAAACTTTAGCAAATAAATTGGCAGATAAGATTTTATCTGAATATAGCATGATAATTTCTGTTCAATTGAAAGTAAGAAAATACGGTGTTCCTATGGCTGGAGCTTTTGATGATATAGAAATAGAGGTTTTTAAAAAGCAAAAATGAAGTCAAAAGCATATTTGAGTGTGGGAAGTAATATTGGTGATAGACTTAATAATATAGTCCAAGCCGTCAATTTATTGCGAAGTAATAAACATATCTATAATGTAACAGTATCTTCAGTATATGAAACCGAACCGGTAGGCAATGTTGAACAGCAGAATTTTTATAATATAGGTATTAAGATAGAGACAGATTTAGATCCTTTTTTACTATTAGAAGCATTACATGATATAGAGCAAAAATTACATCGAAAGAGATTGGTTCGTTGGGGACCTAGGACTATTGATTTAGATATTATTGATTATGAAAATTATCAAATTAAAACTGATATTTTGACGTTGCCCCACAAAGAAAGAGATAATAGGAAGTTTGTATTAGAACCATTGTTAGAGATTAGCAAAGATGATCCAGCATATCATAACCTATTACAAGAAAAGATTAAGTGTACTAAAGATACGAATTGGATCAAAGTAGTACAGCAAAGTGAGGTATTTAATGAATCAACAAAAAATTGAACATGCAGTTAGAGAATTATTAGTGGCAGTAGGTGAAGATCCTGATCGCAGTGGATTAGTAGAAACACCTAAACGAGTAGCTAAGATGTATCAAGAAATCTTTTCGTCACTCAATCATCGACCAGAAGACTTTGCAAATTATAAAAAATTTCATGTAGATAGTAATCCAGAAATGGTATCTATTAATCATATACCTATCTATTCTATGTGCGAGCATCATTTATTACCATTTTTTGGATATGCTGATATCGCATATATTCCTAACAATAATATGGTCTTAGGATTAAGTAAAATTCCGCGGCTAGTTGAATTTGTTAGCAAAAAGCCAACGATGCAAGAAAAGATTACTACTGATATTGTTAAACAATTAGCCAAATTCATTGATCCTAAAGGAATAGCAGTTGCTATTAAAGCACGGCATTTATGTATGGAAATGCGAGGTATTAATAAATATGGCCAATATACTTACACTTCAGACTATGCTGGCTTATTTAATGAAGATGATAGGTTAAAGCAAGAATTTTTAAATCAGCGAGGATAAAATATTTGCTAAGTTATGAAGAAATTATTTCGGGATTTAGTCAAAAAATGTTGGCAGGGGATCATAATCATGTAGTTTTTTTACGTAACATAAAGAAAAGACTAGGTTCACCAGAGCAAGCTTTTAAAACTATTCATATTGCTGGAACTAATGGTAAAGGTTCAACGGGTATGATGATTAAAGGCGTTTTAGAGCATGCAGGATATAAAGTAGGATATTTTAATAGCCCTGCTTTAATAGATGATCGGGAACAGATTTCTATTAATAATATATTGATTAGTAGAAATGATTTTGTAGCTACATACTATGAAATTTTAAATAAGTTAAGCCCAGATGAAAGTGCCAAGATTAGTGTATTTGAGTGGTGGACGTTGATTATGCTTGTTTATTTTGCTAATAAAAAAGTTGATTGGGCAGTGATTGAATGTGGCTTAGGTGGAACAGATGATGCAACTAATATTATAAATGCACCAGAATATGCTATTTTTACGCATATTGCATTAGATCATATTCATATTTTAGGTGATACTGTAGAAAAGATTGCTAAAGCTAAGTCAGGAATTATTAAATATGGAACGAAGGCTACTATTATGGCTCCTTTACAGCAAAAAGCTGCTGCTAATATTATCAAAGAAAAATGTAGTCAAGTCCAAGTGCCATTAATTTTATCGGATGATATAGCCAAAATTAAGGTTCATAATAGAAAAATAAATATAATTGCAACAGATTTCACATTGGAAAGTTCTTTTTCCTTATTGGGTGAATATCAAAGAGAAAATTTAAAAACAGTTATCGCTTTGGTTAAGCAATTAATGCGTGAAAAAGTTTTAATTAGTTTAATGCCTTTAAAGCAAATGTTGGAAACGATTAAAATACCAGCAAGGTGTGAAAAAATAGCCTCTTTACCTGATGTTCTTATAGATGGAGCACATAATCCAGATGCTGCATATAATCTTGCTCAAACTATCATCAGTTTGCGACATGGTCGTAGAGTGATTATGATTTTAGGATTTTTGAAGGATAAGAATTATCAAAAAATGATTCAAATTTATCAAGAAATATCGCATGATTTTATTTTGACAGAACCTGATAATCTACAACGCAAATTGCCTGTTGCAATTTTGGCTCAAAATTTCAACAACCATGTAGTGCAAGCTGTGAATGTAAGATCTGCTCTAAAAATAGCTCGTCAAAATGCTAAACCTGATGATCTTATTGTGGTTACAGGTTCATTTTATTTAGTGAAAGATTTAATAAACGATGATTAGTAATAAAATGAATTTTGTTATAGCAAGTAATAATATCAAAAAAGCTAAAGAATTAGAGAATATTTTATATCATTTAGGATATCAAAGTATAATTTATAGCGAATTGATGCCTTATATTCAGTTTCCTAATGAGCAAAATAATAGTTTGGAGCAAAATGCCTGTATGAAAGCAGAATTTATTAGTCATTATTTGAATAATGAACTGGTTATAGCTGATGATACAGGATTATATTTAGATGCTTTTCCACAAGAATATGGTGTTAGTACCAAAAGACAATTGATGAAAGAATGTAAGAATGGTAATTTTAATCAATATTTGCTCAATAAGGTTAAAGAAAAAGATAGAAAGATGACTTTGAGGTCTGTAGTCGCATTAGCTCAAAATGGTGTCATAATTGCTAAAGGAGCAGGTAAAATGCGGGGTAAAATTGCTTTAGAGGAATTAGGAAATATGTCGACAGGTTTTGACAAAATAGTAATTCCTGATGGATCTACTAAAACACTAGCTCAAATTGATTGGAACACTCGCTTTTTATATTTGCATCGAGCAATAGCACTGCAGAATCTTTTAAAGAAAAGGAATTTTAGTTAATGGAAATAAAAGAAATTAAATATGACAAAATAAATATTGAGGGACTACCCTTACAAATTATCAAGAGAGATATTTTGCAAAGACAAGAGATTGTCTTGTCTTGGCAGGGTATTGAATGTGTGGAAAATAAAATAATAGATTTTTTGAATCATTTTGATATTCCGCTTTTTAGATGCGAAAATACTATTCAATTTCTTTTTCCAATAACTGCTTTAAAAATATTTGCAGCTAAATCTAAAATATTATGGCCAGATGATGAAAAATTAGCATTAAGTATTGATACAATTATTAAATCTCATTGCATTATTTGGAAAGCAGGTCGTTTTACTTTCGATATTACTGATAAGCCATTAGTTTATGGTATTTTAAATGTTACCCCCGACTCATTTTATGATGGTGGTCAATATTATGCACCAGAAGATATGAAAAAACACATTGCAAATATGGTTGATTCAGGTACAGATATTATTGAAGTAGGCGGACAAACTACTAAACCAGGAGGATATGTTGAAGTTAAGCCTGAAGATGAAATTATGCGGACGATTCCTGCTATTAAATTTATTCATGATAAATATCCTAATATAGCCATAGCTATTGATACTTATAAGCTACCGGTAATGCAAGCTGCTATTGAAGCTGGGGTTGATATTATTAATGATGTTAGAGCATTTGATTCTTATCAAAAACGAGCATTAATGGCTAAAAGCAATGTGGGATTAGTTACTATGCATAGTAGCCGTGAACATGAGTATGATAATTTAAGTGATGAGATGATAAAATTTTTTAAAGATAATTTAAAAACACTTATAGATGCGGACATTGATTTAAATAGAATTATTTTAGATCAAGGTATTGGTTATGCTAAGGTAGCTGATGGTTACCAAGATTATACGATGATGCGTAATCTGGATCAGTTGAACAAATTTAATCGTCCTATTATGGTAGCAATATCACGTAAGGGATTTGGTAAAAAATTATTCAATTTGAATAAGGAAGATCGTTTACCTGTAACATTAATAGCCGAATCGGCAATGTTTTTACGTGGTGGAAGAGTGATTAGAGCTCATGATATTGCAGAAACTTATCAATTAGTTAATATGTTAGATATCATTAATCACAGTTATTGGTTTAGATAAAAAAATATTTTTATTTGCTAAAGATAGATTAAGGTAGTACAATATAGTAGTTGTATTTGTGGATTTATACCTCACATCTGCAACCGCACACAGATGGTTAGAAGTGAATCTAAAAAAGATTTCACCATTTCGTGGCGAGTCTAAGTATTTTTATGGAGGTGTACGTATGTACGCAATTATTAAGACCGGTGGTAAGCAATATAAGGTTACTGAAGGTGCTAGCATTTTTGTTGAGAAACTTGATGTTGAAGAAGGCACTGTAGTAACTTTTGATGAAGTTATCCTTGTAAATGATGGTGAGTCAACTAAGATAGGAACTCCTGTTGTTAAAGGTGCTAAGGTGACTGCTAAAGTTGAAAAACAAGGCAAGGAAAAGAAAGTTGTAACTTTCAAATACAAGCCTAAGAAACATTCACATTCTAAGTATGGTCACCGTCAACCTTACACCAAGGTAATTATTGAAAGTATTGAAGCTTAATTAAGGGGGAAATAATATGATGATCGATAATCTTGTACAACTCAAGTTATTTGCCCACCACAAAGGTGGAGGTTCTACTACTAACGGTCGTAATTCAGCAGGTCGTCGTTTAGGTACTAAGCGTGCTGATGGTCAACAAGTTACTGCAGGTGCTATTATTTACCGTCAACGTGGTACTAAGATACATCCCGGAAAGAACGTAGGTCGTGGTGGCGATGACACTTTATTTGCATTAACAGATGGTGTTGTTAAATTTGAACGTTTGGGTAAAGACCGTAAACAAGTTTCTGTTTACTCAGCTGAAGAAGCAAAATAATTATTTAAAAAGCTAAACGTATTTTTTAACGTTTGGCTTTTTTTATCTACTTTGAGAGGTAAAAAGTATGGATGCAAAGTCAAAATTATTAACTCTGATAAATGCTAGAATAGAAAAAGTTACAAAATTAATTAAAGAAAAAAATGCAGATGCCTTGATTATTATAAATCAAGCTAATTATCGTTACCTAACAAATTTTACAGGTGAGGAAGCTGAACTTATTCTTTGTGCTAATGGTGACAGGATTTTGTTATCTGATTCTAGATTTGCTGGACAAATAAAAAAGCAAGCTCCTGGCGAAATGAAAGTAATTATGAAACATAAGAATTCAGTTAGCGAAATTACTGAGCAATTACGTCATCTATCTTTGAAAAAAGTTTTAGTTGAAGGTGAAGCTATTTCTGCTATTGATTATCAAAATTTGGTTAATAGTAATTCAGATATAGAATTTGAAATGGCCTTAGAGTTGGTTGAAGTTGCTAGAAATGTTAAAGATGAATTGGAATTGGATGCATTAAAACAAGCAATAGCCATTTCATCGCAGAGTTTTACAGAAATTTTGCCAATGTTACAACCGGGTGTAACTGAGCGTGAAATTGGAGCCAAGCTAGACTATTTATTTAAATTAAATGGTGGTGATGGCCCTTCTTTTGATACTATTATTGCTTCAGGATATCGCTCAAGTTGGGCCCACGGCGTAGCAAGTGATAAAAAATTACAAAAAGGCGAGCTTGTGGTAATTGATTTTGGTAGTTTTTATCATGGATATACTGCAGATATTACACGTACAGTGGCTTTAGGCCAAGTTCCTGCTGAATTGCAAAAAATTTATAAGATTGTTTATGAAGCTCAAAAACAAGGAATTGCTACTGCTGTTGCTGGTAAGACCGGTGCTGATGTTGATAAGGCTGCTCGCGATTATATTTGTGAGCAAGGATATGGTCAATATTTTGGTCACGGAATTGGACATGGTATAGGGTTAGAAATACATGAGCTTTGTATGCCAGCTTTACCTTTTAGTAAGGAAGTTTTAAAAGATAATATGGCTATTACTGTAGAACCTGGAATTTATTTGCCAGATTTTGGCGGTGTAAGAATAGAAGACGATATTTTAATTAATGGTAATTCGCCTGAGACGATGTCCAAGTTACCTAAAGAAGAATTGCTCGTTTTATAATTTTTATAAAAGTAATTTAATTACTATCAAAAGTTAACCAATATTTGATAAGATAGATGTATTAAGAAGTGAGGTAAGTTCCTATGACTATGATTTCAGTTAATGATTTTAAAAATGGTTTAACTATACAATATAATAATGATATTTGGCGTATTGTTGAATTTCAACATGTTAAGCCTGGTAAAGGCGGTGCATTTGTTAGATCGAAGTTAAAGAGCCTAAAGACAGGTGCTGTTCAAGATTATACTTTCAGATCAACAGCTAAGGTTGAAGATGCAGATGTCCAGACTAAGACTATGCAATATTTGTATAATGATGGTACTAGTTTTGTATTTATGGATATGGCAACATATGAGCAATTAGAAGTTCCAGAAACACAAGCTGAAGCTGAAGCTAAGTTTTTAAAAGAAAATATGGTTGTTAATATTATTATGCATGATGGTAAAACATTAGGTATAGAGGTTCCAAATACAGTTGATCTTGTAGTTAAAGAAACAGCACCTGCAACATCAACGGGTTCAGGCAAGCCTGCTACTATGGAAACTGGGTTAGTAGTTACTGTTCCAATGTTTATAAATGTAGGGGATGTTTTAACTATTAATACTGCAGGAAATGGTTCTTATGTATCTCGTGCTAATAAATAAATTTTGATGGTATAGGAATAGAGGTTGGTATTATGCCAGAAAGTTCAACAATTCTTTTATCTAATAATGAAAATGGCGATGAAACTAGAGTAGATTTAGGTGTACTTGAGGTTATTTTAGGAATTGCTGCTAAAAAGGTTGATGGTGTTAATGAGATGCGTGGTTCCTTAAAAAGTAGTATTGATAAAATCTTTGGGCGTAGTAATCAAGGCAAAGGTGTCAGTTTAACTAATCGAAATGGTAATTTAATTGCTGACGTGTATGCCTATTTTGATTATGGTGTCAATGTGCCTAAAGTTGCATTAGAATTACAAAAGCAATTAGGATTGCAATTAGAGCAAATGACTAATTTGAAATTAGTGGAAACTAATATTCATGTGGTAGGTTTAATTTCAGAAGATGATAAGAATAATACTAAGGTAGAATATAAAGAGGTAAAAAACTAATGACACAGCATGATGTGAGAGTGATTGCAATGCAGGCATTGTATCTTGCCGATCAGGTACATGAACATGAAGATGTTGATGCTATCAAGAAAAAAACCATGGATGTACTTGATATAAAAGAATTTCCCGATTATGCTTATGAAATTTTACAAGGTGTTATGAAAGAAAAAAGCTCAATTGATGCCAACTTAGCTAAGTATTTAAAAAAAGGTTGGACACTTGAGCGATTAAATAAAATCGATCTTGTTATTCTAGAAGTTGGACTATTTGAAATACAAAATAGTAAAGTGATTAAGCCAGTGTCTGCGTTAAATGAAGCATTAAATATGTGTGATGAGTTTTCATCTGCAAAATCAAAAGGTTTTATTAATGGTATATTGGCTAACTTTATTGATAAATAGGTGATTATGAGGTCGGCAGTGCCGACCTCATTTTTTAAGGGGGATTTATATTTGACTTTAATATTGGATGGTAAAGAGCCAGCAAAAAAAATAATAGATGAGCTTACATTAGAGGTAGAGCATTTAAAAGCTAAAAATATATTGCCTACATTTTGCGTAATTGAAGTTGGAGAAGATCCAGCAAGTAAAATATATTTACGCTTAAAACGTAAGCTTGCTAAGAAAATAGGTATTAACGAACAAACAATTAAATTCCCAGGTGACATCAGACAAGATGAATTAATAGACAAAATTAAGGAACTGAATGCAGATCCTCATGTGGATGCTATCATGGTTCAATTACCTATACCTGAACATATTAATACTCGACTAGTGTTGGAAGCAATTGATCCTACAAAAGATGCAGATGGATTCACTCCTTATAATCAAGGGCGGATGTGGCAAGGGCAAGTAAATATTATTCCTGCTACAGTGAGAAGTATTATGACTATACTAGATTATTATCAATTAAATGTTGAAGGTAAAAATGCTTTAATTATTGGACGAAGTATTATTGTAGGAAAACCTGTTGCTAGTCAATTATTAGCTCGTAATGCTACTGTGACGATTGCACATTCTCACACTAGAAATTTACAAGAGCTTACCTTACTAAACGATATAATTATTTCAGATGTCGGTCGTGCACATCTAATTACTAAAAATATGGTAAAACCAGGTAGTATACTAATTGATGTTGGTATGAATAGAGAAAATGGTAAATTAATGGGAGATATAGAATATGATGATTGTTTGCCAATCGCTGAAGCTATTACTCCTGTACCTGGTGGAGTAGGTCCGTTGACGGTAGCCAATTTGATGAAACAAGTTATTATTTTAACTAAATTGAGGCATAATTATGGAAACTAGTCCTAAATATTTAACAGTTACAGATTTAAATTTTTATCTGTCTAAAAAATTTAAGAACGATCCTTATTTGCATAAAGTGTTTTTACAAGGTGAAGTATCTAATTTTAGACTGCGTATGAATTCAACTCAATATTTTTCATTAAAAGATGAGAAATCAAAAATAAATGCTGTAATGTATAAATCATTTTTTGAAAAAGTAAAATTCAAATTAGTAGAGGGAATGAAGGTATACGTTTCAGGATATATTGACTTATATTCACCGCAGGGATCGTATCAATTCTATGTGCATACTATTGAACCTGCTGGATTAGGTGCATTGTTTGAACAACTGAGACAACTAAGGGAAAAGTTAGATAAAGAAGGTCTGTTTGCAGATTCTCATAAAAAAAAGATACCTAAATTTCCTGATAAAATAGCTGTTGTAACTAGTGCATCTGGTGCTGTTATTCATGATATTATGGTGACAGCAAATAGAAGATTCCCGCATGTAGAAATTGATTTATTTCCTACAATTGTACAAGGTAAAGATGCTGCTGCTTCCATAATTGCTTCATTACAGCAGATAGCAGCTTCACAAGATAAATATGATGTAGTTATTATTGGTCGTGGTGGCGGATCATTAGAAGATTTGTGGCCATTTAATGAGGAAATGGTAGTACGCCAAATTTATAGTATGACGATGCCTGTAATTTCATCTGTTGGTCATGAAACTGATACCACTTTATCAGATTTAGTAGCTGATAAAAGAGCAGCCACGCCAACTGCAGCAGCGGAGTATGCTACACCTGAATTATCAGCGATTACGTTGCAAATAATAGAACTAAGAACGCATCTATATGCTGCTATACGTTCAATAATTAATAGTGATAAGATATTATTTAATAGAACTAAAAATTCTGTATTTTTACGAGAACCGCAACGTTTTTATGATGAAAAAATGCAAACGTTGGATCTTTTAGAACAAAAGTTAGAACAAGTAGCGAATAATTATTTGCTTAATGTAAAAACAAAATATCAATTGGTAAATCAAAGTTTATTATCTACCAATCCCCATCAAATAATTAAACATCACTATCAAGAATTAATTTTCAAAACACAAAATTTGAATAAAAGTATGTGTTATTTAATTAATAATAACAAGAATAATTTTTATAATTTATCACAAAAATTAGATGATAATAGTCCTTTAAAGGCAATTAGTAGAGGGTATGTATATACTGCTAATGAGGATGGAAAAACTGTTACATCTGTTCATCAAATATGTGAAAATGATATTTTAAATTTGAATTTTAAAGATGGTTTGGTAAAGACAAGGGTTTTAAAAATAAAAGGTGAAAATCATGAGTGATCAAAAGAATACATTTGAAGAACAACTTAAACAATTACAAGACATTGTAACAAAATTGGAAGGTGGCAATGTTCCATTAGAAGATGCATTGAATCAATTTCAAGAGGGTGTCAAATTAAGTCGTGAATTAGAGCAAAAATTAAATGATGCTGAAAAAATAGTAGCTAAGTTAATCGATAAAGATGGTAATGTTAAGCAACTTAACCCTGAAGATTCCAATAGTCCAGAGGAATAAACATGAAATTAACTGATTTTTCTGAACTATATCTTCCACAAATTAATAGTTTTTTGAAAGAGCAACTAGAGTGCACAATTAATGATCATAAATTTAGTGAGATTATGTCATATTCAGTCTTGGCTGGTGGTAAAAGATTAAGACCACTATTATTTTTGGCTACATTAGAGATCTTATCTCACCCTATATCTGAAAAAGAAATAAAGATTGCGTGTGGAATAGAGCTAATTCATACTTATTCTTTAATTCACGATGATTTGCCTGCGATGGATAATGATGATTATCGTCGAGGTAAGTTAACATCACATAAAAAATGGGGAGAAGCTGAAGCAATTTTAGCTGGGGATGCTTTATTGCCTTTAGGAATTCAATGGATAGCAGAGGCTAGCAATTCTTATGAACTAATAAAAGTTATTACTAGGGCCATAGGACCTAATGGTATGGCTGGTGGCCAATATATGGATATAGATTCTACTAATAATTTATCGTATAAGCGTAATGAAACTTTTATTGATAAAATGGAATTTTTGAAAACTGGTTGTTTGATTGTAGCTAGTGTGCAAATGGCTGCTAAATATGCCAATAGTAGTGATAAAGTGCAAATGAATTTACTGCATTTTGCGGAGGCTTTTGGCAGAGCTTATCAAATTTATGACGATATTGTAGATATAATGCAAACTTCAGTACAAGCAGGGAAAAAGACGCATAAGGACGCAGATAATGGCAAAAATAACACATTGACTATGCTGGGATTAGAGAAAAGTCAAGCGGAATTATCTGACCTAATTGCCCGTGGTAAGGTAGCTATTAAAGATATAGATAATCAATTGTTGAGTGATTTTTTTGATTTGTATCGAAAGGCATTATAATGGAAAAAAAACGTGCAGATGTTTTATTATTTGAACAAGGTCTATTTTATTCAAGAACTGAGGCACAGCGTGCAATTATGGCAGGACTTATATCTGATCATAATCATCAAAGAATTGATAAAAGTGGCGAAAAGTTTCCAATAAATGAAGTATTTTATGTCAAAAAGGATAGTAGAAAATATGTTTCTCGTGGCGGATATAAACTGGAAAAGGCATTAAATGTATTTAATATTGATTTAACAGATAAAGTCTGTTTGGATATAGGTGCTTCAACTGGTGGCTTTACTGATGTGGCACTTCAAAATCATGCAAAATTAGTTTATGCACTAGATGTAGGTTATAACCAACTTTCATGGAAATTGCGTGATAATCCACAAGTAATTGTGATGGAAAAACAGAATTTTAGATATAGTACTCCAGCTGATTTTACAGAAGGATTACCTGATTTTGCGATGACTGATGTTTCTTTCATATCCTTAGATTTAATTATGAAGCCAATGTTCGAAATTTTAAAAAATAATTGTGATGCAGTCTGTTTAATAAAACCGCAATTTGAAGCAGGACCAGAAAATGTAGGAAAAAATGGGATAGTCCATGATCACTGCGTTCATTGTAATGTCATTGAACATACTATTTTAGAAGCTCAAAAGATTGGGTTCAATGTGATTAATTTAGATTATTCGCCAATTAAAGGTGGAAAAGGTAATATTGAGTTTTTAATTCATCTGCGTAAAGACTTAAATCATTTAGGTGAGAATTTGTGGCAAGGTGATATTGAAAAATTAGTTCTAGCTGCAGTTGCTGATTTATAGGAGATTATTAATATGCTTGTTGAATTGGATATCCAAAATTTTGCTGTGATTAAGTCATTAAAAGTATCATTTAAAGAAAATATGACAGTTTTAATAGGTGAAACAGGTGCAGGTAAATCAATCATTATAGATGCTCTATCATTACTTTTAGGATCAAGAGCTCAAATAGATATGATACGTTCTGGTGAATCCAAAGCAATAATTACAGGATTATTTAGTGTAGATGATACAAATAAAGTATTGATAGATATGTGTATTGAAGCTGGGATCCCCTTAGATGATAATCAACTAGTTATTTGTAGAGAATTATCGATTAAAGGTAGAAGTATTGTTAGAATTAATGGGCAAATTACTACTATTAATGTTTTGAAAAATCTTAGCCAATATTTAGTTGATATACACGGTCAAAGAGATATGCAAATTTTGATGGATCAAGATTTACATATTAATTTATTGGATAATTATGCTAATAATGATTTCAAAGAGAGCTTGAGTCAATATCAAAAAATATATGCTAAATGGCAAGAAATTAAGCAAAGACTTTCTGCAATTAGAAAGAATGCTCAAGAAATTGCTCAAAAACATGATATTTTGGAATATCAGCTTAATGAGTTAAAGGCAGCCAATTTAACGGATGAAAAAGAAGATGAAAGAGTTGATGATGAATATCGTCAATTAACTAATTATCAAAAAATTATGACTGCTGCAAATTATTTCATGCAATTGTATGAAGATGAACAGGGATTATCTACATTGCTAGATGACGGTCAAAAAACGGCTAGTGAGTTAGCTGGATATAGTGTACAATTTTCAAATTTTGAAAAAACATTTAATGATGGAGTGTATGCTTTAGAAGATGCACATGAAGAGTTGACCTCGATTATCGATAATTTGGAATTTGATAGTGAACATTATGCATATTTAACAGAGCGAATCAACTTGTTAAATACACTGAAGAAAAAGTATGGACCAACTTTAAAAGATGTTTTCATATTCTACGACAATATACAACGTGAAATTAATCAATTTGATAATCAATATTTTGATGAAGAAAAGTTGAATAAAGATTTGCAATCTTTGCAAGCAAAATTGATGACTTATGCCGACGAATTAACGCAAGCTAGGAAAAATAATGCTAAAATTTTGGAGAAAAAAATAAAGCAGGAATTATCTAGTTTATATATGGATAAAGCACGATTTGTCATCAAAATAGAGCCATGTAATACTTTTAATAAATTTGGTTTAGATAAAGTTGCTTTTATGATAGCTACGAATCCAGGGGATGATTTACATCCGTTGGTCAGAATAGTTTCAGGAGGAGAACAATCACGTTTGTTATTAGCTTTAAAGGCCATTTTTAGTGAAAGTGAACCTGTTGGAACAATGATTTTTGATGAAATAGATACTGGTGTGTCTGGTAGAGTTGCTGCGGCAATAGGTAAAAAAATGCATAAGATAGGCTTAGCAAAACAAGTGATAGCTATTACACATTCACCTCAAGTTGCTGCAGCAAGTGATCATCATTTTGCTATAAGCAAGATAGTTAAAGATGGTGAAACATTTACCAAAGCTCTTTCTTTAAATAAAGACGAAACAGTAATTACTATTGCTAAAATGATGGCTGGCAAAGATATTACTGAGATTTCTAAGCAAAATGCTTTAGAACTTATTACTAAGTTACATAATGAATAACTGATATGTTAATATATCTTTTTTATTCAAAAGTTATTAATTGCTTATCAGACAACTATCTTCTTTAAAGTTAATTTTGATATACTAAGTTATAGGTGAGAAAATTGAATGAATTGCAAAAAAATGAATTATATTCTAATTTGTATGGTTTTTATGGAAAGCTTTTAACTAAAAGACAGCAAGATTATTTTGAAGATTATTATTATAGTGATTTGTCTTTAGGTGAAATAGCAGATAATCATGGAGTGAGCAGGCAAGCCGTTTTTGATAATTTAAAACGTTCATGCAAATTATTGAACAATTTTGAAACAAAGTTGCGTATGAAAAGTGATTATGATTTTTTTGAACAATCATTGCAAAAGTGTATAGATAGTTTAAATGTTAATGACTATGTAGCAACACAATCAGTAATAGAAGTAATGCTAAGTAGATTAAAGGGAGAATAATATGGCTTTTGAAAATTTAAGTGAAAAATTGCAAAAAGCATTAAGAAAACTTACTGGTAAAGGTAAAATTTCTGAAAATGATATCAATCAAGCGTCTAGAGAAATTAGATTAGCATTGTTAGAAGCAGATGTTAATTTTAAAGTAGTCAAAAAATTTATTAAAACTATTAAGGCTGAAGCTTTAGGAAAAGAAGTTCAAGAGAGCTTAAATCCTGGTCAACAAATTATAAAAATAGTTAATGATGAGTTAACAAAAATGATGGGTAGTGATACTGCATCTATTATTGAGGCGAAGCATATACCTACTATAATTATGATGGTTGGTTTGCAAGGAACTGGTAAAACTACTACAGTAGGAAAATTAGCTAATTATTTAATTAAAAATAAAAAAGCAAGGCCACTTTTAATTGCTGGTGATATATATAGACCAGCTGCTATTGATCAATTAAAGACAATCGGTGCATCTTTAGATGTTCCAGTTTATAGTGAAAATAATACAGATGTAGTAGCTATTGTTGAAAATGGATTGATGCAAGCAGATAGAAATCATAATGATTATGTCATTATTGATACGGCTGGACGTTTAGAAATTGATGATCAGTTGATGGATGAGTTAAAAAATATTGTTGATGTAGCTCATCCTGAAAATATCATATTGGTTGCTGATGCAATGACAGGTCAAGTTGCTGCAACAGTTGCTGAAGGATTTAATTCAAAATTAAAATTGACTGGTTTGATTTTGACAAAACTTGATGGTGACACACGTGGTGGTGCAGCATTATCTATTAGAGAAGTTACAGGATTGCCGATTTTGTTTACTGGTCAAGGAGAGAAGTTAACAGAACTTGATACATTTCATCCTGATAGAATGGCTTCAAGAATTTTAGGTATGGGTGATATGTTGAGTCTGATTGAAAAGGCTCAGCAGGATTTTGACGCTAAAGAAGCAGAAAAAGTTGCTCAAAAAATGCGTGAAAATACCTTTGATTTTAATGATTTTGTTGATCAAATGGATCAAATGCAAAAAATGGGACCATTAGATCAAATAATTAAGATGATACCAGGTATGGCTAATAATCCAGCATTGAAAAATTTTAAAGTACCTGATAAGCAAATCGCACATACTAAAGCTATAGTGTACTCGATGACACCAGCTGAGAGAGAGGATCCAGATCTGTTGAATCCTTCTAGGAGACGTAGAATTGCTGGAGGATGTGGATTATCTGTTGTAGAAGTTAATCGCATGATTAAGCAATTTAAGCAGGCTAAGGATATGATGCAAAAGGTAACATCGGGTAATTTTAAAGGATTAAGTAATCTACCTGGAATGGATACTCCTATGGCTAAAATGGCAATGAAATCGATGAGTAAGAATTTTAAAAAGAATAAACAAAAACGTCTGAAAAAGATAAAAAGGTTCCATTCATAATATTTTTTAGCTGTTAAGTAAAAAAGCTTTACAGACATTTTTATTTTGTGGTATACTAATTAAGCAAAATATTTAGGAGGAAATTTACTAATGTCAGTTAAGATACGTATGCGTCGTATGGGCTCAAAAAGAAAGCCTTTTTATCGTTTAGTTGTTGCTGATTCACGTATGCCACGTGATGGTCGTTTTATTGAGGAAGTTGGTTTTTATAATCCACTTTCAGATACTGATAGTGTTAAACTTGATGAAGAAAAAGTATTTGCTTGGCTTCAAAAAGGTGCCCAACCTTCAGATACTGTAAGAAGTTTGCTTTCAAAAGCTGGCTTGATGAAGAAATATCACGAAGCAAAATATAATAAGTAATTATTGATAGTTTGGGATTGATTTCTCAAACTATTTTATTTATGGAGTTAATTTAATGACAGAATATTATTTTGTTGGCAAAATAATTAATACTCACGGCTTAAAGGGTGAAGTTAAAGTCAAAGCAGAAACAGATTTTCCCCAGCAGCGTTTTTGCCCCAATAGTAGTTTATATATCAGTGCTGGAGATCAAAAAGTAAAAATGACAGTAGAAACTGCTAGATTTCATAAACAAGCATATTTAGTTAAATTTTTACAGATTAATGATATCGACGAAGCAAATAGAATTGTTAATAAAAATCTTTATGTCTCTGATGAAGATCAAACTGATTTACCGAAAGGTTCATATTATATACATCAATTGATTGGTCTTGATGTATTTGATTATGAAACCAAAAGAAAAATAGGTATATTGACTGATATTGAAATGCCAGGAGCTAATGATATATGGGAAATAACGCCTAGCAAAGGAAAAATATTTTGGATACCTAATATTTCATCTGTCGTTAAGCAAGTTGATCTTGTCAATAAAAAAATTGAGGTAATTTTGTTAGAAGGATTAAGAGATGAAAATTAATGTATTAACTTTATTTCCGGATATGTTTGCACCAGTCCAACAATCAATGTTAGGGCGTGGACTTGAAGACAAAAAATGGAATTTAAATTTAATAAATTTTCGTGACTTTACTTCAGATATTCATCATCATGTAGATGATAGTCCCTATGGTGGTGGTGCTGGTATGGTTTTACAAATTATGCCTATAAAAAAGGCCTTGGATACCATTGAAAACAAAGGAAAAGTTATTATTACTGCACCACAAGGGAAAACTTTTAATCAGGAAATGGCACGAGAATGGGCACAAGAGGATAATTTAACTTTTATTTGTGGCCATTATGAGGGCTTTGATTATCGAATCTATGATTTTGTAGATGAAATTGTTTCAATAGGAGATTTTGTTTTAACTGGTGGTGAATTGCCAACTATGAGCATGATTGATGCAACAGTTCGTTTGTTACCAGGTGTTTTAGGCAATGCAGCATCTCCAGTGGATGAATCATTTTCACATGGCTTGTTGGAGTATCCTCAATATACTAGACCTGCTGATTTTGAAGGTAAAAAGGTCCCTGAAGTATTAATGTCAGGTAATCATCAAAAGATAGCAGAATGGAGATTGAAAGAGGCATTGAGAATGACATATAAAAAGAGACCTGATATGTTAGCTTATAGGGTATTAACAGCACAGGAGCAAAAACTATTAGAGGAAATAAAACGTGAATCTTAAATATAGTTATTTACATTTTTTTTGAGATTTGTTACAATTATCGATGTGGTTTTAGCCACGAGTTATGGGTGTTCCGCTGACATGTATGTGTATGAATGCCGTAGAAGGAGAGATATTCATGGATCCATTAATTGCAGAATTAACAAAAGAACAACTTCGTACTGATATTCCTGAATTTCGTGCAGGAGATACTGTTAGAGTTCATGTACGTATTGTTGAAGGTACACACGAACGTATACAGATGTTTGAAGGTGTCGTAATCAAGAAGAAAGGTGCGGGCATTAGTGCTACATATACTGTACGTAAGATTGCGTCAGGTGTAGGTGTTGAACGTACTTTTCCTGTGAATGATCCACGTGTTGCTGAAGTAGAAGTTCTACGTCATGGTCGTGTACGTCGTGCTAAGCTTTACTACTTACGTGATCGTCATGGTAAGGCAGCAAGAATTGCTGAGAAACGTCGTGGATAATATATATTAAGTCATATTTATGACTAAGAAAGCATTGGATTGTATTTTTCCGATGCTTTTTTATTTAAATATATATATCTGATATTGTTTAATTATGATAATATACACTTATGGATAATTAGAATAGGAGAACAGTTATGAATAAGAAAAAATTGTTCGTTGGCACTTTAATGCTAGCTTTAATGTTATCTGGTTGTACTAAGCAAGATGATCGTAGTGCAATTAATGTAAAGGCTCATAATAATTCTTCAACAAAGGTTAATAAAAAAGTAGTTGAAGCAAATAATAAAAAAGAAAATTCTAGATTGATATTCTTTAATAAAAAAATAAAAAGTGTAACATCTGGTATTCTTTTACCACAGGATGATGGTCTTAAACAAGGTAGTTCTAACCTTAATATGAGATTTGAAAATAATCCTGATCAGAGCGTTGTATATTATAGTGTTGGTGAGTCTAAGCAGAAATTTAATGATGAAATTTTAAAAAAAGAGCTACCTTATGCAATTTTGACAATGAGATCAAATATGACTAATGAGAAAATGGATAAATTGATTGGATATCGAGATGCTAAGGATGATGCTGGATTACGTCAAATAAAATTGAATGACAGTATTACTGCTGCTGTTGATGCTGGTGCTGGTCAACAATATTTACATTTCGTTAAGGGAAATTGGTCTATTATCGTACATGCTAGTTCTATAATGAATCAATCTGCTGAAAAACCTGCTTTAAAATTATTGAATTTAATAGAAAAGTATGGATTACCAAAGACGACAGGTAAGTCTACCATTTATATAACCGCTGGAAAAAGCAAAGGCTCTTTGAATAACGTATTTAAGTGGCAACTTAATGATAAATATTATCAGTTAGATACACATAGTCTTACGACTGCATTAAAAATGTTATCCAGTCTTGAATAAATAAAAAATGTTGTATGAGTTTTTATACCTTATACAACATTTTTTTAATTAGTTAAGTTTCTATATATGCCCACTACAGTGCCTAATATTTTTATGTGCTTAGATTTGAAATGGTGGTCTAATTTGGCAAGTTTTATTTTATCAAAGCTGTTTGCATATACGATTATATCATTAATATTAATTTCCTTATTTTTTAAATGAATAATTAACATATCATTGTTCATAATTTGCAACTCGTTTAAAGAAGTATCGGGATATTGCCATATTAGTAATTGGTTATCGTAATTTTGTAAATTAGGTAGCATAGGAAACTGGTCTATGATATCGCTTTTGGCAAAATATGGTTTTTTTGAACGAATATTTTTAACTAGAGGAATGGCTTTAGAATCAAGATTTAATTTTTTATTACCTAATTGAGTAATTTCAATAGCACGAGGCTTAGCTGCATTTCTGACTATCCATCCTTTTTTTTCTAAACGCAATAAATGACCATGTACTGTAGCTGTTGAGGATAATCCAATGCCATCACATATTTCTCTTACTGTGGGTGGAAAATTATTTTTTGATATATAATTGTAAATGAAACTTAGTATTGCTAGTTGTTTATTTTTATCATTAGTTAATTCCATGATGACTCTCCTTGATTAAGGATATTCTAACAACAATACTTTAGTTAGTAAATAAAAAATATGTTATACTTTTATTGTTTGACGATTTAATGTGAAATACATAACATAAGTGAGGTAATTGATTTGAACGAGGCAGATGAGAAATTAGTTAAACGTATTAATGAACTTTATCATTTGAGTAAACAAAGAAAATTGACTGAATTAGAAATAAAGGAGCAAAAAAAACTTCGCTTACAGTTTTTAGCTAATTTCAGAGCAGGTTTTAAGCAACAAATAGAGGATATTGTTTTTGTGGATGAAAAAGGCAATGAAGTTACATCGGAAAAAGCCAAAGCTGTACAGCGAAAGAAAGGCTTAAGAAAAGATTAAATAAAACTTTTCAATTGGATTTTTTTTTAGTATAATATAGGAATGTTAATTTAGGAGTGATGGATATGAATTATATTTGGATTATTTTAATTATTGTTGCTTTTTTAGTTGGATTAGCTGCGGGTTTTTATGGTGCAAGATTATATATGAAAAAATATTTTAAGGAAAATCCACCTATTAGTGAAGATATGATTGCAGCTATGATGTCACAAATGGGACAGAAACCTTCTGCTAAGAAGCTAAATCAAGTAATGAATATGATGAAACATAGTCAACGCTAAATTTATATATAATATTTATAGAATAAGAATTATGTTCTTATTCATTTTTTTATACTTAATCATGAGGAATTTATATGGGAATTTATCAAAAGTTAGGGTGGTTTTTTAAACAGCACAAGAAAAGATATATTTTTGGAATTGCTATGCTAATGTTGACATCCTTAGCTAATTTGGTTCCACCTAGAATATTGGGATTAATGGCTGACCAGTTGAATAAAAAACAAATAACCTGGTTTAGCTATTTTAAATATACCGGATTAATATTAGTTGCTGCATTATCACTGTATGTTTTAAGGCTGCTCTGGAGAAGTCTGATTTGGGGAGGAGCTACGATTTTAGAAAAAGAGTTAAGAGCTAAATTATTTGCTCATTTTATGAAAATGGATAGAACGTTTTTTCAAAATAATCGAACAGGTGATTTAATGGCTCATGCTACTAATGATGTTATGGCTGTTCAAGAGGTAGCAGGAGATGGTATTTTAACGGTAGTAGATGCTATTACTTTGGGTGGTTGTACAGCAGTGGCAATGATCTTGTTTGTGGATCTTAGATTAACGCTAATTGCATTACTTCCCATGCCATTATTAGCTATTTTTGCTAGGTATTTTGGCGACAAACTATATGTAGCTTATGATAAATCACAAGCTGCCTTTTCCAAATTAAATAATAAGACTCAAGAGTCAGTATCTGGGATTAAAGTATTGAAAACTTTTGGCCAAGCTAAACAAGATACTAATTCTTTTAATAAAATGGTTGATGAAACCATCTGTATTAATAAACAAGTTTTTAAATGGCAATCAATGTTTGACCCGTTGGGTAGTTTATTAATTGGGTTAACATATGTTATTGCTATTATTTATGGCAGTATTTTGGTTAATAATCAGTCAATTACTGTTGGTCAATTGGTTTCTTTTGTTGCATATATAAGTAACATGGTTTGGCCAATGTTTGCTATCGGATATTTGTTTAACATTTTAGAGCGTGGTTCTGCAAGCTATGATCGTATTGAAAAATTATTGGTGCAAAAACCTTTAATTACTGATAAAAATGCTGATTCTCTGTTGAATATTCAAGATTTACATTCAGATTTAGAATTTAATATTGATTCCTTTGCATATCCAGATGATGTTGATCACAATATTTTAAAAAATATTCATTTTACGCTGAAACCAGGTCAAACTTTAGGGTTGGTAGGTAAAGTAGGAGCTGGTAAAACTACATTGATCAAATTATTATTACGTGAATATGATAATTACGCTGGAAATATCAAGTTTGGTGGAGAAAATATTCAAAAAATTCCTTTGAAAGAATTATTAGAAGCAATTTCTTATGTTCCTCAAAAAAATTTTCTCTTTTCAACTACTATAGCTGGAAATATTGCATTTTCTAATCCATATGCAACGATGGATGAGATACAAGCTGCTGCCAAAAAAGCAGGACTACATGATGATATTATGGCTATGCCAGAACAGTATGAAACAATTGTTGGTGAAAAAGGCGTTTCACTTTCAGGTGGTCAAAGACAAAGAATGTCGATAGCTCGAGCATTGCTAAAAGACAGTCGCGTTTTAATTTTAGATGATGCACTTTCAGCTGTTGATGCTAAAACTGAAGGAATTATCTTGCATAATTTGAAAGCTGAAATGCATGATAAAACAGCATTAATTGCTTCTCATAAATTAAGTTCCGTGATGGATGCTGATTTGATTTTGGTTTTAAAGCATGGCCAAATTGTTGAACAAGGTGTACATGATGAATTACTTAAGCAAAAAGGTTGGTATGCAAAAATGTGGGAGCGGCAAGAATTACAGAGTAAGGTAGGTGAAAATATTGACGAATAACAAGCAAGAATCTATCTGGGCACATTCGATACCCGTTAAAGAGCAGTTAAAAATATTTGTTAGATTGTTATACTTTGTTAGACCTTATAAGCTAGAAATGATATTAGCATTAGTTGGTGCTTTTTTAGTCAGTGTTATTAATATGTTGTTACCATTTGTATTGCAGTATTTTATTGATAAATATTTGATTAAATCACACCCTGCATTAAAGCTAATTCTATTTTTTGCATTGCTTTTTGCGATGGGAACAATCATGAAAGCGATCATTCAATTTATCTATGAATACTTTTATGCCGTTGGGTCAGAAAAGACTCTTGAGAATGTGCGTCGCTGTTTATACAAGAAAATGCACAGTTTAGGTATGAGATATTTTGACCAAACTCCAGCTGGTTCGATAGTTTCTAGAATTACCAATGATACTATGACTTTAAGTCGTTTCTTATCAGTTTGGGCCAGTGCAGTTATCGGAATTTTTTCCTTGGTAACATCCTTTGTAGCAATGTATTGCACAAATAAGCCAGCTTCTTTAATCGTTTTAGCATTTTTACCAATTTTGCTGTTTATTATTTGGTTTTATTCAAGAAATAGTTCCAGATTATATCGTAAGTTTAGAGAATATCTAAGTGATATTAATACTAATTTGAATGAAGCTATTGAAGGTGTATCTCTTATTCAACAATTTAAGCAAGAAAAGAGAATGATGTCATTATTTGAAAAAAAGAATATAGCATTGATGAAAACACGTCAAAGAATGATTTTATTAAATGCATTTCTTTTATCACCTTTAACTAGTTTGTTATATTCTTTGGCTTTAATAGCATCATTACTATATTTTGGTTATCCTTTGCGTGAAACCTTTATCCCTGCTGGTGTAGTTTATGCATTCTCACAATATATAGCTACATTTTTTAATCCGATAGCAATGGTTATGGATACTATGACATTATTTCAAGATGGTATTGTTGCAGGTAAAAGAATCTTTGCTTTACTTGATAATCCCGAATTGGAGCCTAAGCAGTCAGCAAATGCTAAAGATGATAATATAATTTTTAACGGTAAAGTAGAATTTAAACATGTTAGTTTTTCATACGATGGAAAAAATGAAATTTTACATGATATTTCCTTTAGTATTGATCCAGGTAAAACCTTAGGTATTGTTGGTCATACCGGTTCAGGTAAGAGTTCCATCATCAATGTTATGCTTAGATTTTATGAATTCTATCAAGGTCAAATTTTGATAGATGGTGTAGATATTAAAAATTATTCTAAGAGTGAATTATGTAAAAAAATAGGACTTGTGTTGCAAGAACCATTTATGTTTTATGGTGATATAGCATCTAATATCAGACTTTATAATAAAGATATTACTGATAAAGAATTAGTTAATGCTGCCAAGAATGTTCAAGCAGATGGCTTTATTCAAAAGATGGCAGATGGTTATAAAACTAGAGTATTAGAAGGCGGCGAAGGATTAAGTCAAGGACAAAAACAACTTATTTCTTTTGCTAGAACTTTAGTAACTAATCCTAAAATTTTAGTTTTAGATGAAGCTACAGCCAATGTTGATACTGAAACAGAAACTTTAATTCAGCAAGGATTAGATAAATTAAGACAAGGTCGAACAACTTTGGCTATTGCTCACCGTTTATCGACGATTGCTAATGCTGATAAAATTATCGTTTTAGATAAGGGACGTATTATTGAAAGTGGTACGCATGAAAGTTTGTTGGCTAAAAAAGGTTATTACTACGACCTATATACGCTACAAACTAATAGTGAAAACTAAAAAAAACTAAGTCATTTTGATGTGACTTAGTTTTTTAAATGCAATTTATTATTTGGGAATATATTTAAAATTAGGATTTTGTTCATTATCCAATTCTTGCCAAGCATTTTCTAATTTGGCATACAATATTGGCGTGTTTTCATTATTAATTTTGATTTTTCTGTCTAAATAAATTGGTTTGCCAAAACGAATTTCAACATTTTGTCTTTTGAGGATTCCTTTAAAAGTTAAAGGACCTTGGTATATAACAGGAACAATAGGCTTATTTGCAAGTTTTGCTATTATAAATACACCACTTTTTAACTGATCAGAATGCCTTGTTCCTGATGGAAAAATCATAAATGATCGTTGTCCTGCTTTTAGTTCTTTAACTGGAATCTTGATAGCTGACGGTCCAGGATTGGCTCTATCTACGGGAAATGCATTACACTTTTTTAATAAAAATCTATATATAGGATTTTTAAATAGTTCTTTTTTTGCAATAACTACAAATTCTGTATTTTTTGCTGCTATTGCAAATAAAAAAGGTTCCCACCATGTTCGATGTGGAGCAGCTAAGATATAATTTCCTTCAGGTATATAATTACTATTATGGATATGTAAATGACCATTAATGATCCAAAAAATAATGCGAACAGTTGAGCGTAAAAATTTATAAAACATGTTTTCCTCCCAATTCATGTATAGTATTATACAGCATATATCGATAAAGGAGAATAGAAATGGAAATTCTGAAAAGTAATGAGCGAATAGATTATATGTATAGTGATCATCTTAAAGTTATACAACGAAAAGATGCCTTTTCATTTTCCTTGGATACATTATTGTTAGCCTATTTTGCTAAAGAAAAGATACATGATCGTGATAAAGTAGTAGATCTTTGCTGTGGTAATGGCGCAGCTACTTTGTATATGTCATATTTTAACTTGGCTCATTATGATGCTGTTGAAATACAACCAGAAATTGCGTCACAGGCCAAGCGATCAGTTAGCTTGAATCAGTTAGAAAATAGGATAACTGTTCATTGTATTAATGCACTGGATGCCCCTAAAAACTTGGGAAAGGATAAATTTGATGTAGTTACCGTAAATCCTCCATATTTTAAGGTGCCTGATGGACATAGAATTAATCCTAATCAACAAAAAGCGATTGCTCGTCATGAAATTTTAATAAATTTGGAGCAAGTGATCATTGTTGCAAGTCAGTTATTAAAAATGAAGGGAAAACTTTTTATTGTTCATCGACCAGAAAGATTAGCTGAAATTATCCACTATTGTTTGAGTAACCATATGGGAGTAAAAAATATTCAGCCTTTTGCACCACAAAAAGATCATAAAACTAACTTAGTTGTAGTTGAAGCTGTTAATAATGCACCAACAGATGGTTTGGTTTTAAATAATCCGATTATTGTGCATAATTCTGATAGTTCATTTACTGATGAAATTGAAAATATTATTCATGAAAATAAAGCTGCAAGTTCCAAGACAGAAAATAAAAAATATTATTTTTATTGCTTACAATGTGCTGATGGGAGCTTTTATGGTGGCTTTACTGATAATTTAAAAAAACGTATTGAAGCTCATAATGCAGGCAAAGGTGCAAAGTATACTAAAATTAGAAGACCAGTTAAATTATTATATTTTGAAGAATTTGATGATAAAAGAGCAGCCTTAAAACGAGAGTATTGGTTTAAACATCATGATCGAAAGTGGAAAGAAAACTTTTTGACAGAACATAATGTTAAATTTTGATTGTAATTAATAACTAATTCATATATAATTACTTTGTATGTCTTTACATACTATAAATCACATCAAAAGCGATTAAAATTATGGTGCCTTGTAGGTCTAAATTTTAGTTAAACTTTTGAGAGGAAAAACCATAGGAGGAATTTATTATGACAGTTGTAACAATGAAACAATTGCTTGAAGCAGGTGTACATTTTGGACACCAAACTAGAAGATGGGACCCTAAGATGGCTCCTTACATCTTTACACAAAGAAATGGTATTTACATAATTGACTTGCAAAAAACCATTAAGATGTTAGATGATGCATACAACTTTATGAAAGATGTAGCTACTGACGGTGGTGTATTCTTATTTGTAGGTACTAAAAAGCAAGCACAAGATGCTGTAAAAGAAGAAGCAATTCGTGCTGGACAATACTTCATTAATGAACGTTGGTTAGGTGGTACTCTTACTAACTGGTCAACTATTCAAAGCCGTGTTCAAAGATTAAAGCAATTAAAGAAAATGTCTGAAGATGGTACTTTCGAACTATTACCAAAGAAAGAAGTAGCTGTTTTAACTAAAGAATTAGATAAATTACAAAGATTTTTAGGTGGTATCGAAGATATGCCTAGAATACCAGATGTTATGTTTGTAGTTGATCCTAAGAAGGAAAAGATTGCAGTACACGAAGCAAACATTTTAGGTATTCCAGTTGTAGCTATGGTAGATACTAATACTGATCCAGAACCTGTTGATGTTGTTATACCTTCAAATGATGATGCAATTCGTGCAATTAGATTAATTGCAGGTGCAATGGCAGATGCTGTTATTGAAGGAAAGCAAGGTCAAGATGATGAAAAATCTGTTGAAGCTGAATTCACAGAAAAATCAGAAGCTGATGACGAAAAGTCAATCGAAGAAATTGCTGACGAAGATTAATATTTGACATATTTGTGATAAGGAGATTGATGATGGCAAAAATTACTGCTGCACAAGTTAAGGAACTCCGTGAGCGTACCGGTGCTGGTATGATGGATGTAAAGAAAGCCTTAGTAAAAGCCGATGGTGATATGGATAAGGCTACAGATATTTTGAGAGAATCTGGAGCTGCAAAAGCTGCTAAGAAGAGTGGTCGTATAGCTGCTGAAGGATTAGCTGCGTTTGATGTTGAAGGAAATAATGCAGTGTTGGTAGAGATTAACTCTGAAACAGACTTTGTTTCTTCAAATGATAAATTTGTTAAGTTTGTTGATGACGTTACTAAAGCAATTTTAGCTGCCAAGCCTGCTGACTTAGAAGCTGCTATGAATGTGCCATTAGGTGAAGGTACTATTGCGAGTGCTGAAACTGAGTTAACTGCTGTAATTGGTGAGAAGATTACTCTTAGAAGATTTACTATTTTGACTAAGAAAGATAATGAAGTCTTCGGAGCATACAAGCATAATAATGGTGCTATTATTGCTGTTACTATCCTTGATGGTGATAACGCTGAAGCTGCCAAGAATATTGCTATGCATGTAGCTGCTATTAATCCTGAATATTTAGATAAGAGTCAAGTTCCTGCTGAAGTTTTAGAGCATCAAACTGATGTCTTCACTAAAGAAACAGAAAAAGAAGGAAAACCTTCTAAGATTATTCCTAAGATTGTTGAAGGTCGTATGAATAAATACTTAGCAGAAATTTGTCTTGTTGATCAACCATACGTTAAGGATTCAGATATGACTGTTGCTGAATATGTTAAATCAGTTAAGTCAGAAGTTAAGAATTTTGTTCGTTATGAAGTTGGTGAAGGAATCGAGAAGAAACAAGAAGATTTTGCTGCTGAAGTTCGTGAACAAATGAGATAAATTTTAATCAACTCAAAAATACTTATGTTAGTATTTTTGAGTTTTTTTTTAGATATTATATTTTAAAAGTAGAGAAAAAAACTAGCATTATAAATTAGCATATAATTACGAGTATTGTTATGGTAAAATGGTAGGAGCTATAGAGGAGGATCAACATGAGTCAATTAAAGTATAAGCGTGTAATTTTGAAAGTTTCAGGAGAAGCTCTTGCAGGTTCTGAAGGTAGGGGTATCAATCCAGAAGTTATTGCACATTTAGCTATGGAAGTTAAAAAAATTCATGATATGGGCGTTCAGATAGGCATTGTATGTGGCGGTGGCAACATGTGGCGCGGTGAAACTGGAGCAAACTTAGGTATGGAGAGAGCCCAAGCAGATTATATGGGAATGCTAGCTACAATTATGAATGGATTAGCTTTACAAGATGCTTTGGAAAATTTGGGTGTTCCTACACGTGTGCAAACATCTATTGAAATGCGACAGATTGCAGAACCGTACATAAGAAGAAAAGCTATACGACATTTAGAAAAAGGTAGAGTAGTTATTTTCGGTGGTGGAACAGGTAATCCGTACTTTTCAACTGACACTACTGCTGCATTACGTGCAGCTGAAATTAATGCAGATGTAATTTTAATGGCTAAAAATGGTGTTGACGGAGTATATTCTGCAGATCCTAAAATCTATCCAGAAGCAGTTAAATTTGATGAACTTACACAACTTGATATTATTGCAAAAGATTTGAAGGTTATGGATAGAACAGCTAGTTCGCTGTCTATGGACAACAATATTCCTTTAATTGTATTTAATGTGAATGAAGCTGGTAATATCAAGAAAGTAATTGAAGGCGAAAATATTGGTACAGTAATAAAAGGTGGTAAATAATGTCGAATGTAATTATTGAAAAAGCAAAAGCAAATATGAGTAAATCTATTTCTGTTTTTGAAAAAGAATTAGGCGGTATACGTGCAGGTGTTGCTAATGCAAGTTTGTTGGATGGTATAAAAGTTGAATATTACGGTGTTCCTACTCCTTTGACACAAATGTCTAGTATTACAATTCCAGAGGCACGTGTGCTAATGATAACGCCATTTGATAAAACAACTCTTAATAATATTGAACACGCAATTTTGGCATCTGATTTGGGAATTACACCTGCAAATGATGGTAGTGTAGTTAGAATAGTAATTCCCCAATTGACTGGAGAAAGAAGAATAGAGATTGCTAAAAAAGTAGGCAAGTTAGCTGAACAAGCTAAAATAGCAATTAGAAATATTCGTAGGGAAGGTATGGATGCTTTAAAAAAGCAACAAAAAGATGGCGAAATTACTGAAGATGATTTGCATAAATTTGAAAAAGATATGCAAAAGATAACTGATAATGCCACAAAAGATGTAGATGCTTTAGCAGATAAGAAGAGCAAAGAAATTACTAAAGCATAGGGATTACCAAGTAGCATGAAGCAAGAAAATAAAAGATTAGATCATTTAGCTATTATTATGGATGGCAATGGCAGATGGGCTCAAGAAAGGCACTTACCTAGGATTATTGGTCATCGTAGTGGAATGAATAAGGTTAAGGAAATTGCATTAGTAGCTAACGAGTTAGGAGTTAAAGTTTTAACTTTATATGCCTTTTCTACAGAAAACTGGGGAAGACCTCGCGACGAGGTTAACTATTTAATGAAGTTACCTATTAATTTTTTTGATAAATTTATGCCAGAGTTGCAGAAAAATAATATTAAAGTCAATATTATGGGTTTTAATGATAAGCTTCCTCTAGCAACTGCTGAAATTATAAAAAAAGCAGAGCAAGAAACTGCTGACAATGATGGTATGATATTGAATTTTGCTTTTAATTATGGCTCTAGGCAAGAAATAACTGCTGCTATTTCTAAGATAGCATTAGATATTCAAAATAAAAAAATTGAAGTTGATTCCATAAATGAACAATTGGTATCAGATTATTTAATGACGGCAAAATTTGGAGATTATGCTGATCCTGATTTGTTAATTAGAACTTCTGGTGAAGAACGCTTATCTAATTTTATGTTATGGCAATTAGCCTATTCAGAATTTTATTTTACTAAAACATATTGGCCAGATTTTACTACCGATGAATTTAAAAAAATAGTAGAAGAATATCAGCATCGTGACCGACGTTTCGGAAAAATTTAAATAAGAGATGAAAATATATGAAACAAAGAATAATAACAGCGTTAGTTGCATTAATCTTTTTTATTCCAGTATTATTATTGGGTGGTTATTGGATAGATGTAATGGCTTGCTTATTAGCTTGCTGTGCGATTAGCGAAATTTTTATAATGAAAAAACAAATTTTAATATCAATTAATTTTTTGATAAGTTTGTTAGCAACTTTAACTTTGACATTACCTGATAAGTTCTTTAACTTTTTACCTGTATTTTTAGGCAAAATACAATTATTCTGTATTTTGAATATGCTTCTTTTGACAATTACAGTATTATCTAAAAATAAAACGTCCTTTGATGATGTCGGAACTTATGTATTGGGTAGCATATATGTTGGTGCCGGTTTTCATTATTTAGCTGCAATTAGGAACATAAATGATGGATATGGATTAGCAATTTTAGGATTTGCATTAGTTGTAGTGTGGGCGAGTGATATTGGAGCTTATGTTTTTGGCAGAAAATATGGTAAGCGTAAGCTTTGGCCAGTTATCAGCCCTAACAAAACGTGGGAAGGATCAATAGGCGGTATAATATGTGCGATTGTATGTACTACTATATATGTGCTGATTGTTCCAACAGGTAGAAATCAATTATTATTAATTGGTCTATCAATTGTACTATCAGTTGTAGGTCAAATTGGAGATTTAGTAGAATCAGCTATAAAAAGATTTTATGGTGTAAAAGATTCTGGAAAGATTTTACCTGGACATGGTGGGATCTTAGATAGATTTGATAGCTTATTATTTGTTTTACCAGTTGTTGCTTATATAGGAATTATGTAGGTTTTATTTATGAAGAGTATTTTAATATTTTTAGTTATATTTGGAATATTAGTATTTGTGCATGAATTTGGACATTTTTTTGTAGGAAAAAAATGTGGAATACTGGTAAGAGAATTTTCTATTGGTATGGGGCCAAAACTTTTTCAAGTTATGAAAAAGAAAACTACTTATACAATAAGATGGTTACCAATTGGAGGATATGTACGATTTGCAGGACCAGATGATATTGCTAAAATAGATCCGGGTGCAACAGTTGTATTACAATTTAATGATAATGGTGAGGTAGTTAGAATAGATAACTCGGGCTCACAAATGCCTATTTCCGGAATACCTGTTCAAGTTATTGAAAGTGATTTGGTTAATAGATTAATTATTCGTGGCTATAAAAATGGCGATGAGAATGAAAATATTACTTATTCTGTTAATCATGATGCAACTATAATTGAAAAAAATGGCAGCGAATTAATTATTGCACCTGAAGATACACAGTTTCAAAATGCTAAAGTTTTAAAGAAAATAGCAAGTAATGTTGCAGGTCCATTAATGAATATTATTTTAGGATTTATTGTTTTTATTGGACTATCAATTTCTGGACCTGGTGCACCAACAACTATTATTAATAAGACTATAGATAATAGCCCTGCACAGAGAATCGGATTAAAGAATGGTGATCAAGTAAAAGAAATAGAACATCAAAAAGTTAGTCAGTTAGAAGATATTTCTAAAATTATTGCAGAATACAAAGGAAAAAAAGTTGAAGTTGTAGTTCTACGGAATAATTCTTACCGGAAATTTAAAATAAAACCAATGAAGGTTGTTGATAATGGGCAAACGCTTTATCAATTAGGCTTTATTTGTAAGTTAGATAATAATTTGTTCAGCAAATTATCACATGGCTGTAAAACCAGTTTAAGGACTATGGGCTTGATTTTTAATGCATTATCTGGCTTGATTAGACATTTTAGTTTGGATAAATTATCTGGACCAGTAGGTATTTATTCACAGACAAGAAAAATGTCTGATTTAGGTTTTGCATATGTAGTAACATTTTTAGCAATGATTTCAATTAATTTGGGTATTGTTAATTTATTACCAATACCTGGCCTTGATGGCGGAAAATTGTTATTGAATGTGGTTGAATTAGTAACAGGTAAACCACTTTCACCAGAAAAAGAAGAATTAGTCAATATTATAGGCTTTGTCTTTTTATTGATATTGATTATAGCTGTTACAGGAAATGATATATATCGTTTCTTTATTAAATGATTATTTGGAGGAAAATATGCGTCAATCTATTTTATTTATACCAACTCTTAAGGAAGTACCAAGTGATGCAGTGGCTAAAAGCCATCAACTGATGTTACGTGGTGGATACATTCGTCAAGTTACAGCTGGTGTTTATGCTTATTTACCATTAGCATATTTGGTTTTACGTAAGGCTGAAAAAATTATCGAAGAAGAGATGGAGAATATTAATGTTCCAGAAATGATAATGCCGCATTTTCTTCCTGCTACTTTATGGGAAGAATCTGGTAGATTACCTAAGTATGGCCCAGAGATGTTTAGATTGAAAGATAGACATGGTCGTGAAAGTTTATTAGGGCCAACACATGAGGAAACCTTTACTGAAATTATTGGTAAAAATATAAAGAGTTACAAGCAAATGCCGATAGCTTTGTATCAAATTCAAACTAAGTTTCGTGATGAAAATAGACCTCGTTTTGGGTTATTGCGTGGCCGTGAATTTGTTATGTTAGATGGTTATAGTTTTGCTGCTACTAGAGAACAATTAGATAAGCAATTTGATGACCAAAAACATGCATATAAAAAGATATTTAAGCGTTGTGGTGTTGAAGTATACCCTGTAATTGCTAATTCTGGTACTATGGGTGGTAAGAATTCAACTGAATTTCAAGCACCAGCAGCTATAGGTGAAGATGTTATAGCTACAAATGAAACTGGTACATATTCAGCTAACTTAGAAATGGCACGAAGTATTGACACATTTTCACCAGAAAAAGAAGAATTAAAACCGCTTGAAAAGGTTTCAACTCCTGATTGTGCAACTATAGAACAATTGTCAGAATTTTTACATGTTCCAAATACGAGAATAGTAAAAAGTATATTATATATTGTTGATGATAAGAAAGTATTAGTATTAATACGTGGTGATAAACAAGTAAATGAAGTAAAATTGCAAAATGCACTTGATGCCGATTCTGAACCACGTGTAGCTACAAATGAGGAATTATTATCCATAGTTAAAGCAACTAAGGGTGGTGTAGGTCCAGTTAAAGCAGCATACGCCGATTATATTATTGCTGATGAGACAGTCAAAGGCTTATATAATGTTGTTGTAGGTGCTAATGAAAGTGATTACCAATATATTAATGCAAATATAGATCGTGATTTCAAAGTAAATGAATTTGCTGATTTACGTACGGCAAATGCGGGTGAACCTGATCCAGTAGATCATTTACCTTTGAAATTTACAACCAGTATTGAAGTAGGTCACATATTTAAGTTGGGTACATATTATACCAATTCAATGAATGCAAAGTTTTTGGATCAAAATGGTAAAACCCAGCCAATTATTATGGGCTCATATGGTATCGGTGTTACTAGAATGTTATCTGCTATTGTAGAACAACATTCTACAGATAATGGTATTTTTTGGCCAAAAGAAGTTGCTCCTTTTGAAATCCATATTATTCAAATGAATATGAAAAATGATGAACAGACTGTAGTTTCAAAGAAATTAGAAGAAATATTTAGTGATAAATATGATGTTCTTTATGATGACAGAAATGAGCGTCCGGGTGTTAAGTTCAATGATGCAGATTTAATTGGTGCACCAATTAGAATTATCGTTGGTCGTCGTGTGAGCGAACAGATTGTTGAAGTTAAAAAATCAACAGAACAAGAATCTGTTGAAATGTCTTTGGATTCACTTACTGAGTATATTTCAAAAGAATTAAGGTAATGTTGTGGAAGATAAAAACAAGCTATTTTTAAGGCTCTTAGAGCAAATACAAATTATTGATAATATTGCTCAAAATTCTGATTTAAAAAAAGGCGAAATAGAAAACGTGGATGTTTATGCTAAGGAGCGTAAGTGGGTAATCCACGTTTTTTTACCTAAAGTGTTAGAATTTGATACATATATCATGTTATATAAGGCGTTGCATCAAACATTTGATCCATTTGTTAATGTGGATCTAGTTTTGCAATGCCAATTAGATGATAATAGTGAACTGAACAATTATTGGGAGTTTGGTATTGAACATGCTGAAAAATTATCTGCATCAGTTAAAGAATTTTTGATACATACTAAGCCTTGTTATCTTGATGCAAATTGGCAAATTACTTGTCAAAATAATTTTGTTCAATCTATGTTTACTTCAGAGGTTTTAGATGCCTTAGCTTCAGAATTTAATAAATATGGATTTAAAGATCTTAGCTTTAATATTAATTTAGAAGATAATACTAAGGAAGATATTAAGCAGCTAGAACAGCAGCAATTAGAGCATGAAAATGCTATGCAAAAAATGTATGAACAAAATCCAGAACAAAGTCCAGAATATAATCCAGAACATAATATGGAAATTACTAAAATCAAAGATTTGGAAGATGGTAATAAAGATATTTTTGTTGAAGGGCATGTTTTTAACGTAGAATCTCGTGAATTAAAGTCAGGTAAAGTCATTTTGACTGGAGAAATTACTGATTATACTGATTCTATAAGTTTTAAAAAATTTTTATCTAGCAAAGATAAATTGGCTGATTTAGAGGATATTAAGCCAGGTGTGTGGGTTCAGATACAAGGAAATGTTTTAGATGATACATTTCAACATGAAATAGTACTGAATATTAAGTCTATAAAGTTGATCAAACATAGTGGTAGGCAAGAGACCTATGAAGGTAAACAAAAAAGGGTAGAATTACATTTACATACCAATATGTCGCAGTTGGATGCAACTAATTCTGCTGGAGATTTTGTTAAGGCAGCGAAAAAATTTGATCAGAAAGCTATTGCAATTACAGATCATGCGGATGTTCAAGCTTTTCCAGAAGCATATGTGGCAGGCAAAAAGAATGGATTAAAAATCATTTATGGCTATGAAGCTAATATGATTAATGATCAAGCTTTGTTGGTTTTAAACCCTGCTAATATGGATTATCGTGGTCAAGAATATGTAATTTTTGATGTTGAAACTACGGGTCTATCATCGGTTTACGATACCATTATTGAAATAGGTGCGGTCAAAATGAAAGATGGTGTAGTAATTGATCGTTTCGATAAATTTATTAATCCACATCATTTATTAAGTGATACTACAATTAATTTGACTTCCATTACTGATGAGATGGTGCAAAATGCGGATGATGAGAATATTGTTATTAGGCAATTCCAAGAGTTTTATCAAGATTTACCATTGTGCGGACATAATGTACAATTTGATATCGGATTTTTAAATGCCGCTTTAAGACGGTGCAATATGGACATTATAACGCAACCTGTCGTTGATACATTAGAAGTTTCTAGGTTATTACATCCAGAACAGACAAGACATACGTTAGATTCTTTAGCTAAAAAATACAATGTTGTATTGGAACATCATCATCGTGCTAATCAAGATGCAGAAGCTACAGGTTATTTAATGTTCAAATTGCTAGATGCTTTCTATGAAAGATTTCAAGAAGCTAATTTAGGTAAAATGAATGATTATGCTAAATTTGGACAAGTATATAAGAGAGCTAAACCTAATCATATGACGGTATTGGCAATTAATAAAGTTGGTCTAAAAAACATGTATAAGTTAGTTTCTTTAGCTTCTACTAAGTATTTTTATCGTCTTCCAAGAACACCATTATCAGAATTAAAAAGGTTACATGAAGGATTACTATATGGAAGTGGTTGTCTGCAGGGTGATGTTTTTATAAGTATGATGCAAAAAGGATATGATGCTACAAGAGAAAAAGCTAGAATTTACGATTTTCTTGAAGTGCAACCTCCAGCCGCATATCAACATTTATTGGACGATAAGCTAATAAAAGATAAAAAAGAATTACAAGAGATTATTACTAACATTTATAAATTAGGTAAGGAATTAGGAATTCCAGTTGTTGCAACAAGTGATGCTCACTATATAGATAAAAAAGATGCAATTTATCGTAAAATTTTACTATCTGCTCAAAAAGCTAATAGAGGTAAAAATTATGAATTGCCAGATTTACATTTTTATACTACGCAAGAAATGTTAGATGCATTTAGTTTTTTAGATCCCAAAATTGCTGAAGAAATAGTTATTAAAAATACTAATATGATTGCAGATAAAATTGAAAATGTAGAACCTATAAAATCTGGACTATATCCACCACATATTGAAAATGCTGATAAAGAGATGGAACAATTGACTTATGACAAAGCTCATGAGTTATATGGAAATCCATTGCCTAAAATAGTCAAGGATAGGCTTGAATATGAGTTGAAGTCAATTATTAGCAATGGATATGCAGTTATATATTTGATATCACAACGCTTGGTTGCAAAATCAAATAAAGATGGCTATTTAGTTGGTTCTAGAGGATCTGTAGGATCGAGTTTAGTTGCTACTATGTCAGGCATTACAGAAGTTAATCCTTTAGCTCCACATTATAGGTGTCCCAATTGTAAATATTCTCAATTCTTTGAAAAAGGAGAATATGGTTCTGGTTATGATTTACCAGATAAAAAATGTCCAAAATGTAATGCTGATTTAGCCAAGGATGGCCAAGATATACCTTTTGCTACTTTTTTAGGATTTCATGGTGACAAAGTTCCTGATATCGATTTGAATTTCTCAGGAGATTATCAACCTGTTGCTCATAGTTATATAAGAGTAATGTTTGGTCCAGATAATTCGTATCGTGCAGGTACTATTGGAACTGTTGCAGATAAGATTGCTTATGGATATGTAAAGCATTACGAAGATGAAAATGAGTTGAAATTGCGAAATGCAGAATTAGATCGCTTATCGCAAGGAGCTAGTGGAGTTAAGAGAACAACAGGGCAACATCCAGCGGGAATTGTTGTAGTACCTAATGATATGGACATTTATGATTTTACTCCAGTACAGTACCCCGCAGATGACTTAGATGCAGCTTGGTTAACAACGCACTTTGATTTTCATTCTATTCATGATAATATTTTAAAATTTGATATTTTAGGTCATGATGATCCTACTATGATTAGAATGCTACAAGATTTATCAGGCGTAGATCCTTTAACAATACCTCCATGTGATCCTGGAGTTATGTCTTTATTTTCTGGTACAGATATTTTGGGTGTTACACCTGAACAAATTGGTGTTAATACTGGTACGTTGGGAGTTCCTGAATTTGGAACTAAATTTGTACGTGGAATGTTAGAGGAAACTAAGCCAACTACGTTTTCGGAATTATTACAAATATCTGGATTGTCACATGGTACAGATGTTTGGCTAGGAAATGCAGAAGATTTAATTAATAAAGGTATATGCAAGTTAAAAAATGTAATTGGTTGTCGTGATAATATTATGACAGACTTAATTCACTGGGATGTTCCACCAGAAGTTGCTTTTTCAACGATGGAATCAGTTAGACATGGTAAGGGTATTAGTGATGAAAATATGGCTATACTGAGTAAAAATAAAAATATCCCAGATTGGTATATTCAATCATGTTTAAAAATAAAGTATATGTTCCCTAAAGCACATGCAACAGCATATATATTAATGGCTCTGAGAATTGCATGGTTTAAAGTTTATTATCCAGTTATTTATTACACATCATATTTATCTGTTCGTGCAGATTTATTTGATATTGTAGCTATGAGTCATGGTAAAAATACTGTTAAAGCGGCTATGAAGAAAATTAGAGATCAAGGAAACAATGCTTCTACTAAAGATAAAACCTTGTTAACAGTTTTAGAAATTGCTAATGAATGTTTAGAAAGAGGAATCAACATTAATATGGTCGATATTGAAAAATCGGATGCGTTGAATTTCAAAATTCTTGATGAGCATAATATTTTAGCACCGTTTAATACTGTGCCAGGCTTAGGTGATAATGTTGCTAAACAGATTGTTGCTGCAAGAGATGAACAACCATTTCTTTCTAAGGAAGATTTATCTATTAGAGGTAAGGTTTCTCAGACAATCATGGAATATTTTGAAAATAATGGTGTCCTTGACGGGTTACCAGATCAAAATCAATTATCATTGTTTTAGACTATTAAGGACAAGTTTTTAATTTACAAATTAACAAATATGATATATAATTAAACATATAATTCGAATAATGTGTTCGAGTGAGCAGGGATGCTCACTCTTTTTATTGCGGAGGATTATTTTGTTCAAAAATATAGATAAAGTTATAGAAGTTATTACCCCATTAGTTCACGCTAGAGGAGATGAACTTGTTGATATTGAGTATGTAAAAGAAAATAATCAGAATTATTTACGTATTTATGTTGATCGAGAACCTAATGGAATTGATATTGATGAAATAGCTACTTTAAGTGAAAGTGTTTCAGAACAACTCGACTTAATAAATCCAGATCCATTACCAGATCCATATATTTTGGAATTATCATCACCAGGTGTAGAAAGACCCATCAAAACTGAAGCCGATTGGTGTAAAGCTAAGAATGACTATGTTCATGTAGGACTTTATAAAAAAATTAATGGGCAGAAAAGTTATGAAGGAACTTTGTTGGATTATGATATGGATAAAATAATTTTAGAAATAAAAATAAAAACTCAACAAAAAAAGATTGCTATACCACGTAATATGATAGCTAATATACGATTTGCAATTAAATTTTAGAAAGGATGATATTAGAATAATGTCCAAAGAATTAATTAAGTCTTTTACGGCTTTAGAAGAACAAAAAGGAATTAAACAAGAAGAAATAGTTGATGCAATTAAAGCTGCATTGATTGCAGCTTATAAAAAAAATTATAATCAGGCACAAAATGTTGAGGTTATTTTTGATGAGAACAAAGGTAAGTTTATAGTTCAAGCAGTTAAAACTGTCGTTGATGAAGTACAAGATGATAGACAACAAGTTAGTTTAAAAGATGCTCTTGAGATAAATCGAGCTTATGAAGTAGGAGATGAGATTCGTTTTGAAGTTACTCCTCAAAACTTTGGACGTCTAGCTGCACAGACAGCTAAGCAAGTAATTATGCAACGCTTACGTGAAGCTGAACGTGCACATATCATTGAAGAATATTCTCAATATCAAAATGAACTGATCACAGGAACTGTAGAAAGGGTAGATAATAGATTTGTATATATCAAGATAGGCAACGTTGAGGCTGTTATGCCACATAATGATCAGATGCCTGGTGAAGTTTATAAGCCACAAGATAGGATTAAAGTCTTAGTTACAAAAGTTGGTTCTGATGCTAAAGGAACGCAGATCACTGTTTCAAGAACTGCTCCAGGTCTAGTAAAGCGTTTATTCGAACAAGAAGTTCCTGAAGTTTATAATGGAACAGTAGAAATTATTTCTATTGCTAGAGAAGCTGGTGATAGAACCAAAATTGCAGTTAAGAGTAGTGACCCTAATATTGATCCTGTTGGGACTTTAGTGGGTCCTAAAGGATCTAGAGTACAAAATATTGTTAATGAATTATCTGGTGAAAATATTGATGTAGTAAAGTACGAAGAAGATCCATCAGATTATATAGCTAATGCGTTGAATCCTGCAGAAGTAATAGCAGTCCAGTTTGGTGAGGCTAATGATGATAAGAGTGCATTGGTTATTGTCCCAGATTATCAATTATCATTGGCTATTGGTAAAAAAGGTCAAAATGTTCGCTTAGCAGCAAGATTGACAGAATATAAAATTGATATTAAGCCAGAATCTCAAGTGGAATTTGTTGATGAGGATAGTTCCGCAAATGGAGAAGTTGAATCTTCAGATTAAATAGAAAAGAATAGGTGATCTTTTGTGAAAAAAAGAAAAATACCAATGCGAAAAGATTTGATTACTAATACAATGATGCCCAAAAAAGAGCTTGTTCGTATTGTGGTTGATAAAGAAAAGAATATCTTTGTTGATCCTACCGGTAAAAAAGCTGGGCGTGGTGCATATGTTTCATTAGAACCTGAAAAGATTCAGCAGGCAAAAAAAAGAAGAGTTCTGGAAAATAGTTTAGGTATCAAGATTTCAGATGAATTTTATGATGAATTATATGCTTATGTAGAACATCAGAGAGCAAGAAAAGAATTATTTGGTGATAAATAGATTGAATAATAAAGCTTTAAATATGCTGGGATTAGCCCAAAAGGCAGGAAAAATGGTTGGCGGCTATGATGCAACTAATATAGCTATTTTAAATAAAAAAGCAATATTAGTATTTATAGCAAGTGATATTAGTAATAATACTAGGGAAAAAGTATTGTTTGCATGCCAAAAAAATAATATAAATGTGTGTCGACAATTCAGCACTGCTGAATTATCCCACATTATGGGCAAAAATAGAAAAATATTAGCTGTAACTGATAGTGGTTTTGCCAAAGCAATTATGAAAAAAATAAATGAAGGAGAGTGATTTGATGACTAGGATTAGGTTATATGAATTGGCTAAAGAATTAGGCATCGAAAATAAAGTTATTGTGGAAAAGGCTAGAGAGTTAGGATTTGATGTGAAAAGTCATATGTCTTCATTAACTGATGATCAAATTAATAAGATACGTGAATTGTACAAAAATAAATCTGATAAAAAGAGACCAAATAAAAGTAAGATAAAAGTATCTGTAGGTGCATTACGTCGTACCAATGGTAATGAAGATAATAATAAAAAGAAAAAAAAGGCTGATTTAACTAAAAATACAAACTCTCCAAAAGAAAAAGTAAATAATCCAAAACCAGCAGCACGCGATTTATTAAATAAATTGCAGAAAAAACAAAGACAAGAATCTGTAGCATTAGAAGAGCAAGTTAAGCGTTCAAAAAAGCAATGGCATGAGGAACAAATCAAAAAAGTTGATGTGACTGAAAATAAAATGCCAGTTGAAGGTGCAGAGGCTGTGAGAGCTAGAGTAAAAGTTGCCAAGAAAGTTGCTGGTCCAAAAATTATAAAATTATCTCCTGCTCGTCAAAAGGCTGATAACGAAGCTAAAAATGATCAAGTTAAACATAGTAATGCTAAACGTGATTTTAGACCAAGACAGGCAAAAGCAACTAAAAGTATGGATATTTCAGCAGTTATTTCTGATAGTCCAGTGCCACCAGAAGAGAATCGTAAATTGCGTAATAAAGAATATGGTAAAACTGGGCGTAAGAAGCAACGTGATGATGATGCTGATTTTGAAAGAAGTGAGCAATCTGATAAAGCTAGACGTCGTAAGAATAGAAAAGTCAAGGGTCAACAACCAATTGATTTAATCAAAAAACAACCAACACAAAGAAAAGATCGTCCATTACCAGAAATATTAGTTTTTGAAGAGGGTATGAATGCTCAGGATTTGGGTAAATTACTTCATCGTGAACCAGCAGAAATTGTCAAAAAATTGTTCATGTTGGGTATCATGACTAATCAGAATCAATCTTTGAGTAAAGATACTATTGAATTACTTGCTGCAGAATATGGTATTGAATCCAAAGAAAAAGTTCATGAAGATATATCAGATATTGATAATCTATATGAGCATGAAATGGAAGTATCAAAAAAATCACAAAACTTGGTAAAAAGACCACCAGTTGTTACTATTATGGGACATGTTGACCATGGTAAAACTACTTTACTTGATAGATTGCGTAACACCAATGTTTCTGCACATGAAGCTGGTGGTATTACACAAAAAATTGGTGCATATCAAGTTAAATTAGATGATCGTTTAATTACTTTCTTGGATACTCCTGGTCATGCAGCATTCTCAAATATGCGTGCCCGTGGTGCTGAAGTTACTGATATTGTCGTTTTAGTAGTTGCTGCAGACGATGGAGTTATGCCACAAACTGTTGAAGCAATAGATCACGCTAAGAGTGCAGGTGTACCTATTATTGTAGCGGTTAATAAGATAGATAAACCAGGTGCTAATCCAGATCATGTTATGGAGCAATTGATGAAATATGGACTTGTACCAGAAGATTGGGGCGGAGATACAATTTTCGTTAAAATTTCTGCTAAATCTGGTGAAAATGTTGATGATTTATTACAAATGATTCTATTGCAAGCTGATATGATGGAATTACAAGCAGATCCTAACCAAAAAGCTATAGGTACTGTTATTGAAGCACGATTATCTAAGGGAAGAGGTCCCGTAGCTGACGTTTTAGTTCAACAAGGTACTTTGAATATAGGTGATCCAATTGTTATTGGTGATACATTTGGACGTGTACGTGTTATGACCAATGATAAGGGTCGCAGAGTAAAAAAGGCAACGCCATCAACACCTGTTGAGATTACAGGCTTGAGTGATGTGCCAGAAGCTGCAGATAAGTTGGTAGTATTTGAAGATGAAAAGACTGCTAGAAGTGTTGGTGAACAAAGAGCTAGAAATTCACTAGAAAAACAACGTGAAAATACACAGCATGTAACTTTAGATAATTTGTTTGACACTATGAAGAAAGAAAATATGAAGGAAGTAGGTATTGTATTAAAGGCAGATGTACAAGGATCTACTGAAGCTTTACAACAATCATTGGAAAAAATTGATGTTGAAGGAGTTCGTGTTAATATTATTCATGCAGGTGTTGGAGCAATTAATGAATCCGATGTAACTTTAGCTAGTGCATCTAATGCATTCATTATTGGATTCAATGTGAGACCTACAGCTACTGCTAGAAGTCAAGCGGATAATGAAGGATTGGATATTCGTCTTTATAATATAATCTATAAAGCAATAGATGATGTTGAAGCAGCTATGAAGGGAATGCTTGAACCTACTTATGAAGAGAAAGTGGTTGGTAGTTTAACTGTTCGTGAAACTTGGAAAGTTTCTAAAGTAGGTACAATTGCAGGAGCATTGGTCGATAGCGGTTATATTACTAAGGATTCTGGCGTACGTGTTATTCGCGATGGTATTGTTAAATATGATGGTAAAGTAGCATCTCTGAAACGATTTAAAGACGATGTTAAAGAAGTAAAACAAGGATTTGAATGTGGAATTACTATCGAAAACTTTAATGATATTAAAATCGATGATCAACTGGAAGCATATGAGATGCAAGAGGTTCCAGTTAAATAAATTAGTTTGTTAAATTATAAAAGGAGCTTATAAATGAAGCATAGAATAGGTCGTGTTGAAGGAGAAATTTTACGTGAATTAACTAAGATCTTACGTAAAGAAATTAGCGATCCAAGATTAAGAGAAATTTCTATTACAGCTGTTGAGTGTACTAATGACTTTTCTTATGCTACTATTTACTACAGTTTATTAACAGATAATTCTGTTAGAGAAGACGAAGTATCACAAGGGCTAGAAAAAGCCAAAGGATTAATGAGGCATTTGTTAAGTAATAATTTAACCTTATTTAAAGTACCTGAATTGATTTTTAAACGTGATAATTCTGTTGCATATGGTAGTAAAATTGATCAATTGATTAAGCAAGTGCAAGAACAAGATAAAAAAAGATAATATTTGTTTTAAAAAAGACGCCCATTGGACGTCTTTTAGTGTAAGGGGATATATTTATATATGCTAAATGGGATTATTGTATTAAATAAGCCACGTGGAGTAACAAGTAGTGACTGCGTTTATAAATTACGAAAACTATTAAAAATAAAGAAAATAGGGCATGCTGGGACGTTAGATCCAGAGGTAAATGGTGTTTTACCTATTGCAGTTGGGCAGGCAACTAAATTAATAGAAAAAATGCATGAAAAAGATAAAAAATATATAGGTGTAGGCTTATTAGGTTTTGCTACCGATAGTTATGACGTAACTGGTAAGAAAATAGCAGAGAAAAAAATCATAACTCCCTTCTCGGATGAAGAGATTCAATCTGGGATGAAAAAATTAGTTGGTGATATTTCTCAGATGCCTCCCATATATTCTGCAGTCAAAGTCAATGGCAAAAGATTATATGAATATGCTAGGGAAAATATTGAAGTACAGCGTCCAATGAGAGATGTAACAGTAAAGAGCTATAATTTAGTTAATACTTCTACTTATGATTATGAAAAGCAGCAACAAACGTTTGATTTTTCTGTTACATGCTCTAAAGGAACTTATGTTAGGTCATTAGTAAATGATTTAGGTGCTATATTGGATGTACCTGCAGTTATGGTTAAATTAACGCGAATTGCTAGTTCTGGCTATAATATTACAGATGCAGTAACATTAGAAGATATTAGCAGACAAATAGATCAACCTCATTTCTGGTTACAGCCTATTGACAGTTTTTTTGATAATGTAGAGCATTTTGTTTTGAATTCAGAACAATATGATCAGGTTAGAAATGGAGCAGCTTTGAAAATAAATGCCTCCAGCAATGAAGTAGCATTAGTTTATAGCGGTAAAATTAAGGCCATATATGAAAAAAAACTAAATGTTTATAAACCACAATTAATGCTTTTACAAAATGATTAATAAGAAGGTTAGAGATATTGGAAACGATATTATTGGATAATCCTATTGATAGTAGAAAGATTTGTTCAAATGCTGTTGTAGTACTAGGGTTTTTTGATGGAGTACATATTGCACATCAAAAAATAATTTTTAAGGCTAGAAAAATTGCTGATGATAAACAAGTTCCTTTAGTTGTTTTGACATTTGATAAACATCCTAAAGAATTGTATCTAGATGATAAAAATTTTAAATATATCGATACCCTGAGTGAAAAAACGGCAAAAATGCGAAAATTTAACGTAGATTTATTAGTGGTAATGAAATTTAATGAATCTATGTGTAGATTAAAACCAGCTGATTTTATTGATAATGTAATTCTGATGTTTAATCCCAGTGTCGTTGTAGTTGGGTATGATTATACATACGGCCCCAAAAAAATTGCCAATATTCATACTTTGTTGACCTACTCTAAGGGAAAATTTGATTTGGTGATAGAGCCTGAGGCAACATTTAAGGGTGAAAAAATTGGTTCTACAGAAATAAAGGAAGCAATATCTCATGGCAATGTAAAATTGGCAGCTGATTTATTGGGTTGTCCATATAGCATGTCAGGTGTGGTAGTTCATGGTTTTCATCGCGGACATATGTTGGGTTTTCCTACCGCTAATTTATGCATTAATTCTAAAAAAATACTTCCTTGTAATGGTGTGTATGCAACACAAACGTTAATAAAAGGTAAATTATATAATTCTATGACATCTGTGGGTTATAATGACACTTTTAATAATAGTAAAAAAACAATAGAGACTTATATATTCGACTTTTGCGAAGATATATATGACGAAAAAATAATTTTGTATTGGTATGAATTTATTCGAAATAATATTAAATTTAATGACATTAATTCGCTAATTAAACAATTAAATATAGATAAAACAAATATACAACGACATTTTGACAAAAAATAACAAAAAATGATTTGAATTTTAAGTAGCTAATAAATTTAAATCATTTTTTTATAATCTCTTGCAAAAATTCGATTAAAAGAGTAACATAAAGAAGTTGTCTGAATGATTACATTTCAGATGAT
>NZ_GG700801.1:0-71997 GCF_000160875.1 Lactobacillus iners DSM 13335
TTATTAGCAAAATACACTAATATCATGTTAAAGTTGATATTATAGTAATAACAAAGAAAGGAAAATGATAATGGAATACTATGATTTAGCGATTGTTGGTGCTGGACCTGTAGGACTTTTTGCTACCAAATTTGCTAATTTACACGGATTGAAAACGATAACTTTTGAAGCACTGGCTGATTGTGGAGGTCAAATCAACAGACTTTTTCCTAATAAAAAAATCAAAGATATTCCTGGTTATAATTCTATAATCGGCCATCAATTAGTAGATAAATTAAAAGAAGGCATCAATTCAAAAATAATCACTAATTATAAGGTTCAAGAAATAATCCAAAAAGACGGTAAAATTATTATCGATAACAATTATCAAGTAAAAACGCTATTGATTACTTCAGGAATGGGGGCTTTTACTCCAAAAAAATTGCCGCTACCTATTGATAGCTCTTGCGAAAAACATATACATTACTTTGTTAAAAACGCTGATCATTTTCAAGACAAGAATGTAGCTATTTTCGGTGGAGGTGACTCCGCACTGGATTGGGCAATGCAAATGGCTGATAAATGCAAAATTGTCATCATTCATCGTCGTGATCAATTTCGTGGTATGGAATCAACCTTAAAATTCTTACATCAACACAATAATGTACGTTTTTTGACACCTTATCTGCCTCAAAAAATAATATGGCAAAATAATCAACTGAATATTTTACTTAAAAAAATGGGGACCAAGGAAAGGCAAGAAATCAAATGTGATGAAGCAGTGATAGCATTTGGTTTCAAATCTGACAATCTCTTATTAAAAAAATGGGGATTAAATCTCGAAACAGGACATGTAAAAGTCAATAGTCAAATGCAAAGCAATATCGAAAATATATATGCTGCTGGTGATGCCTGTATTTACGATGGTAGAGTACCTATGATGGCATTGGGGTTTGGTGAAGCACAAATTGCTATCATGAGCATAATGAATCATCTATTTCCTGAAAAAAAATTAACTATCCATTTATCAAGTCATTAATAAATGATTTAGAAGAAAGGAAACAAAATGAATTTACTAGATTTTATTCTAAATATAGACAAACATTTAATAACTATTGTTAATAGTTGCGGAGATTGGACATACTTAATCTTATTTTTAATCGTATTCGTGGAAACCGGATTAGTAGTTTTCCCTTTTTTACCAGGAGACTCATTAATTTTTGCAACTATTGCTATGGCCGCTTCTCCTAAATATCACTTAGACCTTATCATATGCTATATTATCTTTATCATAGCAGCAATTTGTGGTGATAGTATCAACTACGAATTAGGTAAATGGTCGGAACTACAGAGTAACAAATTTAAGTGGTTCAATAAGTTAATTAATCCACAAAAGAAAAAAGCAGCTGAGGATTTTTTTGAAAAACATGGCGGGATTACCATTGTAATTGGTCGTTTTATTCCAATTATCCGAACATTCGTTCCCTTTGTATCAGGAGCCAGCAAAATGCACTATCGAACTTTCGTTATATACAACATTGTTGGAGCCTTTTTGTGGGTATCATTATTTTCAATCTGTGGCTTTTTATTCGGTAATATTCCTGCTGTACAGCATCATTTTTCCTTGCTGATCATTGCTATCATTGCTATTTCAATTTTGCCTATCATCATATTATCTATCAAAAATAAATTAACTAAAAATTCTAAATAAAAAATTTCAAATCACAAAAAAAGCACTGATTTCGATATGTATTCTATAACACGCATACATATTAAAATTAGTGCTTTTATTTTTCATGATAACAATACTCGATAAAAATAGAGAGTACTTGGCAAAAATTATTTTACCCCATAAAATTTTTTCTCTTCTTCTGTCAAAGGGGCTTGACCATGTTCCTTCAAACTATCATTAATTTTTTCAACTGTAACTTGATCGTTAAAATATTTGGCAGCTACTATAGTAAAATTGATAATCGCTTTGCGATCATCATCACAACTAGCCAACCCCATAAGCTCTCTTCCCATTATATATGTTACCTTTCTTCTTTTAATTATAAAAAAATAACTTTATTATCCACAGTATGTACGGAAAGTACAATATTAAGAAAAAAGCAAGCCAAAACTAAAAACAACATGCTTACTCCTAAATTAAACATATTATGATATATTGCCTAAATTTTGTAAAGAAAAATATGGAAGTGTTTTTAAATCGTCACCCGCATGTGTGGGAAATACGAAGACAGCTTATTGATTCTATACTACCTACCCTTCTTAATTAACAATCTCACAAAATATAATTCATAGATAAGCAAAAAAGTAGCAGAACATGCAGCAAAGAATTCTTCAGTCAATATCAAAATAATTGGATCAGTATCAGGATTAAATAGCCAATTGTTATTGGTAAAAATTGCTCTATGAAATAGAATAAATAAATTAGTAAAATTACCCATCGAAAACGGTACTACTATCAATGGTAAAAGTAATAAGCAAATAGTATAGCTATGTGGTAATGATACTATTTTTTTCTTTTTCCAAATTTCAAAATACAAAAAAATGAACAGCCAGATGCAGCCCAACATCAAAGCTATACTAAAAAGATTTTTACAATCTTTAAAATGGATCAATCCATTTAATGATGATTGTAAATCAGACATCTGTAATTTATCAGACACTGGATTAATCAGATATGACATCAATTGACTGTAATTCTTTAAAGCACCAAAGAGGCTTAAATGGATTAATTTATTCGTTCTTTGAGCAATCATCATTACTAGCAAAATAGGCCAGCTCAGCAATATCGTCCCCCACAAGCTGAGTAAAATTGCAGCTACAAAGTTATAAATTACAATACTAAGTTTATTTTTCATTATAGCTGCCACTCATCCAAGTTATTTAAAACATATGTAGGTTGTATCTTTTCTTCTGCTAATTGCTTTTTGGTAGTTACACCAGTTAGTGTTAATAGCGAATCCATCCGGCAATTGATGCCAGCCATAATATCAGTTTCATAATTGTCACCGACAATCAAGCTCTCTTCGATGTTCTTTTTTATTTTTTTCAAAGCATAATTAACAATTACAGCTGAAGGTTTGCCAATGAAAAAGGGCTTTTGATCACTAGCTACTGCAATCATTGCACATTGAGAACCATTACCAGGTAATAACTTATCACCTGAAGGCAGAACATGATCAGAATTAGTACCAATAAATTCTGCTCCTTTTCTAATGGCATTAGTAGCTATACAAATTTTTTTATAAGTTAAATCAGTATCCATACCAACAATGACATATTTTGGATTGTTATTATCTAAAACAATGCGGTCCTCAGCTAGCAAGCCTTTCCACAAACCAATTTGACCAATAATATAAACAGGAATTGCGTCCGTTCCTGGATTGTGCTCTAGTAAATATGATACTGTTGCCATAATCGGCGTATAAACATGATCTACATCAGTTATAACTCCGTGACTAGCTAGCTTAGCTACAATCATTTCTGGCGTTCTAGTAGTATTATTAGTTAAAAATAAATATGGTATTTTTTTCTCATTAAGGCGGTTAACAAAATCCACCCCACTTTGAATGGTTTTTTCTCCACGATAGATTGTTCCATCTAAATCTATTAAGTAGCAACCGTACTGTTTATTCACAATTAGCCCTTCCTTTTTCTAATAACAAATTTCTTTTGGCGATTATGCTTATAACTGATTTTGACACTATAGTTTTTATGTGACTTAAACTTAATTTTTTTGACTTTTTTCTCTTTAAAGTAATTATTTTGATTACCAAAATATTTATAATAGTGCTTATATTTACGACCCAGTACAATTTCCTTGATAGTATTATCGCCCATTAATTGCAGAATAAAATATGGGCTGTTGGGATTACAATATTCCTCAAGATAATCTACTATGGTAGATGCTCTTTTATCAATAGACACTCTTTCATCATCACTATAAAAGCCCTTTAGTCTTAAATGTTCGCTGGAAATATCACCAACGATAAAATCATATTGATCTAAAAAAGGATCATATTTTTTCTGCATTAAATCGAGATCTAAGGCATTTTTTTCATTAGCAATAATCTGATAAGTTCGTCCATTAATCAATAATTGTTTATCTTTCAAACGTACATCTGCTTTGGCGTGATAAGTTTTTGCAGGTACATTATTACAACTATTTGTATAGTCCATCATCATCTAACCTACTTTGTTTGCTTTTAAAATTGCTAAATATGCATCTTTTATTTTACCATCTGGTTTTTCCCATTCAATCCACTTCGGATTACGCCAATCTGATTCTAGTAGTAAAGTTTGTAAATCATATGTTTCATTGATATATTTTTCGTAAATTTGTAACTGTTTAGTTCTTGCTATATTTAATTTTAAAATTCTAACTTCTTTTATCTTACCATTATCAGCAGCCATCTCTGCAATACCATTTTGATTGATATTGGAAATTTCATAATATTTGCTACCATCATTTCTAGTAACTTCTTCAATTAAATTAAATTGTTGATATTTAGCCGACATATCATTTTCCTTGCCTTTATTTTTTTCTCCATAATACTTATAATATACTAAACTTAGAGTAAATATTGTAAATTAATCTCACAGAAAGAACCGGAGGTATCTAGTTAATGAGCAAATGCAAACATCTATATTTTACCATTGTCTTTTTGGGTATCTTTTTGCTCGAATCCGGGTTTTTAGTCATAGGCCACCGCGGAAACCCTAACAAATTTCCCGAAGAAACCATCCAAAGCGACAATTCTGCCTTTAATGACGGGGCTGATTTTGTCGAATTAGATTTGCATCTATCAAAAGATAATATTTTAGTTATCTCGCATGATAGAAATTTGTCACGGATAACTGGTTCCTCGGTTATTGTATCACAAAATAATTTTTCTTATTTGCACACCTTAAAATGCAAAAATGGCGAGCCTATAATGTCACTCAACGAATTGTTTGAATATTATCAGCATAAGCCTCGGACAAAATTTTTGATTGAAACTAAAAAAACTAGTCATAATACACCTAAGAACATGGAACAAATTTTAGCTAATGTTATTAAAAAATATCATATGGAAAATAGAGTTATGTTCCATTCATTTTCTGCTCCAAGTCTAGAAACTCTAAGCAAATTGTTACCAAAAATTCCACGTATTTTTATTGTCGGTTCACTTAAAAGAATTAATTTTGAAGTGCTCAGCTATGTCAATGGGATAAATATCTCTGCTGATTTAATTACACAAAATCCTGATTTAATTCAACAATTGCACAAGCTCCATAAAAAAGTCTATGTTTGGGCCGAAATGGATGAATCTCCTAAACTTTGGAATTGGTTAATTAATAACGATATTGACGCTGTAGTAACTAATTTCCCAGCAACGGCTTATCGCTATAATATGGCTAAAAAAAAGACTCATAAATTTAGTATTAACAAAGATGCAATTTTTTATAGTCGGGCTTCAGAAAGAGTTTTTGAAAATCCATATTTTAAGACTAAAACTAATAAAAAAATACATTTTTCACAAAATATTCACGTCAGCAATGCCGTTGAAACCAGTTCGGGAACTTATTATCAAATCGGAGCAAAACAATTTATTGATGCCGACTTTGTTAATTTTAATTTACCAGTAAATTGTATATATCCTTATTGGAATTTGCCAATAATTACCAAATACAATCAAATGACTACTACATATGTACATCCCAAATACACAGCCAATGTGGTAAAATTTTTAAAACCAAATACCAAATATAAAATTTATGGTATCAGCCAAAATCAAAAGTGGCTATTAACCACCTCAGGCTGGGTACCTGCTAAAGAAATCCTCTATTATGGTATTTTTCCTAATACTGCAGAATTTAATTATTACCGAAAACTACCACACAATTATCAACAAATCAATCTTGCTTTAGTTCCTGATGTAGCGTTCAATAGGCAATATGTGGTAAACTTTTGGAAACAATGTAAAATATTAAATAATATTAAAGATTTTTAAAGGAGACAGTAATTATGGATTTAGATTATAAAAAACTGGCTTTAGAAAAGAAAGATGCAATTTTAGCTGATTTAAAAGAATTAATAGCAATTGATTCATCCGAAGATTTAACCAATACATCTGAAGAATATCCTGTAGGACCTGGTCCTGTAACTGCATTGAAAAAGTTTTTATCATTTGCACAAAGAGATGGCTTTGATACACAAAATTTTGCCAATTATGCAGGTCGTATTAATTATGGAAATGGTGATAGCCGTGTAGGCATCATTGGTCATATGGATGTTGTTCCTGCCGGCGATGGTTGGAAAACTAATCCTTTCGAAATGGTTATCAAAGATGGAAAAATCTTTGGCCGTGGTAGTGCTGATGATAAGGGACCTTCTTTAGCATGTTATTATGGTTTACTAATTTTAAAAGAACATGGATTTGTACCATCAAAAAAAATTGATTTTGTTTTAGGCACTAATGAAGAAACAAACTGGGTAGGTATTGACTACTATTTAAAGCATGAACCAAAGCCAGATATGGTATTTTCACCTGATGCTGAATTTCCAATTATCAATGGCGAACAAGGAATTGTTACTTTAAAATTAACTTTCAAAGAAGAAAATAGAAAAGGTACCAACTTCTTAATTAGTTTCGAATCAGGTATTGCTGCTAATGTTATTCCTCAAACAGCAAAAGCTACAATTAAAGATAATAGTTCTATTGATTTTGAGACTGAGTATCAGCAATTCTTAACAGAAAACGAATTAACTGGTGAAATTGAACATCAAAATGGTGTGATTAATTTCACATTAACTGGTCACGGAGCTCATGCTTCAGCTCCTGAAACTGGACGTAATGCTGCAACCTACTTAGCTAAATTTTTAGTAAAATATGATTTTGCTGGTAAAGCAGATAACTATTTAAGTTTCTTAGCTTCTGTAGAACATAATGATTTTCATGGAGAAAAATTAGGTATCTATCACCAAGACGATTTGATGGGTGAATTAGCAAGCTCTCCAAGTATTTTCAAATATAATGAAAATGAAGCATACTTATTAAACAATGTTCGATACCCACAAGGTACCAATCCAGAGATAATGGTTAATAATATTAATGAACGTTATGGCAACTTTATCTCTACTACAGTAAAGGGCAAGGCTGAAGAACCACATTATGTTCCAGGAGACGATCCAATTGTTCAAACTTTATTGAAAGTCTATGAAAAGCAAACTGGCTTAAAGGGACATGAAGTTGTAATTGGTGGCGGAACGTACGGCCGTTTATTTGAGCATGGTGTAGCCTTTGGAGCACAACCTGAAGGAGCTCCATTAGTTATGCACCAACCAAATGAATATATGAAAGTTGAAGATTTAATCAACTCAATTGCTATCTACGCTGAAGCTATTTATGAACTATGTAAATAATTAAGTTATCACCCACAGATGACTTAATATTGAATATAATCAAAAAATAAAAGGTCTGAGAAATTTCTCAGGCCTTTTGTCATTTATTCAAAGTAGTATTATGTTTCAAAATCTGATATGGTAATACGATATTCTTTTCAGCCACATCTTCATTTTTCATCAACTTAGTTAACATTCTCATAGCAACTGCACCTATGTCATATAGTGGCTGCTGAATTGATGTTAACTGAGGTCGAACAATTTTAGCAATATTAGTTGAAGTAGCAGATATAATCTCAAATTGTTCTGGAATAGATACTTGACTATCTAATGCTGCATTAACAATTCCTGCCGCTGTAATATCTTTGGTAGTAACTACTGCATCTATGCCATCACTATACAACTTAGCAAATAAATTATATCCATCTTCAAAAGTCAAAATATTATCATAAATATATTCCGACTTAATTCCATGATCAGCTAAAAATTGACGATATGATTTAATTCTAAATCCTCTATTTATATAAGCTTCTTTATCATCAACTATTAAGGCAATATTTTTTTTGCCATCTTTCCATAATAATTCTAAGGCTTTGCGATCCGCTTCTTTATAATCAATTGCTACACTGCCAAAATGGTCATTATCAATGATTGTACCTGCTAAAACAACTGGAATATTAGCTCGGCTAAAAGCCTCAGTTGCTTTAGGTGACATAGTATTACACATATAAATAACACCATCTACTTGTTTATTTAAGATGCTCTGGATAACATTACCATTATCAATTACATTGTTTTCAATGCTAGTTAAAATAATATTGTATTTATACATTGTCGCAATATCATCAATTCCTTTAGCTAATTCTGCAAAATGAAGATTAGTTAATCCAGGAACAACTACGCCAACAGTAGTAGTTTTTTTCGAGGCCAATCCTTGTGCTACAGCATTAGGCTGATAATGTAAACGATCTATTACTGCTAAAACCTTATCTCTGGTTTCTTTACGAACATTAGTATTGCCATTAACAACTCTAGAAACTGTTGCCATCGAAACATTCGCTTCTCTAGCAACATCATATATAGTTACATCTTGTTTCTGCATTTTAAAAACCTCAATTCCTAAATTAAAGTTAGCAAGAAAACAATATATTTGCAAGTGATTATTAATATTTTGCATTAAATCAAGTAAAAATATGCTATACTCACATTATCTATGTTTAAATACAAATTTAAAACTAAGGAGATTTAAAATGAATTTAGATAAATTAAATGAATGGTTAATTAAAAACAATTGTGATGTAGCATACATTTCTGATCCATTGAGCATTAACTACTTTACTGGATTTAATATGGATCCTAACGAAAGAATATTTGCCTTAGTTGCATTCAAAGACAAGCCTGCTTTCATTTTTGCACCAGAATTAAATGTAGAAGAAGCAAAACACTCAGCTTGGAATGGTGATGTTTATGGCTATCTTGATGAACAAAATCCATGGCAAAAGATTGCCAATTTAGTATCAGAAAGAATTGGACGTCCTCAAAAGATAGCTATTGAAAAGAGTTTTGTATCAATCGCTCGTTTGGAAGCACTCAAGTCTGTATTTACTGATGCAGATTTTAGTACTGATGTGTCAAAATTAATTGGTGAGTTAAGAATTATTAAAACAGAAGAAGAAGTTAAGCAATTGCAAGCTGCAGGAGCTGAAGCTGATTACGCATTCGAAGTTGGATTTAATGCCTTAAGAAATGGTGTCACAGAACGCTATGTTGCAGGTCAAATTGAATATCGCCTTAAATTAGACAAAGGCGTAATGCATACGAGTTTTGAAACTATTTGTCAAGCTGGAACCAATGCAGCAAATCCCCACCTAGGTCCAACTTTGAATACAATCAAACCTAATCAATTAGTTCTCTTTGATTTGGGTACTATGCACAATGGATATGCTTCAGATTCAAGTAGAACTGTCGCATATGGTGAACCTTCTGCCAAAGAAAAAGAAATTTACGAAATTGATCGTGAAGCACAACAAGCAGCAATCGATGCAGCTCGTCCTGGAATGACAGCTGGTGAATTAGATGCTGTTGCTAGAGACATTATTACCAAAGCTGGCTATGGTGAATACTTCATCCACCGTTTAGGTCATGGTATTGGTATGAGTGTACATGAATTACCACAAATAATGTCAGGCAATGACTTTATTTTACAAGAAGGTATGTGTTTCTCTATTGAACCAGGTATCTATATTCCTAACGTTGGTGGTGTACGTATTGAAGACTGCGGTGTTTTGACTAATGAAGGTTTCAAGACATTCACTAAGACCGATAAACAATTAAAATATATTCCAGTTAAAGAATAAGTAATTTCAAACTAAAAAGAACAGTTACAGCAACACTGCAACCGTTCTTTTTTTATTCCTCATTTTTTAAATCTAAAATATCGTCTGATATATGTTGATTATCATCAACTTTTTCAGAAGAAGACTGTGTATTATCAATAATAATATCATCAAAATCTTTTAATTCAGAATCGTCATTAATATTACTAGGAATCTCCGTCATCTGCTCTTTCAAATCTTCAGTACGTTGATCATATTTTTCTTTCAATGTCTTAAACATATCATTATCAGTAATTTTGCCCTTGATATTAGAACTAACATCATCAGGTAAAAAGGCACTAGCCAAAATTCCTAAGCCAAATCCTAAAATACCACCAACTAAAAAACTACCTTTCTTTCCCATTTTACAGCCCCCCTTTAAAAATGTTTCTTATTATTCTTCTCATGCTTTTTTACAATTATATGACTTAAGATTGATGATACAATACCTAAGCCGACTTTTTTAGCACTGAATTTAGAAATATTACTCATCGCTTTTTTGGATGAATTATTAATATCAGATATACTTTCACTAACATCATCAATTGCTTGAACCAATGGATCAAGTCGCTTAACTTTATCATTGATATCTGCCATTAATTCATTGCTTGTTTTTAACAAATCTTCTGTTTGATTTAATAACAGGGATGTTTTACTATTTAAATCTGAAATAGTGGTATTGAGATTGTCACTAACTTGTATTAGACTTTTCATAAGCTTATACAACTTAACTAAGCATGGAATCATAAATACAACCAGAACTATAATCGCTACCGCAATAAGCAAAATAGCAATTTCGCTATAAGACATAACCATAATATATCCTCCGTCTTTCTTTACCGCTTATAAAAAGTCTAGCATTAAATTAATAGTCAATCAATGAATGAAAGTATGGTTTTTGTTATACTACAATTGGAATAATAAATAGGAGCATACTACTATGTACATACTTAACAACTTATTAACACCTTTTAAAATTCAACCAACACAAGCACATTTACTAGATTGGTCCCAACTAGCACACGAAAGTGTGGGCAAATTTCTAACAATTGCTTTTACTTCTCTTATCTACCTTGCTATTTGGACCATAGGTAAAAAATTTATCAATAAATATTTAATTCAAAATCCTCATTTTCAACAAAAAGTTTCTAGCCGAAAAAAAACTTTTTCACAACTACTTGTGAATATTTTCCAATATACGCTATTATTTTTCTACATTTATGGCATCCTCAATATCCTTGGCCTACCTGTAGGTACTTTGATTGCCAGTGCTGGTGTAGTTTCCCTAGCCTTAGGTATGGGAGCTCAGGGCTTTGTCAGTGATTTAGTAAATGGAATCACTATCCTTAGTGAATCACAATATGACGTAGGTGATTTAGTAAAAATAAGCGGTTTTACAGGAACTGTTATTTCACTTGGAATCAGAATTACTAAATTAAGAGCGTCAGACGGAACCATTATCTACATCCCCAACCGCAGTATTTCTATTGTGGAAAATTTAACCCGAGGTGGTATCGGAGTTGATATATCCTTGCATCTGGATGCTAATAATGACTTTGCAATTATAACTAAATCTATTAATGATGCCAATGAGATATTACGTCCCAAATTTTCTCGCAAATTAAAAAAAGATCCTTCGATTTTGGGTATTGTAAGTCAATATAAAAATGGTTTTACATACAATATCCACTTTCAAGTTGTACCAGGATATCAAGTAGAAATTAAAAATGCCTATTTTTCAGAATATATTAAGCAATTACAAGCTAACAAGGTCATCTTCAATTAAAAACTTGGCTTTAAGTCTAGCTATATTACTTAGACATTTTTTTCCACCACATTGGCAATTCAGCTAATAATTTGCGTAATGCGATTCCTCGATGGGATATTGTATTTTTTTCCTCAACTGTCATTTCTGCGAAAGTTTTGCCTTTTTCTGCTACATAAAATAGAGGGTCGTAACCAAAATTGCCTTCACCTTTAGGCATTGTTAAAATGCGACCCAAAATTTCGCCTTGACTTACTAAATCACAGTCATATCTGTCAGGCCATGACAGCACCATGGTAGTATGAAAAACGGCTGTTCGTTGTTGCTCAGGTACGCCACCTAGTTCAGCCAATAATTTAGCATTATTGCGGGCATCATTGTGATCTTCTCCTGAATACCTAGCTGAATAAACACCAGGAGCTCCATTTAATTTATCAACCATCAACCCTGAATCATCCGCTAAAGTAGGCAATTGACTAAACTGAGCTAACTTATGAGCCTTTAAAGTAGCATTTTGTAAAAAAGTAGTACCTGTTTCTATAACTTCAGGAACATTTTCTAAATCCCGATTAGTTATAACTTTTAGTGGAAAATTAGCTAATTTTAGAGCTTTTTCTACCTCTTTGGCCTTATTTAAATTAGTAGTTGCAAATAATAATGTATCCAAAATTTATACTTCCTTTTTTATTCTACATGCTGTGCTTTTAATGTTGGATCATGCATCCATTTTTGAGCAATTTTCATAAATTTAATTGGATCGCCTGTCGTATAATATTCATGCTTTCCACCTTTTGCTGCTAATAAATTATCTCGTTTAAGGACATTAAAAGTGTATTGTGCGACTTGATCAGCGGGATCAACAATTTTTTTGTCTTTGCCAATAAATTCAGCTATTTCTTTAATTAATAAGGGATAATGTGTACATCCTAAAATCAATGTATCATATTGCACATGCTTTAATGGTGCTAGACACTGGGCAACAACGGCCTTTTTTATTTTGTCAGAAGGATTAGCCTCTACTAGTGGTGCTAATTTAGGTTCACCTAATTCGGTAACTTGTATTTGTGCATTTCTAAAAGCTATTTCTTTAACATAAGAATGGCTATTTACAGTAGCATTAGTAGCAATAACAGCTACTTGATTGGTTTGCGTAATTTTGGACGCAGCTAAAGCACCAGATTGAATCACACCAATAATTTGCATTGGAATCTCCTGCTGAATAACCGACATAGCTGCCGCTGTGGCCGTATTACAACCAAAAATAATTACTTTGACATTTTTGGTTAGTAAAAATTTTACACTAGCCCTTGTTAAATTAATAATATCTTCTACTGTGCGATCACCATATGGCATATGAGCTTGATCGCCAATAAAAATAGTAGATTCATTAGGTAATCTTTGAATAACTTTTTTTAAAACGGTTAGACCACCTAATCCTGAATCCAATATTCCAATAGGACGATTATCCATTAAATAATTTTCCTCCAATTTTTTAAAAATTACTTTTTACATTCTACCCCTTTTTAGTTTACAATAATTTAAGATAAAAAAGGAAATGAAAAAATATGCAAGATAATTCGGAACAACTTTATTTTATAAATAGTTTATATAGAGATTGTATTCTAAGTGAAATTTTAGGCAAAGATGCCAGCGATATCCTTTATTGGGCAGGTAAACGAGTATCTCGTCGATATGACCTTTCTGATATCGATGATCTACCAGAATTTTTCAGAATAGCTCAATTTGGTCAATTAAAATTAATCAGTAATCGCAGAAAAACAGTAGTTTTTGAGTTATCTGGTCAAAATGTGACTGATCGAATAGAAAGTAGCATCACTGAATTTACCATTGAAAGTGGTATTATCGCTGAATGCATTGCTCGAGAAAATAAAACTAACGCAGAAGCAGTCGCCAATATTGATTCCAAAAGAAAAGTAGTGGAAATCGTTGTTCAATACGACTAATTCAAAATTATTCCACACTATAATTATTAGCTTAGGCTTGTTCATATAAAAATAAGAGGCAACCTCTAGATTTTAGAAGTAACCTCTTATTTTTTTGCTCAGAGCATCAAATTTTATATTGGTACTTTAATCAATATATTCTTCAATAGCAGCTTTTAACTTTTCTTTCGGGGTAAAGCCTGTAAAGCGGTTAACTAATTTTCCATCTTTTTTAATTAAAATAGTTGGAATAGCCATTATTCCTAATGCTTTAGGTGTATCAGGATTTTGATCAATATCAACTTTAGCAAATTTAACATCTTGCATTTCTTCTGACAATTCATCAATTACAGGCGATTGCATCCTACATGGTCCACACCAAGGAGCCCAAAAATCAATTACAACTAAGCCTTCACTAGTTTCTACTTCATACGTCTTATCCGTCAGTTCTTCAAACATCTTTTTTCCTCTTTCTCTATCAAGCTTTGATCTATGATTTAATTAGCTAGTTTTCAATATATACAATCATGTATCTTTTTGCAAATATTTAATTTATTATTTCAAATGAACAATCGTAGCACCCGTTCCACCTTCATTAGCGGGAGCATAGGCAAATGACTGCACATGTTTACTTTGACGAAGATACTTTCCTACACCTAATCTAATAGCACCAGTTCCTACTCCATGAATTATTGTCACTACTGTCAACCCATTTAAGAGAGCTGAATCAATATATCTATCCAATTCAACCATTGCATCTTCGTATCTTTTGCCTCGCAAATCCAACTCTGCTTTGGCTTGAGTAGTTCTGATACCTCGACCAGATCTAACTACCATTTCTTTAGTTTTTGCCTTTTTGCTAACTATTTTATCTAAATCAGTTCCACTTACTTTTACTTTGATAATTCCAATTTGTACTTCAAATTGATTATCGGAGATTTTTTTGGTTACTACACCTGTTTGACCATAAGAACTAACTTTAACTGCATCGCCAGGTTGGATATCATGTTTTTTCTTAGCCTTTTTTAAAATCTTGTTATGAGCTAGTTGCTGAGTTTCATTTTCAATCGCATTAAAGGCATTTTTAGCTTCAATAACCTTATTTATTTTAAATTGACCATTATCATGTTGTTGCTGCTTCAACTGCTTAATTATTTTTTCAGCCTCATTGCGTTTATCACTAACAATTTTATCGACTTTTGCCATCGTTAATTGCATTTGATGATCAACTTGCTGATTATACCAGTCTAACCCAGCCTGTAATTTATTTTTCAAAGCTATACATAATTTTAATTTTTTATGCACCTGATTAGTTAGTTCTTCTGCGTCTTTAGTTTGCTGATTAAGCCTTAAAATCATCTTGTTAATATCGTTATTTTGCTCTGACATTAATGACCGTCCAGCTATAATGACTGTATTATCCATCCCTAACTGTTCAGCAATAGCAAATGCATTACTCTGCCCAGGTATACCTATTCTTAATTTATAAGTTGGATGCATCTTTTTAACATCAAACTCCATTGACGCATTACTAGTTCTAAGGCGATTATAGCCATATAATTTCAATTCAGGGTAATGAGTAGTAATCATTATTTTAGGCAATCTAGCTTGCATATAATCCAAAATTGCAATAGCTAAGCATGCGCCTTCTTCTGGATCAGTTCCAGCTCCCAGCTCATCAAGTAAAACTAAATCATCTTGATTAACATTAGCCATAATTTTGATGATTTGATCCATGTGTGATGAAAAAGTACTCAAAGATTGATCGATTGATTGTTCATCACCAATATCGGCATAAATCTCACGGAATATTCCAACTTTACTACCTTCATGAGCTGTAATATATAAACCTGACTGAGCCATTAATTGTAAAATTCCAACTGTTTTTAATATGATTGTCTTACCACCAGTATTAGGCCCAGTAATAAGCATCGTATCAAAATTTTTTCCTAATTCAATATCATTAGTCACCACTTTGTTAGGATCTAGCAATGGATGACGAGCACCATGTAAATCCACTTCATTATTTTCAGTAAAAATTGGTTCAGTAGCTTTTAACTTCTTAGCTAATAAACTTTTAGCACTCAAAAAATCAAGCGAAATTAACGTATGAGCATCTGCTGCAATTTCATCAATATATTCTTGAGCCATAAGCGACAATTGCTTCAAAATTTTATGTATTTCACGTTTTTCTTCATAAACAAGCTGTTGTTGGCGATTATTAATTGATAAAACTGCTTCAGGCTCAATAAACATCGTTTGCCCACTAGCACTTTGGTCATGAACAACACCACCAAATTTATTTTTATAAGTTTGCTTTACTGGAATAACATAACGTCCATCTCGAATCGTAATAATCGATTCCGTAAGATATTCAGATGAATTCTTAAGATATGCTTCCATTTTAGTTTTGATATCGAGCTCATTAGCCTTTAAATTGTGTCTGATGCGATTTAATTCGGCAGATGCTGTATCTAAAACAGTTCCATCACTCTCCAATGAGCGATTTAAAGCATTAAATAAATCATCTAATGGCAATAATGAATCGATTAAATCATCGATAGCATGCAAATCGAGTTCACGATCTTGTATTGCTGACAAAAAATTTTTACAATCTCGCACTATAGATAAAATCAATAAAATATTACCTAATTCTTGTGCATTTAAATCTGCATTAATATGTAAGCGTTTAATGCTAGCATTAACATCAACAAAATCCGTCAAAGGTAAGGGACCCTTAACTCGCTGTATATTTACTAAGGCTGTAGTTTGAGCCATATTATTAAGTACAGTTTTGTAATCTGAAACTGGTAATAATTCTTGAGCTAATTTTTTAGCAGGTTCAGTTACAGCTAAATCACTCAGCATTTGAGTAATTCGTTTAAATTCCAATTTTTCAATAATTTTTGAGTTCATAAATAATTAATTCTCCATAAAAATAATCCCTAAATAGGGACTATCTTAAAATGAAAGCCATGCTATCACCAATGAAAAAAGACCAGCATTACTGATCCTTTTCCCGTTTATTCACCACTTAATCGTTCATCTGAAAGAAAGGTGTTTAAAACTCCTTGTACCATATCCCATTCTTCATCGCTAGTAATTTCATGCAAGTTAGAACCAAGAACAGCACCGTCCTCATCAGCATCATATGAAAATGCCTGAACTTCTACTTCTTCATCTTCACCTACAGCAGCAGGATAAAGTAATACATATGATTTATTATAATCATCAGAAGTAAATGTAAATAAAATCTCGAATAATTCTTCATTACCCTTATCATCAATTAATGTTATTTGATTTTCAGTATTTTTGTTACTAATCTTTTCGCCCATGGTTATCTAGTTATCCTTTCGCTTAGCTTCAAGAAAATTCTGTAAAATTAAAACTGCTGCCATCTGATCAATAATCTTTTTACGAGCAACACGATCACTAATTCCAGCTTCTTCAACTAAAATCCTTTTAGCCTGAATGGTAGTAAGTCGCTCATCACTATAATAAACGGGTATTTTAAATTTGGCTTTTAAACGTTCTCCATAATCAAGGCACCTTTGAGCTGACTCACCACAAGTTCCATCCATATTCTTAGGTAAGCCCACCACAAAGCCTGATACTTCGTACTCACGCACTAATTGCTTGACACGTCTCATACCAAAATTATATTTACTCTCATCAATCGGTATTGTTTCAACCTCTTGTGCAGTAATTCCCAAAGCATCGCTAACTGCAACACCTACAGTTTTACTACCTACATCCAATCCTAATAGCCGCATTATTTATCCTTGCCTAAATATGACTTGACTAATTCTTCAATTATCTCATCACGTTCATGTTTTAAAATAAGATTACGTGCATCATTATGTCGAGGAATATATGCCGGATCGCCTGAAAGAAGATAACCAACTATTTGATTAATCGGACTATATCCCTTTTCCTCTAAAGCAACATAAACATCTTGTAATGTATCATAAACATTTTTTCCTTTATTTTGATTAAAGTCAAAATGCATAGTTTTATCTAGCGAACTCATATTAATTCCTCCCATCAATTTAATTTTACTTAAAAATAACCTATAACTCAATCATATTATCAAAAATATTAACACAAAATTAAAGTTCATTCAAAACAGTTTCTAATGCTTTGGCTAATCCAGCTGGGTTCTTTCCACCTGCTTGTGCCATATTAGGGCGACCACCACCGCCACCTCCAAAAATAGGTGCAGCAATTTTAATCAAATCTCCAGCCTTATGTCCGGCTTTAATAGCTTTATCATTTAAACTAATTAGCATGTTAGCTTTGCCAGCAACAGTAGTACCTAAAATTAAGACATCTGACAGATTTTGAGTTTTCCAATTATCAGACAATTCACGTAAATCATTCATACCGTCTACATCAACAATTTTCGCAATAACTTTCAAGCCATTAATATCTTTAATATCATCAGTTAAATCACTAGCTTTTGCTTGATTAATTTGTGATTTTAATTGTTCTACAGTCTTTTGTTCTTCACGTAAAGCATCTTCTAAAGCAACAACTTTATTTTGAATATCATCAACTTTTGTAGCCTTAACTTCATCTTGAATTTCTTTTAGAATCTCATCGTGCTTAACTGCATATTCATATGCCTGTTGACCAGTTACAGCCACAATTCTACGCATTCCAGCACCAATAGCTGATTCAGAAACAATCTTTAACATACCTATTTGATCTGTATTCTCACAGTGTGTACCACCACAAAATTCAATAGAAAAATCGTTAATTTGAACCACACGAACTTTTTCGTGATATTTTTCGCCAAATAATGCTAAAGCACCCATCTTAAGTCCTGTTTCTTGATCAGTAATGGTTGTTTTTACAGGAATTTCAGCCCAAATTTTTTCATTAACTAATCTTTCTACAGTAGCAATTTCTCGCTTAGTCATTGGCTCTAAACTAGTAAAGTCAAATCTCAAATAATCAGGCTCGACCAATGATCCAGCTTGATGAGTATGCGTACCTAAAACTTGACGTAAAGCAGCATGTAACAAATGAGTAGCAGTATGATTATGTTTTAAGCCACGGCGGCGTTGTTCATCAACTTTTAGAACGTATTCTTCACCCTTTTGCATTGGCAAAACCAACTCAACAAAGTGCAAATTCTGATCATTAGGTGCATGTTGTACATCAATCACATGAGCTACTAATTCTCCAGCTTGGTTAAAAATTTCTCCATGGTCTGCTACTTGACCACCACGTTCAGCATAAAATGGTGTCTTATCAAAAATTAATGTTGCTTGTTCACCATTAACTTGATCAACTAATTTATCGTCAACTACAATATCAAGTAATTTTGCATGATCTTCTTGTAATTGGTGATACTCAAAGACACTTTCGTCCTTAATGTTCATCAAAGTTATATCTTGTGAACCCATTGATTGTAAATTACCACGTGCTTTTCTTGCACGTTCTTTTTGAGCCCTCATTTCAGCATCAAATTCTTCTTTATCAACAGCTAGGCCAGCATCTTGAGCAGCTTCAAAAGTTAATTCATATGGAAAACCATATGTATCAAACAATTTGAAAGCATCTTTACCTGATAATTTTGTAGCTTTAGCACTTTTAGCGTCAGAAATTAAACTATCTAATAAATTTAATCCTGATGATAATGTCTCTTGGAAACGGTCTTCCTCATTCTTAATAACTTTTTCAACAAAAGCTTGCTGATCAACTACTTCAGGGTAATGAGACTTCATAATCTCACCAACAACACCTACTAATTTATACAGGAAAGCACCTTTTATTCCTAAACGCTTACCATTTAAGTCAGCACGTCTAATCAAACGACGCAAAACATAACCACGTCCTGAATTAGATGGCAATGCTCCATCAGCAATAGCAAAAGAAACAGCACGAACATGATCAGCAATAATCTTAAATGCCACATCATCTTCAGCAACCTTATTATATTGTTTACCATCACTTAATTTTTCAGTTTGCTTAATAATTGGCATGAACAAGTCAGTTTCAAAGTTAGTTGGAGCATCCTGAATAACCGAAACCACACGTTCCAAACCCATACCAGTATCGATATTTTTATGCGGTTGATCAACATATTTACCATTTGCTAAATGATTATATTGTGAAAATACGATATTCCAAATCTCCAAATAACGAGCATTTTCACCACCAGGGAAATTCTCAGGATCATCTTCAGCTACATCGTTATTTTCTTGACCACGATCATAGAATATTTCTGAGTCAGGACCACATGGACCTTCACCGATATCCCAAAAGTTATCTTCCAATTGAACAATATGGCTTTCAGGCAATCCTACGACTTCATGCCATAATCTATAAGCATCAGTATCTTTAGGATAAACAGTTACATATAATTTGTCAGGATCTAAGCCTAACCATTTATCACTAGTTAAAAATTCCCATGCCCATGGAATAACTTCTTCTTTGAAATAATCACCAACTGAGAAATTACCAAGCATTTCAAAAAAAGTTTGGTGTCTAGCAGTTTTTCCGACATTTTCAATATCATTAGTTCTGATTGATTTTTGTGATGAAGTAATACGATGATTTTTTGGAACTACAGAACCATCAAAATATTTCTTCATAGTTGCTACACCAGAGTTAATCCATAATAATGTAGGATCATCTTGTGGTATTAATGATGCACTTTTAAGCACCATATGACCATGCTCTTTAAAAAAGTCTAAGAACATTTGACGAACTTGTGAACTGGTCAATTTTTTCATACTTTTTCCTCCAAAAAAAATACTATTGCAGATATGAGGACGCTCAGTGCGCGGTACCACCTCGATTGCAACAGTATTTGTTACCACTTTATTTGCTTATAAAAAATAATACTAGGGAGCATTAATAGCCAAATATTAGATCTTTCTCACCATTTGATCTTCTCTGTGAAATATCAAACTAAAAACATATCCTAAACCTACTATATCTTACTACAATTTTTTTACTTTTCCAAGTCTTCACGTAATCTATCTCGCTCGCGTTTACGCTGACGTTTTTGCTTTCTGGCTTTGATTCGTTCTTCGATTTTTTTCTTTTGCTGTCTATCAGCTTGAATTGCTACTTTTATTTTTTTCTTATAACCTGGTTTTTTCTTGACTTTGGCTTTTTTAACCATACCAACTAGTCGATTATCTAATTTTTGTGCTCTAGTCCGGCGATTATCTCTTCGATGATAATGAGTTCTTTCAACTAATTCATTATTCTTGAGATCCTTAAATTCAAAATGAATACCTAATTTTTCCAATTGTGCTATCTGCTGCATTTCTTCCTCGTGGATAAGTGTAATTGCATGCCCATATAGGTTATTACGTCCTGTACGCCCAATACGATGAATTACAAACTCCAAATCAGTCGGTATTTCATAATTAATGACTAAACTAATTCCTGGTATATCTATCCCACGGGCTGCCAAATCACTAGCGATCACATATTGATATTGACCTTCTCTAACCTGCCTGATAGTTCTTTTACGTTCACGTTCAGTTATCCCACCATGAATTTTGGCCACTTTCAATCCCTTTTGATCTAAATATGTTGCTAATTCATCAACTGTTTTTTTAGTATTAGCAAAAACAAAAGCAAGGTAAGGTTGTCCCATAGTTAAAAGCGTATAAAGAATATCTTTTTTATTCTTAGAACCTACATCAATTAAATCATTAGCAACAGTTGGGGAAATAACACTTGGATTATCGATGACTACGAATTCTGGATGCTCCATATATTTATTTAAAAATTGCTCTAATTTAACAGGAATCGTTGCAGAAAAAGCACCTATTGTTACATTAGTTCCCAATCGCACCATAATGTCATCCATTTGATTTAAAAAGCCCATATCTAAAGTCATATCAGCTTCATCAATAATAAAAGTACTTACCTGATCTAATTTGATGATTTTTTTGATAGCAAAATCATGCAATCTTCCCGGTGTAGCAATAATCAATTGAGGAGCACTATTTGATGCTTTTTCTAATTGGCGAGTACGATCATTACCTCCGCCTAAATATTCAATCGATATATTTAATTCTGCAGCATCCCTCAATTGACGAGCAACTTTATAAAGTTGACTAGCTAATTCTCGACTAGGAGCAGTAATGACTGCTTGAGTACATAAAAGTTCAGGATCTAGGTCATTAATAATTGGAATTAAATATGCATGCGTTTTGCCAGACCCTGTCACCGCCTGCACTACAACATTTTGATGAGCCAACAATAATGGCAATACCTGTTGTTGCACAGGTGTTGGCTTTAAAAAATTAATTTTTTCCAAGCCTTTTTTGATATTTGGTTTTAACTGATCAGTTTGAAAAATATTATTCATTTGCATTTTCATTATATTTCTTTGTTACTTCAACAACTTCCGCAAAAATTTGCTCAACTTCTTTCATATCAACTGCATTAGCTCCACTAGCAAGTGCATGTCCACCACCATTGTGTTGTTCTGCTAATTGATTAATGATTGGCCCTTTGGAACGATAATGAACACGATACGTCCCATCAGCTTTTTCGACAAAAATATTCCAAGCAATAATCCCCTTAATACGACCAGGGGTACCAATAGTAGCTGAAGCTTGATCTTCATTAATCCCCAACTTATGCAATTGTTGTTGAGTAACTACAGCATAAGCAGCTCCACAAGGATCGACATGCAATAAATCTATTACTGAATTTTGCAATTTGGCTTGTTCTAATGTAACTGTTGAAATATTCATAGCAATTTCGGTAATGTCAATTCCTGTAGCAGCTAATTCATAGGCGGCTTTTAATGTTGCAGGAGTAGTTTCTGCATACATAAAACGACCAGTATCTCCTACCATACCAGCGTAAATTGGATAAGCAACTTCCTTAGTTAAAGGTAATTTTTCTGCTTTAATAAAATCAAAGATGATTTCAGCAGCCGCAGGCTTTTCTGGTTCTACATAACGTAAATCACCATAAGGATCCACATCAGGGTGATGATCCATTTTGATTAAAAAGTCGCCCATCCTAAAACGATCATCTGAGATTCTCGGAGTATTAGCCGTATCGACAGTAATAACTAATGCACCTTGATAATCTTCATCTTTAACCTCATCCATTTTATTAATCCATACCAAATCACCTTCTGGTCCACCAGCACAGAGAATCTTTTTTTCAGGAAAGGCCAACTTAAGGCTACGTGCTAATCCAGCTTGTGATCCTAAAGCATCTGGATCTGGATGCTGATGCCGATGAATTATTATAGTTGAATAATCATTTATTTTTTTGAAAATTTCGTCAAATGTATTCATAAAAAAACTCCTTCATTAATATCTTATATTGTACATTAATCTCTTATACATTGGTGTTAAAACAAATCTAAACTCAAGGTTTCATAACTCTTCTGTTCAAAATCTGTAGCAGATAATCCTAATAACCGCACACCACCACTAACACAATCAATTTCATCTTCTAAAGAAGATTTAGCATGTTGATAAATGGTCATCGCATCAGTAGTTGCTACAGCTAACGCTGAGCGTCTGGTTATCGTTATAAAATCAGCAGTGCGTAATTTAATAACGACTGTCCTAGTCTGTAAATTTAAAGTACGTAATTTTTGAGCTAATTCACAGCTATAATTACGTAGCCATGTAAGTAACTTATCATAATCATATATATTAACATCAAATGTATGTTCTAACCCCAATGATTTTCGGGGTCTTTTGCTAATAACTGGTCGCAAATCAATTCCTTTGGCTTGTTGAGCAATGATGTAACCCGCTTTATTAAAACGATCCAGCAAGAACTTAATATTTTGTTTCTGCAAATCAGCTCCAGTATAAATCTGTAATTCATGCAATTGCTCTTGCATCTTAACACCGATCCCCGGGAACTTCTCAATTTTTTGACTAGCAATAAATTCTAGAGCATCATCTGGTAAAATGACTGTTCTGCCAAAGGGTTTAGCATATTCTGAACCCATTTTAGCTAAATATTTATTATATGAAACGCCAAAAGAAGAAGTCAGACCCGTTTCCCGATATATATTTTTTTGCAAATTAGTCGCCAACTCCAATGCAGAAAAATTCCCCATTTTATTGGTAGTTACATCCATATAAGCCTCATCTAGTGCGACCGACTCTATAGCATCTGTAATTTCATACATCAATTGATGAATTTTATCAGATACACGTCGATACTTTTCAAAATTTGGCTTAATAAAAACCAATTTTTCAGCTGGAACTAATCTTAATGCTTGCATCGTTGTCATAGCAGAACGAACTCCATATTTGCGAGCTAGATAATTAGCTGTTGCAACTACTCCATGTCCATTACTTTGTCGAGGATCTTGTCCAATAATCACAGCTTTATTTGCTATAGTTGGGTCATCATGGATTTCTACTGAAGCATAAAAAGCGTCCATATCTAAATGGATTATTTTACGATTAAAATTATTGCAAGGTAATAACTCATCCATTTAACGATATATCCAATATGAATCCGCATTTTCAAAAATGTTATCTGCTGCATTTGGACCAAAGGCATTAGGTAAATATTGATCTGGTTTAATTGCCATTGAATTTTGTTTACGCCAAGCTGCCTCAATTGCATCAATATACCGCCAATATTGGGCTAATTCCATCCAATGAGTAAAATTAGTTCGATCAGCCATAAACACATCATTCAAAAGTCTTTCATAGCCATCAGGAACTTGATGCATTTCTTCAGCATTAAATGCATATGATAAATCTTCAATACGTAATCCTGTACCCACAATTTCCTTGCCATTTAAGCGTAAAACAATTTTGCTTACTGGATCAATCTCAATAGTTATTACATTTTCATTGGCTTTTTCATATAAATCACTGCCTGCTTTTAACACAATATCTATCCGTGATTTCTTTTCTAGCATCTTTTTACCTGTTCTAAAGTAAATAGGAACGCCAGCCAATGGTCCAGTGGTAAATTTAACTTTACCAGCAACATAGGTTTCAGTGCATGAATCGGGAGCAACTTGATCAACATTAATATAAGCAGGTTCATGTTCAGAAGCTAAATATTGACCTCTAACTACACTTTTACTTACTTCATCGTAAGAAGGAATTTGCAAACCTTGCAACAATCTTTGTTTAGCTTCATGGATAGCGTCTGATGTTAAATTTTTGGGTGCTGGCATAGCTAAAAGCGTAATAATTTGGAAAATATGATTTTGGACCATATCCCGTAACGCACCAGAATTATCATAATATCCGCCACGCGTACCTACACCAATTTTTTCTGCTAAGGTAACTTGAATATTTTTAATATATTCAGCATTCCAGATATTTTTTAATAATGGATTAGCAAAACGTAAAGGGAGAATATTCTGAATCATTTCTTTACCCAAATAATGATCGATCCGATAAACGGATTTTTCGTCAAAACTTGCTCCAATCTCTTGGTTCAACTTTTCAGCAGTCTCATAATCACGTCCAAAAGGCTTTTCAACAATAAGGCGATTAAAACCAGTACCCAGCAATTTTTGATCATTAATATGCGTAGCAATTGTACCAAAAAAGCTGGGAGCCATTGCCATATAAAAAATTCTATTGCCATGACAGTCATATTTTTCATCTAGCTTCTGAGCTAATTGCTTCAAGGCAATATAATGATCAACATGTGTTACATCATGTGATTGATAATAAAAATGAGTAGCGAATCGATCTAAATCAGCTGCATCAATTTGTTCACATGTTTCATTAACTGCATTTTTTACTTGACCACGCAAGAAATCATGCGACCATGGCCTACGAGCTGTAGCAATAACTGCAAAATTATCTGCAATTAGACCTTTACGATATAAATTAAACAAGGCAGGATAAAGCTTACGATGAGCCAAATCACCTGAACCACCAAAAATTATCATTACATTAGGGATATTTTTCATCCACGTAGCTCCCTTTCATCAACTTCAATTTCTATTTTATAATATATTCAAAGCAAACCAAAATAAAAAACGCCGTCCTGGCGTTTTTTTAGTAAAAACAGATGTTATTTTTCTTCATCCTTAGTTTCTACATTTTCATTTGTAGCGACTGGCTTATTAGCTTCTACATCATCTGGCAAAATTTGACGAATAGCACTACGACTAAAAGTCAAAAATATTCCGTCAGCATCAACTACAATTGTGTCATCACCATTAATAGTATCAATCTTACAATGCATCCCATCAAGCAAAATAACTTTATCGCCCTTTTTTAATTCAGAAAGCATCTTCATCCGCACTTGTTGTTGCTTTTTTTGTGGACGGATCATTGCAAAATACATAAATCCGAACATAATAACAACCATAAAGATAGTAACCAACATACTATTGCTTGAATTAGCAGCTAAAAAGAATGTATTCAAAGTATTCACCTCATAAACTCAATTTATTTATACACTTAATTATACAGAAAATATGTTAATTCATCTAGTATCTAACGATATTCCTAATTGCACATATGCTTTAGCATTCGCTACACGACCACGGGGAGTTCTAGAAATAAAACCTTTTTGTAATAAATAAGGTTCATAAACTTCGCTAATAGTCTCTACATCTTCACCTATATTAGCAGCCAAAGTTTTAATTCCAACAGGTCCTCCATGATAACAATTAATCATTATCTTTAAAATTTTTCGATCTATTTGATCTAATCCTTCATCATCAACTTCAAGTTTAGCTAAGGCATGCTTAGTCGTTAATAAAGATATCGATGTCTCACCATTAACTTCAGCAAAATCACGAATTCTTTTTAATAATCTATTGGCAACACGAGGTGTACCTCTAGATCGCCGTGCTAATTCATGAGCAGCTTCAATATTAATTCCTGTCTCTAATACTCGACTAGAACGTTCTATAATTTGTTGTAATTCATCTTCAGAATAATATTGCATATGTTCAACAATACCAAAACGATCCCGCAACGGAGCAGACAACTGCCCTGCTCGTGTAGTAGCACCAATTAAGGTAAATGGCGATAATGGAACATGAACGGCATGAGCAGCAGAACCTTCTCCAACCATAATATCAACATAAAAATCTTCCATAGCCGAGTATAAGATTTCTTCCACAGTTTTGGCTAAGCGATGAATTTCGTCAATAAATAACACATCGCCTGGCTTTAATTCAGATAATAAGGCCACCAAATCGCCCGCTTTATCAATTGCTGGTCCTGAGGTACTTTTTAAAGTTACCCCCAATTCGTTAGCAATTACAAAGGCCATAGTGGTTTTTCCTAATCCTGGTGGTCCATATAAGAGCACATGATCTAATGATTCGTCTCTTTGTTTAGCAGCTTTAATATAAATTGCCATTTCCGATTTTACTTTTTCTTGACCAATATATTGACTTAAATTGCTAGGTCTTAATGATAATTCAGTTGCTTGTTCCATAGGCGTAGATTCACTGCTAAACAAGTTATCTTTCGTCAAATTGATATCCTCCTCACTATTGCTTTAAAAGTAATTTCAGTGCTTCTTTAATATAAAGATCAGCACTCTGATTTGGAAGTTTTTCCAATTTAGGTTTTATTTTTTCGACTTCTTTATTGCTATATCCTAATGCTGATAAAGCTAGAATTGCATCTTTTAACGCTGGGTTATCCTGATCTAATATTAATTCTAGCTGTGGTTGATCACTAACATCTAATTTACCTTTTAAATCGAGAATAATTTGTGATGCAACTTTTTTACCAACGCCAGGAAATTTAGTCAAATATTTAATTTCACCTTGCTCAATTGCTGCCATCAAAGACTGACTATTTTCAGCAGCCATAATAGCTAAAGCTGATTTAGGTCCAATCCCTGAAACAGAAATCAACTTCAAAAATAACTGCTTATCTTCATTGGTAGCAAAGCCATACAGAGTAATAGCATTTTCACGTACTACCTGTTCTACAAAAATACAATATTGTTTATTTTCAATAAATTGGTATGGATTAGGAGTATATAATTTATATCCTACACCTACAACATCTAAAACTATATAAGCTGGATTGACAATAGTCACTTTGCCTTGTAAATATTCAAACATAGATTTTTTCCTTACATTGAGTTATTTTTGAAATAATTTCCGTAAATCATTTTCACTGATTTTAGCAATAATAATTTTACCAAATGGATCATGATAAGGATTAGAACTATTGGATAAACTAGTTAACATTTCTACCATTTCTAGCGAATTAAGCGACTTACGTCTAATATGTTTAGTAGCTACAATTTTTTTAGCAAGTTCTATTCTGATTTTATCAAGTGGTGCATTAATATGAGCCAAAATCAAATCTATCACTGCTTTTATTTGTATTTGATCACAATTTTCTAACCAAAGAGGATATTCCTGCAATACAAAACTTCGGCCACCAAATTCTTCTAAATTAAGTCCTAACTTTTTAAAATCAGCTAATTTATCTTGCACTTTCAAAAAATCAATCATTGAAAAGTCCAAAATAATATTATCTAATAAAGTTTGCTCATAATTATTTTCGGCTTGCATTTGCAATAGCAACTTATCAAAAGCAAGGCGATTATCAGCTGCCACTTGATCAACAATATATAAATCATTATCGGCTGTTGCTAATAGATATTCATGCATCTGCCCTAAACATTGCAACTGTGGCAATTTATTGACTAAAATTTGTTCACTACTTGTTGTAACTTCACTAGACAATGACGAAGCACTAAATGGTGACAAGGCTGTTTGGGCTTGAACATTTGCATCCCATGTTGTTGTTACTAAATAATGTTCATCTTGTCGTGGGTGCTTCAAGCTAACAAAAGTTGTGTCATCTTCTTTAACTTTTGAACTATCATCTGTTAAATCATTTGGTATCGAAAATTCGACTGGAATTCGGCTTGTATCTACAACCGCCTCATTTAAATTGAATTCTAACTGATCTAACTTAGTTTGCTTACTTTCATTTGCATCATCAAAACTAGCTATTTCATGTTCAGTTGCACCTAACGCCTGATCAATTGTTCTGACAATTAAGCGAGCTAATTCTGATTCTTTAGATAAGCGAACTTCTTGCTTAGTCGGATGTACATTAACATCAACTAATAATGGATCCAAATCTATTTTAACAATTGCAAATGGATAACGTCCTTTGAGAAGTCTAGTACCATATCCATCAACAATTGCTTGTACTAAACGATAATTTTTAACATAACGAGTATTCAATAACAATGTAATAAAATTGCGAGTAGAACGAGTATCATCTGCACGTGATATTAAACCAGCGATTTTGAAATCTGGACTTTGAGCATAGATAGCAAGCATCTTTTCGGCAACCTTAATTCCATATATATTAGCAGCAGTTTGTCGCAAGTCATCATGTCCTGTAGTTTTCAATAATTGCTTCTGTTGATTAGTTAATTCAAAAGACACTTGGGGATATCCTAATGCCAATCGATTGACAATATCAACAATTTTCATAATTTCTGTCCGTTCAGATTTTAGATATTTTAATCTTGCTGGTGTATTATAAAATAAATCCTTCACCACAATTTTGGTACCTTGAGGACTAGCTATTGCTTCTTGCTTAACCTTATTACTATCTTCAAAAATTGCATGAATTCCATTAACGTCGCCTGTATTAGTTACAATATCGACTTTAGCAACTGCTGCAATCGAAGCCAAGGCCTCTCCTCTAAATCCTAAAGTTGCTATGTTAAACAAATCATGATTAGTATTGATTTTACTAGTTGCATGACGCATAAATGCTAAATCAATCTCATCAGCTGCAATACCACTACCATTATCTTGTACTACTATTTGCTTTAATCCAGCATCAATAAAGTCAATCTTAATTCTAGTACTACCAGCATCCAATGCATTTTCACACAATTCTTTAATCACACTTGCTGGACGTTCAATAACCTCTCCAGCAGCGATTTGATTAGTTAATTCGGAAGATAGTTTATGTATTTTGGTCATAATTATTATTCCTTATTTTTCAACTCATCCTGCCAATTAGCTACTAATTGCATAACTTGTAACGGTGTTATTTCATTTAAATAAAGATTCTTTATTTGTGTTAAAACATCTTGTTCTTCATCCGACATTTTGTGCTGATCAGAGCTGCCAAATAAATCTAATTGTTCATCACTAAAAGCTGCCTGATTGTCAGAATGTTTTTCTAACTGTTTTAACATATGCGTAGCTTCTCTTAAAACTTTAGTTGGCAACCCTGCTAATTGAGCAACATGAATTCCATATGATTGGTCTGCTGCACCAGGTAAAATTTTGTGTAAAAAAATTAAATGTCCATTCTCCTGTGTTGCACCAACATGTATATTTTTGAAATGTGCCAATTCTTGATCCAAATCAGTTAATTCATGGTAATGCGTAGCAAATAATGTTTTGGCTCCCACTTTATCGTGTAAATACTTAATAATAGCACCAGCTAGTGCCATTCCATCATACGTAGCAGTCCCTCGACCTATCTCATCAAACAAAATCAATGATCTCTTGGTAGCATTCTTTAAAGCAATATTAGCTTCACTCATTTCCACCATAAAGGTACTTTTGCCAGAAATCAAGTCATCTCCAGCACCAATCCTAGTAAAAATCTTATCAAAAATAGGTAAAACAGCACTATCTGCAGGAATAAAGCAACCCATTTGAGCCATAATGATAATCAAAGCCAACTGCCGCATATATGTAGATTTACCAGACATATTCGGACCAGTAATCAAAAAAATGTTAGTTTGCTCATCCATTTTTACATCATTAGGAATATATTCTTCATCAGACATAACTTTTTCTACTACTGGATGACGTCCATTAACTATATTAATTGCTGATGAATCTTGACTAAATTGCGGGCAAACATAATTATTCTGCTCACTAAGTAAACTAAAAGTAGACAAAACATCTAATGAAGACAATTGCTTAGCTAATTTTTGCAAAGCTGGAATATACTTTTTAATATCTTCTCGCAAATTAGTAAACAATTCATATTCCAAATCAGTTGAATAATCCTGGGCTTCTAAAATTAATGCCTCATGTTCCTTTAGTTCGACTGTAATATATCGTTCTGCATTAGTTAATGTTTGCTTTCTCATATAACGATCTAATGGAACTTTATCTTTATAAGAATTAGTGACTTCAATATAATATCCAAAAACTTTATTATAACCAACTCGTAAATTGTTGATTCCAGTTTTTTCTCGCTCACTATTAGCCATATCTGCTAGCCATTTTTTACCATTCATCATCGCATCTCGATAACGATCTAATTGACTAGAAACACCCGCTTTAATAATGCCACCTTCCTTAGTTGATAAAGGAGGATTTTCTACAATGGTTTTGACAATTAAATCATGAATACCCTTCAGTGGATCTATTTTTTGAGCAAAATCATTTAAAACTTCATTTTTACTATTGGCTAAAATATTGATAATTTCTGGGACAACAGCTAGTGAATCAGCCAATTGCAAAAGTTCTCGTGCATTAGCGGATCCCAAAGCAACTCTTCCCGTCAATCGTTCCAAATCATAAACACCTTGTAGCTGCTTAATTATTTTTTCACGACTAAAATAATCATCAAAAAGTGCTGTAACAACTAATTGGCGTGACTTGATTTCTGATAAAGAAATTAAAGGGCGTTCAATCCATGATTTAAGTAATCGACCACCCATTGCTGTGGATGTCTTATCTAATAACCAAAATAACGATCCCATTTTCTTGCCAGTTTTAGCAGATTTAATCAACTCCAAATTAGTTTGCACAATATGTGACATTTGCAAATATTGATTAGGCTCATAACTTTGTGTTACTTGCAAATGTGCTAAACTTCTTTTTTGTGTAGCGAGCAAATATGCCAATAATTGCTTAGTTGCCGCAATTTCCAACTGATTATGCAATTGCTGAGTTACATAAGATACTTCGGCATGTTCTTTGGAAAGCTTAACTGGCTGAGATAAAGTAATTCCAGCTTTTTTGAGAAAAATTTGTTTATCAGAAGTTAATGTTTCGCCATAAACTAATTCTCTGGTTTGTAAAGACAACAACTCGTTAACAATCATTTCCCAACTAGTTAAATGAGTTGCATAAGATTCACCAGTAGATAAGTCGCAATAAGTTAATCCCCAACCCTGACTGTTTGAGCAAAGCGATGTTAAATAATTACTTTCTTTAGCCTGATCAGGATTATCATTAATTACCGTACCTGGAGTTACTAGCTGAATAATACCTCGTTTAACCATTCCTTGGGCTTTTTTAGGATCTTCTAGTTGCTCACAAATAGCTACCTTATATCCTTTATCAACTAAAGTATTAATATAACTATCAACTGCTAGATGTGGTACACCGGCCATGGGGATCGGTTTAGCTGATTTATTGGATCTATGTGTTAGCGTTAGTTCAAGTAACTTAGCTCCTTTTACTGCATCGTCTTCGAACAATTCATAAAAATCGCCAACACGATAAAATAAAAAAGCATCTGGATATTGTTGCTTTATTTTATAATATTGTTCCATCATCGGTGTTATCTTCTCAGCCATCTAATTACTTCCTTTATCACTATCATAACTGCTAAATATTATACACTAAAGCAAAAAGAGTGATTCTGAATTAATATCAAAATCACTCTTATTTTTACTTCAATAATAATTTAATCGGGGGGGTTAACTTATTAATTGATTAATTACATTCCCATTCCTGGAACACCTGGATTTGTAGGGCAAGGGCATTGTGCTTTGCTTTCTTCAGGCTCATCAGCAACTACAGCTTCTGTTGTTAATAATAATGCAGCAATAGAAGCAGCATTTTGCAATGCAGAACGAGTAACCTTAGTTGGGTCAATAATTCCAGCAGTAACCATATTCTCCCACTTATCTGTAGCTGCATTGTAACCAATTTCAAGATCTGCATGAAGCAAGTGATCTAAAATAACTGAACCATCTTTACCAGCATTTTCTGCAATTTGACGAACTGGTGCAGACAATGCTGCTAAAACAATCTTAACACCGGTCTTAGCATCATCAGTATCAGCTTTTACATTGTTATCAATTGCTTTCATAACGTCAACCAAAGCAGTACCACCACCAGCAACATAACCTTCCTCAACAGCAGCACGAGTTGAATTCAAGGCATCTTCAATACGATATTTCTTTTCTTTTAATTCTGTTTCTGTAGCAGCACCAACTTTAATGACAGCAACACCACCAGAAAGCTTAGCTAGACGTTCTTGTAATTTTTCACGATCAAAGTCAGAAGTGGTATCAGCAATTTGTTTCTTAATTTGTTCAGTACGTTCACTGATTGCCTCTTTAGAACCCGCACCTTCTACAATTGTAGTGGAGTCTTTAGTAATTGTAATTCTGCCAGCAGTACCTAATTGCTCAATCTTAGTATCCTTTAGTTCTAATCCTAAATCAGATGAAATTACAGTACCACCTGTTAAAATAGCAATATCTTCAAGCATTGCTTTTCGACGATCACCAAAACCTGGAGCTTTAACAGCTACAACATTGAATGTGCCACGAATCTTGTTCAAAACAAGAGTTGGTAAAGCTTCACCATCAACGTCATCAGCAATGATTAATAAAGACTTACCTTGCTGTACAATTTCTTGTAATAATGGCAAAATATCTTGAATATTAGAAATCTTCTTATCAGTAATTAAGATATATGGATTTTCTAAATCGGCTTCCATCTTGTCGTTGTCAGTAACCATGTATTGAGATAAATAACCACGATCAAATTGCATACCTTCTACAACTGATAATTCGGTATCGATACCTTTAGATTCTTCAATTGTAATTACACCATCGTGTCCTACTCGTTCCATTGCATCAGCAATCAATTCACCAACTTCTGTTGATGCTGAAGAAACAGAAGCAACTTGTGCTATTTCAGCTTTAGAACTTACTTCATGACTAATTTTATGCAATTCTGCTACTGCAGCCTTAGTAGCTATTTCAATACCACGGCGAATACCAACTGGGTTAGCTCCAGCAGTAACATTCTTCATACCTTCACGAACAATTGCTTGTGCTAAAACAGTTGCAGTAGTCGTTCCGTCACCAGCAATATCATTGGTCTTTTGTGCCACTTCAGCTACTAATTTAGCACCCAAATTTTCGAAATGATCTTTCAATTCAATATTTTTAGCGATAGTCACACCATCATTAGTAATATCAGGAGCACCATAGCTTTTCTCTAAAACTACATTTCTACCTTTAGGTCCCAATGTTGTTTTAACAGTATTAGCTAATTTATCTACACCCCTCAACAAGGAGCTTCTTGCATCTTCAGAGAACTTTATATCTTTTGCCATTTAATCTAACCACCTTTTTACTAAATTATTTTATATATGCTAAAATATCTTTTTCATGCAAAACAAGATATTCTTGACCTTCGTATTTTAAATTAGTGCCTGAATATTTATCAAAAAATACTTCTGTACCTTTGGCTACAGTCATCGGTATTAAATTGCCATTTGCATCACGAGCTCCTTGGCCAACAGCAACAACTTCACCTGTTTGAGGCTTTTCCTTTGCGTTAGAAGCTAAGACAATGCCTCCAACATTTTTTTCTTCTTCATCCTTAACTTTAACGATCACGCGATCACCCATTGGTTGTAACACGTTATATACCTCCCATAATGATTTTTAGCACTCTTAAATATTAAGTGCTAACTTACATCTATGATGATACATTGATTTTGAAATTTATGCAAGTTTTTAACACAAAAAAATGAGATTATTACATCTCATTTTCGTGAATTCAAAAAATAATTCAAAGTTTGCAACTCTGTAGCCAAATCAACATTCTGCACACGAACACCGTGAGGCACGATTAATCTAATCGGGGTAAAATTCATAATGCCTTTTATACCTGCTGTTATCATTTCATCAGCCGTTTTTTGAGCTACATCTTGAGGCACACATAAAATAGCGATATTAATCTGTTGATCTTGCAATTGTTGATGCATTTCATTAATATCGTAAACTGGAACACCACAAAGGATGCGACCCGTAATTTTCTTATTGATATCAAAAGCCGCTGAAATCCTAATATTATTCGTTCTTTTAAAATTATAATTTAATAAAGCGTGTCCCATATGACCTACACCAACTAAGGCTACATTAGTCAGAATATCTTGATTCAAAATCTTTTTCAAAAAAGATAACAATCCTTTTACTTCATAGCCATAGCCAGGTTTACCTAAGGCACCAAAATATGAAAAATCTCTTCTAATAGAGACACTATCAACTTGTACTGCTTCGGCTAATTCCGCCGATGATACGCGTTTTTTACCTGCATCATCCAAAAAAATCAAATAACGGTAATATAAAGGTAGCCTTTTAGCTGTAGCTCCAGGAATATTACTTTCATCCATTAAAAAAATGCCTCTTTCTTTTAAAATTCGCAACTAAACTAGCAAATTTTAATATAACTACAACTATCATAATTATAATTGCTAGATAAAATCAAGCAATATTACATATTAATTTATTTTGATATCATAGATTTTATAATTATAGATAATAATTAGCTATGTTACAATAACCTAAGGTGAAAAGATATGATAATAGCACAAGCAAAAAATTTAGAACAACATTTTGGGATAAATCAAATCTTTAACGATGTTGATTTTTCTATCTCAGACAATGCCAGAATTGGATTAGTTGGCCCTAATGGTGCGGGAAAAACTACACTATTAAAGATCATGACAGGACAACAAGAACCATCTGGCGGCAATTTTACAATCAACAAGGATATAATAGTAGGATACATTGCTCAGGAAAATGGATTGAATGAAAACAATAGCATTTGGGAAGAAATGTTAACTGTTTTTGCATCTTTAGTTGACAAAAGTCATAAAATTGAACAATTGCAAATTGATATTTCAAATGACCCCGAAAATCAAGATTTACTAAAACAATATGATCAATTATCCTATTCCTTTGAACAAGCAGGTGGTTTTACGTATCCCGCAGAAATCAAATCTGTTTTAAATGGCTTTAAATTTTTCAAAGATAGCTGGCATAAAAAAATCAGCACTTTATCTGGTGGTGAAAAAACAAGATTAGCTTTCGTTAAGTTACTACTCAAAAAACCACCCCTCCTCTTATTGGATGAACCAACTAACCACTTGGATCTTGACACATTGGAATGGTTAGAAGGCTTTTTAAAAAATTACAAAGGAGCAATTTTAACAGTATCTCACGACCAATATTTTTTAGATAATCTGACAAATGAGATCTTTGAATTGAATTTTGGTAAATTAACGACATTTAAAGGAAATTATACTCAATATGTTCAAGAGCGTGAACTAATCAATCGTCAGCAAGAAGCAGCTTTTGAAAAGCAACAAGAACAAATTAAACGTGATGAAGAATTTATCCAAAAGAATATTGTTAGAGCAAGTACTACTAAGCGAGCCCAAAGTCGCCAAAAACGTTTAGACAAAATCGAAAGAATTACACTACCACAACACAAGCAAAAAGTTCGTATTAACTTTAATGCCGAACGTCAATCAGGTAAAGAAGTATTGATTCTAAAAGATGTCACAATTGGTTATCCTGATAAAATAATGGTTAAAAATATCAATTTTCAAGTGAATAAAGGTGACCGGATAGCAATTATCGGGCCAAATGGAATTGGTAAATCGACCTTATTGAAAACCTTAATGCATAAATTAGAACCAAAAACAGGTACCATCAAGTATGGTGCTGGCTTAGACATTGGTTACTATGATCAAGAATTACAATCTCTTGATTTTAAACAGACTGTGTTAGATACCATCTGGAATAGGCACAAAACAATGCCTGAAAGTGAAGTTCGATCAATCCTTGCAAGTTTCTTATTCAACGCCAAAGACATTGAAAAAACTGTTGCTCAATTATCTGGTGGTCAGCGTGCACGTTTAACGCTTACAGTTTTATCCATGGAAAAAGATAACTTCCTTTTGATGGACGAACCAACCAACCACTTGGATATTGAAGCAAAGGAAGTATTAGAACAAGCTCTTGATAATTACGATGGTACTTTACTTTTTGTTTCCCACGACCGTTACTTTATCAACGAATTAGCTAACAAAATTATTGTTATTAACAATGGTACAGCTAAGTTATACAACGGTAACTACCACTATTATTTAGATGAATTAACTAAGCAAAATGCAATAGAAACATCCAAGCAAGAAGAAATTATTGCTAATGAAGATAACAGTGGCAAGCTATCATATGCTGAACAAAAAGAACGCAATTCTCAAAAAAGAAAACTTGAGAGGGATGTACAAAATGCCGAAAAGAAAATTGCTGAATTAGAAGAAAAGGAAAAAGATATTCAATTAAAAATGGCAGATCCTATTATTTCAGCTTCTTTTGAAAAATTAGGGCCATTGCAAGAAGAGTTATCACGAATTCAAAGTGAATTAGAAAAAGCAAATGAGACATGGGAAGAAGCTATGTTGAATTTGGATGAATTTGAATAGAAAAAGAAGGTTTAAATCGTAATGATTCAGACCTTCTTTTTATCTGGCAATTATTTTACAAATCGTGTTTAATAACGTTTGCTAAAAATAAATAACTAAAATATGTATTTCCATACTTCCATATTGGATATATATCATCAGAAATCGTATTTCGTAGTGGATTTATGATTCCCACAGATCCATCAAAATCAGTATTCAATATTAAAAACTGGATAAATTGTGTCAATAATTTGGATATTCCATACTTTTCCAATAAAACATAAGCTACAATCGTTGCCAATTTTATTTCATAACGTTTTCCTAAAAAAAGCAAATATCCTTCTAATACAAATTGGTTGATACCTTCTACATTATCTTTAAGAGCAACTATATAACTAACTTTATCTTCATCTGATAAACTATTATCAATAATAATATCTTCTAACTTTCGGTGATTTAACTTATATCCTAAATTATCTTGAAATTCACTAAAGCTTGTCTTATTCAAAATATTTAGTATTTGTAAATCTTCCTTATCAAGTACATTTTCATGTTTATTAAGCCAATTTTTTATATGTACTACTTCCACAGTTACATCTTTATTTTTGTTCATTTAATAACCAAACCCCTAAAATTTGCTCTATATTACAATCTTTTAAATTAATTTTTTGTTTTAACTTACACTTTAAAGATAAAGACAAATATAATACATTGGACCAATCTGATATGCAGTAATAGTAATACAATAAAATTTTTTTATCACTATCACTGAGCTTTAAATTATGAATATTATAATTACCTTCATACAATAAAGGTCCAAAATTTATCAACGATATATCTTTTTTAGAAATAGTTATTCTATTTTCATCATTTGTACTTATACAATTTTCCTTAACTTTTTCCAAAAAATCATCTGATAATTCAAATTCAGATATAAAATTCTGCTTTTTTAATGCCTGTACCTCTTTATAAAAAATCTGACTAAAATCTTGATCATGAAAAAAAGTAACTAAAAAATTAGCCCACATAATAAATTTGTCTAATTTAAACGGATTAGTATTTATTACAGCCCTGATATTATCCTGCCCTCCGACTATTGAATAAATGATATTAAATATCAATTTTTCAATACTGGAATTTGCGACCTTACTTACAAAATAAAAATCGATCATATTAGTAATAGAATTGAGTAACTCTTCATCTATTTCAGATTCATTTAACTTCTTGATTATTATATGTTCATACCTATTCATATAAATACAACGCTCCTAAAGACACCATTGTAGTATGATAATTTAATCTAAATATTCGTTCTCTAGTATCTCTTTTCGATAAACTAACTCCTGGTCCCAACATAAGACCATCTTGTTTTTGATGTTTTTTCAAAACCGCAACTGCTTCATCAAGTATAAATTTTATATTTTCTTTTGATAGATCATAGTGTAAAAACTTTATACAAATTAGCAATTCCGATAATATATCCATATTGTCTTCTAATATATACAATTGAATTAATCGAAGTAAAAGATTTAAATTATCTAAAGTAGAGATTTCAGGCGTAGCTTTTCTGCCCATATCTGTCATATAAAAAATAGTATGAGTAATAGAGTACACATCTATATCTGCGTAATAAAAATTATTACCGTTCTTGCCTAACGTAGTTAATGGATAAATAGCGTTTAATGAATCAAATTTATTCTTTAACCCTGCTTTTTTAAATGAATATGCTAAATCCAATCTTCTAAATGCAGTTTTTTTAATTGATAAGCCATGACTATATTCAATTAATTGTTCAATTTTTTCAATATTATAAACCTGTTGGTTTTGATTAAGTAAAAATTCAATTATCGTAGGTAACACCGATATCATGTCTGGATCTCTAACAGCATAATTATAAAAAGACATATTATTTATTAGATTAATAATAAAATTATTAATAATATGTTGCTCGCTACTAGAAAATAGTTTTTGTGGATAAAACATATTTTGTACAAATAAAAGTTCCATAAAAGCCTTGATCTTATACTTATTATCAGCTATTTTGCTCTCATTTCTGGGGTCAAAATATTCTAGATTATCAAATAACCATTTTGCACTTTTTTTATATAACTTTATACTTTCCATTTTTTCTTTCCTGTAGTATGATAATAACATGAAAACATTCATATTGATGGTATTTTATTTTTTATTATAACACGGAGGATTATTATGAATGATATTTTAAAGAACAACATTAATGTTTTATCATGTCTTGATGATTCTAAATACATATTCATCTGGGAAAACTTCATTTTTACACAACCTATAGATCCTATAGATAATGGACATAGCCTAAAAAAGAAAAAGTTTTCTTTTAAACAGATTATTTAACATTTTTTATTATTAATGAATTTGAATAGAAAAAGAAGGTTTAAATCGTAATGATTCAGACCTTCTTTTTATCTGGCAATATTTTTATAAATCATGTTTTATAGCTTTTGAGCTACATAAATTATGACAAAGGTTTTGTTGTCAAAGTATCGTTAGAGATAGCTAGCAAAATGGCATCGACTGTATCTAAAGCTGTTATCAAACTAATATTTTGTGAAATAGCCATTTGTCTTAACTTAAAGCCGAAGGATTCTGGTTCACTATCCCGTGACATGTTATTGATTACTAAGTTAAACTTCTTCTCCTTTAGCATTTGCATCAAGGTTGCTTCAGATTCGACTAAATTGAAACGTACACCTATGTCTTGCAATATCTCAGCTACTTCTGGTAAGACAAACACTCTGGCTCCAGTTTGATTAAATTTCTTAGCAATCGCTACTATCCGATCTTTTTCTTTTAAATCAGTAGCTAGCAAAATACTCATATTAGCAGTCAGATTAATTTTTGCACCAGCAAATGCTTTATATAATGCTTTAGCATAAGTATAATCGCTACCCATAACTTCACCAGTAGATTTCATTTCTGGTCCTAAGTATGGGTCAACACCTGGTAGTTTGTTGAAAGAGAAGACTGGTGCTTTAACATTAATCATTTGACTAGCAGGAGCTAAGCCTGGCTTGTATCCTTGTTCTGCTAAACTTTTGCCCATAATAATCTTAGTAGCTACTTGCACCATTTCAATGCCCGTAATCTTACTTAAAAATGGTACTGTCCTGCTAGCACGAGGATTAACTTCAATGACGTAAACATCATTATCTCTGACAATAAATTGGATATTCATAATTCCTTGACATTTTAAGGCGATGGCTAATTTGCGAGTAACTTCACAAATCTTTTGTTGAATATCATCTAAAAAGCTTTGTGGTGGGTAAACAGCCATTGAGTCTCCAGAATGTACGCCAGCATGCTCTACATGCTCCATAATACCCGGAATCAAAATATCAACGCCATCACTAATGGCATCCACATCACATTCTTTACCATCTAGATAATCATCTACTAAAATTGGGTGATCATTAGTAATGTAGGCATTATTATCCAAGTATTCTTCTAATTCTGCTTCATTATAGACAATTTCCATGGCCTTACCACCTAAAACATAAGATGGTCGTACTAATACTGGATAACCAATCTTAATTGCAGCATCAATTACTCCCTGTCTGGTGGTTGCAGTCAAGCCTTTTGGTTGTTTTAAGCCTAAGTTTTTAATAACTTGATCAAATTCTTCTCTATCTTCTGCCCGATTAATATCTTCAACATCAGTTCCTAGAATTTTGACACCATGTTCTTTCAAACCGGCTGCTAAATTGATGGCAGTTTGAGCACCAAATTGAATGATCACTCCTTCTGGCTTTTCAATATCTACAATATTTAATACATCTTCTAAAGTAATTGGTTCAAAATATAACTTGTCTGAAATTGAGAAGTCAGTTGAAACTGTTTCAGGATTAGAATTAATTACTATTGCCTTATATCCTAGTTTTTGTAACGCTTTAACACAATGTACAGTAGCGTAGTCAAATTCGACACCCTGACCTATTCTAATTGGACCAGACCCCAAAACAATTACTGATTTACTATCAAAGTCAGTGCTCTCATTTTCTTCATCATAAGTACTATAAAAATATGGTGTTTGCGACTCAAATTCAGCAGCACATGTATCCACCATTTTATAAACAGGGATGATATGATTTTGTTTTCTAAATTGGCGAACTTCATTTTCAGTTATATTCCACAAATGAGCAATCGTCAGGTCACTAAAACCATACTTTTTAGCTTCACGCAAAGTAGCAATATCCTGAGGATGGTCTTGAATTGTTTTTTCCATTTCCACCAGATGAGCCACAATATCCAAAAAGTAATAATTAATTTTGGTTAATTCGTGAATATCTTTCATGCTATAGTTACGACGAATAGCTTCTGCTAGATAGAATAAACGATCATCTTGTGCATAAGCCAATTTCTTTTCTAGCAAATTATCATCTGCATTATGAGCCTCTGGCGAAAACAAATCTAATTCGTCAATATCTAAAGAACGAATTGCTTTATGCAAAGCCTCTTCTGCAGTTCTACCTATGGCCATCACTTCACCAGTAGCTTTCATTTGCGTACCTAATTTACGATCTGCTTGGGCAAACTTGTCAAAAGGCCAGCGAGGTATCTTGCAAACGACATAGTCTAGTGCTGGTTCAAATTCTGCATAAGTCGTACCAGTAACAGGATTGATAATTTCATCTAAAGTCATCCCTACAGCAATTTTGGCAGCCATTTTAGCAATTGGATAGCCAGTAGCTTTGGAGGCAAGAGCTGAGGAACGTGAGACACGCGGATTAACTTCAATCACATCATAATCAAAGCTATTTGTATTCAAAGCTAATTGCACATTACATCCACCTTCTATCTTTAAAGCTCGAATTAAATTCAATGAGCAATCACGTAACATCTGATATTCTTTATCAGATAAAGTTTGTGAAGGCGAAAATACAATCGAATCACCTGTATGAATACCTACAGGATCAAAATTCTCCATGCAACAAACAATCATACAATTATCTGTACAATCACGCATAACTTCAAATTCAATTTCTTTGTAACCAGCGATTGATTTTTCAATTAGACATTCAGTTACTGGTGATAAATCTAATCCTCTAGCCACAACTGTTGCTAATTCTTTACGATTGTTGCAAATACCACCACCAGTACCACCCATTGTAAAAGCAGGACGAACAATAATTGGATATCCAATTTTTTCAGCAAAAGCCAAAGCATCTTCAGCATTATGTACAGTTAATGATGGTGGCACTGGTTCTCCCAATTGCTTACATAATTTCTTAAATTCTTCACGGTCTTCAGCTTGTTCAATAGATTTTAATTTTGTGCCTAAAAGTTCAATATTTAATTTATCCAAAATTCCCGTTTTAGATAACGCTAACGCCATATTCAAACCATTTTGACCGCCTAAAGTTGGCAAAATAGCATCAGGATATTCTTGATAAATGATTCTAGTTAATGCTTCTACAGTTAATGGTTCCAAATAAACCTTATCCGCTATTTCTGTATCAGTCATAATCGTTGCTGGATTGGAATTAACTAAAATAACTTCATAACCTTCTTCTCGCAGTGCTAAACATGCCTGAGTTCCTGAATAATCAAATTCTGCAGCCTGCCCAATAATAATTGGGCCAGATCCGATTACCATTATCTTATGAATATCTTTTCTTTTAGGCATTATTTCTTTCCTTTCTTTGATCAATTAATTGAATAAAATCATCAAATAGACTAACTGCATCATGTGGACCAGGTGTTGCATCTGGATGAAATTGTACAGAAAAGGCGTCATATTTTTTATGTCTTAATCCTTCAACTGTACCGTCATTGATTTCAACATGAGTAACAAACAAATTTTCTTTATCCACTGACTCAGGATCTACTGCATAACCATGATTTTGCGAAGTAAAAGCAATATTGCCTGTGGCAATTTCTTTAACTGGATGGTTAAATCCACGATGTCCGAATTTCATTTTATATGTTTTAGCACCATTAGCTAAAGCAAAAATCTGATGTCCCATACAAATTCCCATCAATGGATAGTGTTTTTCAATTTCTCTAACCATCTTAGCTGCATCTGTCATCTCTTCTGGATCACCAGGGCCATTAGATAATAAAACACCGTCCGGATTAAGGTTCATAATTTCTGCTGCACTAACGTTATAAGGTTTAACAATACAGTTGCATCCCCTTTTAGTTAGTTCTTTCAAAATACTATGCTTAATACCAAAATCAACAACAACGATATTTCGTTTGGAACCAGGAATTGGGTAAGAATTTTTAGTAGAAACTTGGCTAATAATGTTAGCAGTAACATTGCTATTCTTTAATTTTTCCACAACTTCATCCAAATGATCAATGCTATCACAGATAGCTCCCCTTAAAGTACCATGCATTCTAATCTTCTTAACTAATTGCCTAGTGTCAATACCGCTAATAGCAGGTACATTAATATGTTTTAAGAAATTAGGTAACGTATCTTGCATTCGCCAATTATCTGGCTTTCTTGCTAGCTGATGACAAATAACGCCCTTAATTTGCGGTGCTAAAGATTCATAATCTGATAAAGTAATACCATAATTGCCAATTAATGGATTAGTAAAAACTAATATTTGATTAGCATAAGATTGATCGCTGATTGCTTCTTGATAACCAGTCATACCAGTAGTAAAAACAACCTCACCAATTGTTTCGATGTTTGCACCAAAGCCTTCTCCTGCATAAAAAGTTCCATCTTCTAAGATTAAATAACGCATCAAGCTACCTCTTTTCTTTGATACACAATGTTTCCATCAACAATTGTATAAGCAGTAGTGCCATATACTATATTGCCTGTAAATGGTGTATTTTTACCTTTAGATTGATATTCTGATATTTGCAATTGGTGGGGCTGATTTAAATCAAATATTGCAATATCAGCCGGTTCTCCTACTACTAAACGTCCACAGTGTTTTAAATTAAATAAATCAGCTGGTCTAACTGTCAACCAGGTCAATAATTGTTCCAAGCTAACAATTCCTGTTTTAACTAATTTGGTATAAAGCATACTAAAACATGTTTCACTACCCGTGATACCAAAGGCTGCATTTAACATGCTGCCCTCTTTTTCATAAGCTGCATGCGGTGCATGGTCAGTCGCAATAAAATCAACTGTGCCATCTAATAATCCTTCAATTAATGCCATTTGATCATCCTTAGAACGTAGAGGTGGATTCATTTTGTAATATGGATCATCCGTTAAAATATCATCTTGCGATAAAAGAATATGATGTGGTGCAACCTCACAAGTTACATTAATTCCCCTTTTCTTTGCTATGCGAATTAAATCTAAACTTGTTTTTGTAGACACATGACACACATGATAATGAACACCTGTTTTGGCAGCTAAGAGTAAGTCACGAGCTATTTGCGTCGTCTCAGCTAATTCACTGATTGCTGGCAAATTAAATTTCTCTGCTTTATCCACTTCATTAATGACGCCTTTATTAAATAAGCTATCATCTTGTGCGTGGGCGGCAACGATTAAGTTATTCACTGCAGCTTTTTGCATAGCTTTATACATTGTTTCAGCATTTTGAACACCAAAGCCGTCATTACTTAAAGCAAATGCTCCAGCTTCTTTTAATGCTTGATAGTCTAAAATTTCATCACTATTTTCATCTTTGGTTAAAGGTGCATACTGTAGAATATGAACTACACCTTTTTTATGATTTTCCACAACCATCTTGCTTAACAATGCTGCAGTATTAGGAACTGGCTTGACATTAGGCATCGCTCCTACAGTTGTAAAACCACCGTGAGCTGCAGCTTTAGAACCAGTAGTAACAGTTTCTTTATAAGTTAAACCGGGGTCTCGATAATGAACATGTAAATCAACTAATCCTGGTGTAACCAATAAACCGGTAGCATCAATTTCATGATCAGCAGTTAAGTTATGCCCAATTGCAGCAATTTTTCCTTCTGATATTAAAATATCTGTTAGAGATAAAATATCATTATAGAATACTAAACCTCCCTTGATTAACCAGGACATTATGCTAATCCTCCTAATTTACGACCATACATTACAGCTTCAATCATTGCCATCCGCATAAATACACCATTTTGCATTTGTCTGAAGAAATAACATTTAGTCGCTTCAACCAAATTGCCTGCTAATTCCACATCATGATTAATGGGACCGGGATGCATAATCATCGCATTTTCTTTCAAGCACTCATATCTTTTTTGATCAATACCATATTTTTGATGATAATCTGTAGCACTAAAATCTTTATCTTCTTCCATATGTCGCTCATGTTGAACACGCAGTAACATGACAACATCCATTTTTTCAAGCAAACTATCTAAAGGCAGATACTTACCATATTGATCAAATTGATGATCATACCAGCAACTTGGACCAGAAAAGTAAATTTCCGCTCCCAATTTTTTCAAAATTTCCATATCACTACGTGCAACACGAGAATTAACAATATCACCTACAATGACTACTTTTAAATTATCAAAGTGCTTAAAATGTTCATAAATAGTCATCATATCTAACATACATTGTGAGGGATGTTGACCACTGCCATCACCTGCATTAATAATGCCCATATCCAAATGCTGATGCTCGGATAAATTAATTAATGAATCATAATATCGATTTTTAGAATGACGAATCACTTCTAAATCAATCCCAATAGCATTCATAATTAGTGATGTATCATATAAAGTTTCGCCTTTTTTTACTGAACTATGTGCTGGATCAAATGGAATAACTGTTAAGCCTAATTTTCTTTCTGCCATTTCAAAACTAGTATGTGTTCTAGATGAATTTTCAAAAAACATATTAGTGACATAGACAGGTTTTGTTAATGGAGTCGGTTTTGCTCCATTTTTAAATTCTTCGGCACGCTTAATTAAATTAAAAACCTGTTCAGTTGTTAAATCTTCTACAGTAGTAAAATGTGATAATTTGACTGGTTGCATGAAAATAATCTCCTTTAACAAAACAAAAACCTGAAGCCATCGCTCCAGGTTCAGTAAAAAGTTCTAAGATCACCTTATGAAAAAGGTGGTCAACCTTTTCGACCCTCACCGGAGCCAATTAAATGGTTGATACTTATATTATGATTCTAATTTTTCTAATTCTATACTATCTTTGTTATCGATTTCTTCAACATTAACCGAAACTTTTTCATTTAATGCAGTAGGAATATTTTTACCAACATAGTCTGCACGAATAGGTAATTCTCGATGTCCTCGATCCACTAATACCGCTAATGAGATACTATTTGGACGTCCCATATGAATCAATGCATCCATCGCAGCTCTAATAGTTCTACCAGTATATAAAACATCATCAATTAAAATGACATTTTTTTTATTAACATCTGTATTACATTCTGTTGAATTAACTACAGCTTCATTAGATAGTGAAACATCTTGACGATCATCTCGGTATAAAGTAATATCAAGCACACCAACAGGAATTTTGACACCTTCTAATTCTTCTATTCGCTTGGCAATTCGCTTAGCTAAATAAACACCACGGGTCTTAATCCCAAATAACACTAAATTTTCAGTTCCCTTATTTTTTTCAATAATTTCATATGAAATTCGCGTCAAAGCTCGCTTAATTGCAATCTTATCGAATAATTCCTTAATCATCTAATATCCCCTTACAATCTATAATGTACCTAATATATTATAAAATTAAAATTTATATTGTCCAATCAATTCATTTATATCGTCTACTTTAAGCTCATTTAACAAAGTTTCCAAATCAGCCACTAAATGAGGAATAGCTAATCCATCTTTAAAATGTGCTGTTCCCACTGCAACAGCACTGGCACCAGCTAACATAAACTCAACGATATCTTCTGCAGTTTCGATCCCGCCCATACCAATGATTGGTAATTTAACTGCTTGATGCACTTGAGCTACCATTCTCACAGCCACTGGTTTAATTGCCGATCCAGACCAGCCACCAAAGCCATTACCTAAAGTTGCCTTATGAGTTTTAATATCAATACCCAATCCTAATAAAGTATTAATCATCGAAAGACCATCGGCTCCTCCACGTTCAGCAGCTTGAGCTATTTCAACAATATTGGTAACATTTGGCGTTAACTTAATATAAACTGGAATATTAACTACTTTTTTTATTTCTGAAGTTAGTTTTTCAACAACAACAGGATCAGTTCCCAAATGCATGCCTCCAGCAGCAACATTTGGACAAGAAACATTAATTTCCAATGCATTTAGCAAACCAGAATCACTTAATTTTTTAGCAATAGTTATATAATCACTAATCTGTGATCCACCTACACTAGCAATCAATGGCAATTGTGGATATTGTTCTTTAAAAGGAGCAATTTTATCACTAATAACTTTATCAACACCTGGATTGGTTAATCCTACTGAATTAAGAACCCCATTTTTCATGACCGCAATTTGCGGCTGTGGATTACCAATTCTAGCATGCAAAGTTGTTGTTTTAAAAACCATAGCTCCCATTTCATTTAAATCATACTTTTTTGCTTGAGGTACATCCCCAAAACCAAAAGTTCCACTAGCTGGCATAATTGGATTTTTCAAATTCAAACCTGGTAATTTAACATTTAGTTTACTCATATCTCTTACGCCTTCTTTACTTTCTTCAAACCTAACTCTTTTAAACCTGGCAAGCTAATCATAATGATAAAGCTTAAAAGATATAATGCTGATAAAAAGCCCATCACAACCATTAAATTATAATAGTCCATTAAAATTCCAATCACCACTGATGAAAAGCCACCAATTGCACGACCAACATTAACAATAATATTATTAGCGGTAGAACGAATTTCTGTTGGATACAAGCAACTAATTACGGCTCCATATCCACCAAACATACCATTAGAAAAGAATCCCACTATCGCTCCAATAATAATCAAGGCAAACATATTATGTGCCAGAATAAGCATATAGACCATCACACCTGAACCTAATAAGAAGATCGTAAATGCACGACGTGGTCCAAAATAATCAAAGATAGCACCAAAAGTCATCATTCCAATACTCATACCAATGATCGTTGAAACCATCCACAAGCTAGAACCTGATACACTCAAATGCATTTGTTTCTGCACAATTGTCGGCAACCAATTCATTAATCCAAAATATCCTGAAATTTGAACAATCATCATGATAGTAAGACCAATCGATTGCCACATTAACCTTGGTGTCGAAAACATTTTCTTGATTACTTCAAAAAAGAAAGATCCCTTAGCATGCTTTTTTGCTTCGATGAATTGCTTGCTTTCATGTAAATGTTTTCTAATAAAATAAGTTAAAATTACAGGAAGTACACCGACTAAAAATAATTTGTGCCAGCCCAAAGTTGGAATAATCACTGCTGCCACAACTGCTGCCATCACTGCCCCAATTTGACCACCAATAGCAGCAATAGAAGTCATTTTTCCAATACGATCATGACTAAAGTTTTCTGCAATTAAGGCAATACCTACACCATATTCTCCGCCAGCTCCAATCCCAGCTAAAAATCTCAGCATATAAATGTGATTAATATCATTAGTAAAAGCCATTAGTCCAGTAGCAATAGCAAAAATAACTACTGTATGACTAAATGTCTTAACACGCCCGATCTTATCACCTAAAATTCCAAAAATGATACCACCTAATAGCATACCCAAAGTAGTAATTGATGAAATTAACCCAGCAGCTCCACCAGAAAGATGTAAATCTTTAATCATAGAACTCATTGCAAATGATAAAAAAAGTACATCCATGTTTTCCAATGCGAAACCTGAAGCTGTTGATGATATTACAAGCTTCTGATCCCTAGTTAGTTCCTGGGTGTACTTCGATATATTATTCATATTTAACCTCCAAAAATGAATGCTCACAGTCATCCTTTTATTTTCGAGTTTATTGTTACATTTTTTCAGCAAAAAAACAAGTATTTTTTTTATTTGCTTTTTTAGCTAGATCATGTTAAACTCACATCGATGACTTTAAACGGTACAGAGAGACCGCAAGTTTCCTCATTGATGTAAACTAAATCTGGAGTCTATATCTGGTTGCTCTCTGCACGGATATAGACCCTTTTTGTTTAAGGAGATAATTATGAATAAACCTGTAATTGTAGCTCTAGATGTAGAAGATAAGCCAAGTTTGGACCGACTATTGAGTAAACTAGGTGATCCAAAAGATATTACCGTAAAAATTGGCATGGAGCTTTTTTATCAATTCGGTACAGAACCAGTAAAAGAACTAGTAGCTAAAGGATATAGTATTTTTTTAGATTTAAAATTACACGACATTCCTAACACTGTATACAATGGTATGAAACAAATTGCCAAATTAGGAATTCAATACACAACTATCCATGCATTAGGTGGTAGTGAAATGATTAAAAAAGCCCATGAAGGATTAATTGCAGGTACTCCTAAAGGAAAAAGTCTTCCTAAATTACTAGCAGTTACAGAACTAACTTCTATTTCTGATGATTCTTTAGCTAATGAACAAAATTGCAAGTTAACAATGAAAGATCAAGTCATTAGTCTAGCAAAAATGGCTAAAAAATATGGAGCTGATGGTGTAATTTGCTCCCCCTTAGAAGTAGAAAAACTAAGAGCTGAAGTAGGCGAAGACTTTTTATATGTCACACCAGGTATAAGACCAGCAACAGATCAAAAATTTGATCAATCTCGCATTGCTACACCAGCTCAAGCTAAAGCATTTGGTTCGAGTGCAATTGTAGTGGGTCGACCAATTACTCTAGCTAAAGATCCCCAAGCAGCATATCAAAAAATTGTAAAGGAGTTCAATTAATATGTATACTAAAGAAATTATTCAAAGTTTAATTCAAAATAAAATTGTTACTATTTCACCTGATAAGCCTTTCACTTATGCTAGTGGGATGCTTTCTCCAATCTATACGGATTTTCGTTTAACTATTTCCTATCCAAAATTATGGAATATGATTTGTGATGATTTAGCAACATTAATTAAAGAAAAATATCCTCAAGTTACAGTAATTGGTGGTGTAGCTACAGCTGGTATTCCTCATGCTGCTATTGTTGCCCAAAAATTAGGTTTACCAATGATTTATGTAAGACCAAAGCCAAAAGATCACGGAAAAGGGCGTCAAATTGAAGGGTTATTTACAGCTCAAGATAAAATTGTTTTAATTGATGATTTAATTACAACTGGTGGTTCAGTAATTAATGCAGTCAAAGCAGCTCAAAAGAGTGGAGCTGACGTTATTGGTGTCAGTTCAATTTTTACATACTATCTACCAGACGCAAAAGAGAATTTTGCTAAAATAAATATTCCATTTGCCCCACTACTATCTTATCCAGAATTATTAAAACAAGAAAAAGAAACAGGTCATGTCACCGATAAAGAATATATGCTATTAAAAAACTGGCACGATGATCCATGGGCTTGGGGTAAACAATTCAATTAAAAGCATATATTTCACCAGTTGCATAATTGCGTATGTTTTTTTATCTAATATTTGGTATAAAATTAACATAGTAACTATTTTTAGGAGGCAATTATGAAAACAATTTATCTTGTTCGCCATGGTCAAACTTTTATTAACCGATATGATAAAATGCAAGGTTGGTGTGACACACCTCTAACTAATCAAGGAATTAAAGAAGCTGAAAATACTGGTGTAGTTTTAAAAGATATCCCCTTTGATATAGCATTCTCCAGCGACTTAAAACGTGCTTATGACACTTGTGATTATATCATCAGCGAAAATTGTAATCGTCATGAATTACAACATATCTCATCTCCATTCTTTAGAGAACAGTTTTATGGCTATTTCGAAGGAATGAATTCTGATGAAGCCTACCGAATGATTGGTGGTCCACATGGTTACCCAACTCGCGAAAAACTACTATCCGCAATAGATTTAGATACTGTCAAGGATTATATGAAAGAAGCTGATCCATATCACGATGCAGAAAGTGCTAGTGAATATTGGCAACGTCTAAATCAAGGATTCTCTTTGTTAAATCAACTAGATGATGTTAAAAACATATTATTAGTTACTCACGGCTTCACCATTAGAAGTATCGTCAATCGATTTGCAAAAGGAAAATACAATTTGCTACATGGACCTCAAAACGGTTCAATCACTATTATGAAAATTAATGACAAAGAGATAAAAATTACTGATTATAACAAATTAGAATTATAATCGCTAACTATAACACATAAAGCAGGTGATGATTTGATAAATACTATTCCGTCAAAAAGAAAGGTTTTCCTAGCTGGCGTCAATCTCAATAATAGCAACTTTAATTATTATATGGATGAATTAGCAAAATTAGCAGAAGCCAACCAAATGGAAGTAGTAGGTAGATCTTGGCAGAATTTAGAAACAATTGTTACTGGTACCTACTTTGGTCTAGGAAAAATTAATGAAATTAAACATCTAGCCAAGGAATTGCATGCTACAGTCATTATAATTAATGACGAATTAACACCAACACAAATACGCAATTTAGAAAAAATGACGAAATTATCTATTCTGGATCGGACGGAGTTAATTCTGGAAATATTTTCTAATCGTGTACGAACCAAACAAGCAAAATTACAAGTACAACTAGCAAGATTGCAATATGAGCTACCTCGATTACATCCATCAGAAAATCGGCTAGATCAGCAGCGAGGTTCTGGAGGTGGCTTTAACAATCGTGGAGCAGGTGAAACTAAGCTAGAATTAAATAGAAGAACCATCCAACAACAAATAAGCAATATCAAAAAAGATTTGAAAAAGATTAATCAGCAAGAAATAATTAAAGCTACTCAGCGAAACAATTCTTTCTTACCACAAGTTGCCTTAGTAGGATATACAAACTCTGGTAAATCTACTACTTTGAATAACCTCTTAAATGAATATTCTAAGAGTGCTGATAAAAAGCAAGTTTTTACTAAAGACATGCTTTTTGCTACTCTAGACACACATGTTAGAAGAATCGATCTCGAAAACAAACTAAGTTTTATTATATCGGATACTGTTGGTTTTGTTTCTAATCTACCCCATAATTTAATTGAATCATTCAAAGCTACTTTACAAGAAGTAAGAGATGCAGATTTAATTATTAATGTGGTTGATGCTAGTGATCCTAATATCTTGCAAATGATCCAAACCACTACCAAGGTATTAGATGAATTGCAAATTGGTGATGTACCTATTATTACAGCATTTAATAAAGTAGATAAAACTGACCGGTCATATCCTCAAATAGAAGGTAATGGCAACATTCTATATAGTGCTAAAGATCCCGAATCAATTAGATTGTTAGCTAAATTAATTCAAAAGAAAATTTTCTCCAATTTACAAGTTGTAGAATTATTCTTACCGCTCCAAATGGGAGATAAGCTTAACTATTTACATACACACGGGCAAGTAATTGAAGAAAAATATCAAGATAATGGTATTTATATCAAAACAAAAATCTGTAAAAAGATTGCTGACAAATTTGCTAAATATAACTATAAAAGTAAATAATTACATAAAAAATGCTACCCTATAAAAATTAGGATAGCATTTTTTTATACGCTTTAATCATTGGTACAGCTTTTTATTAAATTTATTTAGATTCATCAATAGAATCAATCATTATTTTTAACCTACCAAATCTATATAATTCATCCTTCTGAATTTTATAGATATTAAAATAAAAAGCAAACACAAAATTATAAGACAACCATTTAATAAATAACTAGTATTAATTAATGTGGCAATTTGACGTTTTGTAACACCAAAAAACACGTAAGGCAAAGTATTGATATATATTAAATGCTTTGTTTCGCAAGCATCAGACACTCCCAGAAGAAAATGATTAACTACTTTTTGATTTAATTTCCAAAATATAGAAATTTGACTAATGATGATAATTAGACTACTTATAATAATGCAACCTTCTCCTATCTTAGGACATTGTACATTTTTGAATAATACACACATCGCCATAATCAAAAGATAGAAAGCTATTAAAGATACCAATTTTTCAGGAATATACATACTGATATAAAACTTTTGATTAGATGCCGTAGCTTGGGCATATTGGTAAGTACAGCCATAAATAATAGTACCCAATATGTAAAAGAAGATGTCAATAAACTCTAGTCCTTCTTTGGAATATGGAAAAATTTGCCAAAGCGAATCATGACCCAGATAATAATTTTTAATGATTTGATAAACTGTAACAAATACTATGATGGCTACAGTAGCGACATACCATAGTCCATTATACATTGATATGTTAGCTTTTTCTTTCTTTACCACATTTTCATAAATCAAAATGCCCAATTCAACTACAATTGGAAATAAAAACATCAAACTGATTTTTTTTAATCTAATTAGTAAATATCTGCTCATTGTCCTATCCTTCTAATATATGCATCTTCAAGAGTTTTATCAACTGCTAATATTTCAGCCCTTGAATTATGTGAGAGTATATGTCCATCTTTAATAAAAATCACGTCCTCAAGCATATCACCTAAATCTCGTATTAAATGAGTAACCATTAAAACAGTACTATTCTTTCTACGATAATTTTGAATTATATCCATAAAATATCGTCTTTTAATGGGATCAGTTGCTGACAAAGGTTCATCTAATACATAAAAGTCGGTATTTCTTGAAAAAACCAGTGCCAAATGCACTTGCTCATGCATTCCCTTAGAGCAATCATGAAGCTTTAACTGTGGAGATATAGAAAACTTTTGTAAAATTTTATACATTCTTTGTTCATCAAAATCTGAATATACAGACTTAAATAAGTCAATAGACTCTTTAATAGTCATACTTTCATATAAGAAATATCTATCAGGCATATATGAAAAGCTACCCTCAATTTCACGTTGGCCTTTGAATTTATTTATATTTTTTAAAATAAGATTTACTAATGTTGTCTTACCAGAACCATTATCTCCTAAAATTCCAACTATCTTACCATCATTGCGTAACGTAAGAGAGATATTATCTAAGGCTACTTTTCTCCCATATTTTACAGTTATATTTTTTAATAACATATATACCTCCTTTTAAAACGACTATCAGTCAATAGAAAAATAATATAAAAAGGCTAATATCAACTGATCCTAGCCTTTTAAATTTCATTAAAAATATCCATATCATCAAATAATTACAGTATGCCTAATTTTTTAAAAATATCATCAACATGCTTTAAATGATAATGATAATCAAAAGCATCATCAATATCTGATTTAGAAAGATATTTAGTTATTTCACTTTCATCAACTAATTGTCTAAATTGAATTTGCTCATTCCATGATCTAGCTGTTAACTTTTGAACCATATCATATGCCTTTTCACGTGATAGTCCTGCTTCATCAATCAGCTTTAATAGTAGTCGCTGAGAATAAATTAATCCATATGTTCTATCCATATTTTTCAACATGGTTTCGGGGAAAACATCCAAATTTTCCAAAATTTTATCAAATCTATTCAACATATAATCAATTGCAATAGTTGTATCAGGTAAAATTATTCTTTCAGCTGAAGAATGTGAAATATCACGTTCATGCCATAAAGAAACATTTTCGTATGCTGTTAGCATGTGTCCTCTAATTACACGTGCCATACCACATAAATTTTCTGATCCAATCGGATTCCGCTTATGAGGCATTGCCGAGGAACCCTTTTGTCCTGCTCTAAAATGCTCTTCTACTTCATGTATTTCAGATCTCTGTAAAGACCTAATTTCTGTAGCCCAATTTTCAATACTAGTAGCAATTAAAGCCAACATTGCCAAATATTCTGCATGTAAGTCTCGTGGTAAAACTTGACTAGTAATCGGTTGTTGGTTAAGACCTAATTGATGTAAAACACTTGTTTCTACCTCGGGTGGCACATTAGCAAAAGTACCAACTGCTCCAGAAATTTTACCTGATTCTACTCCAGCTGCTGCATGTTCAAAACGATCAATATCACGTATAATTTCTGCATACCAACGTCCTAATTTTAAGCCAAAAGTGGTTGGCTCTGCATGGACACCATGAGTTCTTCCCATCATGACAGTATCTTTATATTTAAGTGCTTTTTTGGCAATCGTATTTTTAAGATGAGCTAAATCAGAACGCAAAATATCATTTGCTTCTTTAAGTAACACGCCTTGTGCTGTATCTACAACATCTGTGGAAGTAAGTCCAAAATGCACCCATTTTCTCTCTTCACCTAAGCTTTCTGAAACAGCTCTAGTAAAGGCAACTACATCATGATGAGTAATTGCTTCAATTTCAGCTACACGTTCAGCGGTAAAACTAGCTTTTTTAGCAATCTTTTGTGCATCTGCAACTGGAACCTCGCCTAGTTCACTCCATGCATTAGTTGCAGCAATTTCAACTTTTAGCCAAGCAGCATAACGATTTTCATCTGTCCAAATTTTGCCCATTTCTGGGCGAGTGTATCTATCCAGCATTATTTACATTTCCCATGGATTCTTTAAAACAATAGTTTGTTCACGATCAGGACCTACAGAAACAGTCACTAAAGGTACACCAACCAACTCACTGACGCGTGACAAGAAATGACGAGCATTTTCTGGCAAATCTTCTAATTTAGTTACTTTAGTAATATCCTCATCCCAACCAGGTAATTCTTCATAAATTGGTTTACATCTTTCGAGTTCTTTCAAACTAGCAGGATAATAATCTATTTTTTGACCATCTAATTCATAAGCTACTGCTATTTTTACGGTCTTTAAACCAGAAAAGACATCCAATAGGTTTAAGCTTAATGCATCAATACCTGCTACACGTTTAGAATGACGCAATGCAACAGAATCGAACCAACCTACACGACGGGGACGTCCAGTCACTGTGCCATATTCATGACCAGTTTCACGAATATAATTGCCAGTCTCATCTAACAATTCTGTAGGGAAAGGACCTGCACCAACACGAGTAGTGTATGCCTTACAAATACCAATAACAGTATCAACTTTAGAAGGTCCAATACCAATACCAGTAGCTATTCCACCTGTCACTGTATTTGATGATGTAACAAATGGATATGTTCCTTGATCAATATCAAGCATAACACCTTGTGCACCTTCAAATAGCACTTTATCATCATTGTCGATAGCATCATTAACAATAACAGAAGTATCAGTCACATACTTTTTAAGTTCTTGTCCCAATTTCCAATATTTTTCAAAAATATCTTCAAATTTTAGTGCTTCTTTACCATATACATTGACAAACAATGCATTTTTTTCATTCAAATTAAAGCGTAATTTTTCTTCGAATGTATCCTTTTCAAGTAAGTCACACATTCTAATTCCAATTCTGGAAGCTTTGTCCATATATGTAGGTCCAATACCATTTTTAGTAGTACCAACTTTGTTAGCTCCTTTAGCTTCTTCTTGGTAAACATCTTGTAAAATATCATATGGCATAACAATATGTGCACGATTGGAAATTGCTAATTTATCCGTGTTGATACCATTATCTTCAAGATATTTTATTTCATCCAATAAAACTTCTGGATTAATTACTACTCCATTACCAATAACCGTTTCTTTTTTAGCTTCAAAAATACCAGAAGGTATTAAACGCATTTTAAAAGTTTTACCACCAAAAGCAATGGTGTGTCCTGCATTGTTACCACCATTAGAGCGAACTGTCATATCAGCTGATTGACTTAAATAGTCAGTCATCTTACCTTTACCTTCGTCTCCCCATTGACTACCTACAACTGCAACTACTGTCATTTAATTTCACCTCATAAAATATATTAAATCACAAACCAGAATCAAGTGTAACAGTATAAATACCATTAGTCAATTAACTTTAACGAACATTTATCAATATATTTTTCAGCATTGTTCATATAATGGTTGACTTTTTAAGTAAATATACGTATATTAGCTCTTGTGATAAAAAATATAGCGAGGTAATCAGATTGAGTAATTATTTTAGTATGGAAGCTTTTGATTATGATGATATCCAATTAGTTCCTAATAAATGTATCATCAAAAGTAGAAAAGAGGCAGATACCTCTATAAAATTCGGAAAGCGAACTTTTAAACTACCAGTGGTACCAGCCAATATGGAAAGTGTTATTAATGAACCTTTAGCTGTGTGGCTTGCTGAAAATGACTATTACTATGTAATGCATCGTTTCCAACCAGAAAAAAGAGCTGATTTTATCAAAATGATGCATGATAAAGGTCTCTTTGCTTCAATTTCTGTTGGTATTAAAGATGAAGAATATAAATTTATTGATCAACTAGCTAACGAAAAATTAGTTCCAGAATATATCACAATAGACGTAGCACACGGACACTCTGACTATGTGATCAAGATGATTAAATATATCAAAGAAAAATTACCTGAATCTTTCCTAACTGCAGGTAATATTGCTACTCCTGAAGCAGTTCGAGAATTAGAAAATGCAGGTGCTGATGCAACTAAAGTTGGTATTGGACCAGGTCGTGCATGCATTACGAAATTAAAAACCGGCTTTGGCACAGGAGGATGGCAATTAGCAGCATTAAGGATGTGTTCAAAAGCTGCCAGAAAGCCATTAATTGCTGACGGTGGAATTAGACACAATGGTGATATTGCTAAGTCAGTTCGTTTTGGAGCATCAATGGTAATGATTGGTTCCTTATTTGCAGGTCATCTCGAATCACCTGGTAATATTATTACTATTGATAATAAAACATATAAACAATATTGGGGTTCAGCATCTGCAGTACAAAAAGGTGCCTATAACAATGTTGAAGGAAAACAATTACTTGTTCCATATCGTGGTTCAATTAAAGACACTCTTAAGGAAATGCAAGAAGATTTGCAATCTGCTATTTCCTACGCTGGAGGTAAGGATCTCCATTCCATCCGTGTAGTTGATTATGTAATTGTGAAGTCATCAATTATGAATGGTGACAAATAAAAAAGAGATCACAACTCAATAAAAGATTTACAATCTTGTAAAAATTCGGCATCGTCGTAACCATCGGCTATGCCGTTTTTACGTTACTTAAAATTATGTACTTCCTAAATGATTTTCCATCACAGATTTGTTTTATAATATCCTCGTTAATAATTGCTTCGTATGTATCTTTGAAAAGCTGCCTCTATGACTGGATGGTAGAAAAATTTATCAATTTATGCTATATTTTTGCTATATTTTGGAAATCTATAAAGGAAATGCAATGATATTTTCAGAAGAAATAAAGCAAATAAGAACAAACTGTTTTTTTATACAGGAAGATTTTCAAAGAACATTATATCGATTATAGCAATATAGAAGATAAATATCTGAATGATAAAGTTGGAGGAAGAAGAATGGTTGATACAAAGGATGAAGATATAGATGACGAGATGGTCTGGGATATCAATCGTGAAAAGGCAATGATGGCTCCGCAAAGAATCAAGCTTGTAACAAAATATATCCTTGAACATTTTGACCAGAAGACCTATCGTGGCTATAAGACCTATGCCTACAATACTCTTATGAATGTGGCAAAGGTTGTTTCTTCCGACAGAGGTGCTGTGGAAGAAATTAAGAAAAAATAGCGTGTGAGTGGATTTAACTCTATCTTTGCCGTCGCCTCTGTTCCGATGGCAAAATTGTATTATGAAGAATTCAAAAAGCAAATGGCAAAAGATCCTACAAAAAAACTGCGTATTGCGACTATCTTCAGTTATGGAGCTAATGAGGAAGAATCTGATGGTATCCTTGATGAGGAAAACTCTGAGGATGCATCAGCACTTGATAGCACCTTCTCGTGATTTCTTGGAAGGTGCTATCAAAGATTACAATGAAATGTTCCATACGAACTACTCTACAGATAGCGACAAATTCCAGAACTATTATAAGGACGTTTCCCTTCGTATGAAGAATAAAGAACTCGATTTGCTCATCGTAGTCAATATGTTTCTTACGGGCTTTGATGCTACCACGCTAAACACACTGTGGGTAGATAAAAATCTTAAGATGCACGGACTCATTCAAGCATTTTCAAGAACAAACAGAATCCTTAACTCGATTAAGACATTTGGTAACATTGTCTGCTTTAGAAATCTTCAGAAACGTGTTGATACTGCTATTTCACTTTTTGGTGATAAAAATGCAGGTGGTATTGTCCTGATGAAGGGCTTTAAAGATTACTATTATGGCTATGAAGGTATTGATGGAAAGCAGATGCCTGGTTATGCAGATATGATGGAAGAACTCAAAGAAAAGTTTCCACTGTCAGAACCACAGATTGTTGGAGAACAGAATCAGAAAGACTTTATCTCTCTTTTTGGTGCAATTCTTCGGATGCGTAATCTGTTATCTTCATTTGATGAATTTGTAGGCAAAGAGCTTATTACAGAGTATGATCTGCGAGATTATCTTAGCAGATACCAAGATCTTCATGACGAATGGAAACGCAAACGTGAGCAAGGTGAAAGCACAGACATCATCGATGATATCGTCTTTGAGGTAGAACTCATCAAGCAGATAGAAATCAATATTGACTATATCCTTATGCTCGTTAAGAAATATCACGATACACATTGCGAGGATAATGAAATGCTTATTACCATCACCAAGGCTATTGATGCCAGTCCAGAGCTTCGTAGTAAGAAAGAACTCATTGAAAACTTTATTGCAGGAATAAATGATGTCGAAGATGTTATGAAAGAATGGCATGATTATGTAGCTGAAAAGCGTGAAGAGGAACTTGTTCAGATTATCAAAGAAGAAAAGCTGAAAGAACCTGAAACAAGAAAATTCCTTGAGAATGCATTCCGTGACGGTGAAATTAAGACTGCCGGAACGGATATTGATAAGCTTATGCCTCCTGTATCTCGTTTTGGTGGCAGAAACAGAGCCGTTAAGAAACAAGGTGTCATCGACAAACTGAAATTATTCTTTGAGAAGTTCTTCGGGGTTGGAGGTTCATTCACTACTGAAAAGCCAAAGTTTTTTAATTATGCAGATGCGATGACTCAACAGTCTGTTCTTATGGTTGCAGAAGATTCCGCAACTCATGGGACAAAGAAAGATGCTGAGTAAATGATAAGAAAACGACCATATAGGAGCATTTATACTCTTGTATGGTCGTTATTTCTTACGTTCCCGCTTAAAGGCTTTCAGCCAGTTTTCTTTTACCCCCCCTTACTGAAAACTCCTTTTTATGCAGTTTTTGTTTTTACTATCCTTTACATTAAAAAAGGGGCGAAGTTTTTTCTTCGCCCTTTTCCTTCAGACTTTCTACATAACTAAAGCCTGATATGCTCACTATTCTCATTTATTTATATAACCTGTAAATGTTTCATTGATAAATCTAAACATCTCCAGAATGAGTAATTTCCCCACTAGAAATATAATCAAACGGTAAATCTTTATGTTCACTAATATTATCTAACGTAAAATTGCCCGATGCTTCAACAATCGCCCGTCCATCAATCCATTTTAAAGCTTCTGCCATAGCCTCATGCGACATATTATCCAACATAATAATATCTGCTTGGCCATGTATAGCTTCTTTAACCATTTCAAGAGTCTCTACCTCTACTTCATATTTTTTTATTTTATAGTAAGTCATCGACGAAATTAAGTAACAATCTAAAAAAGTAGAAACATTCAGCAAAATTTTCTGAAAACAGGAAAGTCAGATAGGCTAGTCTTTTTGAGTGATTTCAATTTTCTTATTTGACCGTTTTGCGGGCTCAATTATTTTTAACTGGTGGTTCATTCGCTCTGTTTACAACAAAAAGCCAAGCCCCGCTGAATATACTCAGCGGGGCTTTGGTTTTCATTTTGTCATTAAACAAGATCTGATAAATCTATTCATCTTCCTTCTTGCGTTTTTTGCCAGCGAGTAAGGTGATGAGTCCACCAAGCGTGAGAATCCATCCTCCCCATGTCTGGCTCGAATGACTCCCAGTATTTGGTAGGACTTTCTTCCTTGAAGCAGCTTTTACCCTCTGGTTAGCTTCTAATTGAGATAGATTGTCAGTGGTTTGTTTTTGTTGACTTGTTTGGTGAATACCGAGTGGGTCTTCTCCATTTGGCACTGTATAGTCAGGATTTTCCGTTTGATAATTCAACATTGGTTTTTCATTGACTAATGGATCACCATGTCGATAGATAACACCAACAACTTTAACCGTCTTGACCTTTGGTTTCTTATTCGGTTCCGTTTGGGTCACTTGAATCTTTTCGCCTGCGGTTAACTTCTTGCCGGTTGGGACATTCACACTCCATTTGCCATTGGCTACTGTCGTTTCGATCGGTTGATCTACTCCTGGAATGGTCACTTTCACTGTCGATCCGTCAACACCTGTTCCGCTGATTTCCTTGCTTTGCGTATGAACTGTTGAAACCGTTGGCTCTGCACTCGTTGCACGTTTGATCGTCACAGTCACGTTAACCTTATCTATAGAACGATCATCATATGTGACTGTCACTGGTATCGTCACTGTTTTTTCATCTTTTCCGTTCAACTCGCTTGCTATTGGCGTATAGTGGATTACCCCTGTCGATGCATCTATTGTGACATGGTCATTGGCTTTATCCAATGTATACTGCATACGTCGATCTAAACCTTGAGCTACATCTGTCGTAACTTGTCCATTGTTCTCTTTATAGAAGGTTGGAGAGCCTATTATTATCGTTTCTCCAATTGTTCCTTTTTCTGTTCCATATCTTGGCTCAATTGTTACTGCTGTCTTCAGTGTTGCTTTAGATTCAATCGTTACTTGATTATTTTTATCTGGATCCATTGTTTCCGTAATCACTGTGCCTGCGGCAACACTCCATTGATATGGTCGGTAATTATCTTGTGACTTTACCTGAGGATAATCTGCGGATTCTAGTGCTGTATTGACTTTCACATCATATGTTTTTGCTTGTGCGTCCCCTTGATAGATAGTTCCTTCTCCGGCTTGTAGCGTAACTCTTAGATACCCACTTGGAATAGGTGCATTCTTATCATTCGTTCGATCAATCTTATTTGGTGACGTTACACTTACTTGAGCAATCGTTTTTTCTGTTGTGCCATCATGATAGGTAACTTGTACAGCAATAGCCAGCTTTTGTCCCACTTTAGTTGCACTTTCACTCGCTGGAATTGTTAATCGTCCTTCATTCGTTACTGAATATCCTTTTGTTTTGAGATCTTCTGCAATTGAATAGCTTGTTACAATTCCTGTCTGACTTGCAATTGTTTCATTACCTTTTTTCAATGTTGGCACTTGCGTTGTCAATGACTTCCCTGGTTCCACTTGTTCGGGAGCATAGGTCAGTTCATAAGCATCTTTTTGCGGTTGTGCTTTTATGCTTACTGGTACTTGTACGATATCAGTTGAACCATCTGGATAAGTAACTTGTACAGCAACTTGATGATTACCAGCGGAAATGGTGCTTGGTAGCTGACCAGCAAGACTAACTCGATAGGCTGTCTTTCCTTGAGGATATTGAGGCACTGATACCTTAGCCTTAATTTCCTCTTCCGTTAAAGTTGCACCATAATCTTTTTCGATAGCACCTGCAGCAACTGTAGCTTCATATTTAGTTGTTTGTTGATGCACTACTATCTTAAATTGTTGTTCAACTGAGTTTCCAGCTGCATCAGTTACTTTAAAGGTACGATTACTGTAGCCATCTTTATCTTTAATATTTGGTCCAGTTGCTCCGATCATAGTCAGTTGTTTAGGATCTGCCGTAGTTCCCGTACCAGTTAACGTATCCTTAGTGGTAAATCCTAATGTTCCTGCTTTTCCATTATGCACAACACCAATTGATTGGACAAGGCCCGAATTATCTGTCGCTCTAACTGTTAACGTGAAATTTTCAGTCCCATAAACATGAATTTCTTTAACACCATTTTTGTCCTCAATTTTTGGTTGTTCGCCTTTCCAATCAGAACTAATACTCCACCTAGTGATTACAGGTTTTACAGTGTCTTTTACATTTACTTTTGCATTGGAAATGTCTAAAGTTGATCCATCTTTAAAAGTAACTACTACAATTCCAGTTTTTTCTCCCACTGTTCGCGTATCTGGTACATGGTTAGTTTTCCAACTGTAAGTTACGCCCTTGTCTTTCAACATTTCTTTAGTGGCTTGTGATACTGACTGCTCTGCATTAGGTTGCACAGGATGTTCGTTGTTAACTTCAACATCTTGGCTAGTGCCTTGTAATTTTGACTTGAGATCACTATGATCTGTATAATTTTCACTTTGTGATTTAACAACTAAAGTAAATCCTGATTCTGCACCAGAATTAGCATCTTGGTAATCCCAAGTTCTTATTTTTCCTTGATGCGTTGTGTTTTTAACATTTGGTGCTGTACCTTTAAAAGTTAACACATAGGGATGTTCTTTAGAACCTAACGTATTCCGCTTTCCATTTGTATCTTGTTTGTACTTAGCTTGATAAGTTTGTTTATCATTGTTTAGCCAAGATAAATTATCTCCATTATATTCAGCATCATAAACAATTCCTGTGTTATCTGTCACATTAGCCTTAAATTCAAAAGCTTCATTTGCATAAACAGTCACTGTTGTGCCATTCACTTGACTACCTTTACCTGCTTCATATTGTACATCTGCAGGAATATCATCTCGTATCTTCATTGACACATCAACAATATCAAACGACTTATCAGAATAGGTTACCTTCACCTTAATCGGAATCGTTTGACCCACTTGTTTGGCTTGCCCTTGTAAAGTCAACTTACCAGTCTTTGAGTCAATTTGAACTCCATCTACAGGATTCATTAAAGTAAACGTTGTACCATTTGGTTTGTCGACTGTTTTTTCAACTGCTTTATATGAAGAATTCGCCACTTCACCTGCAAACAAACGTCCTTTGCTAATATCTTTGAACTCAATGGAGGAATGACTAGCTGACTTGGTGCCTACTGTAATTGGCAATTGCCCGTAGCTAGCTTTATATTTTTCAGCTCGTTCATGAACAATATAAATAAACTTGGTACTGTTATCAATTACTGACTGATTGCCATTTTGATCTTCCGCATTAAATAAACGCGTGAATTTCTTAGCTCCAACTGCTTGATTATTGCCTACTGTATAGCGGTCAGCAAAATCAGTTGGGACTGTTCCTGTAATGTGATAGCTGGCATTTTTGCCATTCAATTGAGATTGAACATTCAATCCCTTGATATCTTCTCCAATCTGTCGTTCAGTCCGATGCATATCTCCATTACTTAGCCACAGTTTTTTCATATTGCTGTCTGCATCTGTGGCATGAATCGTAATATCAACTGGCTCCCCACGATAGAAATGAGTGACTGCAACGCCCTCATAAGTATGCGAGGTAGGAAAAGTAATAGTTGGTGCGACATCATCTTGATAAGTAACGGTAACATCAACCGTATCGCTTGATCCATCTGGATAAGTCACCTTCACTTGCCGTTTACCAGACTGGGTCACAGGCGATCCGTTCACCCATGTATACTGTGCTCCATTTGGCAATGACTTCACATTACTGATGGCACTCTTCGCTTCTGGTAAGGCCTTAGCAGATGCTTTCACAGTGACAGCTTGTACTTGTGGGTCATACTTAGTAGTCTGCTGATGATTGATCACCCGCAAATTAATAATTGTCGTATGATTGGATCCATCCTTTACTTGAATAGCCCGATTATTCCACTGTGCTCCTTCACTTAATTGGGTGGAATCTGATTGATTATTCGTATTCTTACCTGTTGCACCTGTTAAAGTGAGCACTTTAGGCTGTGCACTTGATCCCACTCCACTAGTCTGTGAAGTCAGAGGGAACGGATAGCTTCCAGGTTTTCCATTTTGAACAAGAGCAATCTCTGCTACTTTACCAGAGTTATCATGTGCTTGAACCTTAATCGTAAAGTCCTCAGTTCCATACACATGGACTTCTTTAACACCATTTTTATCTTCAATGTGTGGTGCTTGTCCTAGAGCAGTTGAAGACACTGTAATGTCAGCAGTTGGATTAGTTTGGTCAAATACCACTAATTTTCCCGTAATCGTTCGCGTAGAATGATCACTAAAGGTTGCGGTAATCGACACATCTTGTCCCTGTCCACTCGTCACCGTATTATTTGTTAGCTTTCCTTGCGTAAAGGTATAAGTGACCCCCACCTGTTGCTTTTTTATACAGAGCTTTTGTAGCAGCTGACACAAAGTTTTCAGGTTTAAGATCAGCAGTAGAGGCATTCACTTCTACCCGTTGGGTGTCCCCACTCACTGCTTGACCATCGAATTGTGCAGCTTGTTCTTTTGTAACAATATTAAGAGGAACCCAGCCCTGCGTATTAGCCCCATCCCAAGTATCTATTCGAGTATTCTTCGTTCCCTTGGTGGTTGGAGTTCCTGTAAATGTAATCGTATACGGATCCTTAGCACTTCCCTTTTTTGCTCGATTATTTTTTTGATACTCACGATCATCAGATTGCACAAAACTGCTATTTCCATTTAATTTAGCATCCGTAATTTTATTAGAATTATCCTTAACTTTAACGTGAACAATCATTGGTTCATTCACATAGGTTGTCAAAGTAGGGGGATTCCCTGGGAAATTTTGTACATTAGTAGCGACTGTCTGAACAGCTGTCCCATGCTCAACCTTGGCTCCTTTTTCCGCAACCACATCGAGTTGAGCGAGTTTTGTATCTTGAACGATCAATTTACCTTGAATAGTAGTAGAAGGACTATGATCTGCAAAAGTAGCCTGGATTTCTACTGTCTGTCCTGTTGTATTGATTGTAGCGTTGGTAGGTGCTTTTCCATTATTCCAAGTGTAGGTGACCCCATTTCCCAAACCAGTCTTCACATTTTGAGGCACAAAGGATTCCGGCGTCAGTTTGCTTAATGCATTAGTGTCATTAACTTCTACGGTTTGCGTTGCCCCTGTTAAGGGACGTGCCTCTACCTTTAACGTTACCTGCTGACTGCCACTGTTTTCTGGATTTGCACCATCCCATGTCTTCACAGTAAATACATGCGTACCAGGCTTCATCGGAGCTGTTCCTGACAAGGTTACCACGTAAGGCACTTTATCTGAACCCTTCGTATTACGTTGGTTATGTGTTGCTGCATTATATTCGCTTTGAGCAGTTCCTTCATTACTATTCAACCAACTAGGGCGATTTTCTGTTCGTACATCGTGAACAATATGACTATGTTCATCCACTGCACTTGCTTGAAAACTGAAAGCTTGGTTTGCTTGAACAGTAATGACTTGATTTTGAACAGTCACCTTGTTATCGGTTGCCTTCATCGTCACCTTAGCTGGCACATCATCAGTGAGAATTAATTGCACAGAGCGAGAGTCTTTATTGCCATCTGGATAGGTAGCATTTACAGAAATAAAATGAGTATCTCCAAGAGATATTAATTCGTCGTTTATAGTGACTTTAACATTTCCATTAAGTCCTGTAATCTTTTGTTCAAGGTCTGCGATAACTTTCTTCTTTGCCGCATCGGTTAATTTCTTGGTATCTTTATTCCATTGGCTAACTCCAGCTGTCACTTGTTTAGGATAAATTGCTTTATCTGTTCTAGCCACAACTGCTGCTTGTTTCACTTCTGAACGGAAAGGTTTTTTATCATCCTTGCCATCTGTCACTTGCGTAATGATCCTTGTACCTTGGTTTAGCGATTCATTAAAAGTTACGGTTAATGTTCCATCCGCATTTTTATCAACAGATTGAATACCCGCAGCATTATGAGCTGAATCAATGGTCCACTTTCCATTTTCTAATTTCAGCTGACTTTGTTTATAGTCTTTTCCGAACAAGGTAATGCCTTCAGCTCCTGTTGAAAAATTGGCCAATTTAATTTTTGTTGCACCAGCTTGCACACTATTTCCTTCTAAAGGTTTCACTTCTGCTGGTTTCATGCGTATGGTTAAATCACGTGTAATTTTAACCACACCGCCGTCTCTATACCAAATGAAAGCATCTCCTGCTTCTGCAGTATCTTGATTCCCTAAGAGCTTATTAGCATCATAAGCTTCTGGAAACGCATTTTTATTACGTTCCACTTTTTTAGTAATAACTTGAACATTTTCAACTTCTTTATCGTAATCTTTACCAAATTTACCTTTTAAATTTTTTATAATCTTAGATTTTATCTCATTAGCTTCTTCTGGTGTTAATAAGTTATCTGTATCATTCTTTTGTACATTAACAGCATCATTGACTGCTGTCTTTTCAGTTTCTGCTAGCGTAGGAGTATAGATTTTAGCTAAATGTTCATTAGAAAGATCTGATTCGACCTTTTGCTTAGTTGATCCATCTTGATCAATATATTCCTGCTTTTCATAAACAACGGTTTTAACAGCATAAGTCGCCCCATCTTCAATCAAAATGTTTTTAAAAACTGCTTCCCCTTTGTCATTTGCCAAAACTTGAAGATCACGTTTCTTAGTTACTTGTTTCTTTATAGTAGTCGGTTTTCCCTGATCATTATAAGTCGTTTCTGTTACGGTTTCTTTATACTCTTCTTGCATCGGCTCAAAACGTCCATTAACATTCTTATAAAGAACCATTGGCACCCCTTTAGTTCCATTACTTGCTACTAAGTTTTTATAAGTTCCTGCTGCATTTGTCAATTTTAAAGGCAACCGTTTGCCTACACGTTCTTCTTGTGATAAACTTGGCGTTTTAGGCTTGATCACAAACATAATGTTATATAATTCTGTCTCTGTTTTGCCATTAACCGTTTGCATCCGTTTAAATTGAAAGTGATTAACACCTGGTGTATTAGCATCTGATAATAAATGTTCATGTCCTTTATTATCATAAACTGTCCATGTTAAATCTCCTTCTCCCCACTTCGCTTTACCAGAAGGGTCTTTCCAAGAATCTGAATGTTCTCCAGCTAGATAGCGATTTAAATCCAGTTTACCAATATCACTATGTGCATCTTGTCCATTTTTTCCGCCATTAAGAACCATGTAGCCACTATCAATTAAGTCTTCACCCTTGGCATCTGAAAACTTACCAAAGTCTCCTGGTTTATATTTACCTTCTCTTTTAGCTTTATCAATATCACCCCAAAAAGAAAAATCAACCTTTTGTCCATTTTCTTTTAGACGATACACATTATCACAGTTTATAGCTTTCCCTTGATTGATATAAAAGCGTCCATTACGTCGCACATGAAGTGGGTACTTCTCAATTACTGAAATATCAGAATCCAAGCGTCCGTACATTTGTAGAGTAAGATTATAGGTGTTGTACTCTTGTGACCTAAATCCTGCCAAATAATACTTTCTTGTATTCTTATCTCTTTCCAGTCGTCCTTTGGTTTCAAATCGAACTGAATAACCGTTTTTACCATTATGTGGTTGAATAAAATATACGGTTTGCGAATTATCTTTGATTTTACTAATTAATTGATCTCGCCTTTTAGCATCTTGATCTAATCGGTCTTTCCACTCAGGATGCATTTTAGGGTCAGTAATTTCACGTTGATTAACCCATTTTCCGTTATTAGCGGGATAGACTAAACTAGCAAAATTACCATCATCACCTGGGGTCTTATTCAAGTCATCTGAAAATTCTGCTTGAGTATCTTCAATGCGTTTAATATCATCTCGAAAAATAGTTTTCAGTGCATTTTCCCCATTAGCGGCAAAAGTTTTATACTTATCATCATTTTCACGATAAATTACTGTGGCTTTTGTAATTTTTTGATTTTTAGGCACAGTGAAAAAATACTTTGGATGTTGATGTTCATTTCTTCCTAAATTGAAATTAATCTCCCAAGAATAACCTGATCCATCTTCTAAAGGGGTTACTCTCGCCCAAACATCCCTTTCAGCATTAGAAATATTCATACCGTCAAAGTTAGGATCTTGTCCAAACAAACCATTACGCTTATTTCTAAAGATTTGCGTATATAAGTCGTATCCAGATCCTCCACCGCCCAATTCAGTATAAGAACCTAATAATTTTTCATTATATTCTCTGTTCCCTCGCATTTGTCCAATAGAGCGTTCTTGTCGCAAATGTGCACTTGCTCGATTCAAGATGTCACTCACATCATATTTGTCACCAGTCTGTGCTGATCGCGATTGAAAGTGCGAGAGAGTAACGAGTTGTTTCGCTAGACTTTGCGTGCGTTTAAGTGATTCAAGTGCTGCATGTCCCACTGTTTGATTCACATTCACATCACTTAAAACAGCCTGTGCCCCTATATAGGCCGCAACAATCTCTTCCACAGCTTTTTTATCTTCTGTTTTCAAACCTTCAATTTGCTGTTTGAGAGATTGTACTGCTTGGGTTAAGTCTTTTCGTTGTGCCTCAGTCATCCTTTTTGAGGTGCTACCTTTTTCATCCTTTTCAGATTGATTAGCCTTCGTTTTATCGGCAAGACTATCTGTTTGCTCCTTTGCTGATTGCGTTTTATCTGAATGCTTTTCCGCAACAGGTGCAGCTTTTTTGACTTGTGCTCCAGATGAAATTTTATCTGTTTGTCCAGTGACCAGTTGTGTATTAGTTGCTTGCTTGCTAACGCTTTGCGTGTTATTCGCTTTGGAATTCACCCCATCATCTGCATGCTCTTGCTTAGAAATAACAAGCTGCTTGTTATTTCTTGACTCTATAGCCGGTTGTTCATCCGCTAACACATATCTAGTTTGTCCGCTCAACAAAAAGGCAGCAGAAATCGCTACTGATACAACACCTACTGTAAACTTTCTAATGCCATAATAAGTGACCTTTTCACGCTGTTCCAGATCACGCATTTTCTTATTGTTTTTTCCAAACATTTATCAAACCTCCTGGGTGATTAATAGGTTTGTCAATGAACAAAAAATGGGCAGAGCAACATATTTATTTTTAGTAACTCTGTCTAATATACACCTTGTTATAAATCATTATTGTTCACGACTTATTTATCTATTATTTATTACATCAGATCTTCTTCTTTTTCACCAGTATTATCTATACTTTATATGCTCTAAATTCTCTCAAAAAAAAAAAAAAGGACAAATTTGTTGCTATCCCCTTCGTTTTCTTTTTATATCACTATCCCTGTCTTATTCCAGATTCTCTTAGATTGTCAAAAATGACACATGTTAACATTGACTTCTATTTAATTTATGTAAATAATAGTGAAGTCAAACCCCTTCAACTTTGAAAGGAGCTCTTTTGAATGTTTGAGCTATTGCCGAAATCTATACAAAGAAAATTGAACTTAATTGCCTACTTATTGGATCATCCTACTTCCCCACCTTCTATTCATTTCTTGATGGATTATCTTAATATTACCTATCCCACTTTGAAACATGATATTAGCGAGTTGAATGAACTTTTTGACCAATATTTTAATATCACTATCACTAAGACTCAAATTTCTCTTAAAGCATTTGTCCCACTTAGTATGGCTTTTTTCACCTATATGCTCAAACAAGATTTAACCATCATGTCACTCATTAATGAATGCTTTTTACAACATATCAATACATTTAAAGCATTGGCTCAAAAAATATACATTAGTCGTTCAGTCATGTACCATGACTTAACACAACTCAAAGATTTTATCACTAACCATTATTCTGCCTTATCTATTACCACGCATCCTGTCCAAATAACTGGTCCTGAACGTATCGTTCGTCAATTTTTTACGGACTATTACTTCCTTGGCTATAACTTATCTAACTGGCCGTTTGATCAAGTTAGTCAATCCGCAATAGAAGATTTAATGCTTTTAATTGCTGAAAAAATCCCACTCATTGCCTTCTTCAGCGATCATCCCATCCTTCCCATTATTCTTGCCATTAATGTGATACGCTATCGTCAGGGGCACTTAGTGGAAGATATTCGCCCAGCTTACGACCATGATGCCTGCCGCCGTTATCTCAGTGATCCAATTAATCACGATCATCTGCATAACTTAGAAGTTAGACTGGGCATCACCTTTTCCAACGAAGCTGTTGAACAACTTCTCGTTAATATTATCAGTCATCAGACCAGTTATGATACTCACTACATGTGGCAATGTGCTCAAACCGATCCCACTTTGTATCAGGCACTTATCACCTTAAAATCAAATATGCTTTCCTTAATGCACGCATTTCATATTCCATCAATAGACGAGGAGGCACTTGATCTTTTCTTGCTAACAGCTTATAATCTCTGCACCTTTCACGGTACAGATTCTAACTCTTTTGAAGAAGAAATTTACCAACATGAGCAGGACTGTTTAGCTGTCGGTACTGAACTAGAACGCATTGATCCCCATTTCTTAACCCAAATGCAAAGGATTTTAACTACATTTCAAGAACAAATGCACATTCCTTGCAACGATACACGTACCTTACAAGCAACTTGGTATTATTGTCACATCTTCCCTCAAACCTTACGTCAACTCAAAACACCTACCCAACCCATTCGTTTAGGACTTTATACCATTAACCAATTGCAACGTAAACATTGGGCATATGAAATTAATCTCTTATTTGGCGATAAGATACAGCTAGTATCTATCCATTCGCCTAATAGCCTTTTGCATTTGGAAGCTAACCAAGTGGACGCACTACTGACTGCTTTACCCATAGAACTAAAGCAAATCAAAACCCGCTATATTAGTGGCTATCCTTCTGGTCAAGATGTTGAATGGATCTATCAATTGCTCTTTCCGTCTTCCGATTCATAACCTCTCAAACTGTTCCTTACTAAGAGGGACAGTTTTTCCAAAAAGGGCTCCTCTTATTTCTGTATACCAACAAGTCATTTCTCTCTGTTTTTGGTTTACATTGTTCATTATTTTATATTAGCGACGCTTAGTCTTTGACTTTTCATATCACTGTATTCCAACTAAAAAAAGCTGGCCCTTTAAGGGGTGTTCAGTAAAGGATTAAGAGAAAAACGACTGAAAGCCAATCATTAGCTTGTAAAATTTTTTTCATTGGTTGCGAATACCCATCAAGAATAATAACGATATCATTTCTTAATTCATCTGACAAAGTAATTAATCGATCAATAGCTTCTTGCTTAAAAGAATTTTGTCCGTCAGGAGTTAATGCGTAGGCTTCATCAATAATATGATATAATGGAAGAAAAAATATAAACCTTTGAAGCATGAAAAATCCCATTCTTCCATGCTTTTCTACATTTTATATAGCAGGTAAAGAGTAATGAGTTTAGAC
>NZ_GG700801.1:72380-75869 GCF_000160875.1 Lactobacillus iners DSM 13335
AATCGGCATAGCACGTGCATTTGCTTACGGCGGGCACGCTGGACAGGAAATATATGATCCCAAAATATTAGTGAAGGAAATCAAAACACACGATGATTATCGCCATCACAAAAGTACAACTATCAATCACTTTTATGAAAAGCTGCTGAAATTAGCAAGTTTAATGAATACCAGAACGGGAAAGCTTGAAGCCATTCGTCGAACAAAGTATATGCGTGATTTCTTATCTGAATTCCAAATGGAAACAGGTGTAAAAGATGAGACATAATGAGTATCTATTAGATAAATCGTATTTCGAAAAAGTCGCTACACTTTTTAATAAAGGACAGTCTAATCCCAAAAAACTCCTTGTCGTAGAGCACGCCGTGATTAACAGTTTGGATTTTATAGACTATTTATGTGAACACTACGAAGTGTACTTTATACCCAAGCCTAAAAGTATCGATCGTAAAGTCCTTAAACATTTATCAAAGACTTGTACAATATTAGATGTTTCTAGGAAAGAATTAGCAGACGTTGATACACCTAACTGGATAAAGAAAATTGTCGGAAAGGACACGTTTGCAATTATTGATATTGGTGGGTATTTTGTACCCAGATTAAGTGACATTCAGAAACAGTTTAAAGGTCAATTGGTTAAAATAATCGAGGATACGGAAAATGGCTACCAAAAGTATGAAGATAAGCTGTCCAATAATTCAATATCAGTCCCAATACTATCAGTGGCAAGAAGTTCTTTAAAAATTGAGGAAGATTTTTTGGTTGGACATGAGATTGTAGTCAAATCCGAAATCTTTTTAGCAGATTATGGAACGACGCTTTTAGGCAAGAAAGCACTAGTTATTGGCTATGGTAAAGTTGGATCCAGTATAGCGGATAATTTAAGAAAACGTGGTGCAATAGTCATAGTTGCTGATAAAAGAGCAATACGATTAGCTAATGCATTAGCCCATGGGTACCAAATAACTAATGATATATATACTGAGCTAATTGACATTGATATTGTGTATATAGCTAATGGGGAGAAGTCTATTGATGCTCTTCAACTAAAAAAATTGGATTTGAAACATACTTTATATAGCTTTTCTGTAACTTCAGCGGACGATACTTTTAAAAATAGTCAAATAATCAACGAATTACCCCACTATGGACACAATGGTGGGTATAGAATTTTAAAAACCAAAAGCAATAAGACTGTTATTCTAGCAAATTCAGGGAACGCAATTAATTTCACATACTCTATATCAACATTAGCTTCCTATGTCCAATTAACACAGGCTGAAATGGCAGTTATACTACAAAAAGACATTTCAGGTGAAGAAAATCAGGGAATTGTTGAATTAAATGAAAACGACAGAGAAAAAATTGCTAAAGAATGGTTGGTAGAGATATTCAAATTTGTTAAAAGTTGAATTAAATGAAAAAAACTTAAAGAATTATACAAATAAGCTCTGGTTGCCACCGACAAAGAGATTCTAAGCTGCTTTTAGTTGCTGCTAAACTTTGATCGTAGTATTAAAAATACCTTATTAAGTGCAACTTTCATTGGAACAGTTGATAACAATATTAAGATGAAATTCGGTTTCCTTGTCAAAGTTTCTGTATAAATAGATTAAGCAAGAAGTTTTAATGGCTGTCTTTTCCCTTGCGAGGTGAGGACCATGGGAACATGTAATAATCTTCAGGAAGGTGTCACAGTAAATGAGTGTCTTCCAAATACTCTAGTTGATATTGCTGTTTAACACGTTTTTAATCGTGCTACTCAGCTATATCGACAAGCACCATAAATAAAAAGCCGCCCTGCGTAACTTTGGCCAGTTCAGGGTAGCTTAATGCTGTCTTATTAACTTCGCCACCGCCTTTGAAGCGACTTGCGTGGGAAGTCCTGTTTTCAACGGGGCTTCCTTTTTTCTGTCTACATTATAGCATGGCTATAACGGACTTACGACTATTTTAAGTGTAGTTTCTCAAAGGCTAGAGGAACTATTGTTCGTTCTTGAAAATATAGGAGCCACGGCTTAAATACCATATACAGTGATATAATATATGTAAAAAATCTATATGTGATGTTCGGGAGGTGTCATTCTTGTTTCAAGAGAAACACAGCAAATTATTGAGTGCAATAATTTCGATTGGTCTTTTAAGCTTTTTAGGAATAGTTGTTGAAACATCGTTAAACATAACCTTCCCACAATTAACAAAGTATTTTTCTATACCCATCAATCAAGTTCAATGGTTGACTACTGGATACATGTTAGTCTCAACTAGTTTAATTCCATTGGGCTCATTCTTTTTAAAACGGTTTCGTGTGGTAACCTTATTTAGAGTTTCGTGCTTAAGCTTTTTAGTAGGTACATTGATTGCCAGCTTTTCCAACAGCTTTAATTTAGTTTTGCTAGGCCGTCTATGTCAGGGCATTGCCGATGGAATCGCATTACCCTTGATGTTTGCTGTCATACTACATAAAGTACCAAAGGAGAAAGTTGGCACTTTTATGGGGATAGGTAGCTTAGTTATTGCCTTGGCACCAGCAGTGGGGCCCATATATGGCGGTATAATTCAGGACACATTAAACTGGCATTTTCTATTTATAATTTTAATACCAATGATTATTGTTACTTGGCTGCTTGGTGAGCTTAGTATTGAACAAAGTTCACCGATTCATTACGTTCCCTTTGATGTCCGTGGGGGCATTTGCTTGACCATTTTTTTGTCAACGGCGTTGATGTTTATTGTTAACTTGACTGCTAATAGTAGCTCTTTGAAATTTAATTTGATTTTACTAGGAACCGTTTTCTTTAGCGGCTTGCTTTTCCTTCTTAATGAAAAAAATAAGAGCCACAAATTGTTGGAATTAGCTCTGTTTAAAAACAAACGCTTTTTGCAGTTGTTAAGTGCCTTTTTTCTATTGCAATTCAGTTCTTTGAGTATGTCATACTTAATCCCTAATGTGCTACAAATACTTTTTGACCAGTCACCTGGCTTGGTAGGATTCCTAGTTGCACCTGCTGCTGTGATTGATGCAGTACTATCGGTGGTTGCTGGTATTATTTACGATAAAACTACACCCAGCTTACCCATTATAAGTGGCTGTACAATCATTGGACTGACCTTTTTGGGTGCCAACCTATTTACACCAAGTATTGGCGGGCTGGTTTTAATATATATGCTTTTTATGGTGGGATTGAGCTTTAGCTACAGTAACATCATGACCTATAGTTTGTCTCAATTACCTGCTGGGTTAGTAAATGATGGTAATTCGATTTATATGACGGTTCAAGCTTATTCAGGAGCAGTTGGAATTGCAATATCGTCATCTGTTATTTCTCTATTGCAGAAACAACAAGGGAGTATAATTTCAGGGACAAAATTGGGGTTATCAATCAATTTCTTGATTTTGTTTTTTGTTGCCGTATTCACAATTTCTCTATGCTTGGTAGCTTTACGAAATAAAGTAATTAAAGGAGGTAAAGAGTAATGAGTTTAGAT
>NZ_GG700801.1:76252-117478 GCF_000160875.1 Lactobacillus iners DSM 13335
TATCGGCATAGCACGTGCATTTGCTTACGGCGGGCACACTGGGCAGGAAATATATGATCCCCAAATATCAGTGAAGGAAATCAAAACACACGATGATTATCGCCATCACAAAAGTACAACCATCAATCACTTTTATGAAAAGCTGCTGAAATTAGCAAGTTCAATGAATACCAGAACGGGAAAACAGGAAGCCATTCGTCGAACAAAGTATATGCGTGATTTCTTATCTGAATTCCAAATGGAAACAGATGTAAAAGATGAGTGCTGAATTTCATCCGTTCTTACACAACAGATTTAAGAAAATGACCACACTGGAGCATCTTATACTCTAGTGTGGTCATTTGTTTTGATTAATACATATATTTTTTTAGAGCCTGTTGCGGTTCAATACCCTGTCTAATTTTTAATGCAACATCAATGGTGACATCTGCAATAATTGATTGTGGATCAATAACATTATATGGATGATCTGATGCTTTTTCTTGTGCTAAAGATAATTCTGTACATCCTAGCAAAATAACATGACAACCATATTTATCATGCATCAATTGCAAGATTTTATAAAAAAGTTGTGCATCAACTATGCCCTTTTCTTTAATATTTTTGTATATCAACTCATTAACTAAAGGTTGAATTTCAGGTCCACCAAATTCAACCTGACGACCTACTTTACTTAATTCATCAGCATATAAGTGATCATAAATAGATCCTTCAGTTGCAATCAATCCAATCTTTTTTTCGTTAGGATAATTATCAATAAAATTATGTATTGCAATTCGCATCATATGTAAAAATGGAACATCTGTCAAAGAAGCCAACTCATTATAATAATAATGAGCAGTATTGCATGGCATAACGAAAAAATCTGGTTTTAATTGAGCCTGTGACAAAACATCACTACGCAATGCTGGAAAAAAATCAGGCTGTGTATGATCTTTAATATAAGCAGTACGATCTGGGATTTGTGCATCATTAACCAAAATATAGTTTAAATAATCTTGATCACATTTGATTTTAACCCTACTATTAATCAACCGTACATAACTTTCTGTTGCAATAGTACCCATACCGCCAATTATCGAAAAAAAATGTTCCATATACTTATACCTTTTTCAGTACTTTAATTTTCTAATTTATTAATTACTTCTTGAGCTACCTTAATATCTGTTGGGTAAGGAGTATCTACACCTCTTATTTTTTGATATGGATCAGCACCCTTACCACATATCAATACAACATCATCATCTTTAGCCCCTTTGATAGCTTCAGCAATGGCCTTTTGCCGATCTAATTCAATCATTACTTGACAGCGATCATGATCAATACCGGCCGCAATTTCATCAGCAATAACTTGGGCATCTTCAAAGCCTGGATCATCAGTAGTTAAAAATACTTGGTTAGCATACAAACTCAAACTCTCACTAAAGCCTGCTCTACGAGAAATACCTTTATCACCAGGAGCTCCAACTACAACAATTATCTTAGGACTATCGAACTCCTTTTGCATAAAACTCATCAAAGCAATCATTGAAGCCTTATTATGTGCATAATCGACGATAACTGTTCCATGATTGGCAGTCGTTAAGGTTTCCATTCGTCCAGGAATAGTAACATTCTTAATACCATCATAGCAATCTTGATAATTAACTCCAGCTAACCCTGCTCCAATAATTGCAGCAGTAGCATTAATTTCGTTGAAATCGCCTATCATCTTCAAACTATAATTTCCTTCAACGGGGATATTGCGTGCAGCATCAGTTTCACTATATAGTTTGAATTTAGTCTCACACATATCGGTTTCCACAGAAGCAAATCTAAAATCAATTGGACGCTTTAAATCTGGATTATCATAATCATTACGTGCAAACAAATAGATGCTATCTGGATTAGTCGTAGTTGTTGCAGCAGCATAGATTTCATCGAAATGATCAGTCATTGCATTAATAATACATTTTCTGGAATTAACCATTAATTGCAATTTACAATGTAAATAATCTTCAAAATTAGGATGCTCATTAACTCCGATATGATCTGGCGTAATATTTAAGAAAAAGCCCAAATCATAAGTTAATCCAAAAACTCGATTTTTCTTATAAGCCTGAGATGATACTTCCATAACTAAATGCGTCATACCATTATCTACAGCACGTCGCATATCTCTAAATAAATCTAGAGATTCTGGCGTTGTAAGACTCGATTTAAAACGATCTTCAGGTTTAGGCCCTACTACATCATCAACAGATGAAAACAAAGCTGTTCTACCACCATTTAACTTATCTAAGATTCCTTTTAAGAAATAAGCAGATGTTGTTTTTCCTTTGGTTCCAGTGAAAGCTATTAAGAATAAATCATCTTGTGGGAAACGATAAAAAGCAGCTGATAACAATGACATAGCCTTTGTCACATTGCTTACAATCAAAGCGTGCATCCCTTTTCCTTCAGGATATGGTTGCTCTGCTACATAACAAATTGCACCATTTTCTTTAGCATAAGATAAATAGGTAGGACGAAATCCTTTTCCCTTACAGAAAAATAACGTATTTGTTTTAATATCACGTGAATCATATGATATATAATCCATCTTTGTTGAAACAACATCTTGCGTTGCACATGATTTTAATAAATGATGTTCTTTCAATATCAATATACACGTATTTAATGAAATGCTTGACTCGCTCATGCTCTCTCTCCCAATTAAATCAATTCAGTGTAAATTATAGCACATCCAAATTATTTTTTTGTATGTTTATAGGTAAGTCGATAATAAAAGAAGTCAATTTCTGATTAGATGTGCAAAAAATAGTTCCATGATGCATCTCGACGATTGTTTTAGTAATAGCTAGTCCTAATCCTGAACCACCAGTTTTTGGTGAACGTGATTCTTCAACGCGATAAAATCGATCAAACAACTTACCCAACGCATCTTGTGGAATAGCTTGGCCATCATTAGAAACGATAATTTGCACCATATCATTACTGATTTTTTTGACAGAAACATAAATATTTTTAGCACCAACACCATATTTAACCGCATTGGAAATTAAATTGTTAAACATTCTGACAATCTTTTTAACATCGACAGCTATCTCTAGATCTTGCGGTTCACAAGAAGTTTTAATATCAATCTGCTTCTTTTCAGCTTCTAAGGCAAAACCTGCAGCAATTTGTTCTATTAGTGATGATATTTTTATTTGCTCGAGTTCTAATTTTTTATCATGTGAAAAATTTAGAGTCGCATATTCAAATAAATCATTAGTCATCGATTTCATTTGCAAAGATTTATCAAAAACAATATTAAGATATTCTTGCCGTTGAGCTGGTAACATACTATTTTGATGCATCTTTAGCAAACTCATATAACCAATGATAGAAGTCAAAGGTGTTCTCAAATCATGTGATAAATTAGCAATTAATTCATCCTTGGACTTTTCAACAGCTTTTTCTTCAGAAATAGCCATACATGTACTATCAACTAAAGCATTAATTGAATCTACTACATCTTGCAACGGTCCCTTAAATTTAAATGGGATTCGATAATTAAAATGTCCATCCGCAATATAATGCAATTCTTTAATGATATGATACATTTGAAATTGATGATACCGACGCATCATTCGCAGATATACGACAAATAATTCTAAAACAAAAATCACATTTATTATTACTTTTTGCCACGCAAAGAAAGGTAGATGATTCCAATTATTTAACGTGTTATTAAATAATAATATGCCATCCACAAATTTGGAACTACCTAAAATCAGCAAATTTAGCAACACTAATAGCGACAAATTTAACAAACATAACAATCCAAATGTAACAACTGCTTCTAATATTAATCGTATTTTTTCTTTTTTACTTAGAAAAGTTACTTCTTCATCACAACTATTATATTTCAATTTTATATCCTACGCCCCACACTGTCTGAACTACTTCAGAACCTGCAGTAGCTTCTTGAATCTTATCACGAAGATGTGAAACATGAACCATTACTGTCTTAGTTGAAACTATCGATTCTTGTTTCCAAACTCGTTCAAATATTTCATTAGCAGAAAATACACGTCCTGGATGACTAGCTAACAAATATAAAATGCCAAATTCTAAAACTGTCAAATTAATTTTCACACCAGTTAAAGTTTTTACAACATGCGAATCTTTATTAATAACTAATGGACCAACTTCTATTAAATCAGGCATATCACTAACAATGTTTTTTTCACTACGTCTAATCAGTGAACGAATACGAGCCATAACTTCTAATGGATTAAAAGGTTTAGTCACATAATCGTCAGCACCTGTTAGTAATCCCTGAATTTTATCAAGGTCTTTAGTTCGGGCAGAGACAACTAAAATAGGAACTTCAGAATCTTTACGAACTTCTTTAATAAAATCAAGACCAGACATTTCTGGCATCATGATATCCAATATGATACATGTAATACTTGGATCCATTCTAAATTTAGTTAAAGCTTCTCTACCGTCACATGCAACTATAGGATCATAATTTTCATTTTTCAAATATATACTTAAAAGTTCAACAATTTCTTTATCATCATCTACAACTAATACTTTTACCAATTTTTTCCCTTTCAATCTCACATAAAAATTATTATTTGTACAATTCATCTGAATAAGGTAATTCCAATGATGGATCTGCATTTAAATTCAAGTCACTAAATTGACCAGCAACATACAGATTATAAGCTGCAGCACCAATCATTGCAGCATTATCACCACATAATTTCAAATCAGGCATGATCACTTTCAAATGATGATCTTGATTAATCACAGCAATTTCTCGATTTAATCGCTCTCTCAATCCAAGATTAGCTGCTACGCCACCACCCAAAATAAACGTCTTCGGCTTAAATTCTTTAATAGCACGCATAGTTTTGTAAGCTAATACGTCAACAACAGCCGCCTGAAAACTAGCAGCTAAATCATATTTATCCAATTTTTGGTTAATTTGATCTGCATGATGACAAGTATTAATAAAGGCACTCTTTAAGCCAGAAAAAGAAAAGTCATAATCATAATCTTCTAGCATAGCACGAGGAAATTTAAAAGTGTCTTGACCTTGATGTGCCCATGTATCAATAGTTTTTCCGGCCGGATAATTCACACCCAAGACTCTGCCTATCTTATCATATGCTTCACCAGCAGCATCATCTCTAGTATCGCCAATAATTTCAAAATCAATCGGGCTTTTTAGCAAAACAAGTTCAGTATGTCCACCAGATACCTGTAAAGCTAATGCTGGATATTCAATAGTATCTTTTAATTGTGCAGCCATAATATGTCCCATAATATGATCAACACCAATCAAAGGAATATTAGTCGCCATCGAAGCGGCTTTAGCAGCACTAACTCCAATCAACAACGCACCAACTAATCCAGGACCATATGTGACGGCAATCGCATCAATATCTTTCCATGTACAATTAGCTTGAGCTAAGGCCTCTTTAGTTATCTGCGTAATGACTTCAATATGGTGTCTACTTGCTACTTCAGGAACCACACCTCCGAAACGTTGATGACTTTTGATTTGAGTTGCTATAATTAAACTTTCTATTTCTGTACCATTTTTCACAATGGAAGTAGATGTTTCATCACATGAACTTTCATATGCTAAAATGCGAATATTTTTTTGTGTCACAATCTTTCTTCCTTCTATTTCAAAGTTTCAAAACCATATTTATTGCATCTTCTTGCAATGTTGCATAATAATTTTTACGAATACTATCTGGTGTAAAACCCATCTTTCGATATATCCGCTGAGCATGCACATTTTTAACATTAACTTCCAGAGTAATCTTATCAATGTAATTATTTCGAACTAATGTGATAGCTTGCTGAAGCAACAAAGTACCAATTCCTTGAAATTGATATTCTAATTTAACACCAATAAATGCAATATGACCTTCATCAGAACTCATCTTTAAACCTAACACAGCTGCTAATTGTTGTCGACAATAAAGCACCAAATAAATATTTTCTGGGTTAGTTATTTCTGTTGTTAAATACTTAATATTCCAACACAAAGGTCGCGGACATAATTGATATTGCAAGTCGAGAATATTAACTATATCAGATGAATCAGCTTTACGAAGGTAATATTGCAGGCCATTTATTTTAACTTTCATCGGATTAAAAGTCATATTAATATCTGACTTACAAAAAAGACTTTTAAACTTCCTCAACATATTCACTATCTGATGCAAAGTCCTTTCCGGTCTTACGATGCCAATCCATTTCTGCTTGCGTTCTTCTTAAATATCTAGGTAAAAATAGATCGGGATCTTGGGCAATTTCATCTACAGCTAACTTACCAATATTTGTAGCATGTAAGATATTTTCTTCAGCTGCTGCTTGTCTATATTGGGATGGACTGAAAAAAGCTTCAATTTCAGACTTATAATTGGCTATATCACTTCCAACAAAAACAATTGGATAGTCAAGCTCTAATTGAGCAACTTTATCTAATAATTTAGATAAATTATAATGTCCATCTGCAAGCAATTGCTTTAATTGACCATCTTCTTTTAAATACACACCTGCAAAGAAGTTTAAATTGCGAGCATCTAGCTCACTAATTAAAATTTCCCGATTACTAGTTACTCCCTGAGCTAAAGCCTTTAGTGTCGAAACACCAACCAAGGGCTTATTCAAAATAGAAGCAAACATTTTGGCAGTCGTAATTGAAATTCTTAATCCAGTATATGAACCTGGACCTTGTGCGACTGCAAAGCGATCAATTTCTTGCAACGTTAACTGATTTTGCTTAAGTAACTCATCAATTAATGGATCTAATCGCTCAGCATGATTGTGCATCCCTAATTCATTTTTTTCTGCAATAATCTGTTCTCCGTCAGTCAAGGCGACACTTAAGTGGTCTGTGGCGGTAGTAATACTTAAAACTTTCATCAACTATCTCTTCCTATTTATCACTAACCCAACTAATCTTGGCAACAGTTAATATTTGCTCATCACGCTTAATCGTATGATAACTTACACTGTGATCAGCATTCCATGTTAATGTTACAACAGCAGATTGGTCATATAAAATTTCCTTACGAAATTGAATTGAAGCTGCAACCATCGAATGACTATTCAAAAAATCTCGTGGAATAGTATTAACTATCCAATCAAAATAGCGACCATTAGTTAAATGATGATTGACATCCAAATCACTATACATTACACGATAACTTCGCTGAAAATCTTCCTGCCCTGCAAGAACTTTAATGCGGTCAAAATGCGGTAATTTTGCTATTTTTTGAGCATCCGAAATCCCCACTTTTGCTGAATCTAACTCAATCATCCTGCGTGAAAGCAAATCAAATAAAATCCACTGACTATTAATCGTAACTAGCTCATTTTCTTGAAGATCTTTAACTAAAAATTTGATATATGCAAAAAAGCGATTATAATAACACAAATCAATCTTAATCGTAATTTGGTCATCAAATTTTGGCAATTTATTAATATCAAATTGATAATTAACTACCACCCAACCAGCATGTTCAATCTTAATACAAGGATCAAGCAAATGACTCATAGTATCCATCATGTAGCTAATCAACATGGACATCTTTAGACGTCCACTTTCGTCGCAATCGTGGGATTTTATTGTATATTTTTTCTCCAACTTTTCCATAATAGTTCCTTATTTTTGATGGTACTTATCATATAATTCATTTTTAGAAATATTATATTTTTTGGCAATATTTTTAATAGCGTCTTTATTGCTCATACCACTTGCAACTGCTTGATTAACTTCAACTAACATCTGATCGATAGATATAGTTTCTTCTTCCTTAGCTGGAGAAAGCAAAATTACAAACTCTCCACGTGGTGCATTTTCAGCAAAATAATTAGTAATCTCACCAATACTACCCCTAATAAATTCTTCATGAATTTTGGTTAATTCTCTAGCACAAACTATCTCACGATTTTCACCAACTACTTTTTGTAAATTAGTTAAAGTTTTTAATAAACGATGTGGTGCTTCATAAAAAATTGACGTACCAGTAAAAGTAGCCATTTTATTAAAAAAAGCAATTTGTTCGGTAGCTTTCCTTGATAAAAAGCCATAGTAAATGAATGGTTGGGCATCAAAACCTGAAGCAATTAAAGCCGTAGCAAAAGCCGAAGGCCCTGGAAGCGGAATAACTGCTATATCATTTTTAATGCATTCCTGTACTAAAATAAAGCCAGGATCAGAAATAACCGGCATACCAGCATCGGATATCTCCGCTATCTTCTTTCCTTCTTTCATAAGTGCAATTAATTCTGGAGCTCGTTGCTTGGAATTGTACTTATGAAAAGAGATCATTTTATTATGTACGCCAATTTTTTCCAATAAAATCCCACTAGTACGCGTATCTTCAGCAGCAATATAATCTACTTCCATTAAAATTCTTTTGGCACGCAGAGTTATATCTTCTAAATTTCCAATAGGAGTTGGCACCAAATAAAGACAACCTTGCGTTTCGTCGTTAAAACTACTTTGTCGTTGCATGCTTACTTCTTTCTATTGCTCAAATTACCATGATTAACAAAATTATCCAAAATATCTAGGCAAAACATACAATCTTCACCTTGATCTCGATGAGAACCATAATACATATTACAAATATGATACCCAGAATCATAAATATTACGCAAAGACTTCAATCCTGCTTGTGGCTTTACACTGCCATTATTTTCTTTATGATCTAATTTATTAATCTTTTCTCTTAATAATTGATTTTCAACTTTCAACTCTGTATTTTCTTTTAAAATATCGAGCATTTCAATTTCTAAATTTTCCACCGTATTAGTCATAGCTTTGAGACTATTTTTTAATTGTGTTAATTGTGCAAAAGGATCTAACAAGTTAAACACTCATTTCTAGTTAAAACTTAATACTATATAATTTAAACAATTATAAAAACTAACATTGTTTGTTCGCATTTTATCACATTCCATCAGTAATTGAAGTAGTTTGGGTGCAAAAAGATAATCTTTATTTTTTTCAATCTTTTCCATAGCTATCTTAGCTAACTTATAAAACACAAATTTTTGCAGATTAGATTTAGCTGCTAGTTTCGAAATCTTGTAAGCTCTAACAATCGATAACTCATTTTGTTGACATAACTCCTGATATAAATAGGTGATTTCCTGCTCTAAGTTAGAAACATCTCCCATATCTGCGATTTCATCTTCATTTAATCCATAAGTCAAAAGATCTTCGGTAACACTACTTTTTTGCTTAGTTGGTGCAAAATGAATAATCTGTGTTCTAGAACGCACAGTAGGTAATATTGTATTTTCATTATTAGCAATTAAAATGGTCACAACTGGAGCTACTGGCTCTTCTAACAAATTCAATAATGCATTATTAGCAGATAAAGTTAATAATGATGCATCTTTAACAATGAAAAACCTACGGCTACCTTCAACTGGTTTTTTAGCTAATTCTTCTTTTAAGGGACGAATCTGATCAATAGAAAGACTCTTTTTATTTTCGGCTTCAACTAAAAATACATCAGGGTGATTGCCATTTAAAATACGTTGACAATTATTACAATTGGCATCTGGCTTATGTTCACCTGTACAATTTAATAAACAAATCAGCCAATACGCAGTCGCTAGTGCCGTGTACCCAGTAGGGTCAATAAATAAATATGCATGAGCTATTTTATCGTGCAAATATGCATCAAATAAAATCTTAGTTTGTTGCTGATCAACATTGCTTAAATTTACCATTAAAAATCACAGTTCCTTATTTAAACATATGTGGCATATATTCTTCCAATATTTTAACACTTTGAGAGACAACTTCTGCAATTGACAACTCTGCATCAACTCGCTTAATTCGCTCAGGATACGCTGACAAAAGTTGCTTATAGCCAGTATAAACTTTTTGGTGAAAAAGGTTATTTTCTTGTTCTAACCGATCTTCATTTTCAGGACGAACTTTTTGAATTCTTTGTAACCCTTTTAAAGGATCAATATCAAAAAAGAGAGTTAAGTCTGGTGTTATATGTCTGGTAGCAAATTCATTAATTTGTTTTATCTCATCAATTCCTAAATCTCGACCTATACCTTGGTAAGCAAGAGAACTATCAATAAAACGATCAGAAAATACTATTTTTCCGGCATTTAATGCAGGAATAATTGTTTCTATGACATGCTGACTACGTGCTGCCGCATACAATAAAGCTTCCGTTTCCGCATTCATTTCTTTATTTTTAGGATCCAAAATGATCTTTCTAATATTTTCTGAAATTTTTGAACCACCCGGCTCTCGAGTAACTAAAATCGGTGCAATCGTTTTAGACGAAAGTTGTTGCACTAATTCATTAATAATCGTTGTTTTACCAGCTCCATCAGGTCCTTCAAAACTAATAAAGTATCCCTTCATTACACACCATCCTTGCCATTTAATATAAAAAGCGAAAAAAGCTCCCATGCGAGCCTTTTTCACTGTGTAATAACACTATTTGAATATTTGGATCGAGCATGTCGATATTTAGCTTCATCATATAAGAAATGATATTTTGCATGTAAAATCAAATCCAATATTCGATTTTCTTCGGATAAATCAACAGTAGTTTGATTTAAGATACGTTGATTACTCAAATATATCTGTAATTCTGAAATTTTATTAATCAAATTAGCATCGCCTAATTCTTTGATTTTTTCCTTATTTTTCACAAACTGATTCTCCCTTGAACAGCACGTTTCAACGTAATACTGTTGGCATATTCAATATCACTTCCAACAGCTAATCCTGAAGCTAATCTTGACACTTTAATCCCAGACGGCTTAATTAATTTGCCTAAATACATAGCTGTCGATTCACCTTCTGGTGTCGAATTCAGTGCTAAGATTACTTCTCGAATTTCATCTGATTTTTGCAAACGAATAATTAAATTTTTGATGTTAATTTCTTCTGGACCAATACCATCCATTGGAGATAAAACGCCATGCAAAACATGATATAAGCCATTATATTCACCCATTTGTTCAAATGCCATTACATCTTTAGCTTGCTCAACTACCATCATGATCGTTTGATCACGATTAGTATTACTACAAATTTCACACGGATCCGTATCAGTAATATTACCGCAAATAGAACAAGAATGGATCTGCTTTTTGGCTTCAATCAGAGCTTGAGAAAAATCTTCGACATCTTTGTCTTGCATATCAAGCGTATAAAAAGCTAACCGTGTAGCTGTCTTTTCACCAATTCCCGGCAATTTCATAAAATTATCAATTAATTTAGCAATTGGAAGAGGATACTGCATTACATTAATCCTTTAGTATACTTACCCATCGTTTTTTCAGTAGCTACATCTACTTCACTAATTGCTTTATTAATAGCATCAATAATTAAGTCCTGTAACATATCTGGATCCTCTGGATCAATAGCTTCTGGAGCAATTTTCAAATCTTTGACTTTCTTATCACCAGTTAAGGTTGCTATAACCATATCATCTGCAGATTTACCTACAAATTCAGTTTGATTCAGACTCTCGCGCTCAGCTTCCATCTGCTGTTGCATTTTTTTAGCCTGTTTAATTAAATTTTGCATGTTTCCCATGCCCATTCCACCTAAATTTGGCATTCTTCCCATGATAAAATCTCCTTTTTTGTTTAATCATTATTAATACAATATCTATTATAAATCAGAATCATCTTTAACATTAACAAGATCACCAAATAGTGATTTTGCTTTTTTTATAACTTCTTCATTTGGGTTACTTGCAAGTTCTTTTTGAGCTATTATGAGATGTTCTTTATACTTCTTGACATATTCTTGCCGAATTGTTGTCCAGGAATTTTCAGATACTAGCACAATTTGATATTTATGTTGTGTCAGCTTTTCTAAATTATTTTCCAACTGACTAATAAAATTCTCATCAGCCATAGCTCGCTCAAACCAAAACTCATATTTGCATTTTAAGACTACTTGCGTTGGACTAGCTGCTACCGGTTCCAAAACCTCAAGTAGAGCTCTTTGACTAACTTCTAGCAATGATGACATATCTTGCTGCCAAACATCCTTGATTGTATTTAAATCTTGTTTAGTAGCCTGCGATAAAACAGCATTAACTTTTTTCAAATTAGCTTCAGTTGAAAGTTGCAACCCAGTTTTCTTTTTCTTTAAAGTCGCAACGTTTTGGTTAACAGCTTTTGTAGGTCTAACTTTATCTTTTATCTCAGTCAATATTTCTGATGGTTTAGCTATAGCAGAACTATTTGCTTTTTTTAGCAATTCAGCAACTTGCAGACTTAATTGTTCTACTTTAGTTTGTAGCTGCTTTATTTCAGCTGCATCAGTTTGGCTAACGGTCGCATTTACATCTTGTGTCGAAATTCGCACAACAAAAACTTTTAATGGAATTTGCTGTTGATTCGTATATCGCAAACTATTTAATGCTTCATTAGCCAATTGAAGTGTTTGACTCAATACTTGCGTCGATATTAGCCGCAATTGCTCTAAATAATTGGCAGATAAAAAAGTAACAGTAGTATCGCCTTTGATTGCTAACATAGCTTTAACAACCAAATTGATAATTTCATCTAAAATATTTTTCGCCGATGCACCATTATTTAATAATTCTTCAACTTCTTCTAGAGCTTGACTTGTTTTTTTATTTAATAAATCTAAAAATAGGGCTTCAATTTTAACTTGATCTGCATAACCAGTAATTGCCAATGTATCTTGATAATTAATTTTAGCTTGGTCATACGACAGAATCTGGTCTAAAATGCTTAAAGAATCTCGCATCCCACCATCCGCTACCTGAGCAATGACTTGCAATGACTTCTCATCATATGCAATCTTTTCTTGATCAAGAATAAATTTCATCCTAGCAACTAATTGATCATTAGAAATTCGCTTAAAATTATATCTTTGCGTACGTGAAATTATTGTTGCTGGAACTTTTTGTAATTCTGTAGTTGCTAAAATAAAAACAACATGCTCGGGTGGTTCTTCCAAAGTTTTAAGTAATGCATTAAACGCACCTATCGACAACATATGCACCTCATCGATAATATAAACTTTATAATAACCTTGCGTTGGTGCATATTTTACTTTGTCACGGATAGCACGGATCTCATCCACACCATTATTTGAAGCAGCATCAATTTCAATAATATCATTCAATATACCTTTATCTGCTGCTAAACAATTAGAGCATTGATTGCATGGTTCACCATCTTTAGAGTCCATACAATTAATGGCTTTGGCAAAAATTTTGGCACATGATGTTTTTCCAGTTCCTCTCGGACCAGAAAATAAAAAAGCATGTGAAATTTTATGACGTTTAATTGAATTTCTTAATGTATCACAAATAGCACTTTGACCAACTACTGCCTCAAAAGTACGTGGTCGCCACCTACGATATAATGCTTGATAAGCCATCATTAACCTCACAAATAAAAAAACTCCTAACTCTTTTTTAAGAGTTAAGAGTTGTTGAATTCTCAAAAAAAGGGCACATGCTCATACAGCCTTAGTGCTGCTATCTCCCGATCCTGACACGATTTGGATGACAAACATTGCCCAAGAGTTATTGTATCTTATTTATTTAATTTTTTCCACTATCAAATGCGATTTTGTTGCCTAATATTTTTAAAAAAATTTTTCAATTGCTGAGCAGCTTGCTCGCGATATAACCCGCCAAAAATCTGCGGATGATGATTAAATTTAGTAAATGCAAATAGATCAACTACGCTACCACAAGCACCGGCTTTAGGATCAAAAGCTCCATAATAAACATTTTTTAGCCTAGCATTAATAATCGCACCTGCACACATGGGACAAGGTTCTAAAGTGACAAACAAACTACAATCTATCAATCGCCAAGAATTGAGATTTTTACATGCTTCTTGAATAGCTATAATTTCTGCATGTCTAGTAGCATCTTCATCTAATTCTCGTCTATTATATCCTCGACCAATCAGATTACCTTCTGCATCAACTATGACTGCACCGATTGGTATTTCTCCTTGTTGTTCAGCTTTATCTGCTTCCAAAAAGGCTAATTTCATTATTTTTTCTTTTTCTTCTTTAGCAAACACACTCTCAACCTACTACATTCACTTGTTTACACTTTTCAAAATATAATAGCCCTTGTCACGTTTCAAAATCTCACAATTGCCATATGTTTGCTCCAGACATTTTTTAGCACTCGGGGCACCCTGTTTTTTCTGAATCACAACTAATAATATGCCGCCAACTTGCAAATATTTTTTAGCATTTTGCAAAATATCATCAACAACTTGTTTACCTGCTCGAATTGGTGGATTAGTCAAAATCAATCCAAATTGTTCCTGCTCATCAAGGCTACGATAACACTCAGAACTAAAAATATTCACATTATCTATTTCATTCAATTGAGCATTTCGCTTAGCTAAAGCCAAAGCACGTTCATTGACATCAATCATCGTCACATGACTTTTGGGCCATAATTTGGCTGCAAATAATCCTAAGGGACCATAGCCAGTACCAACATCCAAAATATTACCCGATATTTCGAGTTGCTTTAACACCTTAAGCAAGACACAGGAACCATAATCAACTCGGGTTTTAGAAAAAACACCAGCATCAGTATAAAATTGTAAAGATAATTCATCTAATTGATAATTAATTAAGTGTTCATCATGTTTTGCATCGGGATTGGTCGCAAAATACATCTGCGTTTCATTTTCCATAATCTTCTCTCCTCTAGCAAAGCAGCTAATCTCAAACTAAAAAAGTTATTTTTCTATAATTTTGATAAAACTTCTATCCGGTACTCTAATTAAATAATATTTAATAAACACATGCCCAGCGTGTAAGCCCAATCCGTTTTGCCAATTTTTTTTATAAGTTGCTGTATAAATTGCTACGTATGCTTTTTGATAATGATCATCAGCTGCTCGTAAATCTTTTTTATTATAAGGAATAATCTGAGCTTCTACTGGAAATGGGTCCACACCTTCTGCAATTGATGCATAATTACTTTTAACTGTAATACGTTGATCCTCACTAAAAAAGCGGTAAGATTGTTTCATTTTGCGATTATGTCGACAAGTAACAGTTACATAATGTGATTTTGTAGCACCAGTGGATAAAACTAGTGGTTGATATTCGAATTTATTAGTTAAGATCTGCTGATTAGAAAAATTAGGATTATCAAAAAAAGTAATTACTGACATATAACTGCAAGCTAGGATAAATATCAAAATTTCAATCACATCAATAATGGTCGTTTTAGCATCAAATTTTCTTCTTTTTTGAATAATCATCTTCAAATGCCGTTGGCGAATATTATGAATTATAAAAAATACATAAATTACCAAAATAGCCCAGACAAAAATACCTAGAAAATTCCAACTAATATGCATACAATTACCTCCTCATTTGTGGTTAATCATGGTTATAATTTCTAACCTCAGTGATCTTATCTTTAATAATTAAAACTAATTTATCAATCCATTGATCTGGCTCAGCCACAATGTCTGCTACTGGTGCTAAGAGATCAATTCTAAATTTAGAAATATTAATATATTCAGAAATCACCTCTACATATATATTAATATCATATTCGCTATCTTCGTCACGAAAATTCGTTATTTTTTTATAATTAGCAAATGGCAAATTAATAATATTGCTTTCTAACACAAAAGTTGCAGGACGTTGTCCTGTAATTACTAACTCAGTTTGCAACAATGAATTATTTTTGCTGGCTTGAATTACTTCCTGAATCATTTTTTGTGCAATCGTTTTTAATTTTGCATTAGTAATATCACTATATTTGATACTTTCCAAGTCTTGTAGATAATCTTGCTTTTCAATCTTTTGAATGAGAATTTTAGATTTAATTTTCACAGTTCCTGTTCCTTACATATTTATTGTTATAAATTAAGATAAACAAATCTCGCTTACTTTACAAACTTTTTTTATTTTAAAACAAATTTTTTATAATTTAAAGTAAAAAAAAGAGGATCAGTTATCCTGATCCCCCCGGAAGAAAACAATCTCGTTTCAGAGTCTTTGGTTCACATCCAAAGTTGCTCACTATCAGCACTTCCCGTGCCTGACTATTTAAAGTCTGATAGCTTCCTGTCAAAGAGTGCTTTCGCACTTTCCTCGACCCGTCGCAAAATTCATTATACACTAAAAACATAATTAATGATAGACTTTGTGGATTTTAAACCAGATTTCACCAACTAATTGAGCTAATAAAAAGCCCATAGCAATAGCAATAGTCACAATAAAAACACGCAATATCAGATTTTGGGCACTAGCTAAATCACCAATCACCATCGCTCTAACCGCTTGGTAAGCAGGCACACCTGGCACTAGTGGAACAATTGCCGGAATATTAAAAACAGTAACTGGACATTTCTTGAATTTGGCTAAAATAATTCCAACAATTCCAATTAATAATGCACCTAAAAAATTGGACGTCAATCGCCCCCAGCCAGCATGAATACCAAACCAATAAATCATCCACCCTAATGCACCACTGTGGCCACAATAAATCAAAGCACGTTTAGGCACATTCAATGTCAGAGCAAAACCAACAGAAGCAATCCAAGCAAAAGTGAAATTAATTATTATATCTAACCAGTATGGCATATTAAAAACCTCCTAAGAATTTAATAGCTAGGCCAATTCCGCCGCCTAAAGCGACAGCTGTTAAAAATGCTTCTATTGCACGTACAGTTCCTGAAACTAAATCTCCTCTAAACAAATCACTTAACGCATTAGTAATTGGAACTCCTGGAACTAGGGCCATTAATGAACCAATTAAAATATTATCCATCGATAAACTAGGAAAAATATGACAAATGCCAATAGTCATTGCCCCCATAATCATCGCAGTAACCAGTTCACCTAAAAAACGAACGCGACTATACTTTTTGATCCACAAATATATTCCATAACAACTGCCACCCACAATTGCTGCTACTGGAAAATCAATCCAATCATAATCGTCCATAAATAATACCATTAAGGTACAACTTAAAATAGTAGCACCAAAAATTTGCATTAAGTTGGAAAATGTTTGTCTATGATCTGCTAAATCACACAATTTATTATGTAATTGATCTAAAGTTATTTTTTTATCTGCAAATGCACGAGATAACTCATTCACTTTATCAACTACTGTCATATCAATATTACGATTTTTAATCAAAGTCATCTGAGTCTTAGAATGTTCCCCTAAGCTCATAAAAAGTCCTGTCGGAGTTGTAAAGCAGCGTGCAGCTGGAATATTTGCATTACGAGAAATTCGTAGCATTGTATCTTCCACACGATACATCTCACTACCACTTTCGATCATTAATCTTCCAGCTTTTAAACAAGTATCGAGCACTTGATCATTATATTGATTTTCAGTCACTATTTGCTTAGTCAATTTTAGATCTACCACCCTTTTTTTCATCATATTCTCTTAATTTACATAGTATAGCAAGCCATTTACGCTTAGCAACAATTAAGCTGAGTTTATTATTATGTATGGGAAAATAATCAGATTTTAGTCCAGTAATTTTGGCCAAGTCATCCGCAGACAAGCAATGCTTAGCTACTAAATACTTAATTTGATTAGAAATATAAGCCAAAATATAAGCACTAATGTAAAAAATTAAGGCAACTAAAGAACTAATCAGCAAAGAATGCGTAGTTGTCATCTGAAAAGTATGTTTGCACACATTGATCACAGCTATAAAAGCCAAAATACCAATGACAGTTGCATAAATAACTGGAAAAAAACGATGTTTCTGATTTTTATTCGTCATATTTGTAGTCCTCATATTACATTTCTTTTACAATATTACATAAAATGAGCTATTTTGTTACATTTGTTATAATTTGTAAATATCTCATTATCTTTATGAAATATACATACCATATAATACTAGACATATTCAATCAAAATAACAACGTTTTACAAAGATTAATTATTATATGGGAGTGATAAGTTTGAAACATAAATTTATTGCGATTATGACTGCAATTTCATTACTAATATTAAATATTGCTATTCAGCCTGTTTTGGCAACTCAAGTTACTAACAAAATAAATATCTCATCTGCTTTAGTAAGAAACACAATGAAAGTTCAATTAATGGAACAAGACTTCCAATTAAAGCAAAAAAAGCAAGCAGATCAAGCTAAATTAAAAGCAATTAAAATTAAACAACAACAATGGAACCAAATGGAGCAAAAGCAAGCTATGCAACGTGCTCAAAAAGCAAAACAAGCTATTGCACAAGCACCAAAACCACAAATAAGGACAGTAAACAAAGGTACCTTTAAAGTCTCATTTTATGACCCAGCTGTCTTAGGATCACGGCTTGGTTATCATGGAGTAGCTGCTAATTTAAATATTTTTCCGCGTGGAACTAGACTAAGAATAACATTATCAAATGGTATGGTTTTATATAGAGTAGTTAATGATACTGGAAGTTTTGCTTATAGTAACCCTAGACAACTAGATGTAGCTATGCCAAACAGCCAAATACCAGCAGCTGGTATTTTATATGCTAGTGTAGAAGTAATATATTAAAAAAATCTGACTTGAATTCAAGTCAGATTTTTTATTTGCCTGTCCAAACTTTAGTTTTAGAATGCCTTTCATAAATAATATAATTTTCAAATGGATCTTTCTTTTTCCACTTCAAATGTTTTTGCAATTTATTTTGGCGTGTTTCTTCGTTATGTAATTTTTGCTTCTTCAAATTCAAATTTGACCTCGTAAGATCAGAAGCTCGTTGTAATTCACTCGTTGATGCAACTTGCAATGCTGCTCCTCCAATCCATGCATCATGTGCATGAACATAGTCTTGAACAATATGATGCGAACAACTGCGATATTTAAACGCTACTGATAACATATCATTAAAAGTCAGATTTGTTTTTACATATTTAGCAAATACATTTAAAATCTTCCGATAATTGTTAAGTGATTTCAAAGTCATACCCTTATGAATTAATTGCTCGATCACTTGTCTTTGTCTTTTTTGTCGTCCATAATCACCTTGAGGATCTTCTTTTCTCATACGTACATAATCTAAAGCCGCATTACCATTTAAATGTTGCATCCCCTTAACAAATTTAGTGTTATAAGTAAAAGAAAATGGAACTTTAACATCAACACCACCTAAAGCATCAACTAAGTTTTTCAGAGCCTTCATATTAACTTCCATATAATTATTAACAGGTACATTAAGTAATGTAGATACTGTTTTGACTGCTGCTCGATTACCACCAAGTTGATAAGCGGAATTTACACGAAACATATAAAACTTTTTAGAAGGTTGGATATCTGCCAGTAAGTCACGTGGAATCGAGGTCATTGTGGCTACACCTTTTTTAGGATTTAATGTTACCAAAATCATGGTATCAGAATTTCCCTGATCATGGCGACCTTCAATTCCTTGATCAACTCCTAAAATCAGAACCGAAAAAGGCTTTTGTTGTGCAATAAATGATGAATCCGCCATTACATGCCCTTGATTAGCCTGACGAACCGATGAAGCCATAGTAAAATAAATTCTAGTTCCTACAGCAACACACATTCCTAACATAATTGTAATAACTAAACCGATCAGCTTTAAAAATACTAATTTTGCTGGTTGCCTATTAATTTCTTTTGCTAAAACACAATTACGCTGTAATTTATCTTTGTTTGATATTTTCATCATTATTATTTTTTCCTTGCCACTATATCATCAAACTAAATTATTGCTAAATTCAACTTTTTTATCAAGAGAAAATAGATATAATTATTGTTATAATACTATTTTTTATGTAAAAAATACTTAGAAAGAAGGAATTTCAATTGGCTACACCATATAGAAAAGACGTTGAAGTTGATTTGACATGGGATTTAACACGTATATTTAAAAATGATCAAGAATGGGAAAAGGAATTTGCCAAAATACAACAAGAGATTGCAGAATTAACTACACTTAAGGGCAAATTATCCACTTCTGGCACCGATCTATATGAAAACTTTTCTAAAATTCTAAAAGTATCAAGAGAGATTGAAAAAGTCTATGTTTACTCAACACTATCCAGTGATCAAGACACTAATAATAGTCACTACCTCGGCTTTGTAGCTAGAGTGCAAAGCCTCTATAATGATTTTAGTGCCGCAACAGCTTTTGTTGATCCAGAAATTTTGGACATTCCTGAAAAAACGATTGAACAATTTAAAAAGGATGAACCTAGATTAGCCGAGTTTGCTCATAGATTAGATACTTTAAATCAAAAAAGAAAACACACCCTATCATCCGACCAAGAAAAAATCATTGCTGCCGCTTCTGATGCCCTCAATACATCAGAAAATACATATAATATTTTAACTAATTCAGACATGGAATATGGTTATGTTGAAGATGAAGATGGCAATACTGAACAATTATCTGACGGTCTATATTCAAACTTGATTCAATCACAAAATAGAGAAGTACGTAAACAAGCTTTTGATACTATGTTTGCAACTTATGGTCAATTTGAAAATAGCTTAGCATCTACTTTGTCTGGTGTTGTTAAAGCACACAATTATAATGCTAAAATGCACAAGTATCACTCTGCTCGTGAAGCTTCACTGAATGAAAATGGTGTACCTACAGTAGTTTATGATACTTTACTAGCTGAAGTTAACAAACATATTAATCTTTTACATCGTTATGTAGCTTTACGTAAAAAATTGCTCAAGATTAATGATTTACAAATGTATGATATGTATGTTCCATTAACTGGACAACCATCTGACCATTATGACATTAATAAAGCTAAAAAAATTGCTTTAGAAGCCTTAAAACCGTTAGGTGAAGACTATTTAAAAGTTGTCAAGCATATTTTCAATGATCGCGTGATTGATGTTGTCGAAACCAAGAATAAAGCTACAGGAGCCTATTCAGGTGGTTCATATGATACTGATCCATATATTTTACTAAATTGGGAAGGTAACTTAGATTCATTATATACATTGGTACATGAAACTGGGCACTCAGTTCATAGCTGGTATACTAATCACAGTCAAAAATACATTTATTCTAATTATCCAATCTTCGTAGCAGAAATTGCCTCCACAACTAATGAAAATATTCTAACTGAATATTTCCTAAAAAATATTACAGATCCAAAGACCCGTGCCTTTATCTTAAATTACTACCTCGATTCATTTAAAGGAACTTTATTCCGTCAAACTCAATTTGCTGAATTTGAGCAATTTATCCATGAATCTGATGCCAAAGGTGAGCCCTTAACTGCTGAGATTCTTAACCAATTCTATGGTGATTTAAATCAACGCTATTACGGCTCGAGTGTGACACCTGGCGGGCAAATTGCTAAAGAATGGTCTCGTATACCACACTTTTATTACAATTTCTATGTTTACCAATATGCTACAGGTTTTGCTGCAGCAACTGCTTTATCGAATAATGTTGTCCATGGTGACAAAAAGCAATTGGAAGATTATTTAAACTTCCTTCGTTCTGGAAGCAGCGACTATCCAACAGAAATTATGAAAAAAGCTGGTGTCGATATGACTAAAGCAGATTATTTGGAAAATGCTTTTGCTACATTTGAAAAACGCCTCAATGAATTTGAAAGTCTAATTGGCAAATTTTAATTAACTAAACTCTCAAGGTTAATCAGCTTTAATTTTGAGAGTTTTTTTATACATGCTCGCCAAAAGAAAACGCTTTATAGTAAAATTAAAGTAACCATTATATTGAATATTTTTATGAAAGAAGATATTTTTATGAAAAAGATTATTAATGATCCACAAAATTTAGTCGATGAAATGGTACAAGGAATGACTCGTGCATATTCTAGTATTGTTGAACAAATTCCAGCTACCAACGCAATTGTTAGATCAGACAAAGCCTCTATGCAAGAAAAGGTCGGTATTGTCAGCGGTGGTGGTAGCGGACATGAACCAACCCATGCAGGTTTTGTTGGCAAAGGGATGTTAAGTGCTGCCGTGTGCGGACAAGTCTTTACATCACCTACACCAGATCAAATTTACGAAGCTATTAAAGCAGTTAACCATGGCAAAGGCGTATATTTAGTTGTCAAAAACTATTCTGGGGATGTGATGAATTTTGACATGGCCAAAGATTTAGCTGCAATGGATGACATTGAAGTAAAATCTATCGTCGTTGATGATGATATTGCTGTCGAAAATAGTCTCTATACTCAAGGTAGACGTGGAGTTGCTGGCACTTTATTCATGCATAAAGTTTTAGGTGCTGCAGCACAAAATGGTGCAAGCTTAGATGAAATTGATGAATTAGCTCATGCTATTTTACCTAATATTAAGACCATTGCTGTAGCCTTATCAGCTGCCACTAATCCAATGACCGGTCAACCGGGCTTTAAATTGGCTGATGACGAAATGGAATACGGCGTTGGTATTCATAGTGAACCAGGTTATCGTCGTGAAAAAATCAAGAGTTCCAAAGAATTAGTAGAAGAATTAATTACTAAACTAAATGAAGAATTGCACTTCGACTCTCGCAACAAATATGCTATGTTAGTAAATGGTATGGGAGCAACTCCTTTAATGGAACAATACGTTTTTACTAATGATGTATTAAACAAATTAGATAGTTTCAATATTACTCCTGTCTTTATGAAAATCGGCAACTATATGACTTCCATTGACATGGCCGGGATTTCCTTAACGATCTTTGAAATTAAAGATGACAAGTGGTTAGAATATTTGAATTATCCTGTTCAAACAATTGCATGGTAGAAAGGATTCATAATGGAATTAGACGCAACACAATTAAAAAAATGGATGGAATTATTTTCCAAAAAAATAACAGCAAATGAAAAATATCTTTGTGAATTGGATGCACCGATTGGAGACAGCGATCACGGTTTTAATATGAAACGTGGAATGGATGCTGTAGTCACCAAACTAAATAGTGCCCCAGATGAGCTAACAATTTGCTTAAAGACAATCGCCATGGCACTAATTTCTACTGTTGGTGGTGCTAGCGGTCCACTTTATGGCACAGCCTTCTTAGAAATGGCTAAAGAAAGCCAAAAAAGTAATAATATAGTTGATTTACTCGAAGCTGCACTAGCAGGCATCAAAAAGCGTGGCGGTGCAACTATAGGCGACAAAACAATGGTTGATGTCTGGTCAGTTGTAATCGAAGCTATCAAAGAAGATGCATTAACCACTGAAAAAATTGAAGCAGCAGTATTAGCTACTAAAGATATGATTGCCAAAAAAGGCCGTGCATCCTACTTAGGAGAACGTTCAATCAATCATATTGATCCAGGTTCTCAATCTAGTGGCTACCTCTTTGAATCTTTATTGGAGGTTATAAATAACAAATGAGTTTAGGTATTACTTTAGTTTCCCATTCTCCTAAAATTGTAGCTGGTTTATCCGACTTGTTAAGTCAAGTTGCCAAAGATGTGTCGATTACAATTGCAGGAGGAACTGAGCAAAATGATATTGGTACTTCCATGGATAAAATTATGACTGCCTTTGAAGAAAATAAAGCAGATGAAATTTTAGCTTTTTATGACTTAGGAAGTGCTAAGATGAACTTAGAAATGGCACAAGAATTTGCGAGCAAAAAGGTTCATCTTTATGATGTTGCTTTTATTGAAGGTGCATATACTGCAGCTACTTTATTGCAAGCAGGCGTAGATTTATCAACTATTGAAGCTCAATTAGCACCTTTGAAAATAAAATAATCATTAATTTATACAATCAAAAAAAAATCAGGTAATTTTACCTGATTTTTTTGATTTAATCTCGCTTTTTCTTATTAGAAATTAGCCATCCTGCCAATCCAAAACTTAATATTGATATTAAAACCTCCAAGCTCCATTGAGCTCAGAGGCTTTGATTGACTTTAAGTTAATTAGTCATTTTTTACTTAAAATTAAGTGATACTGTAAATTGATCATTACTATTAGCAGCAATATGCTGTTCACCTAATTTATCTTTGATATCAATTGTTTTGCCATACTGATCTGGTAACCCTCTAAAAGGCTCCACACATAAAAATGGTGCTTTTTTATTTTCAGGGCTCCAAACTGCCAAATATGGAAAATCTGCGATATCTTCGGTAACTTGATGTGCATCCCTACAACTAATAAGAGATACAGTCTTAATATCACTAATATCATAAATCTTAACACCATTATCAAGCATAGGATAATTTAACTCTAATTTCCCATTCTGTAATTGTGTATCAGCAATTTTTCCATTTCTAAATGGATTAGGTTCTACTAATAATGTTGGCAAAGAATTCAATTTAGGTTCGAATTGCAAACTATAATTGGATAAATCGCTATTCAAATTAAAGCCTGGATGAAATCCGAATGAATAATACATATCTTTAGCATCATTATTATCAATTTCATAATTGATGTGCAAATAAGTATCTTCCAAAGTATATGTTATTGTAACAGTATAAGAATATGGATAAACTAATTTAGTTTCTTCAGTAGCACTATGTTGCAACACCAGTTTATTCTTTTGCTTATCTACAATTTTGAAAACCCGATCTCTTAAAAAACCATGTTGTTTCATATTGTATTCTTTACCATCAATTAAATATTTATTTTCATATGATCTACCGATAAAGGGAAATAAAACTGGTGCATGCCTGCCCCAATATTTAGCATCAGCATACCAAATATATGAGAAATTATCTTTAAGGCTCTTAACTTCTTGAACTTCTGCCCCAAGTAAAGCAACCTTTATTGCTAAAACATCATTTTCAATCGTAACTTGTTTCATAAATTTAAAACCTCTTCTAAATAAAAAGCAAAAATCTGAATTAATGGGCTATCTTCAGACTTTTGCTTTTAATATAAACTAATATAGGAGGATATCTAAAAAACATTATTTTTAGAAATAGCAAGGGAAATTAAATATGCTAAATTATACTTAGTCCAATAAATATCCTTATAAATAGAATCACTACATTTTCAACGAATTAGTCTTAATGACATCACCGACTACTGCTAATTTATAACCTTGTGCAAGCTTATCTTTTCTACATGCATGCACAACCTGAAACTTACCTTTTTTAACTAATCTAGGATTAGCAGTAACTACATTTTCAGATAAACTAGTGTTAGTTCCACTAATTACTATGACAACTACCTTGTATCCTTCAGACGTAACTTGTAGGGGTGCATAGTGTAAAGTATCATTATATAACTCAATAACTGATCCCTTAGGTACATAAAACATTTTAGCTTCTCGATTAGGATCAATAGTACCATAAGTCTCTAGCGTTTGCCTTTTGCCTAAAACCATAATTACATCATCTAACATAATATTAACTTCAGAACATTGATGGTATTCAAAAGCAGTAAATTCTTCTGAATGACCAAAGGTAAGACCAACATCAATAGGCATATCACCAAAAATATCATATTTTATTTTATTAATTAAATGTTTGCTTTCAAGTTCTTTAATTGGTGAAACATATTTCATGCCATCTTTAGGTTTAGCATATTGACTAATTACATCATCAATCTCACTAACATTGTCAAAAGGATATACAACACCATAATCGCTAAAAGATGAATCGTGAATATCATAAATTTTATAATTGGGATTTATTTGCCGAAATTTATCTATTGTATCCATAATGTCACACTTTTAATCGTGATATACACCTTCAGCCCACTTCTTATTTTCTTCATCAAAGAAGTGTTCATTGCCAGTTTGCTCTGGATTAGGTGTTGCTATATGATCGATTTTTTCAATAAGTTTCTTATTTTCTGGTGTTTCATGATATTTTTCATTCAAAAATGCATCAGCAATATAGAAGATAAAATCTCTACCTAAAACTATGCCACCTATACCTAAAATATTAGCATTCAATTCACGCTTGGCATATTTAGCCTGAGCAACATCACCTACCATAGCTGCTCGAACGCCATCATTTTTATCTGCAGCGGTAGAAATTCCGATACCTGTACCACACATTACAATTGCAACATCAGCACGGCCTGTAGCAACTGCTTCGGCTGCTCTTTTTCCATAAATAGGATAATGTGTTCTAGAATTATCATAAGTACCAAAATCAAGAACTTGGTAACCTTCATCTTTTAAATGATCAGATAAAGCCATCTTAATCGGTGTAACAATATGATCATTAGCTAAAGCAACAACAACATGCTTATCAATAGCAGGATCTACATATTCTGGTTGTGGTCTATCATTATCTAACATTCTTAAAAACCTCCTAATTAAATCATCTTTTCAAGCATATCTAATCTAACTTGATGACGTCCACCAGCATATTCAGTATGTAAATAATACTCAATAATGGACTTAGCTAGAGTTTCTCCTACAATGCCACTACCAATTGCTAATGCCTTAGCACCATTATGCATAGCTGTCATATGACCAGTTCTCTCTTCATTGACATCGGCTGTTACCATTCCTTTAACTTTATTCGATGCCATAGCAGAACCAACACCATATTTATCAAACATAATAGCTTTTTTAATATTATTTTCTAAAACTTCGTGGGTAACTTTAAGACTAGATTCAACAAAATCTTCAGCTGGTTCAGGAGTTACATCCACCACTTCATAATCATTGCTTGTCAACCATTCTTTTATAGTCTCTTTTAAAGCAAATCCATCCTTATCACTACCAATAACTACTTTCATTTTTACTCCTCATGAATTATCTATTTCTATAAATTGACCATAGTAATCAACTAATTTTTTAGCAACATCGTGATTAGTTATTAAACGATCTATATCTGATAATTTATAAAAATTATAAAAATCATTTTTATTCAATTTAAACTTATCACATACAACATATTTATGAACTGCACGGTCAAGAACGATTTTTTGCGTTAACCCTTCTTCCATATTTGCTGTCATCAAGGCATCATCTATAATGCCATTAACACCAACAAATGCTCGATCATATCCCATAGATTTCAAATCATGATTAGCTAATGCACCAATACATGCTCCACTAGTTCTTCTATAACTTCCACCTATCAAAATAAGATCATAATTATTAGCATTCTGTCTAGCTGCTTCAAAGACAGGGATTGAATTAGTAACTAATCTTAATTTTTTTTGCTTTAATTCAGCGACCATAAATTCTAAAGTTGTACCTGGGCCAACGTATACAGTTTCTCCATCTTTAATAAGTTTAGCAGCTTTTTTAGCAACTTCTTTTTTTTCAGGAACGTGAATCTCACGTTTCTCATTGAAATTCTTTTCTATAATAAGTGAACTAGAGACAGATTGTGCTCCTCCGTGAACACGTAAAACTTTGCCTCGACGATCCAACTCTCGCAAATCTCTCCTGATAGTCATTTCAGAGACATTCATCATATTAGCTAAATCAGATACCTGTACTATTTCTTCAGTGCTCAGAATATTAACAATTTTACTAAATCGTTCTTGTTTTAACATAGCTACCACCTTGCCAAAAATGTTTCTTTATTATTATCTTTAAAACAATTCTAACATTTTCGAACAACGGTTTTAATAATAAAAGCGATGTTTTTTCACCGTTTTTACTACTATAATTATTCTACCGTAAGTTTATTTTTCCACGACTTTGCACCAATCAAAGCATGGTTAAGATTTTCAATATTTTCTTTACCTTGTGTTGCCAACCAATTACGACCAACGCTTTCACCTTCTGCTGCAAAAGGCTTAATAGATGGTTTCCACGTAGCTCTACCACACAATACCCCATTAAATTCCGCACCTGCTTCTTCAGCCATCTTTAATTCAGCAATAAATTCTTCTGAAGTTACACCTGCTGATAAGAATATATATGGTAAATCGGTCAAATCTGATTGTTTTTTAAACATTGCCTTAGCTTCATCAACAGTATATAAAGCCTTGTTATCACCGTTGAATCCAGCTACATAATGAATATTAAACGGAACTTCTACCTTTAAAACTGTTACTTCATATTGTGGCTTAGAAAACTCTTCCATAGTCATAAATACTTTCTTCGGTTTTATTTTGGCATATTCTTCACTCTTAACTGAATCCATTGATCCATCATAAGTTACAACTTCTAAGAAGAAAGCTAAGCCATAAGCCTTGGTTTCTGCCCCAACTCTTTCTACAAATGCTTTTTTCTTATCATTAATTGCATCGGGTTCTTCAGGGTCATAATATAGCATAAACTTAACTGCATCTGCTCCCTCTTCTTTTATTCTACGAACAGATTGGTTAGCAATTAAATCACACATTCTTCCAGGTTCAGTAGTATCGTATCCTGTTTTCTCATAAGCTAAAATCAAGCCACAATTTTTATCTCTAACCTTAGTTGCAGGTAATCCATATTCAGGATCAGTTAAAATAGCTGATGCGTAAGGGGTCAACTCTGATGAAATAGCTTTTTTGAAATCAACAATGGTAGTTTCATCTGCAGGTTTATTAGCTGCTTCTGCTAACATTTTCTTTAATGATCCTCTTTGATCAATAGCTACAGCACTAATAACCCCATCTTCATTAGATAATCTTTCCATGTGTTTGGCAACTTCTACTGTAATATTTCTCATTTAAAAACCTCTTTTAATTTAAACTTATCTTTTTAATTACAATTATGATTATTTAGGTAGACCTCGATAATCATAGTATTTTTTACTGTTACGATTATTTTTAAACAATATGAGTATCAGAAATTTTCTTATACCATTCGGCACTCTTTTTTGGATATCTTTTTTGAGTTTTAAAATCAACGTAAAAAAGACCATAACGCTTTTCATAGCCATTAGACCATGAAAAGACATCCATCAATGACCAGATAAAATATCCTTTCACATTTGCACCATCAGATATAGCATCTGCTATTACCTCTAAGTGTTTTTTCACATAATCAATACGTGCATCATCATAAACAGTATTATTCTCAAATACGTCCTTATATCCTAGACCATTTTCCGTAATATAAATTTTTTTGTAATTTGGATAATCCTTTTTTACCCTCATAATTTGATCATATAATCCTTTAGGATATATCATCCAATCCCAATCAGTACGTGGTACATCAACATCAAATACACGTTGACCTACACCCTTAATTTGATATTTAGATCCACCTTTATTTCCTGTTGAATTATGTGTAATCTCAGTGTCGCCATCAAAAGCTTTCATCCAATCACTCATATAATAATTTATTCCTAAAAAATCATTTAAATTTTTAGCAGCATTTAAAACTTTAAAATCTTCTGGACGTAAATCGAGTTTTCCACCATTTACAGCCAATATATGTTCAACACCTTTTATGGTTTCATCAGAATACTTTCCCAAAAAAGTAGCATCCAAAATAAATTTATTATGAATAATATCATCTAGTTCAGCAGCTCGGACATCTTCAGGATTTTCTGGATCATACGGATATTTTGTAGGTAATGCATGAACAACTCCAATTTCACCATTATATCCTCCATCTTTAAACAATTTAACAGTACGTGCATGTGCTACCATCATATTATGATGAGATTGAAAAACTTTGGCTAAATCATATTTAATACCCGGTGGAAATTTTCCTATTAGATATTGACCCTCTCCTATCGGTCCAATTTCATTAAACGTAGTCCAATAATTGATTTCTGGATATTCCTTAAAGCAAAATTCAGCATAATCGACAAAATGATCAATATTTTCTCTATTTAAGAAATCACCATTTTCATGTAAAATTTCAGGTGTATCAAAATGATGTAATGTAACAAATGGCTCAACATTTCGCTTATGACATTCTGCAAAAAGTTTATGATAGAACTCAACACCTTTATAATTAACTTTGCCGTATCCTTCTGGAAAAATTCTAGACCATGCTATAGATACACGAATACCATTTATTCCATATTCTTGTGCTAATTTTAAATCTATCGGATATTTATGATAGAAATCACTTGCAGGTTCCGCAGTATACCAATAATTTTCTTTTAAATACTTATCCCATGCTACAGGACCTTTTCCATCTTCGTGAGTAGCTCCTTCTGCTTGATAAGCTGCTGTAGCACCACCAAAGATAAAATCTTTAGGTAATATTTTTTCCATTTCAAAAACCTTCTCTTACTATTTATAAAAACAGGAGAGGCATATTCAAACCTTTCCCATTTAGACTCTAGTTTTTAATTTGTTCTTCAACAAATTTCAGTGCACCTAATCCATCTCTAGTCAGTTTTATATACTGAACACCTTCAGTTTTAGCTAATTTTATGCCTAATCTATCGGTTTCAGCTTTCATATCAACATAATTAGAAGCTACTTGAGGTGCTAAAATAACAAGCTGATATTGTGGTAAAATTTCACGATGAGATCCATAGCTACCAGCAGCTGCTGTAATAGGGACATTATAATCTTTAGCTGCTTTATTCAAAGCATTGGCTAACAAACCACTTGTTCCGCCGCCTGCACAAAGTACAAGAACATTCGTTTGTTTTACATCATTACCAACTTTAGATATATTATTTTTTTCTAAAATTGCATCTGCCTTAGATGTATCAAAATTAGCAGCAACTTTATCCTTTAAATTATTAGAACAATTACCAGATATCTCGTGTTCTAGAATCTGATTATCGTAAACCTTGAAAAATGGATAATAAATAATAACATCTACCGCAATTAAAGTAATAGCCAAAACAACTGACCATAATCCAAAACCAGTGCCCATAATAATTCCAATAGGGCCAGGGGTAGTCCATGGCAAATTAACACTAAAACTGTTCATACCAAGTACATCTACAAAGAATTTAAAAATCCATACATTAGCTATAGGAGCAAAAACAAATGGTATAAAGAAAATTGGATTTAATACTAATGGTGCTCCAAACAAAATTGGTTCATTAACCCCAAAGAAAGTAGGAACCACTGAAGCACGACCAATGGCACGATTTTGTTTAGACTTAGCCAACCACATAAACATGAATGGTACAACAAGTGTTGCTCCTGTGCCTCCCATGGTAACTATAAACATTTGAGTACCTGAAGTTAAAATTTTATCAGCATGTTGACCAGCTTGTAGCAATTTGAAATTAGTTTCAATATTAGCGTAAGTAATAGCAGCTATAGCTGGTTCTACAATAGAGGGACCATGAATACCAATAAACCAAAATAGAGCATATGCACCAAATATAATGGTAATACCTACATACCCATCTGCTGCTTTAAAAAGTGGAGCAATAACTTTTCCAATAGCCGGAGCTACTCCAGTACCTAGACTTCTACGCACTAATAAATCTAATGCATATAAAACTAATATTGAAAGTGCAAATGGTATTACGTCTTTAAATACCTGTGATATGTTAGGCGGAACTTCTTCAGGCATTCGAATAGTAACATTCTTTTTTATACAAATTTTATATATATTTACTACAATGAAAGCTGCAATAAAAGCAGATAGTAGGCCTTTTGTTCCTAAGAAATCACTTGAAAAGCCTCCTTGAATACTATCAGATGCAAGAATAAGAAATCCTGTAATAGAAGCTAACATAGTAGATATAAAATTAACTTGATTTGTCTTATCCATATCCCTATTAATAGAATCAGTTAATGATTTTGCTGTAGTACCAGCAACAAGAAATGCTACGATTCCCATAGTGTAATTATATGGTTTCATTAATAGTTCAACGACATCTTTACCCCACCTTATACCAAAAATATTTGGAACAAATGCAATTAGTAAAAATATGCTGGAAAACAAAATCACAGGCATACTTGCAATAAAACCGTCCCTAATTGCCCTAAGATAAATATTTCTAGAAACTTTTTCAAAAAAAGGTTTTCCTTTTTCTATTTTTGAAATTAATACATTCATACAACTATCCTTTCTTATAAAGTGCAATAATATGTTTCATCAAATCACGTAACAAAATAGCTGTCATCAAGTGATCTTGACCATGCATTAATGTAACACTAAATTCAATATTCTTACCTGCAGCTTCTTTGGAAAGAAGATCAGTTTGAACACTGTGTGCCTTATTAAGACACTCATCACCAGATGCAATTAACTGCTCCGCTTTATCATATTCACCATTCTTAGCAGCATCTAAAGCCTCTAAAAATTTAGAGCGAGCATCACCAGCATAAGCTACAATTTCAAAACCTAAAAGTGTAAGTTGTTCTTTATCCAAATCTCTTACCTCCTAAAAATATAGTAATTACCTTTTTTAACGCTTAACTATATGCAATTTTTACGTCAAATAAATTACTTGCATTATAGACTGCTTTCAATATTCATAATCGCAAAGCTCAAGATAACGCTTTCATCTAATTCACAATATAATAATATCACTTTTTCGAACAAAATCAAACACTAAAGATAAAAAACATGTTCGATTAATGATAAAATAAACACATTCGAACAGCAATTAATTTATTCTACTTAGTTTACATATTAAGGACAATAAAATAAGCATAACTGAAACACGTAATCAGTTATGCTTACTTTTGTATAATTACATAATAACAATTTATTTTTTGGAATATACAATCATTAAATAATACTACTAACAATAGAATAATTATTGTATAACGTAAAAAACTATATTATCTTCGTACGTCATTATTAGTAGTAATTCCTGGTATAAAACTAACCGGCAAATTGATTCTCCTGATCTCAAAATTATCAGAATATCTTATTTCTTCATCTAATTGCTTAACAGCATACTCTGCTATCATATCTACTGGTTGACGAATAGATGAAATATTTAATGAATCTTCCTCTGTAATTTTCCAACCATCAAATCCAATAATTTGAATATCTTCTGGTACTCTTATACCCTTCATCCTCAATTCATTGAGCAATACAATAGCTATTTCATCAGTATGCGTAAAAACACCAATATCACCCAAATTATTTTCAGACAATAATTTTTTTACTATTTTATCTATATCCTTACGAAACTGACTAATTTTTCGACTTGAAGCAACTGTTAATACATCCGCCATTAATCCATTATTATGACAATAATCCATAAAGCCGGACCTTCTTGCAATCATTGAAACAGAATCTTGATTAGTAGTACCAATAAAATAATATCTTTTCACATTTCTTAATTGCAATTCTTTTGCCGCTAAACTACCACCAGAATAATTATCAGACGTAACCAATGGAAAGATCCCTGTTGATTCTTTTTCTATAGACACAAATGGTATATCAGAACGAATATGAGTTGTTAAATTTGAATATGAAACAGAAATAATACCAGCAGCTCTCTGTTCTTCAGCCATTTTAACATAATCTTTTTCTAACTTATAATCATTCTCGGATATACATAAAATCATCTTATATCCTAAACTATTTAGTTTTTTTTGAATCCAAAAAGTTAATTCTGAAAAATACGGGCTCCAAACTGTAGGAACTACAAAAATAACAAAAGGTGAGCAATTGTTTTTTAATAACCTAGCTGTATTATTTACAACATAATTTAATTTTTTTATCGCCTGTTCTATACTTTTAGCAACTACAGGTCGTACTTTTTTACCATTAATATAATTTGAAACAGTACCTACTGAAACCCCGGCTTCACGGGCGACGTCCTTCATATTAGTCAAGACTAACTACTACCCCTTCATATGGTTTAAGATAAATCGTTCTATCATTAATATTTATATCTTTTTCATAATTACTTAAAATCACTTTAGAAATATTTCCAACATTTTTTGGAACTTCAAATTTTTTATTATAAGCACATAGTGAACATACAATTAATTTTTTATGACCAGAAAGCTCCCTAATAAAAGCATATATTTCAGAATCATTGATATATAACGGTCTGAACTCTCCATCGATCATTATACTATCTTCTTTTCTAAGTTGTAATAATTTTTGATAAAAGCGATATATAGAATCACTAGACTGTAAATCTTTTTTAACATTTATAGATTTATAATTTGAATTAACATCAAACCACGGTTTAACATCCGAGAACCCTGAATTTCGATCAAAATTCCACTGCATAGGTGTACGTGCATTATCACGAGTTTTCCTATTGACCATTTCTAAAGCTTTTTCTGGCGATATCTGTTTATCTATGAAAAAATTGTAATTATAATGAGCTTCTATATCTTTAAGCTCATTAATATTAGTAATATGTAAATTAGTCATACCTATCTCTTCGCCTTCAAAAATGAATGGCGTACCTTTTTGAAGAATGTACATCATTGCTAGTACTTTAGCAGACTTAATTCTATATTTATCATCATTTCCAAATCTAGAAACGATGCGTGGCTGATCATGATTACCTAGATAATTAGTATTCCATGATAATTTTTCTTGCCATTTATTCATTGCACAACGCAAATCATTCAGTTTATACATGACATCAGAATATCTACCAAATTTACCATAATCTACATGCATATGTTCAAATTGAAATACCATATCTAACTCATTGCGATATGGATCAACATACTTTTTTGCTTCTTCAGGTGTTGTATGTGGTGTTTCACCAATTGTGATTATATTATATTTACTTAAAACCTCACTATTCATTTCTTGCAAATATTCATGAATATGTGGTCCATTAGATATATTATAATAATAAGCTCCATATCTCTGGTGATTTTCCAGAGGAACATTATCAAATTTTTCTGGTTTTGAAATGAGGCTAATCGAGTCCATTCTAAAACCATCCACCCCCTTGTCAAGCCAAAACTTCATCATATGATATATAGATTGTCTCACTTTGACATTATTCCAATTCAAATCGGGTTGTTGTTCTGAAAACAAATGCAAATAATATTGTTTACGTTCAGCTACATATGTCCAAGCAGATCCGCCGAATGCTGAACCCAAATTCGATGGTTCGGTTCCATCAGGTTTCGGATCTCTCCAAATATAATAATCACTATACTGATTATTTTTACTTTTTTTTGACTCTAAAAACCATTTATGTTTATCCGAGGTATGATTTACTACTAAATCAAGTATTATTTTGAGATTCTTTTTATGAGCAGATATCAACAATTTTTCAAAATCACTCATTGTACCATAAATGGAATTTATACTTTCATAATCTTCTATATCATATCCATTATCTACAAGTGGTGACTTAAAAATTGGAGTAATCCATATACTATTTGCACCTAATTCCTTTATATAGTCTAATTTACTCTCAAGTCCGTTTATATCACCAATTCCATCATTATTTGAATCTTTAAAACTTTGAATATATACCTCATAAACTATAGTTTTCTTTTTCCAATCTTTTAAACTCATTCATCCTCCTCACTAACTAATGTACTTATCTCATTTTCATATTTAATTTGTTTTTGAGCATCTAAAACAAGTTCTTTTATCTTTTCAGGACTTATATAACTATCTAACGGTTCCATAGTTATAGCCAATGCTAACGATAAATTCATACCCGTAAGTAATATTGTATGTGGTCTATTAATATACAGGAAAAACTTTTGATTTACAGATCCACCTAAAATATCAGTCAACACTACAATTTCATCATCAGAATCTATGTTTTCAAACATACTTTTTATTGTTTCATCTATGGGTACATTATCAACATATGCGGTAAGTACTGTTATTTTCAACTTATCTCCTGCAAAAAATTCCAGTGTATCCTTCATTCCTTGAGCTAAGTTAGAATGTGAAGCAATAATAATGTGTCTATTTATTTTCATACAATTATACTCCCTTATTTGACTACTCCCAGTATGCCAGTAAATGATCCTAACAAACAAATCAATATTATTAAACCTATAATTTTAGTTGGGGTTATATTCTTCTTTCCTAATAACCAGTACACAAATATAGTAACAGCAACTGGTAACAAAGCTGGCATTATTTTATCCAAAATTCCATTTTGTAATGATAAAATCACTTTACCAGTCTTAAATTTAAGAGGTATAAACACTTTTACTACAGTAGGAATAAGACATCCTATAACCATTAATCCCATAATTGAAATAGCATCCGTAAAAATGTTTATCTTCTTTCCTAATGACGTAACCAATTTAGTTCCTGAATTATATCCAGTTTTAAATAACCAAACTTTTAAGAAATAAAAAATTGCCTGCAATATCATCCATATTACGGCACCAGTTGCATTTCCCTGTACAGCCATATAACCAGCAATTGAACCCATTATCGTAGGTATCAAAATCCAGAATATAGAATCACCTACACCAGAAAAAGGACCCATCAAGGATGTTTTTAAAGATTGTACTGCATTCTTAGCTTTTATACCTTCATTTTCTTCCATAGCTAATGTTGCACCTAAAATTACGTTAGCCATTAATGGATTAGCATTAAAATATTTGTAATGATTATCCATAGCTTCAATATATTCTTTATCATCCTTATAAATTTTTCTGAGAGCTTTTCTCATTGAAAATGCAACTGATGGTGCTTGCTGAGTTTCAAAATTGTAACCTAGACCAGCAGAAAAAATCCACCGACGAAACATTTTATTAAGATCTTTTTTTGTTAATTTACAATTTTCATCTGTAATATGACTATTTTCGTTACTCATCAAAATCGTCTCCCTCACATTCACCACTTTGTACTACAGTACCATTAGCAAGATTTGCATTATCAATTTTTTTTAGAATTTATACGATAAGTTTCATAAGTAGCAGCTAATCCTATTAATGCAATAGCTAAAACAGGTAATTTCAAATACCCAGCTAGAACAAAACCTATAATTAAAAATGAAAAATATTTCTTGACGGGCATATATCTAAGTAACATACCTATACCCACTACAGGTAGCATTCCTCCAGCTATTGTCAACCCATTGGTAAACCATCCAGGTATAACTTTCAAAATAAATTTTACTATTGGCGTACCAAAGAAAACTACTAATGATATCGGAATCACATATTTAAGCATCCATACAGCAATAGTTAAATAAAATATAGCATCTATTTTTGCATACTTTTTTTCATGTAGCATCTTTTGAGACCAATGTGCAAAGAAATTATTAATTATTTTAATTAATACATCTAATTGCAATGTAAATATTCCAACTGGCAACCCAACTGCTACTGCTGTTCCTATAGAAGCACCTGTCCTAATTGCAATAAATACTGCGACAATTGTAGCTACACCATATTCAGGTATAGACGAACCACCAATTGCTGCTACACCTAATGACATTAATTGTAATGTTCCTCCAATAGCTAATCCTATACTAATATTTCCCATTATCAGCCCAATTATCATACCGATTATAACAGGCCAATTACCAGTTATCTGATTACCTGTACCGTTATCCCACGCCATATAAGCTGCAACAATAATGACTAAAATATTTTGTAAAATAATAGACATTTTCATTCCTCCTTATTTTTCAAAACAGCTTCAAGTTCAATTTCATTTTCATCATCAGGTGTATATTCAAAGAAAACTCTGATGTTTTTTGATGCAATTTTTTTGAGATCTGAAACCTCTTGATCATTCATAGCTACATGGTTTGTATATGGTTTCCTGCCCTTTTCTTCAAATAAAGCACCTACATTGACACTTTTAATTTCTATTCCTGCATTAACCAAATCTAAAATTATTCTAGGTTCTTTTACAATAAGAAATACAGAATGAGTATCATATTTTCCCGCTTTAAAATTTTTAATAGCATCGTCTATACTTATAATAGACATACCTGTACCAGCTGGTTTTCCCATTCTCATACTTGCTTTAACAAGCTCATTATTACTTATTTCGTCATCTACTACCATAAAGCGTTTAGGATGTAAAACTTTGTTCCATTGATTTACAGTAATACCATGAATCAAACGCTGATCTATTCGTGCTAAAACAATAGGCATAATATTATATCTCCTTACTTAAAACGATTTAAGTGTAAAAATTGTTTTATATAACTTAATAATTACTTGGCTTTTTTATATAAATTGAAACGTTTCATTTACATTGCATATTATATCATTATTTCACCACTATGCAAACGCTATCTTTTTAATTTTTTGAATTCTAATTCTCAAACGGTAATTTTTTTTACACTCAGTTGTTTATGTTCATAAAAATACCCTCCTTACTGGTTTGTCCAGTAAAGAGGGTACATATCAAATTCGGAGGATTTTTTTGTTGTAATGATTATGCAAACTACATATCTGTATTATCTGTCCACAATTCGCATTGGGTCATTACTGTTTGGACAGCATCTTCCATACCCTTAGGAGGATATCGATGCTGTTTAAGAAGCTTTTTAATCATCATACGCATTTTAGCACGTTCAGAATCACGCTTTTGCCAATCAATCGTACGATTCTTACGAAGAGCTTCCGTAAGTTCTTTAGTGATGGCAATCAGCTCATCATTTTCATAGAAATCCTTAATAGCTTGTGGTTTAGTTAATGCATCATAAAATGCTAGCTCATCTTCTGAAAGCCCAAGTTGATCACCAGCTTTATGAGCATCTCGAATTTGCTTCGCCATCTTAAGTAGCTCTTCAATAACTTCTTCATTGGTCAACATACCATTTAAGTATTTATTCATTACACCTTGAATAATTTCACTAAATTTTTCAGATTTAACGACATTTGTGCGTCTGTATATATGAACCTGTTCAGCTATCAATTTCTTTAGCAGTTCAACAGCAAGATTCTTTTCCTTCATCTTGGAAATTTCTTCCAAAAATTTAGAATCAAAAAGAGAAAATTCCGTTTTGACATCTGAGAATAAATCAATAACGCCATCGCTCTTTATGCTTGCCTTCAATAACTCATTAATCCGAGCATTCATTTCCGGCAAAGATATTTTGTTACCTTCACCTTGATTTATAAGACGCATGACAAGAACACGAACAGATTCAAAGAATGCAGCCTCAACTCGTAAATCACGTTCAACTAGTGAAGAACAAAGAGATAGTGCCTGAGAAAGCAGCAGAGATTCTTTAAGAAAATCTTCTCGCTTTTTATTTTTATCAGTACCAACAATGAAGTTAACGCCTCCAGTAATTGCTTTTGAACGCTCTAAATCATAACCTTTGATAAATCTTGAATAATCATAACCGTGGAATAAATCACGACAAATAGAAAGTTTTTCAAGAAATTTAGGATAAGCAATTTTAGCGATATCTGTATCACCATAGTTATTTTTATCACGTGACGTATAATCGTTCATTGCTTGCTTCAATGCAGAGGCAATGCCAACATAATCAACGATTAAGCCTCCTTCTTTATTCTTGAAAACACGGTTTACACGAGCAATAGCTTGCATTAGATTGTATCCTTGCATTGGCTTATAAACGTACATAGTGGCAAGGGAAGGTACATCAAAGCCAGTCAGCCACATGTCAACAACGATGGCAATTTTCATCTCACTATTGTTATCTTTAAATTCTCTTGCCAACTCATCACGATGATGTTTATTTCCAATAATAGATCGCCATTCTTCGGGATCTTTGTTACTATCAGTCATAACAACCTTAACTTTTTTAGTCCAGCTTGGACTATGCTCAAGCATTCGCTTGTAAATTTTCATAGCAATCTCACGAGAATATGCAACAATCATTGCTTTTCCAGTTAATAGGTTTTCTCGATAATTCTCATAATGGTTAATAATATCTCTAACAAGGGTATCTATGGTTGTATCATTGCCCAGAATAGCTTCCATTTGTCCAAGGTCACGTTTACTTTTTTCAATCACTTCAGGATCGGCATTATTGGCCATTATGTCATATTCATTATCAATCAAATGTAAAGTTGCCTCATCAAACTTAAGCTTAATGACTCGACTTTCATAATAAACAGGTCTCGTTGCACCATCTTCAACAGCTTGTGTCATATCATAAATGTCGATGTAGTCACCAAAAACCTCACGAGTATTTCTATCTTTTTTTGCAATGGGCGTACCAGTAAAACCTATATAAGTAGCATTAGGAAGGCTGTCACGAATAACACGTGCTGTGCCAATTTTTATCTCACCAGTTTTGGCATTAACTCTTTCCTTTAAGCCATATTGACTACGATGTGCTTCATCTGCCATGACAATGATATTTCGCCGCTTGGATAACGGCTCGGAAGATTCTTCAAACTTTTGCATCGTCGTAAAGATAATGCCATTGGCTTTCCTACCATTGAGCCAATCTTTTAATCCAATATCATTTTTACCAGAAGTTTCAACTAATTTTCTGCAGGTTGCATGAACAGGAATTTGACGTAAAAAATCCTTACATTTGGCAAACTGACTATAAAGTTGATCATCAAGATCGTTACGATCCGTAATAACAACAATAGTTGGACTATCGAGAGCTTCTTGTAAAAGATGTGCATAGAAAACCATAGACAGCGATTTACCACTACCTTGTGTATGCCAGAAAACACCGCCTTTACCATCTGTAACTGTTGCACGCTTAGTTGATTCAATAGCTTTATTAACAGCAAAATATTGGTGGTAGGCAGCTAGAATCTTAATTTTATTAAGCCCGTCATTAGAGAAACAAATAAAATTTTTAATGATATCTAGCAGCCGTACTTTATCAAACATCCCTTCAAAAAAGGTATCAAACTGAGCGTACTGTGTATTTTCATAGCTTCCATCTTTAGTTTTCCACTCCATAAATCGATCTTCACCAGAAGTAATAGTTCCTGCCTTGCTGATTAATTGATCACTAATAACGCATATACAATTATAAATAAACATGGATGGAATTTCTTGCATATAATTTCTAATTTGCAAGTATCCTTCAGAAGCATCTGTTTCCTCACGAGCAGGAGATTTTAATTCAATAAGAACAAGAGGCAATCCATTTAAAAAAAGGATAACATCAGGACGTTTATTGCTATTTTCAATAAAAGTCCATTGATTTGCTACTACAAAGCGATTGTTATCAGGCTTTTTGTAATCAAGTAGATAAACAAGACCAGAACATTCTTCATCATTAACGAAATACTTAACTTCAATTCCATTTTGAAGATAATTCATGAATAGTTCGTTCTTTTGGACAAGTTCAGCATTTTCAAAGTTTTTTAGCTTATAAAGAGCGTCTTGAATAGCAGCTTCAGGCATAGATGGATTAAGTCTATATAATGCAGCTATTAATTCTTCATCGTACAATGGGCTATAAAAATCTCTTTCAATTTTTGGCCCGTATACATGATAATAGCCCATATTTCGAAAGAGTTCTACTATGGAATTCTCATAATTCGCTTCCTTATATAATCCTGACATAGCACTTTCTCCCTTATTTTTTTCTACCATTATACTCCGTTTGATAGAACTATAGTCATTAATGTAGCGTTGTTATATGA
>NZ_GG700801.1:118276-119888 GCF_000160875.1 Lactobacillus iners DSM 13335
TTGCTCTGTTGTTTTTAATCTTTTCATCTATTTTTCGTAAAACGGAAGATATTCTCTTTTGTTCACCAATTTCTGGCAACTCAAACGTGTACTCCCTCATTTGCTTTAAGGAAATATTTTTTATTGTTGTTCCTGTTGCATTGCTCTCAAGATACTGCTTAAATGTCGGCGAGGAAACGATATAATATATAAAATCTTTGTCTACAGATTCTTTAACATTAAAATAGCAGGCACTTTTTCCGAGAATTATTTTTTCTGAGCCATATACGCCAACATTACCCAAAGTTCCGTTTATGGAAACTAGAATTGTTCTATTTGTTAATGGTTTCTTATACTTTTCATATTGGCTATAATCAACTCTTTTTGTTTCTTTTTTTATTAGTATTTCACCATCTACGAGGTTATTTCCATTAACAAATGCGTATTCTCCATTTTCTGTATATTTAGGTGTTCCGTGTAGTCCGTCCCCCAAAATATCAGTACATTCTTCCAAGGTAGTGGTTCTCCATTCAACCATAGTTTTTCCTCTCTATCCAATATATTTTCTGTGTGCCAATTTTACATTGCTTTGTTTCACCATCGCATATTGCAGTGTAGTATCAATCCGCTTATGGCCAAGCAGCTGTTGCAGTTGTTCGATTGGCATGCCTTTGTCAATAGCCATCGTAGCAAGCGTGCGGCGGAATTTATGAGGATGAACTTTCTCTATATCCAGCTTACTTCCAAGCTCTCGGAGTCTACATTCAACCCCGCCGATTTTCAGCCTCTCATGCGGAGCTCGGAGTGATACAAACAGTGCCGGGTTATCATCAGTACGTCCCTGCAAGTAGGTAAGTAGGTGAATCTTAGTTCGTGCGTCAAAGTACACCATTCGTTCCTTACTGCCTTTACCGAACACCACACATTCTCGCTCCTCAAAGTTGATGTCATCCCTGTTAAGGAGAACCAGTTCTCCAACACGCATCCCCGTTGAGGCCAGTATATCTATCAGTGCCAGATCTCTTGGCTCTTCGCAACTATCACGCATTTTTTCCAAGGCCTCATCGGTATATGTCTCCTTGATGGTTAAAGCTGCCTTAACCTTATGTATACGGCGTGCCGGACTCTTTAGAATATAATTCTCATCCTCCAGCCAAGAAAAGAAGCTCGATAAAATTCTTCTAATATTATCCACAGTGACCTTGCTTGAGTTTTTCTCCTGCTGATATTCTGTCAGATATGTACGTATGTCATCTGTTTCCATTTCTCGGACATTCTTTTTGATTTTTGTTGTCATAACTTCAATTGTTGCCCGATAGTAAGTTAACGACTTTTCAGAGCATCCCTCTATCCGCTTTGCCGAAAGAAAATTATTCAGAAAATGTTCATTTGTTAGTCCCGCATTGGTTTCTTCCTCCGTATCGCTTATTTGTTTGTGGAACAATGTATGTTCCAGCACTTCTTGCAGTTTTTCTAATTGCATATTGTTTAGGTAGCCAAGCATACCCTGCATAACCTCATTGATTACTTTCTGTTTCATAGTCTATTTTCCCTTTCTATTGTAGAGAAAGACTACGGAGTGGCAATCCCTATTTTTAAACTCTTGCCACTCACAAGAGTTATAGTTGTATGC
>NZ_GG700801.1:120778-178892 GCF_000160875.1 Lactobacillus iners DSM 13335
TCTCATTATTCACCTCTATTTTGTCATCTAAGTTTCTGAGTATTGAAGCTACTACCTTCTGTTCCTTCAGTGACGGTAATTCCACTTCAATGTCATCAAATGTGTCGTGCGTAATAGTATCAAACACCGAGCCGTGAGTATTCTTTTTCAAAACCACCACATTGTGCTTAATCAAGTAATATAGATATTCCGCATCAACAAGGCCTTTTTTCGCCCGAAGCCCGTAACACGACTGGTTAAAAGCCATTGGAAATGGAATCATCGCCATCTCTCCGACAGTGCCACGTGCTGAAATTATCGAATCATTACGCTTAAGCATTTTCGTCGAACTATTATCCAGCCCGGCTTGTGTAATGGCTTTCTCTGTTTCATAGACATAGCGATAATCATTGTTAAAGTCTTTTACAGAAAGCCACGGAATATTGCCATTCCAATATTCTGGATTACTTGTTTTCGGAGTTCCACCGCCAATAATATCCATTATTTCGGAGAGTTTATATTTCATACCCAATTGCCCCCAACTTCTTACGAATCTCGTCTTCAAGCTCATGAGAGCGTTCGAACATGTCGGAAAGTTCTGATGTCAGTTTGGTCATTTTCTCATCAAAAGGTTCACCATCATCTTCCTGCTCTTCAATACCAACATAGCGTCCTGGAGTTAAAACATAGTCCTGCTTTGCTATATCCTGAATCGTCGCTACAGAGCAGAAGCCTTTTTCATCTTCAAGCGTGCCGTTCTGGAAAGCCTCAAATGTATCTGCGAGCTTTTGGATATCTTCTTCGGTAAAGTCTCGATGCTTACGATCTACCATGTGTCCCATTTTGCGAGCATCAATAAAGACTGTTTTTCCTTTTTGTTTTTTATTTTTGCTAATGAACCAAAGAGTAACAGGAATTGATACGCTATAGAAGAGTTTCGGTGGAAGAGAAATAATGCCTTCAATCAGATCATCTTCTATAATTTTTTGACGAATTTCGCCTTCACCACAATTCTGTGAGGAAAGAGCACCATTCGCTAAAACCAGACCAATTTTTCCATTTGGTGCAAGGTGATGAATCATATGCTGAATCCAAGCGTAGTTGGCATTACCAGCGGGAGGTGTGCCGTACTTCCAGCGAACATCATCTAATAATTTCTCTTGATTCCATGGACTGTAGTTGAAAGGTGGATTTGCTAATATAAAATCTGCCTTAAGAGTAGGATGCAAATCATTCGTAAAAGTATCTGCTTGATATGGTCCTAAATCTGCATCAATACCACGAATGGCCATATTCATTTTAGCCATTTTCCAAGTATCTGCATTAGCTTCCTGTCCATAAATAGAAATTGAACCACGATTTCCAGAATGAGCTCTAATGAACTTGGCACTTTGTACGAACATACCTCCAGAACCACAACAACAGTCGTATACACGACAGTTATCAAATGGTTTCAAGATAGAAACCAGTGTCTTTACAATACTTGATGGCGTATAGAATTCACCGCCACTTTTACCTTCTTTTTCAGCAAACTTAGCTATGCAGTATTCATAAGTGCGACCAAGCAAGTCCTCGCTTTGCTTATTATCACTCATATCAATTCTATTAGTGAAAATGTCTACCACATCTCCTAATACTTGTTTATCAAGATCAGGACTGGCGTAATTTTTTGGTAGGACATCCTTTAATGTTTTATTTTCTGCTTCTATGGCTCTCATAGCATTATCGATAATAGATCCTATTTCTGGAGTATGAGCAGCTTTTGCAATGGTATCCCAACGAGCTTCTTTTGGAACGAAAAAGACATTTTCCATGGTATAAGCATCACGATCGTCTTCAAATCCATCTCCCTCAGCAACGAGTTCTTGATATCGCTTATCAAAAGCAGAAGAAACATAGCGAAGAAAAATGAGCCCAATGATTACTTGACGATATTCTGCAGCAGGGATATGCCCCCATAAAACGCAAGCTGCATCCCATAAATGTTTTTCAAATCCGATATTGGCATTTGTTTTATTTGTCATTTACATTAACCTCTCCATATTTATATCAAATAGCAACTAATTTCTAGTGTAATTTTCTACCACCATCTCAAAAAAATCCTTATTTATGCTACATTTACCCTACAGTAAATATATCAACTTACAATCATTAATTCTTTCGTAGCTATTATATCGATATTTATTGCTATTAACAACACAACGTTCACTCCCCCTTTGCATCACCCACACAAAAAGCCCCCAAGCTCCATTGAGCTCAGAGGCTTTGATTGACTTTACGTTAATTAGTCATTTTTTACTTCTTCTTTGTGTTTAGGTCTTAAAGTCGTACCCCAAATTGTAATTTGACGTAAGTGTGCAAGTGGTAAGTCTTGTTCATCATAAATAGTTCTCCACCATTCCCATGCCAAGCCTGTGCATTCTTGAATCTTAACATTCAAATGACGAACGTTTCCTTTCAAGTTGATTTCAGTACTGAAGCCTGATGTACGGCCACGACCATTGTCAGCCCATGTATGGTGTGTTAAAACTTCACGACCATTGCTATCGTAACTTACTTCATCCCAATCAACGAAGAATCTTGCAACATAAGCACCTTTATGGTTCAATATCAATTTACCATTTGAATATTCAGTTACTTTAGTAGCAATATAATCAGCGGTATTGTTGATTACTGCAACTTGGTTGTCCTTTAAGAATGATGTGCCATATGATACAGCAACACCTGGGTTAGAACTATCAAATTTGCTACCTTTTTGAATTAATTCTTTCAAAGTGTTAATATCACCACGAACAACTTCTGTTGCATCCCCAGAGTTACCACCTAAAATAACAGCTACAACACTAGTATTCTTTAAAATATGATCATATTCACTATTAGGAGCAATCTTTACGCCCTTAATAGCAGCATCAAAAGCTGCTTGAACTTTATCACTCTTGCTTGTTGTTTCCAACTTAATGTACATAGAACGTCCATAAGATACACTAGAAACATAAACTAAAGGTGTCTTAGAATTAATACCACGCTTTTGAAGATCCTTAGCTGTTACATGTGCATCAAATACATCACCTGGATTTTCAGGTGCATCAACACTGGCAGTGTAGTAAATTTGCTTAAAGTTAACAATTGATGCTTGTTTCTCACCATTATGAATAGCGTCAAAATCAATCTTCAATGGAACACTAATTTTAGCAAAGTCAGCACCAAATTTAACTTTTAATTGGTCCATGCTTTGAGCACTAGTTGTATCATATTCAATTCTGGCAGGAATGGCGTGATTTACTGAATCTTTTGCGATCCACTTTTCAACTAAATCATTAACAGCACTATTTACAGAGCTAGTTGTTGGATGAGCAACTAATTTGGCATTAGTGTTGTCAGTCATACCTGGAAGGTCAACGCTTACAGTTATAGGAGCACGTCTTAATGAAACAAGTGTAGGATTGTTTTCAATCAAATTATTGTCTGCCTTGAAAAGAGCACCTGCAAAAACACGACTATCATTAGCAGTAGTTACTGAAATACTTGATGTACTGTTAGAAATGGTCTTCTTTTGTTTTTCAACAACCACAAATCGACCGTTGTTATCAGTAGTGGTTTCATGTGCAAAATGATTTGTTAACATGTCACCTTGTCTTGTCAAAACAGCTTGTGAATCATAATCAAGTCCCAATAAATAATCATTAACTGACATTGGTTCTTCAGTATTATGTTTTGCTACAATAGCTGTTTTTGGCTCAGTATTAGTAGCAGCTTGTGCAGGCTTAGTAGCCGTAACTAATGATAATTCTAACAATGCAAGTGAACTAGCATAAATAATCTTTCTTAATCCTTTTTTATTCATTTTAATATACCCTTTCAAAAATAAATGTAAACGTTTACCTAGCTAATTAGTGTACAATATCGCACGTATCATAACAAGAGTTTTTTTGAATGTAATATTTTTGTAATATCTTTGGATATTAAAATGTATGAGCATAATATTTAAAAAATTAATATTTTTTTGCTAAAATATATTGTAGTAGTTTAATTGAGGAGGAATACAATGGCCGAACAAAAAACAGTATATTTTGGTGCAGGTTGGTTTTCTGATGTGCAAAATAGAGCATATAAGGATGCTATGGATGCTCTTGCTGCGAATCCAACCATCAATTTAAAAGATAGTTATATACCTTTAAATAATCAATACAAGGGTATTAGAGTTGATGAACATCCTGAATATTTACATGATAAGGAATGGGCTCAAGCTACTTACAATGGTGATTTGATTGGCATCAGATCTAGTGATATTATGCTGGGAGTATATGTTCCAGATGAAGAAGATGTTGGCTTAGGCATGGAATTAGGTTATGCCCAAGGTCAAGGTAAATACATCTTGCTAGTAATACCAGATGAATTTTATGGTAACCCTATCAACTTGATGAGCTGGGGTGTTGCTGATAATATTATTCCGATGAGCAAATTAAAGGACTTCAACTTTAATCAACCCCGCTTTGATTTCTACGATGGAGCTGTATATTAAGATAAGGTCCAAACTTTATAACCCCCGAGATTTTTCTTGATTTTGAGGGGTTTTATTATGTCAAAATTTTCTAAATAGCATTAAAAAACCATATTTCGATATTTTACCGAAATATGGTTTTAAAAAGCTTAATTAATATTCAATTTCTTTAAAGTTTCAGCTACAAGTTTGGCATTGTCTTCAAATGTTTCAGAAACATAACAAGCTTCATTAGCTAATTCTTTAACATCTTCTAAGCTGATCTTTTTCATCAAACTACGGATACGCAAAATTGATGTCGCACTCATAGAATATTCATCAAGTCCCATGGATAACAAGATAGGGAACATGACACTATCACCTGCGGCTTCACCACACATACCACACCAAATACCATTTTGATGTGCACCATCTATAGTATTCTTAATTAGACGCAATACTGATGGATTATATGGTTGATATAGATATGAAACTCCATCATTACCACGATCAGCAGCCATTGTATATTGAATTAGATCGTTAGTTCCGATTGAGAAGAAATCTACTTCTTTAGCAAATTGATCAGCTAAAATTGCTGCTGCAGGAACTTCAATCATCATACCTACTTGAAGATCTTCGCCTATCTTAACATTTTTAGCCTCTAACTCTGCTCTAACTTCAGCTAAAATTGCCTTAGCTTTACGCAATTCAGTTAAGGTACCAATCATTGGGAACATAATTCCCAACTTACCATAGGCAGACGCACGCAATAATGCACGTAACTGAGTCTTAAAAATATCCTTATTGTGCATTGATAAACGAATCGCACGCAATCCTAAAAACGGATTCATTTCTTCAGGCAAATCCCAGTAATCAAGGTGCTTATCGCCACCTATATCACAAGTTCTAATAATAACTTGTTTGCCCTTCATACCTTCAATAACAGCCTTATATGCTTCAAATTGAGCATCTTCTGTTGGAAAATCAGATGAATCCATGTATAAAAATTCTGTTCTATATAAGCCAACAGCTTCAGCACCATTTTCCAAAACACCTTTCATATCATCAGGCGTTCCGATATTAGCTGCAATAGTAAAGTGCTTACCGTCTGCAGTTTGTGATGGCTGATCCTTTAATTTCTTCCATTCTGCTTTTTGTTCAGCAAATTTACGTCCCTTTTCGTCGAATGAACTGATCTCTGCGGCAGATGGTTCGATAAGAACGTTACCATCCAGTCCGTCAGCAATTACCATTTGTCCATTATTAACATCTTGTGTAATTGTATTCGTACCAACTACAGCTGGAATTTCCAGTGAACGAGCCATAATAGCTGAGTGAGCTGTACGACCTCCAATATCTGTGATAAAGCCCTTAACATATTTCTTGTTCAATTGAGCAGTATCACTAGGAGTTAAATCGTGAGCAATAACAACAACTTCGTGATCAATAGTTGCTGGATCAGGCAAAGTTACACCCAACAAATGAGCCATAATTCTCTTAGAAACATCTCGCACGTCTGCAGCACGTTCTTGCATATATGCATTATCAGTCATTGATTCAAAGATGCTAATAAAATTATTTGATATTGCATCTAAAGCAGCTTCAGCGTTAATACTATTGTTCTTGATTTCATTTTCAATAGCTCCGGAAAATTCCGGATCACTCAAAAATAAAAGGTGAGCATCGAAAACTTGTGCTTCCTCCTCACCTAAATTTTTCTTAGCTTGATCTCGAACAGCTTCAAGTTCCTTGGTAGACTCATCAATAGCCTCCTTAAATCTTGATACTTCTGCTTCAAGATCAGTTACTTTTGACTTAGAAAATGAAAGGTCAGGTTCTACCAAAAGGTAGGCTGGTGCAATTGCAATGCCTTCACTAGCTGCAATTCCCTTTAATTTTTCAGTCATTATTCAGCTAAGCCTTCCTTTTTCATTGTATCTGCAATTGCATCAATTGCTTCTTTTTCGTCATCGCCTTCAGCAGAAATTGAAATCTCTGAGCCTTGACCAACACCAAGTGACATAACACCCATAATTGATTTCAAGTTTACTGATTTACCACTGTATTCCAAGTTAATATCAGAGCTGAACTTTGAAGCAGCTTGCACTAATAATGTTGCTGGACGGGCATGGATACCTGTTTCAGCAATAACTTTAAACTCGCGTTTTTCCATTTTAGTATCTCCTTTAAATCCTTAATAGGGATCACACCCTGTACGAATACTAGATTATCATTTTTCAAGCTAGAAAACAACAACAATGTAATTGTTTTCAATATTTATTTATCGCTATCTATTCATTTTATTTTGCTAGTCGATATATAATACTACCTCCCACTTGAGCAACTCCTTGAATTTCACTGCGACGTTGAAAATTACGCAAAACACGTTGAAATTCAAAAGCTGTTTGCGGTTCTACCTTATATTCTGCTAATTCACCATTTACTATCTTTTCTAAAATTTCTTGATAATCCATATTTATCACTCCCACTACCAACCACATATTCTATCATTTTTTATCTTAGTATGCGAAATTAGCACTTGACATGTTAGAGTGCTAAAGACTAGAATATGAATTATAAAATATCGAAAGTGAGGTTTTTTTATATGCTCTGTCAAAATTGTCATCAACGGCCTGCTTCAATTCATCTATACTTGAACAATAATGGAGAAAACCGTGAAATAGCGTTATGTGAAGATTGTTATCAATTATTAAAAAATGAAAATGGATCTGCTAATATGAATAACTTCTTTAGCAGTTTTAACGACTTATTAGGTTCTTTAGGAGGTAGCACTCAAGATTTTGATCAACCAGGAGATAATTCTCCAAAGAAAAATAAAGCTAACAATGGATCAGACTCCCTACTTAATCAATATGGTATTGATTTAACAGCTTTAGCTAAACAAGGGAAAATCGATCCAGTAGTTGGTCGAGATAAAGAGATAGCTAGAGTAATTGAAATTCTTAACCGTCGTACTAAAAATAATCCGGTATTGATTGGTGAAGCTGGTGTAGGTAAAACAGCCGTAGTCGAAGGACTTGCTCAACAAATTATCGATGGATCTGTACCAGCTAAATTACAAAACAAAAAAATAATTTCATTAAATATGGTTTCTTTAGTGCAAGGAACTAGCTTACGTGGTCAATTCGAGCAACGGATGCAACAACTAATTAAGGAACTAGAAAGTGATCCTAATATCATCTTATTTATCGATGAAATTCATGAATTAGTAAATGCTGGTAACGCTGAAGGTGGAATGGATGCAGGCAATATCATCAAACCTGCCCTAGCTCGTGGCGATTTCCAATTAGTTGGTGCTACTACTATCAAAGAATATCGTCAAATTGAAAAAGATTCAGCTTTGGCTAGAAGATTTCAACCTGTTGAAGTTAAAGAACCAAGTATTGAAGAAACTATTAAAATATTACAAGGTATCAAGAAGAAATATGAAGATTATCATCATGTAACCTACACTGATCAAGCAATAGTTAGTGCAGTTACCCTATCTTCAAGATATATTCAAGATCGCTTTTTACCAGATAAGGCTATCGACTTACTTGATGAAGCTGGATCTCGTATGAATTTAACCATTCCTTATGTTGATGATGCTAAATTAAAAGAACGTGTCGAAGCTGCACAAGAATTAAAACAAACAGCATTAAAGAATGAAGACTACGAAAAAGCTGCTTATTACCGTGATCAAATTGAAAAATATGAGAAATTAAAAGATCAAAAAGTTGATCCTGATAAGACACCTGTTATTTCTGAAAAGGTTATGGAGAAAATCATAGAAGAAAAGACAAATATTCCAGTTGGTGATTTGCAAAAGCAAGAACAAATGCAATTAAAGAATTTGGCTGATGATCTCAAAAAGCATATTATTGGTCAAGATAAAGCAGTTGACGTCATCTCTAAAGCAATTAGACGTAACCGTGTCGGCTTTAACAAGTCAGGTAGACCGATTGGTTCATTCCTATTTGTTGGACCTACAGGCGTTGGAAAAACAGAATTAGCTAAGCAATTAGCTAAGCAAATGTTTGGTACCGAAAAATCCATGATTCGCTTTGATATGAGTGAATATATGGAACAATATTCAGTTTCTAAATTAATCGGCTCTGCACCAGGATATGTTGGTTATGAAGAAGCTGGACAATTAACTGAAAAAGTCCGTCATAACCCTTATAGTTTAATCTTATTTGATGAAATTGAAAAAGCACATCCCGACGTGTTACATCTATTTCTTCAAATTCTTGACGATGGTCATTTAACAGACTCACAAGGTAGAACTGTTTCATTTAAAGACACTATTATCATTATGACATCTAATGCTGGACAAGGAATTAAGTCTGCTAGTGTAGGCTTTTCTGCAGAAAATAACCATAATGAACAGTTCAAAAAAGTTCTGGGTCAATATTTCAAACCAGAATTTTTAAACAGACTAGATGACATTGTTGAGTTTGATCCATTAAGCAAGGAAAGTTTAATCAAAATCGTAGATCTAATGTTAGACAAGACTAATGAAATGATCAAAGATCAAGACTTACATATCAATGTCACACCAGAAGCCAAAGATTTACTAGTTGAAAAAGGATATGATCCTGATATGGGAGCACGTCCATTGCGTCGCGTGATTCAAGCTATGATTGAAGACAAAGTCGCAGATTATAAGCTTGACCATCCGACAGCAAAGAATTTAACTGCAAAAAGACATGAAAACGATATCATAATTGTTGAAGATAATCAGTAAATAAGCGTATACTAAAAGGAGAAATATTTTCAACTTTTAGAAGGTGTGTAAGAAATGCATTTAATTGATGTTACAAATACTTATCGTGATTTGATTGAAAGACAGTTATCAGCCACCAGCAGTCAGTACATTAAGGTATATTCACTGGGAAATATAACTGTAGTCTATACTGAAACAAGTACTAAAATCGAAATTGTACTCGAAAATCATAGACGTGGTATTCATGAAGATGAAATTCAATTTGTCATTAAACGTTTAATTCATGAAGATAAAATTTATAACATTTCAATGGATCAGAGTCGTAAAATCATTTCAATTACCTGTGATAAGTAAAACGAATGTCTTATTTTAACTATTTTAACCATACTTCGATATTTACCGAAGTATGGTTTTTTGTGTCCTTTTATTCATGGCTACTTAGTTCTTAAATTTAAGCATAATAAAAACCTCCAAACTCTTTAGCAAATTTGGAGGTTATTATCAAAAGATACTACTATTTTATGATTCAGTAATTATCAGTTCTTATCTTGATCCCATATTTTCTTAATAGCTGGAATATCACCTATTTTATCAATATTTTCTTTATCCATAACTATCATATTATTGTTGCCAGCTGATAATTTTGTAAAAGCTACTATACTCTGATTTCTGAAATATCCTTCAGACGCTTTGGATAAAGTCTCTTGTAATTTATTTATACGATATGCTTCCGCATCAGCTTCTGTCTTAATTGCCTCAGCTTTTGCTTTTGCAGTTGCTATTAAGGCATCATTATTTGCCTTAGTCGTCAAGCGAATATTTTCGGCTTCACCTTCTGCTTTAGCAATTGTTGCCGTCTTTTCACGGTCAGCTGTTAATTGTTTATCCATTGCAGCTTGAATCTGTTTACTAGGTAATAGTTCATCTACATTAATTCTAATAACGCTAATACCATATATATCTGTTAAATCACCTATAGCCTTAGATAATTCATTATTAATAGCACTTGTGGATCCTAAAGCATCATTTAAATCCATACGTCCAATAATATCACGCAAATGTCCACGCACTAATTGAACCATAGAAGTTTCTGAATCTGTATTATTGTAAAAATATTTAAAACTATTAGTAACCTGATAGTTCAATGTCAAGCTGGTCGATATTTCTGCATTATCCTTAGTGATAATTGAATATCTACTAATTTCTAAAGGTTGTAAGGCCATTGAAACTTTCTTAACTCGCTGAAAAAAAGGTATTTTAAATGTTAGTCCAGCTTTAACAGTTTTAGTATATTTACCAAGCGTCTCAATTAATCCTTCATAATTTTGAGGTACTATAGTTGTACAACCACTAGTTAATATGACAAGCAAGACGATAAAAATTATAATTTTCAAATCAAGTATCATTTTAAATTCCATAATTATTCACCTCTTAATAAAAAATATTATAGGAGATATTATACATAATAAAAACAAAAAAAGCATCTGATTTAACAACCAAATGCTTTTAAAGTTTATTTATTAAAATAATAAATATTCAACATGTACCTCCTAAATTTATAGAGGAATTAATTATTTAAAATGAATTTCTCAAAATTAAACATTTTCATGACAACGCAAAAAACTATAATATCTAATAATATTAAAACTATAATTAAAATTACTGTCTCAAAAACACCTAAGATTAACACCCCGGTAGCTTGAGAAATGAGCATACCAAATATCGGAGCTACAATTATCATGGATACTCCTTGAGCTGACTTGCTATTCTTCAAATATTGCGAACTACCAATAACTAACAATATTGATAATAAGACAAGCAGTGGAGAAATCAAAATTGTAACTAATAACCATGTCATATTAGGTAGGATTATATGTTTGAAATATCTCCAACCTACAGTATTAACAACCAATATATAGACTAAAACAGAAACGGTAGAAATAGTAACTGCAGGTGCTGCACAACCTAATGCTTTTCCTAAAACAAGGACTTTAGTATTGATGGGAGTATATAACAAACCTTCCAAAGTTTTGTGCTCTTTTTCACCAATAAAACTACTGCTAGATAATACTGTAGAAATAATAATGGGTAGTAACATAAATAAAGGTAAAAAAAAGTAAGTAAAAATAACATAAAAAGGTACCGTTCCCCTGGTAAGATAATCTGGGTATTTTATCATCTTAAACTGTTCAATGAACGTATTTAAGCCAACTATGCTAGCTGATACTTCCTTACGAGTACCTAATATAAATAATAAGATTGGTAACACAATACTAAAAATAATTGGAATAATAAGCAATGAGAACATTAATCCTCTATCATTGACTAATTCTCGATATTCCTTATTTATCATAACCTTAAGTTGATGTCTATCCATTGCTATGTCCTCCGATAATTCTAAAGTATATTTCTTTTACTGTTTCTATAACTTTGGAAACTTCATAAATATCATTTCCCTTTAAAACCAAAGTTTTGACAATATCAGCTACTTTATTATCATCATCAACCGATATAATAAATTCATTTTGCATACAATCCGATAGTTCACCATATGAAATCAACTCTTTGATATCTTTAGGATTAAATTTACCCTTAAAATGGACTTTATGTATTTTACACCGCAACCTATCAACTTTATCACTAATAAGTAAATTTCCTGAGGATATGATGCCTATACTATCTACAACACCATCCATACCATACAAATAATGCGTAGACATGATAATAGTAACACCAGCTTTTTTCAGTTTTTTAATGAACTGATAAAACTCATCAATGGCAGCAGGATCTAATCCGGTTGTAGGTTCATCCAAAATTAAAACCTCTGGACTATGGAACATAGCTCTAGCTAACATCACTTTCTGTTTATTTCCTTTACTTAGACTGCCTACGGGCATATCAATATAGTTTTCTAAGTGAAACATTTTCTTCAAATCATCTATGCGTTTTTTTATAATTTTTGAATTTAATCCATATATTTCTCCCCATAATATTAAATTTTCTTTAGCAGTTAGATTTTCATATAAATTACCATCATTTTGAACACCAACACGTAATAACAAATCAGGTCTAGATTTATCTGTTAATTTTTCACCAAAAAGCCTAATAGTTCCCGTGTCGGGTTTTAACAAACCTAAAATTATACGAATTAAAGTCGTTTTTCCTGCTCCATTAGGCCCTAACAATGCAAATACTTGTCCTTTATCAATACGTAAGGAGACATTATTAATGACTTTTTTTGAACCAATTACTTTATTAATTTCACTTATCTCAATTATCATTTTTAACTCCTCTTATACCATACGATGAACCACACCCAAAATATAAAGATAGCTATATAACTAATTAAATTTACTCGTTTTGATTTATCACTAGTAGATCTTACTTTCTTGTAGCTAATAACATTATACCTGCCTTCTTTATCTTTGCGAATACAATTGCAAGCCATAATATCTACCATATTTTTTACAATAATAATTAGCAAGAGAACAAATCTATAGTAATAGGGCTCAAAAAAAGCATCTGATTTAACAACCAAATGCTTTTAAAGTTTATTTATTAAAATAATAAATATTCAGCAGGAACCCACTGCTTTTGTGTACCTAATCTATAACATAAACGTCCATTAATTATTTTTTTAGCTACAAGTTTATAACTATTGCCTTGAATTAAAAATTGACCTGTATAGTTACCATTATCATCCAACATCGCAACTTGATAATCAGGATGACCATTGACATGAACTTTAACAACTCCTGTAACAGGTGTCTCTTTAATAGCTTTATTATCAACTACCTTAACAGATTCAGCAGCAACCCATTGTTTTTGAGTACCTACTCTGTAGAATAATTTACCATTGATAACTTTAGCACCCCATATCTTCCAATATGTGCCCTTATTAAGCAGGATATTTGTATTATGTCCATCTTTATCAAATAAGTCTACGTTTTGGTTAATATATAATACACCAATTACTGGCTTTTCTGTTTTAGTAAAAATAATACCGTCGCTCTTAGCTGTATCTATCAAAATGTATTGATTTGTTCCAACTCTGTAGAACTTCATCCCACCAATTTCTGTGATACGATCGATTTTCCAACGACTGCCAGCAGGCAAAACCTTATCTGTTGCACTACCATTGCTATCAAAAATGGTACTGTCTTTTTGGATATTAACAACACCAACAATTGTATTTTCTTGATCATTAGAATCTTTTAAGATCTCTTGAGATATTTCTGGCTCAGTTACAGTTTCAACTGATTCTTGTGGCGTATTAGATTCAACATCAGATTCTGCTTCAAGATCAGCCTTTATTTGGTTCACAACATCATTATCTAATTTATAAGGAGCAGTACCGCCTTCATTAGCGTAGTTTTTAATTGCTTCAGCAATTATATCACGTAGATCTTTCTTATTGCCTTGTTGATATTGTTTGATTGCCTGAATAGTAGCTTCATCTAGCTTATATGAAACTAATTGATCTACATTAACATGAGCTATGGCATCAGCTATCATATCAACAAGTAATTTTTTATTGCCTTGCTTAAACTCGACAACAGCCTTCATGACATCATCACTTAATTTATATGATGTCAATTTTTCTATATCTGCATGAGCTATGGCATCTAAAACCTTTTTACTTAAATCAATTTCTGGTTCTTTTTTATCTTTAATATAATTTTCTATTTCTGTCATAATATCTTTTTTCAACTGTTGAAATGCAATCTTATCTGCCTCCGTCTTAGCTATTTTATCATTTAATTGATCAACTAATACGGATAATTTTTGAGATTTGGCTTTTTCGTTAGCAATTTCATCTTTTAATTGTTGTAATTCAGTCTGAGCTGACTCCATTTTAGCTATTTTATCATTTAATTGATCAACTAACATGGTCAATTTTTGAGATTTGGCTTTTTCGTTAGCAATTTCATCTTTTAATTGTTGTAACGCAGTCTGAGCCGCCTCCATTTTAGCTATTTTATCATTTAATTGATCAACTAATACAGATAATTTTTGAGATTTGGCTTCTTCTTTAGCGATTTCATCTTTCAACTGTTGAAATGCAATCTTATCTGCATCTAAATGTGCAATTAGATCATTTATTTTATCTTTGTCACTTATCTTCTTGATAACTAATGTACTTAATCCAGGCAAAATAGTAGTTTTGGCACCGACAGTATGGTCATCACTACTTAATAAAATCTTGCCACCTGTTAAATCAACACTAGTAAATTGGTTAGCTTTTTCATTAACGTTGAATATAACATACATTGTACTATCAGCTGATTTAATTTCAAAGGCAAATACACCATTTTCACCTTTAACTATAGGTGTGATATTTTTCTTTATCTCATCATATGTACTCATTCTGAATGCAGGACAAGTCTTTCTTAATTGCACAAGTTTTTGGAAATATGACACTAAGTCCTTATTTTGTTCTACTCGTTTCCAATCTATTTCATTAACTGTAATATCAGCATTATAAGAATTAGCATTTCCATTCTTGGTACGTAATGCTTCTTGACCTGAATGGAATAATGGCACACCTTGTGACAACATGATCATAGAATCAGCTAATTTAGCACGTTTAACAAACTCTGCAGCATTAGCATTAGGCAAATGAGCTTTTAATGCATCATATAAAGTTAAATTATCATGACACGTTGAATAATTAATAACCTGCCCTGGATTAAGGTAATTGTGTTTATTAAATCCTTGACTACCCATAAATCCTTTAACAAAAGCAGCTGCATCTTCTTGATAATGACTGACGCCATTTTTATCTTTATCAGTCAGGTTACCTTGTGCTAACCCAGATCTTGCATTACCAAAGGATCCACTCTCACCAATTACAGCGTTTCTCAAATTGTCGCCAAAAAAGCCGACATTTGGTATCAAATTAGCATGAACATAACTAGCTTCTTTAGGCCGTTCATTTGGCTTTATTTCCCAACCTTCACCATAAATTAAAGTTCCAGGATTGATTTTGTTAATTTCCTTGTAGACTTCCGCCATCGTATCAGTATCAAGGACGCCCATTGTATCAAATCTAAAACCGTCTATATGATAATTCTTAGCCCAATATTTAACGGAATCAACGATATATTTTCTAACCATTCTTCTTTGGCTAGCTACAGCATTACCCATACCAATGTCGTCAACCATGTTACCATTATCATCATATTTGAAATAATATCCAGGAACGACTTTATCAAATGCTTGTTTATCTAATCCATAAACATGATTATAAACGACATCCATAACTACACGTAAACCTTGTTTGTGCAGAGCATTTATCATTTCTTTCATCTCTAAAATACGTGCAGCAGGATCCGCAGGTTTAGAAGAATAACTACCTTCAGGAACATTGTAATTAACCGGATCATAGCCCCAATTGTAGGCATTAGATGGATGAGCTTCATCAATGGAGCCAAAATCATACATAGGTAAAAATTGGACGTGAGTAACTCCTAATTTCTTCAAATAATCTAACCCAGTTGGATAACCAGTATCAGTTTTGGTCCCTTCTTGAGTCAATCCTAAAAATTGACCAGGATGTTTAACATTAGCATTTTTATCAGCTGTTAAATCTCTGACACCAGCTTCATATATAATAGCGTCAGTTGGTTTAGTGAAGGCTGGCATTTTAATAAAATCAGCTGGTTTGATATTATCAACATCTTCAATTACACTACGAACTCCATTAATGGTAGTAGCAGTGGAATAAGGATCATCTGTCGTCGTTACATGCCCATCAGCAAATTCTAATTGGTAATCATATGCCCAGCCTTTGTAATCCTGATCAGTCAATGTAGTACTCCAAACACCCTTATCACCACATGTTAAGGCAATAGTTTTATCAGGTTGTGAACTGTTGTCTAAGTTTTTATACAAACGTAAGGTTACTTTAGTTGCAATTGGTGACCATAATTTAATAGTAGTTTTGTCTTTGCTATAAGTTGAACCTAAATCATCATTTGCATAAAAGTACTTATCATCAAAATCTTTAGAGCGAACATACGATCTAACATCAATAGCCTTAGGATTGCCACAGAAAGCTATGCGGCTATTAACACCTAATTCTAAGCTATTCTTCAAAGTAACCTTAAAAGTATCACTTAGATTATCTGTACCATTAACAGCTTCGACTTTAGTAATTTCATTATTCTGAGCTTTTAATAATTGCTTTACTAAATCTGGACTTAATTGCTCATTAGTCTTAATTTTGACGACATGATCACTATCCATGTTAGCCATAGATAAAATGAAATCCTTACGAGCACTATATTCAGTATAGTGAGGTAAATTATCCACATCATTTAAGTAAACATCCGTAATTTGACCTTTTGGTGATGGTGTAACTTTGTATACTTGCTTGCCATTAGAAATATTTATTTGATGTAAATCTTGACCGGTAATGGTAATTTCACCGACTTTATCACCATTAGCTTCAGATTTATCTAACGTAACTGTTTGCTTAGAAGCTTGCTTGTCATCAGCCCAAACTGACATCGTTTGCGGTGCTTCATCCCCAAAATAATGTAACTTAAGTTTGACATCTTTAAAGCTTGGCGTTACTACTTGAGTTTCATCTTTACCAGCTGCATACCAAACCTCGACTTTACCACTATCATCTGTATTAACTATACGGTCTGCTTTAGTTTTTCCATCTTTGGACCAATCTTTTTGACCCTTGATTAAAAATCCTACTTTATCAGAATGATCAATATTAAATTCAGCATAATGACCATAGTCATCTTCTTTGTCAAATGAATATTGTTTACCACCTTTACCAAAAGGCCAGCACCATAAAGCCCATTTAGAAGCATCACCATTGTAATGAACAATAACTTTAGTACTTGCAACTATTTGCTCTTTAGAAAAGTCTACTTGCTCTTTTTTAGCAGCTATTTTTTTCAACTTTTCAATCAGTTTAGTATCTTGTTGAGCTTTTTTCTTATGATCAATTACTTTTTTAGCAGCACTAGCTGTATAATAAACATTTTTATCACCAGCTACCAAATAAATATTGGTTTTATCTCCTGGCAACGGTGTAAATTCATGCTGTTGGTTGTCATTAATAATAACTTTGTTAAATTCTTTATTATCAGTAGCTTTTAGCTCAATTTCACCTTGTTTCATAGTTTTAGTAGCATCTTCTTTTAATGAAAGATCAGCTTGCTTATCCTCAATATCTGTTCCAACTTTAACAGAAGCTGGAGCATCACTACCCAGGTAGTTAATTTCAATATTAGCTTTTTTAAACTTCGGCGTTACTGTTTGAGCTTGATCACTACCTTCTTTGTACCAAACTTCGGCTTTACCACTCAAATCAGTAGTAATTTGTCGATCATTGTTTGAACCATCTTTATGCCAATTACTATCTTTGATCAGCACCCCAATTTTTGAGTGTTCACCAGGCATATCGATAATTTTATAATTACCATACTCATCTTTGCCATCCCACGGATATTCTTTGCCATCTACTTTATCGGTGCCATTATCAACCCATGTATATAATTTCCATTTATTGCCATCGCCTTGATAATGAACAATTACCTTGGTTGTTTTTTGGTTGATATCAGCAGATCTATCGGTAGGTGCCTTTATCAGGCTAACATTATTGTTATTTTTAATATTATTATTTACGGCATCAGCATTTACTGTACTTACACTAACTACTAATCCCAAAATTGTACTTGTACATAAAAATGTTATCTTTTTCTTATCGATTTTAAAATTCATAGACTATTTGCCTTTCTAAAAGAAACTTATATTAGCAATTGTAGTGTAAGCGTATACATTTGTCAAAACACGAAATGCAAAAAAAATTCGGTTATCAATCTAACCGAATCTGTTAATATTATTATTTATTTTGTTCCAGCAAGGCTTCATATGCAACTTCATATTTGGTAATATCGCCAGCACCCATGAAAACTAGAACAGCATCTTTAAACTTAGTTAAATCAGCTATATTGTCCAAAGATATTACCTCTGAATTAGGAATTCTTTTCGTTAAATCTTGGCTTGAAATATTACCATGATTTTCTCGAGCAGAACCAAAAATTGGTGTCACATATGCATAATCAGCAGTTTTTAAAATCTCAACAAATTGATCAGCAAATTCTGCAGTTCGTGAATATGTATGTGGCTGAAAAATCGCAACTAATATTTTGTTAGGATATTTTTGTCTAGCAGCTTGCAAAGTAGCCTTCATTTCTGTTGGATGGTGTGCATAATCATCAATAATATTAATCTTGCCATATGATTTTTCACTAAAGCGACGTTTAGCTCCCTTATAAGTTAACAATGCTGCTCGCACTAAATCTAATGATTCTTTTTCAATATATGCTACCGCAATTACAGCAGTAGTATTTAAAATATTATGATCACCGAACAAATGTATTTCAAATTGTCCTAATTCAATATCGTGATACTTAACTTTGAAAGTAGAACCTGTAATATTTTTTTGAATATCATAAGCTTGAAAATCATCAGTATTATTAAAACCATAAGTATATTTAGGAATAGATACTTGGATATTATTCAATCGGGTGTCATCGCCCCATACAAATAAGCCTTTTTTGGTTTGCTCGGCAGCAGTTTGGAAAGCAGATGCATAATCATCACGATCTTTAAAATAATCAGGATGGTCAAAATCAACATTGGTCATAATTTGATAATCAGGATGATATGCTAAAAAATGACGGCGATATTCATCAGCTTCATAAACAAAAAAGCGTGAATCTTTAATTGCTTTTCCAGTACCATCACCAATCAAAAATGAAGTTGGTGCTAATTGTCCTAAAACATGTGCTAACAACCCCGTAGTTGAAGTTTTACCATGTGAACCAGATATACCAATACTTGTATGCTGTGCAATAATTTCCTGAACAGTATCAGGATAAGATTGCCAGACAATTTTTTTATCAATGCATGCTTTGACTTCAACATTTTCTTCTTTAAAAGCATTTCCTTTAATAATTACTTGCCCTTGATCTTTAATATTATTAGCATCAAACGGTGTTATTTTTATTCCTTTAGCAAGTAAAGGATCTTGCGTAAAAGTATGCTTTTCAATATCTGATCCAGCAACATGATACCCCATATCATGCAAAATCAATGCTAAAGATGCCATTCCGGTACCCTTTATTCCAATAAACCAATATTCTTTTGTCTTATCTAACATAGCTAACCCCGATTTTTTATCTTCTTAGCAAAAATTACAATGTGATTTGTCCACATGCCAATAATTCATCACATTTTGTAGGTTCAAATTCGTCTCCAACTTTGAATGTATCAGGTACAACCAAAATTCCACGTTTTTGTGGAGCATGTGGCAAGCCCAATTCACGAGCCGAACAAATCATTCCACTTGATTTTACACCACGTAATTCACCAGGCCAAATTTGTTGACCATTTGGCATCAAAGTTCCAGGTAAAGCAACAACTACTTTTTGTCCTTGTTGAATATTAGGTGCACCACAAACGATTTGATATTCATCATCCCCTACATTAATTGTAGTTACATGTAAATGATCAGAATCTGGATGTGGTTCACAAGTTTTTACAAATCCATAAACTAAAGTAGGCTTTCCTAATTCTAATTTGTCGTCAAATCCTGCTTTAGTTAGCTGATCATTCAAAATATCAAGTAACTTTTGGTCAGGTTTTACTTGACCATTTGGTAATTTATCATAATCTAAAAAATCACTAACTTTAAAGAAATTATATCCAACGATTTTACCTTTTTCATCCTTAACTTGGACTATATTATTCTTTTCTTCATATGTGCTACGACCCTCACCTTGATCTAAAATCAAAATGATTGTATCTGGATAACTTTTTTTATTAGTGGAAATTATCATGATTTTCATTTGTCCTTTCTTACATTAACCTAAAGATTTTAAAAAGCTAACTACTTCTTCTTTGGTCTTTCTATCCTTACTTACCAGTCTACCAATTTCTTGGCCATCTTGGTAGGCAACGAAACTTGGAATCCCCAAAATATTCATTTTTTTTGCTAAATCAGTAGCTCCATCAATATCTATATAACAAAACTGATATTCTGTAAACTCTGATACAATCTCCGGTAAAAACATATCCAAAAAGCGACAATCTGGACACCACGAAGCTGAAAACAACAAGACCACTTTGCCTTTAGCTATTTCTCGTTGAAAATCACTTGTCGAAAACTCTGCAAACTTTTTCATCTTTTTTATTCCTTACTTTTAAAAATGTGCATGAACACAATATATCCTATTACCTCGTTCAGCAAACTTATGCTCATACTCTGTCTCAATATTTTGTTTATAAATTTCCGAATTACATTGATGTAAATCTAAACTTACAAAATCAAACAACATACCATAATTATTCATACTTTGTAAACTATATTCAAATAGACCCTGATTATCTGTTTTAAACTCAATATGTCCATTATCTTTTAATACTTGTTTATACTTATCTAAAAAAGATTTATAGGTTAATCGCCTCTTTTCGTGTCTAGTTTTAGGCCACGGATCTGAAAAATTCAAAAAGATAATATCAGCACTTTTTGGTGGCAAATATAAGGCTATATTAGCAGCGTCGGCACACATGATTTGTAAGTTATCTATCTGATCAGCTAACTTCTTACGCAAAATCATCCCTGCAGCTGTAGTTTGCAATTCAACACCGATAAAATTCATCTCAGGATGTTGCTTAGCCCAATTAATAATAAATTGCCCCTTACCAGAACCAATTTCAATAGCTAGTGGCTTAGAAAAGTCAGCAAATCGTTCTTGCCAAGGTATTTTTATTTCAGGATCAGGTTCATTTAAAAGTGCCTCAGGATGTTCAAGCACTAATTTTTGAGCCCATGGTTTATTTCTTAATCTCATACTAAATCCGCCTAACGTTTAAATTTATTAATAGTTTGTCCAATCTTAACTGGTAAATATACATATAACAAGATGAGCGTCAATACAAACAACCCTAAGATATATAACAATGACTGTAGATTACCAGCTGAAGCTATAACTAACCCTATACTTATTAGCAGCCACTGCAACAGAATAAATTTTTGTAATACTTTTGCTAAATCAACAGCACGGCTACTTCTACTAATTGGCTGTACATGATACATCATATTTCGCTCATAAATATTGGCCACAGGTAATAATTGATATATTGTCAAAAAAATAACAATAGCTGCTAAAAATGTATTTAACTTATAATCTTGAATAATAAAAATAAGTAATAAAGCAAAGACTATCATTCTGAGTAGCAAATTACTATATTCAGGATCTCGCAATAAGATCCGCTGAAAAAGAAACATATTGGCTGTTTGTTTTTTTCTAGATATTAAGAAATCTAAATATTTGCGACGTGATATTGTAATTTTCTTATCTTGCACGTCAGTAAACATACTATAAAAATTATCAATTCTATCTTTACGTTGGGCTTCTTTGCTAATAGCTTTATTCCAATTAAATCCTTGCAAGGGCTGTCTAATAATATATACCATTGCCACTACAATTATTGCTAATAATACAAGCGGTTGATATATACCTAATAAAATCAAAAAATATCCGATGACTGTAAAAGCTATTGTGTTATAGTGCAACTTGTCATTAAAATACAAACTATGTTCTTGCAATAAATGTTGTACATGCTTTAAAAGTAACATATCGACAAGCAATATTAGATAATTAATTGGATGAATAGCCAGCCGTAAAAAAGCAAAGGGAAAAGCAATGCCGCCAACTAATAACAAAATAATCGTCGGCAATACCATACTATATTTAAGCATTGGCTTCAGATAAAATTCGAGCTGATCATCCAGCGACAGCAAAAATTGCTGATCTGCATGTTCAAATAAGGTAACCAAGCTGCCAAAGCCAAATGAGATTGAAAAAACTAAAGCAAGTAGTGGCGAATAATACCATAAATTCCTTGGCCACGTTTGAATACTTTTAGCATACCAAAACATCAAGGCCCCAAAAATTAAAAGTAAGGCTAATACAAAAAAATCATTAAAAACAAGTGCTAAATAGTGAATTTGCTTACGAGCGTTACTATTTAATCTTTTATTAGCTATTTTTTGCATTGCAATGCTCCTGATTTAATACTTTATATAAACGGTCAAATGAATCTGTATCTTTCAAGCCATAAAACTTTCTAATTTCTGTTAGATTACCTTCTTTTTCAATCGTTCCATTATTCAAAACAGCAAATTTATCAACAATTTCTTGAGCTTCAGCTAAGACATGTGTTGTCATTAAAACCATTTTTCCATCATTAGAAGCAGCTTTAACTAAATCAATAAAATTAGCTACTGCCAATGGATCTAACCCTGTAAATGGTTCATCAATCACTAATAAACTACTTTGAGCTAAAAAGCCAGCCACAATCATTACTTTTTGTTTCATACCTTTGGAAAAATTAATTGGCAACCAATCTAATTTATTTTCCAATCTAAATAATTTGCATAAATGTAATGCATGTTCATATGCACTATCATGATCTAATCCATATGCTAAAATCACCAATTCTATATGCTCTTTTAGCGTTAATTCCGGATATAATATTGGTGTTTCAGGTATGTAGGCTACATTTTTTTTGAATGCTGCTGGATTTTGTACTAAGTCAATTCCATTTAATGTAATTTCACCACGTTGCATTCTTAATAAACCTAATAAATGCTTAATAGTAGTAGATTTTCCTGCACCATTTAAGCCAATTAAGCCGACAACTTGCCCACTTTCAATTTTTAAATTGATATCTTTAATAACAGTAATACCGGTATAGCCACCAGTTAATTTTTTTATTGTTAAAGTCATAAAATAACCGCCTCATACTGAAAAAACTTACTTATTATGATAGCATGAACCATAGTAAAACAAAATTTTTAAAATGAGAAGGGAAAAAATATGTCAAATTTGGTTCAAGATTGCATTTTTTGTAAAATAATTAGAAACGAAATACCAGCTTATACTGTCTTTGAAAATGATGACGTTAAAGCTTTTTTAGATATTTCACAAGTCACTAAGGGACACGTCTTAATTATACCAAAAAAACATTTAATTAACTTTTTTGATTATAGTCAAGAAGATGCTGCAAAATATTTGCAATACATTCCAAAAATTGCTCAAGCAATTAAAGCATCAGATAAAAATATCAAAGGTCTTAATGTTTTTGTTAACAATGGTGAAATTGCTGGTCAGGTAGTTATGCACTCACATATTCATTTAGTGCCAAGATATGATGAAAATGATGGCGTTAACGTGCCACATATTAATCATGCAGCTGAATATACTCCTGAAGCTTATCAAGAAGTAGCTAATACTATCAAGCAACATTTATCTTAAGGAATTTATATATGAAAAAATCAACTATCGGCTTAATTATTGGTCTCAGTGCTGGTATCTGCTGGGGTTTAAAAAAGAGACGCCCTAACAAGCAAGATGAAGCATATTTTAAGCAATGGTCTACTAGTTTAATAAGTAATTGTACTAATACTAAAAATGGTATCTCTAAACTAAAAAAGCAATGTGATGCTTTAATTTCAGAACAAATGCCTATAGCTAACCAAACAATTCAAGAACTAAAGGACAGCTTTGGCAAATATTCCATTGCAATTAAACCTAAGATTGCTAAAATGGAAAATAGTATTAAGCAATTAAATAAATAATTATAAAAAATTAACTGGATAAAATTATGTTTATATCCTTTTTTGTGTTATATTTTTAACTGTAACTATATAAGATTTGGAGATATGTATATGCAATTTAAAAAATCGTTGAAAACATTATTATTGATAGCAGCTTTTTCTGGTGTGGCTCTAACGGCTACTGGATGCTCCAAGACGGTCGCTAACTACAAAGGCGGAAAAATAACTCAAGAAGATTTTTATAACAAAGTAAAAAAATCACCTGCAGGACAAGCTATATTAGCTAATATGATTATTAACAAAACTTTACAACAACAATATGGTAGTCAAGTTTCCAAGAAAAAAGTAAATACAGCTTATGACAATGCTAGAAAACAATATGGTGCACGTTTTGAAATGGTTTTACAACAAAATGGTATGACACCTGAAGCATATAAAGAAAGTATTCAAACAAACTTACTTTTGCAAGCTGCTTTAAAAGATATTAAACCTATTACCAAAGCTCAAGAAAAGAAAGCTTGGAAAGAATACCAACCTAAAGTTCGAGTACAACACATTTTAGTAGAAAAAGAAGATACAGCTAAGAAAGTGATTGAAGAACTTGGCAAAGGAGCTAGTTTTAAAGATTTAGCTAAGAAATATTCAACAGATACTGGTACAAGCAAGAATGCTGGTAAAATTGAGCCCTTTGATTCCTCAGATACGACTTTAGATGCTGACTTCAAAGAAGCAGCCTTCAAATTGAAAACTGGCGAATACACTAAAAAGCCTGTTAAAACTCAATTTGGTTATCACATTATTAAAATGATTAAACACCCATCTAAGGGATCATTCCAAAGCCATAAATCGGAAATAATCGCACGTATTTACCAAAAGATGGCTCAAGATCAAAACGTAATTAAGTCTGTTTTAGGCGTTGTCTTAAAGAGAGCTAATGTTAATATCAAAGATAACGATTTAAAGAATGTATTAACTCAATATATGGATGCAGATTTAAAGAAATAAAAGATAATAATTAGACTAATTAACGTAGTAGTTCAAGCAAACACTACGTTTTTTTTGTGATCTATACTAAAAATACCGACCTCCTTGACTAGCTTTTAAGACTAGTTATGGCATATCGGTATATTTTTTATTCTAAATTATTGATTTTATTTAAATCAGAACTATCAATAGGACGATAGAATCTGCGATTATCTTGGGATGAAATCAGCTCAGTAAAGGTACCTGGTTCAGTACGCTGTAAAGATCTAGTAATAGCATATACTGTAGCATCCATATCATCAATTTTATGTAACAATTCCGCCTCTAAAATTGCCGGGCGACGGGCAGCACCATACTCAGGCAATCCATGATGTGATAACACCATATGCCTTAAAAGTACTAAATCCTCATCATATTCTTTAATTTTCAATTCTTTTGCTGCTAAAATTATTTGCTCATCGATAATGACTAAATGTCCTAGTAAATTTCCCTCTACTGTATATTTAGTAGCCACAGGTCCGCTCAATTCTATAACCTTACCTAGATCATGCAAAATACAACCTGCATACAATAAAGAATGGTTAACTTGGGGATAGATTTTAGAAATGGCAACTGCTAGTTTTAACATCGTCACAGTATGTAACAATAATCCACCTTTGCAGGCATGATGATTGGACTTGCCAGCAGGAAAATCAATAAATTTTTGGTACCATTTATCTACCAAAAAACTAACTATCGATTTCCAAATAGGATTATTTATTTCAAGAATACCATCCTTTAATTCACTAACTAGTTCATTAACATCTATGTATGATTTTTCAGTAAAATCCGTTATATTAGTCACTTCACTAGAGCCAACAGTTTGCATAGATAAGATTTTTATTTGATAATGATTCTGAAATTTTTCCTTAATCCCATTTAATTGCACAAAAGTACCTGCTACATACTTTGCTACATCATCATCTGCAACATTCCATAAATTACCACGGATATATGAATCACCATCTGAAAAAATCAAAACCAGATATGGTTCATTTTTCTTATTTTTGCGTAAAATGGCATCTTTTATTAGGACTATTATGTCCATGGACTCACCATCATTATATGTAACTAGCTTTTTTTTCATCTTAATTCCTAATCTCTAATTTAGTAATATTATCAGTTAACATTTTAGCCAACTGAAGATTCTGAGTAAATACTATCACTTGCGTTTTAGCACTCAAATTTTGTACTAATTTGACTATATTATCAATTCTTTGCAAATCAAAGTTAACAAAGGCATCATCAATTAAAATTGGCAATTCAATTTCATCAGCAATTTGCTCCACAAAAGCTAATTTTAAAGCAAAATATAATTGTTCAGCTGTACCACGTGACAGATATTCTACTGCTACACGAGTTCCATCAGCCTTAACTACTTGTAATTGATCATTAATAGCAACTTTTATATATCTACCATTAGTTAATAAGGCAAAATATTGGTTAGTACTAGATAACATCTTAGGAAAACGATCATTAGATGCTAAATCTAAACCACGCTGAATCCAATCTGCAGCTAACAAATCAGCTAAATATTCCTTCGTATAATCCAATAAATTGGCATTGGCAGTAGCTAATTCTTGTTGAGTTCTTTTTAAACTATCTGAATTGGTTAATTCTTTTAATTTTAACTTTAATTGAGCTAAAGCATCATACTTTATACGTAACTTAGCCTGAATCTGTTCTAATTCACTAACTAAACTTTGTTCTGTAGTATGCAGGCTATTGATATCTAATTTACTTAATATTTCTACTCTATCCTTTAAATTAGCAGATAGAGCCATCATTTGTGATTTGATTTGTTGATTTTGATGATATAAGTTACCTTTTGCTTTGAATTCTTCTATATCTTTGACCTTATTTTGGCTTAATTTCTTTTGTAAAGTCAATTTTACATCTGCTAATTTAGCCTTGATCGCACTTATTTTTTCATTCAATAATTTTTGCGTTGTTACTTTTTGTTGAACTTGCTGATAATGTTCATCTAGTTTTTCTAAATCAGATGTTAAATTATTAGTTGGCGATACAAATTGACTGATTTTTTGTTTGAAATCTGCTACCTGTTCTAATATCTTAGCTTGATTTTTTCTTTTTTCTGTCAAAATATTACGTTTATTTTCAATTTGCATTATTTGTGACATCACTAATTCCAGATCAAACTTTTGTGGATCAAAGCCATACTCTTTTTCAAAAGATTTAATTTGATTAGTCCTTATATGATCTGTTTTGATTTTGTCTAAATAGTATATGATTAATCCACTTAAAATTAATAGGTAAAATAGTGGTTTTAAGAAAACACCAACTAATCCGAATATAATTAAGCCAAAAGATATGTTTTTGATGATTGATTTTGGTGCTTGTGTATTTAAACATTGCTCATATTTACTTCGCATAACCAACTTATCTTCTGGGGATAAACTTTCCAGCTTAAAATACAGGGGCTGATAGGTCTGAATCTGCTCTAATTCTTGGCATAGTTGCTTTATCTCATTTTGAAGTCGATCGGCTTCATTAACAATTTGATAGATTTCTACTTTTTTAGCTAAGATCTTAGCTTGTTCATCAAGATTATCGGCACTAACAGCTATAATTTCACTTTCATACTTTTTAATATCAGTTGTTAACTGTTCAATTGTTAATTCTAATGCTTGAACTTGTGTATAATCTTCTTGATTAAAATCTATAAGTTGATACTGCTCTTTTAGTTGCTGATATTGTGCATAATTATTTAATTCCTGCTTTGTAATAGCTAAATTTTGCTGATTCTGTTGTAATTTTTTAACCTGTGAATTTAGCAACTCAATTTCATTTTGCACATCATTTTTTTGTTTTTCTAAAGAACTATATTGATCAAATTCTACTTGTTGCTTACTGAGGGTTTCAGCTTTTTCTTTGATTTGTGCCAATATTTGATTAATTTCTGGTTTTCTGCCGTTAGTTTTAAAAAGTTTTTCAGATGATTGTACGAACTTATCCCGTAACAAAAGCAATTTGCTACTTTGAGCTGCACCCAAATAATAGATATGTTCTAACAAATCCCCCTGATTAAGTGATATAACATTAGCCAATAAATCTTGATTAAAGATGAAACTATCAGTATAAAAATCACCATCTATATTTTTGATATTATTCCAAAAGATATTTTCTGGAATTTTTTCATTATCTAAGCTAACTGCTAAATTACCCTTTTTACTATCACTAGTAGTATATGTTCTTTCTAAAGTTATAATTTGATTATTTTCGTTTTTAAAAGTTAAGGAGCCACCAACTTGGTTAACCTTTTTTAATGGCATATAATTTTCAAAAAAAGTTGATTTTTGAGATTTCAAATGAAAGCCAAACATAATTTGCTTGATAAATGCAGCAATTGTACTCTTTCCTGCCTCATTTGGTCCATAAAAAACATGCAATTGCGATGAAATCTTCCATTCAGAATCACTAAGACCACCAAAATTTTTGACATCAATCTTAATTAATTTCATCATTGTTTCCTCGCAACTTTTGTTCTAATCTAACTCTAGCTAATTCATAAATATCTGACAAATACTCTTCTTTTTGCAAATTATTTGTAACAATATTGCTTTTTTTCATCAATGAACTTGCCAATTCACAAGTATGATTGGCTGTTAATATTTCTTCAGCCGCCTTAGCAAACAAAGCTCTATCTGTTGCATTTAAAGCAATAAAATCTCGATGCCTATAATAGACCTTCACTAAAAGCGAATGATATTGTAAATTATTGGATAATTCTTCATACATACTTTTATCATTCAACATGTCTAATTGAGCATCAGATAATAATTCAGCTCCGATAATATTTAATGTAAATAATGTCGGACGCAAATTATTATCAGCTAACAAATTTTGAATTTTGGTGCATAGCTTGGTAGTACTTTTAAATGGCTCATCTAATGTTAAATCAACCGTCTGCCACACAATTGGAGAAACATCTATAAATTGCAATTGTGTATTTTGCGACTGCTCATCAACTTGGCCAAAATAAAATCCCTTCGCATCCTTCTCATTCACATGACGCCCCTGCAAATTACCACTATAAACAATCCAAGGCTCTTGAGACAGAACCTGTCTTAAATGAATATGGCCTAAAGCAAAATAGTCATAATTAAGATCTTTCACTTCGTTTAGTGTAAAGGGAGCGTAATTATTTTGGTCAACTGAAGATTGCTTCATACCAGCATGTGCTAATCCAATTGTGTATATTGACGTACTTTTAGGCGGATATTTGGCAATTATATCTTCAGTTATATGGTTATGTTGATAAGAAAAACCCACTACTCGATATTTATACTGTGATTTTGTCATGAAATCAACTTGTTCAATTTGTTCGTTGGAACCAATTATTTTAAAATAAGGGGACTCATTTAGCAATAAATCATCAATCTGACTATAATCATGATTTCCCAAAACCATCACCACTTGAATTTGACGATCAACCAAGCGTTTTATTTGATTGGCAAAAAAGATTTTACTTTGCGGCGTTGGATGAATAGAATCAAACGTATCACCTGCTAATAAAACCAAATCGACATCATGATCGATAGCAAAATTAACAGCTTTTTCAAAAGATAATTGAATAGCATTTTTTATTTGGCAAAATAATTCGGACGGTAAAAAAGATAGTCCTAAAAATGGACTATCTAAATGTACATCTGCAATGTGCAAAAATTTCATATCTATCCTCTATTTCAATGCATCATATAAATTAGAAATGGGGTCTGTCAATGATTTTTGAATATCATTTAATAGTTGATATACAGCTGTTTCATGTACCATCATATTTTTAATCAATTCATCTTGACCAATTTGTGCTTCCACTTCTTTATATTCTTTTTGTAACTCTGCAGACATTTCAGAATTACCCTTCTCTTGCTCTGCAATAAATTTATTTCTAATTTCTTCCATATGGTGATATAATTTTAAACTATTTTCATTAGCTTTAACTGCATTAATGGCATCCCTTAATGCTACAAACTCTTCAGTTTTTTCAAAATTAGCGGTCAATTCGTTAACACTATCATAAATATTAATCATTTAATTATGTTCTCCTAACTTAATGTTTAAATAATCCTTTTAAACCATTATACCATTCAGTAACTTTCTTCCCTAATCCATCTATGCCTTTTTTAATTTTATCTTGAAATGAATCAGAACTCTTCAAATCATTATCATCCGTATGGGACGCATATTCATTTTGCTGAGCACTTTTCACTTTAAATTTGGTTAATGGTGAATTTGGTAAAAGACTTTCCATTTGTGATTTGTAAAGTCTAGTAATTCCATTTTCAGAAATACCATGCATATAATGCTCTTTATCTGTTTTATCAAATCCTACCCACGTTGCAACTACTATATCTGGAGTATAGCCAACAATCCACTGATCTTTTGTTCCAAAACCATAAGAATTCGGAACTTCCGTTGACCCAGTTTTTCCAGCAACTTCATAGCCTGCAGGTTGTGCCGAAACAGCTGTACCATTGGAGAATACTCCTAATAACATCATAGTCATTTCTTCAGCTACTCTATGTGAAATAATCCTATGGTATCTATCATTAGATTTTTGAGAAATAACTTTACCATTAGCATCAGTGATTTTTCGAATTAAATAAGTCTGATCTGGCAAATTACCATCGTTAGCAAAGGCACTATAAGCTGTTGCCATTTGCAATGGTGATACACCTGCAGACATACCACCTAAAGCTAATGCTAAATTTTTATCATCAGAGGGTACTTTTATGCCAAAATTTTGCATAGACTGCACGCCACGATTAATACCAATCTTGTCTAACAGCCAAACAGCAGGGACATTCTTACTATCTGCAACCGCTTGATACATAGGTATCGTATCACTATATTGATTATCAACATTATGCGGTTCATATCCATTTTTGCCAAATTTTTGTAGTTTATTAGACAAAGACGTATCATAGTGATATCCATTTTGCAAAGCTGGAGCATAAACAGCCAAAGGTTTCAGCGACGATCCAGGTTGTCTTTTCATCTGCATAGCTCGATTATAGCCCCTAAAGACATGTCTACCTCTACCTCCAACTACGGCTCTGATAGCACCAGTTTTAGGATCCACTGCCACACTAGCTCCTTGTGCCATCACACCATCTGCTGCTGTAGCAGGGAAATTACCATCTATCTCAAAACTATCTTGAATTGCCTTTTGATAACTTTGATCTAACGTTGTATAAATCTTTAATCCCTTATTCATAACATCTTCTTCTTTAAGGCCATAACGATGAATTGCCTCATCTACAACAGCATCAAAGAAATATGGGTATCGATAGCCACTTTTTTGACGGAAAGTATTTTTTAAACTTAATACTGAACGCTGAGCATTATCTGCTTCACTTTTCGTAATTTTTTTATTCTGCAACATCAAATTAACAACAGTATTACGACGATTTAGTGCATTTTGCATATGATCTATTGGATTATAGTAACTTGGACTTTTTAACATCCCTGCCAAAGTTGCAGCTTCACTGATATTCAACTCTGAAGCATTTTTACCAAAATATCGTTTTGAAGCATCTTGCACACCCCAAACACCATTTCCAAAATAGGCATTATTCAAATACATAGTCAAAATATCACGTTTTGAATAAACATGATTTATTTCAATCGCAAAAAATAACTCTTCGATTTTTCTACTAATCGTCTGTTTCTGCGTTAATAAAGCATTCTTAGCTAATTGCTGTGTTAAAGTTGATCCACCACCGACAATGCCACGGTGTAACATACTCATAAGCAAAGCTCGTACCATTCCCTTGATACTGAAACCAGGATTTTTATAAAAAGTTCGATCTTCAGTCGAAATAACAGCATTTTGGATATTAGGAGAAATATCTGATAATTCAACAAAACTACCCTTTTGTGCATACAAAGAACCAGCTTGATGATTATCTGAATCATAGATAGTTGTAGTTGTCGATAAAGAGGCCTTTAAGGTCGCTATATTAGATGTTTTAACCTTAATTGTGTAATAGGTACTAACTACTAAAATCACAGTTAAGCAAGCTAAAATGAGCCATCTAATTAATTGAAAACGATGTGTTATTCTTTTCAGAAAATAAAATAACATACCTAGCAGTTTTAATATTTCTTCTTTTATTTTTGTAATCATATACTTTATAACCTCATTGGTTTAATTATACTCTATGCTTATGCTATTATAATATAATTAATGAATACAATAGAAAAAACAAGCGATCATGAATCAATATATATATTATCTTACAATATCTCAAAATGAAAATAACCAAAATATCGATCAGATAATGCGTAATTTATTAATTCCTCGTAAATGGCGACACTTTTTACGCATTGAAAAGAATATCTTGGTTAATAATAAATATCTACCCTTAAATTTTAAAGTTCACACCAACGACTTAATAACGATCAAATTAAATCATGTCGAAAGCCTGCAACAAAAATATCCAGCAAGTGGTAATATGCCTAATATCATTTATGAGAATGATGATATCTTAGTGATTGATAAACCGGCTGGTCAAAAAACACATCCTAATTTATATGAAACGGACACTGCTTTAAATGATTGTACAAGTTATTTAGGGTATAGTCCTTATATCGTTCATCGCTTAGATATGTTGACGAATGGTTTATTACTAGTTGCTAAAAATCCTGCAGTCGTTCCCATTCTCAACAAACAATTAATTGATAAAACATTATCTCGCTCATATTTTGCTTGGATCGATGCTACAAATGACATTTCTGACAATGGTACTATCAATTTACCGATTGGCGATGATCCGCTTGATATGCGTAAAAGGATGGTTAGAACCGATGGCTTAAAGGCTATTACCCATTATCAAGTAGTTAAAAAAACAGCTAATAAAATTTTAGTTAAACTGCAACTAGAAACTGGACGAACACATCAAATTAGAGTCCATCTTGCTGCTATTGGTCATCCAATCATTGGCGATCCTTTATATAATTCAAACTATCAAGCCGGTGAAAAACTACAACTTACTGCTTATAAACTTGTTTTCCAAAAGCCTTTTTCTTTTGACAAAGAAGAAGTTCTTTTAGATAAAAAAATTTAAAATATCAAAAAAGCCATACTCCGATACAATATCGAAATATGGTTTTTATTTAGAAAAATCAGAAATATAAGCTCTTAAACTTAATTTTATTCTTCGTTTAATGAAGCTTCGTCAAATTTAACAACTGAATCTTTTCCATCGATAGGACGAGTTCCCATCCATGAAATCATTTCTTTCATTGATTCAGTAATAGCATCAGTACCAGCTCTCAAAAGCTTACGTGGGTCATAACCTTTGTTTGCTTTATCTAAGTCTTTTTCTGCTTCGATGTACTTACGAGTTGCTTCTTGGAATGCTAATTGGAATTCAGTGTTAATGTTGATCTTAGCAATACCAAGTGAAATAGCCTTCTTAATTTGGTCTTGAGGAATACCTGATCCACCGTGCAATACCAATGGAACATCAACTGCATCAGCAATTTCCTTTAAACGATCAAAGTTCAAGCCTTTCCAGTCTGCTGGGTAAACACCGTGGATATTACCAATACCACAAGCAAGTTTGTCAACACCTGCAGCAACGAATCTCTTAGCGTCTTCTACAGAAGCTAATTCACCGCCATCAGCACCTTGGTTTTCACCAATCTTACCAATTTCAGCTTCAACTGAAATTCCTCTTTCATGTGCTAACTTAACGATTTCTTTGGTCTTTTCTAAGTTTTCTTCTACTGGTAATTTGTGACCATCAAACATAACTGATGAATAGCCCAGTGCAATACATTCCTTAGCAGATTCGTAGTCACCGTGGTCCAAGTTCAAAATAACTGGAACGTCAACATCCATGTTGTCCATTTCGTTAAGAACTAAATCTCTAACAGTCTTGTAACCACCCATGTACTTTGCAGCACCTGTAGAAACTTGAATCAATAATGGAGTTCTAGTTTCCTTTGCACCTTTAATAAGTGCACGTGTCCATTCAAGATTGTTAGTGTTGTAAGCACCAACTGCGTAGTGGTTCTTACGAGCTGCTTTAAAAATGTCATTACCATTTACTAAATAAGCCATCAAAAATACCTCCTAAATATTTAACCATTAATATTATACCGCATTAAATCAAAAGTTAACACAATATCTGAATTTTTACTGTTATCTAATACAAATTACATTTCCTTTGGAGCATCTACACCCAACAAACGTAAAGATTCTGTTAATACGATTGAAGTTGCTTGAACTAAAGCTAATCTAGCATTTAATTCATCATCTTGGTTCAAAATTCTAACATTGGCATAATACTTATTAAATTTTTTACTTAAATTCAATGAGTATTTAGCAATAACTGAGGGTTCGAATTTTTCAAATGCTTTTTGAATGATAGCTGGGAAATCTGCAATATCTTTAGCTACAGCAAAAGCCCAGTCGTCAGATAATGCCAATTTTGTATCATCAATTGCAACATTAGCTTTACGCAAAATGCTTTGTGCACGGGCATTAGTATATTGAACATAAGGACCAGTATCACCTTCAAAACGTACAACTTCGTTAAGATTAAAGTCGAAATTATCTAATCGTTCATTTTTCAAGTCATGGAAAATAACTGCACCAACACCAACTTGATGTGCAACTTGTTCTTTATTAGCTAAATTAGGGTTCTTAGCTTCAATCTGTTCAAGTGCCAATTTGACAGCATCTTTTAATACATTATCTAAGAAAACAACATTACCTTTTCTAGTAGACAATTTCTTACCATTTTGGGTAATTAAGCCAAATGGAATATGATGAATATCTTTTTGCCAGTCATAGCCCATCTTACCTAAAACTTGCTTTAATTGCTTGAAGTGACCACTTTGTTCATTACCAGCAACATAAAGGGACATCGCAAAATTATATTCTTTTTTACGATATAAGGCTGCAGCCAAATCCCTAGTAATATACAAACTTGTACCATCAGATTTTAAAATCAAAGCTGGATTTTCATCGTCATCTAAATCTACCACTTGGGCACCTCTAGATTCATGCAATAAATTCTTAGCTCTTAATTCGTCTACCACTGGTTGCATTTTATCATTAAAGAAAGCTTCACCATTATATGAATCAAAGGTAACACCTAATTCTTTATAAATACGGTTAAACTCTTGCAGTGATACTTCACGGAACCATTGCCACAATTCAACCGCTTCAGCATCCCCTTCTTCTAATTTTTTAAACCAAGCACGACCTTCATCTTCCAGCTTAGGATCTTTTTCAGCTTCCTCATGAAACTTAACATAATAGTGGAACAAATTAGTAATCGGATCTTTTTTGACAGCTTCTTCATTCCCCCACAATTTATAAGCTGTTATCAATTTACCAAATTGTGTTCCATAATCTCCTAAATAGTTAATTTTGATAGGAGTAAAACCTATTTTTTGTAAAATCTTAGCAATAGAATTACCAATAACTGTAGATCTCAAATGTCCCATAGACATTGGCTTAGCAATATTAGGTGAAGACATATCAATTGGCACATTACCTTGATTGGTATCCTGATCACCATATTTATCTTGATCAGCTAAAACTTTTTTCAAAGTAACACTAACCAATTTAGCATGATCAATCGCAAAATTAATATAAGGTCCTACTGCTACAATTTCAGCAAAATTATCATTAACTAACTTAGCAGTTAATTCGCTAGCTATTACAGCTGGATTTTTATGTTCAATTTTAGCTAATGCAAATGTAGGAAAGGCATAATCTCCTAATTTTACATTTTTTGGTCTTTCAATTAGAGCTTCTATTTTTTCTTTTGGCAAAGAAACAACTTTCGCAATTGTTTCTACAACTTCTTGTTTAAAGTCCATCTTTTTTCCTTCCTAAACAAAAAATCCCTTTCCATAAAAATATAGAAAGAGACGAGATATTCCCGCGGTACCACTCATTTTGACACTAAGTATCCACTTTTACATATTTTATTAATTTAAGTTAAACACGCCTTCATAAAATTAAGTATCTGCCTCACACCACCACAGACTCGCTAAAAAGCAAAAATTTTATTACTACTTTTAACCTCTTCAAATGAAATTATAACAAGGATCTTTAACCTATGGCAAGATATACGGATATTATTTTAATTCTTTAGATGTAGTGGCATCAAAAGCTAACGCATTTTCATTATTCAAAGCGGGGATATTAGGAAAGATTAATTTTCCAATATTTGTTCCCACCTTAATCGGCATTGGCATTTTATTCATTGATAACTCGGCGTCTAACTTTTGACCTTTACTAATCCAAATACCAGTATCTTGATACAAACATGCACGCACTTCATTGATTGGCCTGTTTTTCACTTTGATCAGCGTTTTACCTGGAAATTGCGTCCAGCGTTTGTAGATATGCAAACTATAATTATTATAAAAGTATGCATACAACTTTTTGGTTTCAACAAATCGAGCGGGATCATTACCATTTAAGTGTCTAGCACCGATAATAACTGTTACGATTCTACGACCATTTTTGACTAAAGTACTAGCTAAACACGCACCAGCAGCATCAGTGGTACCAGTCTTTAAACCATCAACTGGATATGCTTCATTATATTGACTCAATCCTTTTAACATTAAATTCCAATTAACCATTTTAAAAGTATTATGGCCATCTGGAAAATTCAATTTAGAAATTCTGGTTGTATCTAACACCTGGGGGAACTCTAATAACAAATGTTTGATCAAAATTCCCATATCACTAGCTGACAGCTCATTTTCAGCATCAGCATTTTTGTTTGAATCAGCATCCCTACCTAAGGTAAAATTAGGCAACCCACTAGGCGTGACAATTTGTGCTTGGCTAATGTGCCAATCTAGCAATTGTTTTCGCATCATGCCAACAAATTTTTTAGATGAACCTGCAACAGCAGAAGCTAAAACCATAGCTGCACCATTAGCAGACTGAATTAATGTAGCTTGATATAATTGCCTAATTGTATATTGATGACCTAATTGTAAAGGGACATTGGAATATTCTGGATTTTTACTCACCGCAATAGCTTCTCTACTAGGCATCACCTTAGTTTGCCACGAAATTTTACCAGCATTGATTGCTTTTAAAGTTAAATATATAGTAAGCAACTTAGACATTGACGCCACTGGCAACTTTTGTTTAATATTTTTAGCGTACATAATCTGCCCGCTTTTTAGATCATATATAATAGCTGCTTTAGCATTCAAAGCTAAGTTATCTTGAGCATAATTATCACATATCTCCGTCTTAGTTTGGGTTGGCACCTCTATATAAGTTCTGCGATATCTAAATACCTTCCAACCAAATATAATTAAGCAAACAAAAGCTACAAGAAATATTATTATCTGATAATTTTTAAATGAGTTATTATTTTTCAATTTCATATTTATCACCATCAGGCTTGTAAGTAAATTTCAATTTTTTACCATTAAGTTCAACAATTATTTTTTGATAATGTCGATCATATCCTGAATGAATCAAAGTTACCTCAGCAGCATTTTCATCTGCGTAAACATGATACACATTATATTTGCCTAATTGATAGTCAAAATCCAAGCCATTATCTTGATAGTGGTCATATTCAGCATGTGTACCATACAATTTAAATGTTATTTGATCATATTTTTGACAATCAACGTAATTTTCATAATGATCAACTGGCAATAATGTATTATCCTTGACAAATATTGGTAAAACCTCTAGTGGTGCATCTTTAATTATATATTGATTACCAGCATACACATCACCAGTCCAATAATCATGCCACTTACCTTGTGGCAAATACACCATTTTAGCTGTAACACCTGCTTGTAATACTGGCGATACAAGCACTTGATCACCAACCATGAATTGATCATTCATATTGGAAACTTTTTGATCAGCAGGATAATTAAGTATCAATGGTCGCATAATCGGTAAACCAGTTTTAGATTCCTGATAAAACAAATCATACAAATAAGAAATAAATTGATATCTCAACTTAAGATATTTACGGTAAATAGATAAAGTTGGTGTGGGATAAGTCCATGGTTCTTGACTCCTAGTACCCATTGCTGCATGATTTCTCAACAATGGACTAAAAATTGCACCCTCAATCCAACGCACTAACAATTCTGCAGTACAATCAGCACCAAATCCTCCGATATCAGTACCTGCAAATGAAAAGCCACTAAGCCCTAAATTACATAATTGCGGCACCATCATCTGCAAATGTGGCCATAAACTTTGATTATCACCGGTCCAGACCGTAGCATATTTTTGCGTTCCCGCATAAGCAGCACGCGTAATTACATATGGTCGTTTATTAGTTAATTTTTTTAATCCTTCATAAGTAGCCTTATCCATATAATGTCCATAAACATTATGCATTTGGGCGTGTGTGGTCGGCATCTCCTCATGATGAAATACAATATTATCAGGTATTTCACCTCTAAAACTTGCTGGTTCATTCATATCATCCCAAATACCAGAAACACCTAAATTGACCAAAAACTTAATATTTTTTGACCACCAAGAACGTACTTCTTCACGACCAAAATCAGGAAAAACACTATCTCCTGGCCAGACTTCATTAACATAAATGGTGCCATCAGGATTTTTAACAAAATATCCTTTTTCTAAGCCTTCTTGATATATGCCATAATTTTTATCTAGTTTTACACCGGGGTCAATAATAGTTACCACATGTAATCCCATTTTGTTCAACTTTTTAACAAAATCATGCGGGTCTGTATAACTATCATTACGCCACGTAAACACTCTAAAGCCATCCATATAATCAATATCTAAATGAATAACATCACATGGCAAATTATGTTTACGCAACAATCCAGCTATCCGTTCTACTTCTGCCTGAGTAGCACTATAGCCCCAACGAGATTGTTGATAGCCTAAAGTCCATTTTTGAGGTAATGGTGTTCTACCAGTTAAATACGTATAATTAGATACAATATTTTTAATAGTGTCACCAACTATTAAATAAACATCTAATTCAGCTTTTTCAGAAGAATAATAGTAATAATCATTACTTTCTTTGCCAAGATCCCAATGTGCTTTAAATGTATTATCTACAAAAATACCATAGGGATGTGAATTTTTAACACCAATTAAAAATGGAATAGATTTATACAACTTAGTAAAACTTTCCACCTGTGGTTTAGGATTATCAGTATTCCAGTCATCGTACTCATACCCACGCTTATTAAGAAATCCAGTTTTATCACCCAAGCCATAAAATTGCTCATCTTCAGCCAGTTCATTAACAAACATAATCGATCCAGCAGAAGAGTCCGCAGGTATCAAATGACCCTCAGCTTCAGCTAATTTCCTTTGTTCTGGTGTTAATCCTCTATCCAATGGTTTTAATTCACCATGATAATTCTTAATTAAAGAATTCCCATCATAGTCATACAAATCAAAACGCAAATCAGGTTTTACTAACAATTTTAATCTATTTGTTTTAATTTCTAGCTGATCGTCTTTTTCAAAAACTTTATAATCTACATCTATTTTTTTATTTCCCTCAATAGCAGCAGATTTTTTGACATCAGAACCTGTATAAAGTCTAACTATATCAGCCGTAATAATATCTACTTTCAACTTTTGCTGATTATTTGTAATTATTAAATGTTGTTTATTATCTAAAAAATCCATCTACTGCCTCTCAACATCATTATTGTTATATTCGTATTTCTTTAGTAATTGCGGCAGCAATGCACTAATTGCAGTAGGTCGGACAATATAATTTTTTCTATAAATAATATCTCCTGCTAAAGAATGCAAGTAAACAGCACTTGCTACAGCATTTAATTCCCCGCCAAACTGTCCACATATACCGCCAATAATACCTGACAAAGTATCACCACAACCACCAGTAGCCATACCTGGATTGCCTAAAGGATTTTCCAATATATTACCAAATTGATCATATATTTTAGTTTTATTAGACTTTAATACCAAAATACAATTTTTTTGTGGAAATAGACCATTTAAAGCTGTCTGATTAGCACTATCATTTTGATATTGCACTCTAATGTTACTCAACCGCTGCCATTCTATCTGATGCGGTGTAATAATTATTTTCTTAGCCTGATGTGCAATGACGCTAGTATCTGTAGCAATTATATCCAATGCACTTGCATCAAGAACCACTATTTGATTGTTAGTAACAGTTGCTTTAACAAGTTGCAAGATTTTTTTGGCACCTGCATCTATTCCCATCCCCATACCACAAACTATCACATCCATCTGTGGTATTAATTTACTTAAATTCTGCTCATCACGCCAATCTACATACATAATTTCAGGATCACGAGCATGCAAAGAAGCTACATTAATCGAATGCGTTGCTGCACAAATTAAGCCGGCACCTGCACCTAATGCACCTTCAGCAGACATAATTAAGGCACCGCCGAAGTTAAGATTACCACCTATTAACAAAATCTTACCGTAATCACCCTTATGCGTATTAGATTTTCGAGGCGTAATGGTTTCATAAAGTATATTTTCTTCAATTTTTTTCATCATAATTATTACAAACGCTTACATCTTGACTTATACTATTTTTTTGTTATTATAACACATAGGCAAAAGCTTTAATATAGCAAGCCTCAATGGCGGAATTGGCAGACGCGCAGCGTTCAGGTCGCTGTTCACGTTAGTGAGTGCAGGTTCGACTCCTGTTTGAGGCATAGTACTTTGTTGATATATCAAAGTTTACATTCAATTTACTGGCAAGCAATTTGCAAAACAAAATATTCTTTACGAAAAAATAAAAGAACTATATACTGAATATAAAGAATTGTTCAGATATAGTTCTGTTGTAGCTGTTAGTTTAATCGCTAACAGCTTTTTTAATATGTTAACTTAATTATGTCTATGACTTTCTCTCCAACTAACAGCTTAGAACTTTTCACGACCTACAGATTCACCCCAGTTTATCTCTTTGGATTTTCCTGAATGTTCTTGATTCCATTCAGCCCAATACTTTTTATAATCAAATCCTTTAAAAAGTTCTTTTAAATTTTTGGGCTTTTTCTTCTTTCTTAAAATTATTTCTTTATCATTGTTAACACTTATATCAAAAACAGTTGGTGAATTACCAATACCAGCTTGAGTTAATACTGACTTAGGCAATCGCACCGCCATTGAGTTCCCCCATTGTTTTAAATTCACAGTACGCATAATCTCTAACCCCTTTTTTAAGAAACACTTATACCTCAACATATAGCATCAATATGTTATTTTTAGTATCTACTTTTGTAGATACAATGTAAACACGTTTTTTATATGCAAAAAAACCTAGAGAAATACTCTGATATGTACCCAGAATACTGGACACATATCATTAGGTGGTGGTTAGTTTAATAGACAGTTCTTTGCTGTTTTATATTTATCATATCTTCTCTTATCTTTTTCTGTAATTTCTTTCAAACGTGATAAATTCATATTATCACTTAAATCAGCCAACTTTACTTCTCTAGCTATCATATTCTTTTTCACTTCTTGTATATAATCAAAATAATCTACTGATTTATTATGAGTTAATAATTTAATAGCTTCTTTTTGCTCCTCATCAATGAAATAGAAATCCGAAAAGTCAAATTTTTCACTGTCTTCTAATACATCGTGCAACAAAGCAACAACTTTCACTCGTAAGCTCTTAACACCTTGAGATACTCTAAACGGATGAAAAAAATAAAGATGTCCTCCTTTATCTTTTTGCCCCCAATGTGCAATCAATGCAATAATAAATGCTCTAAGATAATTGAGCATAATATTCCTCCTTAGTTATATTCTCAGCATATATTGATCCTAAATCTATTTTAGAATAGAAGTCATCAAAAATTTCTTTGCCACTCTTAATACAAAAAAACATTCCGCCTTCCCGCTTTACGAATTTTTTATAATCGGGGCAATAGTAATATTCTGTAGAAGTTAAGAATTTAGTCATGTTAATCAATCCTTATTTATTTAATCTTTAATCCTTTGGCATAAGCTTCTTTAGCCTCTGCCAAGGTCATTTTATTTGGACCACCGTCAATATTGGTCTCTCCCGTATTTTCCCAGTTACACTCGCATACATCAAAAAGCGGCACAATTCTTTCACAAACAGGGCAGTGAATACACTCTTCACCATTAATTAGAATGATCTCTGTTGTGGTTTTCATTATAATAATTCTCCCCTTCTTTTGGCCTTAACAAAGTATTAATCCTAACTTTTCCTGTACTAGTTCGACTACCTATAGCAATGATATTATTTTTCTTATCGTATCTAACTCTTCTACCGCTATTTGTATCGTAACATATTATATTGTTTCCAATTGATTCTGATAATAGCACTGAAGCTATTTCATTATATTTTTCTTTAGTTAATTCATAATGAAATTCATTGCTATGCTTATTAAAATGACCATTTAAAGATTTTTCGCTAGGAAATTTTGCTTGAAGCCATTCAGCACGTTCTGCTAATTCTTTGTACTCTTTAGAATTATTATACTTAATTTTTTGGAAATCTGACAATGACACTTGCATCCTTTTTCCTAACGTTTCTGAAAGTGCCTTATACTCTGCTCTATCTTCTTGTTCCTCCATCGATTGGCACGCTTTCACTTTTTCTGCTTTCGCCCCTCCTTGTGCGGGAAGTATTCTATCGAACAAGTGCAATGAGCATGTCGCCTAAAAATTTCTTTATCAATAGTTTTTTTATTGTATTTAAACGTTCCGACACGTTCTGTGCAAAATTCGCAATCTGCACCAGAAGTCGATCTCTTTTTATTTGATCCTCTGCCTAACTTACGCACAATCTTCGGAGATAACCCTAACTTGTAATGTAATTCGACATTTTTCTTCATCGTGTCAGCTACTACCGAACGTGCAAAGCTAGTCATCGCTTGTTCAACTTTTGGGGCAACCTCTGAATATCGTTCAGCATTACAAGCAACTTCGACAAGATTTTTAGCCTTGACTTCATCCATATTTACCTGATAAGCTTAGCCAACTCGCCAACTAAAATTGAACGATTGCTTGTAGCTACTGCGTCTGCAAATAGTGCTTTTGGTTTCATTTCAGCGATTTGAATATCTTTTTTCTTTAGCTGATCGGCAGTTTGTTGAAGTAAGTCGGCTAAGGTTGACCTGATCTATCATGTGCGATGTCGTATACCTTTTTGTCAATCATATAAACGCCTTTGTAAAAAAATAGCTGGCAATACTTCAGACTTTACCCAATCGGCAAATTTCTCAGCTTCAGGTTTGCGTGATTGAAAAATCAGCTTGTATAGATTAGGTTCACTTCTAAAATTCATTTTCTGAATTCCACCTTGCGTAAGGGGGGCGGCGTTTCGCCTTTCCCTTTGGTTATAATTTTTGTGCGTTTTTTTTAGTACTTTTGCCCCAAATTATATAGTTCATTGTTATTTTGTATAATGAACACATATCTTTTAGTAAGTTAATCGGTATTTTTGAACTTTTAAATATTTGGCTGCTTCCCTTTGCGTCAGTCCTTTATTAACTCTTGCAGCCTTAAGTGTAATTTGCATTTTTGCCCTCTACTTTCTTAGTTTTTTTACAATAGTTTGAAGAGATCTAGAAGTAAATTTATTATACCTAGTCCTAGCAATACCCATAACACTATTTCTAATCGCTTTTTATTTTTATTCATGGTATACTTTTGAGTGAGTTTTTAAGCTCAATAATTAAGGGAATTATTTCCCATCAATTATTTCTATTAGTTTGATGACTAATTCAATAAGCTTTTCTAGCAAACCGAGAGTTGCGGTTGCAAGAGCTAGCTTACGAGTTGGTCATCTTTTTTAGTGTTCTTTTTTCTCACTCATTAACCTCCTTTCAACTAAAATTTGTATATCAAATAGATCTTCTAAATATTGAATACCTTTGTCTGTAATCCTATAAGTAGTATTTTTAACGTGTTTTGCAAATCCTTTATGTTCTAAGAATTCCCAAGCAAGATATGGATTATCAGCATATACCATTTTAGGATATTAAGCATCTTCTTTTTTAACTGCATATACTTATTCTTCCAAATAAGCATATTTTAATCCATATTACTCGATTTCGTGATAATACAAATCTTCCACGCCATCCATACTTCGGTGAAATTCAAAAAAATTCAATGTCATTTGCAATATCTTCGCTCCTTTCTACTAAATCAATTTAAATAAATACATCAAACCTAAAATAATCAAAATTAATTTTATAATTTGCCATAATAAGAAGATTACTTTTTTTAGCATATTGTTTGCCTGTTAAAAGACTGGTATAATTGTCAAAGATAAGGGCGTCGCATTTTGCTTCTCCCTTGTCTTTGTTTATCGGATACTGTCCAGTATCATTTTAATAACTGACGCTAGAGTTCCGATCTCTAGTGCTAACCGGATGAGTTTGCTGACCAATTCAGTGAGCTCATCTATTTTTTTGTTCCAATCTTCCATGGCTTTCCTCCTTTCCTTTAACTGATTATAGTATATGCTCTTGTTGCATTTATGTCAATAATTATTTCCGTTTTTGTCAACTTTTTATTTACTGTCTTATTTTTTATTGATATACTTTAGTTTAGAAAGCAGGTGATATCTATGAAAGAAAGCAAAATTATTTTTGGACAAATGATTGATTATTTTAGAAGACAAAATAATCTTACGATGGAAGAATTAGGGCAAAAATTAGGTAAAGCCACATCATCTATTTCTAGATGGGTTTCTGGAGAACGTTATCCAAAAATAGAGGAAATCGAACAGATTGCTATATTTTTTAATACTGATATTTACACCCTGATATTTGGTTTTAATTATAATGAAAATTCTAAATCTAACATTTTAACAGTTTATAATCAATTAGCTGATATTAGAAAACATAAAGTATATAGTTACGCCCAACAGCAACTAGACGAGCAAAACAGCAATTTGAATAAGAAACGCTCTATATATGTTGTTGGTACTTCCGCCGCTGGTGAACCTATTGAATATGGTGATTTTGACTCTGAAATGATACAAACAGATGTTCCTGCTAAGGCTGACAAAGCTATTCACATTAAAGGTGATTCCATGGAACCTAAGATTGCCAGCAACTCTATTATCTTTTACCATGAACAGCCTACTCTGGAAATTGGCGAAATTGGCATTTTTGAAATTAACGGTTCCGCCGTCACCTGCAAAAAATATTATGTAGATTATGAAAGCAAAAAGATTATTTTAAAATCAATTAATCCTAAATATGAACCAATGTATTTTGCAAGAGATCAAGTGCGTATTTTAGGAAAAGTAGTATTTTAATCATGGCATCTTATATTAAAAACAACAATTCTTGGGGGGGTGTACGTGTTAACTTGGTTTAAAATATAAGCAAAGGTTTAAAACTAAGCGTGAGGCTTCTATTTGGGCTAATAAATTCTTAGCTGATGCAAATGCAGATGTTGTTGCTGCAAACAAAGCACCAGCCTTTTATGAATACTTTTTAAGGTGGGCTAAAATATACCGTTACCCTCATATTACTGATATAACAATTAATCGCTATGCTGTTACGGCTTCTCATATAAAAAACTAATACTTTGATATACAGATTTAACTTATGTTTATTTTTAAAAGCAATTGAAAAGAGTTAAAAGACATTTACTGTTTTTTAACTCTTTTTATCATATATTTATATGTTATCTATGGACTATATTTTTTTACCACAAGAATGATATCCATCCAACAATCCTAATTTGTTAAAGACAGCCTGCTTATAAGCAATTTCTGCGTTCCACTCTGTTACTTCCAAAATCATAGCAGCTCTATGCAAATCATTAGTAGTAATTAATACGCCGTGACTATCTAGCAAAAGAAAATTATCAATTTGATTTGGTCTATTTAATAATTCTTCTCTAACTGTATCAGCCAATTCTTTAGTACAAGCTGGGCTATAATGTAAGCACTTAAGTTTTCCTAAAGGAACTTGCACATTAGTAATTTCAGTAACATTAGGCTCATCTAATCCACAAGTTGCCCAAAACATAGATTTTGGTGCATGTGAATGATATACAACAGTTATATTAGGATTAGCTTTATATGCTTCCTCATGTAAATTAATCTCTCTAGTTAATCTACCTACACCGTCTATTTTTTCTCCACTATCTAAGTCAACAACCAATATTTGGCTAGCTTCTAAATCACCAAACCATGCCTCTGACATCATAGTTGGGGTCATAATGATGTATGGATGATTAGCTTTAATACAAATATTGTCGTATATATAATCTTCCTTTGGAATTATTTTTTCAGAAATATTGCCCCCAGCAACATTAGTACGATTTCTATCGAAAAATAATTTTGCAATACGTGCTAAGTCTCTTCTTTCATCTTCAAATATAAATTTTTCAGTCATAATAGTATCCTTCTTAAAATTTATTGCTTTTATTAATCAGTCTTTTAATATCTACATATACTTTGATATATTTACTGTAGTTTGTGCTGATGCGAAACATCCAATTTATCATACATAAATTTATTTCCTTTAAATCTGATCAATGCTGATAAAAATATAACCAAAATAGATAAATATAAAACATGATTAAGTATGGCAATAATAAAAATAATGATATTCAACAGTAATAAAAAATTCCAAAATATCTTTTTTGTTTTCATTTTTCAATACCACTAATTAATGTCTTAATGCACTAAAATCCTTACCATCTATATCATGTAAACCTACAGATTTGTAATCTTCATTACTTCTCCTAAGGTTAGGTATCACATGTTTCTTATTACTCAAATCTTTACCATCTAATTCATGTAAATCAATGGATTTGTAGTCATCACTAATAACATTTTCAGAAGAAATTGTATTAGTTGTGTCACTTACCTCTTCAGTATCTAAGTTCATATGATATCTTTGACTAGGAAGTGGTGCCTTAGATACATATCTATACATCCAAATAAATAACAAAGTCCAAACAATAGCACCAATTATAGCCCACCATTTGCACGAAAATGCTTGCCCAAATAGCATTCTAAAATCAGGACCTTCAAATGAAGACCATGATATTTGAGTTCCTGCAGGTACTTTAACTGCATGTGTTGTTTGTGCCATTTTGGTGATCATTGGTGCGAAATAAGTTCCTCCGTATAGGAAGATAGGAGTAGTAATAATACCAAGCACTATCATTCTCAATAAATTTGCACCTGTTAATATTAATGCAGCTACACCAAAGGATAGATTTATAATTCCAGCAAAAGGTAAAACATTATTTTTAGGCAATATCATAGCAAAAATAAGTTCAATAGGTACTAGAATAATTAATGTTACCCAAAATTCACTTCTTCCAGCTAATACCGGCCAGTCAACTCCTATGTAAACTTCTCTATCTTTAAAGTGATTTTTCATAAATTTTCCCATAGAAGCTGCAATAGGATTCAATGCTTCCATAAAAAGTTTAGATATCATTGGGAATAGTGACATAGCTGCGGCTGCTTCAATTCCCAAAGTTAATGACTTAGATAATCCATATCCGGCTCCAAATCCAAGTAATAATCCAATAATGAAACCCATAGTATCATTTCTACCCCATATACCAAGTTTCTTTTGGATATGTTCTGCATCAAATGGTTTATTAAAAATTGGGAAGAAGTCTAAAATTCTATTTAAAGGCATTAAAATGACAGCAAATAATGTAATGAAATGTGGCACAGTAATTGCTTCCATTCCCGTCAAATCTTGAATATGTCTTTGGAAAACATCCCCAGCTTTTAATTCAAAAATAATCTGTAAGCCGGCTACTAAAAAGCCAAATAACATGCTATTAGTCATATAATAAACCAAAACATACGTAAAGATCTTATTCCAAACATTCCACATATCAACATTTAATGTTTTAGTCCAATTCAATGCCAACATAATAAAATTAATAACTAACAGCAATGGGAAAAACAAGAATGCTACCTTAGCTGTCCATGTAATAGCAGCTACACCTGTCCAACCTAAATCTGTAGCTGTTAAAGATACACTCAGAGCTTTTGACATTGCTTTACCAGCAGGTGTAATAATACTTGTCATATAATTCACAACAAGTGTCATGCCAGTAAATGCTACACCTAATGTCAAAGCAGCTACAAATGATTTTTTAAATTTTAATCCTGCAGCTAGTCCAATAATAAACATGATGAACGGTACAAATACATTGGAACCCAAGTTCAGTACCCATTGCACTACACTTTGTAAAACTTGCATTTTTCTCACCCTTTGTTATTAAATCAATCTCTTTAATCCCCAAATAATCTTTTTATAAGAATCTTCATCATTGTTACCAGTAAGGATATTAACACCATTAACATCGATTATGCCATTCTTACTGCATATATCCATTATCTCTTGCGTTGGTTTAGCTATCCAAACATAAATATCATACTGAGGTAAGATATCTGCTAACTGTTTAAAATCCGTAGCATTAACTTTAACACCTGTTATATTATGTTCTTCCAAAAAGCTCTTTATAATTCCAACAACATTTTCACTAGTAGCAACTCCACTACCACATGCAACAACAATACTTGCCATATCAATCATCTTCCATTCTAATTAAATTTTTCTTGCATAAATTCGAACATATCATCTACATTATTAATGCAAATTAATCGATCAACAAACGATTTATCTCTTAATAACTGCATAAATTTTTGTAACAATATAACTTGATGTGAGGAATCAGTAATGCCTAAAAAGAAAAAATATTCACATTGCATATCCTCATTGCTACCCATTTGTAACATATGAATAGGCTTATCATTTTTTACTACAGCAATGAATGCACGATTAACATTTACGGAATCAACATGTGGTAATGATATAGGTAGATATTTAGTCATTAACCCTGTTGGAAATTCTGCTTCACGTTCATTAAGAGCATCTACATATGTATCTTTAACATATCCGATACGCTTTAATTTCTCGCCAACTTGTTCAAATAATTCATGTCTATCAGCGACTTTTAAGTTCAAAAAAATGCAATCTTTTTGAATCATATTTTTATAGTCTATTGTTGTCATACTGATCTTCCCTTTCTTTGCAAACGCTTTCTTTATTCACTTTTAGTTTATCTACTTTTAAAGCTTGCTTATATATCAATTTATGTAATTTGAAAATATTTCATTTTTAGTGGTATTATAATGGATATTTGACCACTTTTTTGAATATGGAGATTATACACTATGAAATCTAGTCAGAGAATCAACAAGTTGATTGAAATTTTAAAAGACCATCCAACTATACACATTACTACTCTTCAAAAAAACACCAATACTCCTATCTCAACGTTAAGACGTGACCTTATGATCCTTGAGCAACAACATTTAATTAAGCGTGAAGCTGGAAAAATCATATTGTTAAAGCAAGAAAACATTGAATATGCATGGTTATATCGAGAAAACAAAAATACCCTTTTGAAGGATAAGCTATGTAAAACGGCTTCTAATTTAATCCAAAACAATAATGCAATTTTTATCGATTCATCTACTACATGCACTAAATTGGCAACATATTTAAACAATTTTAGCAATTTGAAAATTATTACCAATAATTTGATTGTCGCCAGCCAATTACAAAACCACATGAATTTTTCGGTTTTTATTAGTGGAGGCTTAATAAAACCTTATTCACAATCCGTATTAGATAATGAAGCTATACGATTTATTCATCAATTTAAAACTAAGTATGCATTTGTTTCATGCAGTACTATAGATTTATCTGGTTTATATATGGCAGATTTATTACAAGCACAAGTAAAACGTGAAGCCATCAAACAATCAGAAAAGACGGTAGCACTAATTGATTCATCTAAATTCAAAAATAATCAAGATTTTATAAAACTATGTGATTTAAGCGATATTGATATACTAATTACCGATAAAAAAATCACAGATACTAAATTTATCAATTTTTGTAAAGTACATAATATACAAATAATTAACTCATAAAACCTAAATAAAAAGTCTATCTCATGCATATGAAGTAATCAAAAAAAGTTAGATTTTTAGTCCTACTTTTTTGTGACACTACAGCATCAGGTAGACTTTTTTTATATCTTTTATTTTCTAGAAATCAAAATACAATATATCTTCTTATTCAACATCTATTGCTGGTTCATAAAAACCTGCAAATGTATATGTACCTTTATCATAAAGAAACTTAACAAAACTACAACAACTAAAATGCGGAATATTAGAATTATATAGTTTAGAAAACATAGCAATAATATCACCATGTGCTACAATCAAAATATTTTGTCCATCCTCAGTCTCTTTCTGAACTTGTTTGAGACCATTAACCATTCTTTCTACAACATGATCATCACGTTCCATAGATGGTGCATCCAATTTATCACCATTCCAAGGCAAAGTATACTCGTCAGCACCTTCAAATATACCATAATCTTTTTCACAAAAATCCTTTAATCTAGTGTATGGCATTTTGTGGTCCGTAATTAATTCTAATGTATCACTAGCACGTTCCTGCGTAGAACAGTAAGCAGCATCAAAATGTATATTTTGCTTTCTAAAATAATCTCCAGCAGCCTTAGCCTGTCTAATACCTAAGGCGGTTAATCTCGAATCACATGAACCTTGTGTTTTGTGATGAAAGTTAAAAAATGTCTGTCCATGACGTACTATATACAATGTTTTTACCATAACTTACTCCATATATTATAAACTTAACAGATGTGTAATTTTTTTGCCAATCGTTCAACTTTATTTCCTATAACTTTTTGGGCTAGCTTTAATTTAAATGTGATATAAAAATAAAACAGCCCGCCTATAATACTTCCACCAGTAGCTAATATCAATGCATTAATTCTATGTTCGGGATTTAATAATTTGCCTGCTATCACAACAAATATCAAAGAAAGCATAAACATCATTAACGATATTATTAGTATGGCAATAAATATTTTTTTTGTTCGTTTGTAATTATACTTATATTTTATACGCAAGTGCATCAAAGCAAAAGATATCGTGAAAATGAGTCCGATAATTGTGGAAATCAAAGGACCATATACTTGGAAAAGTTTGATTGCCGGCCATTGAAAGATACTCTTGATAATTATTCCAATAAGTAAATATTTAATAGCTAAACCATTTTCAGATAGTCCTTGCAAAATCGCCATTAAAATAGTAAATGCACCTAAAAACATTGCTGCTATGCCAGATAAAAATAAAATATTCGCACCTAAAGGATCAGCTCCATAAAAGATTGTATAAACTGGCACTGAAACAGCTGCCATTCCTAATGATGCAGGTATCATGAAAAATAAAAATAATTCTAAAGTATTTTCTATTTGTCTGGAAATATCTTTATAATCTTTTTTGGCGTGAGCACCAGAGAGTAATGGTATCGCCGTCATCGCCATTGCTGTCGCTAAAGATACGATAACCATAATCAACTTGTTAGCATTTAAGCCAAATAAAGCATACCAGCTTTCAATCTGATCATAGGAAACATGCACCAAGTTATTCATAATCGGATGAAAAGTATATTGATCCATTAACTGAAAAAATGTAATACCAGAATCAATAATGATAAAAGGTACCGATTGGCCGATAATTTCCTTAAAAAGACTTTGAGTAGAAACTTCAATTTCATTATTAGAAGATAAGATTAATTTATCATCATTACTCTTTCTTTTAAGTAAAAACAAAACTAAGAGAGCAATGCCAAAAAATGCACCGACAGCTGCTGCTAAATTAGATTGAATAACAGCTGTTAAATAACTTCCATGTTGAACTTGCATAATCAGATATGCAGTAAATAACATCCATGCAACACGAGCAATTTGTTCTACAAGTTGGGAAAGTGCGGATGGCATCATATCATTGTAGCCTTGAAAATATCCTCGCATAATACTCAAAATTGGAATAATCAATACGGCTAAAGCTAAACTATGTAATACTGGAATCTGTCTTGAATCATTACCTGCTAAAATTGGTGAAGCTATAGTCATAACAAATGCAGATACAACTCCAAAGATCATCATCAAAAATAAGCCATGCTTGAATAGTTTGCGTCCAATACCATATTCATTTATGGCATTATATTTAGCAACTTGTTTTGCTACTGCACCTGGTATACCAGCGGTAGAGATTATCAAAAATAAGCTATATATATTATAACTTTTAGCTGTTAACGCATTGGCTACATTACCATGTGCTCCCATCCATGCATACCATGGAATAATATAAATCGCACCTAATACACGTGAAAAAATTGAACCTAGCGTCATCCAAGCGGAACCTTTTAGCAAAGAAATGCGTGAATTTTCTGTTTGTTGATTGTTATTATTCATTTAAATTTCCTAAGTAAAATATTATTTAGCTACAATATTGATAATTTTATTGGGAACAATGATAATTTTTCGTATTTCTTTATCTGCTAAAAACTTTTGAACATGCTGATCAGCTAAAGCCTGCTTTTCTAATTCTTCTTTTGCAGTATCCACTTTTACCTTAATTTTTCCACGCAATTTTCCATTAATTTGAATCATCACTTCAACTACTGATTCAATCAATTTACTTTCATCATAACTAGGCCATTTAACGTATGATATTGATTCATCATGACCTAATATTTGCCAAATTTCTTCCATCATGTGTGGTGCAACTGGGGCTAACAATTGAACAAAACCTTCAGCATAAGCACGCGGAATAGAGGTTGCCTTTTGAGCCTCATTGACAAACACCATCATTTGCGAAATTGCAGTATTAAAGTGTAGTGCTTCAAAATCTTCTGTAACTTTCTTGACAGTTTGATTGTAAACTTTATCCAGTTGACCGTCATTTTCTTCTACAATTTTGTCACTTACTACAGCCTTAACATCCAAATCATTAACCATTAAACGCCAAACACGATCAAGGAATTTTTTAATCGATGCTGGACCATTATCATCCCAATCAATCGATGCATCAAGTGGTCCCATAAACATCTCGTAAGTTCTTAAACTATCTGCTCCATATTCTTCAACGATATCATCAGGATTTACTACATTGCCTCTAGACTTAGACATTTTTTCATGATCCTTAAGAATCAAACCTTGATTATATAATTTTTGGAATGGTTCTTTAGTAGGCACAACCCCTAAATCATAGAGCACCTTATGCCAAAATCTAGCATACAATAAATGTCTTACAGCATGTTCAGCTCCACCTACATACATATTAACTGGAAGCCATTTCTTGAATAAATCATATTCACCTAATTTTTCAGTATTATGAGGATCAATATAACGTAAGTAATACCAAGAAGAACCAGCCCAATTAGGCATAGTGTTAGTTTCACGTTTACCTTTACGTCCATTTTCATCAACAACATTAATCCAATCTGTCAAATTAGCTAATGGACTTTCAGGTGTGCCTGAAGGCTTAATATTGGTTGTATGTGGCAAGATTAATGGTAATTGGTCTTCAGGAACTAATGTAGTTTCACCATCTTCCCAATGAATTATAGGTATAGGTTCTCCCCAATAACGTTGTCTTGAAAAATCCCAATCACGCAATTTATAATTGACTGTTCTTTTACCAAGCTTATGTTCCTCTAACCATTCAATTATTTTATTTTTGGCTTCTTCATTGTGTAATCCATCAATAAAATCAGAAGCTACATGCTCACCATCGCCAACAAAGGCTGCTTGAGTGACATCGCCGCCCTTAATAACTTCTTTAATTGGCAAAGAGAATTTGCTGGCAAAAGCATAATCACGATCATCATGTGCAGGTACTGCCATCACTGCACCAGTACCATAGCTTGCTAAAACGTAATCAGATATCCAAATAGGTACTCTGTCACCATTAATTGGATTAATAGCATATGCTCCAGTGAAAACACCTGTTTTATCTTTATTTAGATCAGTTCTTTCCAAATCAGATTTTGATTCTATTTTTTTGATATAAGCTTCTACATCCGCTTGATGTTCTTCTGTAGTTATTTTTTTAACTAATTCATTTTCTGGTGCCAAAACAGTATAACTAACACCAAACAATGTATCTGGTCTAGTAGTAAAAACATCAAAAGTCAAATTAGTATTTTCAACTTGAAAAGTAATTTGGGCACCATATGATCTACCAATCCAATTGCGTTGCATTTCTTTGATTGGTTCAGGCCAATCTAAATCATCTAAATCTTCCAATAATCTATCTGCATAAGCTGTCATTTTTAACATCCACTGACGCATATTGCGACGATAAACAGGAAAACCTCCACGCTCTGTTTTACCATCAATTACTTCTTCATTTGCTACAACTGTACCCAGATCTGGTGACCAATTAACAGGAACTTCAGCCTCATAAGCTAATCCCATTTTATACATTTGTTCAAATACCCACTGTGTCCATTTATAATAAGCAGGATCACTAGTATTTACCTCACGATCCCAATCGTAAGAAAATCCAAGTTGGGTTAGTTGATTTTTAAAATTAGCTATATTTTCCTTAGTAACATCCATAGGATCTCTACCAGTTTTTATTGCATATTGCTCAGTTGGTAACCCGAAAGCATCCCAACCCATTGGATGTAAAACATTATATCCTTGTGCCCTTTTCATACGAGCTAAAATATCGGTAGCAGTATATCCTTCTGGATGCCCTACATGAAGACCCTTAGCGGATGGAAATGGAAACATATCTAAAGCATAGTAATTTTTCTTATTTGGATCTGTTCCTGTCTTGAATGTTTTATGTTCTGACCAATATTGATGCCATTTTCTTTCAACAACTTTGTGATTATACATTTTTTCCTCCTAAAATAAAAAACGTCCTATGAAAGTAAATCATAGGACGAAATTGAATCGCGGTACCACCTAAGTTCCATGCATAACATGACCCTTGTCGCACGTTATCGCTGTGCCAACGTAGAGTTTGCTACGGAGTAAGTTCAATGAATTACATTAGGATATCACACCAATAATCCCTCTCTGAAAATGCAGGTTCATTTACTAATCTCAACTCTTTTTTTATCTATAATGATTATAATTTACCACAAAAAAGAAATTTTACAAGGTAATTTATACCATCATATTACTTTTTAATTCTCTTTTCTTTATACAAATGATTCAGTAAAAAAGAAACGACAATTAAAACTAATGCTACCCAATAACCAGATTTTAATGCATTAATAAGCACCATTCTTAATTGTGGAACAAATTTTGGATCTAACTGAGATAATTTAGCAGAAGCAACAATTTTATTCATCATATTTTGTGTTAACTGCGGATGTTTTTGTAATCCTGCCATAATTGAAGTATTAAATACAACACCAAAGAGTGAAACCATCATTGTTTGACCCAAAAATTTCAACAATGTATTAAATGCTGTTGCAACCCCTATATCTTTTGGAGAAACAATCAATTGTGATTTCATTAATGCCACTGTGATAATGATTCCAAAACCGATGCCATTAACAGCTGCCAAAACGCAAAATACCCAAAGCGGTGTATATATTGGTACTAATAAAAGACATATATCTGCCAATAATAATACTGCTAAAAAGACATCAAATAGCTTTTTGGTACCATAACGAAACATTAATGTTCCTGAAATGAAGGAACCAACAATCCATAATAAAGAACTTGGTGTGACTGCAAAACCAGCCATTGATGAACTAACACCATTAATTCCCTGCATCCAAGTCGGAATATAAAATTCAAAGCCAATAACAACTCCTGAAATTAATAGAGTAATTAAACTATGACAGATAAATTCCTTATTTTTGATAATAGACAAAGGGATAATTGGATCTTTAGCCTTTTTTTCTACACTAAAGAATAATACAAAGCTAAATATGCTAATAACTAATAAAGCGATAGTCAACAACAAAGTTCCGGGCTGATCCAGAAATTGCAAAAATAACATCAACGATAATAAAAATACGATTAAAATTGCTGATCCTGCATAATCTAGCGATACTATTTTATTGACCTTTTTCTCAATAAAATATACCTGTACCATAATCAATGCTGCAATACCTATCGGAACATTAATATAAAATATCCAATGCCACGATAAATGTTGTACAATAAATCCACCCAATAAAGGTGCTAATATAGCTGCTACACCCCAAAAGCCGCAATTTAATCCTAATATTTTAGATCTCTTATCAATTGGATATAAATCAGCTAACATCGTAATTGCAACAGGTTGAATAGCACCAGATCCTAAGCCTTGAATTGTTCTAAAGATAATTAATTGAAACATATTTTGTGCTAAGCCACATAACGACGAACCTATCACAAAAATTAATATTCCAAATAAGAACACGGGCTTTCGACCGAAACTATCTGCTAATTTTCCATAAATTGGTGTAGTTACTGCTGTCATTAATAAAAATATTGATACAACCCAACTCATAATCTCCAAACCATTAAGATCTGAAACAATAGTTGGCATTGCTGTTGAAACAATGGTTCCTTCTATGGCAGTCATAAAAGTGGTAAGAAAAATAGCACAGGTGATGATTTTTATATTTGTATGACGGACTTTATTCATGATTTTTCACATAATCTAATAATTCACTGACCTTATCGGTATGCTCCCAAGGTAAATCAATATCAGTTCTACCAAAATGCCCATAAGCTGCAGTTTGCTTATATATAGGACGATTTAAATCTAACATTTTTATAATCCCAGCTGGACGCAAATCAAATATCTCACGCACAGCTTGTACTAATAGTGATTCATCAACTACACCTGTACCCGCAGTATCAATCATGATTGATACTGGATGTGCTACACCGATTGCATAGGCTAACTGAATCTCGCAACGATAAGCTAACCCTGCTGCAACAATATTTTTAGCTACATAACGTGCTGCATAACTTGCACTACGATCAACTTTAGTTAAATCTTTACCTGAAAAGGCACCTCCACCATGTCTTGCATAGCCACCGTAAGTATCTACAATAATTTTTCGACCAGTTAATCCTGAGTCACCTTTAGGTCCACCAATAACAAATCTCCCGGAAGGATTAATTAGATATTTTGTATTTTCATCAAGATAGCGTTCTGGTATAACCTTTTTAATCACATCATTAATTATACTATTTTGAATTTCATCATTTGATACTACATCATCTGTTTGTGTTGAAACAACAATAGTATCAATACGTTTAGGCTTATTATCCTTATCATATTCAACAGTTACTTGAGCTTTTGCATCAGGTCTTAACCAAGGTAAAGTACCATTTTTTCGTAAATCAGCAGTTTTTCTCATAATCTTATGTGCTAAGGATATAGGTAAAGGCATAAGTTCAGGTGTTTCCTTAATGGCAAATCCAAACATTAAGCCTTGATCTCCAGCACCAATTTGATTAAGACGATCATCGCCTTTATTACCACTTCTAACCTCTAAGGAGTTATCTACTCCTCCAGCGATATCAGATGATTGTTCATCAATATCAACCAAAATTGCACAATTAGAAGCATCGAAGCCTAATTCTGGTCGGTTATAACCTATTTCATTAATTGTCTTTCTGACTATAGATTGAATATCAACATATGCTAATGTAGATATTTCTCCTACAACTAAAACCAATCCTGTAGTTACCGTAGTTTCACAAGCAACACGACCATTAGGATCTTTAGCTAAAATTGCATCCAAAATTGCATCTGAAATTTGATCAGCAATTTTATCTGGATGACCCTCAGAAACTGATTCTGACGTAAATAAATGTTTCTCTTGCTTCATAATAGAAGTCCCCCTTTAAAAAATCGGTTACAAGGCATCTTCGAATTTCGAATCCTCTCGGGACCTTAACCGTAATACAATAATAAATATTAAAAAAGACTACCATTTGGTAGTCTCCTATGGAGGATACAGGGCTCGAACCTGTGACCTCCTGCTTGTAAGGCAGATGCTCTCCCAGCTGAGCTAATCCTCCAAAATGACCCGTACGAGATTCGAACTCATGATACCGCCGTGAAAGGGCGATGTCTTAACCACTTGACCAACGGGTCATATAAATTATCCCTAACATAGCTTCGATGATAACATTGCCCACAAAGCTATGCAAGCGATATTTATAACTAGTTAAAAACTTAAAAAGTCCCTAACTACGGAGTGTGAGAGATTCGAACTCTCGATACAGGTAATGCCCGTATACATGATTTCCAATCATGCTCCTTCGGCCTCTCGGACAACACTCCACTATTAATGTTAAATTAATAGTCTTTCAATAAATCCAAACGGATTATACTGAAAAATTAAAAGA